>NZ_JBJNOO010000025.1:0-567 GCF_052166595.1 Serratia sp. CY81684 | reverse complement strand
CAGCCCTTCGCGGTTCAGGTGCGCCCAGCCGTAGAACTGGCAGGTCGCCAGCTCGACGTCGTCGGCATCCAGTTGGATCGCCAGTTCGATGATGCGGTCGATCTGGCCGATATTATGGCGATGCAACACGAAGTTGAGCACCATCGGGTAGCCGAGCGCCTTGACCGCCCTGGCCATTGCCAGCTTCTGCTGAAACGCCCTGGCGGAGCCCGCCAGCGCGGCGTTCAACGTTTCGTCGCTGGCCTGAAAACTGATCTGAATATGATCCAGCCCGGCGTCGGCGAAGGTTTGCAGTTTCTTCTCGGTCAGGCCGATGCCGGAGGTGATCAGGTTGGTGTAAAACCCGAGATCGCGCGCGGCGGCGATCAGCTCGGGCAGGTCTTTACGCACCAGCGGCTCGCCGCCGGAGAAGCCGAGCTGCACGCTGCCCATCGCCCGCGCCTGGCGAAACACCTCTATCCACTGCGCGGTGGTCAGCTCTTTTTCCTGCGCGGCAAAATCGAGCGGGTTGGAGCAGTACGGACACTGCAGCGGACAGCGGTAGGTCAGCTCCGCCAGCAGCCAGAG
>NZ_JBJNOO010000024.1:0-629 GCF_052166595.1 Serratia sp. CY81684 | reverse complement strand
CACTGCTCTTTAACAATTTATCAGACAATCTGTGTGGGCACTCCACAAGACGATATCCAGCATCTTCGGATGCAAAAAAATATCAAGTCTTGAAGAGTGACTAACTGAAGTAAAATTCATGCAGTAAATCTTTGAGCATCGCTTCTCGAGTGGAAGCAAATCAAGCTTTTAATTGAAGAGTTTGATCATGGCTCAGATTGAACGCTGGCGGCAGGCTTAACACATGCAAGTCGAGCGGTAGCACAGGGGAGCTTGCTCCCTGGGTGACGAGCGGCGGACGGGTGAGTAATGTCTGGGAAACTGCCTGATGGAGGGGGATAACTACTGGAAACGGTAGCTAATACCGCATAACGTCGCAAGACCAAAGAGGGGGACCTTCGGGCCTCTTGCCATCAGATGTGCCCAGATGGGATTAGCTAGTAGGTGGGGTAATGGCTCACCTAGGCGACGATCCCTAGCTGGTCTGAGAGGATGACCAGCCACACTGGAACTGAGACACGGTCCAGACTCCTACGGGAGGCAGCAGTGGGGAATATTGCACAATGGGCGCAAGCCTGATGCAGCCATGCCGCGTGTGTGAAGAAGGCCTTCGGGTTGTAAAGCACTTTCAGCGAGGAGGAAGGTGGTGA
>NZ_JBJNOO010000023.1:0-636 GCF_052166595.1 Serratia sp. CY81684 | reverse complement strand
ATCACCTTACCGACGCTTTTCGCAGATTAGCACGCCCTTCATCGCCTCTGACTGCCTAGGCATCCACCGTGTACGCTTAGTCACTTAACCTCACAACCCGAAGATGTTTCCATCGTTCGCGCTGCAAACATTTGAGAGACTCTATGACAGGTTACTCTTTATCCCAATACTTCTACGGAGGGATAAATTTCAGCCGTCATGTTTCAATTTTCAGCTTGTTCCAGATTGTTAAAGAGCAAAATACTTCGCAGCATACTGTCGCCAATATACTCTGAAGTATTGAAATACCGGACTATATGGTGGAGCTAAGCGGGATCGAACCGCTGACCTCCTGCGTGCAAGGCAGGCGCTCTCCCAGCTGAGCTATAGCCCCATACAGTCACGCGCAGTACCTTTTCCACTTCATGAGAAGTGGTAGGCCTGAGTGGACTTGAACCACCGACCTCACCCTTATCAGGGGTGCGCTCTAACCACCTGAGCTACAAGCCTATAAAGGTATTTCTGCTCGTTACTTTCTATCAGACAATCTGTGTGAGCACGCCACTCGAACTAATATCTTTAGGTAAGGAGGTGATCCAACCGCAGGTTCCCCTACGGTTACCTTGTTACGACTTCACCCCAGTCATGAATCACAAA
>NZ_JBJNOO010000022.1:0-817 GCF_052166595.1 Serratia sp. CY81684 | reverse complement strand
TCAGAGCAGGATGAGGGCCCTCAGCGCAGTGAAACCTTTTACCAGTGGCATGCCGCGGCCCAGGCGACGTTTAACACCATCGCCGCCAGCGTGGGGGAAGATAACCTGTTCCTGAGCCTCGAAGACAGCTTCGGCAAAACGCCGGTCGATGTCGTCAGGCAACGACTGATGGAGCATATGCAGTCGGCCAGAGAACAAGGCAGCCTGCATCTTGATAAGAAAACCGGCGGGCTGATTGCCACCGGCCTCGCCAGTACGGCAGCCCATGCCAGCGTGCCTAAAAACACCTTCTACGGTGAATAACGTGGTTATCAAGCATCACTGCAAACCGCTGCCCCTCGCCCAGCAATATCACGCGTTGAAAGCCGGCAGCCCGTATGAACGGCTGCGCATTATCCATCACGATCGCACCCTGCTATGGGAAGGATGGCTGCAACCCTCGCTGTTCAGCCGCCGCTACAAGGTCGCGATCCGATATAGCCTGCTCACCCCACCGATTTGCGTGGTGACAGAACCGGATCTCTTCGCGTTGGCCGGTACGCGGGCTATTCCGCACCTGTATCCCGCCGATAAGCATATTCCCGGCGCCAGGCTGTGCCTGTTTTTGCCTGGCTCACAGGCCGACGATGGGCTCAGCGAATGGCGTGCCCAGTTAAAAATCAGCGACACGATCATTCCCTGGGCGTCGCTCTGGCTGTTTTATTTTGAACAGTGGCTGCGCACCCGCGACTGGGAAGGCGGCGGCAAGCACCCACGCACCAGCGAGGTTAAAAATGAGCGTTGAACATGAAGGCTTTATCTCGGTCGATATTGAAAC
>NZ_JBJNOO010000021.1:0-857 GCF_052166595.1 Serratia sp. CY81684 | reverse complement strand
GGTACTATCGGCCACGTTGACCACGGTAAAACTACCCTGACTGCAGCGATCACTACCGTACTGGCTAAAACCTACGGCGGTTCTGCACGTGCTTTCGACCAGATCGATAACGCGCCAGAAGAAAAAGCTCGTGGTATCACCATCAACACCTCCCACGTTGAGTATGACACCCCGACTCGTCACTACGCGCACGTTGACTGCCCAGGGCACGCCGACTACGTGAAAAACATGATCACCGGTGCTGCTCAGATGGACGGCGCGATCCTGGTAGTAGCTGCGACTGACGGCCCAATGCCTCAGACTCGTGAGCACATCCTGCTGGGTCGTCAGGTTGGCGTTCCTTTCATCATCGTATTCATGAACAAATGCGACATGGTTGATGATGAAGAGCTGCTGGAACTGGTAGAAATGGAAGTTCGCGAACTGCTGTCCGCTTACGACTTCCCAGGCGACGACCTGCCAGTAATCCGCGGTTCCGCGCTGAAAGCGCTGGAAGGCGAAGCTGAGTGGGAAGCGAAAATCATCGAACTGGCCGAAGCCCTGGACAGCTACATCCCAGAGCCAGAGCGTGCTATCGACAAGCCGTTCCTGCTGCCAATCGAAGACGTATTCTCCATCTCCGGTCGTGGTACCGTTGTTACCGGTCGTGTTGAGCGCGGTATCATCAAAGTTGGCGAAGAAGTTGAAATCGTTGGTATCAAAGACACCGTTAAGTCTACCTGTACTGGCGTTGAAATGTTCCGCAAACTGCTGGACGAAGGCCGTGCTGGTGAGAACGTAGGTGTTCTGCTGCGTGGTATCAAACGTGAAGAAATCGAACGTGGTCAGGTACTGGCTAAGCCAGGCTCCATCAAGCC
>NZ_JBJNOO010000020.1:0-1064 GCF_052166595.1 Serratia sp. CY81684 | reverse complement strand
CCAGGGAAGACTCATCTTGAGGCAAGTTTCGCGCTTAGATGCTTTCAGCGCTTATCTTTTCCGCACTTAGCTACCGGGCAATGCCATTGGCATGACAACCCGAACACCAGTGGTGCGTTCACTCCGGTCCTCTCGTACTAGGAGCAACCCCTCTCAATCTTCCAACGCCCACGGCAGATAGGGACCGAACTGTCTCACGACGTTCTAAACCCAGCTCGCGTACCACTTTAAATGGCGAACAGCCATACCCTTGGGACCTACTTCAGCCCCAGGATGTGATGAGCCGACATCGAGGTGCCAAACACCGCCGTCGATATGAACTCTTGGGCGGTATCAGCCTGTTATCCCCGGAGTACCTTTTATCCGTTGAGCGATGGCCCTTCCATTCAGAACCACCGGATCACTAAGACCTACTTTCGTACCTGCTCGAGCCGTCACTCTCGCAGTCAAGCTAGCTTATGCCTTTGCACTAACCTCACGATGTCCGACCGTGATTAGCTAACCTTCGTGCTCCTCCGTTACTCTTTGGGAGGAGACCGCCCCAGTCAAACTACCCACCAGACACTGTCCTCACCCCAGATTATGGGGCCGAGTTAGAACATCAAACATTAAAGGGTGGTATTTCAAGGATGGCTCCACGCAGACTGGCGTCCACGCTTCAAAGCCTCCCACCTATCCTACACATCAAGGCTCAATGTTCAGTGTCAAGCTATAGTAAAGGTTCACGGGGTCTTTCCGTCTTGCCGCGGGTACACTGCATCTTCACAGCGAGTTCAATTTCACTGAGTCTCGGGTGGAGACAGCCTGGCCATCATTACGCCATTCGTGCAGGTCGGAACTTACCCGACAAGGAATTTCGCTACCTTAGGACCGTTATAGTTACGGCCGCCGTTTACTGGGGCTTCGATCAAGAGCTTCGCCTTGCGGCTGACCCCATCAATTAACCTTCCAGCACCGGGCAGGCGTCACACCGTATACGTCCACTTTCGTGTTTGCACAGTGCTGTGTTTTTATTAAACAGTTGCAGCCAGCTGGTATCTTCGACTGGCTTCAGCTCCATCCGC
>NZ_JBJNOO010000018.1:0-1603 GCF_052166595.1 Serratia sp. CY81684 | reverse complement strand
TTTTCCTGGAAGCAGGGCATCAACTACTTCTGCACCGTAGTGCATCGTCATCACGCCTCAGGGTTGATATGCAACCGGATTTACCAGGTCACACCCCCTACACGCTTAAACCGGGACAACCGTCGCCCGGCTAGCCTAGCCTTCTCCGTCCCCCCTTCGCAGTAACACCAAGTACAGGAATATTAACCTGTTTCCCATCGACTACGCTTTTCAGCCTCGCCTTAGGGGTCGACTCACCCTGCCCCGATTAACGTTGGACAGGAACCCTTGGTCTTCCGGCGAGCGGGCTTTTCACCCGCTTTATCGTTACTTATGTCAGCATTCGCACTTCTGATACCTCCAGCAACCCTCACAGGCCACCTTCAACGGCTTACAGAACGCTCCCCTACCCAACAACGCCTAAGCGTCGCTGCCGCAGCTTCGGTGCATGGTTTAGCCCCGTTACATCTTCCGCGCAGGCCGACTCGACCAGTGAGCTATTACGCTTTCTTTAAATGATGGCTGCTTCTAAGCCAACATCCTGGCTGTCTATGCCTTCCCACATCGTTTCCCACTTAACCATGACTTTGGGACCTTAGCTGGCGGTCTGGGTTGTTTCCCTCTTCACGACGGACGTTAGCACCCGCCGTGTGTCTCCCGTGATAACATTCTTCGGTATTCGGAGTTTGCATCGGTTTGGTAAGCCGGGATGGCCCCCTAGCCGAAACAGTGCTCTACCCCCGAAGATGAGTTCACGAGGCGCTACCTAAATAGCTTTCGGGGAGAACCAGCTATCTCCCGGTTTGATTGGCCTTTCACCCCCAGCCACAAGTCATCCGCTAATTTTTCAACATTAGTCGGTTCGGTCCTCCAGTTAGTGTTACCCAACCTTCAACCTGCCCATGGCTAGATCACCGGGTTTCGGGTCTATACCTTGCAACTAGTCGCCCAGTTAAGACTCGGTTTCCCTACGGCTCCCCTATACGGTTAACCTTGCTACAAAATATAAGTCGCTGACCCATTATACAAAAGGTACGCAGTCACACCACGAAGGTGCTCCCACTGCTTGTACGTACACGGTTTCAGGTTCTATTTCACTCCCCTCGCCGGGGTTCTTTTCGCCTTTCCCTCACGGTACTGGTTCACTATCGGTCAGTCAGGAGTATTTAGCCTTGGAGGATGGTCCCCCCATATTCAGACAGGATGTCACGTGTCCCGCCCTACTCATCGAACTCACGACCTGTGCATTTTAGTGTACGGGGCTATCACCCTTTGCTGCGCGACTTTCCAGACGCTTCCACTAACACACAAGCCGATTCAGGTTCTGGGCTCCTCCCCGTTCGCTCGCCGCTACTGGGGGAATCTCGGTTGATTTCTTTTCCTCGGGGTACTTAGATGTTTCAGTTCCCCCGGTTCGCCTCATGCCACTATGTATTCATGACATGATAGTGTGTCGAAACACACTGGGTTTCCCCATTCGGGTATCGCCGGTTATAACGGTTCATATCACCTTACCGACGCTTTTCGCAGATTAGCACGCCCTTCATCGCCTCTGACTGCCTAGGCATCCACCGTGTACGCTTAGTCACTTAACCTCACAACCCGAAGATGTTTCCATCGTTCG
>NZ_JBJNOO010000017.1:0-2311 GCF_052166595.1 Serratia sp. CY81684 | reverse complement strand
ACACCTGGCACCGCATCGACACCAAACGGTCGGTGAACTACGGGATGCAGTCGGACCGCGACACGGCGAAGTACAGCGCGCGCACCGAGCAGCTGTTCGCGGAAGCGGGTTACAGCGTGCAGGGGGAGTGGCTGAACCTGGAGCCGTTCGTCAACCTGGCGTACGTGAACTTTGAAAACAACGGCATCGCGGAAAGCGGCGGCGCAGCTGCGCTGCGCGGCGACAAGCAGCACACCGACGCGACGGTGTCGACGCTGGGGCTGCGCGCGGACACCGCGTGGCAGGTGAGCCCGGGCACGACGGTGGCGCTGCGCAGCGAGCTGGGGTGGCAACACCAGTACGGCGGGCTGGAGCGCGGCACCGGGCTGCGGTTCAACGGCGGCAACGCGCCGTTCGTGGTGGACAGCGTGCCGGTGTCGCGCGACGGCATGGTGCTGAAGGCGGGGGCGGAAGTGGCGGTGAACGAGAACGCCTCGCTGTCGCTGGGCTATGGCGGGCTGCTGTCGCAGAACCATCAGGACAACAGCGTCAACGCCGGTTTCACCTGGCGCTTCTAAGCAACATCGACTCAATCCTTGTACGGGAACCGTCTGCGGGCGGTTCCTTTTTCACATCCTGCTAATGAGAACCCGGCGCACCTGGGGCGTCGGCCAATAACAAGCAAAAGGTAAGGAAATGACAACAACAATGGGTTTTGACAGCAAAGGAAACGCTCGTCGCTCGCCGTGGCGGCTGAACGCGCTGGTCTGCTGCATGGCGCTGGCGGGGTATGCGCAGGCGGCGCCGCACGAGGTGAATGGCCAAGCCGGCGATCCGGCCAGCTGGCGCAGCGCCGAATTCAACGCCAACTGGGGGCTGGGGGCGATCCACGCCGATGAGGCCTACGCCGCCGGCTACACCGGCAAAGGGCAGAAGGTGGGCATTTTCGATACCCCGGTCAACCGCCATCCCGAGTTTGCCGGCGACGGCAAACTGATCAACGTCGTCACCGAAGGCTATCGCGCCTATACCGATCCGCACCGGCCGGGGATTAACGCCGGCGATCGCTTTTACTTCGACGGCACCTTCCACTTCTACAGCGGCTCGCAGGGCATGCTGAGCAATCACGGGGTGCACGTCGCGGGGATCAGCGCGGCGAACCGCGACGGCGTCGGCATGCACGGCGTGGCCTTCGATTCGCAGGTGATCAGCGTCGATAACGACAACGACGGCCCGGCCTACGGCGAATTCCTCGGCCTGGACGGCGCCGTCACCAATGCCGGCTGGCAGGCGATGATCAAGAGCGGCGTGCGGGTGATCAACAACAGCTGGGGCGTCAGTATTCCCGATTTCCTGTCCGACGGCGGCCGCGATCCCAACGCGCTGCACTTTGAGCTGAAGGATGCGCAGGAACAGTTCGATCAGGTCAAGCCGCTGCTCGGCAGCCTGGCCGGCGCAGGCTATCAGGGCGCCATCGACGCGGCGCGCAAAAATATTCTGGTGCTGTTCGCCGCTGGTAACGACGGCAACTACAACCAGCCGGATGTGATCAGCGGGCTGGCCTATTTCGTGCCGGACATCGCGCCGAACTGGCTGTCGGTCGCCAGCGTGGCGCAGGATGCGACATCGACCAACAGCGTGCCTTACACCATCAGCAGCTTCTCTTCCCGTTGCGGCTATACCGCCAGCTTCTGCGTCTCGTCGCCGGGCAGCAAAATCTACAGCACCGTGGCCAACGGTTCCGATCCGGCCAACCTGGTGTCGGACTACGGCAATAAAAACGGCACCTCGATGGCGACACCGCACGTCACCGGCGCGGTGGCGGTGTTGCTGCAGCGCTTCCCGTACATGAGCTCGGCGCAGATTGCCGACGTGCTGAAAACCACCGCCACCGACATGGGCGCGCCGGGCATCGACGCGCTCTACGGCTGGGGGATGATCAACCTGGGCAAGGCCATCAACGGCCCGGGCATGTTCTATACCGTCGAAGATATTCCTGCGGAGTTCCGCATTCCGGATCCGACGGGCGTGGCCTACGGCCCGACCCAGTTTGTCGCCAATATTCCGGGTCTGGGCGCCGAGGTGGATGCCGGCACGCTGCACGCCAGAAAGTGTGACGACATCAGTTGCGAGCTGGAAGTCTACTCCAACAACATCTCCGGCCATGGCGGCCTGACTAAAGAAGGGATGGGCACGCTGGTCATGACCGGCGCCAACACCTATGCCGGCCCGACGCTGGTTAATCAGGGGCGGCTGGCGATCAACGGCTCGGTCACCTCGGATGTCAGCGTGCAGAACGGCGGCATCGTCGGCGGCAGCGGCACGGTCGGTT
>NZ_JBJNOO010000016.1:0-5461 GCF_052166595.1 Serratia sp. CY81684 | reverse complement strand
TCTGGCGCGTTATCGATCTGGTCGAAAGCACGTGCAGAACCGCCGTAGGTTTTAGCCAGTACGGTAGTGATCGCTGCAGTCAGGGTAGTTTTACCGTGGTCAACGTGGCCGATAGTACCGACGTTAACGTGCGGTTTTGTACGTTCAAACTTTTCTTTAGACATCGATTGTCCCTCTAAGACACGGATAAATCGGTGGTATCACCACATCAACCAAGCATTTGCTCGTTGAATCCAGAACAGAAAGAAAATCAGGGGGCGAGAAATTAAGAAGTGGTGCTGATAGGCAGATTCGAACTGCCGACCTCACCCTTACCAAGGGTGCGCTCTACCAACTGAGCTATATCAGCACATCTTGGAGCGGGCAGTGGGAATCGAACCCACATCATCAGCTTGGAAGGCTGAGGTAATAGCCATTATACGATGCCCGCATCCTGGAACTCGGCTACCTGATTTTTCTGTAGAATTTTGGGATGGAGCAGGATTGTTCATCACTCGGCTCGCATCCTTCGGGCCGGCTGCGCCTTGCGCTGCACAGCTCGAACCTTGCCGAAGGCTTTCGCCCTCTCCTCCCGCCATCAACCGTTGCGGTATTTATCGCATCTCAGTTAATCGCCGAAGGCAAGATTTGGTGGTGGGGGAAGGATTCGAACCTTCGAAGTCTGTGACGGCAGATTTACAGTCTGCTCCCTTTGGCCGCTCGGGAACCCCACCAGATTTTAACTACTTGTGACTTGAATGGTGCCGGCTACCGGAATCGAACTGGTGACCTACTGATTACAAGTCAGTTGCTCTACCTACTGAGCTAAGCCGGCATCAAGTGCAGCGCATTCTAGGTAGAGCGGGCGACCTATGCAACAAAAAAATTGCTTTACGCGCACTTTCGCTCATAAATCAGTCAATTTTGCATACTGTCATGCAATTTGCAGCCTGCGGCGTGCAAACATTCATCACTCGCGGCAATCATTCTCTACAATTTCATCCACTTTTTGCAAGCCTTGAGCGCCGCTTTCTCCGTGTCGGGCTTCTCAAAACACTTAACCCGCGATGGTAAACTGTGAGCGGGATCGATGCACCAAAAAGGGGATACCTGCCCCGGACTGCGGCGTGGGCTACACTGATCCCTCGCCCTTTTGCCGTTGCTATGCCTTTCGCCGCTGTGGCTCAGTTATTGCTTCTCTTCATTACCCCCATCCCAGGAGGAATGACCGATGAAAATAGTGCCTATCAACGCCGCTACGCTCCCAATTTACCGCGATGAATTGGCCCGCCTGTTGACCGATGCCGTCACGCACGGCGCTTCTGTCGGTTACGACACCTTAATTCCTCACGAAGACGCCGAGAGCTACTTCCACAGTCTGCGACCGGCCCTGGCCAAAGGTGAGCTGCTGCTGTGGATTGCCCGTGACGATCGCGGCGTCGTTGGCACCGTGCAACTCGAGCTTTGCCAGAAGCCGAACGGCCGTAATCGTGCGGAGGTGGTGAAGCTGTTGGTGCATAGCCGTGCTCGCCGCAACGGCGTAGGTCAGGCTCTGATGAAGACGCTGGAGTACGCGGCACTGCAGCAGCAACGCGGGCTATTGTATCTGGATACGCAGGCCGGTTCGGCGGCAGAGGCGCTTTATCGCAGCCTGGGTTATCGCTGTTTGGGTGAGCTGCCGGATTATGCAGCGGGTCCCGATGGGCATTACCATCCGACCGTCATTTATTACAAACGTCTGTTCACCGTAAATCAGCCTTCGCGCGCCATCGCCAGTTAGTCTTCAGGCGGTATCCGGCTCTGATGATACCGCCTTGCAACCCCGCTTTATCAACTGCGCGCCGCTTCGCACAATTGACATAAACTGCTGCCTATCGACAACTTTTGCGAAAAAAGTCTACGCCAAAAACGAAGCTGTCTATAATATGCAGCTTGTTTATTCTCTGGAGTTGGCGTCCGGCGCCTTTCCCAACCTGCGTTAACAGGCAGAATTTGGCTTATGATAAAAAGAGATCAATCTTTAGCAACGCCTTACCTACAGTTCGATCGTACCCAATGGGCTGCGTTGCGAGATTCGGTGCCGCTGACGTTGTCGGAAGAAGAGATCGTTAAACTGAAAGGGATTAACGAAGATCTCTCGTTGGAAGAAGTTGCGCAGATTTATCTGCCGCTGTCACGGCTGTTGAACTTCTATATCAGTTCCAACCTGCGTAGGCAGGCGGTGCTCGAGCAATTCCTCGGCACCGACGGGCAAAAGATTCCCTATGTCATCGGCATCGCCGGCAGCGTAGCCGTAGGTAAGAGCACAACCGCACGTCTGTTGCAGGCGTTGTTGAGCCGTTGGCCAGAACACCGCAGCGTTGAGTTGATCACGACCGACGGCTTCTTGCACCCTAATAAGGTGCTGAACGAACGCGGCCTGATGAAGAAAAAAGGCTTCCCGCAGTCTTACGATATGCATAGCCTGGTGAAATTCGTGTCGGAAGTGAAATCCGGCGCCAAACGCGTCACCGCTCCGGTTTATTCCCATTTGATCTATGACGTTGTGCCCGAAGGTAATAAAGTCATCGAGCAACCGGATATTCTGATCCTGGAAGGGCTTAACGTATTGCAAAGCGGTATGGATTATCCTCACGATCCGCATCGCGTATTCGTTTCCGACTTTGTCGACTTCTCTATATATGTCGATGCGCCGGAGACGCTATTGCAAAGCTGGTATATCAATCGTTTTCTGAAATTCCGTCAGGGCGCATTTTCCAATCCCGATTCTTATTTCCATAATTATTCAAAATTGCCGGAACCGGAGGCGATTAATATCGCCACGCAATTATGGAATGAAATTAACGGATTGAATTTGCAGCAGAATATACTGCCCACCCGTGAACGCGCCAGCCTGATAATGACCAAAAGCGCTAACCACGCCGTTGAAAGCGTGCGTTTAAGAAAGTAAGCCTACCGATCGATTCAGGGGACGTTACTGTCCCCTTGTCTTTTCTCACTATTCCGCGCTGCGCAGCGATATCTCGCCACCGATGAAGGGCTTGATCTCCCCGTCCTGTTCCAGCAACAGTGCGCCCTGTGAATCGATTCCTCGGGCGATACCCACAATCTGCCGCTCGCCAATCAGCAGCTTGACCGGCCTGTCGATAAAGTTATCCAGGGTACGCCAGCGACCGATAAAGGGCGCGAGTCCGTCTATCTCAAATTGTTTCAATGACTGACGCAGTTCATTAAGCAAGGTTGCAGCCAGTTCATTGCGATCGATCTGAATTCCCGCTTCCTGTAGGTTAATCCATCCCTGAGTAATGGCGCTGGCATTGGTATCACGCATCGCCAGGTTGATGCCGGCGCCGATGACCAGTTGAGCCGCATCGCCGGTTTTTCCCGTCAGTTCGACCAGGATCCCCGCCAATTTACGATCGTTCAGATAAAGATCGTTAGGCCACTTCACGCGCACATCAGCCGCACCGAGACGCTGCAAGACCTCCGCCATCACCATCCCGATCACCAGGCTAAGCCCCATAGCCGCTGCCGGCCCCTGCTCCAGTCGCCAGAACATCGACAGATATAAATTAGCGCCGAATGGCGAGATCCACTGCCGCCCGCGGCGCCCTCGTCCAGCCTGTTGGTATTCAGCGACGCAGGCATCACCAGAGTGCAATTCGTCGATGCGGTCCAGCAAGTATTGGTTGGTGGAATCGACCACCGGCAACACGCTTACACGCTTGTCTTCCAGCAGGCTGAGGATTCGCTTGGCTTCCAACAGCTGGATGGCGCCAGGCAGGCTATAGCCTTTTCCGGGCACGGTAAAGACATCCAGTCCCCATTCGCGAATGGTCTGAATATGCTTATTGATCGCCGCGCGACTCATGCCCAGTGACTCACCGAGGTGTTCACCGGAATGGAATTCGCCGTCAGCCAGCAGCGCGATCAGTTTTAACGGAACCTTGGTATCTTTCATGACAGCACCGCCACGGCATTCAGTTCACCGGTCGCGCCAATAAAACGCACCTCAGGTTCCAGCCACACGCCGAATTTATCAGCCACCGTCTTGCGTACGTGGCGCGCCAACGCCACCACATCCTGACTGTGGGCGTTGGCGATGTTCACCAGCACCAGCGCTTGTTGGCGGTGTACCGCAGCGCCACCGATACGATATCCTTTCAGTTCGCATTGATCGATAAGCCATCCGGCGGCCAGCTTCACCTGGCCATCCTGCTGTGGATAATGCGGCATACCGGGATATTGAGCGATGAGTTCTGCGGCTTTCTCTGCGTTCACCAGCGGATTCTTGAAGAAGCTGCCGGCATTGCCGGTTTCACGCGGATCGGGCAGCTTGCTACGGCGCATGGCGCATACGGATTCAAATACCTGAAGTGGCGTCACCGTGGCAGGATCCAGCTTGGCCAGATCGCCGTAGCTCAATTTAGGTTGCCACTGTTTGTTGAGACGCAGACCCAGCCCGACAATGACATGTCCGGTCTGGAAACGGTGTTTGAAAATACTTTCCCGGTAGCCAAAACCACACTCGGCAGCCGGAATACGATCGATAGCGCCGGTAGAGAAGTCCAGCAGATCGACATACTCGCAGACGTCTTTCAATTCGACGCCGTAGGCGCCGATGTTCTGGATAGGGGCGGAACCGGCCAATCCAGGAATCAACGCCAGGTTTTCCAGACCGCAGATCCCGGCCTGCAGCGTATATTGCACCAGGTCATGCCAATTTTCACCGGAGCTGACGTGGAGATACCAGGCATCGTTATCTTCCCGAACATCAATGCCCTTCAACTGATTGACCATTACTGTGCCAGAAAAATCCTCCAGGAACAGCACGTTGCTACCTTCACCGAGAATCAGCAACGGCTCCTGACGCTTGCGCGTTTGTTGCCACACCTTGAGCATCAGCTCAATTCTATCGGCCATGATCAGGTGCGCTGCGTTGACCGGGAGCGCAAACGTATTGTGGTTTTTTAAAGACGCGCTTTCAGTAGACATAACGTTCAGTACCCATACGGAAATAATCTTCCGCCTAGTCTACTCGATTCGAGGCGTCTGGCTAATATTTGTTTTAATTAACGTGAAATTTATCGACTAATACACTGAAGAATTAAGACTTATCTTTGATATAACCGGATAATTCTCATCAGTCTGTTCATAGATAGATATTTTTATTATTTAAATAATAATCTGGAACTATCAATTATATATTTAGCTGGCTATTTCCCTAGTAAAGAAACATTATGCTTCCTTATAAGGATAAGCTACATATGCCCAAAAAGGCATTTTTCAAAGTAATAGATACTGTCAGGATATTTATTTTACGCACAGCAAAAAGCCCTGAACGTCAGTTCAGGGCTTTCGGCTTTATTTGATGCCTGGCAGTGTCCTACTCTCGCATGGGGAGACCCCACACTACCATCGGCGCTACGGCGTTTCACTTCTGAGTTCGGCATGGGGTCAGGTGGGACCACCGCGCTATTGC
>NZ_JBJNOO010000015.1:0-25716 GCF_052166595.1 Serratia sp. CY81684 | reverse complement strand
GTATATTACGCTTTCCTCTTTCAGAGTCAACCCTAATTTTCAGGATTTTTTCTCTTTCTTCCCGGCCGCTGTGTGAAGTGAATCACTTGCGCCGTGTCGATGGAGGCGCATTATAGGGATCCGAGTTTTTTGCACAACCCCTTTTTTGATCTTTTCTTTCTGTTTGCACACTTTTCAGCCCTTCCGGGTGGATCTTGTGCGATCAGGGCCATTTTCCGCAGGATCCGGCGCTGCCGTTGGTTGTAATTCCATCGCCAGGGTCTAGTATTGCCGGTAAATATGATCCCGACGTGAGGCAAGCACCATGTCCGATGCAGTACGTTCTTATCTTCAATACACCCCCAAACTCGGTCAGCGCGTCTTGATCGATCCTTCCAGCGTCGTGATCGGCGACGTCGATCTGGCGGATGACGTCAGCATCTGGCCGCTGGTCGCCATTCGCGGCGACGTCAATGCGGTAAAGATCGGCGCACGCAGCAATATTCAGGATGGCAGCGTGCTGCATGTGACTCACCGCTCCGAACATAACCCCGACGGTTATCCCCTGTTAATTGGCGAAGACGTTACCGTGGGCCATAAAGCGATGCTGCACGGCTGCGCCATCGGCAACCGGGTGCTGGTCGGGATGGGATCGATCCTGTTGGACGGCGTAGTTGTAGAAGATGACGTGATGATTGGCGCCGGCAGTTTGGTGGCGCCAGGCAAACGCCTGGCCAGCGGCTATCTTTATATGGGTAGCCCGGCACGCCAGGTTCGGCCTTTGACCGCCGCCGAGTTGGAGGGATTGCTTTATTCTTCTAACAACTATGTACGCTGGAAAGACGAATACCTGTCGGAAGATATCTGATTGGGCGCCCCGTTCCCTATAAAGAGAACGGGGTAGGATTTATGCCGCCAGCTCGCTGCGCAGCTGGCGCAAGACTGGTTCTATCTCTGGCATTACTCCGTGCCACAGCAGGAAAGCATACGCCGCCTGCCCCACCAGCATACCCAGCCCATCGGCGTATTCCGTTGCGCCCTGCTGCTGCGCCCAGGCCAGAAATGGCGTAACGCCTTGCTGATAGAACATGTCATAGCAACGGGTTTGCGCATTCACCACGCCTGCAGGCAACGCCGGGATCTCCCCGCTGATGCCGGACGCCGTCGCATTGATCACCAGATCGAACGCTTGCGGATCCAGTTGATCCATCGGCGCCGCCGAGATCTCCCCCAGATGCCGGAAAGCGTCGGCCAATTCCTGAGCCCGGCTGAAAGTGCGGTTGGTGATCGTGAGCCGGCAGCCGAAAGACAGCAGCGGCAGGATCACGCCGCGTGCCGCACCGCCGGCGCCCACCAGCAGAATGCGATCCTGCGGCCGAATCAATTGCTGGCGCTGCAGATCGGTCAGCAAACCGATGCCGTCGGTGTTATCCCCCAACAGCTCGCCATTCGGCAATACCTTCAGGGTGTTGACCGCACCGGCCATCGCCGCGCGCTCGCTCAGCTCAGAAGCGGCCGAATAAGCACGCTCCTTGAAAGGCACCGTGACGTTCGCCCCCAGCCCTCCGGCGCGGATAAACGCCTGCAGGCTGGTTTCAAAACCGTCCAGCGGCGCCAACACCGTCCCATAAGGATGCTCAATGCCGGTCTGGGCAGCAAACAGCGCATGAATTCGCGGCGACTTGCTGTGGCCGATAGGGTTGCCAAATACCGCAAACTTCTCCATGCCCATTACCTCTAGCCCTGACGGATCTGTTCGCCGGTCAGAACGTCTCTGATTTCGGAAGGATTAAGACGGCCACCCACCTTGCCGCGCAATACCGGGAAAGCTTCGCCGAACTGCCGCGTGACCTCATCCGCACTGCGGCATGGCTCCAGCCCACTGAGATTGGCGCTGGTCGACACCAGCGGCTTGCCGTACTGCCGGCACAGCAACTGCACCAGCGGATGATCGCTGACGCGCACCGCCAGTGAACTGAAACGCCCGGTCAACAAACGCGGCGTCTCCGGCCGAGCGGGCAAAACCCAGGTTACCGGCCCAGGCCAGCTGGCAAACATCGTCGCGCGCTGCTGTTCGCTGAGCGTACTGTCGTCAATATAAGGCTTAAGCTGCGCATAGTCGGCGGCGATCAAAATCAGCCCCTTTTCCCACGGCCGCTGTTTCAGCGCCAGCAATGCATTGACCGCCTGCTCGCTGTCGGGATCGCAACCCAGGCCGAATACCGCTTCGGTGGGATACGCAATCACCTGCTGTTGATGCAAAGCATCGATGATAGATAAAAGATTCGGGCTTAATTCTGAATTCATGATGTGATTATTCTGTAGTCGCAACGGGTTTTCCGCACAGCTTGCTGGCACAGCACAGGACGGGGCCTTTTGCCGTGCGCTTTTCCATCAGCAGCGGATAATGGCAATAGGCGCATTCACCGGCGACGGGTTTAACGTTGAGAGCGAACTGGCATTCCGGGTAACGATCGCAGGAGTGAAAAACCTTGCCGTAACGCGACTTGCGCTGCAGCAGTTTGCCTTGGCCGCACTGCGGACAGGTAATGGCGGTTTCGTCAGGCTTGTCGATCACTTCTGTGTGATCGCACTGCGGATAATCGCTGCAGCCGATAAACATGCCGTAGCGCCCCTGGCGCAGCACCAACGTCGCCTGACACTTCGGGCACTGTTGCCCATCCAACACCTTAACGACATGCCCATCGGCCTGTGCTTTCAGCGGCCGAATATATTGGCATTCAGGGTACTGGGAACAGCCGAGGAAGGGGCCGTGGCGACCGCTACGGATCACCAGCTCGGCCCCGCATTCCGGACAGGGTTCATTTTGCCTGGCGGCAAAAATCGCGTTTTTTGTCATAACGTCTTCTATGCGCGTTATCGGCTCAATGCAGATAACCTTCGTTCACTTCAAACAACAGTTCTTCCATTTGCTGATAGGCGCTTTCATATCCGGGGATATTAAACAGCACCATCAACACGACCCATTTCAGATCTTCGAGATCGAATTCCGCATTATCCAAAGCCATAACGCGGTCGATAACCATTTCACGGGTTTCGAGGTTCAATACCTGAATCTGTTCCAGGAACAGGAGAAAACCACGGCAGCCGGCGTCCAAACGCGCGCTTTCCTCTTCGGTATAGATCCGCATCGCCAGCGGATCGGCATCCATAAAGTAAGGCGCATTTTGACCTTCTTGCAGGTCGGCCAACTTCTCAAGCCAATTCAACGCGTTGTAGATATCATCCTGATGAAACCCCGCCTGGGCGAGATCATCGGTCAGTTGATCCTGATCGACGCGCATCTCTGGTTCATTGTGGATATAAGTTTCAAACAAGTACATGAGTACGTCGAACATGGCTTGCCCTCCTTATTCGGACATAGCCGCCGGGTACAGCTGCGATCCACCCTGCTAACTCCAGCTCGAGTAACTTGATTACCACCACTGGCACAGGTTGGCCGGCACGTTCAGCGACGACGTCAACAGGTGTCACCTCATCTCCTACGTTAGCCAACACATCGGCAAATGGCAATTCAACTTCAGCCTGCGACGCACAAATAGTTGTATTTTCGTTCAGTGGCAACCATTGAAGGCCGCTTCCCAGCAATTCTGCGATATCTTTCGGCCCAGTCACCAGATGCGCGCCCTGTTGGATCAGCCAGTGCGTGCCTTCGCTCATCGGGTTCCCTAACGGCCCCGGCAAGGCGAATACCTCACGCCCTTGCTCCAGCGCATAGCGAGCCGTCACCAGGGTACCGCTGCGCAACGAGGCTTCTATGACCAGAACGCCCTGGCTCAGCCCGCTGATAATGCGGTTGCGGCGCGGAAAATGGTCGGCCAGGGGCAAATCGGTGACCAAATGATCTGAAATCACCGCACCGCCCTGCTCGACTATCTGCTCTGCGAGCCTGTGGTGCCGCCGCGGGTAGACATTGGCCAGCCCGCAGCCCAACACCGCTATCGTGCAACCCCCGGCCGCCAGCGCTGCGCGATGGCAAATGCCGTCGATGCCGATCGCCAAACCACTGGTGATGGTGAAACCGCAACGCGCCAATTCCTCGGCGAAATGGTTAGCCCAGCGCTCGCCGTAGTGGCTGAACTGCCGGCTGCCAACCATGGCAAGTTGCGGGCGCAACAGCGCCTGAGGATCTCCATCGATCAGCAGGAACAGCGGCGCATCGTCGATCTGAGCCAGGCATTCGGGATAGCCGGCCGCTGCATAGTTCAGCATACGGTGCGCCGGCACTTCCAGCCAGCGCAAGGTGGCCGCCAGATAACCGGGATCCGTCTGGTTGAACTGTGCCCGTTGCCGTTCATTCAATCCCAGTTCACGCAACGCGCGGCGAGGCTCGCCACCCATTTGCGATAACTGCCGCACGATCCGGCTGGCCACGACGGTCTGCAGCCCCGTAACCCCCCGCATCCGTAAAGCGATCTCTTCCGGCCGCATCCTCTGTTCCCTCAGCAAAAACGGTGGTATTACCAATCTGAGCAATTGGTGCGCAATGCTGTCAATCAGGCCGGGAAATGTCTAGAATAGAGGTTAAACCTCGTTCATTACTCGGATACAGATCTAAAGATATATGTCAGTCTTGCAGGTATTACATTTCCCAGACGAGCGTCTGCGCAAAGTCGCAGCGCCGGTAAAAGAAGTCAATGCAGATATCCAGCGCATCGTGGATGATATGTTTGAAACCATGTACGCAGAGGAAGGCATCGGCCTTGCTGCGACTCAGGTGGATATCCATCAGCGCATTATCGTGATCGACGTCTCCGAGAATCGCGATCAGCGCCTGGTGCTGATCAATCCGGAGCTGCTGGAAAAAAGCGGCGAAACCGGCATCGAGGAAGGCTGTCTTTCCATTCCCGAGCAGCGTGCATTGGTACCACGCGCCGCGCAGGTGAAGATCCGCGCGCTGGATCGCGAAGGCAAATCTTTCGAGCTGGAAGCGGACGATCTGCTGGCGATCTGCATCCAGCACGAGATGGATCACCTGATGGGTAAACTGTTCGTCGATTACCTGTCGCCGCTCAAGCGCCAGCGCATTCGTCAGAAACTGGAAAAAATGGCCAAGCTCCAAGCCCGCGCCTAACCGATCAGGAAATCAACGTGTCTGACTCTTTACGGATTATTTTCGCCGGAACACCAGACTTCGCAGCGCGTCATCTTGACGCGCTGTTGTCATCTGAGCACCAGATTGTCGGCGTTTTTACCCAGCCTGACCGCCCGGCAGGCCGCGGCAACAAGTTGACGCCAAGCCCGGTAAAAGTGCTGGCTGAACAACACCAACTGCCGGTATTTCAGCCCAAATCGCTGCGCCCAGAAGAGAACCAGCGCCTGGTGGCCGATCTTAACGCCGACGTGATGGTGGTGGTTGCCTACGGGTTGATCCTGCCGCAAGCGGTGCTGGATATGCCGCGTCTCGGTTGCATCAACGTACACGGTTCGCTGCTGCCTCGCTGGCGCGGCGCGGCACCGATCCAGCGTTCGCTCTGGGCCGGCGACAGCGAAACCGGCGTGACCATCATGCAGATGGACGCCGGCCTCGATACCGGCGACATGATGCACAAGATCGCCTGCCCGATTGAGAGCAACGACACCAGCGCCAGTCTCTACGGCAAACTGGCCCAGCTCGGCCCGCAGGGCATGCTGACGACGCTGCGCCAAATGGCCGACGGCAGCGCCACCCGCGAAGTACAGGACGAAGCATTGGTCACTTACGCCGAGAAGCTGAGCAAAGAAGAAGCTCGCCTGGACTGGAACCTGTCCGCCGCACAACTGGAGCGCTGCATCCGCGCCTTCAACCCTTGGCCGATCAGCTACTTCACCATCGACGATCAACCGGTAAAAGTGTGGCAGGCCAGCGTGCTGGCGCAAAGCGCCAACGCGGAGCCGGGCACCGTTGTTCATGCCGACAAGCACGGCATTCAGGTGGCGACCGCCGACGGCATCCTCAATCTGATCCAGCTGCAGCCCGCCGGCAAGAAACCGATGTCGGCGCAGGACCTGTTAAATTCACGTCGTGAATGGTTTACCCCGGGTAACCGGCTGTAAGTCACCCCACTGCCCGGCTGTTCATCGCCGGGCCGTTATTTTCTTAATGCCGATCGTTATCAGCTTCAGCCTATGAAAAATAATTACAATCTCCGCAGCATCGCTGCCAAAGCCATCGGCCAGGTGCTGGATCAGGGGCAGTCGCTCAGCACTGTCCTGCCGGCGCTGCAAACCTCCATCAGTGACAAAGATCGCGGGTTGCTGCAGGAGCTGTGTTTCGGCACGTTACGCGTGCTGCCGCAGCTCGAATGGTACATTCAGCAATTGATGGCCAAGCCGCTGACCGGTAAGCAGCGTACGCTGCACTACTTGCTGATGGTTGGCCTGTATCAGCTGCTGTATACCCGCATCCCGGCGCACGCCGTGCTGGCGGAAACCGTGGAAGGTGCGGTAGCGCTGAAACGCCCGCAGTTAAAAGGCCTGATTAACGGCGTCTTGCGCCAATTTCAACGCCAGCAGGAAGAGCTGTTGCAACGCGCCTCTAACAATGACAGCCGCTATCTGCATCCCAGCTGGTTACTGAAACGCATTCAACAGGCTTATCCCGCCAACTGGGAACAGATCGTCGACGCGAATAACCAGAAGCCGCCGATGTGGCTGCGCGTCAACCGCCTGCATCATACCCGTGACGCTTATCTGCAGCTGCTGAACGACGCCGGCATCGCCGCGGAAACTCATGCAGACTATGCCGATGCAGTGCGTTTGCTGGCGCCTTGCGCCGTGACCGATCTGCCAGGGTTCGCCGAAGGCTGGGTCACCGTGCAAGATGCCTCAGCCCAGGGGTGTGTCGATCTGTTGGATCCGCAAAACGGCGAACAGATCCTCGACCTGTGCGCCGCACCCGGCGGCAAAACCACGCATATTTTGGAAGCGGCGCCGAAAGCACACGTCATGGCGGTCGATATCGACGAACAGCGCCTGGCGCGAGTCAAAGAGAACCTGCAGCGTCTGCGTTTGCACGCAGAGGTTAAACTGGGTGATGGCCGCACTCCGCAGCAGTGGTGCGGGGACAAGCAGTTCGACCGCATCCTGCTGGACGCGCCTTGTTCCGCCACCGGTGTGATCCGCCGTCATCCCGACATCAAATGGCTGCGCCGCGATCGCGACATCGCCGAACTCGCCGCACTGCAGGCAGAAATTCTGGAAGCCGTCTGGCCGCATCTAAAATCAGGCGGAGTGATGGTTTACGCCACCTGTTCTATCCTGCCGGATGAAAACAGCAACCAGATCGCCGCGTTCTTGCAACGCCACGCCGATGCCAAGCTGGTTGAAACCGGCGATGCGCAGCGGCCAGGGCGACAGAATATCCCGCATCCCGAGGACGGCGATGGCTTCTTTTACGCTAAGCTGATTAAAATGTAATGCTTCAGGGCGTGCGTGCGCGCCCTAAGTCTTTCAGTGTGAAGCAGAGAACACGATGAAAATAATTATTCTTGGTGCCGGTCAGGTTGGCGGGACGCTGGCGGAAAACCTGGTGGGTGAAAACAACGATATCACCGTCGTCGATACCGATTCCGGCCGCTTGCGTCAGCTGCAGGATAAATTCGATTTGCGGGTGGTTCAGGGGCATGGTTCCCACCCTCGGGTGCTGCGCGAAGCCGGCGCAGAAGACGCCGACATGCTGGTCGCCGTCACCAACTCCGACGAAACCAACATGATCGCCTGCCAGATCGCCTATTCTCTGTTTAATACCCCTAACCGTATCGCCCGTATCCGCGCGCCGGAATACATCCGCGAGTCGGAGAAACTGTTCCTGCCGGAAGCGGTGCCAATCGACCATCTGATTTCGCCGGAGCAGCTGGTCATCGACTATATCTACAAGCTGATTGAATACCCTGGCGCGCTGCAGGTGGTCAACTTTGCCGAAGGCAAGGTCAGCATCGCCGCGGTTAAAGCCTATTACGGCGGCCCGTTGGTCGGCAATGCGCTCTCTTCAATGCGCGAGCACATGCCGCATATCGATACCCGCGTCGCCGCCATATTCCGCCAGGATCGTCCGATCCGTCCGCAGGGCTCGACCATTATCGAAGCCGGTGATGAAGTGTTCTTCGTCGCCGCCTCACAGCATATCCGCGCGGTGATGAGCGAACTGCAGCGGCTGGAAAAACCCTATAAGCGCATCATGATCGTCGGCGGCGGTAACGTCGGCGCCGGCCTGGCCGCCAAGCTGGAAAAAGACTACAACGTCAAACTGATCGAGCGGAATCAGCAACGCGCCGCCGAACTGGCCGAACAGCTGCACGACACCATTGTATTCTACGGCGATGCCTCCGATCAGGAGCTGCTGGCCGAAGAGCACGTCGAGCAGGTGGATGTTTTCATCGCCATCACCAACGACGATGAGGCCAACATCATGTCCGCCATGCTGGCCAAACGCATGGGCGCCAAGAAGGTGATGGTATTGATCCAGCGCCGCGCCTATGTCGATCTGGTGCAAGGCAGCGTGATAGATATTGCCATTTCCCCGCAGCAGGCAACCATCTCCGCGCTACTTGGGCATGTGCGCAAAGCGGATATCGTCAGCGTCTCGTCACTGCGCCGCGGCGTGGCAGAAGCGATCGAAGCGATTGCCCACGGCGATGAAAGCACATCTAAAGTGGTCGGCCGCATCGTGGAAGACATCAAGCTGCCACCGGGTACTACCATCGGTGCAATCGTGCGTGGCGACGACGTGATCATCGCCAACGGCAACAGCAAAATCGAACAGGGCGATCACGTCATCATGTTTATTACCGACAAGAAATTCGTGCCGGACGTTGAACGCTTGTTCCAACCGAGCCCGTTCTTCTTGTAGAACGAATTTATTAGGCGATGGTCTATAATTGCGTAGTTGTTCTCTGCCTTGGGAGGAGATAAAACTTCTCTCCATTTGTGGCAAAGGGAAATTGCTTTGTTAAACTTGAGTTATTAATTCTGCAAGGGGTGCGTTCTATGAGTATGTTGAAAGAGTTTCGCGAATTTGCCATGCGCGGCAACGTGGTCGATCTGGCCGTCGGTGTGATTATCGGTGCGGCATTCGGCAAGATTGTTTCGTCCTTCGTGGCCGATATCATCATGCCACCGTTGGGCTTACTGATTGGCGGCGTCGATTTTAAACAGTTCCATCTGGTGTTACGTGAAGCTCAGGGCGCCGTACCGGCGGTGGTAATGAACTATGGTTCATTCATCCAGACCGTATTTGACTTTGTGATTGTCGCCTTCGCTATCTTCCTGGCGATTAAACTGATGAACAAGGTGCGCCGCAAGCAGGAAGAAGCGCCAGCAGCGCCGCCAGAACCAACCGCAGAAGAGAAACTGCTGACGGAAATCCGTGATTTGCTGAGCCAGCAACAGCAGCCAAAACTGTAAAACAGCATTAAGTTATGCCAATAAAAAGCCACCGATGAAGGTGGCTTTTTTAATGCCTTAAAACCAGAAGGCCAGTGGTAAATTATCGTTTGATAGTTTGCCACTGGCCTCCCAGTTACCGCCTTTGTTGTGTTTTTCTTTACGCCGATAGCTGCCTTTGCCTTTCACATTCTTTTCCACTCGTTGGCGGAATAGCGGGTCATGCAGCAGCGCCTCAATGGCGTTATCTTGAATCTGGCCTTTAGTGTGACGATATTTCGTCATGATAATGCTCCTGTAAAAGGTAGGGTAATAAAACGAGCCGATAATACTGCCGGCAATATAAAAATTAAAGTACCGTCAGCAATCTTTTTTGCCTTTATCATCGCTGGCACCCTGTTCCAAGGCTTCCAGAATAGAACAATAGTTGCTGGTATGGGCAGTGCCGCAGCAGGCGTCACTCAGGCGTTTCAACGATTCGCGCATGCGAGTCAGCTCCGCCAACTTGCTTTCCACTTCACTCAGGCGAGCATCGACGATCGACTTCGATTCCTGGCAGGTATGATGTTCAGGATCAACCCGGATCGACAGCAATTCGGCGATCGTTTCCAGAGTAAAGCCCAACTGTTTGGCATAGCGAATAAAACGCAGCCGCTGCAGGTCCTGCTCCGTATACAGCCGATAACCGCCTTCGGTGCGGACATTGTGATCCATCATGCCCTGCTTTTCATAGTAACGCACGGTATCCGGCGTCACTTCGGCGAGCTTGGCCAACTGACCTATCTTGAACATTACCGCTCCTCTCGGGTGAACTTGCCATCAAGCGCGCGCTGATATTCGCCATGCAAGAAATCGGTGCTCATCCCAGCCTGACGCAGCCGGTGCTCCAGCAGTGCCATGCGCTTGCTGAGATCGACATAGTCCGGATGTTCGCTATTAATCTCTTGCAGCAAGCGAGCAACGGTCAACGCCTCTTTACGATCTTCCAGCGCCGGCGGCAGGTAACCGGCATTTTTCAGCAAACGGTAACCGGCGCGTAGCTCGGGCGGCACCGCGCTGTCATCTTCCAGCGCCAGCGGCTGCCCCTGGCCAGGCAGGTTGTCGAACTCGCCTTTATCCTGAGCATCAAGGATATGACGCTCCGCCCATTGATCAAGCAACCCCATGACAGACAGCCTCGGTTAGCCTAATGAATAAGCCTTAGCATAGCGGATAGGGGCGGGGATCTTAAGCACTGCAGGGGAATTGCGCACATTTGGCTGGATTTGGACGTAAAAAAACCGGGCAAGCCCGGTTTTTTTACGCGTCTACAGATTACTCTGCAGTTGCTACTTCTGCTTGAGACTCAGCACGATCAACCAGCTCGATGTATGCCATCGGCGCGTTGTCGCCTGCGCGGAAGCCACACTTCAGAATGCGAGTGTAACCACCGGCACGGCTCGCGAAACGCGGGCCCAGCTCGTTAAACAGTTTTGCCACGATCTCGTTATCACGAGTACGGGCGAATGCCAGACGACGATTAGCTACGCTGTCGGTCTTGGCAAGAGTAATCAGCGGCTCAACAACGCGACGCAGCTCTTTTGCTTTTGGCAGGGTCGTCTTGATGATCTCATGACGAACCAAAGAGCCGGCCATGTTACGGAACATAGCCTGGCGATGGCTGCTGTTACGGTTCAGTTGACGACCACTCTTACGATGGCGCATGACCTTATCCTTCTCAGTAAAACCTTAACCTGTGATCCGGTTACTCGTCAGCAATGCTTGCCGGCGGCCAGTTTTCCAGGCGCATGCCCAGAGACAGACCACGTGAGGCCAGCACGTCTTTAATCTCGGTAAGAGATTTTTTACCCAGGTTTGGCGTTTTCAGCAACTCAACCTCGGTACGCTGTACCAGATCACCGATGTAGTGGATAGCTTCTGCCTTGAGGCAGTTAGCAGAGCGGACAGTCAATTCCAGATCGTCAACAGGGCGCAGCAAGATCGGATCGAATTCCGGTTTCTCTTCTTTAACTTCCGGCTGACGCACATCACGCAGGTCAACGAAAGCTTCAAGTTGTTCAGCCAGAATGGTGGCCGCACGGCGGATCGCCTCTTCAGGATCGATCGTGCCATTGGTCTCCATTTCGATGACCAGCTTATCCAAGTCAGTACGCTGTTCTACACGCGCAGCTTCAACATTGTAGGCGATACGCTCTACAGGGCTGTAGCAGGCGTCAACCAACAGACGACCGATTGGGCGCTCATCTTCTTCCGAATGAATTCGGGCAGAAGCCGGCACATAACCGCGACCGCGCTGAACTTTGATACGCATGCTGATAGCCGCGTTCTCATCAGTCAGGTGGCAAATCACGTGCTGAGGCTTGACGATTTCGACATCACCATCATGGGTGATGTCGGCAGCGGTCACAGGGCCAATGCCAGATTTATTCAGGGTAAGAATAACTTCGTCTTTGCCTTGAACTCTCACCGCCAGCCCTTTCAGGTTGAGCAGGATCTCCAGGATATCTTCCTGTACGCCTTCTTTGGTGCTGTACTCATGCAGTACACCATCAATCTCAACCTCGGTCACCGCGCAACCCGGCATAGATGAAAGCAGAATACGGCGCAGTGCGTTGCCAAGAGTATGGCCAAAGCCACGCTCTAAAGGCTCAAGGGTCACCTTGGCGTGCGTCGAACTGACTTGCTCGATATCTACCAGGCGCGGTTTTAGAAACTCTGTCACAGAACCCTGCATTGTGTCCTCTCTTTGGTACTAAGCTTTACTTGGAGTAAAGCTCGACGATCAGGTGTTCGTTAATGTCCGCAGACAGATCGGTACGTTCAGGCATACGCTTGAACACGCCTTCCATCTTAGCAGCATCAACTTCCAGCCAAGTCGGCTTTTCACGCTGCTCAGCCAGCTCCAGAGAAGCTTTAACACGAGACTGCTTTTTAGCTTTCTCGCGGATGCTGACTACGTCATTCGGAGATACCTGATAAGAAGCGATGTTAACAACGCGACCGTTTACCATAACTGCTTTGTGGCTAACCAGCTGACGTGACTCTGCACGAGTAGCGCCGAAGCCCATACGGTAAACAACGTTGTCCAGACGACCTTCCAGCAGCTGCAACAGGTTTTCACCGGTGTTGCCCTTCAGGCGGGTTGCTTCTTTGTAATAGTTGCGGAATTGACGCTCCAGAATGCCGTACATACGACGAACTTTCTGCTTCTCACGCAACTGAACACCGTAATCAGACAGACGCGGTTTACGCGCACCGTGCTGACCAGGTGCTTGTTCAATTTTACACTTGGAATCGATCGCGCGAACGCCAGACTTAAGGAACAGGTCTGTGCCCTCACGACGGCTCAGCTTGAGCTTAGGACCCAAATATCTTGCCATTTTCTTTCTCCAACAATCCTAAAAGCTGCGTTACACGCGGCGCTTTTTCGGCGGACGACAACCGTTATGAGGGATCGGAGTCACATCAGTAATGTTAGTGATGCGGAAACCAGCCGCGTTCAGAGCGCGGATAGTAGACTCACGACCAGGACCAGGTCCTTTAACCATAACTTCCAGGTTCTTGATACCGTATTCTTTCACTGCGTCAGCACAACGTTCTGCTGCAACCTGTGCTGCGAACGGAGTGGACTTACGAGAACCACGGAAACCGGAACCACCGGCTGTTGCCCAACCCAAAGCATTACCCTGACGATCAGTGATGGTAACGATGGTGTTGTTGAAAGAAGCATGGATATGAGCCACGCCGTCAGAGACTTGCTTTCTTACACGCTTACGTGTACGAACAGGTGCCTTTGCCATTATTCAATAACCCCGATTATTTCTTGATCGGCTTGCGCGGACCCTTACGGGTACGAGCGTTGGTCTTGGTGCGCTGACCGCGTACCGGCAGACCACGACGATGACGCAAACCACGATAGCAACCAAGGTCCATAAGACGCTTGATGCTCAGGGTAATTTCACGACGCAAATCACCCTCAACGGTGTATTTGGCAACTGCATCACGAAGCTTTTCGATTTGCTCTTCAGACAGCTCACTGATCTTAACATTTTCAGCAATACCCGTAGATGCACAGATAGCCTGTGAACGGGTTTTACCGATACCGAAGATCGACGTTAAGGCGATAACGGTATGTTTATGATCAGGAATGTTAATGCCTGCTATACGGGCCACTATGCACTCCTACTATTTTATACAGCAACACCATTCTGAAAAGCCCGTTTTCAGGATACTCAAATAATGTTGCAGTGCGACATACAAAAGATTGGCTGGCTAATCTAGCCAGCTCAACCCAACTTTGCAAGAAAAATATGCGAGATAATCAGCCTTGACGCTGTTTATGCTTCGGCTCGGCGCTGCAAATCACACGAACGACACCGTTACGCTTAACGATTTTGCAGTTACGACATAATTTCTTGACGGAAGCACGAACTTTCATTTTTACTCTCCGTAACTTCTCAAACGAATCTGACTAGCGGTTATAGCCTTTCAGATTTGCTTTCTTCAATGCAGACTCGTACTGACTTGACATCATCAGAGTTTGCACTTGAGCCATAAAGTCCATGATGACGACAACCACGATCAGTAGCGAGGTACCACCAAAGTAGAATGGTACTTTCATTGCATCACGCATGAACTCCGGGATCAGGCAGATGAAAGTAATGTACATCGCGCCCACCAGGGTTAAACGCGTCATTACTTTATCGATATACTTCGCCGTTTGCTCTCCCGGACGAATTCCTGGTACGAAGGCACCGGACTTCTTCAGGTTATCTGCTGTCTCACGCGGGTTGAAAACCAACGCCGTGTAGAAGAAACAGAAGAAGATGATTGCAGACGCATAGAGTAACACATAAAGCGGTTGCCCTGGCTGCAAATACAGCGAAATCGTAGTCAGCCAGTTCCAACCGGTACCGCCCCCAAACCATGATGCAATCGTGGCCGGGAACAGAATAATGCTGGAAGCGAAAATCGCCGGGATAACACCCGCCATGTTCACTTTCAACGGTAAGTGTGTACTCTGTGCTGCATAAACACGACGACCTTGTTGACGCTTCGCATAGTTAACGACGATACGACGTTGACCACGCTCGATGAAAACAACGAAGAAGGTTACTGCAAACACCAATACTGCAACCAACAGCAGCAGGAGGAAGTGCAGGTCGCCTTGCCGCGCTTGCTCAATAGTATGGGCCACTGCCGGCGGGAGACCCGCTACAATACCCGCGAAGATAATGATCGAGATACCGTTGCCGATACCGCGCTCAGTAATCTGCTCACCCAGCCACATCAGGAACATTGTCCCGGTTACCAGGCTCACAACCGCAGTAAAGTAGAATGCAAAGCCTGGGTTTAACACCAGGCCCTGCATACCAGGCATATTCGGCAGACCGGTAGCAATACCGATCGACTGGAATATGGCCAATACCAGCGTACCGTAGCGGGTGTACTGGCTAATCTTGCGACGGCCAGCCTCCCCTTCTTTCTTGATTTCCGCCAACGCTGGATGAACCACCGTCAGCAGCTGGATAATGATCGACGCCGAGATATACGGCATGATCCCCAGAGCAAAAATAGAAGCACGGCTGAGGGCACCACCAGAGAACATGTTAAACATTTCAATGATAGTGCCTCTCTGCTGCTCAAGCAATTTGGCAAGCACAGTGGCATCGATACCAGGAATCGGAATGAAAGAGCCGATGCGGAAGACAATCAGCGCGCCGATGACAAACAAAAGTCTGCGCTTCAGCTCGCCGAGCCCGCCTTTAGCACTTTGAAAATCTAATCCTGGTTGCTTAGCCATCTGCTACTTATTCCTCAATTTTACCGCCAGCAGCCTCGATAGCAGCACGAGCGCCTTTGGTGACACGCAGACCACGCAGGGTTACCGGACGAGCGACTTCGCCAGAAAGTACAACTTTCGCGAATTCGATCTGGACACCAACTACGTTAGCGGCTTTCAGCGCGTTCAGGTCGATAACATCGCCTTCAACCAGAGCCAGTTCAGACAGACGAACTTCTGCCGTGATCATCGCTTTGCGTGAAGTGAAGCCGAATTTCGGCAGACGACGGTACAGAGGCATCTGACCACCTTCGAAACCACGACGTACGCCACCGCCAGAACGAGACTTCTGACCTTTGTGACCACGGCCGCCGGTTTTACCCAGGCCAGAACCAATACCACGACCTACACGCTTAGGCGCATGCTTGGCACCTTCAGCCGGAGACAGAGTATTTAAACGCATCTGTTACTCCTCAACTTTAACCATGTAGGAAACCAGGTTGACCATACCGCGAACAGCAGGAGTATCCTCGCGCTCTACGGTGTGACCAATACGACGCAGACCCAGACCGAGCAGAGTAGCTTTATGCTTCGGCAGACGGCCAATTGAGCTGCGAGTTTGTGTAACTTTAATAGTCTTAGCCATGGTCAATTACCCCAGAATGTCGGCAACGGATTTACCACGCTTAGCAGCGACCATTTCAGGAGACTTCATATTCGCCAGAGCGTCGATAGTTGCACGAACCACGTTGATCGGGTTGGTGGAACCATAAGCTTTAGCCAATACGTTGTGCACCCCAGCAACTTCGAGAACGGCGCGCATTGCACCGCCCGCGATGATACCGGTACCTTCATGAGCAGGCTGCATGAACACGCGAGAACCCGTGTGAGCGCCCTTAACAGGGTGCTGCAGGGTGCCGCTGTTCAGCGCGACGTTCATCATGTTGCGACGGGCTTTTTCCATCGCTTTCTGGATCGCTGCTGGAACTTCGCGTGCTTTGCCGTAGCCAAAACCAACGCGACCGTTACCATCACCAACTACAGTCAGTGCGGTAAAGCTGAAAATACGGCCACCTTTTACGGTTTTAGATACGCGGTTTACCGCGATCAGCTTTTCCTGCAGTTCGCCAGCTTGTTTTTCGATGTGAGCCATCTTAAACCTCTTCCTTAGAACTGAAGGCCAGCTTCACGGGCAGCATCTGCCAGTGCCTGGACTCGACCATGATATTGGAAACCGGAACGGTCAAAGGATACTTTCGCAATCCCTTTTTCCAACGCGCGCTCAGCCAGAGCTTTACCTACGGCTGCTGCTGCGTCTTTGTTACCGGAATACTTCAGTTGCTCCGCGATAGCTTTTTCTAAAGTAGAAGCGGCTACCAGTACTTCAGAACCGTTTGGAGCAATCACCTGTGCGTAAATGTGACGCGGGGTACGATGTACCACCAGGCGGGTTGCACCCAGCTCTTGGAGCTTGCGGCGTGCGCGGGTCGCACGACGGATACGAGCAGATTTCTTATCCATAGTGTTACCTTACTTCTTCTTAGCCTCTTTGGTACGCACGACTTCGTCGGCGTAACGAACACCCTTGCCTTTGTAAGGCTCAGGACGACGGTAAGCGCGCAGATCTGCTGCTACCTGGCCAATTACCTGCTTATCAGCGCCTTTCAGCACGATTTCAGTTTGGCTTGGGCATTCAGCAGTGATACCTGCCGGCAGCTGGTGATCGATAGGGTGAGAGAAGCCCAGGGCCAAATTCACCACGTTGCCTTTAACGGCAGCACGATAACCAACACCTACCAGTTGAAGCTTCTTGGTGAAGCCTTCGGTAACACCAACAACCATTGCGTTCAGCAGAGCGCGCGTGGTACCCGCTTGGGCCCATGCGTTAGCAAAACCTTCGCGCGGAGCGAAAGTCAGTGCGTTAGCTTCTTGCTTCACTTCAACGGCGTCGTGGATAGTACGAGTCAACTCGCCGTTTTTACCCTTAATCGAAATAACCTGACCGTTGAGTTTTACCTCTACGCCGGCAGGAATGACGACGGGTGCTTTTGCAACACGAGACATTCTTTCCTCCCGAATTAAGCTACGTAGCAGATAATCTCGCCACCAAGACCAGCCTGGCGAGCTGCACGATCGGTCATAACACCTTTAGAGGTAGAAACAACAGCGATACCCAAACCGGCCATAACTTTTGGCAGCTCATCTTTTTTCTTGTAGATGCGCAGACCTGGACGGCTGATACGTTGAATGCTTTCTACCACAGCTTTGCCCTGGAAGTACTTCAGTACCAGTTCCAGAACAGGCTTGGCGTCGCCTTCGATTTTGAAATCTTCAATAAAACCTTCTTCCTTCAGCACGTTGGCAATTGCCACTTTCAGCTTGGAGGAAGGCATGGTGACCGCAACTTTGTTCGCGGCTTGACCGTTACGGATACGGGTCAGCATATCCGCGATCGGATCTTGCATGCTCATCTGTCTTTACTCCCGTGATTCAATTGGTAATTACCAGCTAGCCTTTTTCAAGCCTGGTACTTCACCGCGCATAGCGGCTTCACGAAGCTTAATACGGCTCAACCCGAATTTGCCCACATAACCATGTGGACGGCCAGTTTGGCGGCAGCGTTTACGCTGACGAGACGGGCTGGAATCACGCGGCAGAGTTTGCAGCTTGAGAACGGCATTCCAACGATCTTCATCGGATGCGTTCACATCAGAGATAATAGCTTTCAGTTCAGCGCGTTTTGCAAAGAACTTGTCAGCTAATTTCACGCGCTTGACTTCGCGTGCTTTCATTGATTGCTTAGCCATCAGTAACCCTGCCTTACTTGCGGAACGGGAAGTTAAAAGCAGCCAGCAGCGCGCGGCCTTCATCATCAGATTTCGCAGTAGTGGTAATGGTAATATCCAAACCACGAACGCGATCGACTTTGTCGTAGTCGATTTCTGGGAAGATGATTTGCTCACGCACGCCCATGCTGTAGTTGCCACGGCCATCGAATGACTTGGCGGACAGGCCACGGAAGTCACGGATACGTGGAACAGCAATGGAGATCAGACGCTCAAAGAACTCCCACATGCGTTCGCCACGCAGAGTTACTTTACAGCCGATCGGATAGCCCTGACGGATTTTGAAGCCTGCAACAGATTTGCGGGCTTTGGTGATCAACGGTTTTTGACCGGAGATGGCTGCCAGGTCCGCTGCGGCGTTATCCAGCAGTTTCTTGTCAGCAATCGCTTCACCAACACCCATGTTCAGGGTGATCTTCTCGACCCGAGGGACTTGCATGACAGAGTTGTAATCAAACTGAGACATCAGTTGTTTGACTACCTCGTCTTTGTAGTAATCATGCAGTTTCGCCATCGTATTACTCCAAATTACTTGATAGTTTCGCTGTTAGACTTGAAGAAACGGACTTTTTTGCCGTCTTCGAATCTAAAGCCTACACGGTCAGCCTTGCCGGTAGCCGCGTTGAAGATAGCAATGTTAGAAACCTGAATTGCAGCTTCTTTCTCAACAATGCCGCCTGGTTGGTTCAGAGCCGGAACCGGCTTCTGGTGTTTCTTAACCAGGTTGATGCCTTCAACAATGACCTTGCCAGCAGACAGGACATTTTTTACTTTACCGCGCTTACCTTTGTCTTTCCCGGTAATCACGATAACTTCGTCATCACGACGGATCTTCGCTGCCATGTTCGCTCCTTAGAGTACTTCTGGTGCCAGAGAGATAATTTTCATGAACTTCTCATTACGCAGTTCACGAGTTACCGGCCCAAAAATACGCGTACCGATTGGCTGCTCGCTGTTATTGTTCAAAATAACGCATGCATTGCCATCGAAGCGAATGACAGAACCGTCCGGGCGACGTACACCCTTCTTGGTGCGCACCACTACCGCCTTCAGAACATCGCCTTTCTTCACCTTACCGCGAGGAATTGCTTCCTTGATGGTAATTTTGATGATGTCGCCGACGCCTGCGTAGCGACGGTGCGAGCCACCTAGAACCTTGATACACATTACGCGACGTGCACCGGAGTTGTCGGCGACGTTCAGCATAGTCTGTTCTTGGATCATTTTAGTGCTCCGCTAATGTCAACTACTACTTTAAAGACCCAAGTAAAAATTAGGCCGTTGAAAAGCCCCATAACCGAGGGCGCAGCATTATAACACCGCTTACTTGGTATGGGTAGAAAAAATAAACGGCTCATTTTCTGAGCCGTTTATTAAGTGAGAGCCAGCTACTCTATTACAGAATCGCTTTCTCTACAACGCGAACCAACGTCCAGGACTTGGTCTTGGACAGTGGGCGGCATTCGCGGATTTCCACCACGTCGCCGGTACCACATTCGTTGTTCTCGTCATGTACGTGCAGCTTGGTCGTACGTTTGATGAATTTCCCGTAGATTGGGTGCTTCACAGTACGCTCGATAGCAACAACGATGGATTTCTCCATTTTATCGCTAACAACACGACCCTGCAGGGTACGGATAACTTCAGTCATTTACACACCCGCCTTTTGAGTCAGTAAAGTCTTAACGCGTGCGACGTCACGACGCACTTGTTTCAACAGGTGAGTTTGTTGCAGCTGGCCACTGGCCGCCTGCATGCGCAAGTTGAATTGCTCACGCAGCAGGTTGAGCAGCTCGGCATTCAGCTCTTCAACGCTTTTTTCACGCAGCTCTTGTGCTTTCATTACATCACCGTCTTAGTTACAAAGGTGGTTTTGATCGGCAGTTTCGCTGCTGCCAGTTTGAATGCCTCGCGGGCAACCTCTTCTGGCACGCCGTCCATTTCGTACAGGACCTTACCAGGCTGGATCAGGGCAACCCAATACTCCACGTTACCCTTACCTTTACCCATACGCACTTCCAGCGGCTTCTCGGTGATCGGTTTGTCCGGGAATACACGGATCCAGATCTTGCCTTGACGCTTAACTGCACGAGTCATTGCACGACGAGCTGCTTCGATTTGACGAGCAGTCAGACGGCCACGGCCAACAGCTTTCAGACCGAAAGTGCCGAAGCTAACATCCGTACCTTGCGCCAGACCACGGTTGCGGCCCTTGTGCACCTTACGGAATTTTGTACGCTTTGGTTGTAACATCAGCGACTCTCCTTACTTGCGGCCTTTACGCTGCTGCTTTTTAGGTTGAGCAGCCGGTTCCGGTTGTTCAACTGCAGCCATACCACCCAGGATCTCACCTTTGAAGATCCATACCTTAACGCCGATTACACCATAAGTGGTGTGCGCTTCAGATGTGTTGTAGTCGATGTCCGCACGCAGAGTGTGCAATGGAACACGACCTTCGCGGTACCATTCGGTACGTGCGATTTCAGCGCCGCCAAGACGGCCGCTTACTTCAACTTTGATACCTTTAGCGCCAAGACGCATTGCGTTCTGTACAGCACGCTTCATAGCACGACGGAACATAACGCGACGTTCCAGCTGAGAAGTGATGCTGTCAGCAACCAATTTAGCGTCGAGTTCCGGTTTACGGACTTCGGCGATGTTGATCTGTGCAGGAACGCCAGCGATGTCCGCTACGACCTTGCGCAGTTTTTCGACGTCTTCACCTTTCTTGCCGATAACGATGCCTGGGCGAGCAGTGTGAATGGTCACACGGATGCTCTTCGCAGGACGCTCGATAACGATGCGAGAAACGGAAGCTTTCGACAGTTCCTTAGTCAGGAATTGACGAACTTTAAAGTCGCTGTCCAGGTTGTCAGCGAATTCTTTGGTATTCGCATACCAAGTAGAGTTCCAAGGTTTGACAATACCCAGGCGAATACCATTAGGATGTACTTTCTGACCCATTGCTAGTCTCCAGAGTCTCAGCGATCGGACACAACCACAGTAATGTGGCTGGTGCGCTTCAGGATGCGATCTGCACGACCTTTTGCACGCGGCATAATGCGCTTCATGCTTGGGCCTTCGTCTACGAAGATTTTCGTAACTTTCAGATCATCGATGTCAGCGCCATCGTTGTGTTCTGCGTTAGCAATGGCAGACTCCAGCACTTTCTTAACCAGACCAGCAGCTTTCTTGTTGGTGTAGGTCAGAGTTTCCAGAGCTTGCGACACTTTCTTACCGCGAATCAGGTCAGCAACAAGGCGAACCTTCTGAGCAGAAGAACGAGCGTGGCGATGTTTAGCGATAGTTTCCATCTCTTCCTCCTACCTTAGCGCTTTTTAGCTTTTTTATCAGCCGCATGGCCGCGATAAGTACGAGTCGGCGCGAATTCACCCAGTTTGTGACCGACCATTTCATCGGAAACGAACACTGGTACGTGCTGACGACCATTATGGACAGCGATGGTCAAACCGATCATGTTAGGAAAGATCGTTGAACGACGGGACCAAGTGCGCAAAGGCTTCTTGTCACCGCTTTCCACCGCTTTCTCTACCTTCTTCAGCAAGTGCAGGTCAATAAAAGGACCTTTCTTGAGAGAACGTGGCATGGCTTATCCTCTAATTATTTTTTGCTACGGCGACGTACGATGAACTTATCAGTACGCTTGTTGCTACGGGTCTTCTTACCTTTGGTCTGAACGCCCCACGGAGTTACCGGGTGCTTACCAAAGTTACGACCTTCACCACCACCGTGCGGGTGATCTACCGGGTTCATCGCCGTACCGCGAACGGTAGGACGAACACCACGCCAACGTGCAGCACCTGCTTTACCCAGAACGCGAAGCATGTGTTCAGCGTTACCGACTTCACCCAGGGTGGCGCGGCAATCAGCTGGAACTTTACGCATTTCGCCGGAGCGCAGACGCAGAGTTACGTAGGAACCATCACGAGCAACGATCTGAACGTAGGCGCCAGCGGAGCGAGCCATCTGGCCGCCTTTACCTGGTTTCATTTCTACGTTGTGAACCGTTGAACCAACTGGAATGTTGCGCATCGGCAGGGTGTTACCCGCTTTGATTGCAGCATCAACGCCAGATTGAATCTGGTCACCAGCTTTCAGGCCTTTCGGCGCCAGGATGTAACGGCGTTCGCCGTCTTTGTACAGAACCAGCGCGATGTTCGCGGAACGGTTCGGATCGTACTCCAGACGCTCAACCACAGCAGGGATACCGTCTTTGTTGCGCTTGAAGTCAACCAGACGATAGTGTTGCTTGTGGCCACCACCGATATGACGGGTGGTGATACGGCCATTGTTGTTACGACCACCGCTTTTGCTCAGTTTTTCCAGCAGCGGGGCATAAGGTTTACCCTTGTGCAGCTCAGGGTTAACCACTTTAACAACGTGGCGACGACCCGGAGATGTAGGTTTACATTTAACAATTGCCATTGTTCTTACTCCTCCGACTTACTCTGCGCCGCCGATGAAGTCCAGATTCTGGCCTTCTTTCAGGGTGACGTAAGCTTTTTTCCAGTCGCTACGACGACCAACACGCTGACCGTGACGTTTCACTTTCCCTTTAACTACCAGGGTGTTCACGTCTTCGACTTCGACTTCAAACAGTTTCTGCACTGCAGCTTTGATTTCTGCTTTGGTCGCGTCTTTGGCAACTTTGAGAACGATGGTGTTGCTTTTTTCCATCGCAGCGGATGCTTTTTCAGATACGTGCGGTGCACGCAGCACTTTCAGCAAACGTTCTTCACGGATCATGCCAGCATCTCCTCAACTTGCTTCACAGCATCAGCAGTCATAACCACTTTGTCGAAGGCGATCAGGCTAACCGGATCGATACCTGCTACATCGCGCACGTCAACCTTGTACAGGTTGCGAGCTGCCAGGAACAGATTCTCATCCAGTTCACCGGTCACGATCAGCACGTCTTCCAGAGCCATATCTTTCAGTTTCTGTGCCAGCAGCTTAGTTTTAGGCGCTTCTACAGAGAACTTCTCGACAACGATCAGACGATCTTGACGTACCAGTTCGGACAGGATGCTTTTCAGCGCGCCGCGGTACATCTTTTTGTTTACTTTCTGACTGTGGTCCTGTGGCTTAGCAGCAAAGGTCACGCCGCCTGAACGCCAGATCGGGCTCTTTACAGAACCTGAACGCGCACGGCCGGTGCCTTTCTGACGCCATGGCTTTTTGCCGGAACCAGTTACTTCAGCACGGGTCTTCTGAGCACGAGTACCTTGACGGGCACCTGCTGCATAAGCAACAACAACCTGGTGTACCAGCGCTTCGTTGAAATCACGACCGAAGGTAGTTTCGGAAACAGTCAGCGCGCTTTGCGCGTCTTTCAATACTAATTCCATTGCTATCCCCTTACGCCTTCACAGCTGGTTTAACGATCAGGTTGCCACCGGTTGCGCCCGGTACAGCACCCTTAACCAGCAGCAGGTTGCGCTCAGCGTCAACACGTACTACGTCCAGGCTTTGAACGGTTACGCGCTCATCACCCAGGTGGCCAGCCATTTTCTTGCCTTTGAACACTTTGCCCGGAGTCTGGTTCTGACCGATAGAACCCGGAACGCGGTGAGACAAGGAGTTACCGTGGGTAGCGTCTTGGGTACGGAAGTTCCAGCGCTTAACAGTGCCAGCAAAACCTTTACCTTTAGAAGTACCGGTAACATCGACTTTTTTAACGTCAGCGAAGATTTCTACGCTAATTTCCTGACCTGCAGCGAATTCTTGACCTTCTTCCAGGCGGAATTCCCACAGACCACGGCCAGCTTCAACGCCAGCTTTAGCGAAATGGCCCGCTTCCGGCTTGGTTACACGGTTAGCTTTTTTGCTACCAGTGGTAACCTGAACGGCACGGTAACCGTCGGTGTCCAGGCTTTTAACCTGAGTCACGCGGTTCGCTTCAATTTCAATTACGGTTACTGGGATAGAAACGCCATCTTCAGTGAAGATACGGGTCATACCCACTTTTTTACCGACTAAACCAATCATTGTTTCAACCTCTCAATCGCTCAATGACCTGATTAACCCAGGCTGATCTGCACGTCTACACCGGCAGCCAGATCCAGACGCATCAGAGCATCAACGGTTTTCTCGGTTGGCTCAACGATGTCAACCAGACGCTTGTGAGTGCGAATCTCGTACTGATCGCGCGCGTCTTTGTTGACGTGCGGAGAGATCAGAACGGTAAAGCGCTCTTTGCGAGTTGGCAGCGGGATCGGACCACGGACTTGCGCACCAGTGCGCTTTGCAGTCTCGACGATTTCCGCGGTTGATTGATCGATCAGACGATGATCAAACGCTTTCAGGCGGATACGGATTCTTTGGTTCTGCATGAGACCAGAGCTCCAATTATTTATAAACGTAAATAATTACTCCTCACACCCATTTCGATTGATGGGGGAGTGTAATCGTCAACATATAACCCCCATATCGGGAGTATTGTTCGAAAGGCAAAAAAGGCCTGCCAATCGACTGATTCGCTAAAATCAGGCTTACCAAGATTAGGTAAGCCCGCGCATTATACGCAAAATGGCCCAGGAAGCAAGCCGCAGTTGGAAATATGCTCAGGAAATCGTCATTTTTGCGCCTTCAGCGACGATCACGGGATGAAGGTGGCGATCAAGGTATGAATTATGCTTAGCGGGCAGCTCCCCTGCCCCGCCGTAAAAACGGTCGCCGGCAGGAGAGGCGATGACGAACGGAAGGCAGGCTTACTCTTTGCGCTCTAAAATCTGGGCCTGGGCATAGTTTTGAATGCCGAGACGAGCGATCAGATCCAGCTCAGTTTCCAGCCAGTCGATATGCTCTTCTTCATCGGCCAGAATGTCGATCATCAAATCACGGCTGACATAATCGTGAATCGAGTCGGCGTAGGCGATACCTTCGCGCAGGTTCTTGGCGCCCGCCAATTCCAGCGCCAGATCGGAACGCAGCATCTCTTCAATGTCTTCGCCGATGTTCAGCTTGCCGAGGTCCTGCAGATTAGGTATTCCTTCCAGGAACAGGATGCGTTCAATGTAGCGATCGGCATGTTTCATTTCGTCGATCGACTCGTGGTATTCCTTATCGTTGAGGCGCATTAAACCCCAATTCTTGAACATGCGGGCGTGCAGGAAATATTGATTGATGGCAACCAGCTCGTTGCCGAGCAGCTTGTTGAGGTGAGCAATGATCTTTTTATCGCCTTTCATAGGTAACTCCTCCTGGCCAGTTCTAAAAGTGTAGAACCTGTAAGCCAAGAGTCAAAAATAACCTTACCCTTTGTTAGGCAACTTCATGCATTGGGATGATAGTTCCGCGTTCCTCCACCATAATCTGTCTTGCCTGACGAATGCACTTTCCACAATCGGTACCAATCGGCACAAGTTCACGCAGCTGCTTCATGGTATGGGGGTTGTGCTGACGCACCGCATTACGGATCGCTTTGTCAGTCACCGCATTACACAGACATACATACATAGAGAGACTCACTTCTTAACCAATGCATTGAGTCTAAATAGGAATGGTTTTTATTTCAATTAAGATTTATACAAATTGCATAAAAAAAGGGCACCGAAGTGCCCTTTTTTGTGTCGAAAAATTATTCGCGATTAAGCGATAACTTTAGCAACAACACCAGCGCCTACAGTACGGCCGCCTTCACGGATTGCGAAACGCAGACCGTCGTCCATCGCGATTGGGTGAATCAGGGTTACAACCATGTTC
>NZ_JBJNOO010000014.1:0-28657 GCF_052166595.1 Serratia sp. CY81684 | reverse complement strand
ATGGCGGCGGCGCTGTCGTTCAGTTTGGCCATGCCTTCCGGGTAGAGGATCACGTGGCTGTTTTGCACCGGCTCCCATTGCAGGCGGTAGCCGCGGCGGAAGACGGGGGTGTGTTCAGGATTCAGCGTCATTACACCAGCCTCTGATTGTGCCATACCCGCGCGGTGGTCACGCTGTGATAAGGCGGGCGGTTCAGGGTATAGGCCATGCTCATGGCGTCCAGCATGCTCCACAGAATGTCCAGCTTGAACTGCAGGATCTCCAGCATGCGCTGCTGCTTTTCTACGGTGTCGCAATAGTCCAGCGCCAGCGCCAGGCCGTGTTCCACGTCGCGGTTGGCCTGGCCGAGGCGGCTGCGGAAATAGTCGTAACCGGCGGCGTCGATCCACGGGTAGTGTTGCGGCCAGCTGTCGAGGCGCGACTGGTGGATCTGCGGCGCGAACAGTTCGGTCAGCGAGCTGCAGGCGGCTTCCTGCCAGCAGGCGCGGCGCGCGAAGTTGACGTAGGCGTCCACCGCAAAGCGCACGCCGGGCAGCACCAGCTGTTCAGAAAGCAGGGTGTCGCGCTGCAACCCGACGGCCTCGCCGAGGCGCAGCCAGGCCTCGATGCCGCCTTCGCTGCCGCCGTAGCCGTCGTGATCCAGGATGCGCTGCACCCATTTACGGCGGGTTTCCGGCTGCGGACAGTTGGCCATGATCGCCGCATCCTTGATCGGAATGCTGGTCTGGTAGTAGAAGCGGTTGGCCACCCAGCCCTGGATCTGCTCACGCGTCGCTTCGCCGTTGTGCATTGCGATGTGATACGGGTGGTGGATGTGGTAATAAGCGCCTTTGGCGCGCAGCGCCGCTTCAAATTCCTGCGGCGTCAGGGGGCGTGGGTGCGTCATGGCGATTCCCTACAGTTCGATGTTCATGCCGTCCCAGCTCACTTCGATGCCGGCGGCGGTCAGACTTTGCCGCTCTGCCGAGTCTTCATTGAGGATCGGGTTGGTATTGTTAATGTGGATCAGGATCTTACGTTTGGCGGGCAAGGTGCTGAGCAGGGCCGCCAGCCCGTGCTCTTCCGCCAGCGCCAGGTGCCCCATGTCCTTGCCGGTGTTGCGCCCCACGCCGGCGTTGGCCAGCTCATTGTCGCGCCACAGCGTGCCGTCGATCAGCAGGCAATCCGCCCGGCGCAGCCAGGGCATCAGTGCTTCGTCCGGTTCACCGAGGCCCGGCGCATACAGCAGGCCGACCCCGCGCGCGATATCTTCGATGAACAGCGCCACATTGTGGCCCGGCAGCGGGCGATCGCGGTACGGCGAATAGGGCGGCGCGTTGCTGAGCAATGGAATGGCGGTAAAGCGTACGTTCGGGCAGACCGCCGTGTGAAAAGGTTCACCGGGCGTTACCGGGTGGTGAATCAACCCGCCGTTCCAGTGGGAGAGCATGGGAAACACCGGGAAGCCGGTGCTGAGATCGTCATGCACTTCAGGGGTGCACCAAACCTGATGCGGGCAGCCCTCACGCAGATTGAGCAAGCCCGCGCAGTGATCGATCTGGCTGTCGGTCAGCACGATCGCGCCGATGCCGGTGCCGCGCAGCACGTCGGGATTGTTCAATTCGGGCGAGACCAGCAGCTGATGGCAAATGTCCGGTGAAACGTTGCACAGTACCCAGTTTTTACCGTCATCGCTGACGGCGATGGAAGACTGCGTGCGGCGCGTGGCGTTGATGCTGTGGTCGCGAACGCCGCGGCAGTTGTCGCAGTTGCAATTCCACTGGGGAAAGCCGCCGCCCGCCGCCGAGCCGAGAACTTTTATCTGCATGTCTGAACCAGAAAAAGAAGGAAAGAAATGCCCGCGCGAAAGGCGGGCAGACGGGCGATTAACGGTTGGAAATGTACAGCGTCACTTCCAGCCCCAGACGCAGGTCAACAAACTCAGGTTTTTGCCATAACAGCATGATGTTTACCCTCTTTATGTAAAGTAACGGCAGCTAAGCCAAAAAATCCGTTCTATTCCGGCTCAAGTCAGGGAGATATCATCAGATATCTCCCTTATTCACTACTACTGCCCGGTATATTCAAAGACCAGAATCGAACCGGGGTTGCTGTGATCGTGCGTAGGATGGTTGGTTTCATCCATAACGTTGCCAAAATTATCTGTCGCTACATAGATTTTCCGCGTATCAGGGCTCACCAACACCGTACGGTAACGATTCGCGGTGTGGAAATATTTAATCACATCCCCCTGCACATCCTTCTTATCCGCATTTAACGGCACTCGGTACAATGCCCCCATTTTCATGGAAGTGATAATAACCGAGTTGCGCCAAGCTTTTATCACGCCATTCTCAGGATAATACGCAATGCTGGAAGGCGCGATTGTCGGCCAACACATATAGGATGAATCGCCCTGACAACTGGCGTTGTTATAAGTAAACCCTTCTCTTACGGTAAAGAAGGTTTTCAACGGCGCTTTGAAATCAGGTGCGCTCCATTCGGTCTCTTTCTGGATCGGTACGCCCGCCGGGATATGGTTCGGATCCCATTGCAGAGACGGGCAATTTTTAGCCTCGGAGTAGTTCGCGTAAACATATGCTTGATCGTCGCGATAGCCTGCGACATGAGGCCAGCCATAGTTGCCGCCGGCTTCGAGGATATTCAACTCATCGTCGGATGAAGGCCCTTGTTCTGTGGCGTACAGCGTATTGCCGACGAAAACGAGACCTTGCGGATTACGGTGACCGTAGGTGAAAAGATGGCTTTTTATCCCGTGAATCACCGGATTATCACTTGGAACAGTGCCGTCGACATTTAAGCGAATGACTTTACCGGCGTAAGAGGAATAATCTTTTTTAGCCAGCTCGGCTTCGGTCGGGATTCGCTGAGCGTCAATTTTCTTGCAGAAATTGGCACCCTGGTTGTGGCCCTGCTCGCCGATCGTGTAATACAACTTGCCGTCAGGCCCAAAACGCAGGCGCCCGCCGTTATGATCGTTGCCTGCCGGGAAACCCGCCAGAATTTCTTTCTCATTCCCCAGTTTTTTGGTTTTCTCGTCATACTCGAAACGGACGATTTTTGCGTGCTCGTCATTGCCATTCATATAGGTATAGGAGGCGTAGACATAGTTATCCCCTCCCGGCTTCATGAAGTTCGGGGACAGCGCCAGCCCCAATACCCCTTCATGCTGCGGCCCGACATGCACGCCGTCAATCTTGATCGCCACCTGCTTTTCACCCGTTTGCGGGTTGATACGAACGATTGACGCAGCCTTGCGCTCCGTCACCCAGAGGTCGCCATCCGGCCCCCAAATCATGTCCCAGGGCGCATCAAGCCCATTAATTAAAACATGGGCCTTGAAAGGTTCTGCCGTTTGAACAACCGCTTGTTCCCCTTTCGGCGAGTGAGAAGCATCCGCCGCATAGGCCATACCGCAGGTCATCAGAGATATGGCAATCGCGTTGAACATCACACTGAATTTGTTATTCATAATTTCCCATCCTATGCCCAGAAACTTTTATGGATGAATATAAAGAAAAAAGGCCTGTCGATTTAAGCTCAATCACAGAGCTCTGCGATAAGGGAAAAAACACTAGCATGATGCAACGCAACACATGCATCATGCCAAATATATGCAAAAAAGAGCGTTAGAAGATTACTTCTCGCTCATTTTATTAAAGCTGGTAATCAGATTTCTGTAATCTGGGATATGTGCTGAGAACAGCGCGCCCAATCCTTCAATATCATTACGCCAATCACGGTGCAATTCACAGGCAACGCCAAACCAGGTCATTAACTGCGCGCCAGCCTGAGACATTCTGTCCCATGCGGAGTCACGCGTAAGTTCATTGAAGGTGCCTGATGCATCAGTCACGACGAATACATCAAAGCCTTCTTCCAGCGCCGACAGCGCAGGGAATGCGACGCAAACCTCCGTAACGACCCCGGCGATAATCAATTGCTTTTTACCGGTAGCTTTGACGGCTTTAACAAAATCTTCATTATCCCAAGCGTTGATATTCCCAGGGCGAGGAATAAACGGAGCATCAGGATGGATCTCTTTTAGCTCCGGTACTAACGGGCCGTTCGGGCCAACTTCAAAACTGGTTGTTAACACCGTAGGCAGCTTGAAATACTTTGCTAAATTAGCCACAGCCAGGACATTATTTTTAAATTTATCGGGATCGATATCACGAACGAGAGAAAGCAACCCCGTTTGATGGTCGACCAATAGCACAGCGGCATCATTTTTATCAAGGCGAACATATTTCTTTGACATATCTCACTCCTTTAAATGGACCGAACGGACCGGGTATAGAACTACAGCGCCAAGACCAGCTGAAAGATGACAAAGCATAGAATAAATTTTAGTCTCTTTCAGCAGAGAAGCAAATTGAAGGCACAAAATCGGAATATTAACAAAAGGCTGATTAAATGAGCCACTCCATCAATCATTTACCTCCCCCCTGAAAAAAAATTGGCTTGTCTTGTGAAAAAATCTTAAAAAAAATCAACGTTTTCTTATATAACCAGGGGGGCTATCAGCTCTTAAAACCCGGTAAAAATTGAAAAAAGTATTTAAAAATCAAATTTTTACCTTTCCATGATCGCCATGTGCATTCCACTGTTTTCAGTCTAATGGAGAGCGTCCTTTTTAATAGGGTTAAACGTGCCATTTTTTTTGCTCAAAGTGACAAGGCATCAAAAGTAAAAGGGGCAATCACCAGACGCCAATTAAAATTAGAATTTAACTATATTAATAATTTACGCATTCCCTCCATGACAGAGACCCGCATGGCGGGATTCATGGAGGTCGTTGAACAATAGCTGTTATTAATCAATGCCGGAAAAGAAACCGTGCCGTTTCTGCTTAGCCGACGAATAACACCGGGTGAAAGCGTGAATGTTTTATCAATCACTCGGCTAAATGCCTGTTGACTATTGAAGCCTAACATAAAAGCAATATCAATTATTGGTATATCTGTTTCCGTCAAAGCATAGTACGCAAAGAGCGCCCTTCTCTCCCTGACATAACCGCCCAGATTGATACCGGCTCGCATTTTAAACACTCGCTGCAGATGCCATTTAGAATAACCTGACTTTCTGGATATGGCATCAATACTCAAATCCTCACCTAAGTTATTATCAATCCAAATAATAATTTCTCGAACGACGCGCTCGCTGATCTTTCCGTTAAATTCGTCAGACATCTTCTCCCTCCTCATTTAATTAACTTCATTGCACAAATAACCAATGGCAGAAAAAGAATGTGCTGTCAAATTACCCCGCAACCTGTCACTCACAGCCAATTGAGTGGCATCCAAAGCAAATTCCGGTTGAAATAATTATCATCACGGCGGTTTACTTAAGCCCCTTAAAACAATCCCCTTTGTATTACATAAGAGAATTTAATGACATCAGAAACATCATCTGATAAATCCCCGTTCAAGCGATGCAATCAACTATAATTTATGATATTTACATCTTAAGACGGAACCTATCTCTTATCATTATAGGATGATGACTTACGGCACAGAGGAAAAGGGCTGCAACTTTAATAAAAGACAATAGGAACATTCCCAGTCAGGCAGTCATTTTTTAGGCAATGTGAGAAAAATAAACGTTAACGGACAACGTAAAATGGAGAGCGGTGCAATGCGAAAGGACAAGTCCTCCTTATTTAACTGGTCAACTGCCGGCATGCTTGCAGAAGAGCGGCTGAGTGAATTTGATCGCCTGCTGAAACAAAGCCTGATCAGCGTTACAACCACCATCGACGATCACTCCCGCTTCTGGTGCCATCTGTCAACGCTCAAGGCCGGACAATTCTCCATTACTGACATTAATGGTTCAGCCAAACGCTCACAGCGCGACAGAAAGAATATTCTACGTAGCGCCAGCGACGAATACCACCTCGTGTATGCCGGCGCCACATGGCGATTTATCAATCGATACGGCCAAGAGATCACCGTGCCTGCGGGAAGCGCAATCTTGCTCGATACGCGTAAGGAATATATTTCACTTTTGCCGGAGGGTTTCCTTAATCGCACGCTGGCGTTGCCTGCTGAATGGCTCAACACCTGGGTCGCCAATCCCGAAAAAATGATCGAACAAAACCTGAGCGAACTTTCAGGCTGGGGGAAAGTATTAGCCGCCTATCTGGAACAGATTTCTCCGCCTTATCTGAGCACAATCGACTTTCAACCGCCAATGATATTGGATCAAATCGGCATGCTGCTCTCGCTGCTCTATCACGATTTGGTTAGCGAAGATGCTTTGTCCCGCAAATTTAGCCGCGATAGAAATTATCAGAAAATCGTGGAAAGTCTGCATCAAAGACACATGAATTTAGTTCTGACCGCAACGGATATTGCACGAGAGGTCGGCATTTCAACCAGAACATTACACCGCGTGATGGCCAATCAAGGCACCAGTTTCGGCCAGGCGTTAATCAACTACCGCGCCAACTCCGCATTACGTATGCTCAATACCGAAGAATTTGACGAACTCTCCATCGCAGATATCGCCAAACGGGCAGGCTTTGTCGATGTTTCACACTTCAATCGCGTGTGTAAAACCTATTTTGGCGAGTCTCCCGGCAAGATCAGGAAGAAACGCCCTTAAGCGAATCAAAATGTGAGCATTAACGCGCGCCTTGCAGGCCGGCGAGCTCACCATGTTGCATTACGCCGTAGCGTTGGGCAGGCGCACGGTCACGCGGTTATTGGCCGTGGGCAGCTGCAGCGGCGCTTCCTGCCAGCTCACCGCGATAACCAAGACCGGCGGGGCCGGCACGCGCGGCTCACGCCCGTCGGGCCCCACGCTGTAGGCATCCCATTCAATCACGAACACGCCGCCGTCTTGCGGCTCGACCCGTTCAACGAAAAAGGTGGTGTCTGAACCACACCCACCTGCAGGTTTGTGCGCATAAGAAAGCAGGCAGAACCACTCGCCGGCGAAATAGAGGTGGTACAGGCCATCCACGATATGCTCGCCGCGGAACTGGCAACCGCCGACGCTGAAGGCATCACCCGCCGGGGATTCCGCCACGCGTTCGAGATCGCACACAAAGCGATCGGTCGGCCGGTTATCCAGCCACAACGCATAAGGCGGTGCGTGCAGCAGCGCGGCGGGATCGTCTGCATAGCGCAGATCGGGCGGCAACATCAAACGCGCCGCCAGCGCGCGGCCGCTGGGCAAGGTGATCTCCAGACGATCCGCCGGTTCCTCTATCCACTGCGGCACCCACAGTCCGCGCACCTGCCGCAACGGCGTGGCCTCCACCTGCCGACACTTCGCCCGCAGCCGCGCCAGCGCCTCGGCGGAACCGGCGGCCAAGGCTCCCTGATCACGATCGGTCAGCGCAGGCAGCGCGTACATCACCCGGGCGGCAGGCTCGTACACCGTCAGCCCCTCTCCCTCGCGGCTGCGGGTCGGGATCAGGCGCAACCTGCCGCCGTCCACGTCCTGCGGCTCGGCACAGGCGCCATGCACCATCGCCCCGTCGCGCAGCAGCAGCGTCCAAAAACTGGGGCCGCCCATGCCCAACTCCCCCACGCCGCCTATCTGACGGTCACAGTCACCGGCGTGCGCCATTTCAATCGGCTGCGAACGCCAGTCGGTCTTGCGCCACTCTGCCGCCTCTTCGGGGTCTTGCGCGCCTTTGGCGGCATACTTCGCCCATTGCAGCACGGCAAACAGCGCGATGCACAGCACGCCGACAATCGGGTGATCCTGCCAAATCAACACCCAACCGACGATCAAAAGGGTCCAGGCGGCCATGGCGATATCCTTTTCCAAGAGAAAACCGCCTGATTCTAGCGCAGGCGGTTGGAAGGATTGAAAAAAATATCGCTATCACTCCAGGCTCTATTTGCCTTTGGCCTGGAACAGCTGATTCACCAGCGTCGTGGCCGGCATATCCAGCGCGCCGTACAGCTCGCCGGCTTTGGCATCGCCGTTATCTCCCAACCATTCCACGCCCACCGTGCCGTAATCCGTCGGTATCACCCCGGCCTGTACCAGCCGCGCCATGCCCGCCTCATGCTTGGACTGATTGAACGTGCCGGAAGCGTCGATCACCACATAGGTGTCGTATCCTGCCGCTTTGGCCGTGATCGCCGGGAAGCCGGCGCACACTTCCAGCGATACGCCGGCGATCACGATCTTTTTGCGGCCGGTGGCCTCAACCGCTTTGCGCACGTTCGCGTCGTCCCAGGCGTTGACGCTGTGGCGATCGATAATGTTCACCCCCGGCAACGCAGCCTTAAGTTCCGGAATGATCGGCCCGAAAGGACCGTTGGCGCCGGTCGAGGTCACGATCACCGGAATGCCCATCACCTGGGCCGCCTTGGCGAGCGCCACGACGTTATGTTTCAGCGTTGCGCTCTCCATGTCGCGCACGCCGGTGATCAGACCGATCTGATGGTCAACCAACAGCAGCACCGAGTTGTGGCGATCCAACAGCTGCAAAGGGCCGGACGCCGGCTGTGCCTGAGTATGCGGCTGTGGCGCTGCCGGCGCCGCGAAGGCCGGTTGCGCCGCCCCGGCCATGGCGATGGCCAGAGCCAAAGTGCGGTAAAGGTTTTTCATGATGTTTATCCTCGTTTCAACAATGGTGTGCCTGCAGGATAAAACCGCATCGATCAGGGTTAAATAGGCGATAATAGAAGCTATCATTGCAAAAATGATCATGATGGAGTGTGTGATGAAGGTGTTTCCACTCGATCTCAACGCCATGTATTTTTTCACTCAGGTGGTTGAGCACAAAGGTTTTACCGCTGCTGGCACAGCGCTGGGCATCCCGACCTCTCGCCTGAGCCGCCAGGTGGCGCAGTTGGAACGCCAACTCAACCTGCGGTTGCTGCAAAGAACCTCGCGGCGTATTCAGCTCACCGAGGTGGGCCGCGAGGTCTATCTGCACTGCGTCGCCATGATGCAGCAAGCGCATCAGGCGCAGCAGACGGCGCTGCGCACGCTGGCGGAACCGAACGGCACCGTGCGCTTCAGCGCGTCGCCGCTGTTGGCGGACGAAGTGATCGCTCCGCTCCTGCCGGCATTTATGGCGCGCTTTCCCAAAGTGAACGTAGAAACGCACGTCACCGCCCGGCGGATAGATCTGTTGGAGGAAGGATTGGACTTCACTGTCCGCGGGCTTGGCATCGCCAACGAGGCCGCAGGGCTTATCCAGCGGCGACTCGGCACCGCCAAATGGCTGTTGGCCGCCAGCCCGGCATGGCTGGCGCGACACGGCGCGCCGTCAACACCACAACAGCTGAGCGACCTGCCCTGCTTGCTTTACCCGCCACAACAGGGGGCACCGAGCTGGCGGCTCTACGGGCCGCAAAACGCCGTGGTCACCGTGCCCTTCTCACCCCGCTTAAGCAGCGATAATTTGCAGGTGATCCTGCGCGCCGCCCTTGATGGGCAAGGCATCTGCGGCATTCCCTATTACGCCTGCCGCCAGGCGCTTGCGCGTGGCGATTTGCAAGAGGTGCTGCGCGGGTGGCATCCGCAAAACGGCGAGCTGGTACTGCTTTATCCCTCGCGCCGCGGGGTACCGCCAGCGGTAAAAGCGCTGATCGACTTTTTTTACCAGGAAATACCGCCGTTATTGAACGATCGATAAACGCGGCTCTCGCCGCGTTATTCTTTAATAACGTCAATAATAAGCCTGACAATATATAATCACTTGCCGCATCATTTATGTGACCATACCGCTCACATAAATAACGCTTCACATAATAATTCACGTTAAAAACACAACCCTCTGTATCGCAATGGGATATTTCACTCAACCTAAAAACAAAAAGCACAAACAAAGAAAAAAACTGCAATAATTTGTGCATATTCCAAACATTGACTATGTTTAGACATACTATTTATATGCAGTTGGACACAAGCAAAGACACTGGCAGCAATTAAAAAAGTCCGCTTTTTAACGGGCGAGGAAATATTTTATCGACAATATTCCGAGGAGGCTTTATCTCCATGGAACGGGGTAACTTTGCGTTTTATCAAGCCAATAGGCTACACACCGCAATTAATATCATTATTAGCATTCCGGAGAGCGACAATGAAAATCGTTACAGGCATTATCCTTACCTCTGTGGCCGCCTTCAGCGGCGTGGCTTACGCGGCCGATGCGCAGCCTACCACCGGCAGCGCTGCGGTGATGCTGGAACACGTGCACGCCGTGATGGAAAATGGCAGCCCGGCGCCGCAGCATGACGCCGCCTGCAAAAAAGAACTTTCCATGCCGGAATCGAAATATATGGGCATGAAGGTCAAAACCGATTACACCATCAACAGCAGCACCATGATGATGTCGGCCAAGTCGATGTTCCCATCGCCTGATTCCATGAAACCGATGGAGCTGACGGTCGATCTCTCCGCACTGGGCCTGGCAGATGTATATGCCTTCGGCGCCTTTAAACCGGCGGCGCTGCCACAGGCATATATTTATTTCACCATCGACAAGAATTTTAAAGATCCGGTCAGCACCTTTATGATCATTAATCAAGGCAAGCAATATAACTGCGTCATCTCCAGCTCGAATAAAATGATGAGCAAAGAGATGCGCGGCAAGATGATGATGAAGAAACAGTAACGGAATGAAAAACGGCGCTTCCCTTAACAGGAAGCGCCGCCAGAAAAGCCTTAAATCAGACCAGGATTGTATTTCTGGTTGAATTTCTCTTCCGATTGGAACAGATAAATAATGCCTTCAATAAAGCCGACAATCGCCGGGATCCCCGTCCAGCAGAACAGCAGGTAGAACAGCCCCCACCACTTCATCCCTAAGTAAAACTTGTGAATGCCCAGCCCACCCAGGAAGATGGCCAGCAGGGCCGCCGCGAGCTTGTCTTTTCTGCTCATAGTGCACTTCTCCTTACTTCTCACCGAACCACCGGCATGTCCAAAAACGGATGCCGCGCCACTGAGCGCCGCATCGCAATGCTTGAGGAGGAAAACATTCACCCATCAAGGCTCAACAGAGGTAATTATAACAGTGATTAATTAAACGGTTGTTTAACCGGGGAAAGGCAAGCAAAAGACGTACGGCAAGAGAAGGAATATTCCTGCGGCGAAGGCCCAATACTTTAATATCTTTTTGTTTTTAAAGTAAATAATTCGCATACATTCATGACTATCACGCCAGCCGTTGACGCCGCGCTAAGCGTGTTGCCTCTTAGGGGGCCAGATCCCTGTCGACTATTTTATTTTCCCTGGTGACTTCCCACTGGCAATCTACGTGACTCGCATTGAAAGGATTCGCAGCGTCAGCCCGGACTAACAGCAATAAAATCGATCTTGAATAACGCGATGTCTATTCTAAAGCCCGTCATATTGGGGACGATGCCCAGCGATCAGGTTTGCCACCTGTGCATAATCCTTAATAACGCCGGGATGGCGCCGCCCGGTGCAAAAAACAAAGCTACAGCGCTGTTCATTACCGATCAACTTCTCCGCCAGATTTCTGGCTCGCAGCTTAGGCGTGGCGTTCATTCTAAGGATCTGCATTTTCTCTGTTTCATTACTTTGGGGATGAAGTTTTTCTTCATACTCTCCCACCATCAGCGTGACCTGATTGACATGCTCATCAATGGTTAACTTGCCGTCAGGAATCAACGCCCCATTGCCCCACCAAATGGATGGGCTGGCCGCTAAATAATTTTGAAATGCATCAGGATGATTAAACAGGGTATACAACACAAAATGACCACCGTGCGAGTGGCCTGCCAGCGTTTGCTGGTCTACGTTGACAGGATAATGCGCTTCGATCCATGGTTTAACGCATGCGGCAATAAATTGATAAAACGCTGCCGCTCCGCCCCCCTCCGCAAACTCTTTCTCTCCTGAGGGAACCGTATAATCACGGGTTCTTGCCTTCAAGATATCCACTCCGTCTTGATAGCCAATGCCGATATAAAGAATATCCCCATCGCGTTTTCTGTTGTTACGTTCCGTCACGACCGAAAACTGGGAGTTAGCATCCAAAAGATACAGCGGGTTCAAATTACCACCAATCCCCCTGCGGTGAGAGATAAAGACTCTGTATCTTTGACCATTAAAGACAAAACACTTCGTTCTTGAAATTAAATCTTCACACATAACAACCTCACTTGTTTAAATGAATTAATCGCGTCAATGCCTTTATTCTCAGAGAAGAAAAAGACGGTGAGGTCCCAACGTAGCAACGCATATTCTCGTTTACGACGTTTGTGTGTTGTGCGGTTTATGGCACACAAGCCCAAGTATTGCATCATGCACCAGATTAATAGGCTTTAGCGTTGCGGCAGAGTCGGTGACGGTGTGTACGAAAGGGAAAGTTAAAAAGTGAGGTGGTGCCGATAATAGGAACAACAGTAAAACATTATAACTATGATTTTAAATGAATTTAAAGATACACATATAACCTCTATACCTATAGATATACACATCAAACACAGGGTGAACCCACCTTTTAGATTGCAAACGGCGCAGCGAGCCAGGCATCGTCGCAAAAAAGATTGCCGGGAAAACTGTACACCCTGTTCACAATCCTTAATTTACACTTTAATTTCAATTAATTACCACGTTATCAGCTATCATATCACTGCACATCGCTGTTCACCTTAGAGTTAACAACCCAGATCCGAGCAGGTTTGGTAACAAATACCGTTATGATTTTTACCCAACGCTATAAGCGCTCCAACATCGATTTTGAACGCTGAAAAATACTGCCGACGAACGCCGCAGGCATCCACCAATGAGAAGCGCTCCCACGCGCACGTTAAGAATTAGGTTTTCCCTCCTGTTCTGCGAGTAAAATACGGCTAAACACCCCCTCCATTTCGCGCACTTTTTTTATAAACACGTCCGGTGAATACACCACTCCGGCATGAACAACATAGTGCAATGCCATTTCACGCGCTTTTTGCGCCACCCATTGATGTCTTAACATAATAGTAACCTCTCTCATATCAAATGATGCGAGATGCCGCCTATGCAGCAATCGCTCATAATTAAATTTTTAGTAAAATAAATTAAACAGATTAAGCAGTGAGTGAGGCGTATTCTCTAACCCCAGTTTCCTCAAACCACTGATCTTTTGACTGCTGATTGTTTTTATACTTTTTCGGGTTCTGAAAGCGATTGCTGTTAAACTCATTCCTGATGCGGCGAACCGCAACACGGTATATTCAGCTTGCGATAACAGATCACCTTTTGCAGCATCAGACTCCGACCCGCTCCCCTCGAAAATTTCTCGTTCAAATACCTCAACGCTTGCGCTCTCATCAATAAACCTCAGTGTTTTCATTGATAAATAATTCATGAGTGCCGCCAGACGCCTCTGCGTAATGAATATTGCTTTTCTTAACCAGAAAAACTGCCTACTTCTCATTAACACCAACAACTCGGAATAATTCTCATCTGTTACATGAATCAAAATAGTTGCATTGGCACACTCCTTATCAACTTTATAACCAGAACTGAGATGCTCTATTGTATAGTCGGCTTTATTCTCAAAAACAGTCTTTAATGCCAGATACATATACTGACATTGACTGAGCAAAAAGATCTTTTTCATATCGATTAATACGCTAATCAGTAAAATACAGCACTAGAATGTGGAATGGTGTTTATTAAACACTTCACCGTTTAGAAACCGCGCCGCTCAAAACGTCTATCAAAGGGAAATAATAGCGCCGCCTCGCGTCTTAATTCGTCCGCACGCACGTATTGTTGCTGCCGGTACAAGATAACCAGCAGGTTCGCATAAACGTTCTTGTCTATACGGCGATTCAAATATGCTTGAGCCCACTGCGCATAGCTTTCCAGCCGCTGCTCATCGTTCGAACGGTTGAAGGCCAGCAAACCGGCCAGTTGGCGATCAAACTGCAGGCGATCGTCATGTATCCAACTGGCCCAGCCCGGCAAGGCCTCCACCTGCCGTATCTCCTGCAACCCGCTGCGTTCCGCCTGCGTCAGCACCCACCCGCTGTAAAACCCGGTCGCCATCACCCACAGCCCCACCAGCGACAGTGCCAGCATCGGGTATTTCCACCGCGTCAGCTTTTCACCTTTACCCAAACGCGGGCTGACCAAGCGATCGAGCATCGCCAGCAGCATCAAAAACACCAACCAATGCAGCGCAGAAAGGTAGAAAGGGTATTCCGTTTGGCAGTGCAACACTATCGGCAGCAGAGCAATGCACAGCGCCAACGCTTCGCCGGAAGTGGCTTTGCCGCAGGCGAAAGTCCGCTTGTCGCGCCAGTGGGCGCGCGCAACCAATTCCAGCCCCGCCCACACCAGCAGCAGCATGCCCAGCAGAGCGACAATCCCGCCCTCAACCCACCACAGCAACAGCTCGTTATGCGGGTGCCGGGCAATCCCCACGCCCTGAGTAGATAAACCTTGCGCCAGGCGAAAGTGCTGAAAGCTGTATTCGAAGCCGCCGTACCCCCAGCCAAGCAATGGTTTCTCGGCAATCATCGCCAACGTAGAACTCAGCATCGCGTAGCGCGCCTGATTGGAGCCGGCGTGGCTGGCATAGCCCATATCGCCCGCCAACCACAACACCAGTGCCGCAACGATGACGCCACCAACAACCAGTACGGAAGCCATGGTGACGGCCTGCGAATAACGGCGGAAAAAACACAGGGCAAACAGCCCCAGCACCAAAACACCCGCCAGCCAGCCGGTGCGAGATTGCAGCCACACCAGCACCATCGGCAGCAGCACCAGCGCCACCGCCAGCGCACGGCGGCGCCAGCGTTCTGTACATGGATTCAGCAGCTGGAACCCCGGTAGCACAAACGCCGCCAACGCCAGCGTGGCTCCGGTCGCGATTAAGCTGGCGGTAACGTTGGGCTGCTGAAAAATGCCAAGAGCGCGCCCACCGTTGGCGGGCACCCAGAATTGGGAAAGCTGTGGCGCAAACAGCTGCAACACCACTACCAGCACCTGCACCACCGCCGCTGATAAAATCAAATACAGCACCGCATGGCGCTGGCGAGCCGTCATACGTACCTGCAGCCAGGTGAAATAAAACACCGCCCCGGCAAATAAGCCAGCCAGCCGCCATAAGGCGGCACTTTGCCATTCCGGCCGGGTAAATATCACCGGCAACAGCAACAGCAGGCAAGCGGTTATTATTGCGCGGCAGGTCGGCGTTATCACCACCCGGCACTGCGGTGTTACCCGCCAGCAAACGAACAATAATAAAGCTGCGCCACCATAGAACAACAGATTAAACGGCAATGCCAGCCCAATACCGCCGGGGTTGGGGATATAGACAGCCAGCGGAATAATAACCAAAAAAACACATAAGAAAAAAATACGTTCGAATAGCATAAAAAACCTAGAAATTTTAGAAAAAACCTAGATGGCGTTACCAATGGTGCCATTTAAACGATGAGCGTGTCGGCCAAGCATAAAACTCAACTATAATTAGCGTACAGCCAGGCTTTTAGCAGCCACGACCTTTCTTTAACACATCCTGCGCGCTAAGCTCGGTTTGGAAACAGTCAGGCTGAGCGCCGATTTTATATGTTTATCCCAAAGGCATGACCGGCGTTCAACCCTTGGTACAGTATCCGAGCGATAACACCAAAATCAATTTCACGCTTCGCATGAACCATCAACGAGCTATTAGTGCCCGTGAGTTCCGCCCTCATGCAAAATACAACGACGCGTAGCTCAGGCGGCCTGATGTTGGCCAATACAGTCATTTGGCTCCCCCTCCTCCCCCACATCATTGGCCCCGTTTTTGTTTCGCCTATTTTGACCCGTACACAGTTGATATTTAACCACACGGCATCCGTTGTTATTCAGTTGCAGGTGTCGGTTTGCACCATGCAATGCGTGCTAGAGGATAGCGTGGCCCAACCCCGTTATAATCAGCCGGAAGTTTGCAGGCAGCTACAGCAGGACGGCCGTAAGCGTCATATCCCAACGAACGGGTGTTCGCCGGCACGCGACTGTCTATTGCCGGGTTGGGATAACCTGGGAGGTGGCACGCGCGGCAAGATGAGACCATCCAACTTAGTTTCCGTGCGTGCCCCACAACGGCCCGACCCGTATAGCAGCGCCAGAGGCGGACGCCCAGAGTGACGCGACCGCACGTACCTTTCTCGCATGCCTTGGTCGCGAAAGCGAGTGCGGACAGGGTCCCCGGAGATAGCACGTTGAGTGAGGTTTTACCCCGGGCGGTCTAATTCGGCGATACGACGAGTATTTTAGTCCCGCTGTAGAATCCTGGTGTCGCACTGACAGAGGTCAACCGTGATTCGACGCGAAGGGTCCCCGGGGACGGCATGGTCGCTCGGACGTGTGCGCTGACCCCAGAGGTTAAAGGGAGATCAGGCCCGCCGACTATATCGATGAGGGGCCGTTGACCGCAATCAACGGTGGTCGTCACAGAGATGTCGCTCACCGAGGAAGGTTCCACTTCGCCGTGCTCCAGGTCAGCCACGGGACCCACGGTGCACGGAAGCGTCGGGTCAGTTGGTTTCACACAATGCGCAGATCCGGAGTTTGCGACAGAGTCTGCGACCAGAGTGCCATAAGGAGTCCACAATTGGGGTAATGCAATACCCTCGTCTACTCCCATCACGGCGCATTCACCACCGACGTCCGCCCCCCTATGGCCCCGCCATTCCCATGTTGCGGGAACGTTACAGGGACTCTTGAGCACCCACCCGGAATTTGGGTTTTTGCTAAACTTCAGCGTGCACATCGCAGAGGGCCCATGTGTGTCTTTGTGCCAGTGGCACTCACTAAAGCCAGAGGATTTATTCCCTTTATTACAATGGATACCAAAAAAGACAACGTTGGCCTCCCCCCACGCGGGCCGAGGAAACCAAGTCGTATCGCCAATCTCCATTGTTCCTGCAGTCCCACGGAGGTTCGCAAGACCGCACGGACCGTGCTCATTAGGCTTACAGTCAGTCACTTCAATCGATTGTACAACAGGCCACATGCTCGCTATACCTACGCGAGCGTAGACGACGAGTCCACAAAACAACAGTACGGAGTAGATAATACATGTCCAGGCATGACGCATAGTAAGCCCCATAGAAAAAGTATTAGAAAATCAGTCAGAAGGACCCATACTGTAGTGAGTACCGGATAGGATTAATAAATCCGCATGTCACAGACAATCGAAATTATTCCCCAGCATCCTTCGTGCCCATAATGTCCACCGTGCTTCGTACGTTCGCACCCGCAATTCAGTCTCTGTCGATGACAGCCCCTGTCGGCGAGCCTGCTCGTAAAGCCGCGCGCGTCGTGCACGGTGGTTTTCCAGCGCTCTGGGCGCTATGGCGGCCCCCGCAGGGGTAAACCATACCCCCAACCAGTCAAAACCCTGCGCAATCCTGCCCAGTTGGGTCTTGTCCGGGTGGGTTTCAAAGCCGCCCAGGTCAAAAAATTCATGCAGCCGCTTAACGCTACGCCGCAGTTGCTAGCGGGTGCGGGTAAACTACAAAAAGTCATCCATATAGCGCGCATACCACACGCCCTCCTGAGCGTTAAAAAAACTGTCCACATGGTGTAACAAGCTGCCGCCAATCAGCGGACTCAGCGCGCAGCCCCGGCAGATGCCGTTTGGCGGGGTATAAAACTCACCGCCGTCTTCGACGCTGTAATGCACGTACTGCTGCATCACATCGAACAGCACCGGGTCTGCCACCTGCCATTTCAGCTGATTGATGACCTGGTACTTACGAATGTGCCGGTAATAGCCGCGAATGTCCGTTCGGTAGACAAAGGCATATTCTCCGCCGGCCAGAGCTTCCCGCACTTCCGCCACCGACGCCGTGCTACCACCATGCCCGCGCAAATGCAGGCAACGAGCCGGTTTTGGCAACAACGGTTCCGCCAGCAGCGCGGCCCACTTCAATATCAGCGCATCCTGCGCACACCACCGCACCCAACTGCGGCCACCACGTCGATACGCCTGCATCGGTACCAGACGGTAACGTCCGTTTTGCAGTTACTGCCAGAGTTGCTTCTCTTGCTGCGCCCAGTGAAAGCGCAGATGCCAAATGTCGGCATTGGGCGGCGCATGGCGGCGGCGTTGGCACAGCCAGCGATACGCGGCCTGCCATGCCTCAGTGCGGTTATTCATACTCCAGGCTAAAGGTCGCCACCGCACTGAACGGCCCGCGCTCGATGGTTTTGTGCTTCAGCGCCTCCGGCTCGCCCTGTACATAGGCCCGCGCCGTCAGGGTGTTGGCGCCGCTCACCAGCGTCTGCGCCTTACCTTGCTGGTTCACCGGCAACAGCTCGCCCTGCGGGGTTTCCATCCCGATGGCAATACCGCTGGCCTGACTGGCGCCGTTCAGTGCCAGCAGCCCCGGCAGCCCCGCGCTTTCCGCGCCGCTGAACGTCACCCTCACCGTCTTGCCCAGGCTCAGGTCGCACTGCGCCAGGTGCAGCTCAAACGTCTGGCCGGGGGTACGGGTGTTCAGGTACAGGTACTTGTCAATCACCGTGTCAAAATCCAGCACCACCGTCTCGTCCCCCGGCGGTATCACGCAGGGCTCCGCGACCAGTGCCCCATGCAACCGCATATTCTCCGCCGCGCCGGCCGGCACACTGCACAGCAGCAACGCCGCGGCGCAGCAGATCATCCTGTTCACCATGCCCGTTCTCCGCCTCATTGGTACACCGCCAGCAGCGTCGCCGTCGCCTCAAACGCCCCTTCCTTCAGCGTGGCACCCGGCCGTTTCACCGGCACCGCCTCAAGCACCGGTTTCGCGTTCGGGTTGATGGGTATCGGCTGATTGAGGATGAACCGCTTGCCGTTTTGCAGCAAGCGCACCGCCAGATCATCCATGTTGCTCGCCACGGCCGCCGTATCGTAATCCGCCGCCGTACCGACCACTGCCAGCGTCATGTTCCAGGTCCCGGCTCCCGGGATGCAGCTTATCCGGTAGTCCACCGGTTGCAGATAGTTAACGCCGTCCACCTTGCTGACCCCCACACGGTTGCCGAAGTCGACATCCACCTCACCGCCGTCGTTGATGGTGCACGGCGGCGGTTCGATAAGGACGCCGGAGAACCGCATGTTGTCCGCCGCCGTCGCTGGGCCGCCGAGGGCCATCAGCAGCAAAATGCAGCCATAGCGCGCCATTGCCTCCCCTCCTTTCACTGGTATTCCACCTTCATGCTCGCCCCGGCAGAAAACTCACCGCCGCGCAGGGTCGCCCCGGCCTGTTTCACCGGCACCGCTTCCAACGTCGGCTTCGTCGGGTAGGTAAAGTTAATCCAACTGTTGATGGGCTGCCGGCTGCCGTTGCGCAGCAGCGCCACCCCCAATCCGTCCTTGTTGGTTTGCAGCACCTCGCCGTCAAAGCTGGCACCGGTGCCCTGGATTTGCATTTTCATCGCGTTGTTCGGCGCATTTTTACACTCCACTGAGTACACCACCGGCTGCTTCTTGTAGCTGCCGTCGATGCGGGTGGTCATAACGTCGTTGCCGAAATTCACTTCAATCAGGTTGTTGTTGTTAATCACACAGGGCGGTGGCGCGACAATGGTCACCGTCACTTTGATGGTCGTGCTGGCCGCCTGTGCCTGCGGGCCGAACATCAATACCCACATCACCAGACCGCAACCGGGCCAGTACCGTCTGAACGTTGCCGTCATGCTGCTTCCCCTAGTCATAGCTGAGCTGAAAATCCACCACCGCCGCATAGGCGCCGGGCACCAGCGGCGCACGGGTACGCTCCGGCGTCACGGTATAGTTCAGCGCCTGTTGCCCTACCGCCAGCGCCAGCGGCGCACCGCGGCTGCCAAGGCGGACGTCGTGACCGTGCGCGTCGGTGATGCGCAGCGCCAGTCCGGCGGCGCCGCGCACCTTCACCAGTGCCGGGTTGTCAGCATCCGCCGGGGTGATAAAACTGACCGACACCGCCGGCTGCTGCGCGCTCCACACCAGGTTGCCGGTACGCGTATCCCGGTTGTTCGACGCGGTGCGCAGGCAGTCGCGCAGGTGCAGTTGCACATTCACCGGCACGCCGCGGTCACCAGCCTGTGCCAGCTGCGCCGTGGCGGTATTCCCCAGCGAGACCGCCTGGTACGCGGAGTCCATCTCCAGCCGGCAGGCGCTTTCGGTCAGCTCACCACGCACATGCAGCACGCCGTGAGCACCGTCCACCTGCCAGTTGTCCGCCGCCTGTGCCGGCGGCAACAGCCACAGCATCACCGTCAGGCACAGCGGCACCATCAGCGCCGCCAGCGTAATCACCAGGGCATACAGCCATTCATGGTGGTGATAACCACCGTTCCATCGCCGGGTTCTTGTTCGCATCGCTTCCCCACCTGTGAGTTCCGTGAACCTTATTTACTGCCCGCCACTGCCTGGCAGCTCGCGCCGTTACAGCTAAACGTCAATTGCGGGCGGCCGCCGTAGTCGTTGACATAGGTCAGCACCGGCGCACTCCCCAGCGCAGAGGCGGACACCTTCAGCGGCGCACTGCCCTTGGGCGGCACCATCAGCGGCTCAAAGCCCGGCGCGCTGGCACCGCCCTTTTTGCTGCTGGCGTCAACCAGTGTCACGTAGTACGGCGTCGGGTTGTTCACCTGATAGCCATCGCCCTGTTTGGTCAGCGTCAGCTTCTCCTGCCACGGCGCGGCGGATTCCGGGTTGGTCACCGCAATCGCCTTTGGCCGGTAGAACAGCTTGATGCGCGTTTGCAGCGCCAGCTGCAGCGTATTGGGCTTGTTGCTCTTCGGCGGAATTTCACGCAGGTTGAAGTAGAACAGGGTTTCCCGGTCCTGCGGCAGCGTATTGGCCGCCGGCAGCCCCTGCACCTTCACCTGGCTTTTAGCGCCCGGCTCCAGCCGCTGCACCGGCGGCAGCACCGTCAGCGGGCTGCTGATTTTTTTTCCGTCGGCATCTTCAATCCAGCCCTGCGCCAAGTAAGGCAGTTGCTTGTTCTCGTTGCTGATGCTCATGCTCACCGACTTGTCGCCGCCGTTGAAAATCACCCGGGTGCGGTCCAGCGCGATGGCAGCGCTCGCCTGCTGGGCGATCAGTAGGCCCACCAGGCCACCGGCAATTAATGTCACTGCATGTTTGGTTTTCATTGTTTCTCTACTCTTCACTCGTGTTTAACGCCTTGCCGTCGGCCAGCGGGCCGCAAGGCAGTAACAGGTTGGTTAATTCGCTCGGCGAGAGCATCTGCGGCAGGGTAATGCCGCACTGCTCCGCGCCGCCCCAGCTCACGTGCATCCCTTCACCGGCATTGATGCCGCTCAGGTACACTTCGCCGTTGTCGTTGACGATGCCCACCTCTTGCCCCTTGCCGTTGCGCACCGTGGCGCCGAACGGCGGCGAACTGCCGTCCGCCAGGCGTATCACCGCCATTGCCTTCTCGCCGGCAACCACCTCGAAGCGGCGGTAACCGATGGCGCCTTCGGTCAGCGTGGCCTGCGCCACGCTCTGGCTGACCTCGGCGTTTTCCGGCAGCGCGTTCAGGTCAATACTGAACTGGTTGCGGTAATAGCTGCCCACATCCACCACCACCGCCTTGCCAAAGGCATTGCTCAGGGTCGGCGTGCTGTAGCCGCGCACAGGAATGCCCGGCACGCCGTCGGTATCCAGCAGCATGCGGGTGCCGCCACTGACACTGCTGCGGTGCAATGCCGCTCCCTTCAGGGTGGCGGTCGCACCGCCCTGCAGTGACAGCCCGAACGAACTGTATTGGCCGGCCTGATAACTGGCGCTGGCATTCATCTGGCTGATATCGCCGCTGTGGCTGTAGTAGCCGCGGGCGGTAGCGCCGCTGCGCGCGCTGCCGGCGCTCACCTGGTAGGTATCGCGCTCATTCAGCCGGTCGTAATAGCCCACCTGCTGGGTGGTATCGTTGCGGCTGTGGCTGCCGCTGTAGCTCAGCGAGCCATTGCGGCCCCACGGTAGCGACAGTGACAGGTACATGCCGTCGTCGTTGGTGCCGTTGTACTTGTTGCGGTAACCGGTCAGCGACAGGCTGATGTTCCGGAAACGCCCCAGGTCGAAATAACGCGACAGCGTCAGGTTGTAACGGTCGTTCGCCGGCCGGTCCCAGTAGGTCTGGTGGTTGTAGTTGAGATAGGCACTCAACCCCAGGTCCCGGAACTGCTGGTTAAAGGTGATGGTGTACATCTCCTTGCTGCTGTTATGGCGCGTGCCGTACGTGCGTGCATCGAGGTACTCGCTCATCGACATGTAATTGCGCTCCGAGAAGCGGTAGCCGGCGAAGGTCACCTGGCTGTCGTAGTCGTCGAAGCGCTTGGAATAGCTCAGCCGATATGAACCGCCGCTGAGTGTGCCCTGCTGAGGCAACCGTGCGCGCGACTGTGTGGCGTCGAAGGAGAGCGCACCGAACATCATCAGGTCGCGCCCCACCCCCAGTGCCAGCGCGTTATAATCACCGCCCGCCACGCCGCCGCCATACAGCGACCAACCGTTGCTCACGCCCCAGGAGAACTCGCCGGTGCCGAACATTGGCCCGTTGCTGTGGTGCTCCCAGTCCGCCGGCCGGCCAGCCGCCAGTTTGTAACGCACCGAGCCCGGGCGGGTCAGGTACGGGATGCTGGCGGTGTCCATCTTGAACTCCTGCACGCTGCCATCCTGCTCTTCCACCCGCACCTCCAGCTGGCCGCTGACCGCGTCGTTGATGTCCTGGATACGAAACGGCCCCGCCGCCACCTGAGCCTCGTACAGCACGCGCCCTTGCTGGCGAATAATCACCTTGGCATTAGTGCGCGCCACGCCGGTCACCTCCGGCGCATAGCCGCGCAGGTTGGGCGGCAGCATGTTGTCATCAGTCACCAGGCTGGCGCCGGCAAAGCGGAAGCTGTCGAAAATGTCGGAGTTTAAATAGTCCTCCCCCATCGTCAGTCGGGCGCCTAACTTCGGCAGTGCGCGATAGGCGTAGTAACGGCTCCAGTCCCAACTGGTACGGGTCGATTTCGCGGTGCCGCTCTGGCGATCCAGCCGCGATTGCCAGTCCGCCCGCAGCCGCCAGGCCCCTAGGTTACCGCCCAGCGTGCCGTTGCCGCTGAGGTTATAACTCTGTGTGCCCTGTTTTTGCTGACGCTGGGCCTGCCCATTCAGGTTGTAGTCGAACAGCAGACCGGGAATACCCTCGTCCCAGCGCGACGGCGGGTCCCAGTTCTCGGCGGTGTATTCCAGGTACGCCTGCGGAATACTCAGGTACAATGCCGCTGCACCCAAATCGCCACGCACTTCCATACCCTCTAAGCTATTAGGGTTCATACACTGGTTTTGGTGCCACCAGGTTAGCTTTTGTAATGCGCTCTCTTTCAGCCCCAGCTGTTCAACCAGCTGCGGCGTAATGCAGGCTTCACTGCCCTTGGCGTCGTCATCCGGCGGGTAATACACCACCGGCTGGTCCGGCAGGGTTTGTTTATTAATATGCACGGTAAACAAATAATCACCGGGCATGATAAAATTGCCGCGAGAAAACTGTTCCAGGTCAATATTGGCGCGATCCGTCACATCCAGTACGTCGGTATTGAATTCAATATCAGCAGCCACGGCGCAAGCCGCATTTCCCGCCAAAATAAAGGCAATCAGCCGCCCCAATATTCTCGGTCGTAATTTCCCTGCACAACCATATGACGGAATAATTGACATCCGCAGACCCTTATCAAAAATTATTTAATTCACAGCTTTGGCATTCAGACAGGTTTAGTAGTAATCCATTTTAAAGCGCACCGTGGAGTAATAGCTCCCAGCTTTCATTACCTGACTATTTCCCACCAACCGCAGGCCGTAATTAAACACCAGCGTGCCGGGTTGAATGTCATTTTTTGCCATGGGTACTCCCGGCATGGCGATATTTCCCTGCTTATCGGTTATTTGTAAGGCAATACCTTTCACATTACCGTCTATACCAAATAATCCGGCATCGTCTCTGCCGTCAAACGTCACGGCAAAATAGCGCCAGTCATCCAGCGCAGGGTTAAATTTCTCCAACGCACAGTTCACCAACTTAATGGTAAACTCGTGCAATTCCCCCTGACCGTCGCGAATAATTTTGCTGACGGGCACTGTTGCCATCGTAATGGTTTGATCGAGGCTTTCGGTATCAATGGCGCAGGCCGAGGCGATAATCCGGCCGTTTACGGTCACTTCGCCACGCCCCTGATTGGCGGATTGCGCCAAAGAAGAACACAGCAACAGATTGATAAACACCGCACTGTGCAATATCCATTTGCCACACTGTGAATACATACCTACTCCCCCACATAACGCGTTAATCAGCAGCATGCGGGTTGCCCCGCATGCAATTAACTGTGCGAATTAATCGCCGTGGGCTTATTGGTACGCCAGGGTAAAGTCAGCAACAGAGTTGAATTCACCCGGGGTAATGGCAGCAGATGCGCCGTCGCCCTGCAGGTGAGCGCTGAAGCGCAGGGTCGCCTGACCGTCTTCAATTTTTTGCGCCTTGCTGACTTTGGTCAGCGGCAGCAGTTTACCGTCAACATCGTTGATAGCGATGCTGGCACCACGTGCAGAACCTTTCATCGCCAGCAGTCCAGGTGCAGCGTCAGACTCAGTACCGCTGAAGGTGGTGGTCACGGTTTTAGCCGTTTGCACATCGCAACCAACCAGTTTGATCAGAATATCCTGTGGGGTAGACTTGCCGCCATTTTTCAACTGGGCAGAAGCAATGTCACCCAGCTTCACGGTCTGATCCAGAGTGCCTGGCTCGATAGAGCAGGGTGCATCAATGATCGAACCTTTAAAGGTAACAGAACCGCCACCCTGGTTAGCTGCGTTAGCCATAGAAATAGTGCCCAGAGTTATTACCGCTGCCAGCATGATTTTGTTCAGTTTCATTGTGTTAATTCCATATATACAAGTAATTAATTAAGGAAAGAGCCCTGCGATAACGCCCTACTCTTTTTATACTTTCACTCTCGCCAACACAGAGAGCTAAGTTCTCCCCCTGTTTCGGCGATGTGAGAATGATACCTCCCAACAAACCTTAGCAGCAAAATAAACTAAATAAACCTAATTATACAATATAAACAACCAAAAATAATTTGTTTATTATTTTTAAATTCTGATATTTATTGAAAAAACAACATGCTGAAGACTTTTAATTCATGATAATAAACATAAATTTTCAATCGATATCGTGAGCATCAGAAAAGATAAGATTTTTCTTGAAAATTCCAAGCCGGCAGATAGGATAACGATAGACACACTCACCTGAAATCAAATATAAAACTTATAAAAATGAAATATATAATCAACAAAACTGTTGTTTTCGATTCAAATGAACTGACATTGTGCCTGTATGAAAATACACAGATCGTGGCCAGACTAACCAAACCTGCCACACGTTTACTACTGGCATTAATACAAAATAATGGGCTCAGTGTTACCCGGGAAACATTATTGGACAATGTATGGCTTACCTATGGCTTTACAGCTTCCAATGCAGGATTAAATAATTACATCAGTGAATTACGTAAAGCATTTACATCGTTAGGTTGTCATCATGAGCTGATCATCACCATCCCTAAACTGGGTTTCAGATTTGAAGCTGAGGTAGATCTTTCCGATGCAGGTACCGCCGCGCCAGAACAAAACCTGAACGATGAAGAAAATAGGATGTTAACCAGCCCTGACGAAATTCAAGAAGCGGTGCTGATAAAACCACCGACGTCAAAAAATGAGGCGCCTTCGAAGCGCAATCGGAATTTTATTTTTTTAGCCAGCTCCGCGCTATTCCTTGGGCTTCTTGGTGCTATAGTTTTAAGTATTACAGATAGCAAAATTTATGATTACCATAAAATTATCAGCATTGATCGCTGCGACATTTATGTACTGAACAAAACACCTCTGCTTGTAGATCCAGCGGAAAAAATAAATACCGCACTAAAAAGAGAGGGAGTGGATTGTAAAAACATACCGAGCGATGTTTTTTACCTAGAGGATCGTATTAGTAAAAAAAACGTGCGAACAGATTTAATCTCCGTTTGCAGCAAAGCGGATAACAACCGGTACGACACCTGCTTCAATATCAAAAACCAGAGAAATACTTCAATATGAAAAAACTGCTGACAGGGCTCTTAACCCCACTCTTCTTGCTTTTTTTTTCATTCAACACGCTTGCGGAAGAACCATTCAAATGCACATCACATTACAAAATAATGATAGAAAATGACAGGGGCCCCGTTCAGTTTGATGGCCGCCTAACCTTATTTTTAAAAAATGAGAAGGAAGGTTTGTTTTCGTTAACGGGTAAAGTAAAAACCAGCAAAAGTAGCTACCTGCTTTTCCGCACCAGCCATTTCTCTCTGGTTCCGCAAGAGATCAACCCTGTCAAGCAGGCAAACATTACTAAAGTGATTAAACACCCCAGCGATACGACTCCAGAGGATATCTGGCTGGCAGACATCTTGCCGGAAATGCCTGGTATCGATTTTCAGATCGAAATATGGCACTTGAGAAATAATCTGATCTTGATTAAATCCCTGAACAGCGGATATCTTATCTGCGCCGCAGAGCGCTAATTTATCTCAAATAGCGAAATTATTGCCGGTTATCTACCTTGGTAACCGGCACATCGCGGCAATTCATCTCTATCGAACTCACTCTGCTGAGTAGCCATATCTTTATATAGATATCCGCCGCCTGAAGTCGTCACGTGGTTGTTACTTGAATCCCCCCCAGCCTCTTGTTCTGTGAAAAACCGGTGACAAAATGCTAAGTGAAAGTTAGCTTCCTATCCGTATCTAATGTACTCATTACTGATAAAAGCTACTCATATCGGTAAATAAGTAACAGTATCCTGCCCACATGTAGAAGCAGTTATAAAAAACACCCCATACAAAACCATAACATATTGATAATTAACAAATTAAAAACCAACAAACACCACCCAACCACAGCCAATAATAAATAACTTAATTATCTTATTTATTAAAATTATAAAAAACAAACAACCAAGATTTAAAAAAAACCATTTTTCTCATATTGACTTTAGCTAAAACAAAAAACATGATTAACGCCACAGACAATAAGAACACTTATGGCAAACACCAGCAAAAAAAATCTGTTATTTAACGCATCGTCATTAACAGGTTGCATATTTTTAAACACGGTTTCCGCATAGGGTATATACAAAACATCTCAATTCCATTGTTTATACCTTCTAATTACGCTCACGCGTAGCGTTTCCCCTAACCAAGGAGTTGTTATGTCAGACCATCAAGTCACCTGTATCAAAAAATCCGACCGTCAAAATGCGCATGAGCGCATTCAGGCTATCGGCGGCGTCAATGCCGATGGCACACGCTGGTCACTGCCCCAGGCAGACGCCATTGCCGGTATCGAGGCAGGCACCTGGCGTTTTTGGGTCACTGCCAATGGCCATTCCGTCTGGGTGATTGTCTCAATCAGCGCGGCGGGCAATAAATACCTCAAAACGCAAAATGACGGCGAACAGCCCAATAACCTGCTGAGCCTGCCGGAATGCCCCTGACGCAACCCGAGTTTCATGATTGATACGGTGTGCGGGCCCGCTTGCAGCCCATCGCTTCGCCTCTTTCTATTATTGGCCGCAGTGGCGTTTTCACGTCCGCAGTACAGCGGCCCCATAGCATAAGGAAATACCATGTACGGTTCCGCTACCGCCAGAAACCTGCCTTCAGGGAAAAAACAGCGTATCGCCGATTTATTATCGCAAATTATTGAAACGCTGGATCTCACCAAAACCCAATATGCCAACATCGAAAGCGCCTATAACGGCGTCGGCACCTTTCTGTCCGAAGGCGACGATCCGCTATTGCAAGATGCCGTTATTTACCCGCAGGGCAGCGTGCGGCTCAACACCACCGTAAAACCCAAAAATGAAGAGCAATACGATATTGACCTGATTTGTTATCTGCCCCATGCCACCCAGGCGGATTATACCGGCGTGATATCGGCCATTCGCCAGCGGCTGGAATCACATAAAACCTACAAAACGCTATTAAGCGAGTTACCGCGAGGGTTTCGCATCAATTACGCCGGGGATTACCATCTGGATATCACACCGGGCCGCGATCACACCGGTGCAGCAGAACGTTTAGGCCAGCCGCTGTGGGTCGTGGATGCACAAACCGCCTGGAAGGAGTCCAACCCCAGCGGCTACGCCGAGTGGTTCGAGAGCAGCGCCAGCGTGCAGCCCCTGCGCACCATTCTGGTCATGGATTCCGCCAGCCGCGTCGGCACCGAGGCGTTACTCCCGTTGCCGGACAGCACCGACAAGAAATTGCTTAATCGCATCGTACAAATTCTCAAACGCCACCGTGACGAATGGGCCGCAGAGCAGGATGAGGTCCGGCAGCGCTGCCGCCCGATTTCGGTCATCATTACCACGCTGGCGTGCCATGCCTACAACCACATCATTGCTGACAGGCGCGCCTACGACAACGACCTGGATATCCTGTTAGACGTGCTGGAACTGATGCCGGATTTCATCGTGTCGACACAGGGAGAAATACAGGTCAGCAACCCGCACATGCCGGAGGAAAACTTCGCCGAGAAGTGGAACCGTTCAGAGCAGGATGAGGGCCCTCAGCGCAGTGAAACCTTTTACCAGTGGCATGCCGCGGCCCAGGCGACGTTTAACACCATCGCCGCCAGCGTGGGGGAAGATAACCTGTTCCTGAGCCT
>NZ_JBJNOO010000013.1:0-30876 GCF_052166595.1 Serratia sp. CY81684 | reverse complement strand
TTCCGCAAACTGCTGGACGAAGGCCGTGCTGGTGAGAACGTAGGTGTTCTGCTGCGTGGTATCAAACGTGAAGAAATCGAACGTGGTCAGGTACTGGCTAAGCCAGGCTCCATCAAGCCGCACACCCAGTTCGAATCTGAAGTGTACATCCTGAGCAAAGATGAAGGTGGTCGTCACACGCCATTCTTCAAAGGCTACCGTCCACAGTTCTACTTCCGTACCACTGACGTGACCGGTACCATCGAACTGCCAGAAGGCGTAGAGATGGTAATGCCAGGCGACAACGTGAACATGGTTGTAACCCTGATTCACCCAATCGCGATGGACGACGGTCTGCGTTTCGCAATCCGTGAAGGCGGCCGTACTGTAGGCGCTGGTGTTGTTGCTAAAGTTATCGCTTAATCGCTGATAAAGTTTGACGCGACACGCGGTAAAAGGGCATCATTTGATGCCCTTTTTCTACGCTGTGAACTAGAACCTATCTCATCAGCGATTTTGCAGTCATAATCATTGGTGAGATGGGCTCTTAAACCGTATTGACTGAATACGTCATGGCGTAAAACACCGGGGTATCGCTAGTGCGGTATCCGATCGGTTTGGTTTGCCTCGCAATGCGAGGCAAAGTTGTTTGTTCTGAATCATCATTGTGACAGGTTGGTTTATGAGTGCGAATACCGAGGCTCAAGGGAGCGGACGCGGCCTGGAAGCGGCAAAGTGGCTGATCGTCGCCGTTCTGTTGGTTGTGGCTATTGTCGGTAACTATTACTACCGTGATTTAAGCCTGCCATTGCGCGCGCTGGCAGTTGTGCTGATCATCGCCGTTGCAGGTGCAGTGGCTCTGATGACCACCAAAGGCAAAGCCACCGTTGCGTTTGCCCGTGAAGCGCGTACCGAAGTACGTAAAGTGATTTGGCCAACTCGTCAGGAAACGCTACACACCACGTTGATCGTTGCCGCGGTAACCGCCGTGATGTCACTGATTCTGTGGGGACTGGATGGTATTCTGGTCCGTCTGGTGTCGTTTATTACTGGCCTGAGGTTCTAAAATGTCTGAAGCTCCAAAAAAACGTTGGTACGTCGTTCAGGCGTTTTCCGGTTTTGAAGGTCGCGTAGCGCAATCGCTGCGTGAACACATCAAACTGCACGATATGGAAGAGCTGTTCGGCGAAGTGATGGTGCCTACGGAAGAAGTGGTTGAAATCCGTGGCGGCCAGCGTCGCAAGAGCGAGCGTAAGTTCTTCCCTGGCTATGTGCTGGTGCAGATGGTGATGAATGACGCCAGCTGGCACCTGGTGCGCAGCGTACCGCGCGTCATGGGGTTTATCGGCGGTACGTCTGACCGTCCAGCGCCGATCAGCGATAAAGAAGTTGATGCGATCATGAACCGCCTGCAGCAGGTTGGTGACAAGCCGCGTCCGAAAACGCTGTTCGAGCCGGGCGAGCTGGTGCGCGTCAACGACGGCCCGTTTGCCGATTTCAACGGCGTGGTCGAAGAAGTCGATTACGAGAAGAGCCGCCTGAAAGTTTCCGTTTCCATCTTCGGCCGTGCAACGCCGGTGGAACTGGACTTCAGCCAGGTTGAAAAAGGCTGATCGAATAATCAGCAGTAAGCGGCCTGTTGCCGCTTGTCAAAGGCGCGAAATTGAACTACAATTTCGCGCCTTTTGTTTTTAGATGCCTTGCCTGATGTTTGTCCGGCGAGGTTAAACACGGGGAGCCTCTCACGAGGCGATACTACCCAAACCGAGGAAATTTAAATGGCTAAGAAAGTACAAGCCTACGTTAAGCTGCAAGTTGCAGCTGGTATGGCTAACCCGAGCCCACCAGTGGGTCCAGCTCTGGGTCAGCAGGGCGTTAACATCATGGAATTCTGTAAGGCGTTCAATGCTAAGACTGACAGCATTGAAAAAGGTCTGCCGATTCCGGTTGTTATCACCGTTTATTCTGATCGCTCCTTCACTTTCGTTACCAAAACCCCGCCAGCAGCAGTTCTGCTGAAAAAAGCGGCTGGTATCAAGTCTGGTTCCGGTAAGCCGAACAAAGACAAAGTAGGTAAAGTGACCCGTGCTCAGGTACGTGAAATCGCAGAAACCAAAGCTGCGGACATGACTGGTTCTGACGTTGAAGCGATGACTCGCTCCATCGAAGGTACCGCTCGTTCCATGGGCCTGGTAGTGGAGGATTAAGAGATGGCTAAGCTGACCAAGCGCATGCGCGTGATCCGTGACAAAGTTGATGCTACTAAACAGTATGACATCACTGAAGCTGTTGCTCTGCTGAAAGAGCTGGCCACCGCTAAATTCGTAGAAAGCGTTGACGTTGCCGTTAACCTCGGCATCGACGCTCGTAAATCTGACCAAAACGTTCGTGGCGCTACCGTTCTGCCACACGGCACCGGTCGTTCCGTTCGCGTTGCCGTATTTACCCAAGGCGCTAACGCTGAAGCTGCGAAAGCTGCAGGCGCAGAGCTGGTAGGTATGGACGATCTGGCTGAGCAGATCAAGAAAGGCGAAATGAACTTCGACGTTGTTATTGCTTCCCCGGATGCAATGCGCGTTGTTGGTCAACTGGGCCAGATCCTGGGTCCACGTGGCCTGATGCCAAACCCGAAAGTGGGTACCGTTACTCCGAACGTTGCTGAAGCTGTGAAAAACGCTAAAGCAGGTCAGGTTCGCTACCGTAACGACAAAAACGGCATCATCCATACCACCATCGGTAAGGTTGATTTCGACGCAGACAAACTGAAAGAAAACCTGGAAGCCCTGCTGGTTGCGCTGAAAAAAGCAAAACCTTCTCAGGCGAAAGGTATGTACATCAAGAAAGTTAGCCTCTCCACCACCATGGGTGCTGGCGTTGCTATCGATCAGAGCGGTCTGTCTGCCGCAGCGAACTAATCGCACTTGCGATTATCGCTTTGACTTGGGGCCGAGATTTGTCTAGAATCTTATGCCCCAAGGTTTTGCTATTGGCTATGCCGTAGGCAAAACAAAGATTTTTCGGTTGGAGCCTGGCCTATCCAGGCCTCCGTCCAAGACCGCAGGTGTATCGCGAGATACTTAATCCTTCCTGCGTAGACGGTGACAGAGCCTAAGAAAATTTTTCTTTTTTATAAAAGAATGTCTTTGCTGGATTCTGCTCACCGTGTTAAGCCGCTCGGCGTGGCGTTTTACAAAGCGCCGAGTGAAGTGAGTTCCGGGGGATTTTCCCCGGCTAATCCAGGAGCAAAAAGCTAATGGCATTAAATCTTCAAGACAAACAAGCGATTGTTGCTGAAGTCAGCGAAGTAGCCAAAGGCGCGCTGTCTGCGGTTGTTGCGGATTCCCGCGGCGTTACCGTAGATAAAATGACTGAACTGCGTAAAGCAGGTCGTGAAGCTGGCGTTTACATGCGTGTTGTTCGCAACACCCTGATGCGTCGCGTAGTTGAAGGCACTCCATTCGAATGCCTGAAAGACACGTTTGTCGGTCCAACCTTGATTGCATTCTCTCACGAACACCCGGGCGCTGCTGCTCGTCTGTTCAAAGAGTTCGCGAAAGCGAATGCAAAATTCGAGGTTAAAGCTGCGGCCTTTGAAGGTGAGCTGATCCCAGCGGCGCAAATCGACCGCCTGGCGACGCTGCCAACTTACGAAGAAGCGATCGCACGCCTGATGGCAACCATGAAAGAAGCCGCTGCCGGCAAACTGGTTCGCACTCTGGCTGCAGTACGCGATCAGAAAGAAGCGGCGTAAGCCACTCTTTCTTAGCCTTTGCTAACGTATTTAAACTATTTCTGAATTTTAGGAACAATTGTTATGTCTATCACTAAAGACCAAATCCTGGAAGCAGTTGCCGCTATGTCCGTAATGGACGTTGTTGAACTGGTTTCCGCTATGGAAGAAAAATTCGGCGTTTCTGCTGCTGCTGCTGTAGCTGTAGCTGCTGGCCCAGCTGAAGCTGCTGAAGAGAAAACTGAATTCGACGTTATCCTGAAAGCTGCAGGCGCTAACAAAGTTGCTGTTATCAAAGCAGTACGTGGCGCTACCGGCCTGGGTCTGAAAGAAGCTAAAGACCTGGTTGAATCTGCTCCAGCCGCTCTGAAAGAAGGCGTGAGCAAAGATGACGCAGAAGCTCTGAAAAAATCTCTGGAAGAAGCTGGCGCAGAAGTTGAAGTTAAATAAGCCAACCTTTCCGGTTGCAGCCTAGTCTTTTAGGCTGATGGCTGGTGACTTTTTAGTCACCAGCCTTTTTGCGCTGTAGGGCGCCAGTAGCGTTTCACACTGTTTGGCTGCTGGTTTCGCCTCCCAATGTTTGTTTCTATTGACGACTTAATATACCGCGGTCTTTGCACTACCAGGAGTTCTGGGGGAAGGCGCGATGAAATGGTTTAAGCGTGATGGCAAGAGACATTGCGGAAAGTGTTCCCGCTTTCCGGTCGACAAAACGGTGTTGCATGAACTGTCCCTAATCGGACGGACAGATTGGGTCACTGATCAGCGAGCTGAGGAACCCTATGGTTTACTCCTATACCGAGAAAAAACGTATTCGTAAGGATTTTGGTAAACGTCCACAAGTGCTGGACATACCATATCTCCTTTCTATCCAGCTTGACTCGTTCCAGAAGTTTATCGAGCAAGATCCAGAAGGGCAGTACGGCCTTGAAGCCGCATTCCGTTCTGTTTTCCCTATCCAGAGCTACAGTGGCAATTCGGAGCTGCAATACGTTAGCTACCGTCTTGGTGAGCCGGTCTTCGACGTCAAAGAGTGCCAGATCCGTGGTGTGACGTTCTCTGCACCGCTGCGCGTAAAACTGCGCCTGGTTATCTATGAGCGCGAAGCGCCTGAAGGTACGGTCAAAGACATCAAGGAACAAGAAGTCTACATGGGCGAAATTCCGCTCATGACCGAAAACGGCACCTTTGTGATCAACGGTACTGAGAGGGTTATCGTATCTCAGTTGCACCGTAGTCCTGGCGTATTCTTCGACAGCGATAAGGGTAAAACCCACTCCTCGGGTAAAGTGCTGTACAACGCACGTATCATCCCTTACCGCGGTTCATGGTTGGACTTCGAGTTCGATCCGAAAGACAACCTGTTCGTGCGTATTGACCGTCGCCGCAAACTGCCTGCGACCATCATTCTGCGCGCGCTGAACTACACCACTGAACAGATCCTCGACCTGTTCTTTGACAAGATCGTCTTCGAAATCCGCGACAACAAGCTGCAGATGGAGCTGGTGCCTGAGCGCCTGCGTGGTGAGACCGCTTCGTTCGATATCGAAGCCAACGGCAAGATCTACGTAGAGAAAGGCCGTCGCATCACCGCTCGTCATATCCGTCAGCTGGAAAAAGACGACATTCAGAGCATTGAAGTACCGGTAGAGTACATCGCGGGCAAAGTGGTCGCGAAAGACTATATCGATACCAATACCGGCGAACTGATCTGCGCAGCCAACATGGAGCTGTCGCTGGATCTGTTGGCCAAGCTGAGCCAGTCCGGCCACAAGCGTATCGAAACGCTGTTCACCAACGATCTGGATCACGGCGCGTACATCTCTGAAACGCTGCGTGTCGATCCGACCAACGATCGTCTGAGCTCGCTGGTAGAAATCTACCGCATGATGCGTCCTGGTGAGCCGCCAACGCGCGAAGCTGCCGAAAGCCTGTTCGAGAACCTGTTCTTCTCCGAAGACCGCTACGATCTGTCCGCGGTTGGCCGTATGAAGTTCAACCGTTCTCTGCTGCGCGACGAGATCGAAGGTTCGGGCATCCTGAGCAAAGACGACATCATCGAAGTGATGAAGAAGCTCATCGATATCCGTAACGGCAAGGGCGAAGTGGACGATATCGACCACTTGGGCAACCGTCGTATCCGCTCCGTCGGCGAAATGGCCGAGAACCAGTTCCGCGTAGGTCTGGTGCGTGTTGAGCGTGCGGTGAAAGAGCGTCTGTCTCTGGGCGATCTGGATACCCTGATGCCTCAGGACATGATCAACGCCAAGCCGATTTCGGCGGCGGTGAAAGAGTTCTTCGGCTCCAGCCAGCTGTCCCAGTTCATGGACCAGAACAACCCGCTGTCCGAGATCACGCACAAGCGTCGTATCTCTGCACTGGGCCCGGGCGGTCTGACCCGTGAGCGCGCCGGCTTTGAAGTTCGAGACGTACACCCGACCCACTACGGCCGCGTGTGTCCAATCGAAACGCCGGAAGGTCCAAACATCGGTCTGATCAACTCCCTGTCCGTGTACGCACAGACTAACGAGTATGGCTTCCTGGAAACCCCGTACCGCCGCGTGCGCGACGGCGTGGTGACCGATGAGATCAACTACCTGTCTGCTATTGAAGAAGGCAACTTCGTTATCGCCCAGGCGAACTCCAACCTGGATGAAGAAGGCCGCTTCGTAGAAGACCTGGTCACCTGTCGTAGCAAAGGCGAATCAAGCCTGTTCAGCCGCGACCAGGTTGACTACATGGACGTATCCACCCAACAGGTTGTTTCCGTTGGTGCCTCACTGATTCCATTCCTGGAACACGATGACGCCAACCGTGCATTGATGGGTGCGAACATGCAACGTCAGGCCGTACCAACCCTGCGTGCTGACAAGCCGCTGGTCGGTACCGGTATGGAACGCGCTGTAGCGGTTGACTCCGGCGTAACCGCCGTTGCCAAACGCGGCGGTGTGATCCAGTACGTGGATGCTTCCCGTATCGTTATCAAAGTTAACGAAGACGAGATGTACCCGGGCGAAGCAGGTATCGATATTTACAACCTGACCAAGTACACCCGTTCTAACCAGAACACCTGCATCAACCAGATGCCGTGTGTGAATCTGGGTGAGCCAATCGAGCGCGGCGACGTGCTGGCGGATGGCCCATCGACAGACCTGGGCGAGCTGGCACTGGGCCAGAACATGCGCGTAGCGTTCATGCCTTGGAACGGCTACAACTTCGAAGACTCCATCTTGGTCTCCGAGCGCGTGGTGCAGGAAGATCGCTTCACCACCATCCACATCCAGGAACTGGCGTGCGTGTCTCGCGACACCAAGCTGGGGCCTGAAGAGATCACCGCCGACATCCCTAACGTGGGTGAAGCTGCGCTCTCCAAACTGGATGAATCCGGTATCGTATATATCGGTGCTGAAGTGACCGGCGGCGACATTCTGGTCGGTAAGGTAACGCCTAAAGGCGAAACCCAACTGACGCCGGAAGAGAAACTGCTGCGTGCGATCTTCGGTGAGAAAGCGTCTGACGTTAAAGACTCTTCTCTGCGTGTGCCGAACGGCGTTTCCGGTACGGTTATCGACGTGCAGGTCTTCACCCGCGATGGCGTGGAAAAAGACAAGCGCGCGTTGGAAATCGAAGAGATGCAGCTGAAGCAGGCGAAGAAAGACCTGACTGAAGAACTGCAGATCCTGGAAGCCGGTCTGTTCGCACGTATCCACGCGGTGCTGGTTGCCGGTGGCATCGAAGCCGACAAGCTGAGCAAGCTGCCGCGCGATCGCTGGCTGGAACTGGGCCTGACCGACGAAGAGAAGCAAAACCAGCTGGAGCAGCTGGCTGAGCAGTACGACGAACTGAAATCCGACTTCGAGAAGAAGCTGGAAGCCAAGCGTCGTAAGATCACTCAGGGCGACGATCTGGCGCCGGGCGTGCTGAAAATCGTCAAGGTTTATCTGGCCGTTAAACGTCAGATCCAACCGGGTGACAAGATGGCAGGCCGCCACGGTAACAAGGGTGTTATCTCCAAGATCAACCCGATCGAAGATATGCCTTACGATGAAAACGGCACGCCGGTAGACATCGTACTGAACCCGCTGGGCGTACCATCACGTATGAACATCGGTCAGATCCTGGAAACCCACCTGGGTATGGCTGCGAAAGGCATCGGTGAGAAGATCAACCAGATGCTGAAGCAGCAGCAGGAAGTGGCCAAGCTGCGTGAGTTCATCCAGAAGGCCTACGATCTGGGCGACGACGTTTGCCAGAAAGTTGACCTGAACACCTTCAGCGACGACGAAGTGCTGCGTCTGGCAGAGAACCTGAAAAAAGGTATGCCGATCGCAACGCCGGTGTTTGACGGTGCGAAAGAGACTGAAATCAAGAAGCTGCTGGAAATGGGTGGTATCCCGACCTCCGGTCAGATCACGCTGTTCGATGGCCGTACCGGTGAGCAATTCGAGCGCCAGGTTACTGTTGGCTATATGTACATGCTGAAACTGAACCACTTGGTTGACGATAAAATGCACGCCCGTTCAACCGGTTCTTACAGCTTGGTTACTCAGCAACCTCTGGGTGGTAAAGCGCAGTTCGGTGGTCAACGCTTCGGTGAGATGGAAGTGTGGGCACTGGAAGCATACGGCGCGGCTTATACCCTGCAGGAAATGCTCACCGTTAAGTCGGATGACGTTAACGGCCGTACCAAGATGTACAAAAACATCGTGGATGGCGACCACCGGATGGAGCCAGGCATGCCGGAATCCTTCAACGTACTGTTGAAAGAAATCCGCTCGCTCGGCATCAACATCGAACTGGAAGACGAGTAATCGTCATTCCGGCTCAGGCTCCCCGCCTAAGGGAGCCTGAGGGTGGTTGTTCAGGTCACACGGGTACCTACTGCGGTTGTGGGTACCCAACAGGTTTAACTCCGACAGGAGCCAATCCGTGAAAGACTTATTGAAGTTTCTGAAAGCGCAAACTAAGACCGAAGAGTTTGATGCGATCAAGATTGCTCTGGCCTCGCCAGACATGATCCGTTCGTGGTCGTTCGGTGAAGTTAAGAAGCCGGAAACCATTAACTACCGTACGTTCAAACCTGAACGTGACGGCCTTTTCTGCGCCCGTATCTTCGGGCCGGTAAAAGATTACGAGTGCCTGTGCGGTAAGTACAAGCGCTTGAAACACCGCGGCGTGATCTGTGAGAAGTGCGGCGTTGAAGTGACCCAGACCAAAGTGCGCCGTGAGCGCATGGGCCACATCGAGCTGGCTTCCCCGACCGCGCACATCTGGTTCCTGAAATCGCTGCCATCCCGCATCGGTTTGCTGCTGGATATGCCGCTGCGTGACATCGAACGCGTACTGTACTTCGAATCCTATGTGGTGGTCGAAGGCGGTATGACCAACCTCGAGCGCCGTCAGATCCTGACTGAAGAGCAGTATCTGGACGCGCTGGAAGAGTTCGGTGACGAATTCGACGCCAAGATGGGTGCGGAAGCCATTCAGGCCCTGTTGAAAAACATGGATCTGGAAGCCGAGTGCGAGCAGCTGCGTGAAGAGCTGAACGAAACCAACTCCGAAACCAAGCGCAAGAAGCTGACCAAGCGTATCAAGCTGCTGGAAGCGTTCGTACAGTCCGGTAACAAGCCGGAGTGGATGATCCTGACCGTGCTGCCGGTACTGCCGCCGGATCTGCGCCCGCTGGTTCCGCTGGATGGCGGCCGTTTCGCGACGTCGGATCTGAACGATCTGTATCGCCGCGTGATCAACCGTAACAACCGTCTGAAACGCCTGCTGGATCTGGCTGCGCCTGACATCATCGTGCGCAACGAAAAGCGTATGCTGCAAGAAGCGGTAGACGCCCTGCTGGATAACGGCCGTCGCGGTCGTGCCATCACCGGTTCCAACAAACGTCCTCTGAAATCTTTGGCCGACATGATCAAAGGTAAGCAGGGTCGTTTCCGTCAGAACCTGCTCGGTAAACGCGTTGACTACTCCGGCCGTTCCGTAATCACCGTAGGTCCATACCTGCGTCTGCATCAGTGCGGTCTGCCTAAGAAGATGGCGCTGGAGCTGTTCAAACCGTTCATCTACGGCAAGTTGGAGCTGCGTGGCCTGGCCACCACCATCAAAGCCGCCAAGAAAATGGTTGAGCGTGAAGAAGCCGTCGTTTGGGATATCCTGGACGAAGTGATCCGCGAACACCCGGTACTGCTGAACCGTGCACCAACCCTGCACCGTTTGGGTATCCAGGCGTTTGAACCGGTTCTGATCGAAGGTAAAGCGATCCAGCTGCACCCGCTGGTTTGTGCGGCCTATAACGCCGACTTCGATGGTGACCAGATGGCTGTTCACGTACCGCTGACGCTGGAAGCCCAGCTGGAAGCGCGTGCGCTGATGATGTCTACCAACAACATCCTGTCCCCAGCGAACGGCGAGCCAATCATCGTTCCTTCTCAGGACGTTGTACTGGGTCTGTACTACATGACCCGCGACTGTGTTAACGCCAAGGGCGAAGGCATGGTGCTGAACGGTTCCAAAGAAGCTGAGCGCGTTTACCGCGCCGGCCTGGCGTCTCTGCATGCGCGCGTTAAAGTGCGTATCACCGAAGACGTCAAGAACGCCGAAGGCGAGTGGACCTCTCAGACCAGCATCATCGACACCACCATCGGCCGCGCCATCCTGTGGATGATCGTACCGAAAGGTCTGCCGTACGCGATCGTTAACCAGCCTTTGGGCAAGAAAGCGATCTCCAAGATGCTTAACACCTGTTACCGCATCCTGGGCCTGAAGCCGACCGTTATCTTTGCTGACCAGATCATGTACACCGGCTTTGCTTACGCAGCCCGTTCCGGCGCTTCCGTAGGTATCGACGACATGGTTATCCCGGCCAAGAAGGCGGAGATCATCGAAGAAGCGGAAACCGAAGTTGCCGAGATCCAGGAGCAGTTCCAGTCTGGTCTGGTTACCGCCGGCGAACGCTACAACAAAGTGATCGATATCTGGGCTGCCGCGAACGAACGCGTTGCGAAAGCGATGATGGAAAACCTGTCGGTAGAAGACGTGGTTAACCGTGACGGCGAAGTGGAACAGCAAGTTTCCTTCAACAGCATCTTTATGATGGCCGACTCCGGTGCGCGTGGTTCCGCCGCTCAGATTCGTCAGCTGGCCGGTATGCGTGGTCTGATGGCGAAGCCGGACGGCTCCATCATCGAAACGCCAATCACCGCGAACTTCCGTGAAGGTCTGAACGTACTCCAGTACTTCATCTCCACCCACGGTGCTCGTAAAGGTCTGGCGGATACCGCACTGAAAACCGCGAACTCCGGTTATCTGACCCGTCGTCTGGTTGACGTCGCGCAGGATCTGGTGGTGACCGAAGACGACTGTGGCACCCACGACGGCATCCTGATGACTCCGGTTATCGAAGGTGGCGACGTGAAAGAGCCGCTGCGTGAACGCGTTCTGGGCCGTGTGACGGCAGAAGACGTCCTCAAGCCGGGTACGGCGGACATTCTGGTGCCACGCAACACCCTGCTGAACGAGAAGGCGTGTGACCTGTTGGAAGAGAACTCCGTCGACAGCGTTAAAGTCCGTTCCGTGGTGAGCTGTGAAACCGACTTCGGTGTGTGTGCTAACTGCTACGGTCGCGACCTGGCACGTGGCCACATCATCAACAAAGGCGAAGCCATCGGCGTTATCGCGGCACAGTCCATCGGTGAGCCGGGTACACAGCTGACGATGCGTACGTTCCACATCGGTGGTGCGGCATCTCGTGCGGCTGCTGAATCCAGCATTCAGGTGAAAAACAAGGGTAGCATCAAGCTGAGCAACGCGAAGTTCGTTATGAACGCCGCAGGCAAGCTGGTGATCACCTCGCGTAACACCGAACTGAAACTGATCGACGAATTCGGCCGTACCAAAGAAAGCTACAAGGTGCCTTACGGCGCCGTGATGGGCAAAGGCGACGGTGAAGAAGTTAACGGCGGCGAAACCGTCGCTAACTGGGATCCGCACACCATGCCGGTCATCAGTGAAGTCAGCGGCTTCATTCGCTTCGCGGACATGGTCGACGGCCAGACGATTACTCGTCAGACCGACGAACTGACCGGTTTGTCTTCTCTGGTTGTTCTGGACAGCGCAGAGCGTACCGGTAGCGGTAAAGACCTGCGTCCGGCACTGAAAATCGTTGACGCTCAGGGCGAAGACGTATTGATCCCAGGTACTGATATGCCTGCTCAATACTTCCTGCCGGGCAAAGCGATCGTTCAGCTGGAAGACGGCATTCAGATCGGTGCGGGTGATACCCTGGCGCGTATTCCTCAGGAATCTGGCGGTACCAAGGATATTACCGGTGGTCTGCCGCGCGTTGCCGACCTGTTCGAAGCGCGTCGTCCGAAAGAGCCGGCAATCCTGGCTGAAATCAGCGGGATTATCTCGTTCGGTAAAGAGACCAAAGGCAAACGTCGCCTGGTGATCTCTCCGCTGGACGGCAGCGACGCTTACGAAGAGATGATTCCGAAATGGCGTCAGCTCAACGTGTTCGAAGGCGAAGTGGTGGAACGTGGCGACGTCGTTTCCGACGGCCCAGAGTCTCCGCACGACATTCTGCGTCTGCGTGGCGTGCATGCGGTTACCCGCTACATCACCAACGAAGTGCAGGAAGTTTACCGTCTGCAAGGCGTTAAGATTAACGATAAGCACATCGAAGTTATCGTTCGTCAGATGCTGCGTAAAGGCACCATCGTTAGCGCTGGTGGCTCCGAGTTCCTGGAAGGCGAGCAGGCTGAAGTGTCTCGCGTCAAGATTGCCAACCGTCAGCTGGAAGCTGAAGGTAAAATCGCGGCAACCTTCTCGCGCGATCTGCTGGGTATCACCAAGGCATCCTTGGCGACCGAGTCCTTCATCTCCGCCGCATCGTTCCAGGAAACGACGCGCGTTCTGACCGAAGCTGCCGTAGCCGGCAAGCGTGATGAACTGCGTGGCCTGAAAGAGAACGTCATCGTGGGCCGTCTGATCCCAGCCGGTACCGGTTACGCTTATCATCAGGATCGCATGCGTCGCCGTGCTCAGGGTGAAGCGCCGGTTGTTCCGCAAGTCAGCGCGGAAGAAGCGACGGCTAACCTGGCCGAGCTGCTCAACGCAGGCCTGGGCGGCAGCGACGACGAGTAATCGTCATCCGCGCCGCGGGCCCGGTATGCCGGGCCCATCGCCAGATAAACCGCTCCCTCGGGGGCGGTTTTTTTTCGCCTCATGCCGGGGCCGAGCAAACTTTGCTACTATGGTTACAGCAGAAATTGACCGGCGCTTTTACCAGACAACCAAGGACAGTGCGAATATGGACAGCCTCATTACCTTCGAAAAATTGACGGCGCAACACCTGCCTTACCTGTATGAGATCCGCTTTTCCGTTGAAGAGAACCTGCTGCATCCGCATCAGATCCAGTATCTGCAGCGCAGGCAGGCGCTGGAGGACATCAACCAGGGCGGCGGCTGGATCTGCAAGCATGGCGACGACTATGCCGGCGTTGGCTTCGGGTTATTCATCCCTGAACCGCTGATCGGCGGCCTGTTCGTGAAGCCGGAATACCAGTCGAAGGGGATCGGCTCCGCCTTGTTGGCGCGAGTCACCGCCTGGATGTTTGAGCGCGGCGCCGAAGCGATCCACTTAACCACCGATCCGGGCTCCAAAGCCGAAGGCTTTTATCAACATCACGGCTGGGCCGTGGTCGGGCAGGATGAGTTCGGCCAGGCCGAACTGGTGAAACGCAAAGAGGGTGAATAATGACAATCAAAGGATTGATGACGTTACTGCTGCTTTCGCTGTTCAGTGCACCGCTGTATGCGGCCGTTGACTATTTTTACCTGAAACCGCTCGACGGCGAGAAGATCAAGATAACCCGGCAGATGCTGGAGGCGATGCCGCAGCACACGATTAAAACCTCGACCAATTTCACCCCGGAAGATACGTTCACCGGCGTTGAGTTTGCGGAGTTAGTGAAAGCCTACCACCTGAAAGGCCAGTCGGTGCGCGCTTTCGCCTGGGATGATTACTCCTATTCGATGCCGATTGACGAGATGATTAAATACCGTGTGATCGTCGCCTACCAGCGCGGCGGCAAGCCGATCGACGTTGGTGAGCTGGGGCCGTTCGCCATTATTTATCCGCGCGATGGCTATGCCGAACTGAATAACCTGGATGTGAATGCGAAAACCGTCTGGCAAGTGAAACGGTTGGAGCTGAAATAAGATGAGCAAAAAACTGATCGGTACTCTTATCGCGTTGGTTGCCATCTTCTCCTTATTGATTTTGTTGATTGCCATTAACTTCGGCGGCGTAAAAGAGCGCTATAAGCAGATCGAGCCCAATCTGGACAACTACTCGGTGGCCGAGATCCTGTTTCTGGCGTTTGAAAGGACCAAAATCGCGCTGTTGCTCAGTGAAAACAACGACTACGACGCCTTCCAGATCAAAAAGAAAATCTTCTACTCGAAGATTCAGATCCTGGAGAGCCGTTCGACCTTCAGCGACTCTTTTTATTACGACGACGAGTTCATCAAAAATGTTGCGCTGCTGAAGCAGCAGTATCGCACGTTGGACGATCTTTCTGCCGGCTTGCTGGTGGGGCTGAAAAACAAGGCGGACATTCTCTCTTATATGGATGATATCGAGGGTACGCTGGTCGATATCCAGGAAATTATTTATCGGATACAGATTAAAAACTTTACCGAAGTGAAAGGCATCATCCAGGACAACTCGAGTAAAGCCGAGATGTTCGCCCTCTTTTCGCTGATTTTAGTGTTCCTGATGATGTTCCTGGTGCTGAGAAACGCCTTCTCGTTGAAAGAGATCATCAAGAACAAGAACATCTTTATCTCTTCCATCTACCACGAGATCGCCGGCTCGACCCAGGCCATCGTCATTGCCGCGGATATCATGGAACATGAGCTGGCGCAGGAAGAGTTGAAAAAAGAAGCCCGCCTGATCTCCTATCACGGTAACAAGATCGCCGAACAAACGCGCGAGGTGATGGATTATTCTCGGCTTGAGATGGGAGAAGTTAAAATCAATATTTCCACCTTCCGGCTGAATGAGGTGGTGGACGATGCCGTAACCGGCATCGGCGCCGGGCGAGGCAATCGCCTCATGATCCACCGTTCGTCTTATGCCGGCCTGATTGGTTCTGATAAATACAAGCTCTACCGAATATTGGCCAACCTGCTCAGCAACGCGGATAAGTTTACCCACCACGGCGCGATCGCCCTCAATGTGAAGGTGTGTCACGGCAATCTGTATTTACGGGTGAAAGACACCGGCATCGGGTTTAACGTCGATAATCTGGATCGGTTATATAAGGCGTTCAATCAGGGGGTAGAAAGGGAGACGCGGCAGGGATTAGGGCTGGGGCTGACCATTATCAAAAATTACGTCACGACGATGAAAGGCACCATCAAGGTCAAATCCGTCGAAGGGGGTGGCTCATCGTTTTTGATCCGTATTCCGGTCAAACTAATTAAAGAATAGGTTCGACAGCAATAGCGAAGAGATAATCAGCGGCTTGGTCGGTTTTTCCACCAGGTGCACGTCATAGTGCAGGATCATATCGCCGATGTTTTTCTCGTAGTGATTCAGCTGGCCGGTCAGAATGATGATGCGGGCGTGCGGATCGAGGGCGTCTTTAATTTTCTTCACCACGCGTTCGGAAGTCTCGCCGAAGTCCAACAGCCAGTCCAAAATAAACGCCTCAAAGGACTGCTGCTCCAGCGCGGCCAGCATGGCGTCCGCCGTCTGAAAGGTCTCAGCCTCGATGCCGTAGCGGCTGGCGATCTTCTTCAACAGTTCGAGAATATCGCCGTCATTATCCAGGATCGCGATGCGCGGGGCCGGCAGAAAGTCTATCTTGTTGACTTTATACAGCGGGGCATCGGCTGCATATTCCCGATTGGTGTTGATGATGAAAAGATCGTCCTTTTTGTAGGCGTAAGTTTCGTCGTTGTCCGCTTGCGTGACCGGGCGCTCGTCGACCTCAATGTTACAGCGCTTGTGAATGCTGTTCATGATAAACACGCCGTTATGTGTCCTTTGGCCGGCAAACGGCTCGTTGAAATACTGGAAAACCTTTTTGACTTCATCGAGGGTGATGCCCCTTTTGCCATCCAGCTTCTGTTTGGCGCTGTTGTACTGAAGGTTCAGTATGTTGGCCATCGTGGAGGCATGTTTTCTGTCGCCAACTCCTTTCAGAGTGAGCAACGCGCTGATTGCATCGATGTAATTTGGCGTTTTCTTCATGACAACCTTGGCTTTTTTGATGTTAACCGCGAGCGTTGCAAAACCTGCGTGAGGACCCGTGCTGGATTATAGATGAAGCCTCGGTTATTGCGGTGATATCAGTTTGATTTTCCTTGGCAAACTCAAAACACACTCGATGACAAATAAAAAAACACTCAAAAGACATTCACATTTAGCCGTTTATGTGGTTAATTAGCGCACATACTGTGTGATTCGCGTCCTGGGGGGGTGCCAGTCTCACAAAATAAACCGCCTGCTCTTGTCCGTAAGCAGGGAGCAGGCGGCAAAAAGATCCGCGGCCGACACCAGGGCCATTGGCAGCACCGGGGATGGCTACTCGAACCTCTCTTCGTCGCTGTACCTTCTTTTTTCCTCTCTCCCCACTTTTCTGCCGCAACAGCGTCCTATGAGTTTCACCGCTGAGTGAGTGCCGAGCACCGTTATGCCACAGTCCTTTAGCCGACAAGGCACCTGCCCGTACACCCTTACAGGCCGCGATACGCCATATGCGCGTTGCTGCGGAGAGAGCCCGGAGTCGCGCAAGAGAATCTCCGGCGCGATCCGGGATGGGATAAGGCGGGGCCATCGAGAGGGAGACGGCCCCGGCCGGCGCCGGGTTTGGCGGCCGGCAAGGTCACTATAGCCGGCGGGCCTGCCGGCGCCAGCGCCACCGTTCGGCATTGCGCGGCCGCTCCAGCGTTTTCTTCACGCGGCGGTAAACGTTGCCGCTTATTGCGCACCGCGTCCCAGATAACCGTCCCAGTCTTTCCACACCGGCTGCAGCCCGGCGTTACTGATGGCCTCGGCGACCTGCTGCGGCGTGCGGCCGTCGTGCGGTTCGAACTGTTCCAACTCCGGCGGCACGTCATCGGCATAGCCGCCGGGCTGCGTCTTGGATCCGGCGCTGACGCTGTTGATCGCCACCGGGATCATATGATCGCGGAAGTACGGCGACTCACGCGTAGACAGCGACAGCTCAACGTCCGGCGCGAACAGCCGGAAGGCGCAGATCAGCTGCACCAGCTGAGGCTCGCTCATGATCGACGCCGGTTCAATGCCGCCGGCGCAGGGGCGCAGGCGCGGGAACGAGATCGAGTAGCGGCTCTGCCAGTAGGTTTGCTGCAGGTAAAACAGATGTTCCGCCAGCAGGTAGCAGTCGGTGCGCCAACTGTTGGACAGGCCGATCAACGCACCGAGACCGATCTTGTCGATCCCGGCGCGCCCCAGGCGATCCGGCGTGGCCAGGCGCCAATGGAAATCCTGCTTCTGGCCGCGCAGGTGATGCTGCAGGTAGGTGGCTGGATGGTAGGTTTCCTGGTACACCAGCACGCCGTCCAGGCCCAGCGTTTTCAGTTCGGCGTATTCCTCCTGCGCCAACGGCTGCACTTCCATCATCAGCGAACTGAAGTGTCGGCGGATCGCCGGGATGTGCCGGCGGAAATAGTCCATGCCAACCTTGGTCTGATGCTCGCCGGTGACCAGCAACAGATGTTCGAACCCCAGCGCCTGGATGGCTTCACACTCGCGTGCGATCTCCGCCGCATCCAGCGTTTTGCGCTTGATGCGGTTGCTCATCGAAAAGCCGCAGTAGGTACAGTCGTTGGCGCACAGGTTAGAGAGGTACAGCGGCACATAGAAGCTGACGACGTTGCCGAATCGCTGACGGGTCAGCTGCTGCGCCCGCTGCGCCAGCGGTTCCAGATACGGCGCGGCGGCGGGGGAGATCAGCGCCATAAAGTCGTCGCGCGTCAGCTTGTCGGCGTTCAACGCGCGTTCCACGTCGCGCGCGGTTTTGCCGTTGATGCGCAGCGTAATATCGTCCCAATCCAGCTGTTGCCAGCGGCTACTGAAATCGTCGGCCATCACTGTGCCTCCTCTGGCTGGCTGAGGAAGGCGGTCAGCGGGCTCGAGGCGACCGCACCGCGCTGGCTCGCGCCTAACCCGGCGCTGCGCGCCAGCTCTCCGGCCTCCAGCGCCAGGCGAAACGCCCGCGCCATTTGCACCGGATCGCGCGCCACGGCGATGGCGGTATTCACCAGCACCGCGTCGGCGCCCAGCTCCATCGCTTCCAGCGCGTGGCTCGGCGCGCCGATACCGGCGTCAACCACCACCGGCACCTTGGCCTGTTCGATGATGATCTCGAGGAAGTCGCGGGTGCGCAGACCGCGGTTGGAACCGATAGGGGCGCCGAGCGGCATCACCGCCGCGCAGCCCGCCTCTTCCAGCCGTTTGCACAGCACCGGATCGGCGCCGCAGTAGGGCAACACCACAAAACCGTCTTTCACCAGCGTTTCCGCCGCCTTCAGCGTTTCTATCGGATCCGGCAGCAGGTATTTCACATCGGGGTGGATCTCCAGCTTCACCCAGCGGGTGCCGAGCGCTTCACGCGCCAGCCGGGCGGCGAATACCGCTTCGGCGGCCGTTTTGGCGCCGGAGGTATTGGGCAACAGCCTGACGCTCAGCTGCTGCAGCGGCGCCAAAATGGCGTCGTTGCCGCCGCGCAGATCGACGCGCTTCATGGCCATGGTCACCAGCTGCGAACCGGAGGCCGCCAGCGCCTCCAGCATCAGCGCCGGGGTGGCGAACTTGCCGGTGCCGGTGAACAGGCGCGAGGTAAAAGTGGTATCGGCGATTTTCAGCATGTCAGCCTCCGGCGATCGCTTGAAACAGCAAAATGTCGTCACCGTCCTGCACCTGATGGTCGGCCCAGTCGGCGCGTGGGATGATGGTTTGGTTGATCGCCAGCGCGGTACCCGGCTGGTGGCGTTCCAGCTGGGCCAGCAGGGCGGCGACGCTGAGCGGCTGCGCCAGCTCCAGCGGTTGGTCGTTCAAACGGATCTTCATGCCGCGCCTCCGCATACCGGGCAGGCACGGGCCTGGCTCAGTTGCAGCGTGCTCCAGCTCTGCTGCTTGCCGTCGAACAGCCGCAGTTTACCGCTGAGGGAAGAAGGCATGCCGGCCAGCATCTTGATGGCCTCCAGCGCTTGCAGGGTGCCGATCACGCCCACCACCGGGCCGAGTACCCCGGCGGTGCGGCAGTTGCGCTGCGGCTCTTCCTGCTCCGGGTACAGGCAGGCGTAGCAGCCGTGCGCATAGGGCGGCTCGAGCACCAGCAGCTGGCCGCTGAAGCCGACCGCGCTGCCGCTGATCAGCGGCTTGGCGGCGGCGATGCAGGCGGCATTGACCTCATGGCGGGTCGCCATATTGTCGCAGCAGTCCAGCACCAGATCGGCGCGGGCGACCGCGTCGCGCAGCGCTTGCCCTTGCAGCCGCTGCGCCAGCGGGATGGATTCCACCAACGGGTTCAGCGCCTGCAGGTGGCGTTGCGCCAGCGCCGCCTTGCCGGTGGCGGTATCGGCGCTGCGGTAGAGGATTTGCCGCTGCAGGTTGGTGACGTGCAGCTGGTCGTCGTCGGCCAGTAGCAGCGTGCCGACGCCGGCGGCGGCCAGATACAGCGAAGCCGGGGAACCGAGCCCACCTAAACCGACGATCAGCACCGTGGCGCGCTTGAGTTTCTCCTGGCCTTCCGGGCCGACGTCCTCCAGCAGCAGCTGGCGGCTGTAGCGCAGGAATTCCTGATCGTTAAGCATCGTTCGGATCCTCGCCTTCGATCAGCCGCAGCAGCTCGGCCGTCGCCGCGCGCCAGTCCGGCGCCTGGGTGATGGCGCTGACCACCGCCACGCTGCCGACGCCGCACGCCAGCACCGCCGGTACGCGATCGATACTGATCCCGCCGATCGCCACCGTCGGGTAATCCGCCAGGCCGGCGATGTGGCGTTTCAACTCCGTCAGCCCCTGCGGCGCCGAAGGCATGTCTTTGGTTTGGGTGGGGAAGATGTGCCCCAACGCGATGTAGGACGGTTTCACCGCCAGCGCGCGCGCCAGTTCGGCGTCGTCATGGGTGGACACGCCCAGCCGCAGCCCGGCGCGGTGAATGGCCGCCAGATCGGTGGTATCGAGATCTTCCTGGCCCAGATGCACGCCGTAGGCGCCGTGCTTGATCGCCAGCCGCCAGTAGTCGTTGATGAACAGCCGCGCCTGATAACGCCGGCCCAGCGCGATGGCGGCAGCGATATCCTCTTCGACCTGCTCATCCGGCAGATCCTTGATGCGCAGCTGGATCGTGGTGACGCCGGCTTCCAGCAGACGAGCGATCCATTCCACGCTGTCGACGACCGGGTAAAGCCCCAGTTTGTGGGGCGTCGCCGGGAAGGGGGTCGTGATATCAGTCATTGCTGGTCTCCTCCTGCAAATTGCCGGCGCTGTGATACAGCTCGCTGCCGCGGGCGCGGAACTCGGCGGACATTTTCTCCATGCCGGTCAGCTGCACCTCGATCGGTTTGGCGGCCTCTTGGGCGGCGGCGTAGTCGCGCACCTCCTGCGAAATCTTCATCGAGCAGAATTTTGGTCCGCACATCGAGCAGAAGTGGGCGATCTTGCCGGACTCCTGCGGCAGGGTTTCGTCGTGATAGGCGCGCGCGGTGGCCGGATCGAGCGCCAGATTGAACTGATCTTCCCAGCGGAATTCGAAACGCGCCTTGGACATGGCGTTATCGCGGATCTGTGCGCCCGGATGGCCTTTGGCCAGATCGGCGGCGTGAGCGGCGATCTTGTAGGTGATCAGGCCCTGTTTGACGTCCTCTTTGTTCGGCAGGCCGAGGTGCTCTTTCGGCGTGACGTAACACAGCATGGCGCAGCCGAACCAGCCGATCATCGCCGCGCCGATGCCGGAGGTGAAATGGTCATAGCCCGGGGCGATATCGGTGGTCAGCGGGCCGAGGGTGTAGAATGGCGCTTCGTGGCAGTGTTCCAGCTCTTCGGTCATGTTGCGGCGGATCATCTGCATCGGCACGTGGCCTGGGCCCTCGATCATCACCTGCACGTCGTATTCCCAGGCGATTTTGGTCAGCTCGCCCAGCGTATGCAGTTCGGCGAACTGGGCTTCGTCGTTGGCGTCCTGAATTGAGCCGGGGCGCAGGCCGTCGCCGAGCGACAGCGAAACGTCGTAGGCGGCGCAGATCTCACAGATTTCGCGGAAATGCTGATAGAGGAAGTTTTCCTGATGGTGCGACAGACACCATTTGGCCATGATCGAGCCGCCGCGCGACACGATGCCGGTCAGGCGTTTGGCGGTCATCGGCACGTAACGCAGCAGCACGCCGGCGTGGATGGTGAAGTAGTCGACCCCTTGCTCCGCCTGTTCCAGCAGCGTATCGCGGAACATCTCCCAGCTGAGGTTTTCCGCCACGCCGTTGACCTTCTCCAGCGCCTGGTAGATCGGCACGGTGCCGATGGGCACCGGGCTGTTGCGCAGGATCCATTCGCGGGTTTCGTGAATGTAGCGGCCGGTGGAGAGATCCATCACGGTGTCTGCGCCCCAGCGGGTGGCCCACACCAGCTTCTCCACCTCTTCTTCGATCGATGATGTGACCGCCGAGTTGCCGATATTGGCGTTCACCTTCACCAGGAAATTGCGGCCGATGATCATCGGCTCCGCCTCAGGGTGATTGATGTTGGCGGGAATGATAGCGCGGCCGGCGGCCACTTCCTGGCGCACGAACTCCGGCGTGATGTTGTCCGGCAGGTTGGCGCCCCAGCCCTGGCCCGGATGCTGGTGGCGCAGCACCTCGCCGCGAATGCGTTCGCGCCCCATGTTTTCGCGGATGGCGATGAACTCCATCTCCGGGGTGACGATGCCGGCGCGGGCATAGTGCAGTTGGGTCACGCACTTGCCCGGTAACGCCTTGCGCGGCAACGGCAGGTGTTCGAAACGCAGGTGATCCAGCCCCTCGTCCGCCAGCCGCTGCTGGGTGAAGCCGGAGCTGGCACCGCTCAGGGTGGCGGTATCGCCGCGTGCGTCGATCCAGCCGGCGCGCAGCTTGGCCAGGCCGGCGTGCACGTCGAGCTCGGCTTGCGGATCGCCGTACGGGCCGGCGGTGTCATACACCGGGATCGCCTCGTTCTGTTCATACTGCGGGCTATCTTTGCTGCCGCCGACCAGGGTCGGGCTGAGCTGAATTTCGCGCATCGGCACCTGGATATCGCGGCGCGAACCCTGCAGGTAGATGCGGCGTGAGTTTGGGAAAGCCATGCCTTGCAGGGTGTCGATAAACTGCTGGGCGGCTTCGCGTTGCGCTTTACGGGCGCGCGGTGGATTAACGTTAGACATAGCAAGTTCCTACCAGTGTGTTGGGTTGGGAAAGTTGCTTGTCTGGAGCTCGGAGGGAGTAATGATGGTGGCCGATAAGGCAGGGCGCCCGCAAGGGGAAGGCCGTGTCTGTGGCGATAGATTACTCTTGTTCCCTTCGCGGGTATTAACCCGATCAGGTTCCGCGGATCCCGAATTAACGGTCTCAGCCTGGCTGATTCGATGAACAAATCAGGCGCTAGGCACTCCGACAAGATGCCCCCCAGTATAGGAGGGATAAGAAAAAAAACTATAAAATTTTAACGCGCCGGATCCAGCGCCTGGTCCGGCAGCGGTTGCTGCGTGGCTTCCGCTTCCAGCAGGATCAGCTTATCTTCCAGCGCAAAGCGCGCCGCCAGCGTTTCGCCGATATCCGACAAGGCCTGGTGGAATTCCAGACAAACCTCCTGATCGATATCCACTTCGGTATAGCGATCGTGGAACGCCATGATCTGTTCGGTATTGGCCCACAGCTTGGGGTAGATGTTCACCGCCAGCGACATTTTCGGACTGGCTGCGCCTTCCACTTGTTTGATAATTCTGTCATAGATATGAAAATGCCCTGCGGAGAGGTAATCCACCAGGTTATGGCAAAAGTTCTCCAGCGCTTTTTCATTCAGCGGCGTATGCTTTTCTTTATTCGGTTTGAGGCCTACCAGCGTGCAGTAGGCGACCAGCAACTGCTTGCGGGCCTGAAGCCATTGATCAACTAATTCATTACTACCGCCAACGCGCTGAGTCAGCCTTTCCAAACGGTTGAGCATGTTTGACTCCGTGTAAGTAACAAAAGTAACGGGTAAGTTATTAAAATGTAACAAAGCCGATTTGTAGAGTGCCAGTGAAGCTGAGGTTGTGCAACAACGATATGGAACTTGCATTAACGGGCAATGAAAACGGCTGGTGGATCGTCAGCCATGAAAGCAAACTTTGGTTACCGAACGGTGAATTGCCGTCGGGGAGCGCCGCCGCCCTCGGGCTGCAGGGCCACATGGCGCGCGTCATCGGTGAGTGGGAAGGCGCGCCGGTCTGGCTGGTGCGCCAGGCGATGCCGCGGGAGATGGGGTCGGTGCGTCAGCTGTTGGATCAGGATCGTGGTCTGTTCCAGCTTGCCGGGCGCGGCGTGCAGTTGGCGGATTTCTACCGCTCCCATCGCTATTGCGGCTACTGCGGCCATGAGATGTACCTCAGCCGCACCGAAAGCGCCTGCCTGTGCGGCCATTGCAAGGAGCGCTACTACCCGCAGATCGCGCCCTGCGTGATCGTCGCCATTCGGCGCGACGATCAGATCCTGCTGGCGCAGCACGTGCGCCATCGCGGCGGCATTCACACGGTGCTGGCCGGTTTCGTTGAAGTTGGCGAAACGCTGGAGCAAGCGGTGGCACGCGAAGTGATGGAAGAGAGCAATATTGAAATCAAGAACCTGCGCTACGTCACGTCACAACCCTGGCCGTTTCCGCACTCGCTGATGATGGCCTTTATGGCCGATTACCACCAGGGTGAGATTCGTCACGATCCCAAGGAGCTGCTCAACGCCGGCTGGTATCGTTACGACCAACTGCCGCTGTTGCCGCCGCCCGGCACCGTGGCGCGCCGCTTGATTGAGGACACCGTGGCGCTGTGCCGGGCAGAATAATGTACAATGGCCGGCAGATTATTAAGGGAGCCCCATAAATGACTGAGTTGAAGAACGATCGTTACCTGCGCGCGCTGTTGCGCCAGCCGGTGGATGTGACCCCCGTATGGATGATGCGCCAGGCCGGTCGTTATTTACCGGAGTACAAGGCGACTCGCGCCCAGGCCGGTGATTTCATGTCGCTGTGCAAGAACGCGGAGCTGGCCTGCGAGGTTACGCTGCAGCCGCTGCGCCGCTACGCGCTGGACGCCGCCATCCTGTTCTCCGACATTCTCACCATTCCCGACGCCATGGGGCTCGGCCTGTACTTTGAAGCCGGCGAAGGCCCGCGTTTCAGCTCCCCCGTCACCTGCCGCGCTGACGTCGACAAACTGCCGGCGTTCGATCCGGAAGTGGAGCTGGGCTATGTGATGAACGCGGTGCGCACCATTCGCCGCGAGCTGAAGGGCGAAGTGCCGCTGATCGGCTTCTCCGGCAGCCCGTGGACGCTGGCTACCTATATGGTTGAAGGCGGGAGCAGCAAGGCCTTCACCAAGCTGAAGAAGATGATGTATGCCGAGCCGGCCACGCTGCACCTGTTGCTGGACAAGCTGGCGGACAGCGTGATCCTGTATCTCAATGCCCAGATCAAGGCCGGCGCGCAGTCGGTGATGGTGTTCGACACCTGGGGCGGCGTGCTGACCGGGCGCGATTACCGTGAGTTCTCTTTGCACTACATGCACAAGATCGTCGATGGCCTGCTGCGTGAAAACGACGGCCGCCGCGTGCCGGTAACGCTGTTCACCAAAGGCGGCGGGCAGTGGCTGGAGGCGATGGCCGCCACCGGCTGCGATGCGCTGGGGCTGGACTGGACCACCGACATTGCCGATGCGCGCCGTCGCGTAGGCGACAAAGTGGCGCTGCAGGGCAATATGGATCCGTCGATGCTCTATGCTTCTCCGGCGCGCATCGCGGAAGAAGTGGAGACCATTCTGGCCGGTTTCGGCCACGGCAACGGTCATGTGTTCAACCTGGGCCACGGCATCCATCAGGATGTGCCGCCGGAGCACGCCGGGGCCTTCGTCGAGGCGGTACACGCGCAGTCGGCGAAATACCACCGTTAAGGATCCGATGTGACCGATATGGCGGCTCTGCGCGCCGAACAGCTGCGGCGCGCCGCTGAAGTCATTCGCTACGACGAGCTGCCGGCCGAACCGCCGGCGTTCATCGCCGGCGCCGATGTGGGCTTCGAGCAAGAGGGCGCGGTGACGCGCGCCGCCATCGCCATCCTGCGCTATCCGTCGCTGGAGCTGGTGGAGTATCAGGTGGCGCGCATCGCCACCGTCATGCCTTATATCCCGGGTTTCCTGTCGTTTCGCGAATACCCGGCGCTGTTGGCCGCCTGGGCGCAGCTGCGGCAAAAACCGGGGCTGATCTTCGTCGATGGGCACGGCGTTTCACATCCGCGGCGCCTCGGCGTCGCCAGCCATTTCGGCCTGCTGGTCGATGTGCCGACCATCGGCGTGGCCAAGAAGCGCCTGTGCGGCAAATTCGCGCCGCTGGACGCCGCCGTCGGCGCGCTGGCGCCGTTGGAAGATAAGGGAGAACAGCTGGGTTGGGTATGGCGTAGCAAGGCGCGTTGCAACCCGCTGTTCATCTCTACCGGTCACCGGGTGGGCGCCGACAGCGCGCTGGCGTGGGTGCAGCGCTGCATGGCGGGCTACCGTTTGCCGGAGCCGACCCGTTGGGCCGACGCCATCGCTTCGCGCCGTCCGGCGTTTCAGCGGTGGTTGCAGCAGCATCCGGAGGTGTCGCCATGAGCGATTTCGGGTACACTGCGCCGCAGATAACGCGTAAGAGAGTAAAGCATGCTACGTAACCCGATTCATTTACGTCTGGAACGGCTCGAGGGCTGGCAACATTTGACCTTTATGGCCAGTTTGTGCGAGCGTATGTACCCGAATTACCAGATGTTCTGCAAACAGACCGAGTTCGGCGATCCGGCGGTTTATCGCCGCATCCTGGATTTGGTGTGGGAAACGCTGGTGGTGAAGGACGCCAAGGTCAACTTCGACAGCCAGCTCGAGAAGTTGGAAGAGGCGATTCCGTCGGCGGAAGATTACGATCTTTACGGCGTTTACCCGGCAATTGATGCCTGTATCGCATTAGGGGAACTGATCCATTCGCGGCTCGGCGGGGAGACGCTGGAGCACGCCATCGCCATCAGCGAAACATCGATTCGCACCGTGGCGATGTTGGAAATGACCCAAGCCGGTAAGGAAATGACCGACGAAGAGTTGGAAAGTTTGCCTGCGGTAGAGGAAGAATGGGACATTCAATGGGAAATTTTCCGCCTGTTGGACGCCTGTGAAGAGCGCGATATAGACCTGATCAAGGGGCTGCGATCCGACCTGCGGGAGGCGGGCGTCAGCAACATCGGGATAAATTTAGCGCAATAAGGCAACAAAACGTGATTTAACGCCTGATTTGTCATGCCTTAAGGCTTCACATCCGCACCCTGTCTGGTCTACATTTGGGGGGCGTAAAAAAAGTGGCTATCGGTGCGTGTATGCAGGAGAGTGCTGTCAATCGGCATATCCGTCGCACTCGATGCTTTGCAAACGATAAACACACTGTAAGGATAACTTATGAACAAGACTCAACTGATTGATGTAATCGCGGACAAGGCTGACCTTTCCAAAGCACAAGCTAAACTGGCTCTGGAATCCACCCTGGCTGCAATTACTGAGTCTCTGAAAGAAGGTGATGCAGTACAATTGGTTGGCTTCGGTACTTTCAAAGTAAACCATCGTAGCGAGCGCACTGGCCGCAACCCACAGACTGGCAAAGAAATCAAAATCGCAGCAGCCAACGTGCCTGCGTTCGTTTCTGGCAAAGCACTGAAAGACGCCGTTAAATAAGACCGCGCCTCGGTGAAAAGATTAAACAGGGGGGCGATGGCGCCCCTTTTGTTTACTCGTCGGGCGCTCATGGCCGTTGGCATCGCCGTCGGCCTGAGCGCCTGCAGTTTCCATTCCGATATCCCCAGCTTTACCGCCAGCGGCTTCGTGGCCGATCAGGGCGTGATACGTCTGTGGCGTAAAGACGATGAGCAACATCGTCCGCAAGTGTTGGTCAGCGTCTACAGCCCTTACCGCGGCCCGGGCACCATTACCACGCTGTACACCTATCAGGGCGACGTGCTGCGCCAAATCAAACGTAACGACGCCGACGGCGATCGAGATTCTATTCAGCTGCGCTTTGCCGACGACGGCACGGTGAGCTTTATGCAGCGCCAACTGGCGACACGCCGCGAACCGCTGACCCGCGATGAAATTGCCCTGTATCAATATCAGGCGCGACGGATCCTCGAAGTGAGCAATGCGCTGCGCGCCGGCAAGGTGAAATTGCTGCAGGGGCGTTGGATGCAGGGCGAGGTGCAAACCTGCGACGGCCAAAGCATGAAACCGGGACTGGATGCTGCCTCCATCGTCTGGATCGAGAAGCGCGCCCGCAGCAGCAGCCGGCCGGTGAGCGTCGCCTGGCTGGAAGCGCCTGAAGGCAGCGAACTGCTGCTGGTGGCGAACGACGATTTCTGCAGCTGGGAACCGAAAGAAGACCAACTATAAAAAAGGCCCCGCGCTGCGGAGCCTCTTGTCATGACCATGAAAGGTCAAATTATTTGCCGCGCGCAATCGCGCGATAACCGATATCTTTGCGGCAGAAGCTGCCCGGCCACTGGATGCCTTCCGCCAGCTGATAAGCGCGTTGCTGCGCCTGCGCCACGGTGTCGCCCAGCGCCGTCACGCACAGCACGCGGCCGCCGCTGGTGACGACGTCATCGCCCTGCAGGCGCGTACCGGCGTGGAAGACCTTACCGTCGGCGCTTTCCTGCTGCGGTAGCCCCTGGATAACCTCACCGTTGCGATAGTCGCCCGGATAACCGCCGGCTGCCAGCACCACGCCGAGCGCAGGGCGTTCGTCCCAGTCAGAGCTTTTCTCGTTCAGGCGGCCTTCGGCACCCGCCAGGCACAGCTCCACCAGATCGGAGCGCAGGCGCAGCATGATCGGCTGAGTTTCCGGATCGCCAAAACGGCAGTTGAATTCGATCACCTTCGGCTGGCCGTCGGCGGAGATCATCAGGCCGGCATACAGGAAGCCGACGTAGGTATTGCCTTCCGCCGCCATGCCGCGCACCGTCGGCCAGATCACCTGGTCCATGGCGCGCTGGTGGATTTCGTCGGTCACGACCGGCGCCGGGGAGTAGGCGCCCATGCCGCCGGTGTTCGGGCCGGTGTCACCGTCGCCGACACGTTTGTGGTCCTGGCTGGTAGCCATCGGCACCACGTTCTCGCCGTCGACCATCACGATGAAGCTGGCTTCTTCGCCGTCGAGGAACTCTTCCACCACGATGCGATGGCCGGCGTCGCCGAAGGCGTTGCCGGCCAACATGTCGCGCACCGCCTCTTCCGCTTCCTGCAGCGTCATCGCGACGATCACGCCCTTACCGGCCGCCAGGCCATCGGCCTTGATGACGATCGGCGCGCCTTTGCGGCGCACATAGGCCAGCGCCGGCTCCACCTCGGTGAAGTTTTCATATTCGGCGGTCGGGATGCGGTGGCGCGCCAGGAAATCTTTGGTGAAGGCTTTGGAGCCTTCGAGCTGTGCGGCGGCCTGCGTCGGGCCGAAGATTTTCAGACCGGCGGCCTGGAAGGCGTCGACCACGCCGATCACCAGCGGCGCTTCCGGCCCGACGATGGTCAGACCGATGTCATGGCTCTGGGCGAAAGCGACCAGGGCGGGGATGTCGGTGGCGGCGATCGCCACGTTTTCCAGATTGGCTTCCAGCGCGGTGCCGGCATTGCCCGGCGCAACATAGACTTTATCCGCCAGCGGAGACTGGGCGGCTTTCCAGGCCAGCGCGTGTTCGCGCCCGCCGTTGCCGATAATCAAAATGTTCATCAGGGGCTCCACGAATGGCGTGCGCCGGAGCGCACGCGGCAAAAGGAATTAATGGCGGAAGTGACGCATGTCGGTGAAGATCATCGCAATGCCGTGTTCGTTGGCGGCGGCGATCACTTCGTTGTCGCGGATCGAACCGCCCGGCTGGATCACGCAGGTGATGCCAACCGCCGCCGCGGCATCGATGCCGTCGCGGAACGGGAAGAAGGCGTCGGAGGCCATGGCGGAGCCTTTCACTTCCAGCCCTTCGTCGCCCGCTTTGATGCCGGCGATCTTGGCGGAGTAAACGCGGCTCATCTGGCCGGCGCCTATGCCGATGGTCATATTGTCACGCGCATAAACGATGGCGTTGGATTTCACGAACTTGGCCACTTTCCAGCAGAACAGCGCGTCACGCAGTTCCTGTTCGGTCGGCTGGCGCTCGGATACCACGCGCAGATCGGCGGCGGTTACCATGCCCAGATCGCGATCCTGCACCAGCAGGCCGCCGTTGACGCGCTTGAAGTCCAGCCCCGCCACGCGTTGCTGCCACTGGCCGCAGGCCAGCACGCGCACGTTCTGTTTGGCGGCCAGCAGGGAGCGCGCTTCCTGGGTGACGTTTGGCGCGATGATCACTTCCACGAACTGGCGGCTGATGATCGCCTGCGCGGTGGCGGCGTCCAGCTCGCGGTTAAAGGCGATGATGCCGCCGAAGGCGGAGGTCGGGTCGGTTTGGTAAGCGCGCTCGTAGGCGGCCAGAATGTCGTCGCCGATCGCCACGCCGCAAGGGTTGGCGTGCTTGACGATCACGCAGGCCGGTTCGTCGAACTCTTTCACGCATTCCAGCGCGGCGTCGGTATCGGCGATGTTGTTATAGGACAGCGCTTTGCCCTGCAGCTGTTCGGCGGTCGCGACAGAAGCTTCCTTTACCTCTTCCTCTATATAGAAGGCGGCCTGCTGGTGGCTGTTTTCACCATAGCGCATATCCTGCTTCTTGATGTAGTTGAGGTTCAGGGTGCGCGGGAAGCGGCCGGACGGCTGTTCGGTCTCGCCGTGGTACGCCGGCACCAGCGCGCCGAAGTAGTTGGCGATCATGCTGTCGTAGGCGGCGGTGTGTTCAAAGGCCTTGATGGCGAGATCGAAACGGGTGGCATAGCGCAGCGAGCCGTCGTTGTTGTCCATCTCGGTAATGATGGCGGCGTAGTCGCTGCTCTTCACCACGATGGCGACGTCTTTATGGTTCTTGGCGGCGGAGCGCACCATGGTCGGGCCGCCGATATCGATATTCTCGACCGCATCCTCCAACGAGCAATCCGGGCGCGCCACGGTTTGGGCGAACGGGTACAGATTGACGACCACCATGTCGATAGGCTTGATGTCATGCTGATTCATGACGGCATCGTCCTGGCCGCGGCGGCCGAGAATGCCGCCGTGGACTTTCGGGTGCAGGGTCTTAACTCGTCCGTCCATCATTTCCGGGAAGCCGGTGTAGTCGGAAACTTCGGTAACGGGCAGACCGGCGTCTGCCAGCAGACGGGCGGTGCCGCCGGTGGACAGCAGTTCAACGCCGCGCTGGGAAAGCGCTTCGGCGAATTCAACGATACCGGTTTTGTCAGACACGCTGAGCAGGGCCCGGCGGATTGGACGAGGTTGTTGCATGGTTTTATCCCTTGGCTTTGAGTCGCAATTAAAGAGCGTTACGTGAATGTCCACCTCGTTCTCTCTATAAGGAAGGTTTTTTGCCTTATAAAGGGAGGGTCAGGCACATATTCAGGTAACGCCCCCATTAAAAGGGGGATCGTTTCGTCGCGGGGAATTGTAGCGAAAACGTTTGCGTGGCGCTCGTAAATTTTCCGTACAAATCGCATCTGTGGATAACACTGTGCGCAAGTGGGTATAAGGCGGGGTTTTGCTGTGGAATGCAGCGAACGATCGTTTTTGCTGAAAATACCTGTTGCGGCCTGCGAGGAACTCCCTATAATGCGCCTCCATCGACACGGAACATGTGAACAACTTCACAGAGTATCCGGGGGTCGCAGAGAAAAAATCCTGAAAATTAGGGTTGACTCTGAAAGAGGAAAGCGTAATATACGCCACCTCGAGTTAGCAAGCGAAAGCGCCTAACTCACTGCTCTTTAACAATTTATCAGACAATC
>NZ_JBJNOO010000012.1:0-34486 GCF_052166595.1 Serratia sp. CY81684 | reverse complement strand
ATTGCCGGTATCGAAAGATACAACGTAAAAGAATCGGTGGAGCGGTAGTTCAGTTGGTTAGAATACCTGCCTGTCACGCAGGGGGTCGCGGGTTCGAGCCCCGTCCGTTCCGCCACTTATTTAATTATGCCTGCTTTATTAGCAGGCATAATGTTAAGCGAGATTTAGGGGCGTAGCTCAGTTGGTAGAGCACCGGTCTCCAAAACCGGGTGTCGCGAGTTCGAGTCTCTCCGCCCCTGCCATATTAAGAACCCTTTGCGAAAGCAAAGGGTTTTTTTTTACCTATTATCCCTTTCCTTAGCGCGTTATCGTTTTGGAAAAGAGCGCATCGGCTGTTCTATGCTGATGTTTATCTGATCCGAGTTGCTCCATAACCTTTCGATCTTTACCTCCGCAGAGCTCCTGATTCTCCCGCTATTTTGCATTTTCTTCTCTCAGAAGGCGATGGGCGGCTTTTGGCATGATAGACAGCCAAGACCACGGTGGCGGCTTTTAAGGCCGCCATAGCGCTTTAGGCTGCGGTATTTAAAGGTATTTTAAGTAATTGTCGAATCAAAGGCTGTTGATCGCTGTTTTGCAACCAGACGGCATACAGTGGGCGGATAATCGGCGGGATCTCGGTGGCGGCCACCAGCTGTGGGTACTCTTTTTCCCAATGGCTGGGCAGGAAAGCGCATCCGCCCGTGGTTTCCAACAGCTGACGCGTCAGGTGAGCGGAGGTGGTGGTAAGCACCGGTACGTTATCACCTTCCAACATGCGGTTTTCCTGTTGGTGGAAGTCGGCTCCCCATTCCAGCTTGATGTAGGGCATTGGGGCCTGTTTGTCACGGTAAGCGGATGAGAACAGGCGTAATGAGAAATTGCTCAGCTGCTGGCTGGCCAATTCATCCATCTTCGGCGGTTCAGTGGTGATCAGTAAATCGAGCTGCCTTTCATGCAGTTGTTTTACCAAAGAGTGCCTTAATGCAACCCTGGCTTCTAGCTGCAGCGCCTCGCGTTGTTGATAGAGTGCTTGCAACCAGGGAGTCAGATAGGCCTCCCACAACGAAGCGGTAGCGCCGATCGATAACTCGGTGTGTTGCAGCGAACGCACGACTTCCTTCTTCGCCAACTGCCAGGTGTTCATCAGGCTCTCGGCATAGGGCAGAAGCCGCTCGCCGGCAGGCGTCAGGCGGATGTTATTGCGATGACGGGTAAATAAATTTGCGCCCAACTGGTTTTCTAACTGACGGATGCGGAAACTGACCGCGGACTGCGTTAAGTACAAAGATTCTGCGGCTCTGCCAAAGTGACGCGTTCTACTGACCTCCAAAAAGGTTTTCAGTAATTCGGTATCCACACCTATCTCCAAAAAAATTTGTCGTTAAGATTTAAATGTTTTGTTTTACACGCTGTCAAGCCTATCTAATACTCCGCGCCATAAACAGCACGGCCATAAGAGAATTAGGAGCGTGTCAGATGGCGGATAGCTTCACCACGACCAATCGTTTTTTTGATAATAAACATTACCCTCGCGGGTTCTCCCGTCACGGCGATTTCACCATTAAAGAGGCGCAATTGCTAGAGCGCTTCGGCTACGCGTTTAACGAGTTGGACTCGGGTAAACGCCAGCCGGCCACTGAAGAAGAACAGCTGTTCGTCGCAGTGTGCCGCGGTGAGCGCGAAGCGGCTACCGAGCAGGAAAAAGTATGGGCTAAATATCTGGCGCGCACACGTCGCCCGAAGAAATTCCATACTCTGTCCGGCGGTAAACCGCAGGCTGACGCAGTAGAAGATTACAGCGACAGCGAAGACTAAAGACGATGGGGCCTGCGGGCCCCATTTTCATTCCAGACTGCGATGCAGTTGTAACAGCAGGCGGTCCATACTGCGATAGCCCAGCGCTTCGCTGAGGTGGTGCCTGTCGAGTTCAGCATCTCCCGCCAAATCCGCCAGCGTGCGCGCCACTTTCAAGATGCGCTGCCAGGCGCGAACCGATAACCCCAGCGTGTTTAATGTTGCTTCCAAAAACTCGGCGTCAGCCGCCTGCAAAACGCAATCTCGTTCCACTTCGCGGTTGCTCAACAGCGCGTTGACTTTACCGGCGCGTTCGAGCTGCCGGGCGCGAGCCTGCTGCACCCTTTTCCGTACTTGTTCGCTGCTTTCTCCATGGGTTTTCCGATGACTGAGCGTACCCGGCGGCAACAGCGGTACTTCGATAGACAGATCGAAACGGTCGAGAAAAGGCCCTGACAGCCGGGCCAGATAGCGCAACACCTGCTGCGGTGAGGCGCGATTGTGCAATCCCTGATAATGCCCTGTCGGGCTGGGGTTCATTGCCGCGATCAGTTGCACCCTGGCGGGGAAACAGACCTTGGCGTTGGCACGTGAAATCACGATCTCGCCGGATTCCAACGGCTCACGCAGCGCATCCAGTACCTTACGCTCGAATTCCGGCAGTTCATCCAGAAACAGCACGCCGTTATGCGCCATCGAGATCTCGCCCGGTCGCGGCAGTGAGCCGCCGCCGACCAATGCCGCCATCGAGGCGCTGTGGTGCGGTGCGCGGAACGGCCTCTGACGCCATGGTAGAGCGGCGGGAATGTGATGCTGCAAGCTGGCGACCGCCAGGCTTTCCAGCGCCTCAGTCTCCGTCAGCGGCGGCAGTAAGCCCGTGAGACGGCTGGCCAGCATGGTTTTACCGGTGCCCGGTGGCCCAATCAACAGTAGGTTATGCCCGCCGGCGGCGGCGATCTCTAATGCCCGCTTGGCCTGTTCCTGGCCGATGATGTCGCGCAGGTCGGCGTTTTCGCACGCGTTGTCTGCATCGGGGGGCGCGGCCGCCACCGGCAGTTCGCCTTGGCCGAGCAGAAAAGCGCAGACTTCCAGCAGGTGTTGGGCAGTATGGGAGTGCGACTGCGCGATCAGGCCGACTTCGGCGGCGTTGTCCGTCGAGAGGATCAGTTGCCGCCCGGCATCAGCCGCCGCCAGCGCCGCCGGGATCGCTCCCCTGACCGCGCGCAGTGAGCCGGACAGCGCGAGCTCGCCAAGAAACTCGTAGCGTGCCAACGGTGCGAGGGGTAACTGCTCGGAGGCGGCGAGGATCGCCAGCGCTATCGGCAGATCGTAACGCCCGCCTTCCTTTGGCAGATCGGCGGGGGCCAAATTGACGGTGATGCGCCGGGCGGGAAAGGTGAAACCGTTGTTGATCAGGGCGCTGCGCACCCGATCGCGCGCCTCTTTTACCGTGGTTTCCGGCAGGCCGACCAGCGTCAGGCCGGGCAGGCCATTGCTGATATGCACCTCCACCGTCACGGAAGGGGCCTGAACGCCGATGATGGCGCGGCTATAGATTAACGCCAGTGACATATCGCTCTCCTTGCTGAGGACGACATGATGCGTGATTCATCCTGGCATTGCGCGGCGTTATTGGTGGTTTTTCTAGGGGTTTCGCAGCGTAATTGCTCATTTTCATCGAAGTAAATGAGATTGTGCGAGCCGCCTCGCATCCTGCGGCAATACCCATTAACAATTCGCTGAAGGCTGCAACACATTAGCGGCCCATACACATTGCAATCATAGGGTTAACGGGTGTATTTAACAATTGATTAAAAGAAAAATCACTTCTTTAACAAGCCCCGACCGCCGCCGCATTCTGCCCGGCAGCCGCTAAACCTCCTGACTTCGTACTCTACGGTAGGGATAACACTATGTTTGGTTGGACCCCGCTGCAACGCAACGCGGCAATCGCCAGCTTTTCAAGCTGGACGCTCGACGCTTTCGATTTTTTCGTGCTGGTATTCTTACTCAGCGACATCGCGCAGTCCTTTCAGGTCGGTCTGGAACAGGTCACGCTGGCGATTCTGCTCACGCTGGCGGTGCGCCCGATTGGCGCGCTGATCTTCGGGCGTGCGGCGGAAAAATATGGCCGCAAGCCGATTCTGATGTTGAATATCGTCTTCTTCTCGGTGTTTGAGCTGCTCTCCGCCGCCGCGCCCTCGCTGACGGTCTTCTTGCTGTTGCGGGTGTTGTACGGTGTTGCGATGGGCGGCATTTGGGGCGTGGCGTCATCGTTGGCGATGGAAACCATACCGGACCGCTCACGCGGCCTGATGTCGGGTATTTTCCAGGCCGGCTATCCGTTTGGTTATCTGCTGGCGGCGGTGGTGTACGGCCTGCTGTTCGAAACGGTCGGCTGGCGCGGCATGTTCGTCATCGGCGCGGCGCCGATCCTGCTGCTGCCGTTTATTTATTATTGCGTGCAGGAGTCGCCGGTATGGCTGGCGGCGCGTGAACGCAAAGAGAGCACCGCCTTGCTGCCGGTGTTGAAGAGCCACTGGAAGCTGTGCTGCTATCTGGTGCTGCTGATGGCGGCGTTCAATTTCTTCTCCCACGGTACGCAGGATCTGTATCCGGTTTTTCTGAAAGTTCAGCACGGTTTCGACCCTAAAACCGTCAGTATCATCGCCATTAGCTACAATATCGCGTCAATTATCGGCGGTGTTTTCTTCGGTTCGTTGTCAGAAAAGATCGGCCGCAAAAAAGCGATCATCATTGCCGCGCTGTTGGCGCTGCCGGTGATCCCGCTGTGGGCGTTTTCCAGCGGTTCGCTGATGTTGGGGATCGGCGCTTTCCTGATGCAGTTCATGGTGCAGGGCGCCTGGGGCGTGGTGCCGACCTATCTGACCGAGCTGGTGCCGGCCAACACCCGCGCGGTGCTGCCGGGGTTCGTGTACCAGCTGGGTAACCTGATCGCCTCGGTCAACGCCACGCTGCAAGCCACCATCGCCGAGCATCATGGGCATAATTACGGTCTGGCGATGGCGATCGTCGCCGGTACGGTGGCGGTGGCGATCGCCCTGTTGGTGTTCTTCGGCAAGGATACGCGCGGCAAGGCGATCACCGACGCGGTAGAAAATCCGGGTATGCGCGCCAACGTGTGAAAGAGGGGCGATTCGCGTGAGGTATGACCAGATTGCGCCGAATAATAACGCAAAAAAAGTGTTGTCATGTCGCGCGCGGCTGTGGTACCTCTGTAAGCATTAGTTCTGAATGAGCACAGTGAACAAACCCATTATGAAAGCCTTTGCCCAAGTGATTAGCCTAGTCGTGATTAGCGTGGTGGTGATTATTATCCCACCGTGCGGGGCTGCACTTGGACGAAGAAAGGCTTAGCAAACAAGCCGGAATCGCAAGAGAACCCCCGCACCGTCAGGTCCGGGGGTTTTTTATTGGCAAGAGAAAAGTGGAGCAAGGGGTAGAACATGAAAAACAGAACAAAATCCTGCAGTTGTCGAAGAAAGGCGGGGAAATAACTATGAATGGCGCTCAGTGGGTAGTTCAAGCGTTGCGTACGCAGGGTGTGGATACCGTATTCGGCTATCCGGGCGGGGCAATCATGCCGGTGTACGATGCGTTGTATGACGGCGGCGTGGAACACCTGCTGTGCCGCCATGAACAGGGCGCCGCCATGGCCGCCATCGGCTACGCCCGCGCCACCGGCAAAGTCGGTGTCTGTATCGCCACTTCCGGCCCCGGTGCCACCAACCTGATCACCGGCCTGGCGGATGCGCTGCTCGATTCCGTTCCTGTTGTCGCCATCACCGGCCAGGTGGGTTCCGCGCTGATCGGCACCGATGCCTTTCAGGAGATCGATGTTCTCGGCCTGTCTCTGGCCTGCACCAAGCACAGCTTCCTGGTGGAGTCGCTGGACGCCTTGCCGGGCATCATGGCGGAAGCGTTCGCCATCGCCGCAGGCGGCCGCCCCGGCCCGGTGCTGATCGATATCCCGAAAGACATCCAGCTGGCGCAGGGGGACTTGCACCCGCATCTGATGCCGGTTGACGAAGCGCCGGCGTTCCCGTCGGCGGCGTTGGCCGAGGCGGCCGCGCTGCTGGCGCAGGCGCACAAACCGATGCTGTACGTCGGCGGCGGCGTGGGCATGGCGCAGGCGGTGCCAGCGCTGCGTGAGTTTATCGCGGTGACCCGCATGCCGAACGTCGCCACCCTGAAGGGGCTGGGCGCGCCGGACGCGCAAGACCCGCTGTATCTCGGCATGTTGGGCATGCATGGCGCCAAGGCTGCCAACCTGGCGGTGCAGGAGTGCGATCTGCTGATCGCCGTCGGCGCGCGTTTCGATGATCGCGTGACCGGCAAACTGAACGCCTTCGCGCCGCACGCCAAAGTGATCCACATGGATATCGATCCGGCGGAGATGAGCAAACTGCGCCAGGCGCATGTGGCCCTGCAGGGTGATTTGAAAACGTTGCTGCCGGCGTTGCAGCGCCCGCTGGACATCGCCGCCTGGCAGCAGCAGGTGACGGCGCTGAAAGCCGAGCACGCCTGCCGCTACGATCACCCCGGCCAGCCGATCTACGCACCGCTGTTCTTGCGCCAGCTGTCTGACCGCAAGCCGGCCAACAGCGTAGTGACCACCGACGTCGGTCAGCACCAGATGTGGAGCGCGCAGCACATGACGTTCGAACGTCCGGAGAATTTCATCACCTCCAGCGGCCTCGGCACCATGGGATTCGGCGTGCCGGCCGCGGTAGGCGCTCAGATTGCCCGCCCGCAAGATACGGTGATCTGCGTCTCGGGCGATGGCTCCTTCATGATGAACGTGCAGGAACTGGGCACTATCAAGCGCAAGCAGCTGCCGCTTAAGATCGTGCTGCTGGACAACCAGCGCCTCGGGATGGTGCGTCAATGGCAGCAGCTGTTCTTCGACGGCCGCTACAGCGAAACCAACCTTTCCGATAACCCCGACTTCCTGATGCTGGCCGCCGCCTTCGGCATTCCCGGCCAGCGCATCAGCCGCAAGGATCAGGTGGAGGGCGCCCTCGAGGCGCTGTTCAACACCGAAGGCCCTTATCTGCTGCAGGTCTCTATCGACGAACTCGAAAACGTCTGGCCGCTGGTGCCGCCGGGCGCCGGCAACGAAACCATGTTGGAGGAAATATCATGATGCAGCATCAACTCTCGATCCAGGCGCGTTTTCGCCCCGAAATGTTAGAGCGCGTATTGCGGGTCGTGCGTCATCGCGGCTTTCAGGTTTGTGCTATGAATATGGTTTCCCCGGCCAACGCCGACAGCATCAATATCGAATTGACCGTTGCCAGCCCGCGCCCGGTTGCCCTGTTGTCATCTCAATTAAGTAAACTGATGGACGTCTCCTGCGTCGAGATCCAGCAGCCAACATCACAACAAATACGCGCCTGAGGCGCCGAGAAGGATAAATAACAATGACAAAGAAAGCCGATTACATTTGGTTCAATGGTGAGATGGTTCCTTGGGCCGAGGCCAAAGTGCACGTGATGTCGCACGCGTTGCATTACGGCACGTCGGTGTTTGAAGGCGTACGCTGCTATGACTCGCACTTGGGGCCGGTGGTATTCCGTCATCGCGAGCATATGCAGCGCTTGCACGATTCGGCGAAAATCTACCGCATGCCGGTTTCGCAAAGCGTCGACGAACTGATGGAAGCCTGCCGCGCCACGCTGCGCAAGAACAATCTGGTCAGCGCCTACATTCGCCCGCTGGTGTTCGTCGGCGATGTCGGCATGGGCGTCAACCCGCCGGCCGGTTATAAAACGGACGTGATTATCGCGGCGTTTCCTTGGGGCGCTTATCTGGGTGAAGAGGCGCTGGAGCAAGGCATCGATGCGATGGTCTCCTCCTGGCACCGCGCCGCGCCGAACACCATCCCGACCGCGGCCAAAGCCGGCGGCAACTATCTTTCCTCTCTGCTGGTGGGCAGCGAAGCGCGCCGCCACGGCTATCAGGAAGGCATCGCGCTTGACGTGCACGGCTACATTTCCGAAGGGGCGGGCGAGAACCTGTTCCAGGTGAAAGACGGCGTGATTTACACCCCGCCGTTCACCTCGTCGGCGCTGCCGGGCATCACCCGCGACGCGATCATCAAGCTGGCGAAAGACATGGGCTTCGAAGTGCGTGAGCAGGTGCTGTCGCGCGAATCGCTGTACCTGGCCGATGAGGTGTTCATGTCCGGCACTGCGGCGGAGATCACGCCGGTGCGCAGCGTGGACGGCATTCAGGTCGGTATCGGTAAACGTGGCCCGGTGACCAAACAGATCCAACAGGCGTTCTTCGGCCTGTTCACCGGCAAGACCGAAGACAAGTACGGTTGGCTGGATCCGGTAAACCCGTAACGACAAGGCTCGCCGCGCAGCGTGGCGGACGACAAGACAGACAAGATAAGAAATATCCAGGCGGTTCGTTCGCCGCCTGCCATAAATACATTTGGAGTGAAAAGAGCATGCCTAAGTACCGTTCCGCCACCACCACCCACGGCCGCAATATGGCGGGTGCCCGCGCATTGTGGCGCGCGACCGGGATGACCGACGCCGATTTCGGCAAGCCGATCATTGCCGTGGTCAACTCCTTTACCCAGTTCGTGCCTGGCCATGTGCATCTGCGCGATCTGGGCAAACTGGTCGCCGAACAGATTGAAGCCTCCGGCGGCGTGGCCAAAGAGTTCAACACCATCGCGGTGGATGACGGCATCGCCATGGGCCACGGCGGCATGCTCTATTCCCTGCCGTCGCGCGAGCTGATCGCCGACTCGGTCGAATACATGGTGAACGCCCACTGCGCCGACGCGATGGTGTGCATCTCCAACTGCGACAAGATCACCCCGGGTATGCTGATGGCGGCGTTGCGCCTGAACATTCCGGTGATCTTCGTCTCCGGCGGCCCGATGGAAGCCGGCAAAACCAAACTCTCCAACCAGATCATCAAGCTGGATCTGGTGGACGCGATGATCCAGGGCGCGAACCCGAACGTCAGCGACGCCGACAGCGAGCAGATCGAGCGTTCCGCCTGCCCGACCTGCGGCTCTTGCTCCGGCATGTTCACCGCCAACTCGATGAACTGCCTGACCGAAGCGCTGGGCCTGTCGCAGCCGGGCAACGGTTCGCTGCTGGCCACCCACGCCGATCGCAAGGAACTGTTCCTCAACGCCGGCAAGCGCATCGTCGAGCTGACCAAACGCTATTACGAGCAGGACGACGAGAGCGCGCTGCCGCGCAATATCGCCAACAAGGCGGCATTTGAAAATGCCATGACGCTGGACATCGCCATGGGCGGTTCGACCAATACCGTGCTGCACCTGTTGGCTTCGGCGCAGGAAGGCGAGGTGGACTTCACCATGGAAGACATCGATCGCCTGTCGCGCAAAGTGCCGCACCTGTGCAAGGTGGCGCCGAGCACGCAGAAATATCACATGGAAGACGTGCACCGCGCCGGTGGCGTAATCGGCATCCTCGGCGAGCTGGATCGCGCCGGCTTGCTGAACCGCGAGGTGAACAACGTATTGGGGCTGACCCTGCCGCAGACGCTGGAGGCCTACGACGTGATGCTGACCCGCGACGAAAGCGTCAAGAAAATGTACTCCGCCGGGCCGGCCGGTATCCGCACCACGCAGGCATTCTCCCAGGACTGCCGCTGGGATTCGCTGGACACCGACCGCAAGGAAGGCTGCATCCGCACCCGTGAGCACGCCTACAGTCAGGACGGCGGGTTGGCGGTGCTGTACGGCAACCTGGCGGAAAACGGCTGCATCGTCAAAACCGCCGGCGTCGACAAGGAAATCCTCACCTTCCGCGGCCCGGCCAAAGTGTATGAAAGCCAGGACGACGCGGTAGAAGCGATCCTCGGCGGTAAAGTGGTGGCGGGCGACGTAGTGGTGATTCGCTACGAAGGGCCGAAAGGCGGCCCGGGCATGCAGGAAATGCTTTACCCAACCACCTACCTGAAATCGATGGGGCTGGGCAAGGCGTGCGCGCTGATCACCGACGGGCGTTTCTCCGGCGGCACCTCCGGGTTGTCCATCGGTCACGCTTCGCCGGAAGCGGCCAACGGCGGCCTGATCGCCCTGGTGCAGGACGGCGACATGATCGCGATCGACATTCCTCATCGCGGCATCCAGCTGGATGTCAGCGAGCAGGAGTTGGCGGCGCGGCATGAGGCGGAACTGGCGCGCGGCGACGCGGCCTGGACGCCGAAAAACCGTGAACGTCAGGTGTCCTTCGCGTTGCGCGCCTACGCCTCGTTGGCTACCAGCGCCGACAAAGGCGCGGTGCGCGACAAGAGCAAACTGGGGGGATAAGCAGCATGGCGGTCTCTCAACCCCTACCCAGCGCCCCCTGCGGCGCGGAATATCTGCGAGCGGTACTGCGCTCGCCGGTTTACGAGGTGGCGCAAGTCACCCCGTTGCAGGCCATGAGCAAAATCTCTTCGCGCCTCGGCAACACCATTTTGGTGAAGCGCGAAGATCGCCAGCCGGTGCACAGCTTCAAGCTGCGCGGGGCCTATGCGATGATCGCCGGGCTGGACGAGGAGCAGAAGGCGCGCGGCGTCGTGACGGCTTCGGCCGGTAACCACGCGCAGGGCGTCGCCTTCTCCGGTAAACGGCTGGGGATCAAAACGCTGATCGTGATGCCGGTGTCCACTGCGGACATCAAGGTGGATGCGGTGCGCGGTTTCGGCGGCGAAGTGTTGCTGCACGGCGCCAATTTCGACGAGGCCAAAGCGAAGGCGATCGAGCTTTCCCAACAGCAGGGCATGACCTTTGTGCCGCCGTTCGATCACCCGACGGTGATCGCCGGGCAGGGCACGCTGGCGATGGAGCTGCTGCAGCAAGACGCGCATCTGGATCGGGTTTTCGTGCCGGTTGGCGGCGGCGGCCTGGCCGCCGGGGTGGCGGTGCTGATCAAACAGCTGATGCCGCAGATCAAAGTGATCGGCGTCGAAGCGGAAGACTCCGCCTGCCTGCGCGCGGCGCTGGATGCCGGCCATCCGGTGGATCTGGCGCGCGTCGGGCTGTTCGCCGAAGGCGTGGCGGTGAAGCGCATCGGCGACGAAACCTTCCGCCTGTGCCGTGAGTATCTGGACGACGTGATCACCGTGGACAGCGACGCCATCTGCGCGGCGGTCAAAGATCTGTTCGAGGACGTGCGCGCGATTGCCGAACCTTCCGGCGCGCTGGCGCTGGCGGGGCTGAAAAAGTACGTCCAGCAGCACAACATTCAGGGCGAGCGTCTCGCGCACGTGCTGTCCGGCGCCAATCTCAACTTCCACGGGCTGCGCTATGTTTCCGAGCGTTGCGAACTGGGCGAACAGCGCGAAGCGCTGCTGGCGGTAACCATTCCGGAACAGCAGGGCAGCTTCCTCAAGTTCTGCCAGCTGCTGGGCGGCCGCTCGGTGACCGAATTCAACTACCGCTACGCCGATGCCGACAACGCCTGCATTTTCGTCGGCGTGCGGCTGACGCGCGGTCACGCCGAACGGCGGGAGATCATCGACGAACTCAACGCCGGCGGTTATCAGGTGGTGGATCTGTCGGACGATGAGATGGCCAAGCTGCACGTGCGCTACATGGTGGGCGGGCGTCCGTCGAAGCCGCTGCGCGAACGGCTGTTCAGCTTTGAGTTTCCGGAGTCGCCGGGCGCGCTGCTGAAGTTCCTGCAAACGCTGGGCACGCACTGGAACATCTCGCTGTTCCACTATCGCAGCCACGGCACCGACTTCGGCCGGGTGCTGGCGGCCTTCGAGCTGGCGCAAAGCGAGCCGGAATTCGAGCGGCACCTGCAGGCGCTGGGCTACGATTGCCACGACGAAACCGACAACCCGGCGTTCCGCTTCTTTTTGCAGGGGTGAGCCGGATTGATAAGCAACCGTGACGCGTTAGTCAGTTTATGGGTTGCATGGTTGTGATTTTGTCGTGCATTTTTATACTGCCAAGACTTCTGACGTATAGGGATGCACGACAATGAAAACCGCTTTTTCTACGCCGTTCGGTTCTCCCGAAGACGATTTGACCAACGCCGAATTTGCCCGCCTGTTGGGCAATGCCGGGGTACAAGAGTTCTATCGCGATATTAATCTGCAAGCCTTGCAGGACTCGCTGGACTGCAGCCTCGCTTTTCATGGCGTGGGAATTATTTTTTCCGACGGGCAAAACTCATTTTTAGTCCGCCCGACGCAGCACACCGGTTATTCGAACGCTTCGCAGGTCACCCACGTGGTCATCAGCAAAACGGTGGCTCATACCTCGCGCGTTGCCGCGACCAATACGCTGTCGGAAGCGTTGAGCAAACCCAGCGTGAGCAAAGAGTTGGCCTCGGCCGCGCTGTCGTGCGGAACGCTGCTGGTATCGGTATTTTTACTGGCGTCGGGCAGCGTCGCCGTGCCGTTCACCGGCGGCACCAGCTCTGCGGTGGCTTATCTGGGCTATGCCGGCATGGCCGCCAGCGCGCTGCAGTGCGGCAATGGGCTATACCGCGTCAACAAGCTTTATGACGGGAAAGGCGATGAATTGGCGCAGCTCGACTCTGAGCAGTGGTATATCGCCACCAGCACCGTACTCGATGTGATCTCGCTGGCCAGCGCGGGGGCCGCCCTGAAGGAAGCGACGATGACCTACCGCGCCATGCGCCGCATTTCGGCGCGCAAGGCGACGGAATGGCTGAAAAGCATGCCCCGCAGCGAAAGGAAGCGGCTGACCGAAAACATCATTCGGGCGGAAAATCCGGGGATTTCCAATAACGTCTTGAAAGAAATGGTGAAGAACGGCTTATACCCGAAGCGTTACCCGACGGAAGCGATCCAAAACGGGCTGCGTCAGCAATTGCATTCGGCGCTTAATAACGCGTTGACGTTCGTGGGCAGCGGCATCAGCGGCACCCTGTCTGCGCCGGTGAATGTGAAAACCACCGGGCAGTATTTTGTAGGCATTATGCAGAAATTGCCGCAGATGGTGAGGTAATGGCGGACTGGATGATTAAACGCCTGATCGTGCAGGGCCGGGAGATGGAAAACCAAATCGCGGCGCGCGATCGCGCGCTTTTCGCCGGCGTGGATGCGCAGCTTGAGCAGCATTTCCTGACGCCGGGCCAGCGGCTGTCACCGCCGGGCGTCGGCAATGTCATGTTGCTGATGGTATGCCTGACGCTGGGGCTGGCGGGCGTGATGGGCCTGGCCACGGACGTGGCGGCCGCCTGGAGCGGCAAGACTTCCGCCGCCGTTCTCATGGGCAGCGGCGCGATCGTGGCGGTGTGGATGACGCTGATCCTGTTCCAACTGGTGCAGGGGAAAAACAGCGGGGTGGTATTGCTGCAATACTATCTTGGCATGCTCGGTCTGTGTTGCCTTGGCGCTGCAGTAGCGTGGGCGACGGGCATGACCGGCATCGCCACCGTCGCTATGTTGCTGGAGGGCGCGGTGGGTGGTGCGCTATTCAGCAATCGGGCGGCGTTCTATCTCTACGTCGCTTATTTTCGCACGCGTCGGCGCGTGTTTATCAAACGCCGTTGGCAGAGGGAAGATCTGCGCAACACCCGATAAATCGTCAGAACGGAAAAGCTTATGACGCAACCTTTCTCCGGCTTTAGTCAGCAGGGCCTGAATTTCCTGCAGCAGGTGCGGATCGAAAACGATAAGGCGTGGTTCGACGGCAACCGCGACATCTACGATCGCGAGCTGCTGGCGCCGTTCCGCGCGCTGGTGGAGCAGTTGGCTCCCGGCATGCTGGCGATCGATCCGCAGTTCGAGACTCGCCCGGCGATCGGCAAAACGCTGTCGCGCATTCATCGCGATACGCGCTTTTCTCATGATAAATCGCGCTACCGCAGCCGCATGTGGCTGACGTTCAAGCGTCCGAGCAAAGACTGGAAAGACGCGCCGGTGTATTTTTTTGAACTGGGGCCGGACATGTTGCGCTATGGGCTCGGCTACTACAGCGCCAACAAGCCGACCATGGATCTGTTCCGCCATACGCTGAGGCAGCGGCCGCAGCCTTTCCTTGAGGTGGCCGCCTGCTGCCGGCCGCCGTTCGAGCTGGTGGGCGAAAGCTACAAGCGCCCGCTGGTGAAGGAGCAGGCGGCGGAGATCGCCACCTGGTACAACCGCAAATCGTTCGCGGTGATGGTGACTGACAGCGAAGTGGAAAAGCTGTTCAGCGCCGATCTGGCGCCGCGGCTGGCCGGGGCATTTTTGCAGCTTGAGCCGCTCTACCACTGGCTGATGCAGGTAGAGACGATGAAGCAGATCGATCCGGCGGATCTGTAAACCTCGCGTCAGCGGGGATGCAGCAACCGCCAAAAGGCGTCGATCAGCGGATCGCTGAGGCGCTTTTTCTGGACGCAGACCCCCAGCTCGAAGGGTTCGACCATCGAGATGTTATCCAGCTGCGAGATGCGGTTGCGCACCGGCTCCGGGCTGTTATCCACCACCACGCTCGGGATCAGCGCGATGCCGCAGCCCAAAGCGACCATCGACACGATCGCTTCGTGGCCGCCGACGGTGGCGTAAATCAGCGGATTGCTGATGCGGTGGCGGCGGAACCACAGCTCGATGCGTTTTCGCGAAGGGCCGTGTTCCGGCAGGATGAACGGGATCTCGGCCCAGTCGGGTTTGTCGGCAAACGCCTGGCTGCGTACCGCGCAGGGCAGCGCCGGTGCGATCAGCACCAGCGGGATTTCACCGATTTTGGTGAACGCCACGCTGGCGGGCAGCGTTTCCGGCCGGCCGGCGATGCCGAGATCGGCCTCGTTGGACTGCACCTTGTCGACCGCGTCGGCGGCGTCGCCGGTGGTCAGCTTGATCTCTACCAGCGGGTGCTGCGCGCGGAAGCGATCGAGGATCGGCGGCAGGTGGCTGTACGCCGCGGTCACCGAGCAGAACAGCCGCAGTTCGCCGCTCAGCGAAGGGCCGTGCTGGCCGAGCGAGTGCTTCAGCTGCTGATATTGCAGCAGCGTTTGCTGGGCGAATTCTTTCAGCTGTTCGCCGGCGTCGGTGAGCTGCACGGTGCGGTTATCGCGCAGGAACAGCGGCTGCCCGAGGATCTCTTCCAGCCGCTGGATCTGGCGGGAGAGCGTCGACGGGCTGACGTGCATCGCCTTGGCGGTGCGCCCGAAGTGATGGCTTTCGGCCAGATGCAGGAACAGCTTTAAATCACGTAAATCCATATCGATACGCTCGCAGTGAGAGTGTTGCAAAAATTGCAATATCACGTTCTCAATATATCAATTTAAGCAACGCATTTCCTGTTATACATTGAGTTTAACGAATCTCCGCACAGACAGGGCGGGGAATGAAAATAACAATGCAAGACAACATCAAACCGGAGTACCACCATGGCTAACTATTTCAACACATTGAACCTGCGTCAGCAGCTGGCGCAATTGGGTAAATGCCGCTTTATGGCGCGCGACGAATTTGCTGACGAAGCCGGCTACCTGAAAGGTAAAAAAGTGGTGATTGTCGGCTGTGGCGCCCAGGGCCTGAACCAGGGGCTGAACATGCGTGACTCCGGCCTGGATGTCGCCTATGCCCTGCGCAAAGAAGCGATCGACGAAAAGCGCGCTTCCTGGCGCAAGGCGACCGAAAACGGCTTTAAGGTCGGCACCTACGAAGACCTGATCCCACAAGCGGATCTGGTGGTTAACCTGACGCCGGACAAGCAGCACTCTTCCGTGGTGCGTGCGGTGCAGCCGCTGATGAAAGACGGCGCGGCGCTGGGGTATTCCCACGGCTTCAACATCGTTGAAGTGGGCGAGCAGGTGCGCAAAGACATCACTGTGGTGATGGTCGCGCCGAAATGCCCGGGCACCGAAGTGCGCGAAGAGTACAAGCGCGGCTTCGGCGTGCCGACCCTGATTGCGGTTCACCCGGAAAACGATCCGAAAGGCGAAGGCATGGCGATCGCCAAAGCCTGGGCGGCGGCGACCGGCGGCCACCGCGCCGGCGTGCTGGAATCCTCCTTTGTCGCTGAAGTGAAATCTGACCTGATGGGTGAGCAGACCATTCTGTGCGGCATGCTGCAGGCGGGGTCTCTGCTGTGCTTCGACAAGCTGGTTGCTGAAGGCGCCGATCCGGCTTACGCCGAGAAACTGATTCAGTTCGGCTGGGAAACCATCACCGAAGCGCTGAAGCAGGGTGGCATCACCCTGATGATGGATCGCCTGTCCAACCCGGCCAAGCTGCGTGCCTATGCGCTGTCCGAACAGCTGAAAACCATCATGGCGCCGCTGTTCCAGAAGCACATGGACGACATCATTTCCGGCGCCTTCTCCAGCGGCATGATGGCCGACTGGGCGGAAGACGACGTGAAACTGCTGACCTGGCGCGAAGAGACCGGCAAAACCGCGTTCGAGAATGCGCCGCAGTTTGAAGGCAAGATCAGCGAGCAAGAGTACTTCGATCATGGCGTGCTGATGGTGGCGATGGTGAAAGCGGGCGTTGAGCTGGCGTTCGAAACCATGGTCGATGCCGGCATCATTGAAGAGTCGGCTTACTACGAGTCGCTGCACGAGCTGCCGTTGATCGCCAACACCATTGCGCGTAAGCGTCTGTATGAAATGAACGTGGTCATCTCCGATACCGCGGAGTACGGCAACTACCTGTTCGCCAACGCAGCGGTGCCGTTGCTGAAGGACTTCATGACCACCCTGCAGGCGGGCGATTTGGGCAAAGCCGTGGCGGGTACGGCGGTGGACAACGCGCAGCTGCGCGACGTGAACGAAGCGGTGCGCAGCCACCCAATCGAAACCGTCGGCCGCAAACTGCGTGGCTACATGACCGACATGAAACGTATCGCCGTTGCGGGCTGATTTTCCGCAAGATAAAAAACAAAAGCCGGCTGCTATGCCGGCTTTTTTATGCCTGCGGCGGCGCGATCAGTTGCCGTTCAAGGCCGCGCCGGATCGCGTGTTTGGCGTTGGCGACCCCCAGCTTACGCACCGCATTGCCGATGTGAAACTTCACCGTGCCGGTTTTGATCCCCAGGATCAGCGCGATCTCGTTATAGGTTTTGCCCTGGCTGGCCCAATAGAGAATTTCCCCTTCGCGTGGCGAGAGCCGATCCTTTCGGCCAGCCTCGGCGCTGGCCAACGCAAACGCGTGCTGGTGGGTATCGACCAAGACCATCTGCAGGCTGGCCCTTTCTTCCGCCATTAGCTGCCGCAGTTCGGCGTCATCGGCCGCCGTCGCGCTGATCGACAAGATCGCCAGGTTGTTGTCGTGATCGTGCAAAACAAAGCTGCAACCGTGCACGATGTCGTACTCCCGCGCCTGGCTGAAGATCTTCCGGTAATGCCGATCCTCGGTGGTGAGGGCGGTGTCGTGCCACATAAAGGGCGCACAGCGGCTATGGGCGGCGCGCACGACGGGATCGATGTGCTGATAGCGATTGGTACTGTAGATGTCCAGCCATTCTTGCGGGTAGTTCGATACCAGCAGATGGCGATCGGGATGGTGTTTGTTGAAGGTCAGGTAAGCGTATTTGAATTGGCTGAAGGCCTGTAGCCGGCCGTCAAGATGTAGTCTTGCGGCGACGGCGTTGGCGAATGTGGCGGCCATCGGTAACCTCCCTGTCGTTCGGCGGCTCAGCCCGACCTGCACCAAAGTCCAGCTAGTCAGTGCGGCGGATTGAAATTTATACTCGGCTAATAAATTCAAAAAGACGGCAATGCCAAGACCCGAGCTTAGCAGCTCTGGGCGGAAATAAGCCAACGCCAGGGAAATTCTTTCAATCATCCTCTGATCAATGCTTCTGGGATCCATTGCGTGGGCGGCGGGGGTGACTTCGCCGCCGCCTTATTGATTATGCGGGCATCGCCGCTGCGGGAATGATGGCGCCGCGATGTTGGATCACCGTCGCAGCAAGCTGGTGGCCGCGCTGCGCCGCCTGCTGGGCACCGCCGCCGTTCAGGCGCACCGCCAGGTAGCCGGCGCTGAAAGAGTCGCCCGCCGCGGTGGTATCCACCACGCGCTCCGGCGGCAGCGCGATCGCCGGCACCTCAAGCCGCTCCCCCTCCACATTGAACACCAGACAGGCATCCGCGCCGCGTTTGATAACGATCTCGCCGACGCCGAGCGCCTGCGTGCGCGTCACTATCTGTTCAACCGGCTGCGCTCCCCACAGCAATTCTTCGTCATCCAGCGTCAAAAAGGCGATGTCGGTGCAGGCCAGCACCTCGCGGTAGGCCTGCTGCGTTTCCTCACGGCTTGGCCACAGGCGCGGGCGGTAGTTGTTGTCGAAGATCACCTTGCCGCCGTTGGCGCGACAGCGGCGCAGCAACGCCAGCAGCTTCGTGCGGTCGGCAGGCGCGAGGATCGCCAGGCTAATGCCGCTGAGGTACAGGTAATCGAACTGCGCCAGCCGCGCGCACAGTGCGTCGGCCTGCGGTCCAGCAAGCCAATAGCGGGCGGCGGCGTCATTGCGCCAATAGTAGAAAGTGCGTTCGCCGGCGGCGTCGGTTTCGATCACGTACAGGCCCGGCAGCTTGTTGTCGAATTGCTGAATCAACCCGGTCTCGATCTTCTCCTGCCGCCAGGCCTGCAGCATCTCGCCGCTGAAGCTGTCGGTGCCGAGCGCAGTGACGTAATGCACCTGCAACGTCTGTTTCGGCATTTGGCGGGCGAGGTAGACGGCGGTGTTGAGGGTATCGCCGCCAAAGCCGCGCGTCAGCTGTGCGCCCTGCTGCGACAGCTCGATCATGCATTCGCCGATCACGGCGAGGTTTCGGATAGTCATCGTCAATAAGCCCTGGCTAAAGAAGAAGCAACAGCCACCAGTCTCCACGCAAGGCGGTAAGGGAGTCAATAAATTAAAACAGTGTTTTAATTTTTTATGATCGCGATCGGCCAACGCCAACAGGGTGAAGAGGAAAGCGTGCGGCAATTCGTGCTTAAAGTTTTACGCGGCGTGGCCGATAAGTTGGGTAAAGAAACAGCGGCAGCGCTCTCACTTCCCCGCCACGGCGATAGTACCGATGATAACCAATCTGATCTCGGGTCTGCTGGCGCCCTGTTTTGCCCTCTATGCCTGCGCCAAATCGCGGCGCTACTGGCGGCAATGCCGGCGCTTGTATACCTTCCAGCCGATTTATCGCACCAGCGGCGCGCTGTTGGCGGTGGAACTGCTGACGGCGGTATATCACCCGAATGAGCCGGACAAGCGGCAATCCCCGGAACACTATTTTGCCTCGCTCGGCGTCGCCCAGCGTTTGCGGGTGGTTCAGGAACAGCTGGCGCTGTTGCAGCGCTGGCAGGCGTTGTTCACCCGTCATGCGGTGATGGTGTCGGTCAATATCGACGGCATCGCGCTGCAAGCATTACAGCGTCATAGCGCCTTGCAACGGCAGATCGCCGAGATGCCCTATCTGCGCTTCGAGCTGGTGGAGCACGCCGCAACGGCATCAAGCCGCCCGCTGCAGCAGATTGTCGGCGGCGAGCGGCTGTGGCTGGACGATTTCGGCAGCGGGCTGGCCAACTTCTCCGCCGTCGGTGCCTGGCGCTATCAATACATCAAGGTGGCGCGCGAATTGTTCACCTTGCTCAAACAGTCGGAAGAGGGCGTCCAGCTGCTCGGCACCCTGATCAAAATGATGAACCAGCACAGCGACGGGGTGATCGTCGAAGGCGTGGAAACCGAGCAGGAGTGGCGGCTGGTGCAGCGCTCCGGTGCGTTGGCCGCCCAGGGCTACTACCTTTCCCGTCCGGCGTGCTTTGAAACGCTGCACAGCGTGCCGACGCTGTTCGCCGCACCCGGCGCGCCGGCGTGAACTCCGGCCCATCCTCAGCTAGGCTTAAACGGGGCTGCTAACTCCTTTTCCTTTCATTCGGCAGCCCGATTTATGCGCTGAGGGAGCCGCTATGACAAGAACAGGAAAGGTTTTCAGCTGGCTGGGCGGCATTGTGCTGCTGTTGATCGTCGCGCTGGCGATCTTCATCGCGACCTTCGACTGGAATCGACTCAAGCCCACCATCAACGACAAAGTGTCGGCCGAACTGCGGCGACCGTTTGCCATTCGCGGCGATCTGGGCGTCGACTGGTCGCGCAATCCGGATGAGGGCGGTTGGCGCGCCTGGGTGCCCTGGCCGCATATTCACGCCGAAGACGTGTGGCTGGGTAATCCGAAAAACATGCCCGGCGACAGCATGGTGACGCTGCAGCGCGTCGACGCCAGCATTGCGCCGCTGGCGTTGCTGGGTAAAGAGCTGCTGATCCCGCGCATCTGGCTGAAGCAGCCGAATGCTTCGTTGCAACGCCTGGCCAACGGCGACAACAACTGGACGTTTGACCTGGCCGCCGGCCAGGATCCCAAGCAGCCGCCTTCCGACTGGTCGTTCACCGTTCACGACATCGTGTTCGACAAGGGGCAGATCGCCTTTAAGGATGCCACGCTGAAGGCGGATTTCCGCGCCGTCATCGATCCGCTCGGCAAGCCGTTGCCGTTCAGTGAAGTGACCGGCAAACAGGGCGGCGACAAGGTCGCGACCCCCGATTACGTTTTCGGCTGGCAGGTGAAAGGCAAATATAACGGCGAGCCGTTGAGCGGCAGCGGCAAGATTGGCGGCATGCTGTCGCTGCAGAGCGCCGATTTGCCCTTCCCGCTGCAGGCCGACGTGCGCTCCGGCAGCACCCGGGTGGTGGTCGCGGGCACCTTGTCCGATCCGCTGAACCTCGGCGGCCTGGATGTACAGCTGAAATTTTCCGGTGAAAGCCTGAGCAACCTCTATGGCCTGACCGGCGTGTTGTTGCCGAATACCCCGCCGTATGCGACCGATGGCCATCTGATTGCTCGTCTGCATCAGCCGGGCGGTGCGGTGTTTGAGTACCAGAAATTCGACGGAAAAATCGGCGACAGCGACATTCACGGCAGCTTGAAGTACGTTGCCGGTAAACCGCGGCCCACGCTGATCGGGGCGGTGAACTCCCGGCAACTGAGGTTGGCGGATCTGGCGCCGCTGATCGGCGCGGACTCCAACGCCGCCAAAGCCGGGCGCGGCGAGAAAAGCCGTCAGCCGGCGGATAAGGTGCTGCCGGTCGAACAGTTCGATACGCAAAGCTGGAGCAAGATGGATGCGGACGTGAAGTTTGCCGCCGCGCGCATTGAACGCGGCAGCGATTTGCCGCTGAGCGATCTGGCCACGCATCTGAAGCTGAACAATGGCGAACTGCGCCTGGATCCGCTGCGCTTCGGCATGGCGGGCGGCAGCCTGAACGCTGTCGTGCGCCTCGACGGCGGCAAAAAGCCGATGCGCGGGCAGGTGGATATGCATGCACGCAAACTTCAGCTTAAACAGCTGTTGCCGAACGTGGAGGCGATGAAGCGGAGCCTCGGGCAGATGAACGGCGACGCCAGGTTGACGGGCAGCGGCAATTCGGTGGCCGAACTGCTGGCCACCAGCAATGGCGACCTACGCCTGCTGATCAATAACGGGGTGATCAGCCGCAGCCTGATGGAGATCCTCGGTCTGAACGTCGGTAACTATCTGGTGGCGCAGCTGTTCGGCGACGACGTGGTGGGCATCAACTGCGCGGCGGCGGACGTCGGCATCCGCAACGGCGTCGCCGCGCCGCGACTGTTTGTGTTCGACACCGAAAACGCGGTGATCAACATCACTGGCAACACCAACCTCGCCACCGAACGGCTGGATTTGTCCATCGATCCGGAAAGCAAGGGCATGCGCGTGCTGACCCTGCGATCGCCGCTGTACGTGAAAGGCACCTTCAAGCACCCCGACGCCGGGGTCAAAGCCGGGCCGCTGATCGCGCGCGGCGCGGCGGCGGTGGCGTTAGGGGCAGTGCTGACGCCGGCGGCGGCGCTGCTGGCGCTGGTCTCGCCCAGTGAAGGCGGCGAGGAGAACCAGTGCGGGCAGATCCTGCGGGAGATGAAAGGCAAAAAATAATCAGGCGCGCGGCGGCGGCGTGAGCAGCCGGCAGTCGTGATCCTGGATCTCTTCCGCCGAGGCCAGGGTGAACGGCAGCAGGCTGCGCTCGGTTGCCAGCAGCAGGAAATCGCCGTCCGGCAGCGCGGTCATCGCCAGGCCGAAGCTGCCCATGCGCCCGTCGGCGCGCGGCAGGCCGGAGGCCAGCAGGCGGAAGGCGCCCTGTTGTTCCAGTTCAGCGGTGGTCACCCGCCGCCCCAGATAGTCATGCCCCAACAGGCCGCCGGGCAGCGGTTGCCATTGCTTGATGAAATAGGGGCCGATTTGCGCCAGCCGCTGTTTTACCGCCGGCAGCAGGCAGGAGATATGAATGTGCAGCTGGTTTTGCGTGCGGCCATATTCCGAATTGATCGCCAGGGAAATATCGCCGTCGTCGATCGGTTTGCCATAGCGTTCCGCCATCACGTGGCGCGCGCGCCAGGCCTGGGCGAAGAAATTCGGCGTGGCGGCGTCCAGCACCGCCGGGCTTTCGATACCGGTGATTTTGGCGCTGGGCATCAGCAGGTATTGCAGCGGCCCGTTGCGATCTTTAAACACCACGAAACCGGCCTGCACATCCACCTGCGCGCAGGGCGCCGGGTTGTCGTGCGCCTGCTGATTGGGCAGACATTGCTGGCTGACGATGCGCCACAGCGCATCGGGATGGTCGGGTTTCAACCCGTAAAAGAGCGCGATGGCGATAGCCGCCAGCAGCGCCACGCAGACAAATACCCCACGACGCAGAGACATCGGCCGATCCTGTTACCGAGAGAAACATTCAGCATAGCCCGGTTTTATGACAGGAAACGAACACCGCGTGCGGCCCCCCGCAGTGAGGGGGCCGTAGGGGATCACAGCGACTGATGGCGGGTTTCTTTCATCAGCAGCAGGGCCAGCAGCGTCAGCCCGGCCATCGCCGCCAGGTACATGCCGACGTAGAACAGTCCGTAGTGGGCCGCCAGCCAGGTGGCGATATAAGGCGCCACGGACGCGCCGAGGATCGACGCGACGTTGTAGGAGAACGATGCGCCGGTATAGCGCACTTCGGTAGGGAACAGCTCCGGCAGCAGCGCGCCCATCGGGCCAAAGGTCAGCCCCATGATGCTCAGGCCGCACAGCAGGAAGCCCATCACCAGCGCCTGGTTGCCGGAACCCAGCAGGGTCGGGAACAGGAACGCGAAGCCGATCATCAGCAGGGTAATGGCGATCATGGTCTTGCGGCGGCCGAACGCGTCCGCCAGCAGACCGGCGATCGGCACCATCACGCCGAAACCGATCACTGCCACCATCAGCATCCACAGGAAGCTGTTGCGGGAGTAACCGAGCCCGAGCGGCTGCGGCGCGGTGCCGTAGGTCATCGAATACACCGTCATCAGATAAAACAGCGTGTAGGTCGCCAGCATGATGAAGGTGCCGAGGATGGTGGCTTTCAGATGCTTGCTCAGCAGCGTGCCGAGTGGCACTTTCACCTGTTTGCCGGCCTTGGCCACTTTGGCGAACACCGGCGTTTCATGCAGTGATACCCGCACGTACAGGCCAATCAGCACCAATGCGGCGGAGAGGATGAACGGCACGCGCCAGCCCCATTCCATAAATTGCTGGTCGCTCAGCAGCCATGAGAGCAGCAGGAAGGTGCCGTTGGCGAAGAAGAAACCGATAGGCGCCCCTAACTGGGGGAAGGAGCCGTACAGCGCGCGCTTTTTGGCCGGCGCGTTCTCCGTCGCCAGCAGGGCTGCGCCGCCCCATTCGCCGCCCAGCCCCAGCCCCTGCCCAAAGCGCGCCAGCGCCAGCAGGATCGGGGCGAAGATGCCGATGGTTTCATAGCTCGGCAGCAGGCCGATCAGCACGGTGGAAATCCCCATGGTCAGCAGCGAGGCGACCAGCGTCACCTTGCGCCCCACGCGATCGCCGAAGTGGCCGAATAGCGCAGAGCCGATAGGGCGCGCGACAAAGGCGACGGCGAAGGTGGCCAGCGACTGCAGCGTTGCGGTGGTCGGATCGCCCTGCGGGAAGAAGATGTGCGGGAACACGATCACCGCGGCGGTGGCGTAGATGTAGAAGTCGAAAAACTCGATGGCGGTGCCGACCAGCGAGGCGACGATGACTTTCCCGCGGGAGTTCACCGGTGTGGACGCGTCGTCGGCGTCGAGTGGGGGTGCGATGGTGGCTTGCATATCTATTTCTTATTGTTGGAGGGGGTAAAAATCCATCTTAGTGACAGCATTCCGCCTTTTCAACGCTGGAACTCTGGGCAGCGCCGCCGCTAACCGGTTAAAAAGACTAATGTTTTACCTGGCTTCTTTTCTGCAGCGTTAAACGTTGAGAAATGGGGTTCATGCAGAGGGAATGGCTGTAAAAACGGGAAAGAAAAGTGATTGGGCAGTTTGTTATGCTGGTTTTTCGAATACCATGCCGCATGATTTAGAGGGATTGACTGGTTTTCTGCTTATTAACCAGAGGAAAGTGCCGGCGCGTGCGATAACACCGGCACGATTGCATGGCTTCAGCGTGCCGGCGGCTCACGTTCCGGCAAGGCTTTGTCGCCTTGGTAGTCGGCCGTTGCGATCCAGGCGGCGCAAAACAGCGTCAGGCGGGCGAAGAAGTAGAAGAACGCCATCAGCCCGATCACCGAGCCGAAGGCCGCGCCGGAAGGCGATTTCGCCACCTGCGGCAGTGTCATCGTCATCACGAACTTGATCACCTCAAAGCCGATAGCCGCAAGCAAGGTGCCGCGCAGCAGCGCTTTTTTCTTCGGTTTGTGGCGCGGCAGCATCCAGAAAATCCACAGGAACAGCAGATAGTTGGCGAAAATCGAGATCGACAGTGCGATCGTCGTCAGCGCCGGCCGCAGCCATTCGATACCGTCCAGCCCCAGCGCGTTGACGATCGCCGCCTGCGCCGACCCGGCGACCGAGGTCAGCGACAGCGTGATAATCAGCGCGACCACCAGGCCGGTCAGCGAGATGAAGTCGCGGGTGTACTTGAAATAGATTTTCTCCTGATCCTGCGGATTGCGCTCCCAGACGTCACGCGACTGCGCGCGGATCGCTTCGCGCAGGTTGCCCATCCAACTGATGCCGGAATAGAGCGCCAGCGCCAGACCGGTCAACCCCACGGTGGTGCGCTGCTGAATGGCGGTATTGACGGTGTTCTTCAGCGTGCTGGCCAGTGTCGGATCGCTGATGCTGCCGACGATCCGGTTGATCAAGCGGGCCAGCAGATCCGGGTTGGAAGCCAGCACGAAACCGGCGGCGGCGAACGACACCATCAGGATCGGGATCAGCGAGAGGAATGAAAAGTAGGTGATGGCGGCGCCGAACTGGCTGCCCAGCCGATCGTTAAAGCGTTCGGCGGCGCGCAGCAGGTGCGCCACGCTCGGCCAGGCTTTGATGCGTTCAATCAGACGTGAAAAACCGCTGATGCGGCGGTCGAGCGTCTCATGGCCGGTCTTGATGGCGATAAGCGGCTTCGGCGGCGTGTCTTGTGCGGGCTCGCGGCGTTCCTGGTCTGGTCCTGTAGGCATTACTTCACGATTTCCTTAACGTTAAACGGCATGTATCAGCGTTGATTATAGCCAAAGCCCTGCGGCGTTTTGAGCGCCGGGGCGGCAAACGGTCAATTTCCGAGCTTAACGCGTTAGCGCCCGGCATGAAATGCCGGGGATGGCGCGATAGGTAAAATTCCTATGAAAACCCCGTGGCGCCTCGGTTTTTTTCACTTCCCTACCTCCAATTTTTATCTGTTTCGTCGGCGAGAAAGCGTTTACTCATGATGTGGCGTCGCGCTTTGTCGCTCGCCGCTCCGCTGCAGCCGTAGGGGCTGGAACGGTCTCATCCGTCATCAACAGAAAAACTGGAAGGTCTTATGAAATTGCTTAATCACCCCACCTGTCGTCCGTTTACCGAAGCGGGCAATCTGTCGCAGATCTCCGCCTACTATGAAGAGGGGCGGCACATCATGTGGATGCTGCTGCGCGCTGCGCCACGCCCCTGCTTCAACCAGGCGTTGATTGAAGACATCATGACGCTGGCGCAGGCGGCGAAGGAGTCTTCGCTGCGGTTCGACTTCTGGGTCACCGGCTCGCTGGTGCCGAACATGTTCAACGTCGGCGGCGATCTGCAGTTCTTCGCCGAAGCGATCAAAAACCGCAAGCGCGAGGCGATGATGGCCTACGCGCGCGCCTGCATCGACTGCGTGCATGCGGCGGCGCGCGGTTTCGACACCGGCGCGGTCAGCATTGCGATGGTTGAAGGCAGTGCGCTGGGCGGCGGTTTTGAAGCGGCGCTGGCGCACCATTTCGTATTGGCGCAAAACAATGCGCGCATGGGCTTCCCGGAGATTGCGTTCAACCTGTTTCCCGGCATGGGGGGTTACTCGCTGGTGGCGCGCAAGGCGGGCATGCGCTTGGCTGAGGAGCTGATTTGGGGCGGCGAGTCGCACACCGCAGAGTGGTTCGAGAGCCGCGGGCTGGTAGACCAGCTGTTCCAGCCCGGCGACGCTTACCTGGCGACGCGCACCTTCATCGATACCATCCGGCCGAAGCTCAACGGCATGCGCGCCATGCTGCGGGCGCGTCAGCGCGTGTTGCAGCTGACGCGTTCCGAGCTGATGGACATTACCGAAGATTGGGTGCACTCGGCCTTTACCATTGAGGAAAAAGACCGTGCCTACATCGAGCGGCTGGTGATGTTGCAGGATCGCCATACCCTGAACCTGCGTCGTGCCGGCTAACGTTAACGCGCCCGCCTCATGCGGAGGGTGAGCGCGGGCGATAGGACTGCAGCCAATGCTCCAGCTGTTCCGGGAGCATTGGCCGCGCGAACAGAAAGCCCTGTTTTTCGTCCACGCCGACTTCGTCGAGGAAGTGGTTTTCGCTCTCGGTCTCCACCCCTTCGGCGATCACGCGGAAGGCCAACGCCTCCGCCGCCGCGACGATCGCGCGTACCAGCGATTGCGATACCGGATTGAAATTCACCCCGCGCACGAAGCTTTTATCCAGCTTGATGGCGTCCAGAGGAATGCGTGCCAGCTGCGCCAGCGACGAATAGCCGGTGCCAAAGTCGTCGAGATGCACCTGCGCGCCCAGTTCGCGCAGCCGGGTGATCAGCGCGCGTGCGCGATTCTCGTCTTCAATCAGGCTGCTTTCGGTCAACTCGAAGTCCAGCAGACAGGGGGCCATGCGGTGACGGTGCAGCACCCCGAGCAGATCGTTGACGATGCTGTCATCGGCCAGCTGACGGGCAGAGAGATTGACCGCCACCCGCAGATTCAATCCCCGCTCTTGCCACTGCGCCGCCTGCCCGGCGGCGGTTTGCAGCACCCATTGGCCCAACGGGCCGATCAGGCCGGACTCCTCGGCGTAGGAGATGAACTGCAGCGGCGGGATCAGGCCGCGCTCCGGCGAATCCCAGCGCACCAGCGCTTCCACGCTGTGCACTTCACCGCTGTGCGCGTCGATTTTAGGCTGGTAATACAGCACCAGCTGATTTTGCTCCAACCCTTTGCGCAGATTGGTGTCCAGCCACATGTACTCGGCGACGCGTTTGTTCATCTCCGGCGAGAAGACGGTATAGGTGCGTTTTCCGTGCTCCTTGGCAACGTACATGGCGGTATCGGCGCTGCGGATCAGGCTGTCGAGATCGTTGCCGTGCTCCGGGCACAGCGCGATGCCGATCGAACAGCCGGTATACACCTCAATCAGGCCGATGCGAAAAGGGGTCTTCAGCCTGTCGATAATGCGCTGCGCCAGCGTTTGCAGGCGCTCGCGATCGCTTTGTGGCGCCAGCACCAAGAATTCGTCGCCGCCGAGGCGGGCGAGCACTTGATCCGGGCTCAGGCAGCCGAGGATCGCCAGCGCGACCTCGACCAGCAGCCGATCGCCGAACATATGGCCGTAGGCGTCGTTGACCTTTTTGAAGTTGTCGAGATCGAGGTACACCAGGCCGAAACTCTCTTCACCGCGCGTGGCGATGGCGTGATTGATCTTGTCCTGTATGGCGTTACGGTTCGGCAGGCCGGTGATGAGATCGGTGTTGGCCAGCACCCGTAGCCGCTCTTGCGCGCGGCGTTCTTCGGTGATGTCGGTACCGGAGCAGATCAGAAAGACTTCGTTTTTTCCGCTGCCGCTGTGCACGAATTTGTTGCGAAACAGGAACAGCCGTTCACCCTTGACCGTCTTTACCCAGCGTTCCACCTCATAGGACGAACCGTTGCGGAAGAAGCCGGCGATGTTGCGCCGCGAAGCGGCGGCTTCTTCCGGGCTCATAAACAGTTGGAAAACGTTTTTGCCGATCACCTCGTGTTCGTGCAGCCCGGTGTACTCCTCGCTCAGCCGGTTGAAGCGCTGGATGCGGCCGTGCTGATCGACGATCACGATCACCGAGTTGGCTTCGGACACCACCTGCTCGGCGAAGGAGAGGCCGTGCACCAGGTCGCGCGCCACGGATTGGGTGTCGCTGAAGGCGGAAGCGGTGCCCGCCCATTCGAGGTTGTTGACGCGGCGCCCGACCAGATGCAGATGCAGCGGTTCACCGGCTAGCGTAATGGTCAGCTCAAGGCTGGCGGTCACGCCGGTCAGACGGCGGATTTTCGCCGCTTCCATGGCGCTGAGCGCCACCGCGACATGAGCTTTGCCCTTAATAGCGGACAGCTCCAGGGCATTGCTGTCAAACGCCAGCCGCCAGTGGGGGCTTTGGGTGCCGAAGTGAGCGCTAAGAAGCTCAGGGCCTTGGTCTGCGGGCATGACGACTCCTCAAAAGAGCACGGGCGGGCGGCCGGCACAGCGCCGGGCAGCCTGTTGGCCCGAAAGCGATCGCCGTACGCATCTGTGCATCATATAACAGGTTTTCACAGGCGGGGCGGGTGATGGAAACTATTATATAAGCAATGATTAGTTTTGCGGTGTAAACGTCGCCCGGCGGGCACTTGCCTTAAAGTGTAGGAGAACATCGGATCGTGTGATGCTTAGTGATTTCCCCTGCTATCGGAAAACGGTTGATACAAGGTTGCCGTGCAGGTGAGTAAATTATAGCGGTGAGGCGAAAGCGGAAAAATAACTCCACCGGGGGGATTTTTGCCGAGAAATTAAAATTTCCATCAAATAAACGCCATCTTCATAGTTTTCTCATAATTGGTGAATAAATCCGAGACGGGTTTTAAAAAGTTTACACACCCTCGCATTACTTGAAATTTATCAGCCTATTATTATCTCCGACAACGAATGAGCCTGTTAACGTACAGCGCTCCTGATGAAGAAAATTTTTAAGGAAATGATTATGCGTAAATTGACGGCTTTATTTATTGCTTCCACGCTGGCTCTGGGTTCTGCTTCCGCGGCGTTCGCCGCCGATACGGCGACGGCCCCGGCGGCGGATGCGGCGCCGATGAAAATGATGCATCACAAGGGTGAAGGCAAAGGCGGCCCGTTCGCCGGGCTGAACCTGACCGAGCAGCAGCGCCAGCAGATGCGCGATATCATGAAAGAGTCGCACCAGAAGCGCGGGCCGGGCATGAAAGAGGAGCGCCAGGCGTTGCACAATCTGGTCGCTTCCGACAGCTTTGACGAAGCGAAGGCGAAGGCACAAATTGACGCGATCGGCAAAGCGCAATCCGAACGCATGCTGGCACGCGCCAAAGCGGAAAATAAAATGTATAACCTGCTGACGCCTGAGCAGAAAAAACAATACAATGAGAATTATCAGAAACGCGAGCAAAAGATGATGGACCACATGAATAAAATGAAGGAGCAGATGCCCTCCGGTCAGTAATATCCGCTCGCGGTGAATAAAAAAGGGCCAGACTATTTGTCTGGCCCTTTTTATTTGGCGTTATCACCGGCAGGTTCTGCAGTGAGTGATAATCATTCCCCGCCGACAATGCGCCGGAACTGTTCGGCAACGGCCTGTGCAAAGCGTGGATCGTTAATATGATAAGGCGTTTTTATCAGCCGGCGTTTGTCGGTGGCGTATACCGTCTCCTCCAGCGCTTGCGTAAAGGCAGCCAGCGCCGCCGGATCCCAGAACGGTTGACCGGGCGCATCCAAAGCCGATACGCCGCCCGCCGGGATAACGAAACGCACTTCGCCCGCGCAGGCGTTGATCTTTTCGCCCATCCAACGCCCCATTAACGCATTCTCCCGCGCGCTGGTGCGCACCAGCGTCACTTGCGGGTTGTGATGGTGACGCAGACGGTTGGCATAGCGAGCCGGCACCGTATTCGGCGCGCCGAAGTTGATCATGTCTATCGCGCCGCAGGAGAGCACGCACGGGATGCCGGTACGCGCAATGGCACCGAAACGATCCGTATTGCAGGGCAGCACACCGCCAAACAGGTAATCGGCCACTTCGGTAGTGGTTAAATCGATGGCGCCGTGCAGTTGGCGGTTATCGATCAGCTTTTCCAACGATCTGCCGCCGCTGCCGGTCGCATGAAACGTCAGACAATCCCATTGTGTTCCCAGTTCGGCAACCAACGCCTGAACGCAGGGCGTGGTGACGCCAAACGTCGTCAGGCCGATCGCGGGTTTGTTGTCGTGATAGTCGACGGCGGCGAAGTGCACTGCGCCGGCTATCTGGCGCGCTGCGTTGCTCAGCACCCGTCGCGAGATGCGGTTCAGGCCGGCGAGATCGGTGACCGAATACAGCATGTTGATATCGCTGGCGCCGACATAGGCGGAAACGTCTCCCGCCGCCATGCTCGAGACCATCACTTTCGGCAGGCCGATCGGCAGCTGCTGCATGGCCGGCGTGATGATGGCGGTGCCGCCTGAGCCGCCCAGGCCAAGCAAGGCGGCGATATCGCGGCGCGTCAGGATAAAACGTTCGAAAGCGGTCGCCATGGCGGCGATCGCCTGGCCGCGACTGGCGCAGAAGACCGCGTCGGCGCCCGCCGGATGGTGGCGTGCGACGTCCTCTGGACCGATATCGGCCGGGGAGTCAAACGGCAAGCGACGAGTGGAAAGATCGACGGTTCGCGTGGGTAAATTCAGGGCAGCGATCAGCCGCCGTACATACTCCAGCTCTTGTCCTTTCGTATCTGCTGTGGTAGCAATATAGACAAAATTTGAAGTGTCTTTCATGTATCTTCCTGGGGTGTTTCTAATTTTTATTTAAAAATCATTTTGTTATATTTTTTAGGGTACCCTGGTGTTGGCTTTTAAATTAAATTGATTAATGTATTTATATAATGAGACGGCAGTATCATTTTTGCAAGGGCAGCTCAGTGCAAAATGGGACTCCTGTCTCATTTTTGAGCTTTTCAACGTGGCCGGCGCTTTGCCGGCAGCCAGTCGACAGAGGCGCATCCTCTGTTGCGCAAGCGTGTGCAGATGCATGAGGTTTATGTGCCGATAGATGCTTTTCCCACCCCGTTTGATCCTTCACTGACTTCCACCCGGGCAAAAACCTACCGTTTGTTGCTGGCCAGCGCGATGACGCTGTATGACGAAGGGGCGTTTCCTTCGATCACTGAACTGGCGGCGCATGCGCAGGTATCGCGTGCGACGGCCTACCGCTATTTTCCGACCCAGAGTGCGCTGATTAGCGCCGTGGTGGCGGAAAGCCTGGGGCCTATTCTGGAATGGCGCCCGCAAGACGATGACGCCCTGAAACGCATCCAGCAGTTGCTGACTTTCGCCTATCCTCAGATGGAGCGGCACGAGGGAGCATTGCGCGCGGCGCTGCAGCTCTCTTTGCAACAGTGGGCGCATGCGACGCCGGGCGAGAAATTCGTGCGCGGCAACCGCAAGCGTCTGTTGGCGCTGGCGGTGGAACCGCTGCAGGGCAAACTGCCGCCGGGCTCTCTGCAGAGAGTGATTCATGCTTTCTCGCTGATTTACGGCTCGGAGGTGTTTCTGGTGCTGAAAGATATCTGGGGGCTGGAGCTTGAGAGCATTCAGGACGTCACGCAATGGATGGCCAAAGCCATTCTGCGTCAGGCGGAAGAGGACGCGACGAACTGCAAAAAAACATCAGCAGGATAATCCAATTTTTGCCGATGGCCGAGTGAAAAACCAGCATAATTCACTGAGTGAATATTGGCAAAATTTATAATTAAAAGTGATAAAAGACGCCTGTTAAGCACTTTTCAGGCGGCCGCACTCTTCATGTGTCCCTAGGTTATATTTTTATTTATCAGTAAATTATAATTTATCCCTTCACTTATTATCGCCGTTTCGATACCGGTAAACGTCATTGTCATTTCTTATCGGCATAGGCCTGATTCACCCCTGAAACATTCTCTCCTCCCGTCGAACTGCCGGATGACACATTAAGCGCACTTGAGATTGTTGTGCTTTATTTATTTGGTGTTACCAAACTGTTACACAAAAAATCTTATAAAACATTTGCAAACAACAACGGACGGTATCTGGGATGGAGAAGAAACGTAGAGGAGTCAAATCCGCTCGGGCGGCCTTCGGCTGGCCTGAAATCGGAGTTCATCGCGCACAATGGAGCGCGATGCTGATCTGCCTGACGGCGATTGGCGGGGCGCAGGCCTCCAGCTATATAGAGAACGGCCAGGCGGGCGATCCGGCCAGCTGGCGCAGCAGTGAGTTCAATGCAGAATGGGGGCTGGGGGCGATCCACGCTGACCAGGCCTACGCCGCCGGTTATACCGGAAAAGGCATCAAACTTGGCATTTTCGATCAACCGGTTTACGCCAAGCACCCGGAGTTCGCCGGTGAGAATAAGGTGATCAATCTGGTTACCGAAGGCATCCGCGAATACACCGATCCCTATATTCCGGTGAAAAAAGGCGACGCTTTTCGCTATGACGGCACGCCGAGCGTGGATTCCGATGGCACGCTCGGTTCGCACGGCACCCACGTGGGCGGCATCGCCGCCGGCAGCCGAGACGGCGGCGCCATGCACGGCGTGGCGTTCAACGCGCAGATCATCAGCGCGGAGAACGGCGATCCCGGCCCGGAGGACGGCATCATCCTCGGCAACGACGGCGCGGTGTATAAGGCCGGCTGGGATGCGCTGGTGGCCAGCGGCGCGCGCATCATCAACAACAGCTGGGGCATCGGTATTACCGAAAAGTTTGATGAGGGCGGTTATGACCCGGCTTATCCGCATTTCACAGTAAACGATGCGCAAAAGCAGTTCGATCAGATCAAACAGATCCTCGGTACCAAGCCTGGCGGCGCCTATCAGGGCGCGATCGACGCGGCCCGCAGCGGCGTGGTCACCATCTTCGCCGCCGGTAACGACGGCAATCTGAATAACCCCGATGCCATGGCCGGTCTGGCTTATTTTGTGCCGGAGATTGCACCGAACTGGCTGTCGGTCGCCAGCTTGCAGGATCCGACCAATACCGGCGATTACAGCATCAGCACCTTCTCTTCCCGCTGCGGTTATACCGCCAGCTTCTGCGTCTCGGCGCCGGGCACCCGGGTATACAGCTCGGTAATTGAAGGCACCAGCCTAGAGAATCTGACAACCGGCTACGCCAAATACAGCGGCACCTCGATGGCGGCGCCGCACGTGGCCGGCAGCGTCGCGGTGCTGATGGAGCGTTTCCCGTATCTGAGTGGCGCACAGGTGGCGGAAGTGCTGAAAACCACCGCCACCGACATGGGCGCGCCGGGCATCGACGCGCTCTACGGCTGGGGGATGATCAACCTGGGCAAAGCCATCAACGGCCCGGGCATGTTGGTGACTGCCGAAGATATTCCTGCGGAGTTCCGTATTCCGGATCCGACGGGCGTGGCCTACGGCCCGACCCAGTTTGTGGTGGATCTGCCGGGCGTCGGCGCGGTGCTGGACAAGGGTAAACCGACCGAGCGCGTCTGCAGCGATGTGCTGTGCGGCCTGGATTTCTGGAGCAACGACATCTCCGGCCATGGCGGCCTGACCAAACAGGGTATCGGCACGTTGGTACTGACCGGTAACAACACCTATGCCGGCCCGACGCTGGTTAATCAGGGGCGGCTGGCGATCAACGGCTCGGTCACCTCGGATGTCAGCGTGCAGAACGGCGGCATCGTCGGCGGCAGCGGCACGGTCGGTTCGCTGACCGCGCGCCGTGGCGGCACCGTGGCGCCGGGCAACTCGATCGGCACCCTGAACGTGGCCGGCAACGTCAGCTTCGAGCCGGGTTCGCGCTATGCGGTGGAAGTGGGCCCGAACGGCCAGAGCGATCGGATCCAGAGCAGCGGAGCGGCGACGATCGGCGGCGGCGAGGTGGCGGTCACGCTGGAGAACAGCAGCAACCTGCTGACGCAAAGCGAGGTGCGCAGCCTGCTGGGCCAGCAGTACACCATCCTGAGCGCGCAGCAGGGGGTGAGCGGGCAGTTTGACGCGGTGGCGCCGAACTACCTGTTCCTCGGCACCGGGCTGAGCTACCAGCCGAATGGGGTGACGCTGAGCGTCGGGCGCAACGGCACAAGCTTCGCCAGCGTGGCGCAGACGCCGAACGAGCGGGCGGTGGCGGCGGCGGCAGATGCGCTGGCGGCGGGCAACCCGGTGTACGAGAGCCTGCTCAACAGCGGCTCGGCGGGCGAGGCGCGGCAGGCGTTCCGCCAGCTGTCGGGGCAAATCCATGCGGACATCGCGTCGGCGCTGGTGAACGACAGCCGCTACCTGCGTGAGGCGCTGAACGGGCGCCTGCGTCAGGCGGAAGGGCTGGCGAGCTCGTCGGCCATCAAGGCGGATGAGGACGGCGCCTGGGCGCAGCTGCTGGGGGCGTGGGACCATGCGTCGGGCGACGCCAACGCCACCGGCTATCAGGCCTCGACCTACGGGGTGCTGGTGGGGCTGGACTCGGCGGCGGC
>NZ_JBJNOO010000011.1:0-44767 GCF_052166595.1 Serratia sp. CY81684 | reverse complement strand
ACGATCTACCAGCTCTTTAAAACCAGCCACGCCGAGACGCTTGATTTCATCTGCGCCTAGCATTTTTATCAGGTTATTTTGTATAGCTCCGCGCTGTTCGTCTAATGACTTCTGCGCCAGCTTTTTAGCCAGTTTTCGGGCTGCGTGATCTTTATCTTGTTTACGCCGGCGTTCAAAAGCTGCCTGCCGATGTAATAATTTTGCGCGCCGGCGGGCCTCACTGATCGTTAACTCTTCTTGTTCGGCCAATGACAGGCCCCGCTTTTCAAAGCCGAGCTGTTGCTGCTGCGCCCTCTCGTATTCCGCACGGTTAATGCCGCACATATCCAAAAATAGAGGGGTGATCTCTATCAATTTAGGGATCCACGTTCCCGCCGTCTTATCCCATACTTTTTCGCACCTCAAAACGCCAAATTGTTCTAGGGTAATGATTGCGCGGCTGGCGCGGGTAATTGACTCATTACCTGCTTTTGACTTTGTGGCCAGGCCGCACTGGTGCGCTAGTAGCTCTATGCTAGCTCCCTTAACAATGCCCGTAACAATATTAAGATGATGGGCAATGCCAAGAACTACAGCCTGTATAGCTCGAGCGCGATGCAGGTTGAAATGCCGTTGACGATAGATCGGCTTGAGTGTTGCAGGGTCAATCGGCCACAGGGCGCGGAACCCTTCCCAATAGCAAACCTTGCGTTTAGCGGCATAGTTAACCAGCTTTCGAATAAATGCGGGACGTTGGCCATGATGGGCTGGCGCTTCAAAGGTCGGGTAGGGGTTATGTACATAACTCATAGTACGCCCACCTTGATCGCATTTTTTGCAGCCAACTGAGCAAGTGCAAATTCATTCGGATTGACGCCGCACATATCAATAAATAAGGGCGTTATCTCTATACGTTTTTGTGCCCGCGCCCCTTCTCTACCGCGTTCCTTTTCGCATTTGAGTAACCCATATTGCTCCAGCGTGACGATGGCACGGCTAGCGCGGGTTATAGCACCAGGCTTTGTGGATAAGCCACATTGTTGCGCTAGTTGCTCAACGCTTACCCGCGCTATGCCGGTGATCACATCCAAATGATAAATAATACCCAGGGTAATCGCTTGGATTGCCTGCGCACGATGTGAGTTAAAGAACCGATGGCGGGGGATAGGCTTATGCGTGGCCGGATCTATCGGCTGAATACCGTAGAACCCCACCCACAACCAAACTTTTCGGTTAGAGGCAGAATCAAACAGTTTTCGAACGAAATCAGGCCGCTCCTCATGAGACTGAGGAGGCACAAAGACAGGTGTAGGATTGCTAACGTATTTTGTAAACATGAACACGGAATCTCGGCGCATTGCGCTTGCTTTTGCCGGTATCCACGTCTATTATCGGAGTTGTCGAGGCGTCCGATAGATTTTTTCTTGTGGATTCCGGCAGAACCCCCGCAGTTACCAGCTGCGGGGGTTTTGCTTTTGTATCTCCCGGTAAACATCGCCGAGAGGCCTTTAATTCAGTTTGTGGCGTAAAACCACACTTTGGGGCCACGAACAGACTCTAGCACACCTTTCCGAGCTTCGCATTAGATCTCGCGGCGGTCGAGCGCTTATTGTTCGTAATCCGATCTGGATCCCTAAAGGATCCTCATACTGCTTTTTGATTCTACTCGTAACCCTCTGTACGTCAAACGAAAACGCAAAAGCGCCTCAATTTGCCGATCTTTTCGGCTCCCAGGCATCACTTTTATGATCGTCATCGCCGATCAATAGCGATTTATCGATCGGCCATAACCATTTGCAACTCACCGACAATACACTCAACCTTAATATGGTTTTCATATGGAGGTGTCTCATGTCTGCGTGCAACATGACGTTTTGCAGAACGTGCGGGTTATGGATAGCAGAAACCACCAGTTGGGCTAACGCCGAGCCGGGCTACTGTAAGAAGTGCAAACCAGCATCAATTTTAAAACGGACAGTAACAAGAATCGGAAAATTTATCCGTGCGGTGTTTATTGGAAATGTAAAAAAATAGAATTGCCACCAGCACCAGGGAATACTAAAAGAGGCGGTTAATTCCGCCTCTTTTTTTTAATTAGTGCGCTAGTATATACACAATTAAGAATGCAGCAGCGACAACAGCCAAGCGAAACCAGAGCGGAAACTCTGTCTTTTCACCCTCTTTTTTAGCCTTTCCATCTGATAATTTCGTTGAATAAGAAAGGCCAGATCCGGGTATCCCTACCGTTCCATTGACGCCACGCTTACCAATGTTTAAGGAGGCTCCGCGCGGGCCTACAGATGTGCTGATTCCTTTCTTTCCTATGTTAATATAAATGCCTGGAGCTATGCGTATGCGCTTTCTAAAACGAATTGCCATGAATACCACCTCCTTGTTTTAATTTAGGAAGAAGTATAACACGGGACTTATTCTCGCTCTATAAAGCTATGGGACCGATGGGACCATATCCCCAAACGTATATTTAACGCTTACCCCCCACGCTACCCCCTCTTTGTAATCTTCTAAAACTCCGGAAACAACATCCATTAATTTAATGGGGGCGCCAACAATGGCCAATATCATGACAGAATGCTGGCGCCAGACTCCACCGACCTTTTTACTTGTTGTCCCGACACTTAGCGTATACTGCAAAGGGATCCCGGAACTGTCACAGGGTATTTTTCCCAGCGTGATATCAACAATGACCGCACCATTAGCCGTGCTTGGTACTCGGCTAAGCATGAGCGTGTTTTTTACTCTCCAAATGCCGCCCGTTTCACTAAACGCGTTATCCTTAGTGAAGTCAGGCCCCGCGCCGGTACTCACATACGTGCCGGTAATACCCACGCAAGGGGCCTTATAACGGTCTAACATAAGTCCCGCGTCACTCTTACTTAGCAAATTATTTGCGCTGGGATCTAACTTGATATCACCAGGCGCCCCCCCATCGAGTAAATCAACGATATCTTGTATTGTCGCCGCCTCAGTCACCCCTTCATTAACAACGGGAACTAAAGCAGTGAGGTTTAATTTATCAGTAGGTGGCAGCTTGGATATTGACAATGATAATTCACTATCTTGAATATTTCGGCTACCTGATTTTAATTGTTGAGCAGAACGGACAAGCCTTAACTTTTCCATCATTTTACCTTACTTGAATAGCGTTAATAATATCCAATCCCATCGGATTTTTTTTCTTTCTTCTCAGCTTTCGCTTTGCTCTCTGCAGGCGGTTTAATATCAGTGACCAGGTTAAACGCCATCGCCAGGCCTGAGCTGCTCAAAGAGAACGCCAGGGACTCGATTAACCAGGTGCGATCCTCCTCCTCACCAAATCCCGCCGTTGTTATCCGACTTTCGGCAGTCAACGGCACATACTGCGGCCGGCCCGGCCCGCTTAGCGTCATTCGCCTTTCGTTCCGGTTGGCCTGCGTCATTTTTGACTTGGCGCTGCTGTCCGCCTGGGCCTTGCTCGGCTGCGTGAAAGGGTTGGCCTGGTCGGGTCCGTCATGCTCCAGCGATTGGGTTTTCGTTCGACCATCAGCGGGATCGTAATAGGCAACACTCACCTTGCCCTTTTTGCCTTTACCGTCTGCCGTCTTCGCCGGCTTTCCCGTTGTGGCCCCACGCTGGCCATCTGAATAGCTCCACGAGGATAGCGCCTCCCGGGTTATCGTGACGTTACTGAGTGCGCCACCGCTGGCGGTAGTGGCTTCCCCCTGCTCCAGAAACAACCAATAACCGCCGGCGGCCTTGCTTACCGCGTTATGTGCACGCGCAAGCCGGGTCATCAGCGCCGCGTCGGACTCTCTCACCTGGTCAATATGTTCTATCGCGATGTCGGCCAGCTGCGCGGCTATCTTGGGAATGAGGCCGTTATCGGTGGCCACCGTTTTCACGATGTCCCCCAGCGTCACGCCGTCCCAGCTGCGGCTTTTCTGGCTCTGCACATTGCCTGGCTGTTTTTGCGCGTTCATTGGGGCCGATGTGGCGTAAAGCTGGATCTTGCGCGGTGGCCCGCTACTGGCGCGGCCAGACACCACGAACCAGCCCTTATCGACCAGTTGGCCATTAAAGCCCAGGGCAACGCTCAGGCGCGCACCTTTTGAGGGAAGTTTTAGCGTTTCAGACAGTAGGGTAATTTGCAGCTCGTCAGTTTTGCCCGTGGCGCCGCCGTTGTCCGTTAAGCTGATATCCACCAGGTTTTCACGAATGATCGCGGTTATATCCTGCCCCTCCGCAATAATGCGGAATTCTGGCCGAAATTCGGCCGGCTGTTTTTGTTGCATCAATTAATCCCATAGCTGGATCGGTGATTCGGGCGTTGGCGTCTCTATGTCCGGCAGGGTGATGATTAACCCTGCCGGATAAACAGCCCCCAGTGCCGCCAGTTCGCGATTAGCGTCTAAAACCGTTACAACGGTCTGCGAAAGGTTCTCCGCGCCGTAGTGGGCCGCACAGACGGCATCCAGTACGTCACCCTCACGGGTTAGATAATTCGTCGGCATAGTGTTTTATCGTGATCGAGTAGGTTTTCTTGCGAGGAGCGCCGCCAGGCAAAAACGCCGGCGTCGTGTCGGTAAAATCGGTAATAACCCACCAGCCCAACACATCACCGGCGCTGCTCACCAGTTGCTGAGGCTCGGCCTTGTCGGCCAGGTCATAAAGCGTATCAATGCTGGCCACACCGTTTCGAAACTGGGAATGCGCCTCCCCGTCCATTTTGACCGTCCGGGCGGATTTCCCTGTGTACTGCAGCAAGTCCTGTTTGCCGATCCGCTCCTGCTCACTCCAGCGCCAACGGGCTTCCCGCGTCAACTGGTTATAGGTCGTCGTGTCGATAGAAAACTCAAAGGTGCCGAGCATCATCATAATGCTGGCGCTGTCCGCCGGCCGCCGTGCATCATAGGCGCCCGTGATCGTGCCAATAATGTCCACCATTACCAGGCCTCCGCTGGGTCATGCATCGCATTGTTGCCGTTGAATACATCCATATTTTTCATTGACGACACCGCGCTATCCGCCACCGCTTGCGCATCCTGGCCAGGTTGAGCGATCACCGTCATATTGACCTCTTGCCGGCGATTGTCTGTCATCGCCGGCTTGTCGCCAGCGGCGCCCTGATTGGTCAGTGACGACAGGAAAGAAAAGGCCCCTTCTAACGGATCATCACCTTTGTCAGTTTCCCCGATAGCGGCCAGCATCCGATCGTCGGCCTTATCCCAATACGCACCAGGACTCATAATCCGCTCACTGGACAATGAATATTGCGCATCGCTGTAAATGCCCTGCAGTGCCTTCTGCTTCTCCGGGTCCTTCAAAATGGACTCCAGCCAGGCAGACTGTCCCCGCGTTTGGGCAAAATCACGCGCTCCCTCGATATCCCCTTTGCCGAGAGAGCGCACAATGGCTTTTTTGTCGCTCTGCTCATCGGGCAACAGCCAGGCTAATTTTCTGGCGATGGCCAGAAACAGCTTTGTAACCGTCATTATCCCGTTGGCGAACTCCACCAGGTTCGGGATCCATTTGTTCCTGATCGTGGTGGAGATAATTTCTATGCCGCCATTTTTGAACCAGGCGGAAAGTTCATTGGCAAGCTGTGTCACCTTGGGCGCCAACGAGCCGCCCAGCTTGCCGGCGATTTCCTCCACGGCCGATCCCCATACGCTGCGCAGATTGCTGAAAGCAACATTGCCGCGAATGGCCCCATCAGCGCCCTCCTTCGTGACCAGGTTGTAACGCTTCTGCTGATCCATCATCTCCTTGTAACTTTTGCCGGTCAGGCGCATGTACGTCAGGATTTTATTGGCCTCGCCCCCCATCAGCATATCGACCGCGGACGCCGCCTCCTGCTCGTCTTTGTGCGTTAGGGCGCGCTCCATGATTTTTTCAAACTGCTGCTCATTGGTCAGGCCGGCAAAATCGCCGGCGCCAAATTTCAGCATCTTGAAAGCATCGTTAAGCGAGGATTGCTCCCCGGTCGCCTTGTATTCGCCGGCCTTGTTTTTTAGCTCCTCCAGGAGGTCCCCAAAGTTCTCCCCATTCAGCCCCATCTGTTTCCCGAAACTGTCCCAGGCGTTATACGTCTCGATGCCCACGCCGTAGGTTCTCGCCTTGCCGACCGATTCAGCGGTCCGGGCGTTCATATTTACCGGGGAAAGTATGGCGCCGGCCGCTGCCGCCAGCGCTCCGCCGCCGAGGGTCATCCCGATCCCCGCTTTCAACGTTCGGCCGGCCGCCGTTTTAGCACCAGACCCAAAGCGGCGCAGCCGTTCGGCGCGCTGCAGGTCACGATTTAAAGCCACCTGCGCGGCATCCGCTTTTTTTATCTCGCGCGTAACGCCGGCATAGTCCCGTTTTAAACCGGCAATATCCTTGCCGGCTAATTTGGCCTGCTTCATCTCTAAAGCCAGGGCCTTCTGTTGTTTGGTCAGCTTCTCAGACTGTTTTTCGACAGAACTCAGCCCCTTTTTCAGACCGTCCGTAGACCGGCCCCAGGAGGAGTCGATATTGCCGCCGAAACTGATAACGGCCTTTAATTTTTGGCTAAGTCCGGCCACGATTGATTATCTCCACTTCAAGCACCAGAAAATCACTAAACACGCTGAAAGGCATGTTCAGCCAGTCGCCTAGCGTGTAATGCAGCCGGCGCCCCAGCAGCCTTAGGCCTCGCTGGATGTCGATTTCTCCCGCTTTTCGGGCGGTAGCAAAAAATCGTTAAACATATCCTCCAACTGGGAGAAGTCCGCCGAGGTTAGGTTCTCTACGTCTCTTACGTTCATATCGCAAAGGTTGGCGATCATGGCCACCTCATTCTCCAGGTCATTCCCTTTCATCCGGGAGAACTCGATACGGTCCCGCACCAGCGGCTCCCGCATGAAAACACGGGTAAGTGCGCTGCCGTCTTCGAGGGTCAGCGGGGAATAGAAAGTGATCTCTTGTTTGTGCGCGGGGTAACTCATAAATTGCTCCAATAAAATAGCGGCCCGGGGGCCGCTTGATAACGAGGATGATTAAGGATTAAAGGCGGATTTTGGCGGCAATGCCGCGCAACTGATCCACGCCATTCACACGGCGAATAAAGCGCTCCGTGTCGATTTCGAACAGCTCGCGGCCTTCAAACGTTTGTTTGTAGTAATTGATCGCGATTTCGACCGTGGTCGCCTTTTCTGACAACGCCTGGTTATCCCGGGCGTCAGGCGTAATTTTCGAAACAAATCCCTCTATCTCGTCAATCGCCCCCAGTGCGCGGCCGTTGCTGAGATAGCCCTCATAGGCCGCAAAGCGATTGCGATTGCCCGTCACAAAACCAAAACGGGTCAGCATATCCGTATCGATGCCGTAAAACTTGATCTGGCAGATTAGCGCCTCCATCCCGTCATCCATCGGCGTGGGGGCATCCTGCGCGCCGGTGCGCAGGTCTGTTTTGACGATCGACAGCTCCGGCGGCGTGTACTCATGCGCGCCCTGGATACGAAAACCGCCGGCAAAAAATGTCCAGGCTCTTACCGTTGCTTTATCGCTCATACTGTCCCCAGCTCCTCTACTGCATATTGGTTGTTAATGCGAACCCGCATCGTGATCCGTTCTGTCGGTGATTTCGGACCAAAGTCATAATCGATATAGACCTCACCGGCCGCCAGGGTTTCGGCGGTGTTCAGCTCCTCATCCAGCCAGGCCCGGCCGCCAAAAATAGCTTTGAGCTTGGTCAGCGTGCGCATATAGGAGTTAATCGTGCCCAGGATGTCATCGATGTTCTCCAGGTCGAGCGGCCGATCGACGTACAGCAAGGCCGTCTCCTGGATGCTGTCCTCGATAACGTCTGCAGTACGGCGCACTGATTCAAACTGCCATTGCGGATCCTGGATACAAAGGCGGTTCCCCCAATGCCGAAAGCCATCACGGCGGATAATGGTCGTGACGTTTTCCATGTTCAATAAATTGGCCTGGCAGTTACGATCGCCGAGGATAAACTCGTCCACTTGTTCAACGCCGAGGATGTTCGCGATCGCCTGATTGGACTTGCTCCACCACCAGCCCTTTTCTAAATCAATCCGCGCGCGCAGGCCTGCAGCCGATGCGGAGTAAGGGCGAAAGGTGATTTCACCGTTGGCTTTCACTTTCGAGACGCGCGGGCGTAACAGCTCCACCCGGGCACCATACATTTGGCGACGGGTCACAACCTCCTGAGCCGTGGCCATCGACTCGCAATCAACATAGGCCACCGCGCGCAATTTGTTTGCGGCCGTTTCCAGCGCCTTCCCGATCGCATCGTCTTCACTGAAACCCGGCGCAATCAAAATGCGCGGCCGGTAACGGGTGACAGATTCGCTTAATGACCAGGCCCCCATAGCGGCGATCAGACTGGCCCGCACGTCGGGATCCACCGCAAATTTCTGCTCTGTGAGCAATTTCGCCCCGCCTTCGGTCGTTAACTTCACGCCCTTTTCCGTACTGAGCACGGCAGCGGCTTTACCTTCCGCTTTATCCGCCGCACGCACGACGATAATTAGCGCGTTCGTTTGGTCGGTGATGTCCGTGATCGCCTCGCCCAGCGTGCCGCCGGCGCCGAGGGCGCTTAGTTGGGTGCCGCCAATCACGGCCACCGGCGTATTCAGCGGAAACGGCTCATCGGTCCCGCCGGCTAACAGGGCCGTGAATGGCGCCACAATCCCCGGTGCCGTGGTTTCAACGGCAATGATTTTGCTATCGGCCACGGCTTTCACCGCTGCAGCCACCTCGGCCGCGGTCGCTGTTATCACGCCCTCAGTATCTGCGCCCAGGATGATCGACAGCACCCCGGCCGCATAACTGGCCGAGGTTTTCGCCTCTGCAGCGCCGGCGACTGCCTTAACACTGTACTGATTGCCCAGGCGCCCCGGCGCTGAGGCGTTAAACGTCAGTTCATTATCCAGTAACGGGGTGCCCGTGGTCCGGCTTGCTACCGTCCCTTTAGACGCATTTGGCGCCGTCCCCACCAGCCCGATAATCGCGGTCTGAATGGTTGTCACGGCTACCGAGCCGATATTCAGCTCTATTGTTTCCACACCATGTAAATCTGCCATTGTTATCTCCAGGCATAAAAAAACCGCCGGCGGCGGTCAGGGGGTTGTTTATCAGGCTGGCAACGCGGGCCAGGGGATATCGGGGGCCTGGCTGATATCGACGCGGCTTAACAGCACGCGGTATTTTTTCCAGTTGGCCAGGCGTTGTTCATCGCCTTCCTCGCTAATCCCCGTCTCTGCAGCGTCGTTAAGCAATTCAATCTGCCGATCTGCCTGCTGCCGCAACAGCTGCAGGGTTTGCGCGGCTTGCTCTACTGCAGCCCGCTGTTGGGCGGCGGTATCTGTTACCCACTGCTCACCGTCCCACTGGTCCCAGGGGGTTGCTGGCGCCGTAAATGTGCAGTCAGGAGGCAAGATGAAATAGGTGTCGGGCACTACCTGGGGGCTACCGTCTGCGGTGTAATAGGTCTGCCCTGATCGGTCTTCAATTTGCTGCCAAGCGTCGCCCGTATGCAAAACAGCATGGCCAGGCTCTGCCGCTGGCGGCGCATCAGTTACAGCCCATTCTGGAAACGCGGCCAGCTCCATCATGACAAACTGATTTCCACGCTGATCCCAATATTTCGCGCCTCGCACGTCCGGCACATACTCCCAGCGAGCGCCATCCCATACACCCGCCTGGCCCGTCTTCGGATTGCACTTTAACGGGGTGCAATTAGCCGGCAAACCTGTATGCGGTGCCACGTAAAAATTGAGGGAGCCGGTAAAAATGCCGGCATCGTCAAAGCGGTAAACCCATACCCAGCGGGGAATATCCGAAAACTCAAAGCTCTCTGTCATGCCAGCCTCACAATGTAGTTAAATGCGATGTTATCAACGGTGTTTTTCGCAGCGCCGAACGCGTCAATGCGTAAACCGTGGCCGTGCCACCCTAACGGGATGTTGTGTTTATGCGGTGGAACACCTTCAATCAGTCCGTAATCAGTAAACCCGCGATCCTGGTCAATGGAGTGACGGCTACTGGATCCCCCGTCTAATGCCGTATTGGATGGATAAGAACGCAGTTTCGGGCTATATCCCCCGCTTTCTGTTGTTTCTGGTGAACCCAAGTCAGCACCGGCCACTTCACCGCCGTGGCCGTGACTCTTAACCTCACCATCAGCCAACGATAACGGGACGCGATCATCCGGTTTCCCCAAAATAGTCCGGCCTCGCATGTCGGGGAAAACACCCGACGGGTACGCCTGCGCCGTGCGCGGATAGGCGTTTTTATCAAAAGCCTGCCCCAGCATTAATGCATGGCCAGGCGGCGGGGAATCACCCGAAAACGGCAGCGGCACAATCGGTTGCTGTTCTTCTATTGCAAACGTCCCGGCTTTACTTCTTAGGCCTCCGGTTTGGGTATCAAACTCCCAAATACACTCCATCCCGCTATCACCGATAGCATGGATGACAGGATGCGCGTGCATATCCGTTCCTGGCATAAGGTAGCCAAAGCTGACGGCCGTCGGCCACCCTTTGCCTTTTCGAGTGCCTCGCCCTTTAACGAGGGGGATATAAGTGCTTCCTGGCGTTACAGACCAGTGATAATCAGGTGAATAAAATGGGGCGTGGTTATCTAATTGCTCCTTGTACATGCCTGCGCCGGCCGGTATGCCGTTAGTGCCGTTTGCCTGGAACATTGGGGCGCCCAGATCGCCCGTCGCCGTGTCGCCCTTTCTGAAAAGATAACGGGCGTCCGCTTCTTCAATCGTCAATACCGATACATTCGGATCAATCTCCAGCACCACGCTTTCAGCGTGTACCAGCGGCATGGCAAAGCTAATCACCAGCTCTTTTACGATGGAGTCGTTTTGCTCCGGTAAATAGCTGTCGGGATAGGCGCCATAGGCAATCAGAACGCCGGCGCTACTCATCAGCCCGAACTCACGGACTACTTCCCCTGGATATTCACGGGCGTTTATGACTGCCTGGCCGGCAATCATGCCGCTACCCGAATCCCCCTGCGTAAAGGGCACATCCCCAAATTTATTAACCAGCTTGGTTACTGCAGGGTCAGGGGTCACAGAGGCCCCGCCACCATCACCAAACGCGACGATCGGGATAGTGACCACCTCACCGGCCTGATAAGCCGTCTCTATCGCCTCGGCGCCGACGGCGGTTAAAATTAATCCTGAGGCCATTATTTTTTCTCCACTTCAATCACTGCAGCCGTCGAATAATCGTTAGGGTCCCACGGCGAAACGCTGCCGGTTGTCGCAGAGGTTAACCGCACAAACCGACTGAAATTTGAGGGACTCCCCGGGGAAGCAGTAACCCAGCGGGCTTCCTCCGAGGTTGAACCCATCCAAAACTTGCGCCAGCCGTAGGCTGCCATGTTTCCCCACTCCCCCCACAGATGCCCCATTTCGCGGACCTTCGTTCCGCCGGCTTGCGGCCAACGAATTAAATCCTCAACCAGGCACATTCTGCCGCCCTGTTTTTCAATAAACGCGGGCATCTCAGACTGGCTAAGCTGAATATCTGCCGGCGTGGGAACAAGGTAACGAACAGGGTTGATTGCGTGGCTGATCGAGCGGTTACGAGCATCTGTCCCCGTGATAGCGACTGCCCCGGGACCGGTGATTGTTACCGTTCCGTCACTGGCCACCGTCGCCGGGCCTGTTACGTGCCAGGTGATCGCGCCAAAGTTGCCTTGCGTTACCAGCGTGTAAACAGCCCCATCAAACGACGACGTAGGCGCAAACTCCGACGTCATCCAGCCGTTGATATGTACGCCGATAAACTCAAACACAGGGATGATTGAGAATGACTCAGATGCAATCATGTAGCCGGCTAAAATCGCCTTACCGTCCAGGCTGCCTTTAAACGACACATCGAACCAGGAGCGCAGGTTTTTACCTTTCATTACCGCGCTTTTCAGGTCCTGCACGTCCGTTAACGTGATCGGCCGGTCGTCCTGGGTCACATCGAGAGAGAACGTGTAAGGCTCTCCCCGGGGCGTTTTTTCGAACCACTCGACTACATCGCTAGCGAACGGTGAAGAGGATAACGACATTTCGATCGCCGCCCGGGTCCCCCTGTGTCGATGGATATACGCCGCCCGGGCGATTGCCGCCCGTTTCTCCGCCTCTGTCCAATCCGTGTTCCAGGTATCCACGCTGTACTCCCACGCCAGCCACGGCAGCAGCTCAACAGGGCACAACGCCGGATTTTTCACTATCCGGATCAGGTCAGGGATAGAGAGCACCTCCTCAATTGTCGCCTGCTCCAGGGCGCGCTCTGCCGGGATGGCATTGGGCGGGAGGAGGGTTTTAAATTTATTCGGCATTAATGATCACCTTACGCAGCGTCACTTTTGAGCATCGCGGCGCCTGCCCCATTGCCATGCTGATATCTGCAGCGGGTGAAGTGAGTTTTACCGTCACTATTCCGGCTTGATGCAATGCGCGGTCAATGGCCGAGCACGACACCAGCCGGCCGAGACGGTTAACAATGGCCAGGTACTTGGCCAGCTCATCCTCTGCCGCTTTCATCACCGTGTCAGTGTCCGGGCCGTAGGGGATTTGGATATCTGCAATGACTTCAAAATCCACCATTTCCGCCGGCTTCACCGTGACAAAATCGGTCAGCGGCCGGACCTCTTTTTTATTGACCGCTTCGGCAACCTTTTTCAGCACCTCCGCCGACGGGATCCCCCCATTGGTCCGGGACAGCACATAGAGATACACCTCTCCAAGCAGTTGATGATCTTCGGGGCCGTATGCCCGAACATCTAAAACGTCAGGGTCTGCAGACGCGGCAAAAAAGGTGTAGGTGTTTTCGGCGCCGGCGGTACTTAACCGGGACCATGCCAGTTGTATCCGGGTTCTAAACGCCTCGTCGTCTTCATAGACTGGTGCCACTGGCGGGACGGCGTTCGGGTCGCCCGGTGTTATCAGCAAGCGCAACACATCAAAATTAGCGCCCAACTGATCCAGGTCGTTCCCTTGGGCGCTGGCCAACAGCACCGCACGAATAGAGTCATTCATGCCCTGGCGGATCAGTGTTGAGTGATACGCCAGGACCTCCCCTTGTTTAAACACCGGGTCAGACTCCAGCAAGGCATCATAATCCGGGTCCAGCTCGCGGAGTCGCGCCAGCCAGCCGGCAAAAATCAGCGCGGGGTCAGGGACTTTCACCGCGTCAGGAACGGGCAATTCTGAAAGGTTAATCGTCGCGGAATTGGTCGCCATTTATCGTTAACTCCTCCAAAGTGATCGGGTAGCCCGTTTCTGTGTTGATGCCGTAAATCGTCAAATCAAATTGCCCGGTGCCGGCAAACTGGACCGCCACCGTTTTCACCTGCAGACGCGGCTCCCACTTCGCCAGGGCGCTGGCCGTGGCGGCGATGATATGCACCCGCGTGCTTTCGTCCTGGGGGTTGTCCACCAGGTCCAGTAAATCGCTGCCGTAATCCCGGACCAGAACGCGGCTACCGATCGGCGTGGTCAGGATGTCAAAGACGGACTGGCGCAAGTGAGGCGTATCCGCCAGGCGTTTACCGTTGGCTGCATTAACTCCCTGCATAGTGCCCCCATAAAAAAACCCGCCGGAGCGGGTTACATTTCGTTGTTCGGTTTGTCGGTGTTCCCGCCATGCGGATCGGGATGTGTGTGGGTGTTGAAAATTTCCCGGATCCGGTCCAGAGAGCTTTTGCCGTCGGAGATTTTCCCTGTGGCGGACAGGTCCCCGGTGACTGCAGTATCCGCCTGCAGCTCCGTTTTCCCTTTCACCGTCAGCGTGTCCGTTATTTCTACCGGCCCGCGTAACGTCCCTTTACCGATAATTTCATAGGTGCCGCCCTCCGGCAGTGCCAGCGTAAAGGCGTGGTCTTCGCGGTTGTAGCGAAACTCGCCGCCGTCGCTGTATCGGGTGATGTGCTCCGCGTCGCTGCCTTCTGGCGCCGGCATGACGCCCGTATTACCACCGGGAAGCACCCGCCCGTTATTCAGTTCCCCGGCCTCAGATAACACGGTCACAGGGTCCCCAACTGCGCAGGGGTTGGACTCCGTGCGATTTGCGCCTGAAAATCCCATACACAGAGGAAGCCAGGCTGTGATGATGTCGCCCAGTTCGACGCGGCAGGCCGGTTGCTGGCCATGCCGTACAGAATGAATAACCCCCCGGCGGACCATATTGGCAACCCGGCGCTGCAGGTCTGATAACGCGTCATCACTCATCGCCGGCGCCCTCTTTTTTCTCGTAGATCAGCCGATAGTCGTCAATGTGCGCGCTGCCGATATTCGGAGCCTTGCCCAAAAATACCTTTTTCAGTGGGCCTGCTTTCGATTCAAACGGATCTTCACCCATCGCGGCCACCTGGGTGAAGGTGATCCGCCAGACAATGTAATCATCCAGCGCCAAATCAAAATCATCAGGGCCAGCTCTGACAAACTCCGCCGGCTCCAGCCCTTCAAGCCCAAACGTTTTACCCTCTATCCATTGGCTAAGGTCAGCTGCAGCCGTGCGAATATATATCTGAGGTTTTGAAATGTCGGCCGTCGCTGAGCGGTCCACAACAACAAAGAGATCGTGCTCAAATTCAACGCGCAACTGACCATCAGAGCCGGGGGAGTTCTCCCAGCCGGCGATAGACAAATACACCGCCGGCGTTTCCAACTGCGTGACTACCTCCGGGTAATCATCAGCGTTGACTACCCACGCAATTTCGCGCAGCGCAGACAATATCGCATCGTGATAGCTGGCCATTAAAATCGGTGTTGGCATACGTCCCTCACACGTTAATCCGCATCTTCACGCGGCCTTTTAAATCCATTTCAAAGTGATGGAAGAAAATCCGCGCAACGTCTGAAAAGGCGTTGTCCTCGATGTAGTCCAGCATCGGGGCGTAAATATCGACCTCCGCCTCTTTCGCGCGGCGGGTCTGCGGGTCGCGAATTAATACCGTTCGCCGACCGGCACGCGTTCGGCCCACCTCGCCATCAGGGAAGTTTTTAGCCGTCAGCAATTCGCCTTTAGGCTCAAAACCGACCTCTGCCGAGGCCCTACGCCTGGCGGCAATAAATCGCCCTGTCTGGGGGGCCCTGCGGTCATGGTGCGGACGGATCCGACCTTTAACTCGGCCTTTGAGATCCTTAACCTTGATTGCATTCAGACCAAACCACAATTTCCCCTCATCCAGCTGCGCGCCACGGGTTAAGCGAAACGACAACAGACGCTTACGAATAAGGGATAAGTTACGGGGCGCTATGCCGGCTTTCATATCCCCAACAACGCGTTTTTTTAGCGTTGTCATGGTGCGATTTAAGGCCCTGCTATACGCGCGCATGTATTGCGTATGGTTGGCGCCGGCAGAAATTGCGATCCGCTGCAGTACCTGCAGATCGATATCAAAGGGTAAATCTCGCCTTAACCTGCTTGCGCGGGCCATATCATTTACTCCATTTGTCGATCGCCGGCGCGGGCTTCCCTGGCACTCCGCGCGCCAATGTAACAACACAGGTTCCTGTGTCGTCCGGGCCGACCTTCACCACCCAAAAGGACTCTGCGCCAATCTCCACCCGATCTTTCGGTTTCAGGCCTGCAATCAGCGCCGTTTTAACAAATAGCCGAGGGGCGACGTCCTGAACCGTTGCGGCGCCATAAGGCAGGGAAGTATCAGCGGCAGGCTCATCGAAAACGGCACGGACAGGCGTCGGCGCACCATTGATAGACACCACCATTTCCCGCCCCATCACCTCAATAATTCGGCTGTCAGCATCGAAAAGGGCCTCATCAAAAAGGTTATCGAACCCATCCATGCCGCCCCCTTAAAGCTCTGTCGCGTGGCCAGCGTCTTCCAGCTCGTCCACGTCCGAGGCCAGAACGCGGACCGTATCGCCGGCATACGCCATTTTCACCGGTTGATTTCGCGTTTCATGCAATGCGTTGATATGCAACGTCGTCAGCACGCGAACCGGTACCCACTCGATTTCGCCTTCTGATTTTGGCGCCATTGGCTGGCGTTGTTCGGTGGTCGTCTGCAGCAACGGACCGGAACCAGACGCCCCACCGGTGCCACCGTCGGTACCGTCGCCGTCTTCCTCCAGAGCCTCGATTTCCTCTTCGGCTTCGCGGATCCGCAGTTGCAAAACTGCGATAGTTCCTTCCGTGCTCAGTTCACGGCCCAGCACCTTGCCCAACTCGCCCAGCTTGGTGATCAAATCGTCTTTAGCAGCCATTGTGTTCTCTCTCTAAAACAGGGGAAAAGGGGCCGTAGCCCCTACAGGATGGGTTAAGCGACTTTCACCACCACGAATTCATTAGCATCAGCCAATAGCATCAGCGGCGCGGTTTGCGTCATGGTGTATTCGCGCGCCGGATCGCCCGTTTGAATCCAGTTTTTTGGATAACGGCGGGCCTTGGTAATGCCTTCGTTCAGCGCCTCAACATCCTGAATAGCGCCATAGGTTCGGATGCCCCGCGCCTCGTTATTACCCATCACAAAGGTGTTTTCAGGCATGTAGTTGGTTTTTTTCTGGGTCTTAGGGTCGATATACTGGCCAACGTAAACCACGATGGCCACATCGCCATACATGCCCTTAACCGACACCGCTTTACCCAAATCCTTCAACGCGGTTTCCAGGTAAGCCACAGATCCCCGGCGGGTATCGAGCTTTTTCTGCACAGCTTTGAAAGACTGGAAGAGGGACCAGGCTTTTGGGTCCATCACAACCAGATTGACAATCCCGGACGCATTGAGCGCGTACTCCTCCAGATCTCCGGTCGGGTCGTAGGTTTCCTTGTCCTGGGTAGACCAGCGACCGGCGCCAGCCTGCGTGATGTTGTTGGCCGGGTCGCGCTGCAGGTCTACTTCGACCTCTTCGAACGCTTCGCCGGTCATGATGTATTTGCCACTGATCACAGCATCGACAGCCTGTTTTTCTTCAACCTGGGCGATAGCCAATTCTTCATCTTTCAGGTTCTGCAGGATGATGCGATTACGACGATAAGCGGGGTCTTTCAACTGCTCCGGATCTTCATCTGGCAGACGACGCAGCACCATTTGCGGGTTAACTTCGTGCTTTGGCTTAACGTAACCCGGCTTAAATTGCGTGGTCAGGCCGCCACGCGAACGCAGCACTTTACCCTCAACCGTTGGAGAGATATAAACCGCCATTGCGACCTCTCCGGGGATCTTGGCCAGGTCTACGGTTTCAGTATCAAATTCGTAGCTTTCACGGTAGAAAACACGCAGAAACAGCGGGTCAAACTTGAATTTTGTCTCTGTGACGGCGATCAATTTGCTCGTCGAGTACATGGATTGGGACATGAGTTTTCCTCATAAAAAAACCGCGCCAGGCGCGGTTATAAAGTGGTGATCGGGAGCTATTAGTTAACGCTGATAGCCGAGCCAACAAAGGCGTTAAATTTCAGTTCATCAGTGGCCGCTGCTTCTGGCCATTGCACATCCTCAACCCGGAATGTACCGGATTTGTAGTACGTGATTTTCGGTTGAGGGCCATCGATGGCCAGCGCCAAAATAGCAACGGCCGTCCCGGCTTTTGCCCCATCCCATGCCACCAGCTTGTTAGTGTCTTCTTTCAACATTAGCGGGGTGAGTGCCGGCGTTGCCGCAGTAAGGCCACTAATGCCGATCGCAGTATGTGCCGCATCGCTGCCACCAAGGGGCTGAATATGCTTAAACTCTTCTTGATTTACCATTCTGGGGTTCCTTACACCGGGGTGTTCATTAAGTCGTTTTCTTCGGCCTTTGCCGCTGCCCCTTGTCCCAGGGCTTCGGGAGAATCGGCCATCAGGCGATCAAGTCCCGTTTCAGTCCGGGCCTGAGCGCTTTCCGGCATACTGGCAAGAATGCGCTGGGCATTTTCTACCGTCATGCCTGGCGTGGCTGCCAAGGCACGCGCAGAGACTCCGCGGCCTTTGGCCTCATCACAATCTAAAATCCCCATGATGCGGGCATTTTCGGCCTGAATGGCATCATTAACGGCCGCTGTTACACTTCCTGCGGGCTGAGCCGCTGCCGTTTGTGCTGTGGCCACTTCCGATCCAGTTGGCGTATCCGCTACGGTTTGGGTTTGATTTACTGACATTTGGCCTCCTATAGACCGGGTTACTTTTGAGTTACTGATAGCCTCACGCATGACCGCTAACGCATCGGTGTTGATAACCAACTCATCGGATAGACCTGCGTCTATCGATTCCTGGCCGGTATACACGGCCGCTTCGGTATCGAGCACCGCCTGAACGGAAATACCGGTATAGCCCGATACTTTTTCCGCAAAGGATTGCCGGATCGCGTTCATTTTTGCCTGAAATGTTGCCCGGACCTCCTTTGGCAAGGCTTCCCAGGGATTCCCGTCCACCTTGTGAGCACCGGCAAAAATCAGGGTGATATCGACGCCGGCTTGCTCCAGATTGCCGGCGTAATTACTGTGGGCCATCAGTACCCCGATAGAGCCGGCTTTGGCCGTTTGCGTGACCAGGCGCCGAGAGCACGCGCTGGCCAGCAACTGACCGGCGCTGCAGTTCATATCGTTGGCCAATGACCAGATCGGCTTTTGACTACGCAGACGGGCGATAATATCGGCCGCATCAAATCCGCCGGCGACCATCCCTCCCGGGGTGTCCATATCGAGCAAAATCCCGTCAACGTCGGGATCGTTAATTGCCGCGGTTACCCTGGAAACAATCCCGTTGTAGCCGGTCATGCCAGAATACGGACGCAAAGCGGCGGACTTGCTGACCAACGTCCCCGATATCGGGACAATGGCGATCCGGTCCTGGATGTCATAGCCGTTATCCGAGACAGTCATTCGTCCGGGACCATAGGACGCGGCTAATTCGGTCATTTGCGGCGGTGATAAGACCGTGTTTGTTGTGCCATCTATCAGGCGCCCCACGCCCAGCTCGTTACCCAACGCGCAAAAGAAAACCCGCGCGTAGGCGGGTTCTAATAAAAGCGGCTCATTGAGTGCCATACTGGCGATATGGGGCAAGTTACGCGCTTGATCCACGCTGACCTCCCTCGTTTTGTGTAGAATTCTGCAGCTGAGCCTGGAAAGCTGCAGCCACCCACGCAGGCTGTGTTAAGCCGGCTGCCTTACGTTCTTCTGCCTCCCGAACCTGCTGCCGGAAAATTTCCTGATAGTCTTCGCCCAGCTTGCCGCATTCCTTTTCAAAGGTACTTAAGCCCGCCTCTATCAGCATGACGGACTCCTGCACCTCTTTCAGGCCATCAATGGCCATGCGGCCGGCGCCGATCCATTCTGAATTACTCCAGGCACATCGCGCCTCACTGAATGAGAAACGTGCGCGGGATGGCATTTTTACCACCCCACGGATCAATGCTTCTTCCAGCCAACAGGAAAACATCATGCTCGCCTGGCGTGACGCAATAAACTTGCGGCGACCAAGGAAGTAACGCCAGGATTCATTAGCCGATGCCCGGGCACTGGAGTAACTCACCTGCGAATAATCACGGGAAAGCTGCTCGTAGGACACCCCCAGGCCGGCAGCGATATATCTCAGCAGCGATTGTTCAAAGACTGAATAGCCGTTATCCGCGTTCTGCGCGGTTTTCAGTTCCAGTTTATCCCCTGGGAACAGGTGCGGGACTTTGGCGCCGCCAAACTTCACTTGCGCGGCCTGGTAATAAATCAGGTATTGCTCCAGGAATTTATTCATCGGGGGTTCCTGGCCTTTCACGTTCCCCGCCCCCAGGATGTAATCAAACGCTTTTTCTGTATCCAGCTCCGACTCAATGGTTGCGGCATACATCGCCTTAACAATCGCACTCTGCAGCTGCGTATTCTGCAGCGTATCGAGCATCTTCATTTGCTCCATCACGCTGTAGAACCGGTTAGCCCCACGTGTTTGGCCATCTTCCAACGGTTCAAAAATATGGATCATCGCTGGCCGACCATTCGCCAGCTCGCGGGGTACGTAGGAAAAGCGCCGGGCGCCCCAGCTCGGGTAACTGTCATCCACCACGTTGTAACCAATGGCGGCGCCATATTTGTCCAGCGAAACACCGGCGCGTTGCGTTTTACTGTCGAGTACTCCGGGCGCGTTTCGGATACGTTTGGGGCTGACCATTTTAAACTGGGTGCGAAACAGCCGATGCGGAGCACGATCCCAGCAAGGCTGGGTAAAGACTTCCCCGTTAAACGCGTGCATGGCCACGCCTTCACGGATCATCATCGTAAAGGTTCGTTTGCGCTCCACGTCCAGGCAACAATCGGGGTCCTCTGCGTACTCTCGCCAGGCCGCCTCTATCTCGTCAGAAAACGCTCGGGATTCTTCCTCAGCGATGCCGAGATATCGCCAGTTTGGCCGATAGCTAAGGCGAAAGAATGAGCCGACGATATGATCCTGGTGCAACTGCACGCCATTGGCTGCGTAGCCGTTATTTCGCACCAGGTCATCAGCCCGGGCGTTCCCCCGTTCAAATTGCGGCAGTAATGCGGCGTCTACGCTTTGTGAAGAGGGTTGCCAGCCGGCAATTTGGCCACCAAAGCCTACACCGCCACCGGTATAACCGGCGTATTCACGCAGCGGCGTCGCGCCATCCGGGCCAAGTAAAGTTTGATTTTTATTCATACCCCGAACCCCGCCGGACCTCGGCGCCGACTGGCTAACCCCAGTTGAACCTCTAAATCAGAGATATAGGCGCGCAGCTCGTTTAACGTGGCGGAGGTGAATGTCACGGCGCGCCCGTCTTTTTGAATCGATGCCACACGTTTACCCGTTAGCAGTTCGTGTAAGGCTTTTCGGGCTTCTTCCAATTGTGCCAGTGTCGCCACGTTATCCTCCCAATTGAGCCGCAATAGCGGCGAGGTCATTATTACTTCTGGCCTGCTGGCCGGACGGTGATTGTTGGCGGCTGGCCAGTAACACATCCAAATCCAGCTGCCAGCGCGAAACGCTGATACGCAAAGCCGCCAGGGCATAAACAAAACAGTCGAGGGCCTCGTTTCGGCGTTTTTTGGCGTCCCAGAGCAATTTAATTTTCCCTTTCTCATATTTTTCTATGAGTTCCTCTGCCGTCATCTGCTCGGCTTCGGCCAGGTCGAAAACCGCCGGATTATTCGGGTAGTGGATAAGCCCAGGAACGGGGGAGCCATCAGCGGAACGTTCTAGTTTGTAGCGGCTGTAAATGACTTCTTTGGCAACGTCTGTGCCGATTTCTGTCAGAAAAACGCCATGACTGTTTTTCTTTCGCGGCATGTTGGCCACAGGCTTCCCATAAACGCTGGCTCCCTTGATCGGTATTACCCGGAAGAGGCCCAGCTTTTTCGAACGGTTATAAACAATCGCCGGGTCGATACCGCCGGAGTCCCAGCAAACGCGGCCAATGGTCATGATCGTGCCGTCGGCTAACTGGTACTGTTTGTTGATGGCCTCATCAACACGCAGCAACGTTTCTTCTTCATCGTGCCGGCCCATGATAATCACGCGGTCGATCAGGAAGGCTTCTTCACCTGGCGCCCAGCCCCAAACACGCATTTCGTAACGGTCGAGCTGGGAGTCAATGCCGGCAGTGAGGTAAACCACACGATCGGGTACCTCTGCCCGGTAATGTTCTGCCAGTTCAACCAGGGTTTCAGGTAACGGTCGCTCCCCCACTTCCTCGGCCCAGGTTTCTCCTAGCGTCGTGTTGGTGAACGTTTTCAGCTTGCCCGTGTCGCCCTTCGTCTTTCTAAAGTCCTTAACGATTTGCGCCCAGGTAGTAAACGAGCTGTAAGCGGTCCAGATGTGAAAGGAGACTGATTCAGGGGGATCAACCTCCTGCCCCGTCGATTCGAACCAGCGGAGACCATCAGACGTGTAAAGGCCCGTGTTTTCACAGATATAACGCGCATCACTAAAATTAAGTTCCTGCTGACGTATCACGCAGGCGTTATGCTCACAGAGATAAAAAACCGTCTTCGGCTTCCCTGATTCCCACTTAAAACCGTATGGCGTTTCACGATCGCCGAACTTTAAAAACTGCTCCTCGCCGCAATGCGGGCATTTCACATGAAAACGCATCAAATGCCCGGATTCACTGGCGGCGCGTTCTATCTGGCATATGCCCCTGATTTTCGGTGTAGATCCGCGTATCGACTTTGGCCACACTGAGCCTTCTATGCGCTTATCACCCAGGAACGTCGGCGACCCCTCTTTCTCCACATCCTCATCAAAGGCGGCCAGTTCGTCATAGCCAACATAATCGACCGATTTTTCACGGTAGTTTTTTGCCGCTTTACCTCCCAGGCACCAGAAACCCCGACCGTTCGAAAAACGCTTCATCGAAAGCGTGTTATCGCGGTGTTTTTTTCCGTACCAGGGCGCCATTGCTAAGAGACTGGGAACGTCGCGGATCGTCGGTTCGACGTGCGACTTCATAAAATTTTCAGCGTCGCCATCCGTCGGCTGCCACAACAGCCCGTTTCGCTGTTTGTGCTGGATAAAATACGCCACGACGGCCAGCAACATTTTTGAATAGCCGACGCGCGCCGACTTAATCAGGTTTACCTCCCGGATGTCATCGCTCCCCATTGCGTTCATGATCGCAACCTGAAACGGCATCGTTTCCCAGCGCCCCTCTTGATAGGAGGATTCTTTGGGGAGGTAATAAAATTCGTTAGCCCATTCGACAGCCGTCATAGGAACGGGGCGGAATAGCGAACGCAGACCGGCGGCAACCCAATAACGCAGCCGATCAATCCGTTTGTTCGATATACTCATTCAGCAACCCCGGAAGAATTTCATCCAGCGCAGCCGCTTTATTCATGGCTTTCACCACATCCCGCTTTAAAAATTCGATATGCCGATTTTCCAGGTCAGGAAAGCGCCGCTGCATTGAGAGAGGAATGCCGTCAAGAATGCCGGCAATCTCCCCCGCAACCTTTGACAGGACAAACATGCAGAAGCCGGTTTCCACTACCTCGGCGGAGTCTTTGGCGTTCTTTAATTCCTGGCCATCGGCCTGAGCGCGGGTTAAACGGTAGCGCTCATAATCGATAGTGCCGGGCTGCAAGGCCTCTTCCCCGCTTTGCTGCAGGGCATCCAGCTCTTTACGCAATATCTCGTTTTCTAACGAGGCCTCGCGGTCGGCGTACCAGGTAATAACGTCCTTTGTCGAATAGGTGTTTTCCCCGCCTTTACCACCATTACCATCGCCGGCCACAACCGGCATCCCTTGCGATTGCCAAGTGGTGATAGTGCGTGTTGAAACTTCGAAGAGGTCCGCCAGTTGTGCCTTTGTTACATTCATAAATCCCCCCGAAACTCCTTTTTATTAACATTTTTTTAACCGGGAAGTGATTTCCCGAAAATCGAGAGGATCCCAGCCGGATCGCTTCCCGCTTTGGCTATAGGTGAATCAATTAAAAACAATGGGTTAGGTATTAAGTGAGAAGGAAGTAGGATCCGCGTCTAAAAAACTCATAAATAGCGACTTTTCGCGCGTCTACCGCCCCTCGGTGTTTTGAACTCCAGGAAGGACCCGCAGCATTTGAGAAGCATTATCATTTAACACCTAACCTCGATATTGACCTCATGAGTTCTCATTCAAAAGCCAATAAAAAACCCACCGAAAGGTGGGTTAGACTGACTAGTTGGAAGACATTGTTACCAACGGTGCAAAACTGATCCACCCCAGCGGTTGAAAATTGATCCAGGGGTTAATCTGCTCCTCTGAATACAGGGGAGCTTATGATCACTTTTGAGATTCGTATGGAAATTAAAGTCCTGCACAAGCGGGGAATGAGTATCCGGGCCATCGCCAGGGAACTGGGTATTTCGCGCAATACTGTCCGTAGCCACCTGAAAGCCAAATCTGAAAAGCCGCAGTATTCACCACGCCCGGCATCATCATCACTGCTCGATGAATACCGCGATTATATCTCTAAGCGGATCAGCGATGCGCATCCCTACAAAATCCCGGCGACTGTTATTGCCCGGGAAATCATGGAGCTGGGCTATCGTGGAGGGCTGACTATCCTGAGAGAGTTCATCCGCAAACAGACCCTGCCAGCACAGGCAGAACCGGTCGTTCGCTTCGAAACCGAGCCCGGGCGGCAGATGCAGGTTGACTGGGGGACCATGCGAAACGGCAAATCACCGCTTCATGTGTTCGTTGCCGTTCTGGGATACAGCAGGATGCTGTACATCGAGTTCACTGACAACATGCGCTACGACACCCTGGAAGCCTGTCACCGCAATGCGTTCAGCTTCTTCGGCGGTGTACCGCGGGAAGTTCTGTACGACAATATGAAAACGGTGGTGCTCCAGCGAGATGCTTACCAGACCGGACAGCATCGGTTCCATCCTTCCCTGTGGCAGTTCGGCAAAGAGATGGGCTTCTCTCCCCGGCTGTGTCGCCCCTTCAGGGCACAGACTAAAGGTAAGGTGGAGCGAATGGTGCAGTACACCCGCAACAGCTTCTACATCCCGTTAATGACGCGACTGCGCCCGATGGGGATCACAGTCGATGTTGAAACCGCAAATCGTTACGGCCTGCGCTGGCTGTACGATGTGGCCAATCAACGGAAACATGAAACTATCCGGACCCGCCCCTGTGATCGTTGGGTGGAGGAACAGCAATCCATGCTGGCACTGCCACCGGAGAAAAAACAGTATGACGTGCAGGTAGACGAAAGCCTGGTGACCTTCGACAGGCAACCGTTGCATCATCCGCTGTCCATCTATGACACGTTCTGCAGAGGAGCCGCATGATGGTCGAACTACAACATCAACGACTAATGGTGCTTGCCGAACAGCTCCAGTTGGACAGTCTTATCGGCGCGGCGCCGGCGCTGTCGCAACAGGCAGTGGAGCAGGAATGGAGCTACATGGACTTCCTGGAGCACCTGTTACATGAGGAAAAACTGGCCCGGCATCAGCGTAAACAGGCGATGTACACGCGGATGGCAGCCTTCCCGGCGGTGAAGACGTTCGAGGAATACGACTTCACCTTCGCCACCGGCGCACCTCAGAAGCAAATCCAGTCGCTGCGCTCCCTGAGCTTCATCGAACGTAACGAAAACATCGTGTTGCTGGGCCCCTCGGGCGTGGGAAAAACACATCTGGCGATAGCCATGGGCTACGAAGCAGTACGGGCGGGCATCAAGGTTCGCTTCACAACAGCAGCGGACCTGCTGTTACAGCTGTCGACTTCCCAGCGTCAGGGGCGTTACAAAACGACACTCAATCGCGGTGTCATGGCCCCAAAACTGCTCATCATCGACGAAATAGGCTATCTGCCGTTCAGTCAGGAGGAAGCCAAGCTGTTCTTCCAGGTCATAGCCAAACGTTACGAGAAGAGCGCGATGATCCTGACCTCTAACCTGCCGTTCGGGCAGTGGGACCAGACGTTCGCCGGTGATGCAGCCCTGACATCGGCGATGCTGGACCGGATCTTACATCACTCACACGTAGTCCAGATAAAAGGGGAGAGCTATCGGCTGAAGCAGAAACGAAAGGCCGGGGTTATAGCGGAAGCTAATCCTGAGTAAACAAGGTGGATCAATATTCGACCGTTGGTGGTGACGGTAAGTGGATCACTTTTTACCCGTTGTTGACAGACATTTTTTGTTGGAGTTTTTCCTCTGTCTTTATTCTTAGTTCTTTGGACTCCTTTATGACTTCATCAACAGTTTTTCCATCGAAAATAGTCATATACATCCTACTAGCAGCGGCCTTATCTCTACCGCCTGTTGCCACGTCGGCATAACGCTCAATCTCTACACCTGCACGCAACAACTCTTCTTTTTTATCTTTAGGCAAAGCATCAATGATCTTCTCGCCTGAATATGAGAAAGCCTCCTGACTCGATGCATCAAACCGGGGTGCTTGATCGCAACCACTCAACGCGAACATAAATACCATTGGTAACAAATAACGCTTCATTCGTCCTCCTGACGTGTTAGTTGTGGCTTAATGTTACCGGTATTCCACCCAAGCATATAGCCCTGCATATCATATGGCCTTGGTTGATTGCTTTACCGTCCGCACCGCGTCGGCTTCCTGTATTCCCTGCAGTTGCCTGTTCAGCTTGTCCACAGTGACCAGGAGCGGCTCAAGCCAGTAAACAGCCTGGCCGTAGGTCAATCGGCAGCCGGCGGCAGCGGTGGCGGTATCTGTTGCAGTAGCGCCGGCGGCAAGGCCTGGCACTGCGCCGGCACGTAAACGGTTCGCGTAGTTGAGCACCCGCTGAGCAACAACAGGATTAACACACTGCCGGCCAACCGGATCACGCTTAACAATCGTCCGGATTTCATTTTGCGCCTCTTCTGATTTCAGGCCGACGGCCATTTGATACCCAGCAACCGCGCCGGCTATTTGGTTCATTCGGTAAAACTGAAACCCCTGGGTAGCGATAGCCTCCCCCTGCAGGGAGTTATCGGCCTGCAGCTGGCGCGCCTGCCCCTCGGCCCGCTCTGCTCGTTCTGAGTAGTACGAGACGGACCACATCGAAACAGCCAGGGCAGCAACAAGCACGGCCAGCAGGCCCACCCGCCAATATTTAAGTAACGCGGCTATCACGCGGGGATCTCGACGTGGGGAGCGTCCAGGAACTTCGCCGGCTTATCTTCTGGATTATCCGTCCAGGTGATGCCAAATCGCAGCTTTAGGCCAAGCTCTTGGCCAGCCTGGCGCATGGCCACCAGCACCGGCAGCCAGCATTTATGATCATTCCAGTTAGCGCCAACGGGCAGCAGGTCTACCGCATTCCCGGAAATATGGCGGCTATTCATGGTTTTGCTCGCGCCGGCGGCTACCAATTGCTTTTGTCTTTCCTGGGTTCGGCGCCCCTCGATAACGGTAAAATCAACGGGCGACAACTCCAGGGCACGGCGAACAACAGCCACCAGCTCGGAATTGACGCCTTTTAAATTGCCTTCGCTGCGTTCGCTGAAACGATAATTAGCGGTCATTTTTCGGTTTATCCTTCTCTTCCATTGGTACATGCGTTTTCATGCTGGAAAAGGCGCGCAAGATTGCCAGGCAACGCTCTACACCTATCCCGCCGATCACAACGCCAATCAGCAAGGCGTTGTCCTGGCTCATTCCGAATAGCTCCAGCGAATTGATAACGCCCATCGAGATCAGCAGACAAATGGCGCCGGCATAAACGGCATCCATCCATGACTTGCCATCGCGCAGCGTCAGCAAGGTAGCCATGCCAAACGCCGCGAACGATCCATAAAGCACGGGTGCATTAGTTTTCATCCACAGCAAAGTCGCCTCCAGGAATCCCGGCGGCAGGTGTTGGTTATTCATTGCCCGGCTCCGGGTATCAGAAAGGAAAAAGTCCACGCATAAGCGCAGCCAGCAAAGAAAAAGCCCCAGCGGTTAGGCTAGGGCTTTTGGGTGAAGCGAGGTCATCTGTACCGAGAACGCAAATACATCACGTTATGAAAAAAGGTATAGCAAAGGCTCACATTCGTCAATTCATTTTGAAGTTTTATTGATTCATTTTGTGGTCATTTATTTTTCCCGGCATCTATCGAGCAGAAATTAAGCTGTCGATTTATGAAACCGAAAAGAATGTTGACGGCCTTCATGGAGCACCATACTTTAATAGCAGATTTACTAGTAAATTACATACCTACTTAAAAAAGAGATTGAATAAAATGGCAAAACCACCAAAGGTTATACCTCCTCTAGCTCCTTCCACCGCTCCAGTTATTGGTAATTTGGTACAGGATTTACAATTGACCGATTGGAAAGCATCCAGTAAATCGGGTCAAGTCACAGTATCCGGCATTAGTGGAAGAACCGGCCAACACGTCCGAGTTACCACCTATGAGGGGACGGGTTTCTCAGAACGAACTGTTTCAACTTGCGATCCAATGTCCTTGGCTCAGCGTCGGCAAGAAACGCAACGCCTGCGGAGCACGGGATTGAGCCAGCAACAAATTGCCGACCGCTTAGGCGTATCTCAGAAAACAGTTAGCAACGACTTGAATAAGAAATAATGATTTATTCCCCTACTGTGACGCGTCACATTTTTTAACCGTGACGCGTCACAGCCACCCATTTATTTTGCCGCACGTCCCAAGCGTGCAACGCCAGCCATTAGCATTTCTTGCAGTACATCCGTATCAACTACGTTTTGAACTAAATTACTCATGCTCTCCCTGCTGGACGGCGCCAACTGGATAACATCTTGCGGCAGGAAACTTACCTTAGCCTCTAAATGCTGATTAAATCCTATCTCAACCCTAAAACGCGTCAGGGCATCAGCCAGCAACCCATCAGCAAATTTATCAATATCAGCCCGGTTAAAGTCATCTACAGAAATTCCCGCCGCTGTCGCCTGGCGATACCAACGCTGGAACATATCGGCCGCATAATCACGCGCGCGCCGGCGATAGTCAGAATCCACCAGCAGCGGAGTGTCTAAATCACTACCGGCAGTTGTACCCGTGTTGGCCATCAACGCCCGAATAAAAGCCAGCGTGACCTCAGAACTCAAATCACCCTCGATACAGTTTGTAGTGTCTTGCCGCTGCGACAGCTCCAACAGGGTGATCCTCTTAATGGCGGCATCTAACGCATAGATAGTTATGCTGATTTCATTAGCGTCAGCCTTAGGCGATAAAAATCCACCAGATTTAACCATGCGCCAATAGTTGGCGATGTCCTTTAGGTCCCTAATCATTAAAGCGCCCCCGATGCTACAAGCCGTTGTAACTCCTCCTCGGCCTTCTCGCTCCATTTCTCACCGTGTTCCAGGTAATGCCCCAGCATGAAATAAATCACAGCAGCCTGTTCTGCCTCTGCCTTTCGCGGAATGTCATGGCCACCAGCTCGCAGCGCCTGCGCCAGGTGGCAGCATTGGAAATTAGGCCGGCCGAGGATGTTCGCTAATTCAGCAGTCAGCGGCGGGAGTTTGCCAAGTCCTGGCGCTGTGGCTTTCAAGTCTTCGATTTGGCGGCGTAACCCCTGCGCGCAGTCGTGCGAACCACTGAAACCACGCTGCCAGCTAAACCCGCAATCGCAGGTAAATGTGTTTCCATGTTCGGTTATATTCATTGCTTAACAGCTCCATTCTGATAGCCCTGGCGGCTGTAAAACACACCATTAACAACAACGTGATAGGCGCCGGCATTATCGTGTAAATACTTTCTCAGCGTTCCCCGGCTTATTTCCAGCGTTACGGCCAGCTGAGTCTGGTTAGTCGTCTTATCCGCAAGAATTCCCGGGATTGTTGAAACGCCGGCAGGCAAATGATCCGGTTGTCTATTGTCCATGAGGCCCCCCATCAGGCAAATAATCAGAATGTGCGCGCAGCCATTGCTGCAGTTGCATACGGTCTGCTTTCGATGCCTTACGCCAGTGCGGCGCCTGGTAAACGTCCGGGCCGGGTTTGCACCACTTTTCCCATATTTCCAAGCCTGGCTCATCGCTCCGGCCATAGACTTCACGCTGATATTTAGTGCCATCGGCAAGAATAATCATCCAACTGCGGCGCACATAAATATCGCCCTGTATCAGCCCACCGCCGCCAATAAGCTGTGCTCCTTCAAAATTGATTTGCTTGGCCATCAGTTCACATCCTCCACCTGGGCGCCCTTTGTTAAACGGGTCAGGTTGATGATTGCCGCGCGCAGCTCCTTAGCCTGGCGGAGTTCGCCCACCAGCCTATGAATTTCAGAGGTAATAAAGTCCACCGTGGGAATAGTCAGCGTTTGAGTGTTGGCCACTGCCGGCACGCTGCCCGCTGGCGCCTCTTTGAGGGAGGCTCCAGGATATAGCCGTGTATCAGCGATGGGAGGTAATGCGGGCTTATCTTCTGGCGCTGCAGGAGCTGCAGGCGGGGCCGTATCGCGCGGCTCTGCCAGTTTGTAGTAATTCACCTTATCCAGCGTCACAATCACGACACGCCCCGCTTTACGGTCATGTGAGAATGCCGGCCCAATCATCCCCGATTTGATGCCAAGCTCTTTGGCCAGCTCTGCAGCTGTCATTTTTCCGCGCTTTCTCAGCAGTTCGCGCAGCTGCGCAGACGTAACAGCAGGTTTTGCCGCTGCCTTTGTTGCCGGCGCAGGTTCGGGCTTAGGTGTCGGCTTAGGCGCCGGCGCTGCAGGCGGGGACATGGTTAATTTAACGGCGGCTTGCTCCGCTTCACTCAGGACGAAATAAAGCCCGCTATCAAAGCCAAAATGCCCGCGACGATAAGCGCCTGTTAGCAGCGCTCGCAGCGTGCTCTCTTGCTCGTCCAGGATGTGCGCCAGGGTTTCAAGGGAAGATGGCCCCTGGCTCTCTAAAAGACTGGTAACTTGTGACAGTGTGACGCTCATAGCTGGACCTCCCCAGGTGCGCAGCTGCTGCACAAATCGGCCTCAACCCAATGACAGCCACCAGCGCACGCACGGCTCCAGGAACATCCACACGCACGGCATTTTTGCGACTCGTCCGGCGTGATCCGAAACATGCCAGGCTGATAATCCTGGCCAGCATCGATGCGCATCACAGATACCCGCTGCAGTTCGCGGAATAACTTACCAGCCAGCCTTTCAGCCGCACATTTGGCGCTGGCCGTGTTTGATGCCTGCTTTCCTTGATGCCTGGCGATATAGGTCCCACTGGCGTAACGGACCTTTACTTCTATGCTTTGGCTCATCCCTACCCCCTCCCGTTGGCCACATGGGCCGGATAAAATGCCGATACCGGGTAATATCCGTATGCGTCTGCGTCGATAATGAAATTGTGAAACGGTGTCGGTTCATACTTCACAGCCGTCACACCCAGCCCCTTAGCGCGCTCCGGGAGCAAGAATTGCAGTGCAATTGGTGGCGGGATGAATAGGAACACCCACGGATAACGCTGGCGCCGGCTGAATTTATACGACATGCCCAGCTGCCGGCGGGCTGCATGGTTAGATTTCATTGGCCACCAGCCTTAGCACGCAGCCAGACGCAGAACGGACCATCTTCGGTGTCGTGAATCGAGCCGATAAACCAGCCTTCACCATCTGGTGCCGTTGGGTTCCAATTGCTGGCGTCCCAATGGCCATAATCCCAATCAACAACGTCCTGATCCGGGATCCCGTCATCCTCTGACATGGCCAGCGCTACACATTCGAGATTGAACGCATCAAGCCAGGCCTCAAACTCGCCCGGGGCGCCATACTCTCCACCGCCGGCAGGCTCGAAATAACCCGGGTGCGTCCAGAAACCTTCCTGATCACGTTCCACGACAGCAGCCACCAGCCGATTCTCACCCGGGATGACCTGGATAGAAAAATCATCGCTGTACGAGCCAGGGTTAACGGCGTGGATTTCCACGCTACAAACTAAGCCGTATTTATTGGCCAAGGCCTGCGCGATTACCTGGCTGATTTCTTCGGCATCAAAGCCGATTTTTGTACCGGTAAATGTGTATGCTTTCATGCTGCGGTTCCTTCTGCAGTACGGAAAATAGGTCGGTAGCGCCAGTGTGAAATAGCATCCAGCTCCACCAGCTCCTCATGGTCTTCTGAGCAAATCTCCCAGCTAAAGGCCTCGCCGTCCTGCGCCAGCTTGTGCGCTATGTGCTGGACGTGCCCCATACACACCACGTCAACGGGTACGCCATACGGCGGCAATTGCTCACTAACGGGGATCCAGCCATCGGCGCCAACTGGGGCAACAATGAGGCCATCAGATAACGCGGAGGCGTAAAGGTCTTGGTTGCGCTTGTCGCGTAGATTCCACTCCACACGGGAGGAGGCGATCAGCAATTCCATATCTTCTGGCTGATGTACCTCGGCTGATACCTCGCCGCTTTGGGCGCCGCACTCATGGCAAAAAACAATTGCCTCGTACCAACCCGGGATCAACTCATCGCCGAGCGTTAACGGCTTCTGTGTGGTTTCATAGCGGATAACCTCCGCCGGGGCGCCGGCGCAAAACGGGCAAGCCGCCAGCTCTACAGCGGTGATTTCTTTCTTTTGGCACATTGTCGAGGTGTCCTTTAAAGAATTATTTAAATAAAGATTTAAAGCCGGGTTCAGTGTAAAAAAACGCCCCGGCTAGCGGGGCCAATGACTACACACAGCAATCAGTGTTGCGACACCAGGGCGCTACCCCTGCTTATTTCCTGCCGCTCAGTTTTGGTATTGGCCGCCAGCTGCTGCGGCTCAGCCGATTTACAGGTCTTTGCGTCGGCCGGCGCTGCAGTGCGCTTGCACACATCACAACTGAAAGAGCATTCCAGGTCAGTAACGCCCCCGTTCTGCCATCCACCAGCGATCGGCGGGAATGCCCTTTCAGTTGTGCGCCCGCCGGCATGACGGGCGCGCCTGGCGGTATTTACCGCAGCGGAACAACCTGATAGCCGTCATAGCGCGTCATGCTGCGGCATTCGCGGGCGCCCCACGTCTCGGCGCCCTGCTTTGTCGGAAAGGTGTTACCGTTCACCCACACGCCGCACACACGGTATTGAAGGCGGAATTTGTTGACTGCAGGCTTGCCAGCCAGCTGGCGCTTTAGCCAGTTCTTGGCGCCGGTTTCAGTCTTGAATGGCTTGCTTTTGGTGCGGGTCATTGCGGTAAAAGTGCCGTCACTGTTAGGGAAAACACCAACGCTAACGCTTTCGTTATTGCCCAGGTCGTAAGTGGTATTTTTCATCGGTCTATCTCCGGTTTGGCCCTGGCGGTATGCCCGGCCGGTGAAAAGACAATAGGACTTTTAGTCCTAACCATCAAGTGATGCTTAAAGATTTATTTAATTATTTATTTCTTTAAACCGGGCGGTATACCTATAACAAAAACGCGATTTCTAAACGATGTTGGCGCGTTCCTGGCGTCACGTTCCGCTCTGTTGGTTTTCAACTGACAATCAACACAAAAGCCGCTCCGCACATACCGAATATTCCCGCCGCACTTGGTGCACACGCGGCCTAAAAACTTAACGTCGCCGGCTTCCCTCGCCTCCTGGCGGTTACTGCGCATAGTGGCCCAACCCGGCCAGCACTTTCGCCAGCTCGTCGCGGGCGGCAGTCAGTTGCCGCGTAGAAACCCCGTGTACCATTCGCAGGGAATGGCCGTCGGTCAGTTTCGTTAAAATATCTATCGCGTCTTGGATTGCCGTTCTGTCGTCGGCAAGGCGGCGTTTTTCCATTACTCCCCCTATCGAGCCTCGGCTCGTCGTTTACTCAACCATGCCGCTATAAACTCGCGGCCCTTTGCTAGGCGCCGTTTGTACGTGCTCAGCGACATAAAAAGGGCGTGGGCTTTGTCTATCTGTCTGGCTTTTTTGTCGAGGCCCCCCAGATCCCACGCCCCGTACTCTATTCTGATAACCGTTGCGGCTTGCCGGTTAGCTGCGGCCAGGGCCATGACTGCTCCCTCCACATCTGCCTCAACCGTCCACAGTGCCTGGCCACGGCCACCACCTGAAAACGTGCAGCCCGTAACCATCATCATTTCCAACATTGACCCGAACGTTGAGCCGCCATAGCCATCAGCTCGGATCCATCTGGCCCACTGCTCCAGAACGGCGTCCAGCTCATGAGGGCGCATAGCTAAACCTCGATAATGGTGATCGGGTAGTGATGCTCTATCAGCTTTTTCTTTACTCGATACTCGGCAGTGCGAACGCCTTTAACATCGACAACCTCAACAATGCCGGAGGCATAAAAAACCATAAAATCCGCAACGTATTTCACGCCGCCAGGCAGATGAAACGGCACTTGCCGCAAAATCATCACTACATCGCCGGCGCGCTGCATTAGTTTGAGCTGGCCGTAATAGGCAGCTTCTTTTTTGCTGTCGAATGTGAAGCCATCGACAACCGTTTTTTTATTTCCGTACTTCCCTGGTGTTTGGCGTAATTTCGAATATTTCAGCATTGTTATTTGGCCTCTGGCGGTATTTCGCCCAGGCTGAGATCGAACCCTATTTCGTCTTTCACGCTCTGCGGTAAACGCTCCCACGTCAGCGCACACAAATAAGCGTCTGTGCCGTATTTCTCGGCAAATTTAACGCTTGGCTTGCCCACAGGGTGGCGAACCGCAAAGCCTGCAGGTAGTCGAGCGCCTGGGGGCGTCACGCCTCTATGATGCGCAGCGCAGGCGCCATAGCCCCGAAAATGGCAACTCGGGGACGTGCTACCAAAATCGGGATCGTGATGGAATTCAGTCCACGCGCCCGGGTTTTCAACTTCGCGGCCATCAAGCAGGCAGGCAATGCAGCCAACAAACTGAATCACCGCCGTGATATAAAGCTGCTCCTTTTTGGTTGGCGTGCGGCCGTTCATTGGCGCTCTCTCCGCAAAAAATCGTTAAATCGAGTGATCAGGCCGGCGTAAGCCGTTCGTGCGTATGGGTTGCTGTTCAGCTCGCTGCGGGACTTGATGCCGCACAAGATGCGCAGCTGGTTAGCCGCCGCCTCTTTGTCGTTTACTGGCGTATTAGTTTCCGCCGCCAGAAAGCGCCAGAATGATGGGTTAGAGCAATAACGCGCGGCGCCGATTACATAGCTCATACAGCCCCCTTAAAGCCACGCAGGCGGCTATAGCAAGCGGAGAAAGCCTCCTCTGGGGTGATGTATTTTTTTCGTTTCTGCGGGGTATCCAGGGCGCCGGGACGGCTACAGACAAAGACGTCTGCAGGCATGATCGGATTGTCGTCAAAAAGTCTGTGTAGGGGGGCGTGGGGGATGCAGATTGTTGCCTTTCGATAGCGCAAAAAATCCAGCTCGCGCTGTAGGGTGATGCCAGTAACCACGATCACCAGGTCGCTAGCTTTGCGAGTTGAGAGCGCACGGCGCAACCTGTCGCACTTCTCTACCGGCGTCCAATTATTGGCGTCGTTATTCACATGCTCAACCCGGAAACACCCTTTCAGGTCTTTGGCCAATTGAGCCGCCATAGTTTCCTGCGCGCTGTGAGGGCCACCGATAAACGCCAATATCATCATGATAACCCTCTCAAAGAGAGACGGCGGGCCTCGCGGATCGCCGTGTGAATTTCTTCAACGTTGCCAGCGTCACGGCCTACATCCCACAGCGCCAACACGGCATTTCGGACTTCTTGAACCGTTACGTTTGTCGTTGCCCAGCGAGCGACAATCCCGGGGCCGTTCAAGTTGCATCGATACGCCGGCAGCTCCAGCTCATCAAAAATTTTTTTCAAGCGGCCAAGGTCGCGGACCATCAGCGACCCCTGCAGACGGCGCGGACGCAGTGTCTTAATTTCGCTGTCGTTCTTGCTACTTAGAAATAATTCACGCATTTGATTGATCGCCACCAGGCCGCCTGTAGCCTCGATAATCCGCTCCTGGTTATCGGGGTTGGGGAACCGTTCTAAACGTGACCAAGCCCCCAGCGCCGACGGTGAGAAACCGTGTTTTTCAGAACACTTTTTAATCCCGCCCTGCAGTTTAATCCATTCCGAAAGAGTCACGGCCCGCCCTCACAAACCACACTTAATTTAAAAATAACCACAAATTGAGGTTGTTACAAGCAAAAAATTTATACAAAACTACAATTTGTAGTAACCTAACTGCAATTTGGGTAAGGGTGCGGAATGAAAACTAGAGACGAACAAATAACGCAGGTTATCGGCTTGCGGTTGCAGCAGAAGAGAAATCACGCGGGGAAAAGCGTGATCGATGTGCAAAACGAAACAGGTATACCGCGCAGTACCTTACAAAACTATGAGGCTGGAATTAGGCAGGCACCATTAGGTGCAATCAGAAGATTGGCAAATATTTATAGGACTTCTGCGGCTTATCTAGCAGGGCTAACTGATTATGAAGGCGATACAGACGCCCTGGCATTCTCTACTGCCGATCCTTTCTTAGCTGGGAAGACGACAACCATAGAGGATCCACTGGCATTCAATAATGCATTGCTCAACAGTAAAGGCTTGTCTCCAGCAAAGTTAGCTCTAATCGAATCTCCAGATAATCTTCTCGAAGAGGTTCCTAAAGGTGCCAACGTATTAGTAGACACTTCTGCAACATCAGTAACAGAAACAGACATTTATGCATTTAGAGCTGATACTGGAAGAATCCTAATTAGAGCGGCACGCAAAGAAATAGGTAAACAAGGGTTTATTATCTACGCGACGAAAGACATCCACTTTCCTCCGGCACATATCACTGAGGAAAATGATGACCTTTCGGTATTTGGTCGTGTCGTTTTCGTGGGGGTCTGGCGGTAATCATTAGCACGGCAGGGAGTCGTGCATTTTTCAGGCCAAAATCAACCACAAAATGAATTTATAACCACATTTCGCAGCAATGGAATAAGCCCAAAGAGGTCATTATGCAAGGACATGATAATAGTTCTTATTTAAACTACACCAAGATATCGAATGATATATTGTCAAAAAACAAAGCGTTGGAATCTATTCTAATTAAATTGTTAAACAATGTAATTATTACGGGCTCTAACGATGTGGTTGGAGTTCAAAAGGAATACCTTGAGGCGGGGCTGTCGTTGATTTTAGAACAAGAAATCGAAATAGATAGGTTCCGAATTATGATCGAGGATATCCCCTCTTTAACTTTCTCGATGCTTCGCATGGTTGCCAAAAACATCGGAGCCTGCGCGATTATTGAGCGAGCACTGGATGAAGAAGATCAATCCGAAGATCTAGCAGAGGCTTTACTCTCACTAGTTCAAAGCCAAGAAATTGATATTAAAGAAATAAAAAACATAGTGCTATCTCCATAGTTGAATGCGGGCCGTATGTCGCCCGCAATCTTTAATTATTTATTTAAATAAATATTTATAACACTCTTTACACCCAACCTTCCTTGCGATAGGCTCCAATACATCTAATCTTTAAATCTTTAATTAAATATATATTTAAAGGAGCTTCGACAATGACCCTTTCAGTAGCTTTAGCCTCCGGTAAAGGCGGAGTTTCAAAATCAACCCTGGCGCGTGCCCTGGGCGTCTCTTATGCAAAATCAGATTGGACCGTACTTGGCGCTGATCTGGATATCGGCCAGGCCACTATGGCCAATTGGATGCGCCGGCGTATTGCCAACAACATCGAGCCTGTTTTCGATGTCCAGTCATTCGGGGCGCCGTCCCTGGTGAAGAAGAAAATCGAAAGCGGTTCGTGGGATATGGTTGTGCTGGACTGCGCCGCGTTCGCGTCAAAATCGACTATCGAGATCGCCCACATGGTTGATCTAATGGTTATCCCTACACGCTTTAGCCTCGATGATTTGGAATCCACCGTGAATACGGCTAACAGCCTGGTGCAAGCCGGCATCCCTATCAACAAGTTGGCGATCGCATTCAGTGCCGTAGCCGAGAACGCGCAGGACTATGAGGACGCCCGAGCATACATAGGCCAGACCCCTTATTTTATGATTGATGGTTACATTCCACAAAAACCAGCGCTCAGCAAAACGCAGGACCTCGGCCGCAGCATCATTGAATGCGCATATGTCGCGCCGCGTGAAAGGGCGGACAAGGTTGTCCAGGGCATCATTGATCGGCTGGAACATTTAACAAATTAAAGATTTAAATAAATAATTAAATATTTAAAGGAGCATCAGTATGGCAGGCCCATCGAAACCAGCTAACAAGCCAAAAGGGAAGGGCATTGCTCCATCCCTGGACCAGACCGCAACCGGCATCGAGACAACGGCAAAAGCGGGTAGGGTGTCCAACGGCGGCAAGGCAATGAATTTTAACGTTGACCCTGAGTTTTTCACTGATTACAAAACGTTCGCAACAATGAACAATTTAAGCATGAAAGAGCTTTTAGAAAGGTCCTTTGCCGAGTACAAACAAAAACACGGTTAAGGCTTAAAGGTGTAACGGCCGGGATTGCGGCCCGGCCGTTACTGACACAAGTAACTACGGAGATAGTTATAATGTCTGAGCAACAATATAACCAACTTTTGAAAACACGTCTAACTGACCTCCCATCACTGCAGGCGGGCGCCCTATGCTCGCTCCTGGCCAACCGGCCGGCATGGTTGCGCGATATGTTGATCCGCTGCCTGGGTAAATCAGCTTAAATTATTATCGGCGCAGAATTGCGCCGATGTTTCCACTTGCGCGCAGGATGGCCAGGCGGTATCTTTCCCACGTCGTAGCAAAATCTGCGACCGGGATTGAGACCCCGGAATTCTTACAGGCGCATATGCCGCGTTAGCGGTTTTTTTATGCGCTGAGCATAGCTATACCTCAATGGTGGGCTGTGTGGGGCATCCGCAAGGATGGCCGGTTTCCTGTAAGCCCGGTAGTCTCAACCCCATACAGCTCACCACCAGTTAAAGATTGAGACCTTCTGGCGGTGATTTTAAAACGCTTACAGGATACTCACCATGACAACTCAAAACCCGCTTTTAGCCACCCCTGAGCATTTCATCACAGCACAGAACGGCCAACTGATCACCACATCATTAGCCGTTGCTGAAGCCTTCACCCGCGAACACAAAAACGTTATGCAGCGCATTGAGACGTTAGAAGTACCGTCTGATTTTTTATCAGCTAACTTTTCAGCTCATAATCAAAAAGTGACCTTTGGCAAAGGTGGCCAGCGCGATTCGAAAATTTACCGTATGACCAAAGACGGCTTTATGCTCCTGGTGATGGGCTTCACCGGCAAGAAAGCGATGGCCATTAAGATCGCCTACATCAAAGCCTTTAACATGATGGCCGAGGAGCTGGCCAGGCAGCAGAAACAAGCCGACCAGGTGAAGCAAAAGCAGCTGCAGGAGATCGCCGCAAAGGGCGCCCAGGAACACGAACAATTTAAAGCGGCGCCGGCATATCGGAACGAGGCCCGCGATTATGTGTTAAGCGTCCTGGCGGACTGTAGGACGTTCGCAGAAGAGAACGAGATAAGCATGGCAGATTGGGACCCGGTAGATGTGAACAAGGCCGCCTCGGGCCTCCTGGCGGATCTGCTGCATGGTATCAAGGCCGAGCTGACATTTAGCGCCAGGCTCGAGCCGCAATTTAAAATCCTGCCACCTGGCGCCGTGTACATCATGCCAACCGATTCGGAATGCATGAAAGCTGTTGTTGAACGGGTGATTAGTGTTGATGTGCTAGCAACAATGTTACAGGCAGGAATAACTAGATTATCTAAAAATAGCAGCTAAAAATAAAAAACCCGCCGTTAGCGGCGGGTTGAACTTTTAGATTGCTACTTTTAGATTGCACTGTTCATTATATGGCGTACTTACATTATAATGGAAAATCATAGATAACTTTGCAACCTCTATGAAGTTAGGACTTCGGTTATTCCCAGAAACCCTTTCATTGCACTCTATAGTATTACCTGTGGATGTAGTAACAAATACTTGGGCCAAGTCATTATAATCCCCTTGCTTAACATTAATAGATGTCACATAACCAAAAGCGCGATTTTCAGGTAGTTCACCCGCATGTGCCAACAAAGAACAAGCCGAAATGGCAATGGCGCCGATAATTTTAATACTAGTTTTCATGTTAAACTCCATTTATAGATCCAAATAACATTTAAAGAAAAGCAGCTATTTCCTTTTTATTCCAAACAACCTTATCTATGATAACTGAATCATTAACAGAACATTCCCCCGCCGTTCGATAATTAGCATTGCAATTTAATGAAATGGCAATTGTTGCAAGAATAGCTGTTGCATTGGGCAAATCAATAGCACCAACACGGATGCCTGGGGATTCAATTTCATCTACAGAGTTAAGAGTTGAACTTATTCCTGACCAATTTAGCGTCAAGCCAATATCCGAATCACCCATAACATAACCTTCACCACCTAAATCTAACGAAGGTCGAAAATTTCTTTGAATTTGTCTAAAACGTAAAGCTTCAGGAATTACAGTTATATAGCGTAGCATTGCCCTTGCTGTCTCTTGATTAAGACTGCTTTCAGAGAATCTAGCCAATTGCGCGTAACCATCTGAAAGAACAGCTCTATTTATCGCCATTCCATTGCGAGGCATATTTGCCACCCTTTGAAGGGCTGTGTATGATGATTCCTGATTCATTTGAATTGTACTACTTACACCAGGCGCATTAATTTCTGCCGTATCTGAGAAACGGTGATAGATATTATTTGCTATAAACCCAGCCACATATAAATTAGTTGGATCCAATACAAAGCTAACAGGTGTTATTTCGTCATCACCATGATAGTCAATGCCGCGAACAGCCACTATAATACCATCTCGGCTCCCCACAGCTTGAGGAGAGAGCTCGAATATTTGCGCTTGTGAGTTCCCAATATTAGAAAGAGGTCTACCTAAGTCTTTCCTTATGTTATTTAACGAAGACACATATTTTGCCGGCGTACTAAAATCCATCATGTAAGTATTGCTAGCATTACATGCCCCACTAAATATTGAAACAATAATCAATGGTATACCAAACAGTTTTTTAAACATATACACCCTTTATTATAAAACTCAGAATCGAACTATATCTCCAAAAAAAATGCACATCCATAAAAATTTAAATCACTGTCAAAAACATAGATTTGATCACAAAATTCAGATCAAATAAAATGCAACAGCATCGACAAAAAAACAATTGATTGATATTCAATCTACAAAAGTTTCTTATCTAATCACTCAGCTTCAATAAAGTTACACAGTAGCCTTTATTGCTTACTTAGCCACCAAGAGTGGCGATTTTTTGAAAGGAAACACAATAATGAAAAGAGTTATTATTTCCGCCGCCCTGGCGATGCTCCTGGCACCTGCAGTACACGCAAAAAACACCGCTATGCTTGAAATGCGTATTAATGGCACATGTAACACAATGGCCAGCGGGAACGGGCCAGCAAGCCCAGATGTTCTTTTTGATATGTGCTGGCGTGGGGCGCGCGATGCCTACAAAGGTAAGCCGGCAACCTGTCGCAATAAAATTAAGCAGTTCGACCTGCAGGCGCAAAAGTTATCAGGTATAGAACGCGCTGAATACGTCCAGATTGGATCCGCTTACCGGATAGGGTGTAATGCTGGGGAATCAGCAAAGAACGTAGGTCTTTAGGTAATAAAGCCCCTGTGACGCGTCACATTTTTTAGCGTGACGTGTCACAGCCTCATATAAAGCATCAAGCCCGCAATTGGCGGGCTTTTAAATATTTATTTAATTATTTAAATCAAGATTATTAACTAACGCGCCTATACCGCGCCAGCTCTTATATGCTTTCTCGACTTCCGCCAAGGTGTTAAAAATTCGAACGCCCAGGCCGCGATAGGCACGATGGGAGGCGTTATCCGTATGCATTTCCCACCATTCAAATTTTTCATCAAACACAAGCGTCATATCATTACCACGGGATACTAGGTTAAAGCGCTTAGTGCCAAGAATCGTCACATCTAAAGTCATCGGTCTATCTCCGGTTTGGCCTTGGCGTCATGCCCGGCCGATAGAGATATATTAGGACTTTTTTTCCTACACTGCAAGGTTTGTTTTAAAGATTTCTTTAATTATTTAAATCAAGACAGAAAAAACCCGCACAAGGCGGGCTTTCCTGATTTTGATAAGAAAGAAAAAAATTATGACTTACGAGTGTTTCGCTAGCTCACGTCGTGCCAGTTCAGCTAAGAACCCGCTACGACTATGATACTCACGATGTGAGTTCACAAAATCATCAATGCGAGCCAATAAAAACTGCGGCATTGTGATATTTAATTTTGTTGCTTTTCCGTCGTACTTCGTTAAATCCATATCGACATAAGCCCAGGTTCCACCTGTGCAATCTTCATCATGAAGATGGTCAGCTACTGTTTTAGCTTCTGCGGGCGCTTGGCCTTTTTCACTCGTATACTCAAAATAAGCATCGAGCGCGTTTGATGCATCCGTAATGGCATCATCTATAGTATCGCCAGCAAAGTAACAACCGATCACGTCTGGCACGAAACCGGAAAACGATCCGTCGTCTGCCTGATGTAGATAAATTGGATATTTCATGGTTGCACCTTTTGGTTTGCTTAAAGAAGCGGCCCGGGGACCGCTTTACTACGTTATTTCAGACCTGCTTGTTTTAGTATTTTATTGAGCGTTCCGATCGCCATATCTTTGCGCGGATGCGGAATTACTAACGGTAGGGGTTCCCCTGATTTCTCGAAAATATGATGTGACCCATTGATCCGCACCAAATCCCAACCGTTCGCCTTTACTTTCTTTATTAGTTCATCGCTTGTCATTTTCCCTCTCTTAGTCAAAATCGAGGTAATTATACCCTGATCTATACCCACCGTCAACACCAATACCCACGGTGGGTATTAATATTTGTTCAAGTAAGAAGATTTCAGCGATTTGAGGACTTTTTAACATAATGGCCGTTAAGCGCCGTGCGCGATTGGTACTCATCGCGGAAACAACACTAACCAGGTAAAAGGGCAGGTTTTAGAGCCTGAAAACCGGGCTAATGATTGTTGCTAATTTGTTATCAAAATAGCGTTTCTGATTTGAGGGCAAAAACCCGGCCTAACGCCTATTTTAATCACTTATCCCTAATCGCTCTTTCAAGTTTATCCGAGCGCGCGCTCTCCGCCTCATAGACGTGATTAAAAGCCTCATTCTGATCTTTGTATACCAGATCGTTGTAAAGCTGCCAGCGGGCCGCCTGCCAATGATAAACAACACATCCAGAGGACGTCGGATGTATCACAAAGGATCCCCCACAATAATAAAAAGGCAATTTAGGCAGTTCCTCACCTAGTTTTTGAAACAGGTAGCCCGTACCGCCGATCGTAAGAAATCCCATACCGCCCCAAATAACTGTATTTTTATACAGTACAGGGGTTCTACGCCGCAAACCTGGATTTTTCCGTGTTCAGCAACAGCGGGGCTATCACACAAACGACCGGTTGAGTGACAATCATTAAAACAACGATTCTGACGCTGAAAGTCGTCACATAACCCGTAATTTATTCAACGTCATGCAAATCATATGGTCTTTAGCTTTGGTGACGGAATTTTCTGGGGTTCCGGCGTACAACCCCAGTACAAATAAAAACGGCAAAAAAAAAGCCCCCGGAGGGGCCTTAATCACAGATGTGTATCTAAACCGGTTAAGCGAGTGAAAGTCGCCTGCAGCACATCGCAATAGATCATGCTGTCTTCACTTACCGCTGTAACGTTCATCCCTCGAATTTTAAACGCCTTGATGGTGTATGTGTCTGAGGCGTCAAGAACGATATGCAAGCGCGTGATGCCGTTTTTAACGTAATGCGCCTTTTTCGGGAGGTCGAACTGCAGCCCTCTCTCGATGGCCACGAAATTTTTCGCGCCGGTCATTGCAATAAGACGGTTGCCGCCGAGTTGACTCAGGATAGTTTGTGCGATTTCTTTGTTATTCATCGGGTTTATCTCCGGTTTGGCCTTGGCGGTATGCCCGGCCGATAGAGATATACTAGGACTTTTTTTCCTACCCTGCAAGACTTATTTTAAAGATTTCTTTAATTATTTAATTATTAATCCGGCGCGCGTGTACTTCCCAGCGCTCGATCCCCATCTTCCCGCAGAACTCCGCCAGGTAATCCAGGCCGGACCATTCTCGGACGCCGCCGCGCGCTTTCTCTACAAACACCGCCATGTTTCCAGCAGCACACAGGCCGAACAGCTGCCAGCGGTCAAACTCGTTCTTTGTGGCCACAACTTTGGAAAAGGCGCCGGCGGAAAACATGTCCATAAAGTCGGCTCGCCCTTTGCGCTTCAACATTATGCCGCTCATTAAACAAACCTCCGATTTGTATATTTCAAACCTATCATTTGTGATTTGGCGGTATCATGCCAAGGCCTGCAGCATAAACAAGCAAGCACCAACCGGCATAAGTTGGACCAGGTGCGCCGGCGATCCACTTTCTGATTGTCCGCCCTTCAACGCCGGCGTAATTCCCTGCAGCTGAACCGGTGAAGCCGGCTAGCGTCATGATGATTCGCATATCGTCACCTGTTGGCCGTTCCCAGCCGGCCACATATGGGAGAAGTGTTTTAGGGTTTAGCCCTTTCGCAATAGCGTCCTGTTGAGCCGCTTTTATTTTTGCATCAGTCATTTGTGATCCATTTGATTTATTACCGATGAATATACATTAGGACTTTTTGTCCTAACATACAAGTTTTAACTTTCTCTTAGACCGGCTTTCCTGCTGCGTAGAACGCTCATATGGGCTACTGCTTCAATAGCCAGGAACGTTCGCGATTTTTCGCTGAATGCTCACAGCTGGCCACAGGGGCCGAATTTGCCCCCTCTTCCTGGTAAGCGCCTTTCATGGCTCGGCATTAACGCTATAAATGTGTTTCCGGTCGGAGACAAAAGAAATATTCAGCGATTTGCCCGGGCGCGTGCGCCTGGGAGCTACCTTTGAGGCGCTTGCGCCGATTTCCGAACCGGCGCGGCCATTGGCCGCTGCAAGGGCGGACATTATCCCCACGTAGTGGGACGTAAAAGGTAAATATATTTATGTAATAGAAAACCCATAGGGAAGTAGTTTTGCATGTATTTCCTATAGATGCTTTGAATGTTAGGCCCTACATGCATTTAAATGTGGATAACTAACCTAGCACGGTGAACGCTACCCAATGAGAGCGAAAATTCAGAAAATTGAGTGGGGCGGGAGTGCATTTATTGCACAGTTTGAGGATTGGCTGGATCGCCTTTAGCGCGGCTGTGGGCCACGCTGTTGAACTAATGGAAATAGTGATGGGATCATGTTGGCGGGTCTGCCGCAATTCGCCTTAAGCGGCCTAGCTCACGATCTACCAGCTCTTTAAAACCAGCCACGCCGAGACGCTTGATTTCATCTGCGCCTAGCATTTTTATCAGGTTATTTTGTATAGCTCCGCGCTGTTCGTCTAATGACTTCTGCGCCA
>NZ_JBJNOO010000010.1:0-49980 GCF_052166595.1 Serratia sp. CY81684 | reverse complement strand
GCAATAGCGCGGTGGTCCCACCTGACCCCATGCCGAACTCAGAAGTGAAACGCCGTAGCGCCGATGGTAGTGTGGGGTCTCCCCATGCGAGAGTAGGACACTGCCAGGCATCAAATAAACGTTATCAGTGTGACGACTGGTAATGCGCAAGTCGCAGAGTGCGATATTGCCGGTATCGAAAGATACAACGTAAAAGAATCGGTGGAGCGGTAGTTCAGTTGGTTAGAATACCTGCCTGTCACGCAGGGGGTCGCGGGTTCGAGCCCCGTCCGTTCCGCCACTTAATTGATAAGCCCTGAGTTTCGACTCAGGGCTTTTTCATATCTGCATCTTGCGCTTTTTAGGCTGGAATTGTTCCTCTTTACCGCCTCGCCTTTCTCCATATTATTGCCTTTAGATCAAAAGTCTTATGCCGAACCAGGCGTTTTTGATCAATAAAAAAGTTGCCATAATCTTCCTCATACCACATCTACCTGTTAATGAGAGAAAACATTATGAGCATCCCTGCATTTGGTTTAGGTACTTTCCGCCTTCAGGATCAGGTTGTTATCGATTCTGTTAGCACTGCACTTGAGCTGGGCTATCGCACTATCGACACCGCGCAGATCTATGAAAACGAAGCGGCTGTTGGCCAGGCTATCGCTGCCAGCGGCGTGAAACGTGAAGACCTGTTCATCACCACCAAGATTTGGATCGCGAATCTGGCGAAAGGCACACTGATCCCAAGCCTGCAAGAAAGCTTGAAAAAACTGCAAACCTCCTACGTTGATCTGACGCTGATCCACTGGCCGTCACCCAACGACGAAGTGCCAGTTGCCGAATTTATGGCTGAGTTGCTGGAAGCGAAAAAGCTGGGGCTGACTCGCCAAATTGGCGTATCTAACTTCACCATCGACTTGATGCAGCAAGCGATTGACGCTATTGGCGCCGATGAAATCGCCACCAACCAAATCGAGCTGTCACCGTTCTTGCAGAACCGCAAGGTGGTAGAATTCGCGCAGCAGCACGGCATCGCCATCACCTCTTACATGACGTTGGCCTACGGCAAAGCGCTGCAGGATGAAACGATTAAAAGCATCGCCGCTCGTCACAATGCAACCCCAGCACAGGTTGTCCTGGCTTGGGCATTGAAGCTGGGCTATGCAGTTATTCCTTCCTCGACCAAGCGAGAAAACCTGGCGAGCAACCTGTTGGCGCAGCAACTGACGCTGACCGACGAAGATATGGCGCAGATCGCCGCACTGGAGTGCAACGGCCGTCTGGTTAGCCCGGAAGGCCTGGCGCCAAACTGGGATTAATCTTTCCTCGCAGTGGTCAGCATAAGGCGTCCATCAGGGCGCCTTTTTTATCGTTTCAGGTATTCACTCACAAAATCAATAAAGCTGCGCAGACGGTTGCTGACGGCGCTGTCGCTGTAATAAACCGCGTTGATCGGCATGGCGACCGGCAGTGTCGCTTCCACCAGAATTGGAACCAAATCTCCACGTTTGATATCTTCGTCGCTCATAAAGTCCGACAGGCAGGCGATACCGTTGCCATGCAGACAGAGATGGCGCTGGGTTTCTCCACTATTAGTGGTCAAGCCGGGAGTGATTTCCAACTGGCTGCCATCTGAACAAGCCAGTGGCCAGCGGTTCAAACTGGGCAGGTCGTTGAAGCCGATGCAGCAGTGACGTGCAAGATCTTCTACCGTTAGCGGCGTGCCGTGCTGAGCCAGATAGGCGGGGGAGGCGAGCACATGCCGGTAGCTGGTCATCAGTTTGCGCGCTTTCAGCGTGGAATCGGTCAGCTCTCCTACGCGGATCGCAATATCCACTTTTCGCTCGATCAAATTGATAAAGTTTTCCGAAGACACCAGCGATAACGACATTTCAGGATAACGTTCGCGGAACTCCGCCACTAAAGGCGTCAGCATGTGCAGCACCACCGGCGTTGCCGCGTCGACGCGCAGCAGGCCTTGCGGGCGTTGACGGCTTTCCATCAGCGCATTTTCTGCCGCGGCCATATCGTTCAGTACCTTCTGCACCTGGCGAAAGTAATTCTCTCCTTCCTGAGTCAGGCTGATTTGGCGCGTGGTGCGGTTGAGCAGCGTTACGCCCAGTTTGCTTTCCAGTTTTTTCACCGTTCGGCTAACCACGGAATTCGCTTGTTCCAAGCGTTCAGCCGCCCGGCTGAAACTGCCGCTTTCCACGACGGTGACAAAGGTGATCAGCTCGTCTGAGTTTGCTTTCATTTTTGCTCCAATGGCAAAGTTAATTTGAAATTTTGAGCATTTTTATCATTTAAGCATAGGCCGATAATAGCCGTCATCAACTTGAATGCTATTTCGGAGTAAAAAATGCCACTCGCATTACTTGCCTTAACCATCAGCGCTTTTGCTATCGGCACGACCGAGTTCGTGATTGTCGGGTTGATTCCGACTATCGCGGAGCAGTTGGGAGTGACCGTACCGTCCGCTGGGTTGCTGGTGACTATCTATGCCCTCGGCGTGGCCATCGGCGCGCCGGTGCTGACGGCCCTGACCAGCCGTATACCGCGCAAACTGCTGCTGGTTGGCCTGATGGTGCTGTTCACTCTCGGCAACCTGCTGGCCTGGCAGTCACCCAGTTATGAATCGCTGGTAGTGGCTCGGTTGTTGACCGGCCTGGCGCACGGCGTGTTCTTCTCTATCGGTTCCACTATCGCCACTAGCCTGGTGGTGAAAGAGAAGGCGGCCTCCGCCATCGCCATCATGTTTGGTGGCCTGACGGTGGCGCTGGTGACCGGCGTACCGCTGGGGACGTTCATCGGCCAGCAATTTGGCTGGCGTGAGACCTTCCTGGCCGTTTCTCTGATTGGCGCTGTCGCCACGCTGGCCAGCATTATTTTGGTGCCGAGCAATATCAAGAACCAGGGCAGCGCCGGCGTGCGGGAACAGCTGAAAGTGCTGACTCATCCTCGTCTGCTGCTGATTTACGCGATTACCGCATTGGGATACGGCGGGGTCTTCACGACCTTTACCTTCCTTGCGCCGATGATGCAGGAACTGGCCGGCTTCTCTGCTCCGACCGTGAGCTGGATACTGTTGGCTTATGGTGTCGCGGTGGCGGTGGGTAACATCTGGGGAGGCAAGCTGGCCGATCGTCATGGGGCCGTGCGTGCGTTGAGCTTTATCTTTGCCGCGCTGGCCGTTTTGTTGCTGGTGTTCCAGTTTACCGCCAGCCACAGTATTGCCGCTTTGCTGACGGTGATTGTGATGGGTGTGTTCGCTTTCGGCAACGTGCCGGGGCTGCAGGTGTATGTGGTGCAGAAAGCCGCGCAATACACGCCAAATGCGGTGGATGTGGCGTCCGGTCTCAACATCGCGGCGTTCAACATCGGCATTGCGCTCGGCTCGGTGATTGGCGGCCAGACCGTTGCCTCACTGGGGCTGGCGCAGACCCCCTGGATTGGCGCGCTGATCGTGGTGGTTGCATTGTTGCTGGTTAGCCTCAGCGGTCGCCTGGATAAAAAGTCTCAGCTGCAAACGGCTTAATTCGTAAAACCCTTGCTGCCTGGCCCGCATTTTGCGGGCCTTTTCGCATTTTTCACCTATTACCCCTCACCTTTACACAGCTATACCGTCAGAAGATTGAAATCGCTGCAGGCGGCCCCTATAACTGAAAAGGTGATGCCCGCAAAAGCCATGCCCTCTATGCAGGGTAGGCGTATAATCAATTCATCGTTGGCGAGTGTTCATCGCCAGTTTTCATGTTAATGGGTAATAGGCGAATCGCGTGCCGAAACGAACTTATGCAATGAGGTATGTTGCAGGTCAGCCAGTTGAGCGAATCTTTCCTGGCGCCGTTAACCAGCCGTTGCCGCCAGGGGCGGCGCTGCCGACGACCGGCGCCTTGCGCGTTATGGTGTGGAATATTTTCAAACAGCAGCGAGCCGACTGGCTTTCGGTGCTGAAAAACCATGGCAAAGACGCGCAGCTGGTATTGTTGCAAGAGGCGCAAACCACGCCAGAGTTGGTGAGCTACGCTACCGCCAACTATCTGGCGGCCGATCAGGTGCCGGCCTTTGTGCTACCGCAGCACCCTTCCGGTGTGATGACGCTGGCGGCCGCTCATCCTGTTTACTGTTGCCCGCTGCGCGAGCGAGAGCCGCTGCTGCGGCTGTCCAAGTCGGCCCTGATCACCGTTTATCCGCTGTACAACGGCGAGCTGTTGATGGTGGTGAACATCCATGCGGTGAACTTTAGCCTGGGCGTCGACGTCTACAGCAAGCAGTTGGGGCCGATAGGCGAACAGATCGCCAGTCACCGGGGGCCGGTGATTATGGCGGGGGATTTCAACGCCTGGAGCCGCAAGCGCATCAATGCGCTGTATGACTTTGCCGGAGAGATGGCGCTGCGCGAAGTGAGTTTCACCGACGACCATCGCCGCAAGGCCTTCGGGCGTCCACTGGATTTCGTATTTTACCGCAATCTGGGAGTGGTGGAGGCGTCGGTGCTGGTGACCAGCGCGTCGGATCACAACCCGCTGTTGGTGGAGTTTCATCCGGAGAAAGACTCGCCGGTATGGTGAATCGCAGCTAATAAAAAAGCACCCCGAAGGGTGCTTTTTTTGTGCCGAACACTTAAGTATCCGGCGTTAGCTTGTTGCCGACAAACAGGGTCAGCTTCAGACCTGGCTGCAGGTTGCCTTTGGCGAGCGTTGAATTCCAACGCATCACATCGTTAATATCGACGCCGTGACGACGTGCGATACTGGCGAGCGAATCACCTTTACGAACCTGGTAGGTGATACTGCTGTTACTGCCAGTATTGCTGGCCACTTGCAGGGTTTGCCCAACTTTTAAGGCGCTCTTGGCGCGTAAGTTGTTCCAACTCTGCAAATCGCTGGTCTTAACGTTCAGCCGCTTGGCAATGCCCGATAAGGTGTCGCCGGAGCGCACTTTATACGAACTGCCACCGGTCAAACCGCTGTTCTTCGCCAACTGCGTCGTTGGCTGAGTCACGGCGATCTGGCCATCGGCCAGCGAGTCTTTCAGTTGCTCGGCATGTCCTTTGGGAACCATGATGTAATGGGGCCCGTTGGGTGCCGTAACGCCTTTTTTGTAGCCTGGGTTATACGCTTTCATCTTGGTGACTGAAAGCCCTGCCATCTCAGCCGCCTGAGTCAGCTGGATCTGCTGTCCAACATCGATACGCGCCAGCGCACGGGTTTCATCCGTTTTCGGGAGTTTCACGCCGTACTTCTTGCTGTTCTTGATGATGTCGCTCAGCGCCAGCATTTTCGGGACATAGATTGACGTTTCACGCGGAAGCGACAATGCCCAGAAATTAGTTGGCTTACCCTGGCGTTTGTTTGCCTTCACCGCTTGCATCACGCGGCCTTCACCACTGTTATAGGCGGCTACGGTCAGTAACCAGTCGCCGTTAAACATGCGGTTCAAGCGCTGCATCATGTTAAGCGCAGCGGTTGTCGAGGCGACGACATCGCGTCGGCCGTCATACCACTGATTGTTTTTCAAACCATAATTGCGACCCGTTTGCGGCACGATTTGCCATAGCCCTGCGGCGTTGGCACTTGACGTGGCGTGTGGGTCAAAAGCGCTCTCCACTATGGGTAGCAGTACCAGTTCCATCGGCATATTACGTTTCTTAATCTGCCCGACTATCCAGTACATGTACGGCTCTGCCCGTAATGTTACATCGTGGAGATAGCTCTTACTTTTTAAGTACTTTCTTTTCTGATCACGGATCCGGGAATTTTCCGGAACCTCCATCTTCAGCTCGTCGCTAATGAAGTTCCACAGGTCCTGTTGCGCGGCGGGACTGTTGTTATCCAACCACCGCGCCGAGCTCGCTCGGCCATTTGCTGTGTACTCTCCTGCTTCACCATCTTGACCAGCCGAAGACAAACTCTGTGCATGCTGTTCTGGCGCCGGTGCGTCCTGCCTGGACGACTGGCAACCCACTAGCAAGACTGAGGCGAGAAATATCGCTTTAGCCTTCATGTGTGTGTCAATGTAGTTGCTTAAAAGACGAGCAATAATACTTTGCTTCGCCAAATAACACAACTAAAAGCTTAGAAGTTATCTTTCCGCAGGCGTAATTCGGAAAAAACTGAATGAAGGCTTTTCGGTGGTGAATTAAAGCCTAATTTCTTTTGTAAATCAGTGTTATGGCAACGTAAAAACAGGTTAATTTTGCGCTCTAATTGCAATGTAGTCGGCACGCTGGCTTGGCCTTTTGCCCTTAACGCTTCAACATGTTGTTGATATGTTTCAATCTCTCGATCTTCCGGCAAAATAGCCCGCGCAAACTTAAGATTTGAAAGAGTATATTCATGCGCGCAGCAAATTAAGGTGTTATCGGGAAGTTGCGCGAGTTGTTGAAATGAGTCGTACATTTGTTTGGCGGTGCCTTCAAACAGCCTGCCGCAGCCGGCGGAGAAAATGGTGTCGCCGCAGAACAGATAAGGGGCACTATAGAATGCCACATGGCCCAGCGTATGGCCGGGAACGGCGATAGTCCGGTATTGGCGGCCATCGATATCAAAGGTGTCGCCGTCATGGACGATGTGGTTGGCGCCTTTGTCCGCGGTTTCCTGCGGTCCATAGACGGCCAGGCCGGGGTACTGCGCGACAATCTGCGCCACGCCGCCGACGTGATCGTGATGATGGTGGGTCAGCAGGATCGCCGCCGGCACCAGCTGCAGGCGCTGCAGCGCTTCGAGCACCGGCTGCGCCTCACCCGGATCGACGATAATGCAGCGTCCCTGCCGGTCATCCAATAACCAAATGTAATTGTCCTGGAAGGCGGGAATGCTGATAAGATTCATGGTGTACCTCTCGTTGGCAACGGCTTGAAAGAAGATAATAAATCATGAAACCAGCCCATACTCTACAAAAGCTCACCGGCCCGCAGTCCTGGGCTGAGCTGCCGTGGGGGGAGTACTATCGTGAAGCGCTCGAGCGGCAGTTGCAACCCTGGTGGCCCAAGCTGTTCGGTTTCCATCTGCTGAAGATGGGCATGCTCAGCGCCGAGCTGGCCACGGATAAATGCGCAATCTCCCATCAGGTTAACGTAGGGCTGGAGGGGGAAGGGCTGCAGGTGGTCGCCGACGCTTATCAACTGCCGTTTGCCGCCAAGTCGGTAGATGCCTGCCTGTTGGCGCATACGCTGTCCTATGCGGACGATCCGCACCGCATGCTGCGTGAGGTGGACAGGGTGTTGATCGACGACGGCTGGTTGGTCATCAGCAGTTTCAATCCGTTCAGCCTGCTGGGGTTGGGCAAGCTGGCGCCCGGGTTGCGTCGTCGCCAGCCCTATGTCAGCCGCATGTTTACCCAGATGCGGCTGCTGGATTGGCTCAGCCTGCTGAATTACGAGGTGTTGCACCAGGCGCGTTTTCACGTACTGCCGTGGCACCGCAAGGGCGGCAAATTTTTATGCACCCATTTGCCGGCGCTGGGCTGCATGAGCGTGATTGTGGCGCGTAAGCGCACCTTGCCGCTGACGCCCACGCCGATGAAACTGGGGGCGAGAAAGCCGTCTCTCAGCCGCGCGGTGGGCGCGACCAAGAGCTATCGCAAGTTGCCTTAGGCTTCCGGTTGGTAACCGACGTCTTCCTGCGTCGGTTTACCGGCCGCTTCGCGCGCCAGCACGTCACAACGTTCGTTCTCCGGATGGCCGGCGTGGCCCTTGACCCATTCCCACTTCACCTCGTGGCGCTGAATGGCCCGATCCAGCCGCTGCCACAGATCGACATTTTTGACCGGTTTTTTGTCGGCGGTTTTCCAACCGCGTTTCTTCCAGTTATGGATCCAGCTGGTGATGCCCTGGCGCACGTACTGGCTGTCGGTGCTGAGCGTCACGGCGCAGGGCACGGTCAGCGCTTCCAGCGCCACGATCGCCGCCATCATTTCCATGCGGTTATTGGTGGTCAGATGGAATCCTTCGCTGAAGGTTTTTTCCGTCTGCTTATAGCGTAGTATCGCGCCGTAGCCACCGGGGCCGGGGTTGCCAAGGCAGGAGCCGTCGGTGAAAATTTCTACCTGTTTGAGCATCTCTGGTAGACTCTTCCTATCAGTTTTATAAAAGCCAAGTCTGACATAAACGAGCGCTGTGAGCACTGCAATATGATCTCTACAACCACCAGACAGATTGTCCTCGATACCGAAACCACCGGTATGAACAAGCTTGGGGTGCACTACGAAGGGCACCGCATCATCGAAATCGGTGCGGTGGAGGTGATTAACCGCCGCCTGACCGGGCGCAACTTCCACGTATACATCAAGCCGGATCGGCTGGTGGATCCGGAAGCCTACGGCGTACACGGCATCAGCGACGACTTCCTGGCCGACAAGCCGACCTTCGATCAGGTTGCCGAGGAATTCCTCGACTTTATCCGCGGCGGCGAGCTGGTGATCCATAACGCGGCGTTCGATATCGGCTTTATGGATCACGAATTCCGCATGTTGCAGCAGGGCATCCCGAAGACCGAGACCTTCTGCACCATCACCGACAGCCTGTTGATGGCGCGTCGCCTGTTCCCGGGCAAGCGCAACAACCTCGATGCCTTGTGCAGCCGTTATGAGATAGACAACAGCAAGCGTACGCTGCACGGCGCATTGCTCGATGCCGAGATCCTGGCGGAAGTTTATCTGGCGATGACCGGCGGTCAGACCTCGATAGCGTTCCAGATGGAGGGGGATACCCAGCAAAATGACGCCGCGCAAGAAATACAGCGCATTGTCCGTCCGGCGACGGCGATGAAAGTGGTCTACGCCAGCGACGAAGAAGTGAAGGCGCATGAGGCGCGTCTGGATCTGGTGGCGAAGAAGGGCGGTAGCTGCCTGTGGCGCGGGGCGCCGGCGGAATAACGGCGTTTTTGCGTGAAAAAACCTCACTGGATAAATCTTCGTTGAAAAACTGTGCAAACGGTTCATTTGCGGAGAAAAAGGCGTTGACGGAACCGAGAGGCGTCCGTAATATGCGCCTCGTTCCCCCGCAAGAGGGAATGGCGCGGAGCGGTAGTTCAGTTGGTTAGAATACCTGCCTGTCACGCAGGGGGTCGCGGGTTCGAGCCCCGTCCGTTCCGCCACTATTCAGAAGCCCTGAGTTAGCGATAACTCAGGGCTTCGTCGTTTCCGTTTTCTGAAAAACGGCGCGGCCCAATGAACGGGGCCGGCAGACCGGCCCCTTATCCTCAGAATAACACCGAATAGTTCAAGCCGAAGGTGCGTCCGCGGCCTTTATAGCTGTACAGCTCAGGCGATCCGTAGGTCGGGCTGTACAGGATCGGCGCGCGTTGGCCCCAAACGGTGGTGTATTCCTTGTCCAGCAAGTTTTCCACGCTGAAGCTGATTTTCCCTACCGGCAGGGTATAGCTGCCGAGGAAATCGAGGGTGTTGTAGCCATCGATTTTGCGGCCCTGGGTGGAGTTGGCCTTGGTGTAATCGCCATCGTCCGATACGTCGAAGGTTTGCTGCGACTGTAAACGCAGATTCCAGTCGCCCGGCGCCCAGCCGACATAAGCGGTGACTTTCGATGGGCTGGCGGTATCGACTACCAGCTTCTTCCATTCGCCGTTGACCTTGGTTTCGGAGCGGATAACGTTGAAGTTAGTGCCGGCGCTCCAGTCGCTCTCTTCAAAGAAATAATCCACCGCGCCTTCCAGCCCGTAGATACGGCGCTTATCCGCATTGACGTTGATGGTCATGTCGGTTTTATTGATGGCGATGCTCTTGTCGGACAACGAATAGTAGGCGGCGATCTGCGTGCGCAGGTTATCGCCGGTATAGCGCCAGCCCAGTTCGTAGGAATTGACCTTGATGCCTTCCAGCTTGGAGTCGCCGACGTTAACGCTCTTCAGCAGCCGGTAGTGGCCGCCGTTCAGCGCGTAGGTGCCGTTGCCGTAATACTTGCCCGGATCCGGGATCTCAAAGCCCTGAGAGAAGTTGAACCAGGTTTGCTGGCGCTCGGTCAGGTGCGCCAGCAGGCCGGCATTGAACAGCGCGTTGTTGTAGTCGGTTTTCCCGCCCGGTATAGCGTCGGCGGACGTCGCGGCGCCGGTGGCGATTGCCTGCTGCTGGTTATAACCGACGAAGTCATCAATCTTGTTTTCGGTGTACTGATAACGCACGCCGCCGCTCAGGGTGAAAATGGGGTTGATGTCGTAGCTGGCCTGCAGGAACGACGCCAGGTTGCTGGTGGTATAGCTCGGGTAGCGGCCGGTGCTGTAAGCGTTCTCCAGCGTCATGCCGCCCGACTGCTGAGCCTTCGCCAGGTTGAAGAACTGCTGGTTGGCGTTGAAGCTTTCATGCTCGGCGTCAATGCCGTAAGTCAGCGTCAGTGCGTCGACAGGTTTGCTGTTTAACGTCAGCTTGCCACCGTAGAAATCGGTTTTTTGCTGCGAAGCGCCAATGCTGCTGACGTAATAGTTCGGTGCTTTGCCCGCCAGCGTCGGGAACGGGTAGAAGGTCAACGTTTCGTCGCGGTAGTAGACCTGCGCCACCAAATCCTGGCCGAGGAAATCAGTGTTGGAATACTGCAGGTTGATGAGATGTCGTTCGGTGCCGGGGATGCGGTCGGAATTTAAGTTACCGCTGTTATATGCCTTGGCGTTGCCGGTCACCGCCGCAAAGTTCTCTCCCAGGAACAGGCCGTGATCGCCGTCGGATTGGCTTTTGTAGTATTGGGTGGTCAGCTGCAGCTGTTGATGATCGTCGATGTTGAGGGTGCCGGTGCCCATCACGTCGAGGCGATTGGAATACTGCAGGCCGGTTTGGGTATTGTCGATCAATACCTCATTGCCTTTGCCGTCATACCAGCCGCCATAGCGCTGGTAAGAAACGGACAGGCGCCCAGAGGCATTGTCGTTGCCGCCGCTGAGCGCCGCCGCCACGTTCTCGTCGTGATCGTTATGGCCGCCAAAGCCGGTTTTACCGCCGACCTGCAACTCGACTTGCTGTTCCTGTTGTCCTTTTTTGGTGACGATATTGATCAGGCCGCCGGTGCTGCCGCCGCCGTACAGCGAGGTTGCGCCGGAAATCACCTCGATATGATCGATATTGAACGGATCGATCGAATCCAACTGGCGGCTGTCGCTGCGCGATGAATTCAGGCGCACGCCGTCAATCATCACCATCATCGAGCGGCCGCGCATATTCATGCCATAGTTGGTGCGGCCCTGGCCGCTGACGTCCATGCCGGGGATCAGCTGCGCCAACATGTCCTTGATCTCTTTGCCGCCCTGAACCTGCTGTTCGATCTCCTGGCTTTCGATCACCCAGGTGGTTTGCGCCATTTCCGCCGTGCTGCGGTGTGAACGGCTGGCGGAGACCACCATCTGCTCTTCGGCGCCGGCTTTCTGATCTTCTGCCCAAGCCGTCGGCGCAAGCATCGCCAGCAGACAAGGATTCAAAACCCAAAGGTGTTTGCGTTTCATCGTTATTTATTTCCCAGGTGATATTGTTATTGCGTTATTTTTGAGAATGATTCTTTTATCAATAACGTTTCTTGTTATCAATAAAATCATGATATGATTTTTTGCGATACATTAACGTAATTAATTAGTTTTATTAACATTTTACCCGCTGCGCGATCGAGCAACCCACACCGTCAACACGGCAGCCGATCGGCCATACGTTCAAGCGACAGCCGTTGCCGGAGAAACGAGAACATGTCCGCCAGCTACAGAATTTTTGATATCACCTTGAAAAGCAAAACGCTGATTTCACCTTCGCTGGTGCGCTGCGTGTTTGAAGGTGCGGATATTCATCGGATGAAGTTGGAAGCGCCGGATCAGCGCATCAAACTGCTGTTCCCGGCGGCGGACGGCCAGATCCCGCAGTTGGCCAATAGCCCGGACTGGTATGGCGATTACATGGCGATCCCCAAAGAGCGGCGCCCGGTGATGCGCACTTATACGCTGCGTGCGCTGCGCCGTGAGCAGAATCAGATGGACGTCGAGTTCGTGCTGCATGGCGTGAACGGCCCGGCCTCCGCCTGGGCGACTCACGCCGAGCCGGGTGATGCCATTCAGACCGTCGCCCCCAACGCTGACTTCGACGGCGACAGCGGCGGCTACGAATGGGCGCCGCCGGCGCAGTTGCAGCAGGCGCTGTTGATCGCCGATGAAACGGCCGTGCCGGCGGCGATGGGCATTCTGGAGCAATTGGCACAGCAGACCAATCCGCCGCGCGTGCAGGCATTCTTCGAAGTGCCGCAGGCGGGGGATTGCCTGGATTTGACCCGCTTCCCGTTCGCCGAGGTTTACTGGCTGCCGCGCGATGTGGGCCGCCAGTTGGCGCACGGCACGTTGCTGGTGGAAGCGGTGCGCCAGCGGGTGGATATTCCCGCTTCGGCGTGCGCGCAAGCGCAGTCTTTGGCGGAAAGCAGCCTGAGCGATGAGGTGTTGTGGGAGCGGGCGGCGGGCGGCAACGCTTTCTATGCCTGGGTGGCGGCCGAGTCTTCGGCGGTGAAAACCCTGCGGCGTTACCTGATTGGCGAACGCGATCTGGACCGCGCTACCGTTAACTTTATGGCCTATTGGTGCTGAATGCGCGGCTTTTTTCCGCCATCGCCGTGGCGGCGCACTGGCCGGTCGGCATGCTGTTTGTGCGTGGCGCTGGCGATCCAGACCTATTGCCTGATGATCGCCGGCTGGGAGGTAAGATGAGGATATGAGAATTCCTAAGATGACGCGTTACGACGATAGAAGCTCAGGGCGATGGCCAATCCGGCCAGCAGCCCGGCGCAGGTGCGGTTTAGCCAGCGCAGAGCGCGGCCGGAAAATATACGCATAGCATGGTGGCCGCCAAGCGCGTAGAGACTCATCAGAGCGATATCGATCAGGGCCGTCACCAGAGCGAGAATGACGTATTGCAGCGCTATGTCGCCCGCTGGCTGGATGAACTGCGGCAGAAAGGCGGAAAAGAACAACAGTCCTTTGGGGTTGGAGAGTGCGACCAGCAGCGAGCGCATAAACGCGGCGCGGCCGTTGCGGGCGCCGGGCATCGCGTTCTGTGCTGCCTGCGGGGTGCCAAGCGGCGCACGCCACAGTTGGCAGGCTAGATAGAACAAATAAGCAGCGCCGGCCCATTTGACCAGCGTGAAAAGCAGTTCGGAAGCTTGCAGTATAGCCCCCAAGCTGCAGCCGACGGCACCGATCAATAGCAGGTCGGACAGCGCCGCACCGGCAATGCCGCAGACGGCGACGCGTTTACCTTTGGTGGCGCCGTTATTGAGCGCCAACAGCATGGTTGGGCCCGGTGTAATGGTGACCGCCGCGACGGCCACGATATAGAGCAAGAGTGTCGTCATATCCATATCACTTCTCCTTGCGTTATCGGCTAAGGTGCCGGGAATTCAGTCAAGACGCAGAAAGCTGTCGGCGTCGCGCCAGGCCGGGAAGGCGCTGCGGTAACTCTGCAGGCTTTCCAGCGACAGCTCGGCGTCCAGCCGCGTGGCCGCGCCGGGCTCCGCATCCGCCAGGATCTCGCCCTGCGGGCTGATGATCAGGCTGTCTCCGCTGTAGTTCAGGCCGTTGGCATCTTCGCCCACCCGGTTGCAGCCTGCCACATACACCTGATTTTCAATCGCCCGCGCCGCCAGCAGCGTTTGCCAATGGCGGCTGCGCGGCGCCGGCCAGTTGGCGACGTACAGCGCCAGATCGTAATCCTGCTGATAGCGCGCCCAGACCGGGAAACGCAGGTCGTAGCAGATCTGCGGCAGGATGCGCCAGCCGCGCCACTCGAAGATTTCACGCCGGTTGCCGGCCTGGTAGTGCAGGTGTTCGCCGGCCATGCGGAACAGATGGCGTTTGTCATAGGCATGCACCTGGCCGCCCGGCTCCACCAGCAGGAAGCGATTGACCGCGCCTTCGGCGGTTTTCAGCGCCACGCTGCCGCCGATCAACGCGTGGCTTTTCACCGCCCAGCCGTGCAGCCAGTCGATCACCTGCTGTTCGGGCAGGGCGCTCTCGCCGGCATCCATGGCAAAACCGGTGGTGAACATTTCCGGCAAGACGATGAGATCGCGCCCGACGATCGGCGCCAGCAACGCGTCGAAGGCGGCCAGGTTAGCAAGGCCGTCGCGCCAGACCAGCGGTTGCTGCAACAGGGTAATTTTTAAAGTCGACATAACCGCTCCGCAGCTGCATCCAGCGTGGCGTCCTGCTTAGCGAAGCACAGCCGGATCAATTTATGAGGGAAAGGATCGGCACAGAAGACCGACAGCGGAATGGCCGCCACGCCCACGTGCTCAGTTAACCAATGGCAGAACGCCACATCGTCCAGATCGGAGATGGCGCTGTAGTCCGCCAGCAAGAAGTATGTACCGGCGCAGGGTAAAATTTCCAGTCGGCTGCTCGCCAGCGCCTGCACAAAGCGATCGCGCTTGGCGCGATAGAACGCGGGCAGCTGTCGCCAGTGCTCCGGTTCGGTGCGCAGGCTATCCGCCAGCGCCAACTGCGCCGGAGTATTGACCGAAAAGGTCAGGTATTGATGCACCTTGCGCACCTCGGCGCTCAGCGCGGCGGGCGCCACGCAGTAACCCACTTTCCAGCCGGTCATGTGGAAGGTTTTACCGAAGGAGGACACCGCGATCGCGCGTTGGCGCAGCTGCGGGTGGGCCAACACGCTGGCGTGGCCGCCTTTGGCGAAGCAGATATGTTCGTAAACCTCGTCGCTGAGCACGTAGATTTCGCGTTCGGCGATGGCGTGCCACAGCTGCTGCAGGTCTTCCGCCTGCCAGGCGGTGGCGGACGGATTGTGCGGCGTGTTGACGATCACCAGGCGGGTGCGCGGCGACAGCGCGGCGGCGAACCGTTGCCAATCCACGGCAAACGCGGGCGGCTGCAGGGCGAGGCGTTTGAGTACGCCGCCGGCCAGCGCCACCGCCGGCGCGTAGCTGTCGTAGCTCGGATCGAAACAGACCACCTCATCGCCGGGGCGCACCAGCGCCGTGATGGCGGCGAACAGCGCTTCGGTAGCGCCGGCGGTGACGGTCACTTCGGTGGTGGCGTCCGGCTGCCAGCCATACAGCTCGGCAGTTTTGTCGGCGATGGCTTCGCGCAGCGCCGCCACGCCGGTCATCGGCGCATACTGGTTGGCGCCCTGGGCGACATGCCAGGCCAGGCGTGCTTTCAGGTAGTCCGGCCCGTCGAAATCGGGGAAGCCCTGCGACAGGTTGATCGCCTGATGCTGCTGCGCCAGCGCGCTCATCTGGGTGAAGATGGTGGTGCCCAGGGCAGGCAGTTTACTTTCGGGAATCAATGCGGAAGTGCTCATAGCAGGTGAATACTCCAGGCGCTTATATTGCCGTCAATATAACACGATGCTAGTATTTGGCAATCAAGACGCTTAGATGGCTAAATGCGAAAAAGTGCTTAGCCTGTCGCGCAGCCGGCTAAGTTTCACCTGCTGACCGCTATACCGAACGGGAAACGATAACAATGACGGAGAATCCGCAACTTACCGCATTACTGGCGGCCTGCCACTGGATTGGTGGCAAAGGCTGGTGTCCGGCGACCGGCGGCAACATGTCGCTGCGCCTCGACGAACGCCAGTGCCTGGTCACCGAATCCGGCAAAGACAAAGGCAGCCTGAGCGCCGCCGATTTTCTGCAGGTGGATATTGCTGACAATCATGTGCCGAGCGGCCGTACGCCATCGGCGGAAACCGGGCTGCATACGCTGCTCTATCGCTTGTACCCGCACCTTGGCGCGGTGCTGCATACCCATTCCGTCAACGCCACCGTGTTGTCGCGGGTGGAACGCGGCGATGCGTTGGTGCTGCAGGGGTACGAAATGCAAAAGTCGCTCGCTGGCCAGCGCAGCCACCTGGACAGCGTGGCGATCCCCATTTTCGATAACGATCAGGACATCCCCCGGCTGGCGGCGCGCGTCGCGGCCTATGCCGAGGTCACGCCGCTGCAGTACGGTTTTCTGGTGCGCGGCCACGGTCTCTATTGCTGGGGAAGCCAGGTGGCGGAAGCCCGCCGCCATCTCGAAGGGCTGGAATTCCTGTTCCAGTGTGAACTGCAACGTCGCTTGCTGGAGGCGAAATGATCCGCGCTATCGTGACCGATATTGAAGGCACCACCAGCGATATTCGCTTCGTGCATCAGGTGCTGTTTCCCTATGCCCGTGAACGGCTGGCGGATTTTGTTCGCCGTCACGCCACGGAGAGCGAAGTCGCCGCGCCGCTGGCGGCGCTGCGCGCTGAAATTGACCAGCCACAGGCGGATCTCGACGCGCTGATCGCCGCGCTGTACCGCTTTATGGATGAAGACCGCAAATCCACCGCGCTCAAGGCGCTGCAGGGCATCATCTGGCGTAGCGGCTATCGCGAAGGGGATTTCCGCGGGCATCTGTACCCGGAGGTCGCCGGGCAGCTAGCCGCCTGGCAGCGTCAGGGGCTGAAGCTTTACGTCTATTCCTCCGGTTCGGTGGAGGCGCAGAAGCTGCTGTTCGGCCACAGCGACGCCGGCGATCTGCAGCCGCTGTTTAGCGGCTATTTCGACACGCACGTCGGCGCCAAGCGTGAAACCGCGTCGTACCGCAACATTGCGCAGGCTATCGGCATCGCGCCCGACGAACTGCTGTTCCTGTCCGATATCCACCAGGAGCTGGACGCGGCGCAGGCCGCCGGCTGGCATACCTGCCAGCTGATCCGCGATGAGGCGGACGCACAGAGCCGGCATCCGCAGGTCAGCCGTTTTGATCACATCGATTTAGGGGAGTTTGTCTCATGAGTGGATTGACCATTTTCAGTGATACAGCGCCGCAGCAGCCGCTGTGGCAGAGCCGCGACGCGCAGGAAATCCAGCGCCAGCTGGCGCAGATCGGCGTGCGCTTTGAGCGTTGGCAGGCGGATCGCGAGCTGGGCGACAATCCGCAGCCGGAGGCGGTGATCGCCGCCTACCAGCATGAGATCGACCGGCTGGTGGCGGAAAAGGGCTACCAGAGCTGGGACGTGATCAGCATGCGACCGGACCACGAACAGCGCCACGCGCTGCGTGAAAAATTCCTGTCCGAACATACGCACGGCGAAGATGAAGTGCGCTTTTTCGTTGAAGGGGCGGGGCTGTTTTGCCTGCATCTGGACGGCAAGATCTTCCAGATCCTGTGCGAAAAGAACGATCTGATCTCAGTGCCGGCCAACACCCGTCACTGGTTCGATATGGGCTCGGCGCCGCACTTTACCGCGATCCGGGTGTTCGACAACCCGGAAGGCTGGGTGGCGCATTTCACCGGCGACAAGATCGCCGATGCCTATCCGCGTCTGGACTGATCGTTAACCGGCGGGCGTTAACCCAGCGTCTGCCGGAAAATCCCCGCTTCAACCTGTTGCGGCGTGATCACGCCGCTGTCGAACACCCACCCGCTGATGAGTTTTGCCGGCGTGACGTCAAACGCCGGATTGTAGACCGGCGCATCGGCCGGCGCCCACTGGCAGGCGCCGAAGCTGCCTGAAACGCCGGTGACTTCGGCCGCCGCGCGCTGCTCGATCGGGATGGCGGCGCCGTCCGGACAGTGCGGATCGTGGGTGGTATGCGGGGCAGCCACGTAGAATGGAATGTCATGGTAGTGCGCCAGCACCGCCAGGCTGTAAGTGCCAATCTTGTTGGCGACGTCGCCGTTGGCGGCGATGCGATCCGCGCCGACCCACACCGCATCGACCTGGCCCTGCGCCATCAGGCTGGCGGCCATCGAATCGCAGATCAGGCGATAGGGAATGCCCAGCTCGCCCAGTTCCCAGGCGGTCAGACGGCCGCCCTGCAGCAGCGGCCGGGTTTCATCGACCCATACCTGTTGCACCTTGCCCTGCTGGTGGGCGCGCAGCAGCACGCCGATGGCGGTGCCGACGCCGGCGGTGGCCAACCCGCCGGTATTGCAGTGGGTCAGCAGGCGGCTGCCGGGCTTGACCAGACCAGCGCCGCGATCGGCGATGCGATCGCACAGCAGGCGATCTTCCTCCACCAACCGCAGCGCTTCGTTCACCATCGCCGGCGCCCAGTCAGGCGCCGCCAGCGCCAGCTTCATGCGATCCAGATTGTTCATCAGGTTAACCGCCGTTGGGCGGGCGGCGCGCAGCGTGCGCAGCGCCTGCTCCAGCTCGGCGCGCGGCACACCGCGTTCTGCCAGCAGCGCCAACAACAGGCTGGCGGACAGCCCGATCAGCGGTGCGCCGCGCACCCGCAGGCTGTGAATGTGCCCGACTAACTCCTCCACGCTGTCGCAAGCGCGCCACCGCTTTTCCTGCGGCAGGGCTTGCTGATCGAGGATCCAAAGGCGGTTGTCCCGCAGGGTCAAACTGGTGGTGTTAAGCGCTTGCATCGGCGGTTAATTCCTTGTTGCGAGGTTATTGCATCTGAAACGCTATTCTGCCAACATGACTTCCAGATGTATAGACGTCCAAATGCTTTTACGTCTAAATAAACAGAATCGCTGGGGGCAGCGAGAGAGAACAGAGGGGTTGGGGAATGTCGCTTTATCGTACGTTTACGGCTGCCGATGCCGTTGAATACGCTCGCCAATACGGGCAGGTGGCCGAACCGCAGGTGCTGGTCAGCGCCGACGAGATCGGCGACGGCAACCTGAACCTGGTGTTCAAGATCCGCGATCGCGAAGGCGTGAGCCGGGTGATCGTCAAACAGGCGTTGCCGTACGTGCGCTGCGTGGGCGAATCCTGGCCGCTGACGCTGGATCGGGCGCGCATCGAAGCGGAAACGCTGTTGATCCACGGCGGTTTCTGCCCGCGGCATACGGTAAAAGTCCTGCACCACGATCCCGAGTTGGCGGTGATGGTGCAAGAAGATCTCTCCGATCATCGCATATGGCGCAGCGAACTGGTGCAGGGGAACTATCATCCGCTGGCGGCCGGTCAGCTGGCGGAATACCTGGCGCAGACGCTGTTCCACACCTCCGATTTTTATCAGCCGGCGCAGCAGAAAAAAGCGGAAGTCAGCCGCTTCACCAACCCCGAGCTGTGCCAGATCACCGAAGATCTGTTCTTTACCGATCCCTATATCGACCATGAGCGCAATCAGTTCGAGGCGGCGCTGTTGCCGCAGGTGCAGGCGCTGCGTGAGGATGCGTCGCTGAAGCTGGCGGTCGCCGGCCTGAAACACCGCTTCCTCAGCAAGGCGGAGGCGTTGTTGCACGGGGATATCCACAGCGGTTCAATTTTCGTGGCGGAAGGGCGATTGAAAGCGATCGACGCTGAATTCGGCTTCTACGGCCCGATCGGTTTTGATGTCGGCACTGCGTTAGGCAACCTGTTGCTCAACTATTGCGGCCAGCCTGGGCTGTTCGGGCCGCGCGACGCCGCCGCCGGGCGCGAGCAGCGTCTGCAGGATGTGCGCGAGCTGTGGCTGATCTTTGCCGATCGTTTCCTGGCGCTGTGCCATCAGCAAAGCCGCGATGCGGCGCTGGCGACGCCGGGTTACGCCGAGCAGTTCCTGCAGCAGGTCTGGACTGATGCGGTAGGGTACTGCGGTACCGAGCTGATTCGGCGCACTATCGGCCTGGCGCACGTCGCCGATCTGGACAGCATCGCCGACGCCGACATGCGCCTCGGCTGTCAGCGTCATGCGCTGGGCTTGGGGCGCACGCTGATCGTCAATGCGCCGCAGATCGAGCATATCGACGCGCTGTTGGCGCGTATTCGTCAGCAAGGCTGAAAAGGCGGGTGCTCGTGGATCCTGCCTGACATCATCAGCCAACGGGCGGGGCGAACCCCGCCGTTGGGTTGCCTTACCGTTCGGATTCGTAAGCCAAAGTGGCCGCAACCTCCGAGTCTCCCAACCTGATGCGCAGTTCGCACAGCGAACCGCGGGTTAGCCAGATGAACGCGATCAGCGTCATACAGACGATCACCAGCTTAAGCACGACCCGTTTTTGCTGCATTTTTGACCTCCCTATCCTTGCCTTGCGGCGGGTAAGAGGCTAACCTGATGTTGCTAGGCATCAGAGTGGCCTCGGGTTGATAATATCGACTCGGGGCCTTTCTCTTTCTCTCCTTTGCCAAGGCGCCGGACAGAAAGATCCAGAGCACCCGCGGCGCAGTCTACCCGAACTTCCTTCCCGTTAAATCCGCCGTTGCGCCAACCTGCGGCGCGGTGCGCAGTTTGTCATGAAAGCAAAAGAAAAAGGGGCGATGATGATCGCCCCTTGGATGCGTGAAGTGAACGTTAAGCCGCTTCGGTCTGCTGCTGGCGCTTAGACTGCGCCGCCGGCTTTTCCGGCTTGGCGGCCGCCAGCGCGTCCGGCGCGAAGTCGTCCACGTTGATGGAGCGCAGGCGGCTCTCTTCGGCTTTCACCAGGATCTTCGCCTCGTCGGCGCTGATCTTGCCTTCTTCCAGCGCGCGCTCCGCCAAACGATCCAGACGGGTGAACGGCAGGTTTTTGCCGACCGCCTTGCACAGGCGTTCGTGAATCGGCTCGGCGGCCATCACGTCGGCCAGCGCCGCTTCCAGCAGGCCGATTGGGTTATGCTCGCTCGGCGTCAGGTACTGGCCGCGCCCCAGACGGCTGCGGGTGGCGGAAGGCACCTGCAGGATCTTGGCCAGCTGATGATCAAGGCGATCGGACGGTGCGGTATGCACGCGGCCGAACGGGAAGACCACGAAGCGCAGCGCGCCGGCGATAAAGCGGTTCGGGAAGTTGCGCAGCAGATCATCCAGCGCCTGTTCGGCTTTATGCAGGCTGTCTTGCACGCCCCAATGCACCAGCGGCAGATCTTCTTTCTGACGGCCTTCGTCGTCAAAGCGTTTCAGCACGGCGGAAGCCAGGTACATCTGGCTGAGGATATCCCCCAGGCGAGCGGAGATGCGCTCGCGGCGCTTCAGGCTGCCGCCCAGCACGCCCATGGAAACGTCCGACAGCAACGCCAGGTTGGCGCTCAGGCGGTTCAACTGCTGATAGTAACGACGGGTCGCGTCCTTGGTCGGCGTGGCGCTGGTGCGGCCGTTGGTCAGGCCCAGCCAGAAGCTGCGTACCTTGTTGCTGCCGACGTGGCCCAAGTGGCCGAACAGCGATTTATCGAAGGCGTTCAGATCGTTGTTCTGCGCCGCCGCCATTTCATCCAGCACATAAGGATGGCAGCGGATCGCGCCCTGGCCGAAGATCATCATGGTGCGGGTCAGGATGTTCGCGCCTTCCACCGTGATGGCGATCGGTGCGCCCTGATAAGCGCGAGCCAGGAAGTTGGATTCGCCCAGCATGATGCCTTTACCGCCGGCGATGTCCATGGCGTCAACGATCGACTGCTGGCCGCGGTGCGTACAGTGGTATTTGACGATGGCCGACAGCACGGCCGGTTTCTCGCCCTGCACCAGTGCATAGGTGATCAGCGAAGCGGCGGCGTCCATCACATAGGTGTTGCCGGCGATGCGTGCCAACGGCTCTTCGATCCCTTCCATCTTGCCGATGGAGATCTTGAACTGACGGCGAATGTGCGCGTAGGCGCCGGTCGCCAGGGCGATGGATTTCAGGCTGCCGGTGGAGTTGGACGGCAGGGTGATGCCGCGACCGACCGACAGGCATTCAACCAGCATGCGCCAGCCCTGGCCGGCCATTTTCGGCCCGCCGATGATGTAATCGATCGGCACGAACACGTCGGTGCCGCGGGTCGGGCCGTTCTGGAACGGCACGTTCAGCGGGAAGTGGCGGTTGCCGATTTCCACGCCCGGCGTGCTGGTCGGGATCAGCGCACAGGTGATGCCCGGGGATTCGTTGTCGCTCAGCAGGCGGTTCGGGTCATGCAGTTTGAATGCCAAACCCAGCACGGTGGCGACCGGTGCCAGCGTGATGTAGCGCTTGTTCCAGGTCAGGCGCATGCCCAGCACCTGCTTGCCTTGCCATTCGCCCATGCACACGGTGCCCACGTCCGGGATCGCGCCGGCATCGGAACCCGCTTCCGGGCTGGTCAGCGCGAAGCAAGGGATTTCGTCGCCGCGCGCCAGGCCCGGCAGGTAGTGGTTTTTCTGTTCTTCGGTACCGTAGTGCTGCAGCAGTTCGCCCGGGCCGAGGGAGTTTGGCACGCCGACGGTGATCGCCAGGATGCCGGAAACGCCGGCCAGTTTTTGCAGCACCATCGCCTGAGCGTAAGGGGAGAATTCCAGGCCGCCGTACTCTTTCTTGATGATCATCGCGAAGAAACGGTGTTCTTTCAGGTACGCCCAGAGTTCAGGCGGCAGATCGGCCAGTTCATGGGTGATCTGGAAGTCGTTGGCCATGCGGCAGGCTTCTTCCACCGGGCCGTCGATAAACGCCTGCTCTTCTTCCGTCAGGCGTGGTTTCGGGTAGCTGTGCAGTTTGTTCCAGTCCGGCGCACCGCGGAACAGATCGCCTTCCCACCAGGTGGTGCCCGCGTCGATCGCTTCCTTCTCGGTGGTGGACATCGGCGGCATCACCTTGCGGAAGGCGCGCAGCGCCGGCGCGGAGAGCAGAGAGCGACGCACAGAGGAAAGGTTCAGCGGCAGCAGCACGATCGCCAGCGGCAGCAACAGCCAGAAGCTCCACAGGCCGATCGCGCCCATGGCAGCGGTGTACGCCACCAGGATCAGGCTGCTGAGGGTAAGGTTCACTCGGTGGTAGAACACCACGCCGAGGAGCGCCAGTAAAACGACAATACTAAGAACCATCATAAGAAGCTCCGAAGTAGTAAGAGGTCTGACCTGTTGTGTGTATGTAATAGGTTTTAGTACAAGGCAGAATTTTTATCAATGCGTTTACAGTTTAATTACAACTCAGGTCACAAACTGACAGCACCAATCATCAAAAACCTCTCCGCTTCCTTAACCGGCGCGCTGTTTGGCTGAGAATGCTTCTCGCTGTTTCCGCGATCCGGTACACTGCGGAGCGGAAGATTTGACGATAACAAGAGGTTCCTCATGTACCACGACCTTATTCGCAGTGAACTGAACGAAGCGGCTGATACCCTGGCGAAATTTATCAATGACGACGCCAACATCGACGCCATCCAACGCGCGGCGGTGCTGCTGGCGGATTCCTTCAAAGCCGGCGGTAAAGTGATTTCCTGCGGCAACGGCGGTTCCCATTGCGACGCGATGCACTTCGCCGAAGAGCTGACCGGCCGCTACCGTGAAAACCGCCCGGGCTACCCGGCGATTGCCATCTCGGACGTGAGCCATCTGTCCTGCGTCAGCAACGACTTCGGCTATGAGTATGTGTTCTCGCGCTATGTGGAAGCGGTGGGCCGCGAAGGCGACGTGCTGCTGGGCATTTCCACCTCCGGCAACTCCGGCAACATCATCAAGGCTATCGACGCGGCGCGTGCCAAGGGGATGAAAGTGATCACCCTGACCGGCAAGGACGGCGGCAAGATGGCGGGTTCCGCCGATGTGGAAATTCGCGTGCCGCACTTCGGCTACGCCGATCGCATCCAGGAGATCCACATTAAAGCGATTCACATCTTGATTCAGCTGATCGAAAAAGAGATGGTTAAGGCGTAATAGCCTTCGGGGGGCTGCGGCTCCCCATGAATAAGACTGCGGGCGCCGCATATATGCCGTGCCCGCACAGCCTGTGTCAGTGTGGTTAAGGAGTGCTGGCGATGTGTGAACTGCTCGGGATGAGCGCAAACGTACCGACCGATATCTGCTTCAGCTTTACCGGCCTGGTACAGCGCGGCGGCCGCACCGGGCCGCATAAGGATGGCTGGGGCATTACCTTCTATGAAGGGAACGGCTGCCGTACATTCAAGGATCCGCAGCCGAGCTTCAACTCGCCGATCGCCCGCCTGGTGCAGGACTACCCGATCAAGTCTTGCGCGGTGGTGTCCCATATTCGCCAGGCCAACCGCGGCGAAGTGGCGTTGGAAAACACCCATCCGTTCACCCGTGAACTGTGGGGCCGCAACTGGACCTACGCGCACAACGGCCAATTGAAAGGCTATCGCCAGCTGGATACCGGCACGTTCCGCCCGGTCGGCCAGACCGACAGCGAATATGCGTTCTGCTGGCTGCTGCACCAGCTGGCGCTGAAATATCCGCGCACCCCGAGCCAGTGGCCGGCGGTCTTCCGCTATATCGGCCTGTTGGCGAGCCAGCTGCGCAAGAAAGGGGTGTTCAATATGCTGTTGTCGGACGGACGCTTCGTGATGGCGTATTGCTCCACCAACCTGTATTGGATCACGCGCCGCGCGCCGTTCGGCAAGGCGACGCTGCTTGATCAGGACGTGGAGATTGATTTTCAGCAACAGACCACACCGAACGATGTGGTCACGGTGATCGCCACCCAACCGCTGACCGCCAACGAAACCTGGCACAAGATTGAGCCAGGCGAGTTCGCGTTATTTCACTTCGGTGAGAGGCTTGTTCTGAGCGAAGGGGTTGGTGTTGGGCGTCGGGCTGGCTGACGCGTACTGCGTCATCATGCCGCCGCTGCTCATCAGCGGTTGACCCAAGACGTACTGGCCATTGACCACGCCCATTGTCGGCGGTTGGCGGTTCTTCGCGAAGTAATCGTAGCCCGGCTTCAGCTGGCGCCAGAAGGCGATATAGCTGGATGACGCATGGCGTTTCAGGTTCTGTTCGGTCATGCGGAACGGATAGATGCTGATGTCGACGCGGCTTTGGCCATAGGCGAAGGCGGCTTCGACGTAGCGATAGATCTCATCCATATAGGTGTTGGTCATCGCGTAACAGCCGATCGATTTACATTCGCCGTGGATCATCAGATAAGCGCCGGAATAGCCCTGCGACTTATCGTAATCGTTAGGGAAACCGATATTGATCGCCCGATAATACTTGCTGTCGGGTTTCAGATGGCGCGCGTCAACGCTATAAAAGCCTTCAGGACTTTTAAAGTCGCCTTCACGACGTTTAGGACCCAGCCCGCCGGAGAAATTACAGATCGGGAACGTGTTGACCAGGCGGAATTCATTGCCCATTCTGGCATACAATTCCAGCTTGCGTTCCTCTTTGAAGATCTGAATATAGACCGGCGAACCCAATAATTGCTGTTTAACTACCGGCGCTTCGGGTACCTGCTCGCTGGCGCTGCAGGCCGTGATCATCGGCATAGAAACAAGCATCGCAAACAACAGCGCGATTTTGCTCATTATAATTCCTGCTTATATTTATCTGCCGGCGCAATCAATCTGGCCAGCATGCCACTGATTATTGTTTTTACTGCTGCAAAACACCGCCAGATTACCAGCGCGTTTATTTTTAGCAATACGTGATATGTATAAAAAAACGACAAAGCTCGATAAAAGTGAAATGACCGGCAGATTTTAACGATAAGTAGTGAAAAACAGGCGAAATTTAATTGCGTTTGCTTGACCCAAGTCACGACGGAACGCAGAACAATGTTGCGAACAATGTTAATATTCCCTCTTCAATTTAACGCGCGGTAGCGATTGAAGCGGCAGGGGTTATGGCATATAACCCGGCCGTTTTGGTGGTTATTTGGCTACAGGCCGTTAACACATCGATTGTCACGCAAACAACGGAAAGGGGGGAATCAAGGGAATGCGCGTTACCCCATATATTCACTGCGAGAAAGTTCATGTTGGGCGTGCCGCCATGCGCACTGCCCGGCAATCCTGGCATCGTCCGCACCCGCCTCTGGGGCCGGGCAGACGTGTAAACCAAACTACATCGTATAAATCCTATGATTAAGATCAGAAAAGGGCTGGATCTGCCGATAGCCGGGGTTCCGGTTCAGGCGATCCAAGATGGCCCGAACATTCAGCATGTCGCCCTGCTTGGGGAAGAGTATGTCGGAATGCGCCCCTCCATGCTGGTGCAGGAAGGCGATACCGTTAAGAAAGGCCAGGCGTTGTTCGAAGACAAGAAAAACCCCGGGGTTTTCTTCACGGCACCCGCCAGCGGCCGCATCGCCGCGATTAACCGCGGCGAGCGGCGCGTATTGCAATCGGTAGTGATTGCGCTGGAAAACGGCGGCGACGATCAGCTCGAGTTCGCGCACTACCCGCTGGGTGAACTGAGCCAGCTGCCGCGCGAACAGGTCGAAAGCGAACTGATCGCCAGCGGCCTGTGGACCGCGCTGCGCACCCGCCCGTTCAGCAAGACGCCGGCTCCCGGCAGCGAACCGCGCGCCATTTTCGTCACCGCGATGGACACCCAGCCGTTGGCCGCCGATCCGCAGGTGATCATCGCCGAGCAGCAGGCGGCGTTCAACGCCGGGTTGGTGGTGCTGGCGCGCCTGACGGCAGGCAAGGTGCACGTGTGCCATGCCGCCGGCGCTTCGGTTGGCCAGCAGAGCGGCCCGCAGATCGCCTACAGCGAATTCGCCGGCCCGCATCCCGCCGGGTTGGCGGGCACCCACATTCACTTCCTCGAACCGGTCAGCCTGAAGAAAACCGTTTGGCACATCGGTTACCAGGATGCGATCGCCATCGGCACGCTGTTCACCACCGGCAAGCTCGATACCCGCCGTGTGGTGGCGCTGGCCGGGCCGCAGGTGGCGCAGCCGGCGCTGCTGCGCACCCGCCTGGGGGCCAGCCTCGATGAGCTGACCGCCGGCCGCCTGAAAGGCGGCGAGAATCGGGTGATCTCCGGTTCGGTGCTGAACGGCATGCACGCCGCCGGGCCGAACGCCTGGCTCGGCCGCTTCCACTCGCAGGTGTCGGTGCTGGAAGAAGGGCGCGACAAAGAGCTGTTCGGTTGGATCGTGCCCTCGCCGAACAAGTTTTCCATTACCCGCACCACGCTGGGCCACTTCCTGAAGAACAAACTGTTCGCCTTCTCGACCACCACCAACGGCGGCGAGCGCGCCATGGTGCCGATCGGCAACTACGAGCGGGTGATGCCGCTGGATATTTTGCCGACGCTGCTGCTGCGCGATCTGCTGGCGGGCGACAGCGACAGCGCGCAGGCGCTGGGTTGTCTGGAGCTGGACGAGGAAGATCTGGCGCTGTGCACCTTCGTTTGCCCCGGCAAGTATGAGTACGCGCCGGTGCTGCGCGAGGTGCTGACCAAGATTGAGCAGGAAGGATAACCGATGGGCCTGAAGAATTATTTTGAGAAGATAGAGCATCACTTCACGCCGGGCGGCAAACTGGAAAAGTGGTACCCGCTGTATGAAGCGACCACCACGGTGTTTTACACCCCCGGCACGGTGACGCGCGGCGCTTCGCACGTGCGCGACGCCATCGATTTGAAACGCATGATGATCCTGGTGTGGCTGGCGGTGTTCCCGGCGATGTTCTGGGGCATGTACAACGTCGGCCAGCAGGCGATCCCGGCGCTGCACCATCTGTACAGCGGCGACGCGCTGCAACAGGTGCTGGCGGGCGACTGGCATTATCGCCTGGCGCAGTGGCTCGGCGCCTCGCTGGCGGCCGATGCCGGCTGGGTCAGCAAGATGGTGCTGGGCGCCTGTTACTTCCTGCCGATCTACGCCGTGGTGTTCGTCGTCGGCGGCTTCTGGGAAGTGCTGTTCGCCATTATCCGCAAGCATGAGGTCAACGAAGGTTTCTTCGTCACCTCTATCCTGTTCGCGCTGATCGTGCCGCCGACCCTGCCGCTGTGGCAGGCCGCGCTGGGCATCACCTTCGGCGTGGTGGTGGCCAAAGAGATCTTCGGCGGCACCGGGCGCAACTTCCTCAACCCGGCGCTGGCCGGCCGCGCCTTCCTGTTCTTCGCCTATCCGGCGCAGATCTCCGGCGATCTGGTGTGGACTTCCGCGGACGGCTTCTCCGGCGCGACGCCGCTGGCGCAGTGGAGCGCGGGCGGGGCGCACGGCCTGAGCAACGTCGCCACCGGCCAGTCCATCAGCTGGATGGACGCTTTCCTCGGCAACATTCCCGGCTCGATCGGTGAGGTGTCCACGCTGATGATCCTGATCGGCGGGGCGATTATCCTGTTCGGCCGCGTGGCCTCCTGGCGCATCGTCGCCGGCGTAATGCTCGGCATGGTGGCTTCCGCCCTGTTGTTCAATGCCATCGGTTCGGACACCAACCCGATGTTCGCCATGCCGTGGTACTGGCATCTGGTGCTGGGCGGCTTCGCCTTCGGCATGATCTTTATGGCGACCGACCCGGTTTCCGCCTCCTTCACCAATAAGGGGAAATGGTGGTACGGCATTCTGATCGGCGTGATGTGCGTGCTGATTAGGGTAGTCAACCCCGCCTATCCGGAAGGCATGATGCTGGCGATCCTGTTCGCCAACCTGTTCGCGCCGCTGTTCGATTACCTGGTGGTGCAGGCCAACATCAAGCGGAGAAAAGCCCGTGGCGAATGAAGCGAAAAATGACGGCATCGGTAAAACGCTGCTGGTAGTGCTGCTGCTGTGTCTGGTGTGTTCAGTGGTGGTGGCGGGCTCCGCCGTCGGCCTGAAGTCCAAACAGCAGGAGCAAAAGCTGCTCGACAAGCAGCGCAATATTCTCGACGTAGCCGGCCTGTTGCAGCCGAAAATGGAGAGCGAGCAGGTCAAGCGCCTGTACAGCGAGCGCATCGAACCGCGTTTGGTGGATCTGAACAGCGGCGAGTTTGTCGCCGGCAAGGCGGCGGCGTTCGATCTGGGCGCCGCGCTGCGTGACGACGCCAAAAGCGTGGCGCTGGCGGCGGGCGACGATCCGGCCGGCATCAAGCGCCGCAGCAACCAGGCGGAAATCTATCTGGTGCGCGATGAAAGCGGCCAGGTGAACAAGATTGTGCTGCCGGTATACGGCACCGGCCTGTGGTCGATGATGTACGCCTTCGTGGCGCTGGATAACGACGGCAACACGGTCAAGGGCATCACCTACTACGACCAGGGGGAAACGCCGGGGCTGGGCGGTGAGGTCGAGAACCCGTCCTGGCGCCAGCAGTGGGTCGGCAAGCAGCTGTTCGGCGACAACGGCCAGCCGGCGATCCGCGTGGTGAAAGGCGGCGCGCGCCAGGGGGATGTGCACGGGGTAGATGGCCTGTCCGGCGCCACGCTGACCTCCAACGGCGTGCAGCATACGTTTGATTTCTGGTTGGGCGAGCACGGCTTCGGCCCGTTCCTGAAAAAAGTTCGTGAAGGAGCGCTGAAAAATGGCTGATTCCAAAGAGATAAAGCGGGTCCTGCTGGGGCCGCTGTTCGACAATAACCCGATCGCCCTGCAGGTGCTGGGCGTCTGTTCGGCGCTGGCGGTGACCACCAAGCTGGAGACGGCGGTGGTGATGACCATTGCGGTGACGCTGGTGACCGCGTTCTCCAGCTTCTTCATCTCGCTGATCCGTCACCATATTCCCAACAGCGTGCGCATCATCGTGCAGATGGCGATCATCGCCTCGCTGGTGATCGTGGTCGATCAGCTGCTGCGCGCCTATGCGTTCGAGATCTCCAAGCAGCTGTCGGTGTTCGTTGGCCTTATCATCACCAACTGCATCGTGATGGGGCGCGCCGAGGCCTACGCCATGAAGTCGCCGCCGATCGAGAGCTTTATGGACGGCATCGGCAACGGGCTGGGCTACGGGGTGATCCTGGTGCTGGTCGGTTTCCTGCGCGAGCTGATCGGCTCCGGCAAGCTGTTTGGCGTGCCGGTGCTGGAAACGGTGCAGAACGGCGGTTGGTATCAGCCGAACGGCCTGTTCCTGCTGGCGCCGAGCGCGTTCTTCATCATCGGCCTGCTGATCTGGGTGCTGCGCACCCTGAAGCCGGCGCAGATCGAAAAGGAGTAAAGGCCGATGGAACACTATATCAGCCTGTTTGTGCGCGCGGTGTTCGTCGAGAACATGGCGCTGGCGTTCTTCCTCGGGATGTGTACCTTCCTGGCGGTGTCGAAGAAGGTCTCGACCGCCTTTGGCCTGGGCATCGCGGTGACCATCGTGCTCGGCATTTCGGTGCCGGTGAACAACCTGGTCTACAACCTGATCCTGCGCGACGGTGCGCTGGTGGAAGGCGTCGATCTGAGCTTCCTCAACTTCATCACCTTCATCGGCGTGATCGCGGCGCTGGTGCAGATTTTGGAGATGATCCTCGATCGCTTCTTCCCGTCGCTGTATAACGCGCTCGGCATCTTCCTGCCGCTCATCACCGTGAACTGCGCCATCTTCGGCGGCGTGTCCTTCATGGTGCAGCGCGACTACAACTTCGCCGAATCGGTGGTGTACGGCATCGGTTCCGGCACCGGCTGGATGCTGGCGATCGTCGCCATGGCGGGGATCCGCGAAAAACTCAAGTATGCCAACGTGCCGGCAGGGCTGCGCGGCCTGGGCATTACCTTTATCACCACCGGACTGATGGCGCTGGGCTTCATGTCCTTCTCCGGTGTTCAGTTGTAAAGGCGGGAAGAATTTATGGAAATTATTTTAGGCGTAGCGATGTTCACCGCCATCGTGATGGTGCTGGTGTTGCTGATCCTGTTCGCCAAATCGAAGCTGGTGAACACCGGCGACATCGCGGTGGAAATCAACGGCGATCTGGATAAGAGCTTCCATGCGCCGGCGGGCGACAAGCTGCTCAACGTGCTCTCCAGCCAGGGGATCTTCGTCTCCTCGGCCTGCGGCGGCGGCGGCTCCTGCGGCCAGTGCCGGGTGGTGATCAAAGAGGGCGGCGGCGATATCCTGCCGACCGAGCTCTCGCACATCAACAAGCGCGAAGCGAAAGAGGGTTGCCGCCTGGCGTGCCAGGTGAACGTGAAGCAGAACCTGAAGATCGAGCTGCCGGAAGAGATCTTCGGCGTGAAGAAATGGGAGTGCGAGGTTATCTCCAACGATAACAAAGCCACCTTTATCAAAGAGCTGAAGCTGAAGATCCCCGATGGGGAAGACGTGCCGTTCCGCGCGGGCGGTTTCATCCAGATCGAAGCGCCGGCGCACGACATCAGCTACGCCGACTTCGACGTGCCGCAGGAGTATCGCGGCGACTGGGACAAGTTCAACCTGTTCCGCTACCGCTCGACGGTGAACGACACCACGGTGCGCGCCTACTCGATGGCCAACTATCCGGAAGAAAAGGGCATCATCATGCTCAACGTGCGTATCGCCACGCCGCCGCCGAACAATCCGGACGTGCCGCCGGGCATCATGTCTTCCTATATCTGGTCGCTGAAGCCGGGCGACAAGGTGACCATCTCCGGACCGTTCGGCGAGTTCTTCGCCAAGGACACCGACGCCGAAATGATCTTTATCGGCGGCGGCGCGGGCATGGCGCCGATGCGCTCGCACATCTTCGATCAGCTCAAGCGTCTGAACTCGAAGCGCAAGATCACTTTCTGGTACGGCGCGCGTTCGCTGCGCGAGATGTTCTATGAAGACGACTTCAACCAGCTGCAGGCGGAGAACGAAAACTTCACCTGGCACGTGGCGCTGTCGGATCCGCAGCCGGAAGATAACTGGACCGGCTACACCGGCTTTATCCATAATGTTCTGCTGGAGAACTACCTGAAGAACCACCCGGCGCCGGAAGACTGCGAGTTTTACATGTGCGGGCCGCCGATGATGAACGCCGCGGTGATCAAGATGCTCAAAGATCTGGGCGTCGAAGACGAAAATATCATGCTGGATGACTTTGGTGGCTAAATTGCGCGCATTGGCGACGAAGAACTGGCTGACGGGCGTGGCGCTGAGCGCCACCCTGCTGCTGACCGGCTGCGGGCCGGAACAGGTGGATCTGACGGGTAAAACCATGGGCACCTCGTATTCGATCCGTTACGTGACCGGCGACGATACGCCGTCGGCGCGCGAGATGCAGGCGGAGATCGACAAACGGCTGGAACAGGTGAACGATCAGATGTCCACCTACCGGCCGGATTCCGAGCTAAGCCGCTTCAACGCCAGCCGCGATATTGACCGGCCGTTCCCGGTTTCGCCGGCCACCGCCGAAGTGGTGCGCGAAGCGCTGCGCATCAATCGCGTCACCGATGGCGCGCTGGACGTGACCGTCGGGCCGCTGGTCAACCTATGGGGTTTCGGCCCGGAAGGGCGGCCGGACAAAGTGCCGAGCGAGGCGGAACTGGAACACCGCCGCGCCTGGACCGGCGCCGATAAACTGGCGGTGCAGGGCAGCGCGCTGGTGAAAAGCATCCCCGAGCTGTATGTCGACCTGTCTTCGATTGCCAAAGGATATGGCGTGGACGTGGTGGCGGAGTATCTGCAATCGCAACACGTGAAAGACTACATGGTGGATATCGGCGGTGAAGTTCGTACCCGCGGGCGCAACGGCGAGCAAAAGCCGTGGCGCATCGCCATCGAGCGCCCGACCGCCGGCGCGCAGCAGCAGGCGCAGCTGGTGATCCAGCCGGGGGAGATGTCGATCGCCACCTCGGGTGACTATCGCAACTACTTCGAGCAGGACGGGGTGCGCTATTCGCACACCATCGATCCGGTCACCGGGCGGCCGATCCATCATCGGCTGGTGTCGATCACCGTGCTGAGCCCGACCTGCATGACCGCCGACGGCCTGTCCACCGGCCTGAACGTGATGGGGCCGGAGCGCGGCATGGCGCTGGCCAACCTGCTCGGTATCCCGGTGTTCATGATCGTGAAAACCGCCGACGGGTTTGAGGAGCGTTATTCGGACGCGTTCAAACCCTATCTGAAAAAGCGTTCGTGAGGTTGCTATGTTGACGGTATTCGCCGCTACCTTCGTGTTGTTCCTGCTGATCGTCGGCGGGATGTCGCTGGGTTACGTGTTCAAACGCAAAAGCCTGCAGGGCAGCTGCGGCGGCATCACCGCGCTGGGCATGGAGAAAGTCTGCGACTGCCCGGAGCCTTGCGATGCGCGCAAAAAGCGCGAAGCCAAAGCGGCACAGCGGCGCGAGCAGTTGGACAAGCACCGCATTCTGTAGCGAAGCGAAAACCCGGCCTTGGCCGGGTTTTTTTATTTCGCCTTGCGGAAGCTTTTCGCCTCGGCCGGCGAGTTGACCATCACGCCGTCGGCCCCCAGCGCCAGCGCCTGCTGATACTCCTGCGGCGTGTTGACGCCGAACAGAATGATGTGCGCCGGGCCCTGCGAGCGGAAACAATCCATCGACTCTTTATCCCAGGTCAGAAACGCCTTCGAGCGCCCTTCGCCGAGGGTGTACTTCTCTACCACTTCCACCTCACGCTTCAGCTCCAGCCCGTACCAGCGCGGCTGCCGGTTGTCCGGTTTGACATCGCACTGGTGCGCCATGGTGACGTTGGCCAGCAGCGTGCGGGTCTCGTCGCGGCTTTCAAAGCGCGGGATGGCCGGCGGCAGCGCCTGCAGGTATTTGGCATCGGTAGAGTAAACGCGGGTGCGGTTCAGGCTGTCGGTGCTTTCCAGCGTCGCCAGCAGCGCCTGGCCAAACTGCGCCGGATCGGCGTCCGGAGATTTGATGTCCAGATAGAAGGTGACGTGCGGGAACGCCTTTAGCACCTCGTCCAGCCGCGGAATGCCGATGCCCTGGCCGCGGAACGGATGCGCATCGCCTTTGGCGAAGGCCCAGCCGGCATCGGTCTCGGCCAATTGCGCGGCGGTATAGGCAGAGACCGGGCCCTGCCGGTTGGTCAACGTTTTCAGATCCGAGGGGCGATACAGCACGATGACGCCGTCTTTGGATTCTTGCAGGGTGATCCAAATGGCGTCGGCGCCGTTTTTCAGCGCGGTTTCGATGGCGATGCGGGTGTTTTCCGGCGCATCGGCGGTGCCGCCGCGATGGGCTACGATCGCCGGCGCGTGACCGCTGGCGGCGCTGGCCGCCAGCGCGCTCAGCGACAGCGCGGAAGCCAGCAGCCAATGAGAAAATCTGATCATGTAGGGTACCTTGTCGTTATCGTTGTGGTGAGCCGCACGGGATAGCGGAAATCATACTATTGAAAAATTAAGCTTTTTTAACAACGCGGAAATATCTGACGGAAACGGCGCTTTCATCGAAGCCTGCGGCCTTGAGCTTTCGGTATCTGACTGTATACTTATACAGTGTTACTGGAGGGTGCGATGCGTAAAATCATTCATGTCGATATGGACTGCTTCTTCGCGGCGGTGGAAATGCGCGACGATCCCAGCCTGCGCGATATCCCGCTGGCGATTGGCGGCAGCGCCGATCGGCGCGGGGTGATCAGCACCGCCAACTACCCGGCGCGGCGCTACGGCGTGCACAGCGCCATGTCCACGGCGATGGCGCTCAAGCTGTGCCCGCATCTCACCCTGCTGCCGGGGCGCATGGCGGCCTATAAAGAGGCTTCGCTGCACATACGTGAAATCTTCGCCCGCTATACTCCGTTGATCGAGCCACTGTCGCTCGATGAAGCCTATCTCGACGTGACCGACAGCCCGCAATGCAACGGCTCGGCGACGCTGATCGCCCAGGAGATCCGCCAGGCGATCGCCGACGAGCTGAACCTGACCGCGTCGGCCGGCGTCGCGCCGATCAAGTTTCTCGCCAAAATCGCCTCCGAGATGAACAAGCCGAACGGGCAATACGTGATCACCCCGGCGCAGGTGCCGGCGTTTTTGCAGCAGCTGCCGCTCAGCAAGATCCCCGGCGTCGGCAAGGTGACCGCCAAACGGCTGGAGGAAGTGGGGCTTATCACCTGCGCCGACGTGCAGCAATACGATTTGGCGCAGCTGCTCAAGCGCTTCGGCAAGTTCGGCCGGGTGCTGTGGGAGCGGTGCCAGGGCATCGATCGGCGCGAAATCTCGGCGGAGCGGCTGCGTAAATCGGTGGGCGTGGAGCGTACGCTGGCGGAAGACATTCACGACTGGGAAGACTGCGAAACGCTGATTATCGACAAACTCTACCCCGAGCTGGAGATGCGGCTGCGCAAGGTGAAGCCGGATCTGCACATCGCCCGGCAGGGCGTGAAGCTGAAGTTTCAGGATTTTCAGCAAACCACCCAGGAGCACGTGTTCCCGGTGCTGAATCAGCAGGATTTGCTGGCGGTGGCGCGGCAGGCTTGGCGCGAACGGCGTGAAGGGCGCGGCGTGCGGCTGGTGGGGCTGCACGTGACGCTGCTCGATCCGCAGCTGGAGCGGCAGCTGGCGCTGTCTTGGGAATAAAAAAGCCGGCGATTAGCCGGCTTTTTGCGTTAAGCGCGCAGATTACGCGCGCTCAGGGATCGCTTTCAGCAGCGAGGTCAGCAGCTTCCAGTACAGACCGACGCTTTCGATATGCACCTGCTCATCCGGCGAGTGCGGGCCGGTGATGGTTGGCCCGATCGATACCATATCCATGTTTGGATACGGCTTTTTGAACAGACCGCATTCCAGGCCGGCGTGAATCACCATGATGTTCGGCGTCTTGTTGAACAGCTCCTGATACAGCTCGCGCACCAGGTGCATCACCGGCGAGTCAGCGTCCGGCTGCCAGCCCGGGTAGCCGCCCTTCGGCGCCACCTTGGCGCCGGCCAGCTGACCCAGCGCGGTCAGCATCTCGACCACGTAATCTTTGCCGCTGTCGATCAGAGAGCGGATCAGGCAGATGATTTCCGCTTCGTTTTCGCTGGTGGTGACCACGCCGACGTTCAACGAGGTTTCCACTACGCCTTTCACCGCGTCGCTCATGCGGATCACGCCGTTCGGCGTGCCGTTCAGCAGCGCCAGGAAGCGTTGCTGGCTGTCGGCGCTCAGCGCCTGCGAAGCGCTGTTGGTCGGCTCCAGCAGCACGGTGATGTTCTTCTCTTTGGCGGAGAGTTCGTTCTGCAGCACCGCCAGGAACTCCTGGCTCAGCGCTTTCAGCGCGTCGGCCTTGTCCGCCGGCACCGCAACCACCGCGGAGGCTTCACGCGGGATGGCGTTGCGCAGGGTGCCGCCGTTCAGATCCAGCACGCGCAGGTTCAGCTCCGCCGCATGGGAGAACAGGAAGCGCGCCAGCAGTTTGTTGGCGTTGCCCAGACCGACGTGGATCTCGGCGCCGGAGTGGCCGCCTTTCAGGCCCTTGAGGGTCAGTTTCAGGGTTTGGTAACCGGCCGGCACCGCTTCGCGCTGCAGCGGCAGGGTGGTGATGAAGTCGATACCGCCGGCGCAACCCATGTAGATTTCGCCTTCTTCTTCGGAGTCGGTATTGATCAGGATGTCCGCCTGCAGCCAGTTCGGCTGCAGCCCGAAGGCGCCGTCCATCCCCGCTTCTTCGGTCATGGTCAGCAGCACTTCCAGCGGGCCGTGCTCAACGCTGTCGTCGGCCAGCACCGCCAGGGCGGAGGCCATGCCGATGCCGTTGTCGGCGCCCAGCGTGGTGCCGCGCGCTTTCACCCACTCGCCGGCGATATAAGGCTGGATCTGATCCTTGGCGAAGTCGTGCACGGTGTCGTTATTCTTTTGCGGCACCATGTCCAGGTGCGCCTGCAGCGCCACCGGCTTGCGGTTTTCCATGCCTTTGGTGGCCGGTTTGCGCAGCAGGATATTGCCGACCTGATCACGCTCGGCGTGCAGGTTCTTTTCTTTGGCCCAGGTGAGGATGTGCTGCGCCAGCGCTTCTTCATGATAAGAAGGGTGTGGGATAGAACAGATCTTGGCGAAAATATCCCACAGCGGCTGTGGCGAAAGCTGAGACAATTCAGACACTATAAGTCTCCTGTGACGGCAGGCTCCGACAGGACGGGCGTGCCGCGCGGTTAAGGTGAGTGGGCATCTGTGCGTCGTGGCACGATCGTCAGAGAATATCACTTTATTTCCGGCGGTGCGCGCCCCGTATTGTGCGGTTTAAGCGCTTGATCACACGGCTTCGCGGCGGGAACGCTCGTTTTTTCAGCATCAATCACCGAAAAGCCGCCCGGCGGAAATCGCGAGGTTTTCCTCGGTACAGCTGGAATTCAACGCGGCCAGTCTCTATAATCTCGCGCAACCTTTTTTCCCCTGAACTATAAAGTAAGCCGCTTCACCAGCCGGCTGGGACACGATTCTATGAGCGAAAAATACGTTGTTACCTGGGATATGCTGCAAATACATGCACGCAAGCTGGCGCACCGCCTGCTGCCTGCCGACAAATGGACCGGCATCATTGCCGTCAGCCGCGGCGGCCTGGTGCCGGCGGGCCTGCTGGCGCGCGAACTGGGCATTCGCTATGTGGATACCGTCTGCATTTCCAGCTACGACCATGATAACCAGCGCGAAATGAAAGTGCTCAAGCGCGCCGAAGGCGACGGTGAAGGCTTCATCGTGGTGGACGATCTGGTGGATACCGGCGGCACCGCAAAAGCGATCCGCGACATGTACCCGAAAGCGCATTTCGTCACCATCTTCGCCAAGCCGGCGGGCCGTCCACTGGTGGACGACTATGTGATCGACATCCCGCAGGACACCTGGATCGAACAGCCGTGGGACATGGGCGTCAGCTTCGTTCCCCCTATCGGCGGTCGCTAAGCCCAGCCAGTTCCAAGTCAACGCCCGGTTATGCCGGGCGTTTGTTTAAGGATAAACGTGATGGCGTTGTCAGGCTTACCGAAGGCAAGATATAAAAAATAAGGAAAATCAATTTATTGATTTTCGGCCGTTGACCACAAAGGAGGAAAAACCACGCTTTTTCCTCCTTTGTCAGCCGCCCGACGCCCGGTTATGCCGGGCGTTTGCGTTATCTTGGTTTATCCCGCCAGAGTTAGGTACACTACCTCCAGTTAAGTAGGCCTGTTGCGGCCTATCGCCAGATTTACGGAGGCTGTTGTTACCATGGCACAGGCCAACCTTTCTGAAATTCTTTTCAAGCCCAAATTCAAACACCCTGAAACCTCGACGCTGGTGCTGCGCGCGCGCAACAAAGTGAGCGCCGCCATGCATTCCGCATTGGAAGGTGACACCACCGGCAGCTGGTACCGCATGCTGAATCCGCTGCTGTGGGCCTGGCGCGGCGTCAGCCCGATCGAAATCCACGAAGTGTTGGCGCGCATCGCCGCCTCGGACGCCGAGCGCAGCAATCCGCAGCGGCTGGATACCGTAGTGGGCTACCGTAACGGCAACTGGATCTACGAGTGGATCCATCAGGGCATGCAGTGGCAGCAGCGGGCGACGGAGCAGCAGGATCCGCTGGTCGGCGGCGAGTACTGGCTGAAGGCCGCGAGCCTGTACAGTATCGCCGGTTACCCGCACCTGAAGGGCGACGAACTGGCCGAACAGGCGGAGATGCTGGCTAACCGTGCGTACGAAGAGGCGGCGCTGCTGCTGCCGTATCAGCTGAAAGAGCTGGAGTTTCGCATCGAAGGCGGCGGCAGCGTCACCGGGTTCCTGCACATGCCGGAGAAGGGCGAAGCGCCGTTCCCGACGGTGCTGATGTGCGGCAGCCTCGATACGCTGCAGACCGACTATCATCGCCTGTTCCGCGACTACCTGGCGCCGCACGGCATCGCCATGCTGACGCTCGACATGCCGTCGATCGGTTCTTCCTGCAAATGGAAGCTGACGCAGGACTCCAGCTACCTGCACCAGCAGGTGCTGATCCAGCTGGCCTCGGTGCCGTGGGTGGATCATCAGCGGGTGAGCGCCTTCGGCTTCCGCTTCGGCGCCAACGTGGCGGTGCGATTGGCCTACCTGGAGCCGCAGCGGCTGCGCGGCGTAGCCTGCCTGGGGCCGGTGGTGCATCGCCTGCTGTGCGACAGCAGCACCCAGCTGAACGTGCCGGACATGTATATGGACGTGCTGGCGAGCCGCATGGGCATGGCTAACGCCTCGGACAACGTGCTGAAGGTGGAGCTGAACAGCTACTCGCTGAAAATGCAGGGGCTGCTGGGGCGCCGTTGCCCGACACCGATGATCTCCGGCTACTGGGAGCGCGATACGCTCAGCCCGAAAGAGGAGTCGCAGCTGATCGTCACCTCCTCGGTGAGCGGCAAGCTGATCGCTATCCCGCGCACCCCGGTCTACGACAGCTTCCACCGGGCGTTGCTACAGATGTCCGGTTGGCTGAGGGACAAAATGCGTTAATTAGTTGCTAAATTTTAACAGTTTGTTAAAAAGAGTGGTCTACATTGAGGAGGTGAGAGAATGACGTTACCGAGTGGTCACCCTAAAAGCCGACTAATGAAACGTTTTGCCAGCTTGGGGCCGTACCTGCGTGAAGGGCAATGTGAAAACGACCGTTTTTTCTTTGATTGTTTGGCCGTCTGCGTCAATGTAAAGCCCGCTCCGGAGAAGCGCGAGTTCTGGGGCTGGTGGATGGAGCTGCAGGCGGAAGAGGCGCGCTTCACCTATTCGTACCAATTCGGCCTGTTCGATAAGGAAGGCGACTGGACGGCGCAAAACATTAAGGATGATGAAGTGAACGCCAAGCTGGAAGACACCCTGCGCGACTTCCATCGCCGCCTGGGCGAACTGCTGGCGACCATGGAACTGGGGTTGGAACCCGCCGATGATTTCAAAGAAAAACTGATCAAACTCTCCGCCTGACCCCGTTTGACCACGTATTGTGCTGATTTCGCGTTGTGCCTGTTGGCATAACGCGTCTCTCCTGTTACAAAGACCTTTGCACTCTTCTTCTCATCATTACACACGGCAGAAATACTATGAACGGCAGCCAGACATTGGTTGTGAAATTGGGCACCAGCGTGTTGACCGGCGGATCGCTGCGTCTGAACCGCGCCCACATCGTCGAATTGGTGCGCCAGTGCGCGCAGCAACACGCCGCGGGCCACCGCATCGTCATCGTCACCTCCGGCGCCATCGCCGCAGGGCGCGAACACCTGGGCTACCCCGAGCTGCCCGCCACCATCGCCTCCAAGCAGCTGCTGGCGGCGGTGGGGCAGAGCCGGCTGATCCAGCTGTGGGAACAGCTGTTCTCCATTTACGGCATCCACGTCGGGCAGATGCTGCTGACGCGCGCCGATCTGGAAGACCGCGAGCGCTTCCTTAACGCGCGCGACACCATGACGGCGCTGCTGGACAACCGCATCGTGCCGGTAATCAATGAGAACGACGCCGTCGCCACCGCCGAAATCAAAGTGGGCGACAACGATAACCTGTCGGCGCTGGCGGCCATTCTGGCCGGGGCCGACAAACTGCTGCTGCTGACCGATCAGCAGGGCCTCTACACCGCCGATCCGCGCAACAACCCGCAGGCCGAACTGATCCGTGAAGTGCACGGCATCGACGACGCGCTGCGCGCCATCGCCGGCGACAGCGTCTCCGGTCTGGGCACCGGCGGCATGGGCACCAAGCTGCAGGCGGCCGACGTGGCCTGCCGCGCCGGCATCGACGTGGTGATCGCCGCGGGCAGCAAGCCGGGCGTGGTGGCGGATGTGATCGAAGGCAAACCGGTGGGCACCCGTTTCCACGCGCTGGAAACCCCGCTGGAAAACCGCAAGCGCTGGATCTTCGGCGCGCCGCCGGCCGGTGAGATCACCGTCGACGACGGCGCGGTGGAAGCGATGATGGCGCGCGGCAGCTCGCTGCTGCCGAAAGGCATCCGCGAAGTGAAGGGCGACTTCTCGCGCGGTGAAGTGATCCGCATCCGCAACCTGGCGGGGCGCGATCTGGCGCACGGTGTCAGCCGCTACAACAGCGATGCGATGCGCATGATCGCCGGGCACCACTCGCAGGAAATCACCGAAATCCTCGGTTATGAATACGGTCCGGTGGCAGTGCACCGCGACGATATGATTGTCAGTTAAGGAGTGAGCATGCTGGAGCAGATGGGGAAGGCCGCCAAGCAGGCCTCCTGGCAGCTGGCGGTGCTGAGCACGGCGAAGAAGAATCAGGTGCTGTCGGTGATGGCCGACAGGCTGGAAGCCAACAGCGAAGCGATCCTGTTGGCGAACGAACAAGATATGGCGCAGGCGCGCGCCACCGGCATGAGCGAAGCGCTGCTCGATCGCCTGCTGTTGACCCCGGCGCGGCTGGCGGCGATCGCCAACGACGTGCGCCAGGTGTGCCGCCTGAACGATCCGGTCGGCCACGTGTTGGACGGTAACCTGCTGGACAGCGGGCTGAAGCTGGAGCGCCGCCGGGTGCCGCTCGGCGTGATCGGCGTAATTTACGAGGCGCGCCCGAACGTCACCATCGACGTCGCCAGCCTGTGCCTGAAAACCGGCAACGCGGTGATCCTGCGCGGCGGTAAAGAGACGCACAACACCAACCAGGCGACGGTAAAAGTGATCCAGCAGGCGCTGGAACAGTGCGGCCTGCCGGCGGCGGCGGTGCAGGCGATCGACAGCCCGGATCGTGCGCTGGTGAACGAACTGCTGCGCCTGGATCGCTATGTCGACATGCTGATCCCGCGCGGAGGCGCCGGTCTGCACAAGCTGTGCCGCGAGCAATCGACCATCCCGGTGATCACCGGCGGCATCGGCGTGTGCCATACCTACGTGGATGCCGACGTTGATTTCGACAAGGCGCTGACGGTGATTGAAAACGCCAAGATCCAGCGCCCGAGCGCCTGTAACTCGCTGGAGACGCTGCTGGTGAACCGCAGCATCGCCGCCGAGTTCCTGCCGGCGCTGAGCGCCAAAATGGCGGCGGTGGGCGTGACGCTGCACGCGGCGGAAAATGCGCTGCCGCTGCTGCAGGGCGGCCCGGCGACGGTGGTGCCGGTGAATGCGGAGGATTACGACGATGAATGGCTGTCGCTGGATCTGAACGTGCTGCTGGTGGACGATATCGATCAGGCCATCGACCACATCCGCACCCACGGCACCAACCACTCCGACGCGATCCTCACCCGTTCGCTGAGCAGCGCCGAGCACTTCGTGCGCGCGGTGGACTCCTCGGCGGTGTACGTCAACGCCAGCACCCGCTTCACCGACGGCGGCCAGTTCGGCCTGGGCGCAGAAGTGGCGGTGAGCACCCAGAAACTGCACGCCCGCGGGCCGATGGGTCTGGACGCGCTGACCACCTACAAGTGGATCGGCTACGGCGACGATCTGGTGCGCAGCTAAGGCCGGGTTGCGGTCATAAAGAGGTCAGGGCGCAGCGTGCTGCGCCCTGATTGTTTTTGGGGAAGGTTGAGTGTGCCGCAGTGCGGTTGCTTGCAAAACGACCAAACGCCCCGGCGGGCTATTGACTCATTTCACGCACAGGTCTACCTTGTTCAACGCACTTCCGGCTTGCCCCGCAGGCCCGGCTCGATGCCGATATAGCTCAGTTGGTAGAGCAGCGCATTCGTAATGCGAAGGTCGTAGGTTCGACTCCTATTATCGGCACCACCCCCTCTTCCTGTAACGTCCGCAATCATCCAAAAAAATATTAAATAACAATGCATTGATTGGGTTTTATGTCCGTGGCTGTCCGGCGCTGTCCTGTGGAATCCAATATCAGGTGTGTGTAGAATTGCGTGTACTTCTGTTCGGTCTTGAATTTCTATACACATGCGACTTAATAACTTACAAATCCGGAATGCTAAACCTACCCCTAAACCTTACACGTTGAGTGATGGATTGGGCTTATCCCTTTTGGTCGAACCCAATGGCAGCAAGAGCTGGCGCTTTCGTTATCGCTTTGCCGGTAAGCCCAAGATGATTTCATTCGGCGTCTATCCTGCCGTTTCGTTGGCCGATGCTCGGTTAAAGCGTGATGAATCCAGAAAGTTAGTTGCTGAGGGGCAGAACCCCAGCACAGTTCGTAAAGAGAAAAAGCTGGCGCAGCTATACGGGAATGCGAACACCTTTGAAGCGATCGCGAAGGAGTGGCATCAGTCCAAATTGGCGACGTGGTCAGCAGGGTATGCGGCCGATATCATGGACGCGTTCAACATTGATATTTTCCCCTATCTGGGACAGCATCCCATTTCGGCGATAAAGCCGCTTGAGCTACTCACAGTGCTTCGTAAAATTGAGGCGCGTGGGGCGCTTGAGAAAATGCGTAAGGTCAGACAGCGCTGCGGTGAGGTCTTCCGATATGCCACGGCAACCGGGCGGGCGGAGTTCAACCCAGCCGCCGATCTCTCCAGCGTTTTGATTAGCCCAAAATCTACTCATTATCCTTTTTTATCCGTTGACGAAATCCCCGATTTTCTTGCGGCGCTGGAGATGCACTCCGGCAGTCGGTTGGTACAGCTGGCGACGAAGTTACTGATGTTGACCGGAGTCAGGGGTATTGAGCTGCGCATGGCGCAATGGCATGAGGTTGATTTGGATAACGCGCTTTGGGAAATTCCGCAGGAGCGCATGAAAATGCGCCGGGATCATCTCGTGCCTTTATCGACGCAGGCGGTGGCCATCCTGAATGAACTGAGAACCTATACGGGCAACTATCGCTATGTTTTCCCGGGCCGTAATGACGTCAACAAGCCGATGAGCGAAGCGAGTATCAACCAGCTCCTTAAGCGTATCGGCTATAACGGTCGACTCACCGGCCACGGCTTCAGGCACATGATGTCCACGATTTTGCATGAGCAGGACTTCAATACCGCCTGGATAGAGATGCAGCTCGCCCACGTGGACAAGAACGCCATTCGCGGCACTTACAATCACGCTCAGTACCTTGAGAAACGCCGTGAGATGCTGCAATGGTACGCCGATTTTATCGCGGGCCTTGCTCGCTAGAAAATGCCGCCAATAAATCGTTAAAACCCCCTGGCGCGCAATGCTACCCCCGCCACGCCTGCCCGCTTTATGTGTCGCTTTTCATGCAGGTGCATGAGGGGCTCCAGACCGCGTCGCTGCTGGTGTGGTAGGGAGTCAAAAATGCATTTTCTTGCATGCAAAATCATGCACCTTATGCATGCACGCGTTTTTTGACACTCGCTAGCCAGGAAAAAGGCTGTTTTTGGGGAAGGATAGGGCGCGCGTGATGGAAGCGGGCGTGATTATCCCATCATAGCGAGGCCAGATATAGGGGTCTTATGCCGCCTTTCTTCCCGTCTGCGTTTTTGTTATTTGGCCGCCTCAGATATTGATTGCAAAATCACCTTTGCGGTTCTAGTTCTTCTTTAAACTCTTCACTACTGTTCACTTGGATAAAAAATTAGTTAAATCAATAAATAAAACTGTGATGAGTTATTCCTCACTCATCACCCGGTGTTCACTGCTGTTCACTCGGCTAAGAAGGGCCTTTTCTCTGGCTAGCCTGGGGTTGTGCTTGTACGCCTGTTTCTGCCTATTAATAAACGGCTATTCATGGCTCGTTTATTTTTTAGGTTTGCCAATAAAGGTCAATATTAACCTATATGCCCTTTTGGTTGAAAAATAAGCATAAAAGCTGTCCCACCACACAACAACGCCTTGTTGCCACTCCGGTAAATATTCACATAATAGGGCGCTACCGAAGTTCACATAGTCCCGGCCAGCGTTGACCGGACACAAAGAGGTAGCGTTTTATGTTGATCGTTTCCAACCCCACCCCATCCACCCCGTCGCCGGTGCTTCAGAACGGCTACACCCCGCGCGAGCGCTTTATCCGCCTGCCGGAAGTGCTCTACACCACTGGTCTGTCCCGCTCCACCGTCTACGAGATGATGAGCCGCAAGCAGTTTCCGGTACAAGTTTCCCTCGGGGGTAAAAATGTCGCCTGGCTAGCCTCCGAGGTCGAGCAGTGGATGGAAGAACGTATCGCCAACCGTCATCAGGGGAGCGCTGAGAGATGCAGTTAACCCTCGGTCGACACTGTTTTACCCTGAGCGGCAACGACGCCTTGTTTGTGGCCGAAGCCATCTTGTTGCAGCGCAAGCACCCGGATATTGTCTTGCCTGAACATCGCAGTGAAAAACACGGTGTGATTTGCCTGACGAACCGGCAGACAGAGTTGCGTCGTATCTGTGCTGACGAAGTGGCTGATCACAATGCGATCGATTGAACGTCCGGAGGCGTCTTACGGCTTGCCCCCCTGTCCGGCCTTGCGCTATAGTCCTCCCGCTGCCGCAAAATCGGCAGCCGGGCGTGAGAACCCGAGTTACTTATTGGCGACACAACACGCGCCAGGCGTGTTTTTTTATGTCGTGGCCTTAGTGCGCTCATTTTTTGCGCGGTGGATGTTATTCTACCGCAGCAGTCAATCAATGGTGGCTCAGGCGGGGCAGCCTTCGGGCTGGCCGGTTTCCAATAAGGCCGGTTTCTCACCCCCGTCTGGGCTACCACCCTTGCGTGAGAACTTCTGTGGTAGCAATAACCAATACTTATTGGAGGCTGCCACCATGGCTACGACCCTCACCCCGACTCACCCGACATTCTGCTTTCTGTTTGCGGCCGTGCGCCGTTCTGCGCTGACGGCTTCACCGCGCATCGTGCGCACCGTGGCGGATAGCGAACGCAACGCCCGCCGCGTACTGGCCCGTGATTACGTGTTGTCCTTTGCCGGTCGTCTGCCGGTTAAGGCGGCAGCATGAACACCCTGGCCGACCGCTACTACCGCGACACCCATTACCCTATTCCACACGCCGATTTTCTGCGTCTCCAGCATGCGCACGCCACCGGCGTGCTGTTCCTTGACCTGCTGGACACCCTCGACCTCGGCGGGCAGCGCCCCGACGCCGCGCAACAGGCATCGTTTGCTTCGGTCATTGCCTTGCTGACCGACCAGCTCGGCCACGTCGTCAACACCTGTGAAACCCAAATCCTTGCCCGCATGGAGGCCACCGCCGCATGAACACTGCATCCTGTTTACCGATTGAAGTCCGTACCGCCGTTTTCCGCCGCGCCGTGGCGCAAGCCTATCTGGATACCTGCGCCTTTTACCGGGTGAGCCTCGGGTACACGCTGGACGAGCTGCAGATGACGATTGCCTTGCGCCTGGAGGGGCACTTTGTGCGTCAGTACGGCGCAGAGGACGGCATGGACATGGCGTGCACCATGCTGAGCGACATGGTGCAGCCGGACGTTCTGGTGGCTGCGCCGCGCCTGACCGCGCTGGGGCAAAAGATGATGGACGAGCTGTGCTGCGAGCGCCTGTCGGCATCGCAGAACGCCACCGTACACTGAGGAGAGAAAGGATGAGCACCCAGTTCGTTTCCCAGACCGTACGCACCGCCACCGGCCACTGGCCGGTGATACTCCCGGCCCTCGGTATCGCCTTGCAGCCGAACGGTAAGCCGCAGCCGTGCCCGACCTGCGGCGGTAAAGACCGCTTCCGTTTCGACAACCAGGACGGGCGAGGCACTTGGTTCTGCAATCAGTGCGGGGCCGGTGACGGCCTCAATCTGGTGGAAAAAGCCCTGTCACTGTCAGCAAAGGCCGCCGCCGAACAGGTGGCCGCCGTGATGGGGGATAATGCCAGCACTTTACCACCGGCCGCTGAGGCCGGTCATTCACCACGAGACAAAGCCGAGGCCCAGCACAAGGCCGCGCGACAGGCACAGGCTCTGGTAGCTGCCGCGCAGCCCCAGACCGGCAACGCCTACCTGACCGCCAAAGGCTGGCCGGAGGCAGAAACCCTGACTCTGCACGGCCAACCGCTGCGCGTTGGCGGTATCACCTTCCAGCCCGGCGACCTGCTGTTGCCGCTGCATAATGCCGGGGGCGAGGTGGTCAATGTGCAGCTGATTAACGCCAGCGGGGACAAACGCATGCTGGCAGGCGGGCAGGTGAAAGCCGCCTGCCACACCCTGAGCGGCCCGGACAACGCGGTTATCTGGCTCACTGAAGGCTACGCCACCGGCCTCACCGTGCATTGCCTGACCGGTGAGACGGTGTGCGTGGCGCTCAGCGCCAATAACCTGGCGGCGGTGGCGGAGCAGGTACGCAGCCATTACCCGGATGCGCGGCTGCTGCTGGCGGCCGATAATGACCGCAGTGGCACCGGGCAGACCCGCGCCGCCGAGGCGGCCACACGCAGCGGCGGTATCCCGGCGCAGCCGCCCACGGAAGGCGACTGGAACGACATTTATGACAGGGAAGGAGCAGACGCCACACGCGCGCAGCTCCAGGCGTTCAGTCAGCCACCGCAGGCGAGCCCGTTCGACACGCTGAGCGATGCCGATTTGAAAGCCATGAGTGCCAGCGAGAAAGCCGAGCTGTTGGCCGAGCACTACGGCAACACCCTGGCGGTGCCGCCGGTGGGGGAAGAACTCTGCCGCTATACGCGCGGCGCCTGGCAGGTGCTACCGCACCGGCAATTGAGCCGGGAGATTGCCGCGCTGTTCCAGAAGGTACGTGCGCCGTTCTCCGCCGCCGGTATCAACAGCATTTTGGATACCCTCAAGCTGATGGTGCCGCAGATGGGTGACCCGGCCCGCCGGTTGATTGGCTTTCGTAACGGGGTATTCGATACTGTGAGCGGGCAGTTCAGCGCCCACCGCCAGGAACACTGGCTGCGCACCGTCAACAGCGTGGACTACACGCTGCCGCGCGCCGGGGAGAACCTGGCCGACCATGCGCCGCACTTCTGGCAGTGGCTGACGCGGGCTGCCGGGGGCAATCACGACAAGCAGGAGCGCATTCTCGCGGCACTCTTTATGGTGCTGGCCAACCGCTACGACTGGCAGCTGTTCCTCGAAGTGACCGGCCCCGGCGGCAGTGGCAAGAGCGTAATGGCGGCCATCGCCCGGCTGCTGGCCGGTGCCGACAACACCACCTCCGCCACCATCGATAACCTGGAGTCGGCGCGCGAGCGTGCCAGCGTGGTCGGTTACTCGCTGATTATCCTGCCCGACCAGGAAAAGTGGAGCGGTGACGGTGCGGGCATCAAGGCCATCACCGGCGGCGATGCGGTCGCCATCGACCCCAAATACCGCGACGCCTACGCGGCGCACATCCCGGCGGTGATACTGGCGGTGAACAACAACCCGATGCAGTTCAGCGACCGCAGCGGCGGCGTCTCCCGGCGGCGGGTAATTATCACTTTCCCGGACGCAATACCGCTGGCCGAGCGCGACCCGCAGCTGCTGGACAAAATCACCCAGGAGCTGGCGGTGATTGTGCGTCACCTGATGCAGCGCTTTGCCAACCCGAACGAGGCCCGCACCCTGCTCCAGGCGCAGCAAAGCTCGGACGAGGCGCTGACCATCAAACGCCAGGCCGACCCGCTGGTTGATTTTTGTGGCTACCTGACGGTGCTCGGCACCGCAGAAGGCATGATGATAGGCAATGCCAACATCACACCGGCCAATCCGCGTCGCTACCTGTATCACGCCTACCTGTCGTTTATGGCGGCACGGGGCTATCAGCACGTGATGAACCTGACGGCCTTTGGCCTGGCGGTACCGCAGACGCTGAGAGAGTATGAGAAAACCCTGCTCAAGCGTAAAACCCGGCTGGGGATGCAAACCAATGTGGTATTGAGCGAAGAGTGCGAAGCGGACTGGCTGCCGAAATGCGGGGCGGTGTGACGATGAGCAGGACGATCGGCCGGGCCGATCAATCGCCCCTTATTGATCTGCCGAACCCATTGGACGCTCAATCATCGCACCGCCTATAGTGACAGTGAAAATACGCAGCAACACCAGGGCATTACCCCGACCGTTCTACGGCCGACCTAATAATGACAAGCGCTCCCAAACCGGCTCAGGCCGGTTTTTTATATCCTTGTTTCGCCCCAGTCCGACAGTCAGTCGGATGAGGGAACGGTGGGAGGCTTAACCACCGCGCCCCGGCGTTGCCCCTGCGTCGGCATCACCACCCCCCAGGGATAGGCCGGTTGCTGTTCTTTCTCATACTGATAAACAATGAGTTGCGCCAGATTGCGGTGGTCATAACGGCGGCCGAAATTGAGCGCAATGCTGCTGGGAGCGGCCAAAATCACGTGGATGCGTTCGGCGCCGCACGCCGTCAGCATTTTGACCTGTTCGATAAATTGCAGCGCCAGCCGGGTTTGTTTGGAAAGCGACCAGTGATTACCGAGCGTTGTGGAGCTCAGCGAGAGATGCGACAGCGGGTAGGCGGGGAAGGTTTGGCGTATGGCCGTAATGTCGGCCTGGTAGGACACCGAGACCGCCAGCACCACATCTTTGGCCGTTGAGGTGACGAGGCTTTCCATCAGGGTAAAATTGGCGCGGTCATCATCGGCCTTGTTGTCAATCAACCGCCAGGCCTCTTGCGCTCTGTCCCAGTCATAGACGCCGACCGGGCCATTGTCATCGAGAATGGCGCCAATGTAGAAGGTGAACGGAACCGGCAATTGCCCGCCATATACCAGCGTCAGGTCCTGATGGTCGATACCGTCAATCCGGGTGGCGATATTGCTGGCCAGCGTGCTGATATTGTCGTCAAAGGCCTCCTCCGGGTGACTGATTGCGCCATCCCGCATCCGCTGCGTCATATCGAGGGTTAATGCATCTATCTTTCCGTTGAAATGACGGGAGACCGTTTTATGCAGCGGCGTTGTCGCGACTTTCCGCAGCGCTCTCCCTTCGATAACTACCCCCTTTTTGCGCACCGTGATTTTAGCCTCCCGGTAGGCGTCGACCAGCAGCCAGACAAATCCCCCCAGAATGATAAAAGCCGCCACAAACGTGACAGCAGAGTCCGAGATGGCATTCCCCTCGGACATGGTCAGCGAGAAGCGGGCATCGCCTTTCTCCAGCGTTAATGCCTTTCCCAGCGAGTTATTCACACTCAGGATCCCGGCGCCGAGCAGCATGATGAGGTACTGGATTTTCCGTTGGCGCGTTTTCCAGTCGACCAGCTTAATCAGAATGTATTTTACCGTTTCCATGTCAGTGCTTTTCCCTCATGTATGCGTTGATTTTCACAAACATCTCAGCCTGATACAGCGCGTCATCCAGCGCGTTGTGGCTGCCGTGGTTTTTGAGATTAAATCGGGCGTCGATACGGCTGGAGCGGGTGTTCTGCCAGTCGCAGCCGGTGGCGCCCATGTACAGGGCTTTGATATCGAGGGCGGCAAAGCCAAACGGGTTATGACCGAGATAAACGTGAAAGTAGTAATTGATGAATGACCAGTCGAACGCCGCATTGAAACCGACAAAAATCGGTTTGCTCGTGGCGTCGGTGACGGAAGTTACCCAGTGGGCAAATTGTTGCATGGCCTCTTTCGGGTCGATGCCGCGCATTATTTGGGTCTGCAGATTGAAACCGGTGACGGCCAGCGCCTCAGGCTCGTAATGCAGATTCAGCGGCTGCACTTCAATGTAAAAGCGTTCCGCCGGGCGGTCGATGACGCAGGCGCCGATGGAGAGCAGGCTGCACACGCCGGGTATGGGCCCGGCGGTTTCAATATCGACCGAGATAAAGCCTTCATGTTCAACGCTCATTTTTAACCTCGCTGGTGCGTGGGTGCTTGCCGCCGCCTTCCCAGTCGCGGGTGCGCAGCCACTGTTCAAAATAAA
>NZ_JBJNOO010000009.1:0-120072 GCF_052166595.1 Serratia sp. CY81684 | reverse complement strand
GTGCCCACACAGATTGTCTGATAAATTGTTAAAGAGCAGTGCCGAGAAACTCATCGGCGCGGGCTGCGTATACTACGCTTTTCGCCCGGAGAGTCAAGCGTTTATTTCGCTTTCTTCTCACTGACCCGGCGGCTTGTCAGTCGTTGTTCCCGGTCAGTGGAGGCGCATTATAGGGAGTTCTCGGCGAGCCGCAACCCCTAATTTCAATATTTTTTCCAACCGTTGAATGTTTAACCAAAACACCGTTAAAGCGGCAGTTTTTTCAACGATTTAAAGCCGTAGCCCTGCAAAACGGGCAATAAAGCGTCAGTATCTTCATTTAACGCCATGCAATACGCCAGATTCTCTTCCTGGCTCGAGACCAGGCTTTCCTGCGTAGAGATGAGCCAGGCGGTGCGGCGGGCAATCGCCGCGCCGGAATCCACCAACCGGGTGCCTTCCGGCAACACCTGCATCAGCTCTTCAGCTAATAGAGGGAAATGGGTGCAGCCCAGCACGACCGTATCCGGCGGCTCGCGCATGCTCAGCCACGGATGCAGGATCTTCTTCAGCACCGGCAGCGGCACGGCTTCGCCATGCAGCTTGGCTTCCGCCAGCTCCACCAGTTCAGAAGAGCCCAGCAGCTCAATCTTGCAATCGGTGGCGAACCGGGAAATCAGCTCATGGGTGTAGCTGCGCTGTACGGTGCCGCGGGTCGCCAACAGGCCGACAATGCCGTTGACGGTAAGACGAGCCGCCGGTTTGATGGCGGGCACCACGCCCACGACCGGGAAACTGAAACGCTCGCGCAGGGCCGGCAAGGAGACCGTGCTGGCGGTGTTGCAGGCGATGACGACAATCGCCAGAGGATGACGCTGCTGCACCGCGCCGACAATCTCCAGCACGCGCTCAACGATAAACTCTTCGGACTTCTCGCCGTAGGGGAACGCCACGTTGTCGAACGCGTATATATAGTGGAGATCCGGCAGCAACTGCCGAATCTCCTGATACACCGACAGCCCGCCGACGCCGGAATCAAAAACCAGCACCGTCGGGCGAGGTGTGGCGGTGCTGTTAGAAGGTATAGCTTCCAGTGAGGTAGTATTCTCTTCCTGGAGTAGCGTAGCCATAGGCCGTCTCATAATCTTTATCAAACAGGTTGGCAATTCTACCACGAACTGTCAGATGAGATGTGACCGGATACGAAACTGCGAGATCCCACAGGCTCACGCCGCCAAGTTTAACCGTACGCGTGGTGTAGCCGCTGTAATCACCGTCGTAGCGCTCTCCCAGATACTGGTAGGTTACCGCCCAATCAAAGTCATACAGCTGCCAGTCCAGCTCATATTTCACCTGCTGTTTGGCACGACGCAACAGCACTTCGTTAGTTTTTGCGTTGCGCGGGTCGACATAATCGTAACCAATCTGATGCGTCAGCGGGCCGGTATCAAAAGACGCCGTCGCTTCAACACCTTTAATCCTTGCCTGATTAACATTGTAATAGGCTGAACCTGAGCCGCTTGATGCATAGCTGATCAGATTATCTATATCATTGCGATAACCGGTAACGCGCCAGGTGACCGGGCCGGTCAGCCCCTCAAAGCCCCCTTCCCACTGTTTACTTTCTTCCGGTTTCAAATCCGGGTTGCCGCCAAAGCTGCCGTATTGCTGCCCCAAATTTGGCGCTTTAAACGCAGTACCATAAGACGCGATGGCACGATAGCCCTCAACAAATTCCCAGGCCACGCTGGTTTGCCAAGTGCCATGCCAACCAAACTGCGAGTTATCGTCACCGCGCACAGCACCTTCCAAAGTAAAGGCATCCACTTGTTGCTGCGCCGTCAGATAAAGCCCGGTATTACGTTGGCTCTTGCTATCAGTGATGTAAGCCGTACCTGGCTCGATTTTCTGATTCTGCCAATCGACACCCGTACTGATATGGCCTTGAGCAACCTGGAACGTATTGCCCCACTGCACATTGTATTGCGTGGAGTCATCCAGGGTTGCAGACGCAGAATAAGGGCCGTATTTGGGATCGTAGTTATAGTCTTTGGTATGGCTATAGCTCGCGATCAACTGCGTAGCATAGATGCCGTCCTGATAGCGCAGACCGCTATCCCAGCTTTGGCTATAGAGTTGGCGAGTGTCAGGCAACGCATCTAAGTGCGCCGGATCCGAATAACTGTAATTACCGTCATAGGCCGTGCGATTGTCATAACCATAACCGCGAACAAAGCCGCTGAACGCCTCATTGAACTTGTGCTCAATGCCGCCATACAGAGATTTGCTCATAAAGCCGTCGCGGTCAGGCTGTGCAGGATTGCCGAAGCTGTCCGGCAAGTTCGCGACAACATTATACCCTTTGGTATAGGTGTAGTTCCCCGCCACCGTCGCCACGGTGCTGTCGCCCAGCTGCTGTTGAGTCGACGCGTCATAGGATTGATAGCCGTTGGAGCCGACGCCGGCAGCCAGCGTGGTGCCGTTCTTTTCACGCGTGGTAATGATGTTGACCACGCCGCCGATGGCGTCGGAACCGTATACCGCCGAACGCGGGCCGCGAATGTATTCGACTTTCTGCACCAACGAAATCGGGATTTGGCTAAGGTCAGAAGAGCCGCTGACGCCCGCCTGATTAAGGCGAATACCGTCAATTAACACCAGCACATGGCTGGAATTGGTGCCGCGAATAAACAACGAACTTTGCTGCCCCAGGCCGCCATTCTGCGCAATGTCCACGCCTGGCAAACGGCGCATCACGTCGGTCAGGCTCTTGGCCTGCCAGCGATCGATATCGTTACGGGTGACGACGGAGGTCGGCGCCAACACGGAAGAAACCGGCTGCGGGAAGCGGTTGGCGGTCACCACCAGGTTATCACCATTCGTGGCTGTGGTGTTGTCTTGCGCCCATCCAGAAAAAGCCGTGACGGAGGAGACCACCGCCAGCAGCGTATTTTTTGTAATTGTCATGAAAAAAGCATCCAAACTTAATTGGCGGATGCCGCAGGATCATGGCCGGTAGTTCGCGACGGCCACGGACATTGCGACGTAACACCGGCAGGTCTTCGGGCTTGGGATTTGCGGGCCGCGGGGCGCGACCGGCAACGGGCGATGACTTCCCATCCTGCAGTGGACAGTGTCTGCGTCGAAACGCTATCGCCGTGACTTCCCCTTACCGCTGCGCGTCAGCTCCGGATTCACACCGGATTCCCTTTTCACTCGCTGCTTGAGGCCGGACGGCAATGCTACGATCAATGCAAATAGATGTCTAGACTGCTACTAATGTTACAAATAATAAACGCGACAAAACTGGACTTCACGGGCTGATTCCCTACAATCCCCGCTGATCAAATTTGCCTGACGAGAAGAAACACATGACGCCCGAGAATTTGCCTATTGAACGTTACGATGACCAACTGGCGGAGAAAGTCGCCCGCCTCAAGACGTTGATGTCACCGTTCGCGGCGCCCGAGCCGGAAGTGTTCCGCTCGCCAGTCGACCACTACCGCATGCGCGCCGAGTTCCGCATCTGGCACGACGCGGACGACATGTATCACATCATGTTCGATCAGCAGACCAAGCAGCGTATTCGCGTCGATCAATTCCCGGCCGCCAGCGAACTGATCAACCGCCTGATGAGCGCCCTGATCGCCGCGCTGAAGCCGGAGCCGATCCTGCGCCACAAACTGTTCCAGATAGATTATCTGTCGACGCAAAGCGGCAAAATCATCGCCTCGCTGCTGTATCACCGCAAGCTGGATGACGCTTGGCAGCAGCGCGCCGAGCAACTGCGCGACGAGCTGCGCGCGCAGGGTTTCGACCTGCAGTTGATCGGCCGGGCGTCGAAGACCAAAATCATGCTCGACCAGGATTATGTTGACGAAGTGCTGACGGTCGCCGGCCGCGATATGATCTACCGCCAGGTGGAAAACAGCTTTACTCAACCCAACGCGGCCATGAACGTGCAGATGCTGGAATGGGCGCTGGCGGTCACCGCCGGTTCCAAAGGCGATTTACTGGAGCTGTACTGCGGCAACGGCAACTTCTCGCTGGCGTTGGCACGCAATTTCGAGCGCGTGCTGGCGACCGAGATCGCCAAGCCGTCGGTGGCGGCGGCGCAGTACAACATCGCCGCCAACCATATCGACAACGTGCAGATCATCCGCATGGCGGCGGAAGACTTCACCCAGGCGATGAACGGAGTACGCGAATTCAACCGGTTGAAAGGCATCGATCTGAGCGGCTACAACTGCGAGACGATTTTCGTCGATCCGCCGCGCAGCGGGCTGGACGCGGAAACGGTGAAGATGGTGCAGGCTTACCCGCGCATTCTGTATATTTCATGCAATCCGGAAACGCTGTGCGCCAACCTGGAAACGCTGCAGGCCACGCACCGGATCAGCCGCCTGGCGCTGTTCGACCAGTTCCCGTATACCCATCACATGGAATGCGGCGTGTTGCTGGAAAAACACCGCTGATACGACAGGGGCGCCATGATGGCGCCCCGCTTCATTACGGCTCTTGAGTCGGCGCATCCAGCGCCTTGCGCGCCTTCAGCTTGACCCCGATCCACAGCACCAGCGCCACACAGATCACCGACGGCAGGAAGTTGGAGCCGATCTGCGGGTATTCGGCGCGCACGATGGCGCTGTACATCAACAGCCCCAGCAGGAAGCAGGCCGCCGCCAGCTTCGGCATGCCGTCCGGCATGGCGCGGTTCAGGTAACGCTGATGCAGACAGTACACCGCCAGCACCAACGCAATCAGCGGGAAGATCGAAAACGGCACCACCGAGCTGAACAGCGCGGCAAAGGAACCGTTGATCGAAAGGCCGGCAATCAACGCCAGCAGTAAGGTGCCATTTTCACGGCCTGGTTTTTCCATCATTTTTTACCTTTTTTATACGTGGGACACAGAAGCTTTTTCTTGTTCGCGACGATACCAGTAATACGCCCCTTTGGAGATCATCCGCAGCTGCAGCACCAGCCTTTCTTCCAGCTGCTGCCGCTGCTCGACGTCGATATCCAGCGCTTCCGCGCCGGCGCTGAACACGATGGTGACCATCGCTTCCGCCTGCGCTTCGGTAAAGCTGCGCGGCATGTGGTTTTCCAACTCGAGGTAGTCCGCCAGTTCGGCGATGAAATGCTGGATCTCGCGCGCCACCGCCGCACGAAATGCCGCCGACGTGCCGGAGCGCTCGCGCAGCAGCAGGCGGAAGGCGTTCGGGTTGTTGCCGATAAATTCCATAAAGGTGGACACCGAGGTGCGGATCACGCTGCCGCCCTTGGCGATGCGTTGGCGCGCCTGGCGCATCAACTGACGCAGCATCAGGCCGCTTTCATCTACCATGGTCAGCCCCAGCTCATCCACGTCGCGGAAATGGCGGTAAAACGACGTGGGCGCGATGCCCGCCTCGCGTGAAACTTCCCGCAGGCTCAGGCTGGCGAAGCTGCGTTCGGCGCTCAGCTGGCTGAATGCGGCTTCGATCAGGGAACGACGAGTCCGTTCTTTTTGTTGTGCTCTGACGCCCATATGCATATCCGGATAGGTTCCATTCTCTCAGTCTAACGCCCTAGACTCGGCAATATAGCAAATTTTATTGCAACAGCATTTATACTAACGCGCTCTATCACACTTCCGCCCTGAGCCGATTGTGCTTTGACTCAAAAAGCCTAATGGTGATTGGGTGAGCAGCGCTATGATGTTAAGATACCGTTGTAATCTTGTATAAAAAAACAGGTCTCTCCTACATGCAACAGCACTATCAATTTGATGCCATAGTGATTGGCTCGGGCCCTGGTGGTGAAGGTGCCGCCATGGGGCTGGTGAAACAGGGCGCCCGCGTGGCCGTTATCGAACGGTACAACAACGTAGGCGGCGGATGTACCCATTGGGGCACCATCCCTTCCAAAGCCCTCCGCCACGCCGTCAGCCGCATTATCGAATTCAACCAGAACCCGCTTTACAACAATTCGCGCACGCTTAGCGCGACCTTCCCTGACATTTTACGCCACGCCGATAACGTCATCAGCCAGCAGACCCGCATGCGCCAAGGGTTCTATGAGCGGAACCAGTGCAAGCTGTTCGCCGGCGACGCGCGCTTCATCGACGCCAACACCGTCAGCGTCAGCTACATGGACGGCACCCAGGACACCATCCGCGCCGACCACATCGTGATCGCCTGCGGCTCGCGCCCTTACCATCCGGCCAGCGTCGATTTCAATCACCCGCGCATCTACGACAGCGACTCCATCCTCGAGCTGAGCCATGAGCCGCGCCACGTGATCATTTACGGCGCCGGGGTGATCGGCTGCGAGTATGCGTCTATCTTCCGCGGCCTGAACGTCAAGGTGGATCTGATCAACACCCGCGATCGGCTGCTGGCGTTCCTCGATCAGGAGATGTCGGATTCGCTCTCTTATCACTTCTGGAACAACGGCGTGGTGATCCGCCACAACGAAGAATTCGAGAAGATCGAAGGCACCGAAGACGGCGTGATCGTGCACCTGAAGTCCGGCAAGAAGGTGAAAGCGGACTGCCTGCTGTACGCCAACGGCCGTACCGGCAACACCGATTCGTTGGGGTTGGAGAACGTCGGTCTGGAGTCGGACAGCCGCGGGTTGCTGAAGGTGAACAGCATGTATCAGACCGCGCTGTCGCACATCTATGCGGTCGGTGACGTGATCGGCTATCCGAGCCTGGCTTCCGCCGCCTATGATCAGGGCCGCATCGCGGCACAGGCGATCGCCTCCGGCGAAGCCAGCGGTCACCTAATCGAAGATATCCCGACCGGCATCTACACCATTCCGGAAATCAGCTCCGTCGGCAAAACCGAGCAGGAACTGACCGCGATGAAGGTGCCGTATGAAGTGGGCCGCGCCCAGTTCAAGCATCTGGCGCGCGCGCAGATAGCCGGGATGAACGTCGGCAGCCTGAAAATCCTGTTCCATCGTGACACCCTGCAGATCCTTGGGATCCACTGCTTCGGCGAGCGTGCGGCGGAGATCATCCACATCGGCCAGGCGATCATGGAACAGAAAGGTGAAGGCAATACTATCGAGTATTTCGTTAATACGACCTTCAACTATCCGACCATGGCCGAAGCCTACCGGGTGGCGGCGCTTAACGGCTTAAACCGCCTGTTTTAACGTGCTGTCGATGTAGCCCTGCATGTGCTCGCGGATCGCTTCGGCCAATTGCTCATAACGGCTGCGCAGTGGGGAACCGGGGCGATACACCAACGCAATGGTGCGCTTCGGTTCCGGCTTGTAGCAATCCAGATAGCACACGCCGTCGCGTTCGCGCTGCGGCGGCACCGCCAGTGACGGCAGCAGGGTAATGCCGCTGCCGGCAGCGACCATATTGCGCAACGTTTCCAGACTGGTGGCGCGGAAGTGGGTATCTTCGTCCGCGCCCGCCTGGAAGCAGAAGCCCATCGCCTGATCGCGCAGGCAGTGACCATCTTCCAGCATCAGCAGCTTCTCTCCCGCTAAATCCGGCATCGCCACGCGCTCACGCTGCGCCCACGGGTGATCGGAATACACCGCCAGCTTCATCGGTTCATCGAACAGAGGCACTTCGATAAACGCCTCGGTTTCCTTCACCAACGCCAGAATGGCGCAGTCCAGTTTGCCGCTGTCGAGTTGCGCCAGCAGCTGGTGGGTTTGCGCTTCATGCAGGTACATTTCCAGTTTCGGGAAGGTTTTGTGCAGTGTCGGTATGATCTGCGGCAGCAGATAAGGCCCCACGGTCGGGATCAGGCCGATGTGCAGCGGCCCGGACATGGCTTCGCCCTGCTGGCTGGCCATCTCCTTCAACACTTTCACTTCGCGCAGCACGGTACGCGCCTGCTCCACCAGCAACAGACCCGCCTGGGTGAACAGCACCTTGCGGCTGGTGCGCTCGAGCAGCATGACGCCCAACTCGTCTTCCAGCTTGCGGATCTGCCCGCTCAGCGTGGGTTGGCTTACATGGCATGAATCGGCCGCGCGGCGGAAGTGCCGGTGCTCGGCCAAGGCGACCAGATACTCTAAATCACGAATATTCATTGTTTCCCTCCATTCCATGATAGCTCATGGCGATAGATAAGATAGCAATGAGCGATTAGATCTATCAAGCCCCAGCGACAATAATGTGTCCCAACGAAGCGATATCGCGCTAAATGCTAAAAATTACTTTTCCTAATTAAGGGGTTAATCAATGTTTACCAGTCAAGAAGGCAAGAAAGTTCCTCAGGTTACTTTCCACACCCGTCAGGGCGACCAATGGATTGATGTGACCACTGATGACCTGTTCAAAAACAAAACCGTTATCGTGTTCTCGCTGCCGGGCGCGTTTACGCCGACCTGCTCTTCAAGCCATCTGCCGCGTTACAACGAGCTGTCCAGCGTATTCAAACAACACGGCGTCGACAGCATTCTGTGCGTCTCGGTGAACGACACCTTCGTGATGAACGCCTGGAAAGCCGATCAGCATGCGGAAAACATCACTTTCGTGCCGGACGGCAACGGTGAATTCACCAAAGGCATGAACATGCTGGTCGAGAAAGCGGATCTGGGCTTTGGTCCACGCTCTTGGCGCTACTCGATGCTGGTGCGCGACGGCGTGGTCGAGAAAATGTTTGTCGAACCAAACAAGCCGGGCGACCCGTTTGAAGTGTCCGACGCCGACACCATGCTGAAATACCTGGCGCCGGAATTCAAAGTGCAGGAATCGGTCTCCCTGTTCACCAAACCGGGCTGCCCATTCTGCGCCAAAGCCAAGCAGATGCTGCAAGAGCGCGGCATTCAGTATGAAGAGATCGTGCTGGGCAAAGACGCCACCACCGTCAGCCTGCGCGCCGTCAGCGGCCGCGCCACGGTGCCGCAGGTATTCATCGGCGGCCGTCACATCGGCGGCAGCGACGATCTGGAAACCTTCCTGTCAGCTTAATAAGTAATAACAAAGCCAACGTGAACTTTGGCGGGCTACGGCCCGCCTTTTTTTTACCTTTCAGGAGCGGATATGAAACTGTTGAACGTTGATGTCGCGGTCATCGGCGGCGGCACCGCAGGGCTCGGCGCCTATCGCGCGGCCAAACTGTCTACCCCCAGCGTGGTGATGATCGAAGGTGGGCCTTATGGCACCACCTGTGCGCGCGTTGGCTGCATGCCATCCAAATTATTGATCGCCGCCGCCGAAGCGGTGCATCAAATCGAACGTGCACCGGGCTTTGGCGTGCACCCAACCGGCAAAACGCGCATTGACGGGCGCGAGGTGATGGCTCGCGTCAAACGCGAACGCGATCGTTTCGTCGGCTTCGTGCTGGAAGGCGTGGACGAGATCCCGGCCGGCGACAAAATTCAGGGCTATGCCCGCTTTATCGACGACAACACGCTGCAGGTCGATGAGCATACGCGCATTGTGGCGCAGCGCATCGTGATCGCCACCGGCTCCCGCCCCAGCTGGCCGGCGCCGTGGAACGAACTGGGCGATCGCCTGATCGTCAACGACGATCTGTTCAACTGGGATGATTTGCCGCAGTCCGTAGCGGTGTTCGGCCCCGGCGTCATCGGGCTGGAACTGGGGCAAGCGCTGCACCGCCTCGGGGTCGACACCCGGGTCTTCGGCATCGGCGGCGCCGTCGGGCCGCTCACCGACAGCGCCGTGCGCGATTACGCCGCGAAAACGCTGGGGGAAGAGTTCTATCTCGACGCCGACGTGAAAGTGGAGATGATGCAGCGCGAAGGCAACAAGGTGTTTATCCGCTATCGGGATCTGCAGGGCCAACCGCAGGAGATCCTGGTGGACTACGTGTTGGCCGCCACTGGCCGCCGCCCCAACGTCGATCGGTTGGGCCTCGAAAACACCGGTTTGCAGCTCGACGCCCGAGGCGTGCCGCTGGCCGACCGCCTGACAATGCAAACCAGCGTGCCGCATATCTTCATCGCCGGCGACGCCAGCAACCAGCTGCCGCTGCTGCATGAGGCCAGCGATCAGGCGCGCATCGCCGGCGCCAACGCCGGCAGCTTCCCGGAGATCAATCCGGGTCTGCGCCGCAGCGCGATTTCGGTGGTGTTCTCCGATCCGCAGATCGCCATGGTCGGCTCGACCTTCCGCGAGCTGAGCGAGAAGTTCAGCGCCTGCGGCTGTTTTGAAGTGGGCAAGGTCTCGTTTGAGAATCAGGGCCGCTCTCGGGTGATGCTGCGCAACAAGGGTGTTCTGCACGTTTACGGCGAACAGGGCACCGGCCGTTTCCTCGGTGCGGAAATGATCGGCCCGGACGCCGAACACATTGCGCATCTGTTGGCCTGGGCGCACCAGCAGCAGATGACCGTCGATCAGATGCTGGACATGCCGTTCTATCATCCAGTGATCGAAGAAGGCTTGCGCACCGCGCTGCGCGACCTGCAGGCGAAGCTCAAACTCGGCGCGGCCGAAATCGAGCGCTGCCAGCGCTGCCCGGGCGAATAACGCCTCCTTCTCCGTTCATACCCACCGGGCCTTCAGGCCCGGTTTTTTTGCGCAGCACTTTCCACATTTGCCTCCCTCCTCTTGCCTCACGGCCCTCCTGCACGCATTTTTTATGCTTTGGCATTGAAGTGATATCAATAATGATACCAAAATGGAGGGCAGAACCAGAATGGAGGAAGAGCATGGAAAAGCATGAACACTATACCTATCGCATCACCTGGTCAGCGCAAGATCGTGAATATGTCGGGCTGTGCGCCGAATTCCCCTCGCTGTCCTGGCTGGCCGCCACGCGTACTGGCGCACTGGAGGGCATCGAAAGAGTGGTGAGCGAAACGATCGCCGATATGCTGGCGCAAGGCGAAACGCCGCCGCAGGCGCTGGCGGAAAAGAACTTCAGCGGAAAACTGGTGTTGCGCATGACGCCGGAACAGCATCGCCGGCTGGCGATTGGCGCGATGGAGGAAGGCGTGAGCCTGAACCGTTATCTGTGCGCCCGCCTGGCGGGGTAGAGCTTCAAGGGCGGCGCCAGGCCGCCCTTGTCGTCGTTAAGCCAAACGCTGTTTCGCTGCGGCGATTGCCGCGGCGACCTGCTGCGGCGCGACGCCGCCTTTGGCCGCACGTTTGTCCAGGCAGGATTGCAACGCCAGGATCGGGTAGACATCGTCAGCGATCGTCGCGCTGAACTGCTGCAAATCCGCCAGCGGCAGCGCTTCCAGCGGTTTGCCCTGGCGAATCGCTTCTACCACTGCCTCACCGACGATATGGTGCGCTTCGCGGAACGGCACGCCCTTGGCGACCAGGTAATCCGCCAGCTCGGTGGCGTTGGCATAGCCCTGCTCCGCCGCTTCCTGGCAGCGCGGGCGCTTCACCTGAATGCCGTCCAGCACCAGCGCCGCCATCTGCAGGCAGTCCATCCAGGTGTCGAGCGCGTCGAACAACCCTTCTTTGTCTTCCTGCATGTCTTTGTTGTACGCCAGCGGCAGGCCTTTCAGCGTCATCATCATGCCGGTCAGCGCGCCCTGTACGCGGCCGCACTTGCCGCGGATCAGCTCCAGCGCGTCCGGGTTTTTCTTCTGCGGCATCAACGAAGAGCCGGAGGTCACGCGGTCGGACAGCTCGACAAACGCCGCCTCGCCGCTGTTGAAGAAGATCAGATCTTCGGCGAAGCGCGACAGGTGCACCATGCTGATGGCGGCGTTGGACAGCAGTTCCAACACGTGATCGCGATCGGATACGCTGTCCAGGCTGTTGCGGGTCGCCGAGGCGAAGCCCAGCCAGCCGGCCAGTTGCTCGCGATCGATAGGATAAGCAGTGCCGGCCAGCGCGCCGCTGCCCAGCGGGCTGACGTCCAGCCGTTTCAGGGTATCCTGCAGGCGGCTTTCATCGCGCGCCAGCATCTCGACATAGGCCAGGCACCAGTGCGCGAAAGTCACCGGCTGCGCGCGTTGCAGGTGGGTATACCCCGGCATCACCGCATCCTGGTTGGCTTCGGCGGTCTCCACCAGCGCCTGCTGCAGCTGGACGATCGCCTGATGCAGATCGCCGATCTGCTGTTTGCACCACAGCTTCAGATCGGTCGCGACCTGATCGTTGCGGCTGCGGCCGGTGTGCAGCTTCTTGCCCAAATCGCCGACCTTCTCGATCAACTTCTGCTCCACCCAGCTGTGGATGTCTTCGGCATCGCTTTGGACGATCGCCAAAGGATCGGCCTGGACTTCCGTCAGCAAGGCATTCAGCGCCTGCTCCAGCTGCTGTTGCTCCGTTGCCGTCAACACGTTAACGGTCACCAGCGCCTTCGACCAGGCCACCGAGCCCACGATATCTTGCTCCGCCAGGCGATAATCGAACCGCAGCGAATCGTTGAGTTGCTTGAACCGCTGATCCGCTGCCTGAGTGAACCGTCCGCCCCAAAGTGCCATACCTTTACTCCTGAATTTTTATGCGAAAGGGCGCAGCATGCTGCGCCCTTGCAGAGTCACGCCAATCGGTTATTTATTCTTTTTCTCGTTCAACGCGCGGATGCGTGAAGACAGAGAGAACAGGCGGATAAAGCCGCCCGCGTGGCTGTGATCGTAAACTTCGTCTTCGCCGAAGGTGGCGAACTCTTCGGAGTACAGGCTGTTGGCGGATTTTTTCTGGGTCGCCGTCACCCGGCCTTTGTACAGCTGCAGTACCACTTCACCGTTCACCTCTTCAGCCAATGCTTCGGCAGAGGCCTGCAGCGAGCGGCGCAGCGGCGCGAACCAACGGCCGTCGTACACCACATAGGACATCTCCAGGCCCAGCTGCTCGCGCCATTTGAAGCTGTCGCGATCCAGCACCAGCTGCTCGATGGCGCGCAGCGCCGCCACCATGATGGTGCCCCCTGGGGTCTCATAGCAGCCGCGGGATTTGATGCCCACCAGACGGTTTTCCACGATGTCGATACGGCCGACGCCGTGCTTGGCGCCCAGCGCGTTCAGGGTTTCCAGGCACTGGTACGGCGACAGCGCTTTACCGTTAACCGCCACGACGCGGCCTTTCTCAACGGTGACGGTCACCTGCTCAGGCTGATCCGGCGCTTCCTGCGGATCGACAGTCCATACCCAGCAATCCTTGTTCGGCGCATTCCACGGGCTTTCCAGCACGCCGCCTTCGGTGGAGATGTGCCAGGCGTTCTCATCGCGGCTGTAGATCTTCTCCAGCGACGCGGTAGTCGGGATGTTGCGCTCTTTCAGGTAATCCAGCAGCGCTTCACGGGAACGCAGGTTCCACTCACGCCACGGCGCCACCACTTTCAGCTGCGGCGCCAGCGCGGTGTAGGTGGTTTCGAAACGCACCTGATCGTTGCCTTTGCCGGTTGCGCCGTGGCACAGCGCGTCCGCGCCCACTTTCAACGCCAACTCGACCTGCGCCTTGGCAATGATCGGCCGCGCCATCGAGGTGCCCAGCAGGTAGCTGCCTTCGTACAGGGCGCCGGTCTGCAGCACCGGATAAACGTAATCGCGGATAAATTCTTCACGCAGATCGACCACGTGACATTCAGAGGCACCGGACTGCAGGGCTTTTTGCTCCACGCCTTCCAGATCGCTGCGCTCCTGGCCGATGTCCGCCACGAACGCCACCACTTCACAGCCGCCGTAGTTCTCTTTCAGCCATGGAATGATGGCCGAGGTATCCAGGCCGCCGGAGTACGCCAGAACGATTTTTTTGATGCCTTGGTTTTGCATGATCTATTCCTTTCTAATTCTAAAATTAAGCGAGGATCCGGGTGCCAATCGACACGCCGTTAAACAAAGCAGGAAGCTGATCGGCATGGCGCCAGCTGGCGATATCCACCGGGCGGCCGAGGGTGCGGGCGGCGTCGAGCGCCGCATTCACCTTCACCACCATACCATCGGTGATGATGCCTTGCGCGATCAGTTGTTCCGCTTTTTGCGCCGTCATTTCCGCAATGCGTTGGCCCTTGCCGTCGAGGATGCCGCTGACGTCCGACAGCAGGATCAGATCCGCCCCCAGCGTCGCCGCCAGCGCCGTCGCCGCCTGATCGGCGTTCACGTTCATTAACTGCCCTTCGGCGGTGATGCCGATGGAGCTGATAACCGGCAGGTAGCCGGCGCCCAGCAGGGTATTGAGCAGCGCGGGCGAGCCGGGCTGCGCGTTGCCGACGTGGCCCAATGCCGGATCGAGCTGGGTCACGACTGCGCTGCCGCCGTCCGCCAGGCTCAGGCCAACGGCGTTGATTTGATGCTTAATCGCCCACGCCAGCAGCGTTTTGTTGGCGGTGCCGGCCAGCGCGCCGGTGATGATGTCGATCTGATCGGCCGGCGTGACGCGCAGGCCGTTCTTTTTCACCACCGGCAAAGCGAGCTGCTTCATCAGTTCGTCCACCACGCAGCCGCCGCCGTGCACGATCACCAGCGGGCGCTGGTGCTGCTGCCGATAGCTGTCCAACGCGGTAAACAGACGCTCCAGCGCTTCTTCACTGTCTAATAACACGCCACCTAACTTGATAATTAACGGGTTCATTGCTGTTTACTCACGCTGGTTTAAAGGAGTGATTGGGTTTCCGGGAAGCCGAAACGAATATTCAGGCATTGCACCGCCTGCGCCGCCGCGCCTTTCAGCAGATTGTCTTCCACTGCCACGGCGATCAGATGCTCGCCCTGCACCGCAAAACCGATGTCGCAGAACGGCAGCCCCACCACCGCTTTCAGCGCCGGCACGCCCTGGTCGTACAGCCGCACCAGCGGCTTGTCGTCATAGGCGGCATGATAGGCGGCGGCCACGTCCTGCGCGGTCACGCCGGCTTTCAGGCGGCAGGTGATGGTTTCAAGAATGCCGCGAGGGAAATTACCCAGGTGCGGCGTAAAGATAACCGGCACGCCCAGGTGCGCGGCGATCTCCGGCTGGTGCCGGTGAGTGAAAATACCGTACGGCTGCAGGCTCACTTCGCAGAAACTGGTGGTCATGCTGGCCTTGCGCCCGGCGCCGCTGACGCCGCTGGTGGCGTTGATCACCGGCCACTGGTCGAGGTTCAGCAGTTGCTTTTCGATCAACGGTTTCAGCGCCAGCTGCGCCGCCGTCGGGTAACAGCCCGGCACCGCGATCAGCTGCGCCTGTTTGATCTTGTCGCTCTGCCACTCCGCCAGGCCGTACACCGCCTGCTCCAGCAGGGCGCCATGCTGATGTTCGAAACCGTAGTACTGGCTATAAAAACCGGCGTCCTGCACGCGAAAGGCGCCGGACAGATCGAACACCACGCAGCCCGCCGCCAGGAAAGCCGGTGCGATATCGTGGCTGACTTCATGGGCGGTGGCGAGGAACACCACGTCGATGCCCTGCGCCGCCTTGGCGACGTCGGTCAACGGCTGCAGCGGCAGATCGACGATGCCTTTCAACTGGGGATGGAGATCGGAAAGCAACTTTCCTGCATCTGCACTTTGCGCTGAAACCGCTAAAGCGGTTATGTTCATGTGTGGGTGGCGATTCAGGTAAGCCGTGAGCTCCGCTCCGGCGTAACCGCTGGCACCAACGATCAGCGTATTCAACATGTGGCCTTTCACCTTCTAAACTGACGTGCGGTCGCTTGCGACCCAGGTAACAGGGCTAGCCAGCGTTGTTGCGCCGTTCACCCACGGAGCCAGGCGTTGATGCTTTTATAAACATCCGGGCATCGGGTTCCCTTACGCTTCGGCTAACTGTATTTTTATTCAAAATAAATGCATGAATATTGATACTATCCTAACCAAAGGCTGTCAACAGTGAAGATGAAATTACCTCCATTTATTGAGCTGTACCGGGCGTTGATCGCCACTCCGTCAATCAGCGCCACCGATGCCGGCCTCGATCAGAGCAATGAGGCGTTAATCAACTTGTTGGCCGGATGGTTTGCCGACCTGGGCTTTCGCGTCGACGTACAGCCGGTGCCGGAGTCGCGCCACAAATTCAACCTGCTGGCCAGCATTGGTGAAGGCAGCGGCGGCCTGCTGCTGGCCGGCCATACCGATACGGTGCCTTACGACGAAGGCCGCTGGACGCGCGATCCCTTCACCCTGACCGAGCACGACAACAAGCTCTACGGGCTGGGCACCGCCGACATGAAAGGCTTCTTCGCCTTTATTCTGGATGCGGTGCGCGATATCGACGCGAGCAAGCTGACCAAGCCGCTGTACATTTTAGCCACCGCAGATGAAGAAACGACGATGGCCGGCGCGCGTTATTTCGCCGCCTCCACCGCCATTCGTCCGGATTTCGCCATCATCGGCGAGCCGACCTCGCTGCAGCCGGTGCGCGCGCACAAGGGCCATATGGCCAACGCCATTCGCATCGTCGGCCAGTCCGGCCACTCCAGCGATCCGGCGCGCGGCGTCAACGCCATCGATCTGATGCACGAGTCCATCGGCCGCCTGATGGAACTGCGCAAGACCCTGCAGGAGCGCTACAACAATCCGGCGTTCGCCGTGCCTTATCCCACCATGAACTTCGGCCATATCAGTGGCGGCGACGCGGCCAACCGCATCTGTGCCTGCTGCGAGCTGCACCTGGATATCCGCCCGCTGCCCGGCATGACGCTCGACAACATCAACGAACTGATGCATCAGGCGCTGGAGCCGGTGAGCCAACGCTGGCCGGGCCGCCTGACCATCGAAGAGCTGCACGCGTCGGTGCCGGGCTACGAGTGCCCGACCGACCACCGCATGGTGGCGGTGATCGAGGAGCTGCTGGGCACCCGCACGCAGGTGGTCAACTACTGTACCGAGGCGCCGTTCGTGCAACAGGTATGCCCGACCCTGGTGCTCGGCCCCGGTTCCATCGATCAGGCCCACCAGCCGGACGAATACATCGACACCGCGTTTATCGAACCGACGCGTAAACTGCTGGGCCAGCTGGTCACACATTTTTGCCGGCAATAAACCCGATATTTAACAGGGGAAATGCTTTATGCTTCCCCTAACTCAAAATAAGTAGAAAACGGCGAAATAAGCCGTGCTGATAACCGACGCGCCGTAATTAAATTTCAGAAAATGCGCCGATTTTGATGTTTTTTTGCTAAAAATAGTGTCAATTGACGATTGGACAGGAACGCGATGTGATCAGGCAGGCGGTCTGCGCCTGACGCGTGAAATTTATTTACAAGATAAAAATCATACAGAACTGGGTCAGGGGTTATATGAACGAACAATATTCGGCAATGCGCAGTAATGTCAGTATGCTCGGCAAATTGCTCGGCGATACCATCAAAGAAGCGCTGGGCGAGCATATTCTCGATCGCGTTGAGACCATCCGTAAGCTTTCCAAATCCTCACGCGCCGGCAACGAAGCGCATCGCCAGGAGCTGCTCTCCACCCTGCAGAACCTGTCCAACGACGAGCTGCTGCCGGTGGCGCGCGCCTTCAGCCAGTTCCTCAACCTGACCAACGTCGCCGAGCAGTACCACAGCATTTCGCCCAACGGCGAGGCCGCCAGCAACCCGGAAGCGCTGGCTCAACTGTTCAGCCGTCTCAAAGACAAAAAGCTCAGCGACAAAGAGCTGCAGCACGCGGTATCGCAACTCTCCATCGAGCTGGTGCTGACGGCGCACCCGACGGAGATCACCCGCCGCACCCTGATCCACAAGCTGGTGGAGGTCAACACCTGCCTCAGCCAGCTCGATCACAACGATCTGGCCGACTACGAGCGCAACAAGATCATGCGCCGCCTGCGTCAGCTGGTGGCCCAGTCGTGGCACACCGATGAAATTCGCAAACACCGCCCTTCCCCGATCGACGAAGCCAAATGGGGCTTTGCGGTGGTGGAAAACAGCCTGTGGGAAGGCGTGCCGGCGTTCCTGCGCGAATTCAACGAACAGCTGGAAAACTCCATCGATTACAGCCTGCCGGTGGAAGCGGTGCCGGTGCGCTTCACCTCCTGGATGGGCGGCGATCGCGACGGCAACCCGAACGTCACCGCCGAAATTACCCGCCATGTGCTGCTGCTCAGCCGCTGGAAAGCCTGCGACCTGTTCACCCGCGACATCCAGGTGCTGGTCTCTGAGCTGTCGATGACCGAATGCACCCCGGAGCTGCGCGCCCGCGCCGGCGGCGATGAGGTGCAGGAGCCGTACCGCGAAATCATGAAGCAACTGCGCAGCCAGCTGATGAGTTCCCAGGCTTATCTGGAAGGCCGCCTGAAGGGCGAGCGCGTGCTGAAACCGCACGACCTGCTGGTGAACAACGAGCAGCTGTGGGAGCCGCTGTATGCCTGCTACCAGTCGCTGCAGGCCTGCGGCATGGGCATCATCGCCAACGGTCAACTGCTGGATACCCTGCGCCGCGTGCGCTGCTTCGGCGTGCCGCTGGTGCGCATCGACGTGCGCCAGGAAAGCACCCGCCATACCGAAGCCATCGCCGAGCTGACCCGCTATCTGGGGCTGGGCGACTATGAAAGCTGGTCGGAAGCCGATAAACAGGCGTTCCTGATCCGCGAACTGAACTCCAAACGCCCGCTGGTGCCGCTGAAGTGGCAACCGAGCGCCGACACGCAGGAAGTGCTGGAAACCTGCCGGGTGATCGCCGAAGCGCCGCAGGGCTCGATCGCCGCCTACGTGATTTCGATGGCGCGCACGCCTTCCGACGTGCTGGCGGTGCACCTGCTGCTGAAAGAGGCCGGCTGCCCGTTCGCGCTGCCGGTCGCCCCGCTGTTCGAAACCCTCGACGACCTGAACAACGCCGACGACGTAATGACCCAGTTGCTGAATATCGACTGGTATCGCGGCTTCATCCAGGGCAAACAGATGGTGATGATCGGCTATTCCGACTCGGCGAAAGACGCCGGCGTGATGGCGGCTTCCTGGGCGCAGTACCGCGCACAGGACGCGCTGATCAAAACCTGTGAAAAGGCCGGCGTGGCGCTGACGCTGTTCCACGGCCGCGGCGGCTCCATCGGCCGCGGCGGCGCTCCGGCGCATGCGGCGCTGCTGTCGCAGCCGCCGGGCAGCCTGAAGGGCGGCCTGCGCGTCACCGAACAGGGCGAGATGATCCGCTTCAAGTTCGGCCTGCCGGAAGTCACCATCAGCAGCCTGGCGCTGTATGCCGGCGCGATCCTCGAGGCCAACCTGCTGCCGCCGCCGGAACCGAAGAAAGAATGGCGGGCGCTGATGGACGACCTGTCCGACACCTCCTGCCGGATGTACCGCGGCTATGTGCGTGAAAACCCGGACTTCGTGCCTTACTTCCGCGCGGCCACGCCGGAGCTGGAGCTGGGCAAACTGCCGCTGGGCTCGCGCCCAGCCAAGCGCAAGCCGAACGGCGGCGTAGAGAGCCTGCGCGCCATTCCGTGGATCTTCGCCTGGACGCAGAACCGCCTGATGCTGCCGGCCTGGCTCGGCGCCGGCGCCGGATTGCAGGAAGCGGTGAAAGCCGGCAAGCAGGCGGAGCTGGAGGCGATGTGTCGCGATTGGCCGTTCTTCTCCACCCGCATCGCCATGCTGGAAATGGTGTTCGCCAAAGCCGACCTGTGGCTGGCGGAATACTACGATCAGCGCCTGGTGGATAAATCGCTGTGGCCGCTGGGCCAACAGCTGCGCGATCAGCTGGAAAGCGACATCAAGGTAGTGCTGACCATCGCCAACGATGCGCACCTGATGGAAGACCTGCCGTGGATCGCCGAATCCATCGCGCTGCGTAACGTCTATACCGACCCGCTGAACGTCCTGCAGGCCGAACTGCTGCACCGTTCGCGCCAGCAGGAGCAGCCCGACGCCCGCGTGGAGCAGGCTCTGATGGTGACCATCGCCGGCGTCGCCGCCGGGATGCGCAACACCGGCTAGTGAGCCTCATCGCGGCCCCGTTTACCGGGGCCGTTTTTTTTATGTCTCCCCCACAAAAAAAGGGCGCCGCGGTAAAGCGGCGCCCTTTTTCAATGGAGCAAGCCCGTCAGGCGGCGGCCACCGGTCGCACGCCCAGCGTGTGGCAGATGGCATAGCTCATCTCGGCGCGGTTCAGCGTATAGAAGTGGAAATCTTTCACCCCTTCGCGGCTGAGGATCTTCACCATGTCCATGGCGATGTTGGCGCCGACCATTTTGCGGGTTTCCGCATCGTCGTCCAGCCCTTCGAACATGCTGGTCATCCAGCTTGGCACCCGCACGTTGGTCATGGTGGCGAAGCGCTGCAGCTGCTTGAAGTTGGATACCGGCAGAATGCCCGGCACGATTTCCACGTCGATACCGGCGGCGACGCAGCGGTCGCGAAAGCGCAGGTAGCTCTCAACGTCGAAGAAGAACTGGGTAATCGCGCGACTGGCACCGGCGTCAATCTTGCGTTTCAGGTTAATCAAATCGGCCTGCGCGCTCTTCGCCTCCGGGTGCACTTCCGGGTAGGCGGCGACGGAAATATCGAAGTCGCCCACGTCTTTCAGCAACGCCACCAGATCGGTCGCGTACATGTCCGGCTTGCCGCCGCCCGGCGGCAGATCGCCGCGCAGCGCCACGATATGGCGGATGCCGCTGTTCCAGTAATCGGTCGCGATGTCGCGCAGCTGCGCCGGGCTGGCGTCGATGCAGGTCAGGTGCGGCGCCGCCTCCAGGCCGGTGCGCTCCTTGATCCCTTTGATGATGCTGTGGGTGCGATCGCGCTCGCCGGAGTTGGCGCCGTAGGTGACGGAAACGAATTTAGGCTTGAGGATGCTCAGACGATCGATCGACTGCCACAGGGTCTCTTCCATCTCGCTGGTGCGTGGCGGGAAGAACTCGAATGATACGTTAATCTGGCCGTTCAACTCCGCCAGACTCTGATTCAGCGCTTCCCGCTGGTTTGCGTGGAAAAAACTCATACCCTGCTCACCTCTTATCGATCACTGTTTTTATTTCATCTTGATGAGCGTCTATACGTTTAGACGTCTAGATAGAAAATGCCGCATGTTGGCTAAAGAGTCAACAGGAAAATGAGGGGAATAAGATGATTAATCCTCACCCGCTCAAAGAGGAAATTTCATGATAGCGACAAGGATAAGTATGGCAGGAAAAGCAAAAGGGCGCGGTGAACCCGCGCCCGCAGAGGATTAAAGCAGCTGCGCCAATCGGTTAAGGTCTGACTGGATCGCGCCGGCGGTGACGTCGCGGCCGGCGCCCGGCCCGCGGATCACCAGCGGATTATCGCGATACCAGCGGCTTTCGATGGCGAACACGTTGTCGCACGGCAGCAGCGAGGCCAGAGGATGCTCAGGGCGCACCGCCTCCACGCCGACCCGCGCCTTGCCGTTGGCGTCGAAACGCGCCACGTGGCGCAGCACCAGGCCCATTTCGCTGGCGGCCTCAAAGCGCTGCTGCATCTGCTGGTTCAGCGCCTCACCGTTCTCGAAGAACTGATCGACAGAGCCCAGCTCGCAGCCCGCCGGCACCAGCGACTCGACCCGCACCTGGTTCGGTTCGATGTCGTAGCCCGCTTCGCGCGCCAGGATCACCAGCTTGCGCATCACGTCCTGGCCGGAGAGATCGACTCGCGGATCCGGTTCGGTCAGCCCCTGCTGCCAGGCCTGATCCACCAGCTCGGTGAACGGCACCGTGCCGTCATACTGCAGGAACAGCCAGGAGAGCGTGCCGGAGAAGATGCCGCTGATCGCCAGAATGCTGTCGCCGCTGTCGCGCAGATCGCGCACCGTGTGGTTGACCGGCAGGCCGGCGCCGACGGTGGCGTTGTAAAGCCAGTGGCGGCCGGTTTTGGCGAAGGCGTCGCGAATTTGGCGATAGCTGTCGCTGCACGAGGCCCCCGCCAGCTTGTTGGCGCTGATCACGTGGAAACCGTAGCTGGCGAAATCCAGATACTGCCCGGCCAGCTCTTCGCTGGCGGTCACGTCGAGCACCACCAGATCGTCGAACGGGTGCGCGCGCATCCACAGGAACAGCGATTCTTCATCCAGCTCCTGCGCTTCGTCCTCAAAGAATGCCAGCGCGCGGCTGGCGTCCAGCCCGTCATAGTTCAGCAGGCTGCGGCGGCTGTCCACCACCCCCGCCAGGATAAATTCGAAGCCGCTGCGCGCGGAGATATGGGTCTGCTCACGGGCGAACAGCTCCAGCCAGCGTGACCCGATATTGCCCTTGCCGAACAGCACCAGACCGATGCGCTTCTCGGCGCGGAACAGGCTTTGGTGCAACCCCTGGATCAGCAGCGCGGTCGGCCCCTGGCGCAATACCGCCACCAGGCTGATGCCATCTTCCGCCTGCCAGATGAACTCGACCGGCTGATCTTTCAACTGCTGATAGAAACGGTGGCTGTGCAGCGGGTTCTTGCACACCCCGGCGCCGACCATCGCCACCAGCGCCAACCCTTCACGCAGGCGCAGCTCGCCTGGCAGCGCCGCGGCCTGCAGCGTCACCAGCGCGCTGTTGACCACCTCGGAGGTGTAACACAGCTGCACCAGGTTGCGGTCAGGGTGGATGCCCACCGCCAGCGGTTTGATCTGCGCGCGCTTGAGCACCAGATCCAACTCTTTCTGCGCCAGTTTGAAGTCATGCTGAGCGGCGACGTGCAGTTCAATCAGGCACACATCGTCGTGGCTGGTGACAATCTTGGCGCCGGTGCCGGACGCCAATACGCGCTCGATGCGCGTCGAGCCCTGCTCCGGCTGATAGCTGCAGCGCAGCTGAAGATCGATATCGCTGCCGGAGACCGGCTGCAGGGTACGGGTGTGCAATACCGGCGCCGCCAGGCGCGCCAGCTCGCTGGCTTCGTCCAGACGCAGCAGCGGCAGCAGGCAGGCGTCTTTCACCTTACGCGGATCGGCGCTGTATACCCCGGCCACATCGCTCCAGATGGTGACGCGCGCAGCGCCGGCCAACGCGCCGACCTGAGTGGCGGAGTAGTCGCTGCCGTTACGCCCCAACAACACGGTTTCCCCGGCGTCGTTGCGCGAAATGAAGCCGGTCACCACCAGGCGTTTGCCCGGATGTTGAGCCATCAATTGCTGCAGCAGCGGGTAAGAACGACCTTCATCCACCTGCGGCTGCGCGGCGCGCTCGGCGCGCAGGAAATCACGCGCGTCCAGCCAGGCCGCCTGCATATCCAGCTGATTAAGCACCGCCGCCATCAGGCGCGCCGACCAGATCTCGCCGTGCCCGACCACTTCGGCATAGCATACCTCGTCGACGTTGCCGTCCAGCAGCGCCGCCAGACGTTCCAGATCCTGAATGAACTCGGCGATCAGCGGCTCGGCGCTTTCCGGCGGCAACAGGCCGCTGATAAGCTCGCTGTGATAGCGACGCAACGTCTGCTGCACCTGGTGTGCAGACAGGCGATCGCTCTGGCTGAGCTTCAGCCAGTTGATCAACTGGTTGGTGGTACTGCCGGCGGCCGATACCACCATCATGTCGCCCGGCTGGCTGTATTCCGCCATAATCCCGGCCACACGCAGATAACACTTCACATCCGCCAGACTGCTGCCGCCAAACTTGTGCAGTTGACGCCCGCTCACCGGCCCTGCTACAGCAATTGCATTCATGCTTACCTCGTTGCCGCCGCCTGGAAAGCGCGTTCCAGATCGGCAATCAAATCTTCACTGTCTTCAATACCCACGGAAATGCGCAGCAGGCTCTCGGAGATGCCGGCCGCTGCCCGCGCCTCCGCCGCCATGCCGGCGTGAGTCATGGTCGCTGCATGCGAGATCAGGCTTTCTACGCCGCCCAACGATTCTGCCAGAGTAAACAGCTCAAGGGCAGAGAGAAAACGGCGCAGCACCGCTTCATCACCGTCCAGTTCAAAACTCAGCATCGCGCCGAAACCGCGCTGCTGACGGCGGGCGATCTCATGCCCCGGATTCTCCGGCAGGGAGGGATGATACAGCTTTTTCACCAGCGGTTGCTGCTGTAAATAGTCAACAATCGCTTCAGCGTTTTGTTGCGCCGCCTTGATGCGCGGCGACAGCGTGCGCATGCCGCGCAGCAACAGATAACTGTCGAACGCGCCGCCGGTCACGCCAATGTTGTTCGCCCACCAGGCCAGCTCGACCGCCAGCTCGGGATCTTTGGCAATCACCGCCCCGGCCACCACGTCCGAATGCCCGTTCAGGTATTTGGTGCAAGAATGGACCACCAGATCGGCACCGAGTTCGATCGGCTGTTGCAGGGCCGGGCTGAGGAAGGTGTTGTCCACCACCGTCAACGCGCCCGCCGCATGCGCGGCAGCGCAGATCGCCGCGATGTCCACCACCCGCAGCAGCGGATTGCTGGGGCTTTCTATCAGCACCAGCTTCGGCTTTTGCGCCAGCGCCTGCTGCAGGGCTTCTTCATTACCCTGATCGACGAACAGCACGCGATAGGCGCCGCGCTTGCTCAGGCTGTCGAACAGCCGATAGCTGCCGCCGTAGCAGTCGTGCGGCGCCACCAGCAGATCGCCGGGCTTCAACAACACGGTGGTCACCAGATGGATCGCCGACATCCCGCTGCCGGTCATCACCGCGCCGGCGCCGCCTTCCAGCTCCGCCAACGCGCGCTGCACTACGTCGCGCGTCGGGTTGCCGCGGCGCGAGTAGTCATGGGCTCGGGGTTGGTTGAAGTCGGTAAAGTTATAGGTGCTGGACAAATGAATCGGCGGGACAACGCAGCCGTACTGTTCGTCGTCGTTCAGGCCGCTGCGTACGGCAATCGTGGCTGGTTTACGCGTCATGGGCTCGCTCGGCTCTCGGTTCGGTGGATGAGGCCTAAAGAGTAATCGCAGGATTGATAGACGTCAATACATCTGGACATCTAAACTTCTTTGCGTATAGATTGAGCAATGACGCAATACCCGCTAAAATTATGCCGATATGACATGACGATAAGATGTTAAGCGGCAATGCCTGGCCGAAGCGGGGCATTCAGTGACCCTGGTCGCGTAAAATTGACATTTATTTAGTGAGAACAGTGAAGATCGGGCATAATTGGCCGGTTTTTAGAATTTTGTAATTTTTCTGACAAAGTTAAGGTGTCCCATGGCTGAGTGGAACGGCGAGTATGTCAGCCCTTACGCTGAACACGGTAAAAAAAGCGAGCAAGTCAAAAAGATCACGGTATCCATTCCGCTGAAGGTCCTAAAAATCCTTACCGACGAACGGACCCGTCGCCAGGTGAACAACCTGCGCCACGCCACCAACAGCGAACTGCTGTGCGAAGCGTTTCTGCATGCCTTTACCGGCCAGCCGCTGCCGAACGATGAAGACCTGCGCAAAGAGCGCAGCGATGAAATCCCGGAAGCCGCAAAAGCGTTGATGCGCGAACTGGGTGTCGATCCCGATACCTGGGAATATTGAGAACCGCCCGGCGAACGCCGGCGGCAGAAAAGAAAAAAGGCGCCCAGGGCGCCTTTTTCATCGGTCGATAAGAAATCTTATTTCTTAGCGCCTGGTACGCTGAAACGCTTGTTGAAGCGGTCAACGCGGCCACCGGTAGCAACGTCACGCTGCTTGCCAGTGTAGAACGGGTGGCATGCGCCACAAACGTCCAGGTTCAGATCGTGGCCCACGGTGGAGCGGATCTTCATCACGTTACCGCAAGAGCAGTTAGCAGTAACTTCTTCGTATTTTGGGTGGATACCTTGTTTCATGGGAAACCTCAGTTAAGGCCGTGTCGCTATCCAGCCCTGTTTCGCCAGACACCACACGTGGTTGATAATAGAATTTTGGTATCGAATTATACCAAAGGCGGCAAATTATACAGCATTAGCCGGGGCGCGCAATCGGAACCGTACATTTGCCGATGCGCCGTGTAAACTGATGCCCACTTTTTTTCAATTTGGATGAGATCATGCCCGTCGTACACGTTGCTTTGCCGGTCCCCCTCGCCCGCACCTTCGACTATCTGCTGCCGCCCGGCATGCAGCCGGTGGCCGGCGCGCGCGTGGGTGTGCCCTGGGGCAAGCAGCATGCAATCGGCATCGTCACCGGCTGCAGCGACACCAGCGAACTGCCGCTGGACAAGCTCAAACCGATCGACAGCGTGATCGACACCGAGTCGCTGTTCTCTCCCAGCCTGTGGCGCATCCTGCGCTGGGCCAGCGATTACTACCACTATCCCATCGGCGAAGTGCTGTTCCATGCGCTGCCGATCCTGCTGCGCCAAGGCAAACCGGCCGAGGCCGCGCCGCTGTGGCAGTGGTTCGCCACCGAAGAGGGGCGCGCCACGCCGCCCGAAAGCCTGAAACGCGCGCCGAAACAGCAGCAGGCGCTGGCGGCGCTGTTGCAACGCCCGGTCTATCGCCATCAGGTCAGCCAGCTTGAGCTGACGGAAAGCGCTCTACAGGCGCTACGCGCCAAAGGGCTGATCGACCTGCGTGCTCAGGTCGCGGCCACGCAGGACTGGCGCCCCAATTTCGCGGTGCTTGGCGAGCGGCTGCGGCTGAATACCGAACAGGCCACCGCCGTCGGGGCGATCAGAAGCGAGGATGAGCAGTTCGCCGCCTGGCTGCTGGCCGGGGTCACCGGCTCCGGCAAGACCGAGGTGTATCTCAGCGTGCTGGAGAACGTGTTGGCCAAAGGCCGGCAGGCGCTGGTGCTGGTGCCGGAAATCGGCCTGACGCCGCAAACCATCGCCCGCTTTCGCGAGCGCTTCAACGCGCCGGTGGACGTGCTGCACTCCGGGCTGAACGACAGCGAACGGCTGGCGGTTTGGCTGCGCGCGCGCAGCGGCGAAGCCGCGATCGTCATCGGCACCCGCTCGGCGCTGTTCACGCCGTTCCGGCAACTGGGCGTAATCATCATCGACGAAGAGCACGACAGCTCTTATAAACAGCAGGAAGGCTGGCGCTACCATGCCCGCGATCTGGCGGTGTTTCGCGCCCGGGAAGAGGACATCCCGATGGTGATGGGCTCCGCCACGCCGGCACTGGAAACGCTGCACAACGTGCAGCTGGGCAAATATCGCCAGTTGAAGCTCACCCAACGCGCGGGCAACGCCAAACCGGCGGCGCAGCACCTGATCGATCTGAAAGGGTTGCCGCTGAAGGTCGGCCTGTCGCAGCCGCTGTTGAAAAGCATGCAACACCATTTAAAAGCCGGCAATCAGGTGATGCTGTTCCTCAACCGCCGCGGTTACGCCCCGGCGCTGCTGTGCCACGAGTGCGGCTGGATCGCCGAGTGCCAGCGCTGCGATCACTACTACACCTTCCACCAGCATCAGCGCCAGCTGCGCTGTCACCACTGCGACAGCCAGCGACCGGTGCCGCACCAATGCCCGCAGTGCGGCTCCACCCACCTGGTATCGGTCGGCGTCGGCACCGAACAGCTGGAGCAGGAGCTGGCGCCGCTGTTCCCCGACACGCCGATCACCCGCATCGATCGCGACACCACCAGCCGCAAAGGGGCGCTGGAGCAACACCTGGCGGATATTCATCGCGGCGAAGCGCGCATTCTGATCGGCACGCAAATGCTGGCCAAGGGCCACCATTTTCCCGACGTCACGCTGGTGGCGTTGCTGGACGTGGACGGCGCGCTGTTCTCCGCCGACTTCCGCTCCGCCGAGCGTTTCGCTCAGCTCTATACCCAGGTCTCCGGGCGCGCGGGGCGAGCGGGCAAACAGGGTGAAGTGCTGCTGCAAACCCACCACCCGGAGCACCCGTTATTGCAAGTGCTGCTGCAACAAGGTTACGACGCCTTCGCCAAACAGACGCTGGCGGAGCGCAACAGCGTGTTTCTGCCGCCCTACACCAGCCACATCATCGTGCGCGCCGAAGATCACGATAACCAACAGGCCCCGCTGTTCCTGCAGCAGCTACGCAATCTGTTGGAAGCCAGCCCGCTGAAGGACGATTCGCTGTGGGTGATGGGCCCGGTGCCGGCGCTGCAGTCCAAACGCGGCGGCCGTTTCCGCTGGCAGCTGCTGCTGCAGCACCCGACGCGGCGCGTCCTGCAACAGCTGATGAAAAGCTCGCTGCCGCTGATCGGCACCCTGCCGCAAACGCGCAAGGTGAAATGGACGCTGGATGTCGATCCGATCGACAGCTGATCCCGGAAAAGTCCGATTTAGCTGCCGCAGTGCAAACGTTTACCCTTGAAATTGCGAGCGAACGCTAAAAAACCTTCTCAGGTCACATTTTTTATGCAAATTAGGTAACAAAGGCGGGGCGTATTCTGTTTAGAATGTCTGCGAGGGCAAATTTTGTCGCCACATCGCAGCGCGACGGAGTGCCCGAACGCGAGTGGCGCTCAATGACAACAATCTCGCCACCGCATGCCGGACATTGTGAGCAAACAGCAGTAGTGGCGTCGGCATGGGGCTGACGCAAGGAGAAAGGCGTTGGAACACAAGAAAGAGTTATCCATGGCGACCATGAAAGACGTCGCCGAAATGGCGGGCGTTTCAACGGCTACCGTATCGCGTGCGCTGATGAACCCGGAAAAGGTGTCAACGCCAACGCGCCAGAAAGTGGAACAGGCCGTGCTGGCCGTGGGTTATTCTCCTCATGCTCTGTCACGCAATATCAAACGCAACGAATCTCGCACCATCCTGGTGATCGTGCCCGACATCTGCGATCCGTTTTTCGCCGATGTGATCCAGGGGATCGAACAGACCGCGGCCCAACAAGGTTATCTGGTGCTGATCGGCGACTGCGCGCAGCAAAATCAGCAAGAGCGCACCTTCGTCAATCTGATCATCACCAAACAGATCGACGGTATGCTGCTGCTGGGCTCCAACCTGCCGTTTGACGCCAGCAAGGAAGAGCAGCGTAACCTCCCGCCGATGGTGATGGCCAACGAGTTTGCCCCTGAGCTGGAACTGCCGACGGTGCACATCGATAACCTGACCGCCGCCTTTGAAGCCGTGCATTATTTGCATCAATTGGGCCACCGGCAGATCGCCTGCGTCGCCGGGCCGGAACAGATGCCGCTGAGCCATTATCGGCTGCAGGGTTATGTTCAAGCGCTACGTCGTAATGGCATTACCGTCGAAAGCAGCTATATTACCCGGGGTGATTTTACCTACGAAGCCGGCGCGCAAGCGCTGACGGCGCTGATGGCTCAGCCGAAACCGCCGACGGCGGTGTTCTGCCACAGCGACGTCATGGCGATCGGCGTGCTGTCCCAGGCGAAGAAAATGGGGCTGCGGGTACCGCAGGATCTGTCGATCGTCGGCTTTGACGACCTCAAGCTGGCGCAGTATTGCGATCCGCCGCTGACCACGGTGGCGCAGCCGCGCTTCCAGATCGGCCAGCAGGCGATGTTGCTGCTGCTGGAGCAGTTGAACGGCCAGACGGTGGCCAGCGGCTCCCGGCTATTGGACAGTGAATTGATTATGAGAGGCAGCACCGCTGCCCCGAAACGCTAGTCAAATATTTTAGGGTTCAGTAACATGACGGACTTATCCTCTCATCAGGACACAGCGGAATAATAGTGGCACAAAAAGACTATGTAAGCCGTGGGCGCGCAGCAGGAGCTAAGCGCAAAACCCCCAGCCGTAAAAAACGCAGTTCTCCGAAGGTTTCCAAAACCGTGCTGGCGTTAGCCGTCGCGTTGCTGGTTGTCTTTGTCGGTGGCCTCTATTTCATTACGCACAACAAGCCGGAAGACGCGCCGTTGTTGCCTGCGCACACCACACGCCCGGGCAACGGCCTGCCGCCGAAGCCGGAAGAGCGCTGGCGCTATATCAAAGAGCTGGAAAACCGACAGATCGGCGTGCAAACCCCGACCGAACCGACGGCCGGCGGCGAGCTCAATTCCAAAACTCAGCTGACCGCCGAACAGCGGCAGTTGCTGGAACAAATGCAGGCCGACATGCAGCAGCGTCCGACGCAGCTGAATGAAGTGCCGTATAACGATCCGGGCCAGGCCAATGCGCGCAGCAACCGCCAGCAGCAGATGCAACAACCGCAAATGCAGCAGCAGCCGGTACAGCAACAGCAGCAGGTCACTCAGCCGCCGCGCAACCCGTTCAACAACGGGGCCACCACCGCGCCGGTGCAGCAGCACCAGCAGCCGAAGCCGGCCACCCAGCAACCGGTGCAGGTGAAACAGCCTGAGCCGAAGCCGCAACCGAAGCCGGAGCCCAAACCGGAAGTGAAACAGGAAACGGCCAAGCAGGAAACCAAGCCGGAATCGAAACAGAAGTGGATGGTGCAATGCGGTTCGTTCCGCGCCACCGATCAGGCTGAATCCGTGCGGGCGCGCCTGGCGTTCGAGGGCATCGAGAGCCGCATCACCGCCGGCGGCGGCTGGAATCGCGTAGTGCTCGGCCCCTACAGCAGCCGCGCCGCAGCGGACAAAACCCTTTCGCGCCTGAAGGGCGTCGGCATGTCGAGTTGCATTCCCCTCTCCGTTGGGGGTTGAAAAGCGTCAATCCCCCCCCATCTATACTCTCAATATGCCTCGTAGCGTCTGTGAAAGCAGGCGCTGCGGGGACTTCTTTCCGTCTTTAACGAGGGTCTGCTCGTGACAACAATTGTAAGCGTACGCCGCAACGGCCAGGTCGTCATCGGTGGTGATGGCCAGGCAACCCTGGGTAATACGGTGATGAAGGGTAACGTCAAGAAAGTGCGTCGCCTGTATAACGACAAAGTGATCGCCGGTTTCGCCGGTGGCACCGCTGACGCCTTCACGCTGTTTGAACTGTTTGAACGCAAACTGGAAATGCATCAGGGCCACCTGGTGAAAGCCGCCGTCGAGCTGGCGAAAGACTGGCGCACCGACCGCATGCTGCGCAAGCTCGAAGCGCTGCTGGCGGTCGCCGATGAAACCGCCTCGCTGATCATCACCGGCAACGGCGATGTGGTGCAGCCGGAAAACGATCTGATCGCCATCGGCTCCGGCGGCCCGTACGCCCAGGCTGCCGCCCGCGCCATGTTGGAAAATACCGAACTGAGCGCCCGCGACATCGTTGAGAAATCTCTCAACATCGCCGGCGACATCTGTATTTACACCAACCATTTCCACACCATTGAAGAATTGCCTTCCAAAGCGTAAGGATCGAATACCATGTCTGAAATGACCCCGCGCGAGATCGTCAGCGAACTGGACAGCTATATCATTGGCCAAAACAAGGCCAAACGCGCTGTCGCCATTGCCCTGCGCAACCGCTGGCGCCGGATGCAGCTCAACGAGATGCTGCGTCACGAAGTGACCCCGAAAAACATTCTGATGATCGGCCCGACCGGCGTCGGTAAAACCGAAATCGCCCGCCGTCTGGCGAAGCTGGCCAACGCGCCGTTCATCAAGGTTGAAGCCACCAAGTTCACCGAAGTGGGCTATGTGGGCAAAGAAGTGGACTCTATCATCCGCGATCTGACCGATGCCGCCATCAAAATGGTGCGCATGCAGTCGATCGAGAAAAACCGCACCCGCGCCGAAGAGTTGGCCGAAGAGCGCATTCTCGACGTGCTGATCCCGCCGGCCAAAAATAACTGGGGCCAGCCGGAAGAAAATCAGGAACCGTCCGCCGCCCGCCAGGCATTCCGCAAGAAACTGCGCGAAGGCCAGTTGGATGACAAAGAGATCGAAATCGATCTGGCCGCCGCGCCGATGGGCGTGGAAATCATGGCGCCTCCTGGCATGGAAGAGATGACCAACCAGCTGCAGTCGATGTTCCAGAACCTCGGCGGCCAGAAGCAAAAACCGCGCAAGCTGAAGATCAAAGAAGCCTTCAAGCTGCTGGTGGAAGAAGAAGCCGCCAAGCTGGTGAATCCGGAAGAGCTGAAAGAGCAGGCGATCGAAGCGGTTGAGCAGCACGGCATCGTGTTTATCGATGAGATCGACAAAATCTGTAAGCGCGGCGGCCAAAGCTCCGGTCCGGATGTCTCGCGCGAAGGCGTGCAGCGCGATCTGCTGCCGCTGGTGGAAGGCTGCACCGTGTCCACCAAGCACGGCATGGTGAAGACCGACCACATCCTGTTCATCGCTTCCGGCGCGTTCCAGACCGCCAATCCGTCGGATCTGATCCCGGAACTGCAGGGCCGTCTGCCGATCCGCGTTGAGCTGCAGGCGCTGACCACCGAAGACTTCGAGCGCATCCTGACCGAGCCGAGCGCGTCGCTGACCGAGCAGTACAAAGCGCTGATGGGCACCGAAGGCGTCAACATCGAGTTCACCGCCGACGGCATCCGCCGCATCGCCGAAGCCGCGTGGCAGGTCAACGAAAGCACCGAGAACATCGGCGCGCGTCGTCTGCACACCGTGCTGGAGCGTCTGATGGAAGATATTTCCTACGATGCGAGTGAAATTAATGGCCAATCCATTACAATTGATGCGGATTACGTGCGCAGTCATCTGGATGAACTGGTGGCGGATGAAGATTTGAGTCGTTTTATCCTATAATCGCTCAATCATTGTCTTGTCAGTCATCTGTGTGGGAGGCATTGCCTCCCACAATTATTTCTAACGGACACAGAAGCGAAACATGAGCTCATCAACCTCCACCACCCCGATTTCCGCCTGGCTGGAAAGTCTACGCCCCCGCACCCTGCCGCTGGCCTTTGCCTCCATCGTGGTCGGCTCGGCAATCGCCGCCTGGCACGGTAGCCTGAAACCGGAAGTAGCGCTGCTGGCGCTGTTGACCGCCGGCCTGCTGCAGATCCTCTCCAACCTGGCGAACGACTACGGCGATGCGGTCAAAGGCAGCGACAAAGAAGATCGCATCGGGCCATTGCGCGGCATGCAGAAAGGCATGATCACCCAGGCGCAGATGAAACGGGCGCTGGTAGTGACGGTGGTGCTGATCGCCCTCGCCGGCTGTTCGCTGATCGCCGTCGCCTGTGAGCAACCCAGCGACGTGGTGGGTTTCCTGGTGCTGGGCGGGCTGTCCATCGTGGCGGCCATCACCTACACCGTCGGCAACAAACCCTACGGGTATTTGGGGCTGGGCGACATCTCGGTGCTGGTGTTCTTCGGCTGGCTGAGCGTGGCAGGCACCTACTATCTGCAGACGCACACCTTCGACAGCGTCGTGATGCTGCCCGCCACCGCCTGCGGCCTGCTGGCGACGGCGGTACTCAACATCAACAATCTGCGCGATATCGAAAGCGATCGCGAAAACGGCAAGAATACGCTGGCGGTGCGTCTCGGCCCGCACAAGGCGCGCATTTACCACGCCCTGCTGCTCAGCGGCGCGGTGCTGTGTTTCGCGCTGTTCACGCTGTTCAACCTCCACAGCCCGTGGGGTTGGCTGTTCGTGCTGGCGATCCCGCTGCTGGCGCGCCACGGCCTGCGCGTGCTGCGCGATCCGACGCCGGTCGGCATGCGGCCGATGCTGGAGCATATGGTCAAGGCGGCGTTGCTGGCCAACCTGCTGTTCGCCATCGGCGTGGCGCTCAGTTAAAAACTGATGATTTTGCCAACAGGGCGAATAAAGGGATATACTGAACATTCCAGCGGCAAACAGACGTAAAATCCTATGAAATACGATACTTCCGAACTTTGCGACATCTATCATGAAGAGGTGAACGTTGTTGAACCTCTGTTCTCCAATTTTGGCGGGCGTACTTCATTTGGCGGGCAGATCACCACGGTGAAATGCTTTGAGGATAACGGCCTGTTGTTCGATCTGCTTGAAGAAAACGGCCGCGGCCGCGTGCTGTTGGTCGACGGCGGCGGTTCGGTACGCCGGGCGCTGATCAACGCCGAACTGGCGCGCCTGGCCGCCCAGAACGAATGGGAAGGCATCGTGGTGTACGGCGCGGTGCGCCAGGTGGACGATCTGGAAGAGCTCGACATCGGCATTCAGGCGATGGCGGCGATCCCGGCGGGTGCCGTAAGCGAAGGCGTGGGCGAAAGCGATATCCGCGTCAACTTCGGTGGCGTCACCTTCTTCTCAGGCGACCACCTGTATGCCGACAACACCGGCATCATCCTCTCCGAAGACCCGCTCGACATCGAGTGATTTTCGGACATGAAAAAGGGCGCCTCAGGCGCCCTTTTCGTTGCTGCATGGCGTAAGGAATCAAACCTCTTCCATTTTGCCCAGCAGCGCGCGCAGGCGATCTTGCCATACGTGCTGTTCTTCTTTCAGCTGTTGGTTTTCGCGCACCAGCGCTTCGTGGTTGCCGGAGGCAGCCTGAACTTCCTGCGACAGAGAGTTGTTTTTGTCTTTCAGCTCTTCAATTTCCATCTGCAACAAGGTGATGGTATCAATCGCCTGCTGTACTTTTGCTTCCAGTTTCTCAAATACTTCAAATGACATGCTTCAGTCCCCTCATGATAGCAAGGCGTACATCTATAAGTAGCGGCCGCAACGTCGGCTGCAGCTACTGCGAATATTGCATCGCGCTCAGTGACGCGCGCCGTTACGAAAGGCGCGCCGGTCTCGATTCGTTAAAAACGATTGTAAGTAGCCAGTCTCCGCCTGTCTAGCAACATACCGGATCATCGCGCAGTCTGTTGCAATTTTCCTGCCCTCGCCATCAGCAAAAACTGAAAATCCCCATCGCCGCCGCCGCGAGTTGTTAACAACCCTCAGCAAACCACTGGTCAGATCACACTTTTATGGCTCAGAAAGAACACTAAACGACGCGAAATCGCTCAATTTTATGACGCGCCACACACATTTTGATTTCGCTATTTCTCGTTTATGTTCGTTAACGATAAATTTACATCACGTCCTTATTCAAAAATTGGACGAGATGAAAAAAACTGTGCCCATAGGCCAGATCTCTACCCAACTGAGCCTATAAACCAACAACCGCCGTTTTTGCAGGACAACAACATTATGAGCCAAACCACCAGTCCGACATTAAAAGGCCAGTGCATCGCCGAGTTCCTCGGCACGGCGCTGCTGATCTTCTTTGGCGTAGGCTGCGTTGCCGCGCTGAAACTGGCGGGCGCCAGCTTCGGCCAGTGGGAAATCAGCATCATTTGGGGCCTGGGCGTCGCCATGGCCATCTATCTGACCGCCGCGATTTCCGGTGCGCATCTCAACCCGGCGGTCACCCTCGCCCTGTGGCTGTTCGCCTGCTTCGACGGGCGCAAAGTGGTGCCTTATATCATTGCGCAGGTCGCCGGCGCCTTCTGCGCCGCGGCCTTGGTCTACGGGCTGTACTACAATCTGTTCTTCGACTTCGAAGCAGCCCACCACATGGTGCGCGGCAGCAACGAAAGCCTCGAACTGGCCGGCATCTTCTCGACTTACCCTAACGCGCACATCTCCGTCGGCCAGGCCTTCCTGGTAGAAATGGTGATCGCTGCAATCCTGATGTGCCTGATCCTGGCGCTGACCGACGACGGCAACGGCATTCCGCGCGGCCCGCTGGCGCCGCTGCTGATCGGTATTCTGATTGCCGTGATCGGCGCCTCCATGGGACCATTGACCGGCTTTGCGTTGAACCCGGCGCGTGACTTCGGGCCGAAACTGTTCGCCTACCTGGCCGGCTGGGGCAAAGTCGCCTTCACCGGCGCACGCGACATCCCGTACTTCCTGGTGCCGATCTTCGCCCCTATCGTCGGCTGTGGCCTGGGCGCTTTCGGTTACCGCGCGCTGATTGGCCGCCACCTGCCGTGCGACGTCTGCGTGACGGAAGAAGAGCCCGACGCCAAGACCCAGCAGCGTAAAGCGTGATGGGTGCAGTTTTACACGGTTAACAACAGCAGGATAATTACCATGACTGTAGAAAAAAAATACATTGTCGCACTCGACCAAGGGACCACCAGCTCACGTGCCGTCGTGCTCGATCACGACGCCAACATCGTTGCAGTATCGCAGCGCGAATTCCCGCAGATCTATCCAAAGGCCGGCTGGGTTGAGCACGACCCGATGGAGATCTGGGCGTCGCAAAGTTCGACGCTGGTAGAAGTGCTGGCGAAAGCCGACATCAATTCCGATCAGATCGCCGGCATCGGTATCACCAACCAGCGCGAAACCACCATCGTCTGGGAAAAAGAGACCGGCAAGCCGATTTACAACGCCATCGTTTGGCAGTGCCGCCGCACCGCCGACATCTGCGAGAAGCTCAAGCGCGACGGCCTGGAAGAGTACATCCGTCACAACACCGGCCTGGTGGTTGACCCGTACTTCTCCGGCACCAAGGTGAAGTGGATCCTGGACAACGTCGAAGGCGCCCGCGAGCGCGCCAAGCGCGGCGAACTGCTGTTCGGCACCGTGGATACCTGGCTGGTGTGGAAAATGACCCAGGGGCGCGTACACGTCACCGATTACACCAACGCCTCACGCACCATGATGTTCAACATCCACGAACTGGACTGGGACGAACGCATGCTGGAAGTGCTGGATATCCCGCGCGCCATGCTGCCGAAAGTCCGCCCGTCCTCCGAAGTGTACGGCCAGACCAACATCGGCGGTAAGGGCGGCACGCGTATTCCTATCGCCGGTATCGCCGGCGACCAGCAGGCGGCACTGTACGGCCAGCTGTGCGTTCAACCGGGCATGGCGAAGAACACCTACGGCACCGGCTGCTTCCTGCTGATGAACACCGGCAAAGAAGCGGTGCGCTCGAAAAACGGTCTGCTGACCACCATCGCCTGCGGCCCGCGCGGCGAAGTGAACTATGCGCTGGAAGGCGCGGTGTTCATCGGCGGTGCGTCTATCCAGTGGCTGCGCGACGAGCTGAAACTGATCAGCGACGCCGCCGACTCCGAATATTTCGCCACCAAGGTGAAAGACAGCAACGGCGTCTATGTGGTGCCGGCCTTCACCGGCCTGGGCGCGCCCTACTGGGATCCGTATGCCCGCGGCGCCATCTTCGGCCTGACCCGTGGTGCCAACAGCAACCACATCATCCGCGCCACGCTGGAATCCATCGCCTTCCAGACCCGTGACGTACTGGACGCCATGCAGGCCGACGCCAACACCCGCCTGCAATCGCTGCGCGTGGACGGCGGCGCGGTCGCCAACAACTTCCTGATGCAGTTCCAGTCCGATATTCTCGGCACCCGCGTAGAACGCCCTGAAGTGCGTGAATCGACGGCGCTGGGCGCGGCGTTCCTGGCGGGCCTGGCCATCGGCTACTGGAACGATCTGGATGAAGTGAAGAGCAAAGCGGTGGTTGAGCGTGAATTCCGCCCAAGCATCGAAACCACCGAACGCAACTACCGCTACAGCGGCTGGAAAAAAGCGGTGGCTCGCGCTCAGGCATGGGAAGATCACGAGTAATCCCGAAGCTGCCGTTTCGCCAACAAGCGCTGCCTGCGGGCGGCGCTTTTTTTTTGCCCCGCCCTGCCGCCACCGCGCTGTGATAGACTTTGTCGATATTTTCCTCCCTTTCTCACAGACAGGTTTGCCATGAAACGTGAATTAGCCATCGAATTCTCCCGCGTTACCGAAGCCGCCGCGCTGGCGGGCTACAAATGGCTGGGGCGCGGCGACAAGAATGCCGCCGACGGCGCGGCGGTCCACGCCATGCGCATCATGCTCAACAAAGTGGATATCGATGGGCGCATCGTGATCGGCGAAGGCGAGATCGACGAAGCGCCGATGTTGTATATCGGCGAGCAGGTCGGTACCGGTCAGGGCGACGCAGTCGACATCGCGGTCGATCCGATCGAAGGCACCCGCATGACCGCCATGGGCCAGTCCAATGCGCTGGCGGTATTGGCGGTGGGCGATCGCGGCACCTTCCTGCACGCGCCGGACATGTACATGGAGAAGCTGGTGGTCGGCCCGGCGGCGCGCGGCGCCATCGATCTCAACCGGCCATTGGCAGAGAACCTGCAGAACGTCGCCGAACGACTCGGCAAACCGCTGTCGCAGCTGACTGTTATCGTATTGGCCAAACCGCGCCACGACGGCGTCATCGCGCAGATGCAGCAGCTGGGCGTGCGAGTATTCGCCATTCCTGACGGCGACGTAGCGGCCTCCATTCTCACCTGCATGCCGGAAAGCGAGGTCGATGTGATGTACGGCATCGGCGGCGCGCCGGAAGGGGTGATCTCAGCCGCGGTGATCCGCGCGCTGGACGGTGACATGCAGGCGCGTTTGCTGCCGCGTCATGAGGTGAAAGGCGACAGCGCCGAGAACCGCCGCATCGGCGAGCAGGAGCTGACCCGCTGCCGGGAGATGGGTATCGAAGCCGGCCAGGCGCTGCGTCTGGATCAGATGGCGCGCAACGACAACGTGATCTTCTCCGCCACCGGCATCACCAAGGGCGATTTGCTGGAAGGCATCAGCCGCCAGGGCAACATGGCCACCACCGAAACGTTGCTGATCCGCGGCAAGTCGCGCACCATCCGCCGTATTCGTTCGACCCACTATCTGGATCGCAAAGACCCGGCGCTGCACGAGTTTCTGCTGTAACGAAACAGGGCGCCGAATGGCGCCCTGATGATTGATGACAAACCTCATGCCCTTGCCGTGTTGGCAGAGAACAGCGAATAAAAAACAAGGAAAATCAATTTATTAATTTTCGGCTGATAACCACAAAGGGGAGAAAAACCCCGCTTTTTCTCCCCTTTGTCAACGGTATGAGGGCGCCGAATGACGCCCTGTCGTTATGCGGTATGCCCCTGATGCTGCATACGATTGGACAGCGGCCACCAGCACAGCAGGATCAGCAGCGCCATCGCGAACATCAGCAAGCCGAGGCTGAACTGCCCGGTTTGCGGCAACATGGCGGAAAGCCAGGTCGCCAGACCGGACCCCATGTTCTGCATCCCGCCCACCAGTGCGCCCGCCGCGCCTGCCAGGTAAGGGAACGGCTCCATCGCCCCGGTGGTCGCCAGCGGGAACAGCATGCCGGCGCCGAAGAAGAACAGCGCGGCCGGCACGATCAGCGTCCAGATGTTCATCACGCCGAACCAGCCCGGGATCCACATCATCGCCCCCGCCAGCAGGCAGCTAATCACCGAATGCCACATCAGCGTGTGGAAGGTCTTGCCGTCGCGCCCGGCGTACCAGGCGCCGAAAAACGCCGCCGGGATCGGCAGAATGAACAGGATGCTGACGGTCAGCCCACTCAGCCCCAACACGCCACCCATCAACACGCCACAGCTGGCCTCGAATACCGCAATCCCCGCCAGCGCGCCGATCAGCATCACCAGATAGCAGCTGAAGGTGCTGTCACCCAGCAGCTGGCGGAAACTGGCCAGCATGCGACGTTTTTCCGTTTGCACCGGGCGGGTTTCCGGCAGCCAGCGGAACATGGCGAAGGCGACGCAGGCGCACAGCGCCAGCAGGAAGGCGTAGCAGGCGCGCCAGCCGAACACCATCGCCAATGCGCCGCCGATCACCGGCGCCAGCAGCGGGCTGACCAAAATCCCCATGTTCAACAGGCTGTTGGCGTAGCGCAGGGCGGTGCCGGCATACAGATCGCGCGGCATGGTGCGCGCCATCACGCCCGCCACGCCGGTGCCCATGCCCTGAATCGCGCTGGCGGCAACCAGCATCGTCAGGTTGGTGGACAGCAGCGCGCCCAGCGCACCGACCAGGAAGATCATCATGCCGGTCAGGATCACCGGGCGGCGCCCGATACGATCCGATATCGGCCCGTAAATAAGCTGGGAGAAACCGTAGGTCAGCAGATACGCCGCCATCACCCGTTGCACGGCGCCGGTGCGAACCGACAGATCGTGGGCGATATCAGCAATAACGGGAACATAAATGGTTTGCGCCATCTGGCCGACGGCGACCAACAGGATAAGCATCACCAGCAGGTGAAAATTCTCTAGTTTTCTCATTATCTTCGTTAACGTTTCAACTCGTCACAGCGTCCCGGTATGGCCGTTGCAGCAGCCAGAACGGCGAGCAGCCCTCTATGGCGGCATAAACTAATCAAATCTGATTTTTTTAGCGAGTTTCAGGCAGATATTGATCCAGGTCACACTGGCAGCAAACCCGACCAGGCTCGTAAATTAAACTGTACGTCTAACGCTTTGGAGTTAAAAATAGCGCCCTTGCAGTAGCCGCGCTTTAGCATTTAATCGATAATTATTTTCATCAACTTGAAATAAAATAACACCATAGGGATTTGGTTCATGAAAACACCTGAGCTGATTTTATTGCAGTTAAAGGCTCTCGGCCCGCACTCGGCCAAAATGCTGGCGGAGCGTCTGGACATCACGCCGATGGGCATCCGACAACATCTGCAATCCCTGGAAAAACGTGAGTTGGTTTGTTACGAAGAAGCGCGCAGCAAGGTCGGCCGCCCGACGCGCTACTGGTCGCTGACAGAGCGAGGGCACGCTTTTGCGGCCGCCGATCAGGAACGGCTGCGGGCATCCGCGCTGCGGCTGTTTGGCGGCGCCGGCGTGGAACCGTTGCTGAACGCGCGCGAAGAGCAGCTTTATCTGCGTTATGCCGAAGAGCTGTCTGCCGAGCGCAGCCACCAAGAGCGGTTAGCCCGATTGGTGCGTCTGCGGCAACATGACGGTTACATGGCCGAATTGCTCGATCATCCGCACGGTGCGCTGTTGGTGGAAAACCACTGTCCGATCGGCGTGGCCGGTTCCAACTGCAGTAGCCTGTGCAATTCCGAGCTGCAGCTGTTTCACCGCCTGTTCGGCAACGACTACCGGATAGAGCGCACCACGCACGCCATTTCCGGCTCACGACATTGTGCTTATTTGATTCGACCACGGGAGCTTTAGAGTATGGCTGAATGGGTAAACGGCAAGGTTACGCAGGTAAAACAATGGACCGACGGGCTGTTCAGCCTGGTGGTCAATGCCCCCATCGATCCTTTCACCGCCGGGCAATTCGCCAAACTGGCGCTGGAGATCGACGGCGAACGAGTGCAACGCGCCTACTCCTACGTCAATGCCCCCGATGACGCCAACTTGGAGTTCTATCTGGTGACGGTGCCGGAAGGCAAACTGAGCCCGCGCCTCAATCAGCTGCGGCCAGGGTCGGACGTGATGGTGACCAAAGAAGCCGCCGGCTTCTTCGTGCTGGACGAGGTGCCCGACTGCGACACGCTGTGGATGCTGGCGACCGGCACCGCCATCGGCCCCTATTTATCGATTCTGCAGCAAGGCGTCGGCCTGGAGCGCTTTAACAACCTGGTGCTGGTGCACGCCGCGCGTTTCGCGCGCGATCTGAGCTACCTGCCGCTGATGCAGCAACTGCAGCAACGCTACAACGGCAAGCTGCGCATCCAGACCGTCGTCAGCCGTGAAGAAACACCCGGCTCACTGACCGGCCGCGTGCCGGCGCTGATCGAGGACGGCCGGCTGGAAGCGGCGATCGGCTTGACCATCGACGCCGAAACCAGCCACGTGATGCTGTGCGGCAATCCGCAGATGGTGCGGGACACCCAGCAAACGCTGAAGGACCACCGCCAAATGCGCAAGCACCTGCGCCGCAAACCGGGCCACATCACCAGCGAGCACTACTGGTAACCCGAGGATCAGCGGAACTTCACCGGTTCGGCTTCCGGGCCGAACCGATTGTCTCCCGGCGTGCCGACGAAGGCGCCCAGATCGATAGTCATCATCACGATAATCAGCGTCGGGATGAAACGCCCGACGCCCCATTGCCAGATCGGCGCCAGCATTTGCCAGTTGCCCGCCGCCAGCATCCACGCCAGGATCAGCAGCAACGCCCACCAGCCGGCCTTGTTGCGATCGTGCAGACGTTTGACCAGCACCGCCGCCGTCGGCCACAGCAGCGCCACGATAAAGAAGGCGATGGATTGGATGGCGATCAATTGATAATTGGCCAGCGTAAACGCCGCCGCCATCAGCACCAACCACAGCCCCATCCAGATCCAGAAGTCGCGCCGCCCGATGCGGCCCTTAAAAGAAAAACACCACTGTTGTAACGTCATCGATTCCTGCGCTCTAAGCCTGCCCATATTCTGCGCCGCAGTGTAACATAGGCGCTGCCGGGCCGAGTTTTCCGCCTTGCATAACGCGGCGCGCCGCACAGCTTTCTCGTCAGCGAACCGATAATGGCGTGGGATCTTTGACAAGGCCCGCGAGTTATCGCTTTAATCGGAGCCATCTTTGTCCTTGATGCCATACGCCATGCTGAGAAAAACCCTCGCCATCGCCTGCCTGCTGCAGGCCGCCGCCAGCGCCTGGGCCGAACCGCCCGCCGCCGAAGCGAAACCGACCGCACCTTACCTGCTGGCCGGGGCGCCGACCTTCGATCTGACGGTGGTCAAATTCCGCGAAAAATACAATCGCGACAACCCTAAGCTGCCAATTGGCGAATTCCGCGCCATTCCGGCCACCGAAGACGATTCGCCGCTGCTGACGCGCGCCGCCAGCAAACTCAACGAAAACCTGTATGCCTCCACCGCGCTGGAGAAAGGCACCGGCAAAATCAAAACGTTGCAGATCACGCATCTGCCGCTGCAGCAGGCCAATGAAGAAAAAGCCGCGCGCGCCATCGCCATCAACTACATGGCGGCGCTGATGCGCCAGTTCGAACCGGCATTGACGGTGGAACAAAGCCAGAACAAGGTGAACAGCCTGCTGGAAAAAGGCAAAGGATCGCGCTTTTACCAACAGCAGGTCGGCGCCATTCGCTATGTCGTCTCGGACAACGGCGATAAAGGCGTAACCTTCGCGGTTGAACCGATTAAGCTGGCGCTTTCCGAGCCGTAACGGCGCGGCATTTAATGACGAAAAGCAAAGCCTTCGCGCTTAATGATCTCTATACTGTTGGGCAGGTAAACTGCCGGTCCGGCAGTTGTCATTTCGACTCTCGCGTTCCCTAGTTGGAGGAAAAAACATGCGTCATCCATTAGTTATGGGTAACTGGAAGCTTAACGGCAGCACTCACATGGTCAACGAACTGATCGCCGGTCTGCGCAATGAGCTGAGCAGCGTTGACGGCTGTGGCGTCGCCATCGCCCCGCCGGTGATGTATCTGGATCAGGCCAAGCACGCGCTGGCCGGCAGCCGCATCGCGCTGGGCGCGCAGAACGTGGACGTTAACCTGTCCGGCGCCTTCACCGGTGAAGTTTCCGCCAACATGCTGAAAGACGTCGGCGCTCAGTACATCATCATCGGCCACTCCGAGCGTCGCACCTACCACAAAGAAAGCGACGAAGTGATCGCCGAGAAATTCGCCGTGCTGAAAGAAGCCGGCCTGATCCCGGTGCTGTGCATCGGTGAAACCGAAGCGGAAAACGCCGCGGGCAAAACCGAAGAAGTATGCGCGCGCCAGATCGACGCCGTGCTGAAAACGCTGGGCGCACCGGCGATGAAAGGCACCGTGATCGCCTATGAGCCGGTCTGGGCCATCGGTACCGGCAAATCCGCCACCCCTGCGCAGGCGCAGGCCGTGCACAAATTTATCCGCGATCACATCGCCAAGCACGATGCCGCGGTTGCCGCTGAAATCATCATCCAGTACGGCGGTTCGGTGAACGACAAGAACGCCGCAGAGCTGTTCTCCCAGCCGGACATCGATGGCGCGCTGGTTGGCGGCGCCTCGCTGAAAGCCGACGCTTTCGCCGTGATCGTCAAAGCCGCTGCCGCAGCGAAAAAAGCCTGATTGCCTTAGGCTTGCCATAAAAAAACCCCGGCTTGCCGGGGTTTTTTATTGCCGTTTAAACGGCATCAGCGTTTGCTGATTTCGTCGAATACGCCGCCGGTGGCGAAGTGCACCTTCTGCGCTTCGGTCCAGCCGCCGAAGGTGTCATCCACGGTGAACAGCTTCAGCTGCGGGAACTGCCCGGCGAACTTGGCCGCCACCGCCGCATCGCGCGGGCGGTAATAGTGCTGTGCCGCGATAGTCTGCCCTTCCGGCGAATACAGATATTTCAGGTAGGCGGTCGCCACCTCGCGGGTACCGCGTTTGTCGACCACCTTATCCACCACCGACACCGTCGGTTCGGCCAGGATCGATTCGCTCGGGGTGATAATCTCGAACTTGTCTTTGCCCAGCTCTTTCTCCGCCAGCAGCGCTTCGTTTTCCCAGGCGATCAGCACGTCGCCGATGCCGCGCTCAACGAAGGTGTTGGTCGAGCCGCGCGCGCCGGAATCCAGCACCTCGACGTTCTTGTACAGGTTTTTGACGAAGTCCTGCGCCTTGGCCTTATCGTTGTTGTTGTGATGCAACGCGTAGCCCCAGGCGGCCAGGTAGTTCCAGCGGGCGCCGCCGGAAGTTTTCGGGTTTGGGGTGATCACCGACACGCCCGGCTTGATCAAATCAGGCCAGTCATGAATCTGTTTCGGGTTGCCTTTGCGCACCAGGAAGACGATGGTCGAGGTGTAAGGCGCCGAATTGTCCGGCAGGCGTTTGATCCAGTCTTTCTCGATGCGCCCGCGTTCGGCGATAGCGTCGACGTCATAGGCTAACGCCAGCGTCACCACGTCGGCCTCGATGCCGTTGATCACCGACGTCGCCTGCTTGCCGGAGCCGCCGTGCGACTGGCGCACCGTCACCTTGTCGCCGGTTTCCGCCTGGTAGTGCTTGCTGAATGCCGTGTTGTAAGCCTGATAGAACTCACGCGTCGGATCGTATGACACGTTCAGCAACTGAATATCCTTCGCCATGGCGCCGGACGCCAACAGCACCAATGTCAGACCTACACCCCATTTACGCATCGACAGGCTCTCCCAGAAAATTAAGCGCAACCTCAATCGGTTGATTTAGCATCAGAGCCTGCCAGAAACTTTCCCGGCAATTAAAGAATAAAAAATTTTGGGATAGATGATTCTGGAATATGTCACCGGCGAGCATAAAAAAGCCCCCGGGACCGGAGGCTTTTTTGTCGTGCGGTAAGTGGCGTATCAGTACAGCTTTTTCGCCGTTTCCAGCCAGTCGCCCTTGAACGGACGCTTCATGTTTTCGATCGCGTCGATGATGTCGTGGTGCACCATTTTTTCGTTCTGGATACCGACGCAGCGGCCGCCGTACCCCTGCAGCAGCAGTTCGATGGCGTAGGCGCCCATGCGCGAGGCCAGGATGCGGTCATAGGCGACCGGCGAACCGCCGCGCTGAATGTGGCCCAGCACGGTGGCGCGGGTTTCACGCTTGGTTTCCTGCTCAATGTGGCGCGCCAGCTCATCGATATCGCAGATGTGCTCGGTGATCGCCACGATGGCGTGTTTTTTGCCTTTGGCGATACCGGCCTTGATTTCGCACACCAGATCTTCGCGGTTGAATTCGATTTCAGGCAGCACGATGAATTCGCAGCCGCCGGCAATCGCCGCCGCCAGCGTCAGATCGCCGCAGTAACGGCCCATCACTTCCACGATGGAGATACGCTGGTGCGACGAGGAGGTATCGCGCAGGCGGTCGATCGCTTCCACCACGGTTTCCAGCGCGGTGAAGTAACCGATGGTGTAGTCGGTGCCGGCGACATCGTTATCGATGGTGCCCGGCAGACCGATGCACGGGAAGCCTTCTTCCGTCAGGCGTTTGGCGCCCATGTAGGAACCGTCGCCGCCGATCACCACCAGCGCGTCGATGCCGCGATTCTTCAGGTTTTCAATCGCCTTGGCACGCACGTTTTCATCCCTGAACTCCGGGAAGCGGGCCGAACCAAGGAAGGTGCCGCCACGGTTGATCATGTCGGACACGCTATAGCGATCCAGCTGCTCCATGCGATCTTCGTACAAGCCAAGGTAGCCATCGTAAATACCAAAAACTTCCAGACCTTCTGAAAGCGCAGAACGCACAACGCCGCGGATTGCAGCGTTCATACCCGGCGAATCACCGCCGCTCGTCAGTACACCGATTTTCTTGATCATGACTACCTCTGAACTGTGTAGATGCAATTTCTTAAGAATTCTGTCTCCGCCGATCGTCTTGAAACCTCTCCGGCTGCAGAAAACCAGCTTTATGGCTTATTGCTGGATATTATATCAAAAACACCCAGCTGAATTGATTCAAGTCACGCAATATAACGGTTAAAACACCGCATGGCACGCTGAGCTAACTCAGATATTCATGATAATACTTTGCGCTATGCCTCTATATGATTATAGCTCCCAATGCCCCTGCCTACCCGGCGGCACCACGGAGCACGGATCCAGGTGAATGATGACATCCGCCCCCGCAAAACGGTGCCGCAACGCCTGTTCCACCTGATCGGCTAACCGGTGCGCCTCGCGCAGCGGCAGCGTGTCGTCCATCTCCAGATGCAGCTGGATGAAACGCGTCGGCCCCGACTGCCGCGTGCGCAGATCGTGTGCGCCTTTCACCCCGGGCCAGGAGGAAACCACGGCGATAATCGCCTGGCGCTCGTCATCCGGCAACGCCCGATCCAACAGCGACTGCACCGCTTCATAACCCATGCGCAGCGCGCTATACAGAATGTAAACGCCGATGCCCAGCGCAAACAGCGCATCCGCCCGCTGGAAGCCGTACCAGCTTAGCCCAAGAGCGATAAGAATAGCACCATTCATCATGACATCTGACTGATAATGCAGCATATCTGCGCGCACGGCCTGGCTGCGCGTTTTTCTGACCACCCAGCGTTGATAGGTGACCAGCATCAGGGTGCTGACTAACGCGATCACCGTCACGACGATCCCAACGCCGGGATCGCGCAGCGTTTGCGGTGCATACAGATGCTGGAAGCCGGTGAGAAACAGAAACAGGGCGGAACCGGAAATAAACATGCTTTGCGCCAGCGCCGCCAGCGACTCCGCTTTGCCGTGGCCGAAGGTGTGCTCGGCATCGGCAGGCTGCAGCGAATAGCGCACCACCAGCAGGTTGGTCAGCGAGGCGGCGATATCGACCAGCGAATCCACCAGCGCCGCCAGCAGGCTGACAGAACCGGTCTGGTACCAGGCGACGATTTTGATCAACAACAGCGACGACGCCAGCGCGGTAGCGGCCAACGCAGCGGACTTTACCAGGCGTGCATAGCGCTGTTCCATTGAGGGATCCCGGTCAAAAGGTATGGCGCTCAATATAGCGAAATGTCGGATAAAAAAAACCCCGCCATCATGGCGGGGAAGACAGGGATGGTGTCTATGGCAAGGAAAAACAGGGGACTACTCAGTCGTACTTCACTTCTGGGCAGAAGCTTGCTGCAAACCAGAAATTTGTTGCTCCATCTGCTGCATGCGCTGCTGATGTTTCTGGTCTAAAACACTTTTTTGCTCTGGCGTCAGCAGGTTATACATTTGGTTGCGCACCCGGGCCATTTCGACCTGGCGCTTGACCTGCTGTTGGGCCATCTTTTCCGCCTGGGCATACACGGCGGCTTCGTCAAATTTCTCTGCGGTCACCAGTTTATGCATGGCTTCCATTTCAGCTACATTGACACCAGGCAGATCGTGCCGGGCCTGGCGCATCAAATCGCGCATTTGCTGGCGCTGCTGTTCGCTGAGGCTGACACCGTCGAACATATGGTGCTGGCCGGGTATTCGGGTCATCGCGTCGTTGCCGGGAGGTTGGGCTGTGTCCGGTATAGTGTCGGCAGCGAAGGCAGCGGTCGAACCAATTGCCAGCAGTGATGCCATAACTAATGCGGTCACCTTACGCATTTCAACTCCTCAAGCTTTCTCACTTTGCGAATCAACGAGGAGCAGTGTACCGCCACACCTGAAAACCTGCGTCAGTGCATGTAAAACTACGTAAAGTCATGGAATGGCAACAGTTGATGACGTATTTTGCGTCTGGAGGTAAATCATAATGAACAAGATTCTGTTAGTTGACGACGACCGCGAGTTGACCTCGCTGTTAAAAGAACTGCTTGAAATGGAAGGTTTTAATATCGTCGTCGCGCACGATGGCGAGCAGGCGTTGTCGCTGCTGGACAGCTCCGTCGATCTGCTGCTGCTCGACATCATGATGCCGAAGAAAAACGGCATCGATACGCTGAAAGAACTGCGCCAACATCACCAGACGCCGGTCATCATGCTGACCGCGCGCGGCAGCGAACTGGACCGCGTGTTGGGCCTGGAGCTGGGCGCCGATGATTACCTGCCGAAACCCTTCAACGATCGCGAGCTGGTCGCGCGCATTCGCGCCATTCTGCGCCGTTCCAACTGGAGCGAACAGCAGCAGCAGGTCGACAGCGGCGCCCCGACGCTGGATGTCGATGGCCTGCAGCTGAACCCCGGCCGCCAGGAGGCCAGCTTCGACGGCCAGGTGCTGGATCTGACCGGCACCGAGTTCACCCTGCTGTATCTGCTGGCGCAACATCTCGGCCAGGTGGTGTCGCGCGAACTGCTGAGCCAGGAAGTGCTGGGCAAACGCCTGACCCCATTCGATCGCGCCATCGACATGCATATCTCCAACCTGCGGCGTAAGCTGCCGGATCGCAAAGACGGGCATCCGTGGTTCAAAACCCTGCGCGGGCGTGGTTATTTGATGGTATCTGCAACATGATCAACAGTTTGACGGCACGCATCTTCGCCATTTTCTGGTTCACGTTAGCCCTGGTGCTAATGCTGGTGCTGATGGTGCCCAAGCTCGACTCCCGCCAAATGACCTCGCTGCTCGACAGCGAGCAGCGGCAGGGGTTGATGCTGGAACAGCACGTCGAGGCCGAGTTGCAAAACGATCCGGCCAACGATCTGATGTGGTGGCGCCGCCTGTTCCGCGCCATCGACAAATGGGCGCCGCCGGGCCAACGCCTGCTGCTGGTCACCAGCGAAGGTCGGGTGATCGGCGCGCAGCGCAATGAAATGCAGATCGTCCGCAACTTCATCGGCCAATCCGACAATTCGGATCATCCGAAGAAGAAAAAGTACGGCCGCGTCGAACTGGTCGGGCCGTTCGCGGTGCGCGACGGCGAAGACAACTACCAGCTGTACCTGATCCGCCCCGCCAACAGCCCGCAATCCGATTTCATCAACCTGATGTTCGACCGGCCGCTGCTGCTGCTGATCGTCACCATGCTGATCAGCGCCCCGCTGCTGCTGTGGCTGGCCTGGAGCCTGGCGAAACCGGCTCGCAAGCTGAAGAACGCCGCCGATGACGTGGCGCGCGGCAACCTGAAGCAGCATCCGGAGCTGGAGGCCGGCCCGCAGGAGTTTCTGGCCACCGGCGCCAGCTTCAACCAGATGGTCAGCGCGCTGGAACGCATGATGAACGCCCAGCAACGCTTGATCTCGGACATCTCGCACGAGCTGCGCACGCCGCTGACTCGCCTGCAGCTGGCCACCGCGCTGATGCGCCGCCGCCACGGCGAAGGCCACGAGCTGGCGCGCATCGAAACCGAAGCGCAACGGCTGGATTCGATGATCAACGATCTGCTGGCGCTGTCGCGCGGGCAGCAGAAGGGCGAGCTGGCGCGCGAGCAGTTGAAGGCCAACGAACTGTGGGCCGACGTGCTGGATAACGCCCGTTTCGAAGCCGAACAGATGGGCAAGCAGCTGGAGATCGCTGCGCCACCCGGTCCGTGGACGCTGTTCGGCAACGCGAGCGCGCTGGACAGCGCGTTGGAAAACATCGTGCGCAACGCCCTGCGTTATTCGCACACCCGCATCGCCGTGGCGTTCAGCGCCGACAATCAGGGCGTGACTATCCAGGTTGACGACGACGGCCCCGGCGTCAGCGCCGAAGACCGCGAGCAGATCTTCCGTCCGTTCTACCGCACCGATGAGGCGCGCGACCGTGAGTCCGGCGGCACCGGCCTTGGCCTGGCTATCGTCGAGGCGGCGGTCAATCAGCATCGCGGCTGGGTGAAGGCCGAAGACAGCCCACTTGGCGGTCTGCGGCTGGTGCTGTGGCTGCCGCTGCATCATCAACGCCTATCGTCTAAGACAGAACAGTAAGAGTTTGCTATCCTGCGCCCCTCGTTCACGAGGGGCCTGCAACATGCTGAACATCGTTTTATTTGAACCCGAAATTCCACCCAATACCGGCAATATCATCCGCCTGTGCGCCAATACCGGCTTTAATCTGCACCTGATCGAACCGCTGGGTTTCCCGTGGGACGACAAACGCCTGCGCCGCGCCGGGCTGGACTATCATGAGTTCACCCGCGTCAGCCGCCATGCCGATTACGCCGCCTTTCTCGCCGCTGAAAACCCGCAGCGGCTGTTTGCCCTCACCACCAAGGGCACGCCGGCGCACAGCGCCGTCAGCTACCAGGCCGGCGACTACCTGCTGTTCGGCCCGGAAACGCGCGGGTTGCCTGCCGACATCCTCGATGCGCTGCCCGCGCAGCAAAAAATCCGCATCCCGATGCAGGCGCAAAGCCGCAGCATGAACCTGTCGAATGCCGTATCGGTGGTGGTGTATGAAGCCTGGCGGCAGCTGGACTATGCCGGTGCGCTGATCAAGGCGTAATCCGCGACGTCGCGCCATACTGGAAGAGTCATCCTTTCCAGGCACGGCACATGGCTTTCGTCGCAGAGATTGTCACCCAGCTTCGCCGGCTCGAACCGGCGCTGAACGAGGCGCTGTTGCGGCTGCAACAGGCGCAACCCGGCTCGATCGGGCCGCCGCCGAATTGGGCAGGCTCACGACACCGCTGCGCGATCTCGAGGTGCTGATCGCCGAACTGGCGCGACATCGCCTCGATTGGCAGGCCAACGTGCGCCAGAGCGAATTTCAGACCCGCTACCGTCAACTGCTCGCCCATCCGCAGCTCATCGGCTTTCCCTCGCTTTTGCACGCCTGGCCGCGCCGCTTTCGCCGCAGCGCGCAACGCGTCGCCGAACACCGCCTGAATAGACGCCTGCAGCGCCAACAACGGCAATTGTGCCGGGCATTGGCCGATACCGGCTACGATCGCCACCGCCTGCGGCTGCTGATAAAACGCCTGCGTTACGCGGCTGAAGCCTATCCGCAGAGTCTTCCCCTCTCCCCCGCCGCGATGGCGAGCCTGAAAGCGGCGCAGAACGCCCTCGGTGATTGGCACGACCGGGAGGTTTGGTGCCTGCAAGCCGAACATCAGGCGGATCTCTGGCCCTTGTTGCCCCGGTGGCAAGCTGAGCAACGCCAGGCGCTGGTCAGCGCGGACGCCTTGCTCGCCGCCTTATCACCGGCACTGGCGGCGAAAACCGGCGGCGCATCACGATCCTGAAAAAAGGCCGCAGCAGGGCACGCCCGGCCCCGAAAAAGCCCGATGAGGCGCAGATAATGCGCTATGTTTTGTAAGGGTAATCACCACTCATCATAGGAAACCATATGAAGAAACAACGTTTGAGCGTTGCCATGGCGGTTCTGGCGGCGGGCCTGTTGCTGGCGGGCTGCTCGTCCAAAGTCACCCAAACGAATCAATATTCGGGGTTCCTGCCGGACTACAGCAAGCTACAGGAAACCAGCTCGCCAAGCGGCCATAAAACGCTGCGTTGGATCGATCCCACCTTTAAAGAGTCGAATTATCGCGGCGTGTATGTCGCTCCCGTGGTTTATTACCCGGCGGCTAAACCCACCGCCCGCGTCAGCCAACAAACGCTGGACAAAATTAGAAACTATACCGACCAAAGCGTGAGAAAAGCGGTGGCCGAGCGCACTACCGTTTTGAATAACCCGACAGGTTCCCGCGTGCTGTTAGCCAAAGTCGCGATTACCGCCGTGTCTGCCGAAGATGAGGATATGAAATTCTATGAAGTGGTGCCGGTAGCGGCCGTGGTGGCCAGCACCATGGCCGCCACTGGCCACCGGACGCAAAACACCACGCTGTTCCTGGAAGCGCAGTTGATCGATCAGGATAGCGGTAAAACGGTGCTGGAAGTGGTGCGCAAGAGTTACGGCAAAACCGTCAACAACGACAGTGCGCCAGTCACGGAACAAGAAGTCAAAGCGGCGATCGATGACATGGTCAACGACATCGTCACGTTCCCGAAACAGGGCTGACCGCCGCCTGAAAAACACAGGGGGAGCCGAAGCTCCCCCTGAATGGACCCGCAGGCGCGGCTTAGATGCCGTCGCCGTACTCGAAGCCGTGGTTGGTGCCGTTGAAGTATTGGTCCATATCCATCGACGGCGTATCGCTCTCCGGCCGCCCGACGATGCGCGCCGGCACGCCGGCGGCGGTGGTGTGCGGCGGTATCGCCTGCAAGACCACCGAGCCCGCGCCGATCTTCGCGCCCTTGCCCACTTCGATATTGCCGAGAATTTTGGCGCCTGCGCCAATCATCACCCCTTCACGGATTTTCGGGTGACGGTCGCCGCTGGTTTTACCGGTACCGCCCAGGGTGACCGATTGCAAGATAGAGACGTTGTTCTCCACCACCGCCGTTTCACCGATCACGATGCCGGTGGCGTGGTCGAGCATGATGCCGCAACCGATGGTCGCCGCCGGATGGATGTCCACGCCGAAGGCGACGGAAATTTGATTTTGCAGGTAGATAGCCAGCGCCTGCCGCCCTTGCTGCCACAGCCAGTGGCCGATGCGGTAAGCCTGCAGCGCGTGGAACCCTTTCAGGTAAAGCAGCGGCGTGGAGTATTTATCGACCGCCGGGTCGCGCAGGCGCACCGCGAGGATATCGCGCGCCGCCGAAACGATCATCTGGTTGTCAGACTTGTAGGCCTCTTCCACCACCTCACGCACCGCGATGGCGGGCATGATCGGCGTGGCCAGCTTGTTGGCCAGCATATAGCTGAGCGCGCTGCCCAGGTTCTCGTGCTTGAGCAACGTCGCATGGAAAAAGCTGGCCAGCATCGGTTCACAGTCAGCCAGTGCTCGCGCTTCTGATTTAATGCTGTTCCAGACCTGTTCCAACTCTTCTGACGACATCACATACCCCTTTACCTTGCCAAACGGGCCGCTTCACACGGTAGCGCGAAGCGGCCCAGGTCATTTGCGGGGTCAACATTCCGCTGCCCCGACATATCGTTTTATGTCACGCGCTGGGTTTTTCGTCCTTTCGGGCTCGCCCCAGCAGGCTCAGCGCCGCTTCGCGGGCGTCCTTGTGGCAGTAAAGCACCTGATAAATCTGTTCGGTGATCGGCATTTCCACACCGTGCCGCTGCGCCAACGCCAACACCTCTTTGGTATTGCGATAGCCCTCGACCACCTGACCGATACTGTCCTGCGCTTCCTGCACGCCTTTACCCTGCCCCAGCATAATGCCGAAGCGACGGTTGCGCGACTGGTTGTCCGTGCAGGTTAGCACCAGATCCCCCAGCCCCGCCATGCCCATGAACGTCGAAGGATCGGCGCCCAGCGCAGAACCCAGACGGCTCATTTCCGCCAGCCCGCGCGTAATCAACGCGGTACGGGCATTGGCGCCGAAACCGATGCCGTCGGACATGCCGGCGCCGATGGCGATCACGTTCTTCACAGCGCCGCCAAGCTGCACACCGATGAAGTCGGGATTGCTGTAGACGCGGAAACTCTTGCCGCAGTGCAGCAGCTGTTGCAGATCGTCGGCGAACTGCGCATCGGTCGCCGCCAGCGCGATCGCCGTCGGCAGGCCGGCGGCCAGCTCTTTGGCGAACGTCGGCCCGGAGAGCACCGCCAGTGGGATCGCCTCGCCCAACGCCTCACGCGCCACGTCCTGCAGCAAGCGGCCGGTTTCCGCTTCCAACCCCTTGGTGGCCCACACGATGCGGGCATCCGGGCGCAGATGCGGCTTCAGCTGGCGCAGCACGTCGCCGAACACGTGGCTCGGCACCACCACCAGCACGTCGCGGCTGGCGGCCAGCGCACGCGCCAAATCGGCTTCGAGCAGCAGGGTATCGGGGAAGGGAACGTCAGGCAGAAACGCCTGATTGCAGCGATCTTGCTGCAACGTTTGAATTTGCGCGGGGTTATGTCCCCACAACACCACGGGATGGCCGTTACGCGCCAGCGTAATGGCCAATGCGGTGCCGTACGAGCCGGCACCGATAACAGTCATTGAAGCATTGACGGTGTTCATCAGGCATCCTGATGTGGTGCGGCACCTTCGCCTTCCGCCTGCTGCTGCAGATAGTTCATGAACAGCGCGTCAAAGTTGACCGGTGCCAGGTTCAGCTGCGGGAAGGTGCCGCGGGAAACCAGGCTGGTGATGCACTCGCGCGCATACGGGAACAGGATGTTCGGGCAGTATGCACCCAGGCAATGCGCCAGCTGCGTGCCTTCGATGCCTGCTACCGAGAAGATGCCCGCCTGCTGCACTTCGCACAGGAACGCAGTCTCTTCGCCCAGAGTCGCCGTCACGGTTACGCGCAGTACCACTTCATACACTTCGTCAGCCAGCTGGCTGGACGCGGTATCCAGATCAAGTTTAACTTCCGGCTGCCATTCCTGCTGGAAAACCTGCGGCGCGTTCGGCGCTTCGAAGGAGATATCCTTGGTATAGATACGTTGGATCTGGAAAGCCATTTCGGTGCTGTTTTGTTCTGACATGTGAGTAATACCCTTGGTTAAACGTCCTTATTGACACTCGGTGAACCGGCAAGCTGCTTAAAGCAGCGGATCCAGGCCGCCGCGAGCATCGAGTTCATATAAATCATCGCAGCCGCCGATATGCCGGCCGTCGATGAAAATCTGCGGCACGGTGGTGCGCCCGCTGCGCTCGATCATCACTTCGCGCTTGGCGTTATCGCCGTCGATGGCGATCTCGTTAAACGCCGCGCCCTTGCTGTTCAACAGCGCCTTGGCGCGATGGCAGAACGGACAGGTCGCTTTGGTGTAGATATCAATGTTAGCCATGGATTGCCACCTCAAATAGGTTAAACGGTTACTTACCGCGCACCAGCGGCAGATTTTCTCCGCTCCAGCCGGCGATGCCGTCTTTCAGCATCGTCACCTTTTCAAAACCGGCCTTGCTCAGGTTCTCCGCCGGCTCGCGGGAGGCGGTGCCGTTGGCGCACACGACGATGATCGGCTGCGCTTTGTGTTTTTCCAGCTCGCCCAGGCTGCCGTTTTTGATTTCGCTGGCGGTCAGGTTGATGGCGTTGGCCAGGTGACCACGGCGGAAATCGTCGCGGCTGCGGGTGTCGACCACCACGGCTTCTTCTTTGTTGATCAGGCGAATGGCTTCACCACGGGCGATCTCTTTGACCTTGGAGAAACGGCTTTTGAAGGTCATGACGATCACGGCGACCAGCAGAGCGATCCAAGCCAGGCTCAGAATAGGGTGTCTGCTTACGAATGGCATAATTTCTTGCAGCATGGGGTGTAACAACTCCCGTCAGTTAAGGGATAAATAAGTCAAGGTTCCAGAGTATACCTGCCGAGTGCGGCAAATACAGCCAATAAGCAAGCGCGATTGTAGAAACTGCGGGCTGCGCTGAGAAATTCCCGACGTCAGAGCATAAAAGCCCGCGCGATTCGCCGCAACCTTGATCTCTTTGGGCTATTTATCGCCGGCGGCGGTGTAAAATCAGCCGGTTTTTCGAGGGCGAATAGCCATGCTTGCGGCGGGCGCATGGCTATTCGCAGCTTAAAAAGTTCATAAGAGGTCAATGCAATGTCGAACAACAAAAAACCGATGGTCCTGGTGATCCTGGACGGTTATGGCCACCGTGAAGAGCGGCAGGACAACGCGATCCTGAACGCCGGCACCCCGGTGATGGATCGTCTGTGGCAGGAGCAGCCGCATACGCTGATCGCCGCCTCCGGGCTGGATGTCGGCCTGCCCGATGGGCAAATGGGCAACTCCGAAGTCGGCCACGTCAATCTGGGCGCCGGGCGCATCGTGTACCAGGATCTGACCCGGCTGGACAAAGCGATCGCCGACGGCGACTTCTTTACCAACCCGGTGCTGACCGCCGCCGTCGATAAGGCCGTAGCGGCCGGCAAGGCGGTGCATATCATGGGCCTGCTGTCGCCGGGCGGCGTGCACAGCCATGACGAGCACATCCTGGCCATGATCAAGCTGGCCGCTCAACGCGGCGCCAAAGCCATTTATCTGCATGCCTTCCTTGACGGGCGCGACACGCCGCCGCGCAGCGCCGAAGCCCCGCTGCAACGCTGCCGCGACGCCTTCGCCGCGTTGGGCGTCGGGCGCATCGCCTCGCTGATCGGCCGCTACTACGCGATGGACCGCGACAACCGCTGGGATCGCGTGCAACTGGCCTATGACCTGCTGACCGCCGCCAAAGGCGATTCCGTGGCCGAGGATGCGATCGCCGGCCTGCAGGCCGCTTATCAGCGCGGTGAAAACGACGAGTTCGTCAGACCGACCGTGATCCGCGCCGCCGGTGAGGCCGATGCCGCAATGCAGGACGGCGACGCGTTGATCTTCATGAACTTCCGCGCCGACCGCGCGCGCCAGATCACCCGCGCTTTCGTGAACGCGGATTTCGACGGTTTCCCGCGCGCCAAGCAGGTGCAGTTCGGCGATTTCGTGATGCTGACCGAATACGCCGCCGACATCGCGACCGCCTGCGCCTATCCGCCGGCGCCGCTGGCCAACACCTTCGGCGAATGGCTGATGAAGCACGACAAAACCCAGTTGCGCATCTCGGAAACCGAAAAATACGCCCACGTCACCTTCTTCTATAACGGCGGCGTGGAAGCGCCGTTCAAGGGCGAAGACCGCGTGCTGGTCAACTCGCCGCAGGTCGCCACCTACGATCTGCAGCCGGAGATGAGCGCCGCCGAACTGACCGACAAGCTGCTGAGCGCCATCCGCAGCGGCAAATACGACGCCATCATCTGCAACTACCCGAACGGTGACATGGTGGGGCATACCGGCGTGTATGAAGCGGCGGTCAAAGCGGTGGAAACGCTGGACGCCTGCATCGCCCAGGTGGTTGATGCGGTGCGCGACGTCGACGGCCAACTGCTGATCACCGCCGATCACGGCAACGCCGAGCAGATGCGCGATCCGGCCACCGGCCAGGCGCACACCGCCCACACCAGCCTGCCGGTGCCGCTGATTTACGTCGGCAAACCGGCGCGCGCGGTCGAAGGCGGCAAGCTTTCGGACATCGCGCCAACCCTGTTAACGCTGATGGGAATGGAAATCCCGCAAGAGATGACTGGTAAGCCGCTGTTCATCGTGGAATAATCCTTCTCCATGAGGGAGAAGGCGTTTTTTGCACTATCAAGGGTAACCCGAAGCGCAAACGCAGGCAGCCGGCCGCTGCCTGAACGCACCGCGCCAAGGACGTTCACCGCCATGTGCGCCAGCGTATTTTGCGCTGGCGTCTTGCTGTTGCCGCTCGCCGGCCAGGCGGCGGAAGACAATAAATCCCAGCTGAAAGACATCCAGCAGAGCATCGCCGAGAAAGAAAAAGCGGTGAAGCAGCAGCAACAGCAGCGCAGCTCGCTGCAGGATCAGCTGCGTCAACAGGAAAAAACCATCGCCCAGGCCAGCCGCCAGTTGCGCGACACCCAGGGCACGCTCACCCAGTTGGGCAAGGACATTTCCGGCCTGAACGCCTCGATCGCCAAACTGCAAAAGCAGCAATCGACCCAGCAAAACCTCCTCGCCAAACAGCTCGACGCCGCCTTCCGGCAAGGGCAGCACAGCGCCGTGCAGCTGATCCTCAGCGGTGAAGAAAGCCAACGCAGCGAACGTATTCTGGCCTATTTCGGTTATCTGAACGAAGCGCGCCAGAAAACCATCGAAGAGCTGAAACAGACCCGCGCCGAGCTGGCGAAGCAAAAAACCACGCTGGTGGCCAAACAGGGCCAGCAAAAATCCTTACTGAGCGAGCAACAGACGCAGCAGCAGAAGCTGGAGCAGGCGCGCGGCGCCCGCAAGAAAACGCTGACCGCGCTGGAAGCCTCGCTGGAAAAAGACCAACAACGCCTGGTGGAACTGCGCCAGAACGAAGCCCGCATGCGCGACAAGATCGCCCGGGCGGAGCGCGAAGCCCGTGCGCGCGCCGAACGCGAAGCGCGTGAAGCGGCCAAGGTGCGCGAACAGGTACGCATCAAGGAACAGCAGGCGAAGAAAACCGGCACCACCTACAAACCTAGCGAAGCCGATCGCTCGCTGATGGCGCGAACCGGCGGCCTCGGCCGTCCGGCCGGCCAGCTGATGTGGCCGGTGCGCGGCCGCACGCTGCACGGCTTTGGCGAGCAGCAGCAGGGCGAGCTACGCTGGAAAGGCATGGTGATCGAAGCCCGCGAAGGCAGCGAAGTGAAAGCCGTCGCCGATGGCCGCGTGCTGCTGGCCGACTGGCTGCAAGGCTATGGCCTGATGGTGGTGGTCGAACACGGTAAAGGCGACATGAGCGTGTACGGCTACAACCAAAGCGCGTTGGTCAACGTCGGGGCGCAGGTGCGCGCTGGCCAGCCGATCGCTCTGGTCGGCACCAGCGGCGGCCAGGGAACGCCGTCGCTCTATTTCGAAATCCGTCGTCAGGGACAGGCGGTTAACCCACTGCCGTGGTTGGGAAGATAGATTTGCGTTATGTCAAAACCCGTACAGCTTTGTTAATCGGCTGTCTGCTGCAGGTTTACGCTGCGCAGGCAGGAAAACTCTCCATCGTCATCGATGACGTGGGCTACCGCCCTCACGAAGAAAACGCGGTGCTGCAAATGCCGACGGCGATCTCGGTCGCAGTCTTGCCCAACGCGCCGCATGCCCGCCTGATGGCCACCCGCGCCCACAGCCAGGGCCGCGAAGTCTTGATCCACATGCCGATGGCGCCGCTCAGCAAGCAGCCGCTGGAACGCGATACCCTGCAGCCTTCCATGAGCAGCGACGAGATCCAGCGCATCATCCGCAACGCGGTGAACAACGTGCCCTACGCGGTCGGCATGAACAACCACATGGGCAGCGCCATGACCTCCAGCCTGCCGGGCATGCAGAAAGTGATGCAGGCGCTCGAAAGCTACCGCCTGTACTTCCTCGACAGCATGACCATCGGCAGCAGCCAGGCGACTCGCGCCGCGGCCGGCACCGGCGTGAAAGTGATCAAACGCAGGGTGTTCCTCGACGATACCGCGAACGAAGCCGACATCCGCCGCCAGTTCAACCGCGCGGTTGAGTTGGCGCGGCGCAACGGTTCCGCCATCGCCATCGGCCACCCGCGCCCCGCGACGGTGAAAGTGCTGCAGCAGATGCTGCCGTCGCTGCCCGCCGATATCGTGCTGGTCAAACCGAGCGCGCTGCTGAACGAACCGCAGGGCAACGGCGGTGGCAGCTACGTCCCGCCGCCGGTCAAACCGCAAAAACCGCAGCCGAAGAACCCGTTCAGCGGCGGCATCAAGCAGTGCAAGGTCAAACCGCCGAAGGAAAAAGCCAACGCCGGCACCGCGCTGGGCGTTATCGCCGACAGCATTGCCACCTCGCCGCCGGTGACCTTCATCAAGCGTCATTGGCAGCACTGGACGCAAACCAAACCGCAAGCATAAAAAAAGGGCCGGAATTCCGGCCCTTTTCACGCCTGCCGAGATCAATCCCAGCTCAGCACCACTTTGCCCGATTTGCCGGAGCGCATGGCGTCAAAGCCCTGCTGGAACTCGTCGATCGAGAAACGGTGGGTGATGATCGGGGTCAAATCCAGACCGGACTGGATCAGCGCCGCCATCTTGTACCAGGTTTCGAACATTTCGCGGCCGTAAATCCCTTTGATAAACAGCCCTTTGAAGATGACCTGATTCCAGTCGATCGACATATCCGAAGGCGGAATGCCCAGCATGGCGATGCGCCCGCCGTGGTTCATCGCATTGAGCAGCGTGCGGAACGCCGGCGGCGCGCCGGACATTTCCAGGCCGACGTCGAACCCTTCGGTCATGCCCAGTTCGGCCATCACGTCGCTGAGGTTTTCCTTGCTGACGTTCACCGCTCGTGTCACGCCCATCTTGCGCGCCAGTTCCAGACGGTATTCGTTAACGTCGGTGATCACCACATGGCGGGCGCCGACGTGTTTGCACACCGCCGCCGCCATGATGCCGATCGGGCCGGCGCCGGACACCAGCACGTCTTCCCCAACCAGATCGAACGACAGCGCGGTATGCACCGCGTTACCGAACGGATCAAAGATCGAAGCCAGTTCATCGGAGATGTTATCCGGGATCTTGAAGGCGTTGAACGCCGGGATCACCAGGTATTCCGCGAAGCTGCCCGGGCGGTTCACGCCCACGCCGACGGTGTTGCGGCACAGGTGCGTGCGGCCGCCGCGGCAGTTGCGGCAGTGGCCGCAGGTGATGTGCCCTTCGCCGGACACGCGATCGCCGATGTTGAAGCCTTTGACTTCCTGACCGATCGCCACCACTTCGCCCACGTATTCATGGCCGACCACCATCGGAACCGGAATGGTTTTTTGCGACCACTCGTCCCAGTTGTAGATATGCACATCAGTGCCGCAGATCGCGGTTTTGCGGATTTTGATCATGATGTCGTTGTGGCCCAGCTCCGGCTGAGGCACGTCGGTCATCCAAATCCCTTCTTCCGCTTTCAGTTTTGACAGTGCTTTCATGGTTTTACCTTATGCAATAACGCCAAGATCCTTACCGATACGTGTAAACGCCGCCACTGCGCGTTCGATTTGCTCCGGGGTGTGGTCGGCGGACATCTGGGTACGGATGCGCGCCTGGCCTTTCGGCACCACCGGATAGAAGAAACCGGTCACATAGATGCCTTCCTTGAGCAACGCATTGGCGAATTCCTGCGCCAGCTTCGCCTCACCCAGCATCACCGGGATGATGGCGTGATCGGCGCCGGCCAACGTGAAGCCGGCGGCGGTCATTTTTTCGCGGAACAGACGCGCATTGGCCCACAGGCGATCGCGCAGGGCATCGCCCTCTTCCAGCAGTTCCAGCACTTTGATCGACGCGGCGACGATCGCCGGCGCCAGCGAGTTGGAGAACAGGTACGGGCGCGAACGCTGGCGCAGCCACTCCACCACTTCTTTCTTGGCGGCGGTGTAGCCGCCAGATGCGCCGCCCAGCGCTTTGCCTAACGTACCGGTGATGATATCGACGCGGCCCATCACTTCGCAGTATTCATGGGTGCCGCGCCCGTTGGCGCCGACAAAGCCCACCGCGTGAGAGTCATCCACCATCACCAGCGCCTGGTATTCGTCCGCCAGATCGCAAACCCCTTTCAGGTTGGCGATCACGCCGTCCATCGAGAAGACGCCGTCGGTGGCGATCAGGATGTGACGCGCGCCGTCGGCTTTGGCCTGCTTCAGCTGCGCGGCCAGCTCGGTCATGTCGTTATTGGCATAGCGATAGCGCTTGGCCTTGCACAGGCGCACGCCGTCGATGATCGACGCGTGGTTCAGCGCATCGGAGATAATGGCGTCTTCCGGGCCGAGCAGGGTTTCGAACAGCCCGCCGTTGGCGTCGAAGCAAGAGGAGTACAGGATCGCGTCTTCCATGCCCAAAAAGGCCGCCAGTTTCTGTTCGAGCTGCTTGTGGCTGTCCTGGGTGCCGCAGATGAAGCGTACCGACGCCATGCCGAAACCGTGGCTGTCCATGCCCGACTTGGCGGCGGCGATCAGCGCCGGGTGGTTGGCCAGGCCCAGGTAGTTATTGGCGCAGAAGTTGATCACATGGCTGCCGTCGGCGACGGCGATATCCGCCTGTTGCGCGGAGGTGATGATGCGTTCTTCCTTGAACAGCCCTTCACTGCGCGTGGCGGCAAGCTGTTGTTCCAACTGCTGATAAAAAGACGCTGACATTCGGTTATCTCCAGGATTGGGCTATTTGCGGCATATTTTACTGATTTGTAACCAAACTGACGAGAATGCGCGGGAGAGAATATTAAAATTGCAGCAGATATCACGGCAAACGGCGGACTTCAATGGCAATGCGGGATATTCGGAGCCCTTCCGCTGTTTGCCGCGGCATGAAATGCTATTATAACCGCCATTGAGCGTGGGGCATCGTGCCCCGCCAGGCAGCTTAGCAGGGGTAACCCAATGATTATCGTCACAGGCGGCGCCGGCATGATCGGCAGCAACATCATTAAGGCACTGAACGACAAGGGATATCGCGATATCCTGGTGGTGGATAACCTGAAAGACGGCACCAAGTTCGTCAACCTGGTCGATCTGGACATCGCCGACTATATCGATAAAGAAGACTTTATCGCCAGCATCGTGGCCGGCGACGATCTGGGCGAGATCGAAGCGGTGTTCCACGAAGGCGCCTGCTCCGCGACCACCGAGTGGGACGGCAAGTACATGATGGACAATAACTATCAGTACTCCAAAGACCTGCTGCACTACTGCCTGGATCGCGAAATCCCGTTCTTGTATGCCTCCTCCGCCGCCACTTACGGCGGCCGCGAAGAGTTCATCGAAGAGCGTGAGTATGAAGCGCCGCTCAACGTTTACGGCTACTCCAAATTCCTGTTCGATCAGTACGTGCGCGAGATCCTGCCGGAAGCGGACTCGCAGATCTGCGGCTTCCGCTACTTCAACGTTTATGGCCCGCGCGAAGGCCACAAAGGCAGCATGGCCAGCGTCGCCTTCCACCTGAATACCCAGATCAACCGCGGCGAAAACCCGAAACTGTTCGCCGGCAGCGAAAACTTCAAGCGTGACTTCATCTACGTCGGCGACGTGGCGGCGGTTAACCTGTGGTTCTGGGAAACCGGCAAATCCGGCATCTTCAACTGCGGCACCGGCCGAGCGGAAACCTTCCAGGCGGTAGCCGACGCGGTGGTGGACTTCCACCAGCAAGGCGCTGTGGAATACATCGAGTTCCCGGAGAAGCTGAAAGGCCGCTATCAGGCGTACACCCAGGCCGATCTGACCAAGCTGCGCGCCGCCGGCTACGACGCACCGTTCAAAACGGTCGCCGAAGGCGTGAAAGAGTACATGGCCTGGTTGAACCGCACCGCATAAGCTGAAGGAATTAACGCTGGGTATGAAAATACTGGTTATCGGCCCTTCTTGGGTTGGCGACATGATGATGTCGCAAAGTCTCTATCGCACCCTGAAGGCCGAATACCCGTCGGCGGAGATCGATGTGATGGCGCCGGCCTGGTGCCGCCCGTTGCTGGCGCGCATGCCGGAAGTCAATCAGGCGCTGGCGATGCCGCTGGGCCACGGCGCGCTGGGGCTCGGCGAGCGCCGCCGCCTGGGGCGCGCTCTGCGCGCCAACCGTTACGATCGCGCTTACGTTCTGCCCAACTCGTTCAAATCCGCGCTGGTGCCCTTCTTCGCCGATATCCCGCAGCGCACCGGCTGGCGGGGCGAAATGCGCTACGGCCTGCTGAACGACGTCCGCGTGCTCGACAAGACCGCCTTCCCGCTGATGGTACAGCGCTATGTGGCGCTGGCCTATGACAAAGGCCGCGTTCAGCGCGCCGACGATCTGCCGCAGCCGCTGCTGTGGCCGCGGCTGCAGGTGAGCGACGAAGAGATCGCCGACACCTCCGCGGCCTTTAACCTGACCGACAGCCGCCCGATCGTCGGCTTCTGTCCAGGCGCGGAGTTCGGCCCCGCCAAGCGCTGGCCGCACTATCACTACGCAGCTCTGGCTCAGCGGCTGATCGAGAGCGGCTATCAAATCGCGCTGTTCGGTTCGGCAAAAGACCATGAGGCCGGCGAACAGATCCGCGCCGCATTGCAGGAAGACGCGCGCGATTTCTGCCTTAATCTGGCCGGGAAAACCCAGCTGGAGCAAGCAGTTATCCTGATCGCAGCCTGCCGGGCGGTGGTCAGCAACGACTCCGGTTTAATGCACGTTGCCGCAGCGTTGAACAAACCGCTGATAGCCTTGTACGGCCCAAGCAGCCCCGACTTCACACCGCCGCTTTCCGACAAGGCGCGGGTCATTCGCCTGATCAGCGGCTACCACAAGGTGCGTAAGGGCGATGCCGAGCAGGGATACCACCAAAGTTTGATCGATATTCAGCCGCAGCAAGTGTTGGATGCGCTGACGCCGTTACTTGTCGCCAGCGAGGAATAGTCATGCAGGTGTTAATTGTAAAAACCTCCTCGATGGGGGACGTGCTGCATACGCTGCCCGCCCTGACCGACGCGCTGCAGGCCATTCCCGATATCCGCTTCGACTGGGTGGTGGAAGAAGGCTTCAGCCAAATCCCCACCTGGCACCCGGCGGTAGATCGCGTGATCCCGGTGGCCATTCGCCGCTGGCGAAAAAACTGGTTCGGCAACGATACTCGGCAACAGCGCTGCGACTTCAAGCGCGCGCTGCAAGAACGCCGTTACGACGTGGTGATCGACGCGCAGGGCCTGATCAAAAGCGCTGCGCTGATCACGCGCATCGCCAAAGGCAACAAACATGGCCCGGACTGCAAGAGCGCGCGCGAGCCGTTCGCCAGCTGGTTCTACAACGTGCGCCATGAGGTAGACAAACAGCAGCACGCGGTGGAACGCACGCGCGAACTGTTCGCCAAAAGCCTCGGCTACGATAAACCGGGCAGCTACGGCGATTACGCCATCGCCGCACGCTTTCTCAGCCGCCCGCCGGCCGATGCCGGGCAGTATTTGGTGTTTCTGCACGCGACGACCCGTGACGATAAGCATTGGCCGGAGCAAAACTGGCGTGAGCTGATCGCGCTGGCGGCGGACAGCGGGCTGAAGATAAAACTGCCGTGGGGCGCAGAGCATGAACATCAGCGCGCGCTGCGCTTGGCGGAAGGTTTTCCACATGTCGAGGTGCTGCCGAAACTCAGCCTGCAGCAGGTGGCCGAGGTGCTGGCCGGCGCCAGGGGTGTGATCTCGGTCGACACCGGGCTCAGCCATTTGACCGCCGCGCTCGACAAACCGAACATCACGCTGTTCGGGCCGACCGATCCCGGCCTGATCGGCGGTTACGGGCAAAATCAGCACTCGCTGATTTCGCCGGAAAAAAGCATGGCGACAATCGACGCCGATACGGCATGGCAGGCGTTGCAAAAGGTTATAGCATGAAAAAACTGCACATTATCAACCTGGGTAAAATGGGCGGCGTCGAGCGCCTGTTCCTGCAGTACATCAACGATACCACCGACGGCAGCAACCAGGTCCTGTGCATCAGCGGCGACATTGGCGAAGAGATCCGCCGCCAGTTGCCGGCGCATCAGCCCGTCACCTTCGCCAACCGCCTGATCAATGCGCTGCCGTTGCGTTGCCCGCAGTTCCTGCGCAAATTTTTGCTGAAATGGAAAATTGAACGGGCGAACGCCGACGTGGTGATCGTCTGGGACCTGGTGCCGGGGCTGGCGGCCAAACCCAAGCGCGGCAAGCTGGTTTACTACGATCACGGCTGCTCCTGGCGTTACCCCAAGAATAAAAAGACGCTGCGTTTCTTCGCCATGCTGGACGGCGTCATTTCCGCCTCACACGCGTCGAAGCGGGTGATGGAGCTGCGCTTTAATCTGCCTTGCCCAAATCACGTGGTGATCAACCGCATCAAGACGCCGGCGGGGATCGACGCTGCGCCGAAAACGCTGTCGCAGCCTGTCAGGATCGGCACTGCCTCACGCCTGGTCAGCCTGAAAGGCATCAGCGTTTCATTATTGATGATGCAGGAACTGCTGCGGCGCGGGCATGACGTCACGCTGGAAGTGGCCGGCAAAGGGCCGGATCGCGCGGCGTTCGAGGCGCTGGCGGCACGGCTGCAGCTCGGCGATCGCGTCACCTTCAGCGGTTATCAGGATGACGTCGCCGGTTTCTTCAATCGCACGCACATCTACATGAGCACGCCGATTACCGAGCCGTTCGGCTTGTCCTGCATGGAATCGCTCTATTTCGGCGTGCCGGTCATCTTCCCGCAGGTCGACGGCCAGCCGGAAGCGGTCAGGGACGGCGTCTGCGGCCTTGGCCTGACGCCGTCGGTCACCATCGAACAACACCGGCAACTCACCGATATCGAGGTCGACTTCCCGCATGAGGTCTACGATCCGCAGACCGACAGCCTGGTAGCGCCCAAGCTGCTGTCGCATATCGACTGTGCGGATGCCGTTGAGAAATTGCTGGAGCGAGAAACCTACCAGGCTTTGAGCCGAAATGCGCAGCGCTATCCTGCGGAACATTTCAACTATGCTCAGTTCAAAGTTGAATTCGACGACACGCTGCGATCCTTTATCGCTTAATTGAAACGTGAGCCGGAAAACACGCCCGATGCTAAAACTCAGAACGCCGCACCCTGCCTTCAGCTATTTAATCTATCTGGGGTGCGCCATCGCTTTTTGCACCATTCCTTTCGGTTCCGCGACCGGACGCAATCTGTTTTACGTTTCCAGCTACATCGCCTTTATCGCCGTTTGCCTGTACCCGCGCTACTACTTCAGCAACGTTAGAAATCTGCTGCTGCCCGCGCTGATGTTCAGCGTAGGCATGGGAACCATCCTCTGGATGCATCACTTCAAACAGCCGGGTGACTACATCAATATTTATCGCTCTTATATGTCGACCGGCAAACTGCAGCTCGCAACCGCTTTCATCTTACTGATTGCGCTCAATGAGCGGTTGTGCGTACAGCGCCTGCTGATCGTTGTGGCTCTCGTCACCGGTCTGGCGATCAACGGTTATTCTCTCTATCAGGGGCTGCGCCTGGATATTCCGCGCGTGGAGCTCAACTTCGATCGCGCTACGGTCGCCGCCTACCTGATGACCGCCATCGATCTGGTGATGATGCAAGCCATCCTGATGCTGCGCACCCGCTACCGCCTGGTGTTGTACATCGCGGCGTTCCTGCTGTCCTTTTCTGCGCTGGTGCTCACCGGCACGCGCGCGGCCATGTTGGTCTACCCGGTAGCGGTCTGCCTGTCGCTGCTGGCGACCAAGCAGTTGGTTTCCAGGAAACACAAGCTCGCATTGGTGGCCTCGGTACCGCTGCTGCTCGTCGCCTGCGGCCTGGTGTTTAAACCGCAGATAGAAGAGCGCATTCAGGCTTTTGAGACCGACATGCGCCTGATGGACCAGCCGCAGACTGAAAACTCGATCATTTCCCGGCTGTCGATGCAAACGCTGGCATGGCGTACCGGTTCACAAGCCCCTTGGGGCCAATCCGCCGAACAGCGCGGCGAGGAGATCCGTGCGATGGTCGCGCAGCAACCTCGCCTGTCTGGCGTCATGCCCTACATCAACGTGCACCTGCACAACGAGCTGCTGGAAACCTACTCGCTCAAGGGGGTCTGGGGGACGTTGCTGTTGCTGGCGCTGTATATCGGCCTGTTCTGCTCTTCATTCCGGCCGCAGCGCAACGCGCTGTTGCTGAGCGTCAGCGCCAGCCTGTTCGTTTACGGTCTTAGCGACGTCATCTTCTTCAGCACGGAAGGCACCGTCATGTTCTGTCTGGCGCTGATCGCCGCCGTGCTCTCCGTGGCGAAACAGCCTTCCGCTCAGGAGCAAACCGCGTGAAGACACAGCCACCGCTGCTCAGCGTTATCGTGCCGTTTTATAATAATGAAGCGTTCGTTATCGCTGCGCTGGATTCGTTATTTGTACAGATTAGCGACGATATCGAGGTGGTGATCATCGACGATGGCTCTACCGATGCGTCAGGGGCGCTGGTCAGCCACTATCTGGCGCAGCGGCGGCATCCGCGCGCGGTCCTTACTTCGCAGGCCAACGGCGGCATTGCGCACGCCCGCAACGTCGGCCTACAGCGGGCCACCGGGCGCTATATCACCTTTCTCGACGGAGACGATCTGCTGAGCGACGACTATCTGGCGATCCTGCGGCCCCTGCTGATCGCCGGTGAATATGACCTGATCGATTTTAATTATCAGAAGTTCACCGAACATCCGTCGACAGCGGATAACCGCGCGGCGCAGCCCGCAGCCTACGACTTTTCACAGTTGGGGCTCGGCTGCCTGCAACCGCTGTTTGCACGCTCGATGTGGCATCTCTGGAGCCGGGTATATAAACGCACGCTGCTGGAAGGGGAGGCGTTCGAAGACGGCAGGCGCTACGAAGACGTGATTTTCACGCCTTTTCAGTATTTCAAAACTCGCCGCATCGCCCATCTTGACTGCGAGCTCTACTTCTATCGGGACAACAGCCAGGGCATCACCCGCAATATCAAACCCAAAGATATTGAAGATCTGCTGTTCGCCATGGAGAAGATGCTGCGTTTTGTGGCGCAGCATCCCGGGGATGAGCCGCTGCGCCGGTTAGCCGCCCTGATGCTGGCCAACTGCTTTTCCGAGGTGAAAAGCATGTCGAAGGCGGTATACGGCTATTACCATTACGCGCCGGCAACGCTGCATATCCTGCGCCGCACCGCCGCTGTCTGCCGCAACAGCGACGTGCCGGGCAAAAAAGTCCGCCAGATGCGCTATGCGCGAGTGGATACCTTTCTTTCGAAGCTGCGCGGGCGCAGGCTGCACTAATCGCATCGGCCGGGCGGCCGATGCGTCGTCTCGCCTTTAGCGCGCTAAAGGCACGTGCGCGACCAGCTCGTCATAAATCCGCTGCGGCTGGATAACCCCCATCGGGCTTTCCGCCTCCAGCGGCATCGTATAGCCGGTACGAGACACCTGAATGATGCGATGCAGTTCAGGATCCTGAATCGGCCCGGTGGAGCGTGAGTCGGCGGTCACGAACAGACTGATGGTTTTCACCTTCAACGCCACCGCCAGATGCAACGGCCCGGTATCGCCGGTAACCAGAACATGGAAACTGTCGAGCAACGTCAGCAAACCTTGCAGCCCCGTTTTACCGATCTGGTTATCCACGCAGGCCTGCGTTTGCGGGCCGATCAGACTCAAAAACTGTTTGGCCTTGCCGTCGTCAAACGGTGCGCCAATCAGCACGATGCGTACATTTGGGTGCTTCGCCACCAGCTCATCTGCCAGCCGCGCATAGTGCGCAACCGGCCAGCAACGCGACTCCGTTGACGCCCCCAGCTGAAAACCGATGGTGGGATGCTCGCTGCTTTTGACGCCGCGCTGATAGTCCACGGGAATTTCCATCGTCGGATCGTCGCTGCGGCAGCCCAAAATGGAAATCAGCTCCAGCTTGCGGCGCACGAAGTGGCCGTAATAATGGAAGACGTAGTTGGTTAGCCAAGGCTCCAGCCCGCAAATGCCTGAACTGTAGTTATCCCTGATAATGTACTTCGCCCCGGCCAGTACGGCGCTGATGATGTCATAAGGCAGATGGGAATGCAGGATCAGCGCCAAATCCGGCTGATGTTCGCGCAGCGATTTCAGCAACGGGCGTATCGTCTTGATCTTGCTGTCCCAATACACCACGCGATCGTAATAGCGGCCGTTTTCCACCAGCTCGCGGTTTTTCTTGTGCACCACCAGCGTGATGTGCGCGTTGGGGTAGCGTTCCCGCATCGCCCGCAGTGCCGGCGTGTTGAACATGAAGTCGCCCAACGCCGTGGTGGAATAGATGACGATATTGTCAAACTGCTGGGCGCCGTCGAACGTCGCCTTGTCCTGAAAACGGCCGTACTTCGCCGTATAGCGCCGCAAGAACCAGTCGGCAACCTTGATTTTCCATTTCTTCGACATGTGCGTGCTTAATTCGCTTTAAGTTGATAATACTCGGCCAGCGTCATGCCCACCGTGCGCTGCTGCAGCCAGTCAAACAGCTGCTCCAGATCGCGGTACAGCCCTTCAATATCCTGCTCGGTTTTGAACGTCGGGCTGCCGCCCGGCATAAACTCGGAGGAGTGCAGCATAAACTCGACGTAGTCATGCCCCTGCGCCAACGACGTCTCGGCCACGCTTATCATCTTGGCCACGTTGCCGCCACTCGGCCGCAGCCAGTTGACGGACGGCGAACGCCGCTTGCCACGCAGCCGGTCATAGCCCTGCTTGCAGGCATTCATCAGCGCCGAGTGCTTGTACTGGATACTCATCGGCACTTCCAGCAGCGACGAAGCGCCCGGTTTGGCGATGTTCTGCGGATCGATGAAATAGGCCTGCGACGGGAACCGGCTGTAATCTGTGCCGCCGTTGCCCTGTGGATTGCCCGGCGAAAACTGCCAGTTGACCCGCGGCGTCACCGAACAGTCCACCTGATAGCCGTATTCCAGCAGCAGCGAGGCATAGTATTCGTTGAACGCCCAACGGCCGGCGCGATGGCTGAGCATTTTGGTCTGGAAGGCGTCTTCCAGCAGCTTGGTCATGTGATCGACCTTGGCGCGGATCTGATCGGCGGGATACTCGATCAAATAAGGCTTGTGGCGCCAGTCGTCGTCGGTGAGCGGCGTCAGCGGCGGGCTGTTCCAGGCATGCAGGTGCATGCCCACTTCACCCGTGCCGCGAGCGATCACGTCGCGCGCGAACTCGACATAAGCCGGGTCCACCGCCATTTCATAGTTGGTGAGATAAACCGGTTTGAAGGCGTATTTTTCGCACAATGCCTGAAAGCGCGGCAAGAAACGCGTGTTTTCGGTCGCGATGCGATCGTGGTTTTGCCACAGATTATCGCCTTCGGTATCAATGGTGATGAGAAACGCCGGTTTAGTCATGAATATCGAGCCTGATATCAACAGAATGCACTATGTTACGCAGGCCGTTTCGCCAGGGCAAACGACTTTGCTGCCTGGTTTGGACAACGTTGAAGCGCATTCGTCCCCGGCTCGGCGATTTTTTTACGGCCAGGCAAGAAAACCTTGCAACAGTAGCCACATGCGATCGTGTCATTTAGAATCAAAGATTGGTTTCCCAGAAAGCGACTCATGATGAACGACGCGCCAGCCCCAACTTCCGCCCCATCCGTACAGCGTATTCTGATCATAAAACTGCGCCATCACGGCGATATGCTGCTGGTCACGCCGGTCATCAGCAGCCTGCGGCAAAACTACCCGCAGGCGCAGATCGATGTGCTGCTGTATCAGGAAACGCAGGAGATGCTGGCCAGCAATCCGGAACTGTCGACGCTTTTCGCCATCGACCGTCAATGGAAAAAACAGGGCGCCCGCGCGCACCTGGGGCACGAACTGGCGCTGCTGCGCCGCCTGAAGGCGCAACGCTACGATCTGGTGGTCAACCTGGCCGATCAGTGGCGCAGCGCCATCCTCACGCGCCTGACCGGTGCGCGTATCCGTCTGGGCTTCGATTTCCCCAAACGCCGCGGCTTGCTGTGGCGCCATTGCCACACCCAGCTGGTGCCGGTAGACAATCACACCCACTTGCATACCGTCGAACAGAATCTTTCGCTGCTGGCACCGCTGAACCTGCCCGCGCTCAATGAACATGTGACCATGAGTTACGATCCGCAGGATTGGCAGGCTTGTGAGCAACGGTTGCAGAAACAGGGCGTCGCCGGCAGTTATATTGTGGTGCAGCCCACCTCGCGCTGGTTCTTCAAATGCTGGAGCGAAGAGAAAATGGCCGCCACCCTCACCGCCTTGCAGGCCGACGGCCACCAGCTGGTGATCACCTCCGGCCCCGACGCCAGAGAACAAGCCATGGTCGAGCGCATTTTGGCGCTCTGCCCGCCACAGGGCGTGATCTCGTTGGCCGGCCAGCTGACGCTGCGCCAACTGGCCGCCCTGATCGACCACGCCAAGCTGTTTATCGGCGTGGATTCGGTGCCGATGCACATGGCCGCCGCGCTGCAAACGCCGTGCGTGGCGCTGTTCGGCCCTTCCAAGCTGACTTTCTGGCGGCCATGGCAAGCTACCGGCGCCGTGATCTGGGCCGGCGACTTCGGCGAACTGCCCGACCCGGACGCCATCGATACCGGCACCGACGAACGGTATCTCGACCTTATTCCTACAGACGCGGTGATTGCAGCCGCGCGGAGCACGCTGGCATGAAAGCATTTCGTTTGGCGATCGTTCGCCAAAAATATCGCCCGGACGGCGGAGCCGAACGTTTCGTTTCCCGCGCCCTGGAAGCGCTGGAGCAACAGGATCTCGATCTGAACGTCATCACTCGCGAATGGCAGGGCGACGCCAATCCCAACTGGCATATCCACCTGTGTAACCCGTTAAAGCTCGGCCGCATCAGCCGCGAGCGAGGCTTCGCCGTGGCAGCCAGGGCGCTGTGGCAGAAAGAGCGCTTCGATCTGGTGCAAAGCCACGAGCGCATTCCCGGCTGCGACATCTATCGCGCCGGCGACGGCGTACACCGCCGCTGGCTGCTGCAACGCGCGCGTCTGCTGCCGGAATGGCGCCGCAAGTGGCTGTTCTCCAATCGCTATCACCGCTATGTGATGTGCGCCGAACGCGCCATGTACGCCGCGCCCGAGCTGAAAGCCGTCATCTGCAACGCCGAGATGATCAAGCAGGAAATCATCGCCGACTTTGGCATGCCCGCCGACAAGATCACGGTGATCTATAACGCCATCGACAATCAAAAGTTCCCGCCCGCCGACGAGGCCCTGCGTCAACGTCTGCGCGAGCAATATCAGATCCCGCAACAGGCGCACTGCCTGATCTTCGTCGGCTCCGGTTTCGAGCGCAAAGGGCTGGCCGCCGCCATCCGCGCCGTGGCGGCGACCGACAGCCACCTCCTGGTGATCGGTAAAGACAAAGCCGAAAAACGCTACCGGGCGCTGGCGCAGTCGCTGGGCTGCGGCGATCGCATTCACTTTATGGGCGTGCAGAAGCAGACCCTGCCGTTCTATCAGGCCGCGGACGCGCTGCTGCTGCCGACGCTGTACGATCCGTTCCCGAATGTGATTCTGGAAGCGATGTCGTGCGGCCTGCCGGTTATCACCAGCACCACCTGCGGCGGCGCCGAGTTTATCACCCCAGGCCAGAACGGCTTCGTGACCGACGCGCTCGATGTACCGGCCATCACGGAGGCTATTCGGGCACTGCCGCGCCAGGCGCTGGGATCATCCATGGGCGAAGCGGCGAGATTGCGCATTATGACGGCTACGCCGGCGCATCTGTCCGAACAGCTGATTTCCCTCTATAACCGGTTACTGGATTAGCTATGCGTATTCTGATGATCATCGATGGCCTGCCGGGAGGCGGCGCGGAAAAAGTGGTGCTGACCCTGTGTCAGGGCATGCAGCAACAAGGACACGACGTCAGTCTGATCTCGCTGCGCGACGTCTGCAATTACCCTATTCCACCGGGCATTGATTATCAGGTGCTGGCCGATCGCAGCCGTGCCCCCTGGCGCAAGCTGACCGAGCTGTCGCGCCGCGCCGCCGCGCTGGATCGCGCGATAGCCGAACACGAGCGCCAACACGGCGCGTTCGATCTGGTGTTCTCCAACCTGCATAAAACCGATCGCATCGTCAGCCGCAGCAAGCGGTTGGCCGCGGATCGCCTGTGGTTCTGCATTCACGGCATCCTCTCCACTTCCTACCTCGGTCACCGCAAGGGTCTGGACCGCTGGCTGAAGCAACGCAAAATCGCCAACGTTTACCAGGGAAGAAATATCGTCGCCGTTTCACAGGCGGTCGGCAGCGATCTGCAGCAGAATTTGCCGATCCGCCCGCGCCGGTTGGCGGTCATCAACAACCCGTTCGACATCGACGCCATTCAGCAACAGGCGGCGGCGCCTTGCGAACTGGCCGGCCAGGACTATCTGGTGCACGTCGGCCGCTTTCACACCACCAAGCGGCATGACCGCCTGTTGAAAGCCTATGCGCTCTCCGGCATTCAGGCACCGCTGGCCTTGATCGGGTCCGGTGACGACGCCAAAGTCGACAAGGTCAAACGTCTGGCGACAGACTTGGGCATCGCAGAGCGCGTGTTGTTCCTCGGTTTCCAGAGCAATCCCTACCCGTTTATTCGCCATGCCTCGCAGCTGGTGCTCAGCTCCGACAGCGAAGGGTTTGGCAACGTACTGGTAGAATCGCTGCTGTGCGGCACACCGGTGGTCAGCACTCGCTGCCCGGGCGGCCCTGCGGAAATTCTGGAAAAAGCCGGCATGGCTAACGCGCTGGCGGAATTAAACGAAGCGTCGCTGGCAGAAAAAATGGCGGAGGTTTACGCCAACCCGCCGCAGATAAATCAACAGCAATTGCTGAGCTATGGGCTTGAGCCTATTTGCCATCAATATATTGAGCTGAAAGAAGAACAATAAAAAAATAAATAAGGCAGGGGATGCCTGCCTTATTTTCTTCGTCAGTTGAGCGCCTGCATTTTCTGCCAAACCTCATCGACAGAAACATCTTCACAGTGCCCCGATTCACTTTGCAAAATATGATGGCGGCCAGTCCATGGATGCCAGGACACTTTATCGGTATCGCCAAAGAACACCACCATGTCCTTATTCAACGCAGCGGCAAGATGCATCTGCCCACCATCGCTGCACAGCACCCGGTCGCATAAATCAAACCCGCCCAACAGCTCACGCACCGACGCCGTCGGATAAAGCGCGACGCGTTCGTTTTGACACAGCGCCAGCAGCTGTTCGGCGCGCTGCTGATCGCCGATGTCGTCCGGTGCCAACGTGCCCTGAGGCGACCAAAAGATCAGCACGCCGGTGTGGGGATCGGCAACCAGACGGTTGATGATTTCGGCATAGCGCTCAACCGGCCAGCGCCTTTTCGGGCTGCGGCTGCTGATATGCACGGCGCAGACTCGTTCGACCGGCGGCAGACGTTCCTGCCGCCGCTGCGCCGCCAATTGCCGCTCTTCAGGCGCCAGAAACACCCGCACCGGCGGGATAGGAATGGATTGATCGGTTATCGCCGATAAATAGCTGTAGGTGTGTTCGACCTGATGGAGGCCGCGGAAATCGTCCTTGCGGAACGGGCGATGAATATCTTTCGTGCCCAAATCGGCGCCGATGATATGGGTGGCGCCGGCCATTTTCGCTAAACGCAGGCTGTATTTGCAAGGCACCGGGTTGGCCAGAATGACCGCATCGAACTTTATTTTGCGCAGCTTCAGGAAGATCATCATGCGTTCGAAATAAACGCCCAACGTGGTCTCATTTTTCGCCTTGTGCTTGGCCTTTTTATAGACAAAGACTTTCTCAAGATGAGGATTGTTTTTAACAACATCCTGGCTAACTTTATTGATCAGCAGATAAACTTTTGCGTCCGGATAGGCAATTTTCACCCCCTCAATCAAGGGCGTGGTGCAAACAAGATCGCCGATGTTATCGCGGCGAATAATTAAAATATTCTTCATTCCGAGCCTGTCGGCGAAATCGCTCGCCGGTTGTCTGAAACTGACACCCAAGGTTACCAAATTAGCGCCTTTCCCTTCCAGTTATGGTACTATTCCGAATAACCCATATAAATGAAATTGATAGAATGTTGCTGCGTTTATATCAGGTACTACTCTACCTCATCCAACCCCTGATCTGGCTCCGCTTACTGCTGCGCAGCCGCAAAGCTCCAGCCTACCGTAAACGCTGGGCGGAACGCTATGGCTTCTGCGCCGGGAAAGTCGTGCCAGGCGGCATCATGCTGCATTCCGTCTCCGTCGGCGAAACGCTGGCGGCCATCCCGTTGGTGCGGGCGCTGCGCCACCGTTACCCCGCTTTGCCGATAACTGTGACCACAATGACCCCGACAGGTTCAGAACGCGTCCAGTCCGCTTTCGGCAAAGACGTGCATCATGTCTATCTGCCCTACGATCTGCCCGGTTCCATGAACCGCTTCCTCGACCAGGTGAATCCCAAGCTGGTGATCATCATGGAAACCGAGCTATGGCCTAACCTGATCAACTCGCTGCATCAGCGGCAAATCCCTCTGGTGATCGCCAATGCGCGCCTGTCGGCGCGATCCGCCGCCGGCTATAAGAAAATTGGCGGATTCATGCGCGATATGCTGCGCCGCATCACGCTGATCGCCGCACAGAACCAGGAAGATGGCGATCGATTTATCGAACTGGGCCTGAAACGCTCACAGCTAGCCGTCACCGGCAGCCTGAAATTCGATATCTCCGTCACCCCGGAGCTGGCCGCCCGCGCCGTTACATTGCGCCGCCAATGGGCGCCGCGCCGCCCGGTGTGGATCGCCACCAGCACCCATGAAGGCGAAGAAACCATCCTGCTGGAAGCGCACCGCAAACTGCTGGAAAAACACCCTGACCTGCTGCTGATCCTGGTGCCGCGTCACCCGGAACGCTTCCCGACCGCCAAAGAGCTGGTGCAGAAGGCCGGCTTCAGTTACACCCTGCGCAGCAGCGGCGAAATCCCGTCCGGCAGCACCCAGGTGGTGATCGGCGATACCATGGGCGAACTGATGCTGCTGTACGGCATCGCCGATCTGGCCTTTGTCGGCGGCAGCCTGGTGGAACGCGGCGGGCACAACCCGCTGGAAGCCGCCGCGCACGCCATCCCGGTGTTGATGGGCCCGCATACTTTCAACTTTAAAGACATCTGCGCCAAGCTCTCGCAGGCCGAAGGCCTGATCACCGTGACCGATGTCGATTCGCTGGTGAAGGAAGTGGCAACCCTACTGACCGACGAAGACTACCGGCGCTACTACGGCCGCCATGCGGTGGAAGTGTTGTATCAGAATCAGGGAGCGTTGCAGCGCCTGCTGCAGCTGCTGGAACCGCACCTGCCGCCCCGGAGTCACTGAATGAGCAGCCGCAAAAGCCTGTCGGTGGTGATGATCGCCAAAAACGAAGCCGGGCTGTTGCCGGACTGTCTGCGCTCGGTCGAGTGGGCCGATGAAATCATCGTGCTGGACTCCGGCAGCGAAGACGACAGCGTCGCCGTCGCCGAAAGCCTGGGTGCCAAAGTCTTCACCCACACCGACTGGCAAGGGTTTGGCAAGCAGCGTCAGCTGGCGCAAAGCTACGCCAGCCATGACTACGTTTTGATGATCGACGCCGACGAACGCGTCACGCCCGAGCTGCGGCAATCCATCGAACAGGTGTTGAACGCGCCGGACGACGGCGCCGTCTACAGCTGCGCGCGCCGCAACCTGTTCCTTGGCCGCTTCATGCGCCACAGCGGCTGGTATCCCGACCGCGTCAACCGCCTGTACGCCAACCAACGCTATCGCTATAACGACGATCTGGTGCACGAATCGCTGAACATCGGCGGCGCCAAAGTCATCCCTCTCAGCGGCGATATGCTGCACCTGACCTGCCGCGATTTCTTCGCCTTCCAGCGCAAACAGCTGCGCTATGCCGAAGAGTGGGCCACCCAGCGCCACCGGGCCGGCAAGCGCTGCGGCTACCTGTCCATCCTGACCCACACGCTCGGCGCCTTCGTCAAAACCTGGCTGCTGCGCGCCGGCTTCCTGGACGGTAAACAGGGGTTGCTGTTAGCGGTGGTCAACGCGCAATATACCTTCAATAAATATGCCGCATTATGGGCATTGGGCCGCAACTACTCAGAGAAGTGAATCATGACCAGCAAAGCCATCTATCCCGGGACCTTCGATCCCATGACCAACGGCCACCTGGATTTAGTAACGCGCGCATCACTGATGTTCGATCACGTGATTCTGGCCATCGCCGCCAGCCCGAGCAAAAAACCGCTGTTCAGCCTGGATGAGCGCGTGGCGTTGGCGACGCAGGTCACCTCGCATCTGGACAATGTGGAAGTGCTGGGCTTCAGTGAGCTGATGGCGCACTTCGCCGCCCACCAGAACGCCAATATCCTGGTGCGCGGGCTGCGTGCGGTGTCTGACTTTGAATACGAATTGCAGCTGGCGAACATGAACCGTCACTTGATGCCAACGCTGGAAAGCGTATTTCTGATGCCTTCCGAAGAGTGGTCGTTCATCTCCTCCTCACTGGTGAAGGAGGTCGCCCGCCACGGCGGCGATATCGCGCCTTTCCTGCCCGATGTGGTCACCCAGGCGCTGATGGCGAAACTCGCCGCCGAGTGATGCTCAGCGCTGGCAGCGGCGGCAAAAGAAGGTGCTGCGCTGCCCGTGCTTGGCGGATTCAATCGGCGTGCCGCATGCGCGGCACGGTTCTCCCGCCCGCCCGTAAACCTGCAGCTCCTGCGCGAAATACCCCGGTTTGCCGTCCGACTGCAAAAAGTCGCGCAATGTCGTGCCGCCCTGCTCGATAGAGCGCTGCAACACCGCCTTGATGGTCTTCGTCAGCAGTTCCGCTTCGGCTTTGCTCAACGATCCCGCCGGACGATCGGGCAGGATCCCGGCGCTGAACAGCGATTCGCTGGCGTAAATGTTACCAACGCCAACCACCAACTTGTTATCCATCAGCCACGGTTTGATCAGCGTGCGCTTATTGCGTGATTTTTCATACAGGTAGTCGCCGTTGAACGCTTCGCTCAGCGGTTCCGGCCCCAGATGCGCCAACACGCTGCTGGTCGCCAGGTCTTCGCACCACAGCCAGGCGCCGAAACGGCGCGGATCGGTATAGCGCAGGATCATGCCGTTGCTGATCACCAGATCGACGTGGTCGTGTTTGCCGGCTTCGTCTTCGTTTTCCTCGCGCAGCATGCGCAGGCTGCCCGACATGCCCAGGTGCACGATAATCCAACCGTTCTCCAGCTCGATCAGCAGGTATTTGGCCCGGCGCTGCACGCTGAGCACCGGCCGATCGCTCAGCGTCAGGATCTGCTCGGAAACCGGCCAGCGCAGGCGCGCATTGCGCACCACCGCATACTGAATGCTGTGGCCGACAAGATAAGGCTCTATACCGCGTCTGCTCGTCTCAACTTCCGGTAATTCAGGCATCTGGCTTCCCCTCCGACGTTTTCTACCCTTTATAAAACAAAAAACCCGGCCAAGGCCGGGTTTTTCATTAATCCACTAAAATTATTTAATTTTAGCTTCTTTGTATACTACGTGCTGACGGACAACTGGATCGAATTTCTTCAGTTCCAATTTTTCCGGCTTAGTACGCTTGTTCTTCGTGGTGGTATAGAAGTGACCAGTACCAGCAGAAGAAACCAGCTTGATCTTCTCGCGAACACCTTTAGCCATGATTCAGTTCCTTAATACTTCTCACCACGGGCACGCAGATCGGCCAGAACCGTCTCAATACCCTTCTTATCGATAACACGCATACCTTTAGCAGATACACGCAGAGTTACAAAGCGCTTCTCAGCCTCAACCCAAAAACGGTGTGAGTGCAGGTTAGGCAGAAAACGGCGTTTGGTCGCGTTCATTGCGTGGGAACGGTTGTTACCGCTCACCGGGCGCTTGCCAGTAACTTGGCAGACTCGGGACATGTCTATTCTCCAAAAATCAAATCAGCTCGAGCTTCGTATAGGGTATGGCCGCCTCGTCAGGCTTTTAGAGCCCATCTCAGCAAACTTCATACTGAGGAGACTCTCGTCATCAGGTAGAAACCACACATCAGGTCAGAAACCTGCTGAGATAGGCTCTTGCGCCAAACCCAAGATTCTCAAAGGTGGCGTAGTATACGCTCTGAAGCGTAAGTGCTCAAGTCCCGAACAGCTAAAGATCCCACAAGGATCGCGAAAAAATCGCTTAAAGCCATCCGCGCTCGGCAAAAGAGACGCATTCACCCCGACCGATCACCAAATGATCAAGCACTCGGATCTCCAATAACTGACAGGCTTTCACCACCTGTTCCGTTATTAAACGGTCGGCATGACTGGGTTCAGCCTTACCCGAAGGGTGATTATGCGCGAGAATCAGCGCGGCGGCATTAGCCTTCAACGCTTCGCGCACAATTTCTCTCGGGTAGACGACGACGCTGCTGATGGTACCAGCAAACATCTCCTGATGGCGAATAACCCGATGCTGATTGTCTAAAAACAATACCAAAAAGACCTCTCGCTCGCGATGCGCCAGCAGGCTTTGCAGATAATGCTGGGTAACGCGCGGGTTGAGCATGGCATTTTCCTGCGACAAGTGGCTGGAAAAGAAGCGCAGCGCCAGCTCGGCAATCGCCTGCAGTTGGGTATAGCTGGCGTCGCCCAGGCCTTTTTGGCTGCAAAAAGCCTGATGATCGGCCGACATCAGGTGATAAAGCGAGCCGAATCGGCGCAGCAGTTGCTCCGCCAGCTGCATCACGTGCACGCCGGGCAATCCGGTGCGCAAGAAAATGGCCAACAGCTCTGCGTCGGACAACGACGCCGCCCCTTGCATCAACAGCTTTTCACGCGGCGCCAACGCGCCCGGCCAGCACGCCACAATCGGGTTGCTCATCGTGTTCCTCCCTGAAAGGGCTACAGCATGCCATGCGCCACCCGACGCGTTCGACAGGTGTTTGATAACATTGCGAAGTGTTTCGCAAAGCACAATGTAACGCCCTGCAGCCATTGCGGAATCGCTCACCTGAACGGCGGATATGCTAAAATGGCGCATCTTTCGGCTTTCAATCGGACAATGATGATGACGGGACTTTCCGGCAAACATATTGTGCTTGGCATCAGCGGCGGCATCGCCGCCTACAAATGCCCAGAGCTGGTGCGCCGCCTGCGCGACAGGGGCGCAGAAGTGCGCGTGGTGATGACCCACGCCGCCAAGGCGTTCATTACGCCGCTGACGCTGCAGGCCGTTTCCGGCTATCCGGTGTCCGACGATCTGTTGGATCCCGCCGCCGAAGCCGCCATGGGCCACATCGAGCTCGGCAAATGGGCGGATCTGGTGATTCTGGCGCCGGCGACCGCCGATCTGCTGGCGCGCGTCGCCGCCGGCATGGCCAACGATCTGCTGACCACCGTCTGCCTGGCGACCGACGCCCCTATCGCAGCCGCGCCCGCCATGAACCAGCAGATGTATCGCGCCGCCGCCACGCAGGCCAACCTGCAAACGCTGCAGGCGCGCGGCATGCTGCTCTGGGGGCCGGACAGCGGCAGCCAGGCCTGCGGCGACGTCGGCCCGGGCCGCATGCTGGATCCGCTGGACATCGTCGAGCTGGCGAACGGCCATTTCTCTGTCACGCAGGATCTGCAACATTTGCAGGTTATGATCACCGCCGGCCCGACGCGTGAAGCGCTGGATCCGGTACGTTTCATCAGCAATCACAGCTCCGGCAAAATGGGCTTCGCCATTGCCCGCGCAGCCGCCGCTCGCGGCGCGCAGGTGACGCTGATCGCCGGGCCGGTCAATTTGCCGACGCCGCCATCAGTCACCCGAGTCGACGTTACCAGCGCACTGGAGATGGAGCAGGCGGTGCAGCAACGCGCCGCGCAGCAGCAGATTTTCATCTCCTGCGCCGCCGTGGCCGACTATCGCCCCGAGCGGATCGCCGATGAAAAAATAAAAAAACAGGGTGATGAAATCGTCCTCAAGATGGTAAAAAACCCCGATATCGTCGCCGGCGTGGCGGCGATGACCAAAAATCGACCCTTTGTCGTGGGGTTTGCCGCCGAAACCCAGAATGTGGAAGAATACGCGCGGCAAAAACTGGCGCGTAAGAAGCTGGATTTAATTTGCGCTAACGATGTTTCGCTTGCAGAGCACGGGTTCAACAGCGACACCAATGCCCTGCACCTTTTTTGGCAGGATGGAGAAAAGCGCCTGGCGCTGAGCGACAAGGCACTCCTTGGCCAACGTTTAATAGACGAGATAGTCAGCCGTTATGATGAAAAAAATCGACGTTAAGATCCTCGACCCACGCATCGGTCAGGATTTCCCGCTACCGACCTACGCCACTCCGGGCTCTGCCGGTCTCGACCTGCGCGCCTGCCTGGACAGCGCGGTGGAGCTGGCGCCGGGTGAAACCACGCTGCTGCCTACCGGCCTCGCGATCCACATCGCCGACGCCAGCCTGGCGGCGGTGATCCTGCCGCGCTCGGGCCTGGGCCATAAACACGGCGTCGTGCTGGGCAACCTGGTCGGCCTGATCGACTCCGATTACCAGGGCCAGCTGATGGTGTCCGTGTGGAACCGCGGCCAGAAGCACTTCACCATCGAGCCGGGCGAACGTATCGCGCAGATGGTCTTCGTGCCGGTGGTGCAGGCCGAATTCAACCTGGTGGAAGAGTTCGACAGCAGCGAACGCGGCGAAGGCGGCTTCGGCCACTCGGGGCGCCACTAAGCGCCACCCAATGCACGATGGCCGGCAGGGAAACGTCGCCTGAACCTTGCCTTTCCGGGGAGAAGGATGTCTCTGCGGCAAGGTTTTACCGCGACAATTGCAGCGCACACCAGGCAGCGCGGAAAAAGGCCGTTAAGGCCGCTGACCCCAGCATCGTAAAAAAGCTATCACATAAGCCGCACAGAGCCTGCTCTGCAGCGGCCGGTGCGCGGGTTTCCGTCAGTTAAGTTTTAGCAAGGGTCTAATCAGACATGGCAGAAAAAGAAAAGACGAAAAGGAATCGGCGCGAGGAAATATTGCAGGCGTTAGCCCAGATGCTGGAATCCAGCGACGGCAGCCAACGCATCACCACCGCCAAGCTCGCCGCGAACGTGGGTGTTTCTGAAGCTGCGCTGTACCGGCATTTCCCCAGCAAGACACGGATGTTCGACAGTCTGATCGAGTTTATCGAAGACAGCCTGATCACCCGCATCAACCTGATCTTGCAGGACGAGAAAGAGACGTTTAATCGTCTGCGCCTGATTTTGCTGCTGATTCTGGGCTTTGCGGAGCGCAACCCAGGGCTGACGCGCATCATGACCGGCCACGCGCTGATGTTTGAACAGGATCGCCTGCAGGGCCGCATCAACCAGCTGTTCGAGCGCATCGAGGCGCAGCTGCGTCAGGTGCTGAAAGAGCGCAAATTGCGCGAAGGCAAAGGCTTTATCGTCGATGAAACGCTGCTGGCCAGCCAACTGCTGGCCTTCTGCGAAGGCATGTTGTCGCGCTATGTGCGTTCGGAATTCCGCTATCGCCCCACGCAGGAATTCGACGCCCGCTGGCCGCTATTAGCGGCACAGCTGCAATAACGAAAACGCCGGGCATGCCCGGCGTTGTTATTTACACTCCATACTGCTCGCGGTAAGCGCGCACCGCCGCCAGGTGGTCCGCCATCTCCGGTTTCTCTTCCAGGTAGGCAATCAGGTCTTTCAGCGTCACGATCGAAATCACCTTGCAGTGATAGTCGCGTTCCACTTCCTGGATGGCGGAGATATCCGCGCGGCCGCGTTCCTGGCGGTCGAGAGAGATCAGCACACCCGCCAACGAAGCGCCGCTGGCGCCGATGATTTCCATCGACTCACGGATCGCGGTGCCGGCGGTGATCACATCGTCCACCAGCATCACGCGGCCCTGCAGCGGGCTGCCCACCAGCGAACCGCCCTCGCCGTGGGTTTTGGCTTCCTTGCGGTTAAAGCAGTAAGGCACGTCGCGCTCATGGTGTTCCGCCAGCGCCACCGCCGTGGTGGTGGCGATAGGAATGCCTTTATAGGCCGGGCCAAACAGCAGGTCGAAATCGATGCCGGAATCCATCAGGGCTTCGGCGTAGAAGCGCCCCAACAGCGCAAGATCGCGCCCGGTATTAAACAGGCCGGCGTTGAAGAAATACGGGCTGGTGCGGCCGGATTTCAGGGTGAACTCGCCGAACTTCAATACCTGCTTGTTAAGCGCGAACTCGATAAACTGGCGCTGATAGGCTTTCATTACTGCTTCTCCTCGTCTGAATCTGCTTGGGTCTTGTCATTACTACCGCCCGATCGCCGGGCATAAAAAAGGCGACTTCTCAGTCGCCTTGAAAAATCAGTCCGCCAGCGCCGCTTTCTGCGCCTGGAAGATGGTTTCGATGCCCCCTCGGGCCAGCGCCAATAGCGCCAACAGCTCATCGTGGCTGAACGGCTCGCCTTCGGCGGTGCCCTGCACTTCAATCATGCGGCCGTCTTCCATCATCACCACGTTCATGTCGGTTTCCGCCGCGGAATCTTCCACATACTCCAGATCGCACAGCGCTTCGCCATTGACGATGCCGACGGAAACCGCCGCCACCATCCCCTTCATCGGGTTGGCTTTCAGCTTGCCGTTAGCCACCAGGGTGTTCAGCGCATCGGCCAGCGCCACGCAGGCGCCGGAGATGGAGGCAGTGCGGGTACCGCCGTCGGCCTGCAGTACGTCGCAGTCGAGAGTGATGGTGAATTCACCGAGCTTTTTCAGATCCACCGCGGCGCGCAGCGAGCGGGCGATCAGACGCTGGATTTCCAGCGTGCGGCCACCCTGTTTGCCTTTGGCGGCTTCACGGGCGTTGCGGCTGTGGGTGGAGCGCGGCAGCATGCCGTACTCGGCGGTGATCCAACCTTGCCCCTGGCCTTTCAGGAAGCGCGGAACGCCCTCTTCTACCGTGGCGGTGCACAAGACTTTGGTATCGCCAAACTCAACCAGCACTGAACCTTCAGCGTGTTTGGTATAGTGACGAGTCAGTGTCAGGGGGCGAACTTGCTGTGGTGCTCTGCCTGCAGGACGCATGGGCTCTCTCCGGCTTCAAATCAACTATTGGCTGCGCATTATACGGGCTTCGTGACGTAATGCCTATCCTGCCCGCAGCCGCGACGCTATAATCGCCCCATCTTTTCCTATTACGGGTACGCATCAATGATCCGCAGCATGACCGCCTACGCCCGGCGTGAAATCAAGGGTGAATGGGGCAGCGCAGCCTGGGAGCTGCGTTCCGTTAACCAGCGCTACTTAGAAACCTACATCCGCCTGCCGGAACAATTCCGCAGCCTGGAGCCGGTGATCCGTGAACGTATCCGTGGCCGCCTGACCCGCGGCAAAGTCGAATGCAACCTGCGTTTCGAACTGGATCCAAGCGCGCAAAGCTCGCTGATCCTGAACGAAAAACTGGCCAAACAGCTGGTCGAAGCCGCCAACTGGGTGAAAATGCAGAGCGACGAAGGGGAAATCAACCCGATCGACGTGCTGCGCTGGCCGGGCGTAATGTCCGCGCAGGAGCAGGATCTGGACGCCATCAGCGCCGAGCTGATGCAGGCGCTGGACGGCGCGCTGGATGACTTTATCGTCGCACGCGAAAGCGAAGGCGCCGCGCTGAAAACGCTGATCGAACAGCGCCTCGACGGCGTCAGCGCCGAAGTGGTCAAAGTGCGCGCCCAGATGCCGAACATCCTGCAATGGCAGCGCGAGCGTCTGGTCAGCAAGCTGGAAGAGGCGCAGGTGCAGCTGGAAAACACCCGCCTGGAGCAGGAGCTGGTGCTGATGGCGCAGCGCATCGACGTCGCCGAAGAGCTGGACCGCCTGGAAGCGCACGTGAAAGAGACGCACAACATCCTGAAGAAGAAAGAAGCCGTCGGCCGCCGCCTCGACTTTATGATGCAGGAGTTCAACCGCGAATCGAACACCCTGGCCTCCAAGTCGATCAATGCCGACGTCACCGCCTCCGCCATCGAGCTGAAGGTGCTGATCGAACAGATGCGCGAGCAGATCCAGAACATCGAGTGATCCCGCTCTGCACGCCATCAAGCCCGCGCCACGCGGGCTTTTTTATGGTTGCAGATCAGCGATAGGCGGCCGCCTGCTCCTCACCGATCAACCCCATTTTCTGCAGCTGCACCGCAATGCTCCAGGTTGAGCGCTCGAACTCATCGCTCAGCACTTCCAGCGTCGCCCCGGCCGCATGGCTCTCGCGCAGCCGCAGCTTTTCCTCTTCCGGCCAGGGGAAGTAGGCATTGGCCGGCCGCCCCTCGGCCAGATTCTTCTGCCGCTTTTCTTCCGGCGTCAGCCTCGTTTTTTTCTGCAGTTCGGCTTCACCGTCGAACTCATTGGCCAACGCGAACAGCAGCCGGATAGCCTCCGGCGCGCAGGCTGCCGAAGCCGGTTTCAACAGCTCGCCGGTGTCGGGATTAACGCCGTTGGCCAGCGCCCTGAGCAACATGCCGGTATTCATCGTTCGCCTCCTGGTTTGAGAAAATGCGCGCCAGTCGCGGCGCCTTGCCCAAACATGTTTCTCCGCCTTAGCCGAGAAAACCACATTTTGCGCCGGGAAAAATCGCCCATTGCGATCCAGATTCCAGGCGCCTGAACGTGCGGGACGGTGGTTGCATCAGGCTGCGAGCCGGCAGGCATCATGGAAGACGGCTCACTAAGGCACTTCGGGGGCTTATGAAAAACTGCCGAGCAGCGCGTGTGGATGACATTCGGCAAGATATCCCGCACGCCATAAGTATTTTGTTCTAATTATCACGCAAGGTAATGAAAGGACGGCGATGCTGTGGCTAAATGTGTTTTTTTCCTGCCCGTGAACCGTACGGACCGTTTATGCCACAAATTCTGCAATTTATTATGGCCCTGGTGGTGATCATCGCCCTGGCGCTGCTGGTCAGCAATAATCGCAAGAAAATCCGCCTGCGCTATATCATCCAGCTGTTGGTGATCGAAGGCGCGCTGGCCTACTTCTTCCTGCACTCCGCCAGCGGGCTCAGCGTGATCAAACACGTCGCCGGCTTCTTCGACACCCTGCTCGCCTACGCCGCCCAAGGATCGGAGTTCGTATTCGGCGGCATGAGCAAGGATGGCCTGGCGTTTATCTTCCTCGGCGTTTTGTGTCCTATCATCTTTATTTCCGCCCTGATCGGCATTTTGCAGCATTTCCGCATTCTGCCGCTGATCATCCGCCTGGTGGGCACCCTGCTGTCCAAGGTCAACGGCATGGGCAAGCTGGAATCGTTCAACGCCGTCAGCACGCTGGTGCTGGGGCAGTCAGAGAACTTCATCGCCTACAAGGGCATCATCGGCGACATCTCGCCGCGCCGCATGTACACCATGGCCGCAACCGCCATGTCGACGGTATCGCTCTCCATCGTCGGCGCCTACATGTCGATGATCGACGCGCAGTACGTGGTGGCGGCGTTGATCCTTAATATGTTCAGCACCTTCATCATCCTGTCGATCATCAACCCGTATCAGGTCGAAGACGAGCCGGAGCTGAAGCTGAACAAGCTGCACGAAGATCAGAGCTTCTTCGAAATGCTGGGCGAGTACATTCTGGCCGGCTTCAAGATTGCGATGATCATCGCGGCGATGCTGATCGGCTTTATCGCGCTGATCTCCGCCGTCAACGCGCTGTTCTCGGCGGTGCTCGGCATCAGCTTCCAGCAGATCCTCGGCTACGTGTTCTATCCGCTGGCCTGGCTGATCGGCATCCCGGCGGAAGAGGCCCTGAAGGCGGGCAGCATCATGGCGACCAAACTGGTGGCCAACGAATTCGTGGCGATGATTGAACTGAAGAAGATCGCGGCGGAGCTGTCGCCGCGCGGGCTGGGCATTCTGTCGGTGTTCCTGGTATCGTTCGCCAACTTCGCCTCCATCGGCATCGTCGCCGGCGCCATCAAAGGACTGAACGAGCAGCAAGGCAACGTGGTTTCCCGTTTTGGCCTGAAGCTGGTTTACGGCTCGACGCTGGTGAGCCTGCTGTCGGCGGCCATCGCCGGCCTGGTGCTGTAATCCCCACTCCCGGCCAGGCGGCCGGGAGTGCGTTTTAAAACGCCACGCACACCGGCGCATCCACCCGCATCACCGAATCCTGCGCAAACTGCTGCTTATAGCCGCTGCGCAGCGCCTCGATATTCGCCTCGCTCTCTTTGCCCGGCGCATGGATCAGCAGCAGCGCCTTGCTGTTCTCGCGCGCCAGTTTGCCGTCGTGGCCCAGCCACTGCCCTTTGGCATCAAACACCGTCAGCCCGTCTTTAAAACGTGGCGTCACCAGGCTGTCGACGAAGGTTTGCCACTCGGCGGCGGTGATCGCCGGCCCCGCCGGCCGGTTCAGGCCGAAGTAGAGCGTTGTCTGCACCAGCGGATCGCCGGTGCGGCAAGCCGGGGCGGGTGACGTTGTCTGGTGGCCTGGCGCCACGCAGCCGCTCAGCAGCAGGGCGGCAGCCATCACGGCGCAGACGGCCAGTTTCGGGGAGTTTTTCATCTGCAGTCTCGATTTTTCGGTTGAAGGATTCGCTGCAAAAATCATAGTCAGCGATGGAAATTAGCGCGAAATTTCTAATGCATTCATTAACAACAAGATGTTAAAAAAGGCTGGTTATCGGCAATAAAAATGGCGTTTGGATTAGCTATATTAATCCGAAATGCCATCAGTGAAAAAAACTCAGTGGCGCGCGTCCTCGGCGGCGATTACCCTGCCGGCCATCATTCTGACGCAAGTACGCTGTGAATCCCTTATGTTACTGAGCATCCTTTATATCATCGGCATCACCGCCGAAGCCATGACCGGCGCGCTGGCGGCCGGCCGCCGCCAAATGGACATGTTCGGCGTGATCATCATCGCCTCGGTCACCGCGATCGGCGGCGGGTCGGTGCGCGATATGTTGCTCGGGCATTTTCCATTGGGCTGGGTCAAACACCCGGAATACATCGTCATCGTCGCAATAGCGGCAATCGTCACCACCTGGGTGGCTCCTCTGATGCGCCATCTGCGCCGCCTGTTCCTGGTGCTCGACGCCGTCGGCCTGATTGTCTTCTCGATCATCGGCGCGCAGGTGGCGCTGGATATGGGGCACAGCGCCATTATCGCCGCCATCGCCGCGGTGATCACCGGCGTCTTCGGCGGGGTGCTGCGCGATATGTTCTGCAACCGTATCCCGCTGGTTTTCCAGAAAGAGATCTACGCCGGCATCTCCTTCAGCGCCGCCTGGCTGTATATCGGCCTGCAGCACCTCAGCCTGCCGCACAATCTGGTGGTGATCCTCACGCTGGTCGCCGGCCTGAGCGCGCGTCTGATCGCCCTGCGCTTCCGCCTCGGTCTGCCAGTGTTCAACTACCAACATCCGGATCACTGATCCCGGGGCGGCAGCGCGCCGCCGCTGGGCCAAAACTGCCAAAATATCGCTCTTCAGCGCGCATATTCGCGCATTCGACGCTTTTTCCGCGCAAAGCCACGGGCAAAATGCGAGCTAACGCTGCACCCGGCGCGTTAGCCGTGTATACTGTGCGGAGAAAATACACATCCGCTGTTTTTGGCATATCAACCGTTATCAACGAACATCATCATGGCTCAAGGCACGCTTTATATTGTCTCTGCTCCCAGTGGCGCAGGTAAATCAAGTCTGATTCAGGCTTTGTTAAAGACGCAACCGCTGTACGACACGCAGGTTTCGGTTTCGCACACCACGCGCGACAGCCGCCCGGGTGAAAATCACGGCGAGCATTATTTCTTCGTCTCGAAAGACGAATTCCGCCGGATGATCGAGCAGGATGCGTTTCTTGAGCATGCCGAAGTGTTCGGCAACTATTATGGCACCTCGCGCGCCGCCATCGAACAAGTGTTGGCGACCGGCGTAGACGTGTTTCTGGATATCGACTGGCAGGGCGCGCAGCAAATCCGCGCCAAAATGCCGCAGGCGCGCAGCATCTTCATTCTGCCGCCATCGAAGGAAGAACTGGGCCGCCGCCTGCGCGGGCGCGGGCAGGATTCCGAAGAGGTGATCGCCAAACGCATGGCCCAGGCCGTGGCGGAAATGACGCATTACGCGGAGTACGATTACCTGATCGTGAACGATGATTTCGATTTGGCGCTGTCCGATCTGAAGACCATCATTCGCGCCGAACGCCTGCGTTTGGGCCGCCAGTTGCTGCGGCATGACGCTTTAATCAGCAAACTATTGGCAGACTGAAGGCAGTTTCAGTATCATGCCCAGTCTTTTCGTCACCTGTGGAGTAGCACAAATATGGCACGCGTAACTGTTCAAGACGCTGTAGAGAAAATTGGTAACCGTTTTGACCTGGTGTTGGTCGCTGCTCGTCGGGCGCGTCAGATCCAGACCGGCGGCAAAGATGCACTGGTTCCGGAAGAGAACGACAAGTACACCGTTATCGCCCTGCGCGAAATCGAAGAAGGCCTGATCACCAGCCAGATCCTCGACGTGCGTGAGCGCCAGGAACAGCAAGAGCAGGAAGCCGCAGAGATTCAAGCGGTTACCGCGATTGCTGAAGGTCGTCGTTAATTAGACAGCGAGTCCGCCTTGTACCTGTTTGAAAGCCTGAATCTGCTGATTCAACGTTACCTGCCCGAGGAGCAGATTAAGCGCCTCAAACAGGCATACCTCGTCGCGCGCGACGCGCACGAGGGCCAGACACGCTCCAGCGGTGAGCCCTACATTACTCACCCGGTCGCCGTGGCCTGCATCCTGGCGGAAATGCGTCTCGACCACGAGACGCTGATGGCGGCGTTGCTGCACGACGTCATCGAAGACACCCCGGCCACCTATCAAGATATGGAACAGCTGTTCGGCAAGAGCGTCGCCGAACTGGTCGAGGGCGTCTCCAAGCTCGACAAGCTGAAGTTCCAGGACAAGAAAGAAGCGCAGGCGGAAAACTTCCGCAAGATGATCATGGCGATGGTGCAGGATATCCGCGTCGTGCTGATCAAGCTGGCCGATCGTACGCACAACATGCGCACCCTCGGTTCGCTGCGCCCCGACAAACGCCGGCGCATCGCGCGTGAAACCCTGGAAATCTACAGCCCCCTCGCCCACCGCCTGGGTATTCATCACCTGAAAACCGAGCTGGAAGAGCTGGGCTTCGAGGCGCTGTACCCAAACCGTTATCGCGTGATCAAGGAAGTGGTGAAAGCCGCGCGCGGCAACCGCAAAGAGATGATTCAAAAAATCCTCTCCGAGATCGAAGGGCGGCTGACCGAGGCCGGCATCGCCTGCCGCGTCAGCGGAAGGGAAAAACACCTTTACTCCATCTACCTCAAGATGCACCTGAAAGAACAGCGTTTCCATTCCATCATGGATATCTACGCGTTCCGGGTGATCGTCAAAGAGGTCGATACCTGCTACCGCGTGCTCGGCCAGGTGCACAGCCTGTATAAACCGCGCCCGGGGCGGGTGAAAGATTACATCGCCATTCCCAAGGCCAACGGCTATCAATCGCTGCATACCTCGCTGATCGGCCCGCACGGCGTGCCGGTCGAAGTGCAGATCCGCACCGAAGACATGGATCAGATGGCTGAGATGGGGGTGGCCGCGCACTGGGCTTACAAGGAAAGAGAACAGGGCGAAACCGGCACCACGGCGCAGATCCGCGCCCAGCGCTGGATGCAAAGCCTGCTGGAGCTGCAGCAAAGTGCCGGCAGTTCGTTTGAATTTATCGAGAGCGTCAAATCCGATCTGTTCCCGGATGAGATTTACGTTTTCACCCCGGAAGGCCGCATCGTCGAGCTGCCCGCCGGCGCCACGCCGGTCGACTTCGCCTATGCGGTGCATACCGATATCGGCCATGCCTGCGTCGGCGCGCGCGTCGATCGTCAGCCGTACCCGCTGTCGCAGTCGCTGACCAGCGGCCAGACCGTCGAGATCATCACCGCGCCGGGCGCGCGGCCCAACGCCGCCTGGTTGAACTTCGTGGTGAGCTCGAAAGCGCGCGCCAAGATTCGCCAGATGCTGAAGAACCTCAAGCGCGACGACTCCGTCGGCCTCGGCCGCCGTCTGCTCAACCATGCGCTGGGCGGCAGCCGCAAACTGGCCGAAATCCCGCAGGAAAATATTCAGCACGAGCTGGATCGCATGAAGCTGGCGACGCTGGACGATCTGCTGGCGGAAATCGGCCTCGGCAACGCCATGAGCGTGGTGGTGGCGAAGAACCTGCAGGGCGATCAGTCCAGCCTGGGCACCTCTTCCGGCGTGCGCAACCTGGCCATCAAGGGCGCCGACGGCGTATTGATCACCTTCGCCAAGTGCTGCCGTCCGATTCCGGGCGACCCGATTATCGCTCACGTCAGCCCGGGCAAAGGGCTGGTGATCCACCATGAATCCTGCCGCAATATTCGCGGCTATCAGAAAGAGCCTGAGAAGTTCATGGCGGTCGAGTGGGATAAAGAGACCGAGCAGGAGTTCATCGCCGAAATCAAGGTGGATATGTTTAACCACCAGGGCGCACTGGCCAACCTGACGGCGGCGATCAACGCGGCCGAGTCCAATATTCAGAGCCTGAACACCGAAGAGAAAGACGGTCGGGTTTATAGCGCCTTTATCCGCTTGACCACCCGCGATCGCATCCATTTGGCAAACATTATGCGTAAAATCCGTATCATGCCGGATGTGATCAAAGTTAACCGCAACCGAAACTAGCGCTTATGAGTCCTGAACGCTATGCGCGGATTTGTGAAATGCTCGCGACCCGGCAGCCGGATCTGACGGTCTGCCTGGAGCAGGTGCACAAGCCGCATAACGTCTCCGCCATTATCCGTACCGCCGACGCCGTCGGCGTGCATCAGGTCCACGCCGTGTGGCCCACCACCCGCATGCGCACCCTGGTCTCCTCCGCCGCCGGCAGCAACAGCTGGGTCAGCGTCAAAACCCATCGTTCCATCGGCGACGCGGTCGGTCACCTGAAAGCGCAGGGCATGCAAATTCTGGCTACCAACCTGTCTGCGCGCGCGGTCGATTTCCGCGAGGTGGACTACACCCGGCCAACCTGCGTGCTGCTCGGCCAGGAAAAAACCGGCATCACCGAAGAAGCGCTGGCGCTGGCCGATCAGGACATCGTCATTCCGATGATCGGCATGGTGCAATCGCTCAACGTCTCCGTGGCTTCGGCGCTGATCCTGTATGAGGCGCAGCGCCAGCGGCAGAACGCCGGCCTGTACCGTCGCGACAACAGCATGCTGGACGAAGAAGAGCAGCAGCGTCTGCTGTTCGAAGGCGGTTACCCGGTGCTGGCCAACGTGGCCAAGCGCAAAGGGCTGCCGCGCCCGCAGATCGATGAACAGGGCCAGGTGGTCGCCAGCGCCGAATGGTGGGCGGCCATGCAGGCGACGGTGCGCAAATGAAAGGCCGCCTGCTGGATGCTGTCCCACTCACCACGCTTTCCGGGGTTGGCGCCAGCCAGGCGGGCAAATTGGCCAAACTCGGCCTCGACACCATTCAGGATCTGCTGCTGCACCTGCCGCTGCGCTACGAAGATCGCACCCGCCTCTATCCGATCAACGATCTGCTGCCGGGCATCTACGCCACGGTAGAGGGGGAAGTGCTGCGCAGCGACATCAGTTTCGGCCGCCGCCGCATGCTGACCTGCCAGATCAGCGACGGCACCGGCATCCTCACCATGCGGTTCTTCAACTTCAACGCCGCAATGAAAAACAGCCTGGCCACCGGCCGCCGCGTGACCGCCTACGGCGAGATCAAACGCGGCAACCACGGCGCGGAGATCATCCATCCGGAATACCGCATTCAGGGCGAAGCCAGCGAGGTTGAGCTGCAGGAGTCGCTGACGCCGGTTTACCCCACCACCGAGGGGGTGCGGCAGGCCACGCTGCGCAAGCTGACCGACCAGGCGCTGGCGCTGCTGGATACCTGCGCCATCGCCGAACTGCTGCCGCCGGAGCTGAGCGGCGGCCTGATGAGCCTGCCGCAGGCGCTGCACACCCTGCATCGCCCGCCGCCGGACATCCAGCTGGCGGATCTGGAGCTGGGCAAACACCCGGCGCAAAAACGCCTGATCCTCGAAGAGCTGTTGGCGCATAACCTCAGCATGCTGGCGGTACGCGCCGGCGCCCAGAGTTATCAGGCGCAGCCGCTGCTGCCGGACGATCGGCTGAAAAACCGTTTTCTCGCCCAGCTGCCGTTCTCGCCGACCGGCGCGCAAACGCGCGTGGTGGCCGACATCGAAGCCGATATGCAAAAAGACTTCCCGATGATGCGGCTGGTGCAGGGCGACGTCGGCTCCGGCAAAACGCTGGTGGCGGCGCTGGCGGCGCTGCGCGCTATCGCGCACGGCAAACAGGTGGCGCTGATGGCGCCGACCGAGCTGCTGGCCGAGCAGCACGCCAACAATTTCCGCCAGTGGTTTGAACCGCTGGGGCTGGAGGTCGGCTGGCTGGCCGGCAAACAGAAAGGCAAGGCGCGCATCGCGCAGCAGGAAGCCATCGCCAGCGGCCAGGTGTCAATGGTGGTCGGCACCCACGCCATCTTCCAGGAACAGGTACAGTTCAACGGCCTGGCGCTGGTGATCATCGATGAGCAGCACCGCTTCGGGGTGCATCAGCGGCTGGCGCTGTGGGAGAAAGGCGAAGAACAAGGCTTCCACGCCCATCAGCTGATCATGACCGCCACGCCGATCCCGCGCACGCTGGCGATGACCGCCTATGCCGATCTCGACACCTCGGTCATCGACGAGCTGCCGCCGGGCCGCACGCCGGTGACCACCGTCGCCATTCCCGATACCCGCCGCGCCGACATCATTCAACGGGTGAAAAGCGCCTGCCTGGAAGAGGGGCGGCAGGCTTACTGGGTGTGTACGCTGATCGAGGAATCTGAGCTGCTGGAAGCGCAGGCGGCGGAAGCCACCTGGGAAGAATTGAAAGCCGCATTGCCGGAGCTGAAGGTGGCGCTGGTGCACGGCCGCATGAAAGCGCAGGAGAAGCAGGCGGTGATGCAGGCGTTTAAACAGGGCGAGCTGCAGCTGCTGGTCGCCACCACGGTGATCGAAGTCGGCGTCGACGTACCGAACGCCAGCCTGATGATCATCGAAAACCCGGAACGGCTGGGCCTGGCGCAGCTGCACCAGCTGCGCGGCCGCGTAGGGCGCGGCGCGGTGGCCTCACACTGTGTGCTGCTGTACAAAACGCCGCTGAGCAAAACCGCGCAAACGCGCCTGCAGGTGCTGCGCGACAGCAACGACGGCTTCGTCATCGCCCAGCGCGATCTGGAGATCCGCGGCCCGGGCGAGCTGCTCGGCACCCGCCAGACCGGCAGCGCCGAATTCAAAGTGGCGGACCTGCTGCGCGACCAGGCGATGATCCCCGAAGTGCAGCGCGTCGCTCGCCACCTCCACCAGCACTACCCGGAACACGCCCAGGCGCTGATTGAACGCTGGCTGCCGGAGAAGGCGCGCTACTCCAACGCATAAAAAAGGGCGCCGACGGCGCCCTCTTCTTTTTTTCTGGCTCGCGATATCACCCCACCGCCGGGAACACCGGCAGCAGCAGATACAGCTTGATGACGATGGCATTGGCGATATCGATAAAGAACGCCCCCACCATCGGCACCACCAAAAACGCCACGTGCGACGGGCCGAAACGATCGGTGATCGCTTGCATGTTGGCGATCGCCGTCGGCGTGGCGCCCATGCCGAAGCCGCAGTGGCCGGCGGCCAGCACCGCCGCGTCGTAGTTCTTGCCCATCACCCGGTAGGTGACGAATATCGCGTACAGCGCCATCACCAGCGTCTGCACCGCCAGGATCGCCAGCATCGGCAGCGCCAGCGAGGCCAGCTCCCACAGGCGCAGGCTCATCAACGCCATCGCCAGGAATAGCGACAGGCTGACGTTGCCCAACACCGACACCGCCCGCTCGAACACGGTATAGAAGCCGGTGAAGGCCAGCGTGTTGCTGAGGATCACCCCGACGAACAGCACGCAAACGAAGTTCGGCAGTTCAAACACCGTGCCGCTCAGCAGGCCGGCAATCAACTGCCCCAGGCTCAGACAGATGGCGATCATGGCGATGGTTTCGATCATCACCAGCGAGGTGATGAGACGGCCGCTTTCCGGCTTCTCGAAGCCGCTCGGCTGCACGCTGTCATCCGGGGTGCCTTCCGGCGTGGAGGAGTGTTTGACCAGATAGCGCGCCACCGGGCCGCCGATCAGACCGCCCAGCACCAGGCCGAAGGTGGCACAGGCCATGGCGACTTCCGTCGCGTTTTCAAAACCGTAGCGCTCGATGAACAGCTTGCTCCAGGCCGCCCCGGTGCCGTGGCCACCCGACAGGGTGATCGATCCGGCAATCAGGCCCATCAGCGGATCCAGCCCCAGCATTTTCGCCATGCCGATGCCGATGGCGTTCTGCACGATAAGCAGCCCCAGCACCACGAACAGGAACACTACCAGCACTTTGCCGCCGGCGCGCAAACGCGCCAGGTTGGCGTTCAGGCCGATGGTGGCGAAGAAGGCCAGCATCAGCGGATCCTTCAGCGACATGTCAAAACTGACTTCCCAGTTGGCGAGCTTTTTCAGGGCTAACAGCAGAAGGGCCACCAGCAAACCGCCGGCGACGGGAGCGGGAATGGTATATTTTCGCAGCAGGGGAATGGTTCTGACGCACTTGCCCCCGAGGAGCAAAACCAGCGTCGCCGCGACTAACGTGCCATAAGTATCAAGATGAAACATCCAGGTACTCCATGTAAGGGAAAAGATCCAAATAAAAATAATAAGTTATAGAAAACCACTTAGTTTTTAAACTTGATGAGTGCAGGATTAGAAGTAAAAAACGCTGAGATGACAAGAAAAAATGAATGAAAATGCGACATAAACGGGAAAGTCAGCAACATAATATTTACGCGCAACCGTTTGCTTTTGCGGGGCGGGGCATTAAAATGCCTGCTTTGCCGTATCTGGAAACGCCACACCATGAGCATGTCATCCTCCGAGCTTGATGCCGCGCGCCAAGCCGCCTCAGAACCCCGCGCCAGTGAACTGATTTATCGCCTGGAAGATCGCCCGCCGCTGCCGCAAACGCTGTTTGCCGCCGGCCAGCATCTGCTGGCGATGTTCGTCGCGGTGATCACACCGGCTCTGCTGATCTGCCAGGCGCTGGGCCTGCCGGCACAGGATACCCAGCACATCATCAGCATGTCGCTGTTCGCCTCCGGTCTGGCTTCCATTCTGCAAATCAAAACCTGGGGACCGGTGGGTTCCGGGCTGTTGTCGATTCAGGGCACCAGCTTCAATTTCGTTTCGCCGCTGATCATGGGCGGTCTGGCGCTGAAAAACGGCGGCGCCGACGTGCCGACCATGATGGCCGCGCTGTTCGGCACGCTGATGGTCGCTTCCTGCACCGAAATTTTGCTGTCGCGCGTGCTGCATCTGGCGCGCCGCATCATCACCCCGCTGGTTTCCGGCATCGTGGTGATGATTATTGGCCTGTCGCTGATTCAGGTCGGTCTGACCTCGATCGGCGGCGGCTACGCCGCGATGAACGATCACAGCTTCGGCTCACCGAAAAACCTGCTGCTGGCCGGCGCGGTACTGGCGGTCATCATCCTGCTGAACCGCCAGCGTAACCCTTACCTGCGCGTCGCTTCGCTGGTGATCGCCATGGCGGTCGGCTATCTGTTGGCCTGGGCGATGGACATGCTGCCCGCCGACGCATCGGCAGCCCCCACGGCGGCGATCACTATCCCCACGCCGCTCTATTACGGCCTGGGCTTCGACTGGAACCTGCTGCTGCCGCTGATGCTGATCTTTATGGTCACCTCGCTGGAAACCATCGGCGACATCACCGCCACCTCTGACGTCTCCGAACAGCCGGTCAGCGGGCCGCTGTACATGAAGCGCCTGAAGGGCGGCGTACTGGCCAACGGCCTGAACTCGATGCTGTCGGCGGTGTTCAACACCTTCCCCAACTCCTGCTTCGGCCAGAACAACGGCGTGATCCAGCTGACCGGCGTCGCCAGCCGTTACGTCGGCTTCGTGGTGGCGCTGATGCTGATCGCGCTGGGGCTGTTCCCGGCGGTGGCCGGCTTCGTGCAGCACATTCCCGAGCCGGTACTGGGCGGCGCGACCATCGTGATGTTCGGCACCATCGCCGCCTCCGGCGTGCGCATCGTGTCGCGCGAGCGCCTGAACCGCCGCGCCATCATGATCATGGCACTGTCGCTGGCCGTCGGCATGGGCGTCTCTCAGCAGCCGCTGATCCTGCAGTTCGCGCCGGACTGGCTGAAAACCCTGCTCTCTTCCGGCATCGCCGCCGGCGGCATTACCGCCATCGTGCTGAACCTGGTGTTCCCGCAGGAACACGAGAAAAAGTAACCCGTCCATTGGCGTTCAAACGGCCGCTTGCGGCCGTTTTTTATTGTCTATCAGACCATTGCCCTTGAGATGCCCGGCCAATTGCGGCATAAACAGGGTATCTTTTTTGACCGATGCGGATGTAGACGATGAAATTTATCGGAAAGCTGTTGCTGACGTTGCTGCTGCTGACCGTGCTGGCGGCGGTGGTGCTGTATCTGGTGGGGCAAACCCGCTGGGCGGCAGGCCGCCTGAGCGCCTGGATCAGCGACAACAGCGAATACCGCCTGTCGATAGGAAAAATCACCCATTCGTGGCGCCAACTGGACCAGATCGCTCTGGAAGAAGTGCAGCTGGCCCGCAATGGCCAGCCGCAGGCGCTGGCCGCCAAACGCGTCGATCTCGGCCTCAGCCTGCGCCAAATCACCGAACCGCGCTATTTCCACAGCGTCACGCTGCGTGACGGCACGCTGAACGTGCAGCCGCAGACTGCTGCGCTGCCTGTACAGGCCGACGTGCTGCAGCTGAGCAACATGGCGCTGCAATCCAACGATAACGAGTGGCAGCTCAACGCGCAGCGGGTCAATGCCGGCATCACGCCGTGGCGCCCGCTGGCCGGCCATCTGCTGGGGGACAACAATCAGTTCCAGTTCAGCGCCGGTTCGATGACGCTGAACGGCATTCCCGCTTCGAAGGTGTTGGTGCAGGGGGAGCAAAAACAGGGCCAGCTGCTGTTGAACAATTTCGGCGCCGATCTGGCGCAGGGCGACCTGACCGGCGTGGCCAGCCGCGCCGCCGACGGCAGTTGGCAAGTGGATCGCCTGCGGCTGAGCGGCGTGCGCATGCAGACCCCGTTGACGCTGGCGGAATTCATGCAGCGCTTTACCACCCTGCCGCCGGTCACCCTCAAGCGTTTCGATCTGATCGATGCGCGCCTGGAAGGCAAGGCGTGGGCGTTTAACGATCTCGATCTGTCGCTGCAAAACGTCAGCATCGAAAAAGGCGACTGGCGCAGCGAAGACGGCTCGCTCAACGTCAATGCCAGCGATGTGATCAACGGCGGTTTCCACCTGATCGACCCGATCGCCACCCTGCGCCTCTCCTCCGCCGGCATCGCCATTCAGCAATTCACCACCCGCTGGGAAGGCGGGCTGCTGCGCACCTCCGGCAATTGGCTGCGCGCCGGCAAACGCCTGCAGCTGGATGAAGTGGCCATGGCGGCGCTGGAGTACACCCTGCCAATCGACTGGCGCGAGCTGTGGCTGAAACCGCTGCCGGACTGGCTGGCGGAGGTGTACGTCACCAAGCTGACCACCAACCGCAATCTGATTATCGATATCAACCCGGCATTCCCGTTCCAGATCACCGCGCTGGACGGTTACGGCAGCAACCTGCTGCTGGCGCGCGACCACCAGTGGGGCATTTGGTCCGGTTCGTTAAACCTGAACGGCAGCGAGGCCACCTTCAACAAAATCGACGTGCGGCGCCCTTCGCTGGCGCTGAACGCCGACGCCAACCAGATCGCCGTCACCGAACTCAGCGCCTTTATGCCCAATGGGCTGCTTGAGGCCAACGCGACCGTCGATCAGCTGCCGGGCAAGCCGTTCCAGCTGACGCTGCACGGCCGTTCGGTACCGCTCAATACCTTGCAGCAATGGGGATGGCAGCCGGTGCCGCTGACGGGCGACGGCAACCTTGAGCTGCAGTTGAAAGGGCTGTTGAACAGCGACGGGCCGTTCAAAGCTTCATTGAAGGGGACTCTGCAAGCCACCGCCGGCGACGGCCAGACGGTGAACCAACAGCTGCCGTAATCTATCGCGCGGCCCACCGCCAGGCAGGGCCGCCGTTTTACTCTTCCAGCGCTTCGGAACCGCCCTGATCCAGCGGCACATCCGGCTCGGCCGGCAACACCATGTAAGTGCCTTCGAACACCGCGCCCTTATCCTCATCGCCGAACAGATGCACTTCGGCGTGCACGCGCGCGCGGCGGCCTCGCGCCAGACGCGCCAAATCACCGCTTAGCGAACCGAGATCCGCCACCGCCCGCGGCCTGCCGGTGATCGGTTTGCTGTAGCGAATGTGCGCGTCCGCCAGAATGATAGTGCCACCGAGATGGCGCTCGCGCAGCAGCAGCCAAATCAGCCCCCAGGCGGTCAGCGTCGCCAGCGAGAACAGGCTGCCGGCAAACAGCGTATGGTGCGGGTTCTGGTTGCCGATCTCCGGCATGGTGGTGACGAAGCGCTGGCCGGTGTACTGGCTGATACGCACGCCCATCTTTTCGCTCAGGGGGATATGTTCATACCAGGCCTGCTGCAATTGGCCGCACCAATCGGGGCGATGCAGGATATCGTCCAGCGTCGCTACCGGTTTGATCATCAAAAAGTGGCGGATCGGGGTGGTCTGCGGCGCAGTGATCTCGCCCTGATTGACGAACCCCAGCTTGGCAAAGAAATCCACCGCATCTTCACGGGCGCTGCACACCACCCGCTTCACGCCTTCCTGCCGCGCGACGGACTCCAGCGTCATCGCCACCAACGTCCCCAGCCCTTTATCCTGCAGCGTCGGGTCTACCGCCAGAAAACGGATCGCCGCCTCGTTGTCGGCATTGATGTACAGCCGCCCGATGGCGACGATTTTACCGGCCTCGTCCACCACCATTTGGTGATGGGCCATGGCGTCATAGGCATCCTTTTCCGAACCCACCGGCTGGTGCAGCGGCTTGCGCAGCATTTCCCAGCGAAACTGGTAATACTCTTTCAGTTCTTGCTCTGTTACGGGTACTCGTAGGTGATACATAGACGCCTGTTCTCCGAATGCTTAGACCTGTAGCCAGAATGTCACCGGACCATCGTTGACCAGCGCCACCTGCATGTCGGCGGCGAACTCGCCGGTCTGGGTCTCTACGCCGCGTTCGCGGCACTGGCCAACAAAATATTGATACAACCGATCGGCTTCTTGCGGCGCGGCGCCGCGCGAGAAGCTGGGCCGCATGCCTTTGTGGGTGTCCGCCGCCAGGGTGAACTGCGAAACGACCAGCACGCTGCCCCCGGCCTGCTGGACGTTGAGGTTCATCTTGTCGTTCTCGTCGCCGAAAATGCGGTATCCCAACACGCGTTCGCACAGGCGCTGCGCTTTTTGCTCGTTATCGCCCTGCTCCACGCCCAATAACACTAACAAACCGGGGCCAATTTTGCCTACCGTCTCGCCACCCACCGTGACGCTGGCGTTTAACACCCGTTGAATCAACGCAATCATTCCTGCTGCCCTTCTGCTTTTGGTTCCTGTTGCTCCGCCTTCTGCCGGCGGTAGTCGCGATATTCGCCGATGGTCACGGTGATTTCCGCGCCAAGTAACACGATACACCAGCTCCAGTAGACCCACAGGAATAAAATCGGGATCACCGCCAGCACGCCGTAAATCAGCTGATAGGAAGGGAACATGGTGACGTACAGCGCGAATCCCTTCTTGCCCAGCTCGAACAGCAATCCGGCCACCACCGCGCCAATCAGCGCGTCTTTGGGCGGCACGCGCACCGTCGGCACGATGCAATACAGCAGCCAGAAGGAGATGCACGACAAAATCAACGGGAAGATGCGCAGCACCTGATCCACCAGGCCATTGACGCCGGTCTGCGCCAGCCAGTTGAGCGACAGCAGGTAAGAACTGATGGCCATGCTGGCACCCACCAGCAGCGGCCCCAGCGTCAGCACCATCCAGTACACGGCGAAGGAGAAGACGATCGGCCGTTTGTTCTTGCTGCGCCAGATGGTGTTCAGCACGCTGTCCACCGAGGAAATCAGCAACAGCGCAGTGACGATCAGCCCGCAGGTGCCGACGGCGGTCATCTTGTTGGAATTGGCGACGAACTGTTCCAGGTAGTTCTGGATCACGTTGCCGGCGGCCGGCACGAAATTGGAAAAGATAAAGCTCTTCAGCTGCTCGCTGATGTCGGAAAACATCGGGAAAGCCGCGAACAGCGCGAACACCACGGTGACCAGCGGCACCAGCGACAGCAGGGAAACATAGGCGAGATGGCCCGCCAACATCGTCAGGCCATCATGATCGATACGCTGATACAGCAGCCGTCCGAAGGTGACGCCGGGCTTAATCGCAGAGGGCAGCTTCTTGCGGCGGAAAAACGACATGGTCACTCCTTGATGTCCGTTGATACGCCTTAAGCTTAACGCGCCCTGCGCTCATTGAGCAAAATAGGCCGGCACCACGTCGCGATCGGTGACGTGCACCGTCTTGATCCCCAGCGCCTGCGCGGCGAGGACGTTCGCCGGGTGATCGTCGAAGAACACCGCGTCGGCGGCGGCGGTGTTTTCCGCGGCCAGCACATGTTGATAGATATCGGCCTCCGGTTTGCGCATGCCGAGATCTTGCGACAAATAGAGATGATCGGCGGCGGCGGCCACTTCAGGATAGTGCTGCGGCCAGTAGTTGCAGTGCAGACGGTTGGTGTTCGACAGCACCACCACCCGGTGGCCTTCGTTGCGCAGGCGCTGCATGATGTCGATCACTTCCGGGCGCAGCGCGACAAATACCGCCTGCCAGCCGGTGGCGAATTGTTCGAAGCTGAGCGCAATGCCCATTTCATCGCACAGCTTGCCGGCGAAGTCTTCATCGCTGATTTCACCGCGCTCATGTTGCTGGAACACCTCACCCATGGCGAAACGATCGGACAGCACCGCCAACGGCGTGCCGCTCAAATTGCTCCACACGCCCAGCACACGCTTGAAATCGATATCGACGATCACATTACCTAAATCAAAGATATACAGCATAGTCCTCTCCTGATGGGCCGGTGAGATTTCACTGTAGCGGGAAAAGGAACAGCTGAACAGGGAGCGAACGGAAAAGCGCATAGCGCGCCGCACAAACGGGGAACAACAGAGGAAAAAACTCAGGGCGCGAGAACCGCGCCCTAAGCATGAGACACTCAATCAGCGATTAAGCGTCTTTAGGACCGCGGCTGGCACGCTTACGATCGTTTTCCGTCAGGTGACGCTTACGGATACGGATCGAGGTTGGCGTCACTTCTACCAGTTCGTCGTCATCGATGAACTCCAGAGCTTGCTCCAGGGTCATTTTGATGGCCGGAACCAGGGTAGTCGCTTCGTCAGTACCGGAAGCACGCATGTTGGTCAGCTTCTTACCGGTCAGGCAGTTTACGGTCAGGTCGTTGGAACGTGAGTGAATACCGATGATCTGGCCTTCATACACTTCCGCACCGTGGCCCAGGAACAGCTTGCCGCGATCCTGCAGGCCGAACAGCGCGAACGCGACCGCTTTGCCTTGGCCGTTGGAGATCAGCACGCCGTTCTGACGCTGGCCCACTTCGCCCGGACGCACGTCGTCGTAGTGGCTGAAGGTGGAGTACAGCAGGCCGGTACCCGAAGTCATGGTCATGAATTCGTTACGGAAGCCGATCAGACCGCGGCTTGGGATCACGTAGTCGAGACGCACGCGACCCTTACCGTCCGGATCCATGTTTTTCAGGTCAGCTTTACGCTCACCCATCGCCTGCATCACGGAACCCTGATGCTGCTCTTCGATATCCAGCGTTACGTTCTCGAATGGCTCCTGCTTACGGCCATCGATTTCGCGGAAGATAACTTTCGGACGGGAAACCGCCAGCTCGAAACCTTCACGGCGCATGTTTTCGATCAGCACCGACAGGTGCAGCTCGCCACGACCGGATACGCGGAAGGCGTCCGCATCGTCGGTTTCTTCAACGCGCAGCGCCACGTTGTGCACCAGCTCTTTGTTCAGACGGTCAAGGATCTGACGCGACGTCACGTACTTACCTTCTTTACCGCAGAACGGCGAGGTGTTGACGTTGAAGAACATGGTTACGGTCGGTTCGTCGACGGACAGCGCCGGCAGCGCTTCTACGGCGTTGGTGTCGCAGATGGTGTCGGAGATGTTCAGCTCGCCCAGGCCGGTGATGGCGATGATGTCGCCCGCTTCCGCCAGGGTGCTGTCGATACGCTCCAGACCCAGATGACCCAACACTTTACCCACTTTACCGTTGCGAGTTTTGCCTTCGCTGTCGATGATGGTGACCTGCTGGTTCGGCTTCACTTTACCGCGCTTGATGCGGCCGATGCCGATAACGCCCAGGTAGTTGTTGTAGTCCAACTGGGAGATCTGCATCTGGAATGGCGCTTCCAGCTCAACCTGCGGCGCAGACACGTGGTCGACGATCGCCTGATACAGCGGGGTCATGTCTTCCGCCATGTCGGTGTGGTCGACACCGGCGATGCCGTTCAACGCAGAAGCGTAGATGATCGGGAAGTCGAGCTGCTCGTCGGTCGCGTCGAGGTTCACGAACAGGTCGAACACCTGATCCACAACCCAGTCAGGGCGCGCGCCAGGACGGTCAACCTTGTTGATGACCACGATCGGCTTCAGACCGTTGGCGAAAGCCTTCTTGGTCACGAAGCGGGTTTGCGGCATAGGGCCATCCATTGCATCCACAACCAGCAGCACCGAGTCAACCATCGACATCACGCGCTCTACCTCACCGCCGAAGTCGGCGTGTCCAGGGGTATCCACGATGTTGATACGGTAACCGTTCCAATTAATGGCGGTGTTTTTTGCGAGGATGGTAATCCCACGCTCTTTCTCCAAATCGTTGGAGTCCATTACGCGTTCGGTGGCTTCCGCACGCTCTCCGAAAGTACCGGATTGTTGCAGCAGCTTATCAACCAGGGTGGTTTTACCATGGTCAACGTGGGCAATAATGGCGATGTTACGCAAATTTTCGATCACAGCTTTGCCTCGGGCATTAGAAATAGCGCGCTATTGTACACGTATTAAGCGAGGGACTAAACAAGATCACAACCATCTCTTATAAACAACCGCGTACCGGTCAGTTTGTGATCCCTTTCACGGTGCAAAAAGCCGCAATCGTTGCACTTTTGCACCATTTCAGTGCCCACGCCCACCCCAATTGCACCATTTCGGTGCAATTTATCACTGATGGTGCATACTGTGGTTGGGTAAAACCCGCGCAGAAAGGCGATGAAAGCCTTTTTTAAAAGTTGGCACGCTTTTCGCTTTAGTCTTTTCAAGGCGAAAAAAAGCCAGTTCCACAGATTCGTTCCACGACGACGACAATGATAAACCGGGAGAGTTAAGTATGTCCGCTGAACACGTTTTGACGATGCTGAATGAGCATGAAGTGAAATTCGTAGACCTGCGTTTCACTGACACCAAGGGTAAGGAACAGCACGTGACTATCCCGGCTCACCAGGTAAACGCCGACTTCTTCGAAGAAGGTAAAATGTTTGACGGCTCCTCTATCGGTGGTTGGAAGGGCATCAACGAATCTGACATGGTGCTGATGCCGGACGCCAGCACGGCGGTTCTGGATCCGTTCTTCGAAGAACCTACGCTGATCATTCGCTGTGACATTCTCGAGCCGGGCACCATGCAAGGCTACGATCGCGACCCGCGCTCCATCTCCAAACGCGCCGAAGACTTCCTGCGCTCCTCCGGCATCGCGGACACCGTGCTGTTCGGGCCAGAGCCTGAGTTCTTCCTGTTCGACGACATCCGCTTCGGCAGCAGCATCCGCGGTTCCCACGTGGCCATCGACGACATCGAAGGCGCCTGGAACTCCGGCACAAAATACGACGGCGGCAACAAAGGCCACCGTCCGGCGGTGAAAGGCGGTTACTTCCCGGTTCCACCGGTCGACTCTTCGCAGGATCTGCGTTCCACCATGTGTCTGACCATGGAAGAGATGGGCCTGGTGGTTGAAGCGCACCACCACGAAGTGGCGACCGCCGGTCAGAACGAAGTGGCAACCCGCTTCAACACCATGACCAAGAAAGCCGACGAAATTCAGATCTACAAATACGTGGTGCACAACGTGGCGCACGCCTTCGGTAAAACCGCGACCTTCATGCCGAAGCCCATGTTCGGCGACAACGGTTCCGGCATGCACTGCCACATGTCGCTGTCCAAGAACGGCACCAACCTGTTCGCCGGCGACAAATACGGCGGCCTGTCTGAAACCGCACTGTTCTACATCGGCGGCATCATCAAGCACGCCAAGGCGATCAACGCGCTGGCCAACCCGACCACCAACTCGTACAAACGTCTGGTGCCAGGCTACGAAGCGCCGGTGATGCTGGCTTACTCCGCCCGTAACCGCTCCGCGTCCATCCGTATCCCGGTGGTCGCCAGCCCGAAAGCGCGCCGCATCGAAGCCCGCTTCCCGGATCCGGCGGCTAACCCATACCTGTGCTTCGCCGCGCTGCTGATGGCCGGCCTGGACGGCATCATCAACAAGATCCACCCTGGCGATGCCATGGACAAGAACCTGTACGACCTGCCGCCGGAAGAAGAAGCCGAGATCCCAAAAGTGGCCGGCTCGCTGGACGAGGCGATGGCCGCACTGAACGAAGACCGCGAGTTCCTGACCCGCGGCGGCGTGTTCACCGACGATGCGATCGATGCCTACATCGAACTGCGCAAAGAAGAGATGGACCGCGTTCGCATGACGCCACACCCGGTCGAGTTCGAACTGTACTACAGCGTCTAAGCCCTACCCGCGCCGTCTGCAAAGGCGGACGGTGCCCACAATTTTTGTTATCGCTTTTTTGTTGCCGTGGAAACTTTCAGCCCATCTTCGGATGGGTTTTTTTCTCCACCGTATTTTCTGCAAAACTATTCCATACCGCGTCGATCCCGGATGGAGTAGGATAGATGCACTAAAAAGGTGCAGGAGTCTGCTGTATGGCAACTGGCAAGCTGCCCGATGCTGGGCAGATCCTCAATTCACTCATCAACAGCATCCTGCTGTTGGATGACTCACTGGCGGTTCACTACGCCAACCCGGCGGCACAGCAGCTGCTGGCGCAAAGCTCCCGCAAGCTGTTCGGCACGCCGCTGCCCGATTTGCTCGGTTATTTTTCGCTGAACGTCTCTTTGATGCGCGAAAGCCTGCGCGCCGGGCAGGGCTTCACCGACAACGAAGTGACTCTGGTGGTCGACGGCCGCGCGCATATCCTTTCCCTGACCGCTCAGGCGCTGCCGGAAGGCTATATCCTGGTCGAACTGGCGCCGATGGACAATCAGCGCCGCCTGAGCCAGGAACAGCTGCAGCATGCCCAACAGGTGGCGGCCCGCGATCTGGTGCGCGGTTTGGCGCACGAGATTAAAAACCCGCTGGGCGGCCTGCGCGGCGCGGCGCAGCTGCTGGCCAAGGCGCTGCCCGATCCGGCGCTGACCGAATACACCAAGGTGATCATTGAGCAGGCCGATCGGCTGCGCAATCTGGTGGATCGCCTGCTCGGACCGCAGCGGCCCGGCCAGCACATCACCCAGAGCATCCATCAGGTCGCGGAGCGCGTCTGCCAGCTGGTGTCGCTGGAAATGCCGGATAACGTCACGCTGGTGCGCGACTACGATCCGAGCCTGCCGGAAATGGCCCACGACCCGGATCAGATAGAACAGGTGCTGCTGAACATCACCCGCAATGCGCTGCAGGCGCTGGGTGAGGCGGGCGGCACCATCACGCTGCGCACCCGCACCGCGTTTCAGATTACGTTGCACGGCACCCGCTACCGCCTGGCGGCGCGCATCGATGTCGAAGACGACGGCCCCGGCGTGCCGGCGCAGCTGCAGGACACGCTGTTTTACCCGATGGTCAGCGGCCGTGAAGGCGGTACCGGCCTGGGATTATCCATCGCCCGCAATCTGATCGATCAGCATTGCGGAAAAATTGAGTTCAACAGTTGGCCAGGTCATACCGAATTCTCGGTCTACCTGCCCATTCGTCAGTGAGGTTTGCAATGCAACGAGGGATAGTCTGGATCGTCGATGACGATAGCTCCATCCGCTGGGTGCTTGAGCGCGCGCTCACCGGCGCGGGCCTGAGCTGCGCCACCTTCGAAGGCGGCAATGACGTGCTGGAAGCCTTGGCCACGCAAACCCCCGACGTGCTGCTGTCCGATATCCGCATGCCGGGCATTGATGGTCTGGCGCTGCTCAAGCAGATCAAACAGCGCCACCCGATGCTGCCGGTGATCATCATGACCGCGCATTCGGATTTGGACGCCGCCGTCAGCGCCTATCAACAAGGGGCCTTCGACTACCTGCCGAAGCCGTTCGACATCGACGAAGCGGTGGCGCTGGTCGAGCGCGCCATCAGCCATTATCAGGAACAGCAGCAGCCGGTGCGCAGCCAGCCGGCCAGCGATCCGGCGGCGGACATCATCGGCGAAGCGCCGGCGATGCAGGACGTGTTTCGCATCATCGGCCGGCTCTCGCGTTCGTCGATCAGCGTGCTGATCAACGGCGAATCCGGCACCGGTAAAGAGCTGGTGGCACATGCGCTGCACCGCCACAGCCCGCGCGCCAAATCACCGTTCATCGCCCTGAATATGGCCGCTATTCCCAAGGATCTGATCGAGTCCGAGCTGTTCGGCCACGAGAAAGGCGCCTTCACCGGCGCTAACCAAATCCGTCAGGGGCGCTTTGAACAGGCCGACGGCGGCACGCTGTTCCTCGACGAGATCGGCGATATGCCGCTCGACGTGCAAACGCGCCTGCTGCGGGTGCTGGCGGACGGCCAGTTCTACCGGGTCGGCGGCTATGCGCCGGTGAAGGTCGACGTACGCATCATCGCCGCCACGCACCAGAACCTGGAGCTGCGGGTACAAGAAGGCAAGTTCCGCGAGGATCTGTTCCACCGCCTGAACGTGATCCGCGTACACCTGCCGCCGCTGCGCGAACGTCGTGAAGACATCCCGCGGCTGGCGCGCCACTTCCTGCAGATCGCCGCCAAGGAGCTGGGCGTCGAGGCCAAGAACCTGCATCCGGAAACCGAAACCGCGCTGACCCGCCTGCCCTGGCCGGGCAACGTGCGCCAGCTGGAGAACACCTGCCGCTGGCTGACGGTGATGGCCGCCGGGCAAGAGGTGCTGATTCAGGATCTGCCGGGCGAACTGTTCGAAACCGCCGCGCCGGAAAGCCCCAGCCACAGTCTGCCGGACAGCTGGGCCACGCTGCTGGCGCAGTGGGCCGATCGCGCGCTGCGTTCCGGTCATCAAAATCTGCTGTCGGAAGCGCAGCCGGAAATGGAGCGCACGCTGCTCACCACCGCCCTGCGCCACACCCAAGGGCACAAACAGGAAGCCGCGCGCCTGCTGGGCTGGGGGCGCAATACCCTCACCCGCAAGCTTAAAGAGCTGGGCATGGAATAGGAACGGGGTGGATGATGAAAAACGCAGTCCGGCGCACAAAAAAACGCCAACCACAGACTTTACAGCCGGCGCGGGCGCAGTATGATCGTGTCGCACACTCTGGAGGTTGACGATGCTGGACTCATTCATCGTATTCATTTCTCAGGGCGCGGAGCTGGGCTCCGCCGCCAGCCACACCCCGCAGGCGGCGGTCGCCGCGGTGTTGTGCGCCGCGCTGATTAACTTCTTCAGTTAAAAAAACAGCCGCATCAGCGGCTGTTTTTTCATCCTCAGATCACCCGAGAGAACTGCTGGCTGCGCGCCTGTTGCCGCAGATAGCGGTCGAAGCACATGCAAATATTGCGGATCAGCAAGCGCCCGCGCGGCGTGACGCGAATGCCCTGCTCGTCGCGCTCCACCAGCCCATCGCGTTCAAACGGCGCCAGCAGTTGCAGGTCTTCGGCGAAGTAAGCGGTGAAATCGATGCCGTATTGCCGTTCGAGCGGCTGATACGCCAACCGGAAGTTGCAGATCAGGGTTTTGATCAGATCGCGCCGCAGACAATCGTCGTCCGTCAGCGCCAGCCCGCGCCACAGGGCGTTGCCCTGCGCCGGTACGCTCTCATAGTAATGCTTCAGCTCTTTCTGATTCTGCGCATAGCTGTCGCCGAGCATGCTGATGGCCGACACGCCCAACCCCAGCAGATCGCTGTCGCCCTGGGTGGTGTAGCCCTGGAAATTGCGGTGCAGCTTGCCTTCGCGTTGCGCAATCGCCAGCTCATCGTCCGGGCGTGCAAAGTGATCCATACCGATGAACTGATAGCCGGCGTCAGTCAGGAACGCGATGCTCTGCTGCAGGATATCCAGCTTCTGCTGCGCGCTGGGCAGATCGGCGTCTTTGATTTTGCGCTGGGCGGCGAATAAATTCGGCATATGCGCGTAGTTGAACACGCTGAGGCGATCGGGATTCAGTTCAGCCACCCGCTGCAGGGTGAAGGCGAAACTTTCCGGCGTCTGTTTCGGCAGGCCGTAGATCAGATCGATATTGGTCGAGCGGAAGCCCAGCGCTTTGGCCCGCTCGATCAGGGCGAAAATGAAGGCTTCATCCTGCTCGCGGTTGACCAACTGCTGCACCTGCTTGTTGAAATCCTGCACCCCCATGCTCAAACGGTTAAAGCCTTCGGCGCGTAAATGATCGAGCACATCCAGCGCTATCTCGCGCGGATCGACTTCGATCGACATCTCCGCATCGGGCAGAAAATCAAAATGTTCGCGCAGCAGCGCCACCAGCCGGCTGATTTGCGCTTTATCCAGATAGGTTGGCGTACCGCCGCCCCAGTGCATCTGACCGACCTTGCGGCCGGCGAACAGCGGCGCACGGCTGGCGATCTCTTGCGCCAAGACATTCAGGTATTCGTCGGCCTTGTGCGTCTGACGCGTCACCAGTTTGTTGCAGCCGCAGAAATAGCACAGCTTATGGCAGAAAGGGATATGCACATACAGCGACAGCGGGCGCTCAGGGTAGCGCGCCGCGGCGCGTTGAAACGCCGCTTCGTCGTAGCGCTGGTTAAATTCCAGCGCCGTGGGGTATGAGGTATAACGCGGCCCTGAGTAGTTATATTTTTGGATCAGGGCCAAATCCCAGACAATCGTCTGCTCTGACATGCTCACTCCTTCCGATATCTTTTTCTACCGGGCCGGGAGAGGGGCGGTTGTCTGCGCTGTCTGGCCACGGAAGCGCTGCGAAAACGCGCTTTGCGCTTAGACAGCCCCCATAGTTTACCGAATAACCACAGCAGATAACACATCAAGAGTAGGGCTATTGTCGGGATCAGCCACATGGCGCGTTAAAAAGCGTCCTTCGGGTTGCCGCCTTTCAGCAGCTTCAGAATATCTTCCTGCTTCTCTTCTTCTTCCTCATCGTCTTCATCGCCCAGCTCGATGCCCAGCACGTCCATCAGCACATCGATGCGATCCAACGTCTTGTCGACATACGCCTGCTCTTGCGCGTTCAGCGTTTCGCCATCGTCGATGCGATCCAGCAGCGCGTTCAGGCGTTCGTCATTTTCCAGCTTCGCCAGCTCTTCTTCCGGCGACAGGCGCGGTTTCGCTTCGGCCTTTGGCTTCGGTTGCGGTTTAGCCTTCACTTTGGTTTCATCGACCACCAGCGCAACCGGCACTTTACTACCGATACGCGGATCTTTGGCTTCCGCCGCCGATTTGTTTTTCTGGCTGCCGGACTCGACCTGAGTGCGTGAACCGGAAGCGTGGCCGCGGCGTTTTTTCAGGCGTTTGCGCTCGCGCGCTTCCTGATCGAGCTCCATACGGCTTTTCTTTTTCGTTTTTGACTTCGCCGCGCTGCCGCGAGGTGCTTTTGATGGCTGGTTCATAGCGTGTGCTCTTAGGTATGTAGATTCAGTATAGAATTGCGGCGGAATCTAGCAGAAAGCGGACAAAGAAAAAAGGCGGCAGGTTAAACCTGCCGCCTATTTCGCACCTTCTTGCGAAGGGTATTCCTGTTACGCGCTCCTTGCGTACATGCAACATCCCGGTTTTTCCTTCTGCTATAACCGCATTCCCTGCCACTACGTCCTTCATCCTGAAAGGAAAATCGTCCATGGCGCAATCCATTCGCATCCGCTCTTCCCAAGCGCGCTTCCTGCGGGCATCCAAACTGCCGATACTTCACCATCCGATGTGCCTGCCGCCTATTCCGGTGCGAAAGGGTCACTTCCTTTTGCGTTCATCCTGGCACTCATTGCACACCCTGTGCATTCCCTGAGATTTGTCATCCTTCCCGGATGTTCCCTAATCCTGCGCAACCCTGCGTTAACGAGTACTTTACGTTATTGTTGCGAAGGCTCAAGGCACCTGACGCCGATTTGACTGACATTTCCACACAACGAAAAAACAACATGTTGTTTTTAAAATAAAAACAGAAATATTACTTTCGAATAAAGCGACATTACCCGCGATTCGAATGGCAAATGTCTCACAACGTATGGTCGGCTTAACTGTCGTTTTATCGCGCCCCGCCGCTTAAAAACGGAGAAACACGCCATTTTTACCGCTGATGCAGTTATAATCGCCAACCAGTTAGCCATCCTCACGGAGACGAAAAATTTTGACCAGCAAGAACTACAACTATCATGTGACCCATTTCGTCACCAGCGCACCCGATATTCGCCATCTGCCGGGGGATGCAGGAATTGAAGTCGCCTTTGCCGGCCGTTCCAACGCCGGTAAATCCAGCGCGCTGAATACGCTGACCAACCAAAAAAGCCTGGCGCGCACCAGTAAGACGCCGGGGCGCACCCAGCTGATCAACCTGTTCGAAGTGGAAGACGGCATTCGTCTGGTCGACCTGCCAGGTTATGGCTACGCCGAAGTGCCGGAAGAAATGAAGCGCAAATGGCAACGCGCGCTGGGCGAATATCTGCAGATGCGTAACAGCCTGAAAGGACTGGTGGTGCTGATGGATATCCGCCATCCGCTGAAAGATCTCGACCAGCAGATGATCCAGTGGGCGGTCGACGTCGGCACGCCGGTGCTGGTGTTGCTGACCAAGGCCGACAAGCTGGCCTCCGGCGCACGCAAGGCGCAGCTCAACATGGTGCGTGAAGCGGTGCTGCCGTTTATGGGGGATATCCAGGTCGAAGCCTTCTCATCGCTGAAAAAGATCGGCGTCGACAAGCTGCGCCAAAAGCTGGACACCTGGTTTAACGAGATCCCGCCGGAAGTGCTGCCGGAAGAGGACATCGGCGAATAAGCCCCGATCGCACGCTTGAGCCGATGCCTTACCGCATCGGCTTTTTTATGCCCGCAGATCGGCCGCAGGCGGGATTTTTTGTTATCTAATTACACTTTTGAAATAAAGCCATCATAAAGACTTATCGCCAAAACGGGCTTGTTTCGCCGAATTACGCGGATTGAGGGAGCGGAAGCTGAAATGAAAAGCGGGGCCGAGCGATAGGAAAAACGTATGGCTTTCTGCTGTTTTTACAATAAAAAACGCCCCAGTCAATACTGACTGGGGCGGCTAAATATTCAGCCAAATCCGATTACGTGAAGTAAAAGGTCTGAAAGATAGAACATCTTACCTCTGTACCCTACGCCTGTAACTCTACATCATTTTTTCGCAGGGAAAAAGAATTTTTTGTAGTTTACTTACACAATTTGCGGCGCAAGAACGGCGAAGTTGGGGAAACTATCGCCGCATCTTGTAGCTTAATTACGAAAAGTGCTTAGCTTCTCGCCAGTTAGCGCATACGGCGATAACCCGGCGATCAGTGCGCTTCATCCCAGTTCATGCCGACGCCCACATCGACCTTCAGCGGCACCGCCAGGGCCATGCTGCCTTCCATCAGTTGGCGGATGCGCTGGCTGGCTTCTTCGATCACCGATTCATGCACCTCGAACACCAATTCATCGTGTACCTGCATGATCGCGCGCACCAACGGCTTCTCCTGCCCTTGCAGCCAGGCGTCGACCTCGATCATCGCACGCTTGATGATATCGGCTGCCGTGCCCTGCATCGGGGCGTTGATGGCGGCGCGCTCGGCCGCCTTGCGGCGCATGGCGTTGCTGGAGCGGACGTCCGGCAGATACAGACGGCGGCCGTCCAGCGTGCTGACATAGCCCTGCTCGGAAGCCTGCTGACGGGTGCGCTCCATGTAATCCAGCACGCCCGGGTAACGCTCGAAGTAGAGATCCATATAGCGCTGGGCTTCCCCACGCGGGATCCCCAACTGACGCGCCAGGCCGAAGGCGCTCATGCCGTAAATCAAACCGAAGTTAATCGCCTTGGCGCTGCGGCGCTGCTCGCCGGTCACTTTATCCAACGGCACACCGAAAACTTCCGACGCCGTGGCGCGGTGAATGTCTTTCCCTTCGGCGAAGGCCTTCAGCAGCCCCTCATCCTGTGACAGATGCGCCATGATGCGCAGCTCGATCTGCGAGTAGTCGGCCGCGACGATGCGGTAGCCTTCCGGCGCAATAAAGGCCTGGCGAATGCGCCGCCCTTCTTCGTTGCGCACCGGGATATTCTGCAGGTTCGGATCGCTCGAGGAGAGGCGGCCGGTGGCAGTCACCGCCTGATGGTACGAGGTATGCACCCGGCCGCTGACCGGATTGATCATCAACGGCAGCTTGTCGGTATAGGTGGTCTTCAGTTTCGCCAGGCCGCGGTATTCCAGGATCACCTTCGGCAGCGGGTAGTCCAGCGCCAGCTCGGCCAGCACCTCTTCGTTGGTGGACGGCGCCCCGCCCGGGGTTTTCTTCAGCACCGGCAGCTTTTGTTTTTCGTATAGGATCGCCTGCAGCTGCTTGGTCGACGCCAGGTTGAACGGCTCTTCCGCCAGCTCGTGGGCCTGCGCCTCCAACTCTGCCAGACGCTTGGCCAACTCCTGGGAGTGGGCCGACAAAATGGCCGGATCGATCAGCACCCCGGTGCGTTCGATATGCGACAGCACCGGCAGCAGCGGCATTTCAATCTCATTGAATACCGTCAGCAGTTCCGCGCTCTGTTTCAGCTGCGGCCACATCGCCAGGTGCAGCTGCAGCGTGACATCGGCGTCTTCGGCGGCGTAAGGCGCCGCCTGCTCCAGCGCGATCTGATTGAACGTCAGCTGGTTTTTGCCCTTGCCGGCGATCTCTTCGAAGGTGATGGTTTTGTGGCCAAGATAACGATCGGCCAGGCTGTCCATATCGTGACGGCCGCCGACGCTGTCCAGCACATAGGACTCCAACATGGTGTCGTAGGCGATGCCGCGCATCTCGATGCCGTAGCGCGCCAGCAGGCTCATGTCGAACTTCAGGTTTTGCCCGACCTTGAGCGCCTTCTCGTCTTCCAGCAGCGGCTTGAGCGCCTCCAGCACATAAGCGCGATCCAGCTGCGCCGGCGCATCCAGATAATCGTGCGCCACCGGCAAATAGGCCGCTTCGCCCGGCGCGATCGCGAAGGACAGGCCGATCAGGTTGGCGGTCAGGGTATCCAGACCGTCGGTTTCGGTATCGAAGGCAAACACGTCGGCCTTTTTCAGCCGCGCCAGCCAGTCGGTAAAGGTCGCTTCATCCAGGATAGTGACATACCCGTCCTGGGACAGCTTGCCTTCCGCCAAGGCTTTCGGCGCTTCCACGGCGGCTGCCGGTTTGGCGACACCGGCAGCTTTCGCGCCCGCGCCTTTCTTGTTTTCCAGCCAGACGCCGGCTTCCACGTCCGCCAGCCAGCGTTTGAACTCGTACTGTTTGAACAGCTGTTGCAGCGTATCGACATCCGGCTCGGAGACCGTCAGGTCCGCGCAGGTCAGATCCAGTTCGACGTCGGTTTTGATCGTCGCCAGCTTATAGGAGAGGTACGCGACCTCTTTGTTCTGCTCCAGCTTGGCCGCCATGGTTTTGGCGCCGCGGAAGCTCAGCGTGGCGATGTTCTCCAGATTGCCGTACAGCGCATCCAGCCCGCCGATCCCCTGCAGCAACGCCTGGGCGGTTTTCTCGCCCACGCCCGGCACGCCGGGAATGTTGTCCGATGAATCGCCCATCAGCGCCAGGAAGTCGATGATCAACTCCGGCGGAATGCCGTACTTGTCGCACACTTCCTGCGGGCCGAGGATCGTGTTGTTCATGGTGTTGATCAGGGTGACGTTCGGCGTCACCAGCTGCGCCATGTCTTTGTCGCCGGTGCTGATCAGCACCGCATGGCCGGCCTTTTCGGCCTCCAGCGCCAGCGTACCGATAACGTCGTCCGCCTCAACGCCGGGTGTCACCAGCAGCGGCAGGCCCATCGCTTTGACCATGCTGTGCAGCGGCTCGATCTGCGCGCGCAGATCGTCCGGCATCGGCGGCCGGTGTGATTTGTATTCAGCGAAGAGATCATCGCGGAAGGTTTTCCCTTTGGCATCAAACACCACGGCAACGTGGCTCGGTTGATACTGCAGCAGCAGGCTGCGCAGCATATTCAGCACGCCGTACATCGCGCCGGTCGGCTCGCCCGCCGAGTTGGTCAGCGGCGGGAAGGCGTGATAAGCGCGGTAGAGGTAGGAGGAACCGTCAACCAGGATTAGTGGGTTTTCTGCAATCTGGGCCATAGCGTTTCTTTATCGTGATCGGACATAGAGGTAAGCATGCCATAGCTGGCCGCCGGAGACGAACCTTAGCGTGCATTGCGGACGAAAATGATGTGATTGTGTGCGAGGATCCGCAAGATCTTACCTGTGGATAACTTTGTGCATAGAAAAGAGACCGAATTATAACGCTGCGATTATCGTTATAACGGCGAATAAAATTCCTATTTAAATCACCGCGTTAAAAGAACGAATTCCGGCGACGCTTTATTACTGGCATTTATTGAATTTGTGGATATAACTTTCGCCGGATTTTAATCGCACTATTAATCAAATTCGGCGCCTCAATTACCATAGCACAAGCTGGACAAGTTGCACGAAAACTCAGCAAATGGTTATCCATCGAGACGAAAAACAGTGATTTTTAGCGGCGCTTTACCCCGGCGATTTCTGTTAAAATGCGTTTTTGTTCATGCGCTTTGGCATGCAACGATGTTCCCAACAACCGTCAGCCCATAATCATGCCAAGATTGTTAACGCCTGTTATCTTTATCATTTCCGTCATACTTACCATTCTGGTGACGGTGTTGTGCTCCATCCCCATCACGCTGGCCGGCATCGTGAAACTCCTGGTGCCCATTCCCGCCGTCTGGCGATATATCTCGGCTTTCGCCGATTTCATGATGTGGTGTTGGTGCCAAGGGCTGGCGCTGTTATTGCGCATTAACGGGCAATTGCGTTGGGATATTGAAGGGCTGGAAGGGTTGGATCGCAAAAACTGGTATCTGCTGATCAGCAACCACGAAAGCTGGTCGGACATTGTCGTGTTATGCGTGCTGTTCAGAAATCATATTCCAATGAATAAGTATTTCCTCAAGCAACAGCTCGCCTGGGTGCCTTTTGTCGGCCTGGCCTGCTGGGCGCTGGATATGCCATTCATGAAGCGTTATTCCCGCGCCTATTTGCTCAAGCACCCGGAAAAACGCGGCAAGGATATCGAAACGACGCGCCGTTCCTGCGAAAAATTCCGCCAGCGTCCAACCACCATCGTCAATTTCGTCGAGGGTTCGCGCTTCACTGAAGCCAAGAAAATTAAAAGCAATTCGCCGTATCGCAATTTGCTGGCGCCCAAAGCCGCCGGCATCGCGTTTACGCTCAGCGCGCTGGGTAATCAGTTCGACAAAGTGTTGAACGTTACTCTGCTCTATCCGGAAAATAACCAGCGGCCTTTTATGGATATGCTGTGTGGGCGGCTGACGCGTATCGTGGTGAGAATAGAGACGCTGCCGATCGATGAAACCCTGCACGGCGACTACTTCAACGACAAACAGTTCAAGCGGCGCTTCCAGCTGTGGCTGAATACGCTGTGGCAGGAAAAAGACCGGTTGCTGGATAAATTGAAGCGGCAATACGGATAAAAAAACGCCGGCGATGCCGGCGTTTTTCATGTTGAATCAGGCTTATTTCTGCTGGCTGAGGAATTTAACCACATCGGCGAACTGCTTCACGTAAGCGTCCATCGAGCTGGTGTCCAGGCCATCGTTTTTAACCATGTATTTGCCGTTGACGAATACCGCCGGCACGCCGCGCAGCTGCAGATCTTCTGCGGCTTTCTCCTGTTGAACCACCAGAGATTTCACCACGAAGCTGTTCCAGGCCGCGTCATAATCTGCGGCGGTCACGCCCGCTTTCACGAAGACGTTGCGGATATCGTCCGGCGTTTGCACGGTCTGGGTTTTCTGCACCGCTTCAAACATCAGCGGGCTCACCTTGTCTTCCACGCCCAGCGCCATCGCCACCGCCCACGCCTGAGTCAGCTGTTTGCCCAACGGCCCCAGGAACTCCACGTGGTACTTGGTCATTTTGGTGCCGGCAGGCAGCGCTTTCTTTACGTTCTCAGACACATGATAGACCTGCTCGAACTGGTAGCAGTGCGGGCAGTAGAAGGAGAAGAACTCCAACACCTGCGGCTCGCCGGTCACCGGTTTGTCCAGAGTCACATACTGAGCGCCATCGCTAAACTGTGCCGCCGAGGCACTGAATGCCATCACCATGCCAACGAGCGCCAACCATATTTTTTTCATAAGACTAAACTCTCCATTGTGTTAAAGCTTCAATACATTGGCGTCAGCTGCAGAGGGGGCTCCTGCAACAGCTTAACCTGTTCGGTGAAGGCCGCAGTCTGAGACAACCAGAAATCAGACTCCGCCATCCACGGAAAACTCTTAGGGAAGGCCGGATCCTGCCAGCGGCGAGCGACCCAGGCCAGGTAATACACCATGCGCATCGCCCGCAGTGGTTCAATCAACGCCAGCTCGCGCTGATCGAACTCGGCAAATTCGCTATACGCTTCCAGCAAGACATCCAGCTGCATCAGTTGATCGCGACGTTCGCCGTGCAGCAACATCCACAGATCCTGCACTGCCGGGCCGTTGCGCGCGTCATCAAGATCGACGAACAGCGGGCCATCGCGCCACAGAATATTGCCCGGATGGCAATCACCGTGCAAACGGCGCGGCTGCCAGTTCAGATGCCAGTGCGACTTGATCGCCGCAATCAGATTATCCGTCGCCTGCAGGAACGCGTCACGCTGCGTTGCCGGTAGCAGCTCGCAATCGGCCAGCACCTGACGCGGGACGGTGAGGTACTCTTCAATCCCCATCGTTGGCCGCTCAGCGAACAAACGCTCACCGCCGACCTGGTGGATACGCCCCAGAAAACGGCCCACCCATTCCAACTGATCCAGATTGTCTATCTCGTATTGCCGGCCCCCCACGCTGGGGAACAGGGCAAAGAAAAAGCCGCCGTGCGTATGCAGCGTAGCGCCTTGCAGCGCCAACGGCGCCACCGCCGGGATCTCTGCGCCGGCCAGATCCAGAGCGAACTGATGTTCCTCACCGATCTGTGCGGCGCTCCAGCGCTCCGGGCGGTAAAACTTCACCACGTAGCGCCGGCGATCTTCGTCCATAAACTGATAGACGCGGTTCTCGTAGCTGTTCAGTGCCGTCAGGCCGGAATCGACGCGCAGGCCAACTCCTTCTAGCGCGTCCATAATCAAATCGGGCGACAGGGTTTCGAAATTAAAAGCAGAGTTATTCATAACGTTCGTTTGATCGCTGACAGCACGGTGCCGGGAATGAGAAATAGTAGCATTAATGGCGCATTTCACGCGCTATGCTTTCTCGCACCGCACGAGGATCAGTCCTTGATAACGCCGCGAGCGCGCAGCAGCGCCGTTTTAAAATCTTCTTCGTAATCTTTCTTCAGACCCGGGATCTGATCCGTGCCGGCGCTACCGCGCATTTTCAGGTGATAAATGAGAATATCGTCGCTCAGTTCGGACAACTCGCCCTGGAAGCCCGCTTCCTTCGCCAGCTTTTGCAAAAACTGCATCAAATTGAGATCGGGATCTTCCTGCCAGGCCGGGTGCAACAGCTCGATCAACTCGTTTACGCGATGCGTTTTCATCTCAATATCGTCCAATAGCATGAATAAACTCACAAAGTAACAGGCTTACCCACACAGTGAAAGAACCGGCTTGTCAATAAAGGTAAATCCTGATGTCACGCCTGCTTTAGCGCTACAATCAGCCCATCGACAAGGCGGGATAAACGAGATGCATAAAGAAATCAGCGGCGTCATTTTGGCCGGTGGACGGGCCACGCGTATGGGCGGTGAAGACAAAGGCCTGGTGTCGATTGGTGGTATCGCACTCTATCAACACATATTGGCTCGGTTACGGCCGCAGGTGGCTTCCATCGTCATCAGCGCCAATCGCAATCAGGCATGTTACCAGGCGAGCGGTTTGCCGGTGATTGGCGATCTGACGCCCGATTTCGCCGGGCCGTTGGCCGGTATGCTGGCCGGACTCAAGCAATCTTCCAGCGAATGGGTGGCCTTCGTCCCTTGTGACGTCCCCGACTTTCCCGCTGACTTAGTGGCACAACTCTGGCGGCAAAAAGGCGCAGCGCCGGCTGCCTTTGCCAGCGATGGCGAGCGAGATCACCCTACGCTGGCGTTACTGCATACCCAAATAGCGCCGCAGCTGGCTGACTATCTGGCGCGCGGTGAACGCAAGCTGATGCTGTTCTTGCATCAGATTAACGCACAACGCGTGGTGTTCAGCGGACAACAAGCGGCATTTCATAACCTGAATACGCCGGAAGACTGCCGACATTGGCAGCAAACACGAGAGTTAAAGAAATGAATCGTTCATTGCCCCCCTTGCTGGCCATCGGCGCCTACAGCGGTACGGGAAAAACCACCCTGCTCAAACAGCTGATCCCGTTGCTGAAACAACGCCAGGTAAGGATTGGACTGATCAAACATACGCATCACGATATGGATGTGGATACGCCGGGTAAAGACAGCTATGAGTTGCGTAAAGCGGGCGCCGAGCAAACGCTGGTCGCCAGCGATCGCCGCTGGGCATTAATGACCGAAACGCCGGAGCAACAACCTTTGGATCTACGCTACCTGGCAGAGCGTTTTGATGCCGATAAGATCGATTTGATTCTTGTTGAAGGGTTTAAACATGAGCCGGTCAGCAAAATCCTGCTTTATCGGGCCGAGATCGGCAAACCGTTGGAAGACATGTTGGATCAGTTTGTCATGGCGGTAGCCAGCGACCGACCACTATCCATCTCAGCTAAGCAGCTGGATCTCAATCAACCGGAAAGCATCGCCGACTTTATTGTCGAGTGGTTGAAAGGCGCAGCGTAGCTGCGCTTTTTTACGTTTTACGCACAGCAAAAAGCCCTGAACGTCAGTTCAGGGCTTTCGGCTTTATTTGATGCCTGGCAGTGTCCTACACAATTCGTCTCATCCTGAGACTCTCCCCTCCGGGGCCGCCGCACGCGGCGTTAAGGCCCGTTCCCGACGGGCCTTTCGCATGCCCATGCTCGAGCAGAACGCCAGATAACAGACAAAACAAAAAGCCCCATGCTTTCGCATGAGGCTTGTTGTTTTATTTGATGCCTGGCAGTGTCCTACTCTCGCATGGGGAGACCCCACACTACCATCGGCGCTACGG
>NZ_JBJNOO010000008.1:0-126674 GCF_052166595.1 Serratia sp. CY81684 | reverse complement strand
TTTATTTTGAACAGTGGCTGCGCACCCGCGACTGGGAAGGCGGCGGCAAGCACCCACGCACCAGCGAGGTTAAAAATGAGCGTTGAACATGAAGGCTTTATCTCGGTCGATATTGAAACTGCCGGGCCCATACCCGGCGTGTGCAGCCTGCTCTCTATTGGCGCCTGCGTCATCGACCGCCCGGCGGAACGCTTTTACATTGAAGTGCAACCACTGAATCTGCATTACGATCCTGAAGCGCTGGCCGTCACCGGTTTCAATCTGCAGACCCAAATAACACGCGGCATCGCTCCGAAAGCGGCCATGCAGCAATTTGCCCACTGGGTAATGTCCGTCACCGACGCCACGAGTAAACCGATTTTCGTCGGTTTCAATGCGGCTTTCGACTGGTCATTCATCAATTACTACTTTCACGTTTATCTCGGCCATAATCCGTTTGGCTTTGCGGCCCTCGATATCAAAGCCCTGTACATGGGCGCCACCGGCAGCCGCTGGCAAGACACCCGCTCCAGCCGTATCGACTCCCAATTTAATCTCAAAAACCACGGCAGCCACAACGCGCTGGATGACGCGCTGTATCAGGCCGAAATGTTTTTGAAGATAAAAGCACACATGATGGAAAAGCACTGACATGGAAACGATAAAATATATTCTGATAAAGCTGGTCGACTGGAAAACGCGCCAGCGGAAAATTCAATACCTCATCATGCTGCTCGGCGCCGGGATCCTGAGTGTGAACAACTCACTGGGGAAGGCGTTAACGCTGGAGAAAGGCGATGCCCGCTTCTCGCTGGCCGTCTCCGAGGGGAATGTCATCACGGACTATTTCGTCAATTTCGTGGCGGCATTGATCATCCTGGGGGGATTTGTCTGGTTGCTGGTCGACGCCTACCGGGAGGCTAAAATCGCGGTGCGCAAAAAGGGGGTAGTTATCGAAGGGAGAGCGCTGCGGAAAGTCGCGACAACGCCGCTGCATAAAACGGTCTCCCGTCATTTCAACGGAAAGATAGATGCATTAACCCTCGATATGACGCAGCGGATGCGGGATGGCGCAATCAGTCACCCGGAGGAGGCCTTTGACGACAATATCAGCACGCTGGCCAGCAATATCGCCACCCGGATTGACGGTATCGACCATCAGGACCTGACGCTGGTATATGGCGGGCAATTGCCGGTTCCGTTCACCTTCTACATTGGCGCCATCCTCGATGACAATGGCCCGGTCTGCGTCTATGACTGGGACAGAGCGCAAGAGGCCTGGCGGTTGATTGACAACAAGGCCGACGACGACGGCGACGATTTTACCCTGATGGAAAGCCTCGTCACCTCAGCGGCCAAAGATGTGGTGCTGGCGGTTTCGGTGTCCTACCAGGCGGACATTGCGGCCATACGCCAAACCTTCCCAGCCTACCCGCTGTCGCATCTCTCGCTGAATGCCACAACGCTCGGTAATCACTGGTCGCTGTCCAAACAAACCCGGCTGGCGCTGCAATTTATCGAACAGGTCAAAATGCTGACGGCGTGCGGCGCCGAACGCATCCACGTGATTCTGGCCGCCCCCAGCAGCATTGCGCTCAATTTCGGCCGCCGTTATGACCACCGCAACCTTGCGCAACTCATTGTTTATCAGTATGAGAAAGAACAGCAACCAGCCTATCCCTGGGGGGTGGTGATGCCGACGCAGGGGCAGCGTCGGGGAGCGGTCGTTAAGCCTCCCGCCGCTCCCTTATCCGACTGACTGTGGGCTGTCCTGCGACTCAGTACAGCATCAATAGGGGGGCGAAACGAGGATGTAAAAAAACCGGCCTGAGCCGGTTTGGGAGCGCTTGTCGTTATGATACCGGCCGCTCCGCGGCCGGGGTAATGCCCTGGTGTTGCTGCGTATTTTTCACTGTCACTATAGGCGGTGCGACGAGTGAGCGTCCAATGGGTTCGGCAGATCAATAAGGGGCGATTGATCGGCCCGGCCGATCGTACTGCTCATCGTCACACCGCCCCGCATTTCGGCAGCCAGTCCGCTTCGCACTCTTCGCTCAGTACCACATTGGTCTGCATCCCCAGCCGGGTTTTACGTTTGAGCAGGGTTTTCGCATACTCTCTGAGCGTTTGCGGCACCGCCAGACCAAAGGCCGTCAGGTTCATCACGTGCTGATAACCCCGTGCCGCCATAAACGACAGGTAGGCATGATACAGGTAGCGGCGCGGGTTCGGCGGGGTGATGTTGGCGTTGCCTATCATCATGCCTTCTGCGGTGCCGAGCACCGTCAGGTAACCGCAGAAGTCGACCAACGGGTCGGCCTGGCGCTTGATGGTCAGCGCCTCGTCCGAGCTTTGCTGCGCCTGAAGCAAGGTGCGGGCCTCGTTCGGGTTGGCGAAGCGCTGCATCAGGTGGCGCACGATGACTGCCAGCTCCTGGGTGATTTTGTCCAGCAGCAGCGGGTCACGTTCGACCAGCGGTATCGCGTCCGGGAAGGTGATAATCACCCGCCGCCGGGAGACACCGCCGCTGCGGTCGCTGAACTGCATCGGGTTGTTGTTCACCGCCAGTATCACTGCCGGGATGTGCGCCGCGTAGGCGTCGCGGTATTTGGGGTCGATAGCGACCGCATCGCCACCGGTGATGGCCTTGATACCCGCGCCGTCACCGCTCCACTTCTCCTGGTCGGGCAGGAGTATCAGCGAGTAACCCACTACGCTGGCGCGCTCGCGCGCCGACTCCAGGTTATCGATGGTGGCGGAGGTGGTGTTATCACTACCTGCCAGCAGTCGGGCGATGGCCGCCATCACGCTCTTGCCGCTGCCGCCCGGGCCGGTCACTTCGAGGAACAGCTGCCAGTCGTAGCGGTTGGCCAGCACCATAAAGAGCGCCGCGAGGATACGTTCTTGCTTGTCGTGGTTGCCCCCGGCGGCCCGCGTCAGCCAGTGCCAGAAGTGTGGTGCATGGTCGGCCAGGTTCTCCCCGGCACGCGGCGGCGTGTAGTCCACGCTGTTGACGGTGCGCAGCCAGTGTTCCTGGCGGTGGGCGCTGAACTGCCCGCTGACGGTATCAAACACCCCGTTACGAAAACCAATCAACCGGCGGGCCGGGTCGCCCATCTGCGGCACCATCAGTTTGAGGGTGTCCAAAATGCTGTTGATACCGGCGGCAGAGAACGGCGCGCGCACCTTCTGGAACAGCGCGGCAATCTCCCGGCTCAGTTGCCGGTGTGGCAGCACCTGCCAGGCGCCGCGCGCATAACGGCACAGCTCCTCCCCCACCGGCGGCACCGCCAGGGTGTTGCCGTAGTGCTCGGCCAGCAGCTCGGCCTTCTCGCTGGCGCTCATGGCTTTGAGGTCAGCATCGCTCAGCGTGTCGAACGGGCTCGGCTGCGGCGGTTGGCTGAGCGCCTGGAGCTGGGCGCGCGTGGCCTCAATCCCCTGATTACAGTAGACGTCGTTCCAGTCGCCCTCCGTGGGCGGCAGCGCCGGGACACCGCCGGTCAATTGTGCCGCCTCAGCGGCGCGGGTCTGCCCGGTGCCGCTGCGGTCATTATCGGCAGCCAGCAGCAGCCGTGCGTCCGGGTAGTGGCTGCGCAGCTGCTCTGCCACCGCCGCCAGGTTGTTGGCGCTCAGTGCCACACAGACCGTCTCACCGGTCAGGTTGTGCACGGTAAGGCCGGTGGCGTAGCCTTCAGTGAGCCAGATAACCGCGTTGTCCGGGCCGCTCAGGGTGTGGCAGGCGGCTTTCACCCGCCCGCCTGCCAGCATGCGCTTGTCCCCGCTGGCGTTAATCAGCTGCACGTTAACCACCTCGCCCCCGGCATTGTGCAGCGGCAGCAAGAGGTCGCCGGGCTGGAAGGTAATACCGCCGACGCGCAGCGGCAGGCCGTGCAAGGTCAGCGTGCCCACCTCCGGCCAGCCTTTGGCGCTCAGGTAGGCGTTTCCGCTTTTGCACTGAGCGGCAGCCACCAGAGCCTGTGCCTGTCGCGCGGCCTTGCGCTGGGCCTCGACCTTGTCTTGCCCGCCGCCCTTCTGTGATGCATGGCGGGCCTCAGCGGCCGGTGGCAAAGAGTTGGTGTTATTCCCCATCACGGCGGCCACCTGTTCGGCGGCGGCCTTTGCTGACAGCGACAGGGCTTTTTCTACCAGGTTGAGGCCGTCACCGGCCCCGCACTGATTGCAGAACCAGGTGCCGCGTCCGTCCTGGTTGTCGAAACGGAAGCGGTCTTTACCGCCGCAGGTCGGGCACGGCTGCGGCTTGCCGTTCGGCTGCAAGGCGATGCCGAGGGCCGGGAGTATCACCGGCCAGTGGCCGGTGGCGGTGCGTACGGTCTGGGAAACGAACTGGGCGCTCATGCTCTTCTCCTCAGTGTACGGTGGCGTTCTGCGCTGCCGACAGGCGCTCGCAGCACAGCTCGTCCATCATCTTTTGCCCCAGCGCGGTCAGGCGCGGCGCGGCCACCAGAACGTCCGGCTGCACCATGTCACTCAACATCGTGCACGCCATGTCCATGCCATCCTCTGCGCCGTACTGACGCACAAAGTGCCCCTCCAGGCGCAGAGCAATCGTCATCTGCAGCTCGTCCAGCGTGTACCCGAGGCTCACCCGGTAAAAGGCGCAGGTATCCAGATAGGCCTGCGCCACGGCGCGGCGGAAAACGGCGGTGCGGACTTCAATCGGTAAACAGGATGAGGTGTTCATGCGGCGGTGGCCTCCATGCGGGCAAGAATTTGGGATTCACAGGTGTTGACGACGTGGCCGAGCTGGTCGGTCAGCAGGGCAATGACCGAGGCAAACGACGCCTGTTGCGTGGCATCGGGGCGCTGCCCGCTGAGGTCAAGGGTGTCCAGCAGGTCGAGGAACAGCACGCCGGTGGCGTGCGCATGCTGGAGACGCAGAAAATCGGCGTGCGGGATAGGGTAATGGGTATCGCGGTAGTAGCGGTCGGCCAGGGTGTTCATGCTGCTGCCTTAACCGGCAGACGACCGGCAAAGGACAACACATAATCACGGGCCAGCAGGCGGCGAGCGTTGTGCTCAGAATCCGCCACGGTACGTACGATGCGCGGTGACGCCGTCAGCGCAGAGCGGCGTACGGCCGCAAACAGGAAGCAGAATGTCGGGAGAGTCGGGGTGAGGGTCGTAGCCATGGTGGCAGCCTCCAATAAGTATTGGTTATTGCTACCACCGAAGTTCCTACACTTATGGGTGGTAGCCCAGACGGGGGTAGGAATACCGGCCTTATTGGAAACCGGCCAGCCCGAAGGCTGCCCCGCCTGAGCCACCATTGATTGACTGCTGCGATAGCATAACATCCACCGCGCAAAAAATGAGCGCACTAAGGCCACGACATAAAAAAACACGCCTGGCGCGTGTTGTGTCGCCAATAAGTAACACGGGTTCCTACGCCCGGCTGCCGATTTTGCGGCAGCGGGAGGACTATAGCGCAAGGCCGGACGTGGGAGCAAGCCGTAAGACGCCCCCGGACGTTCAATCGATCGCATTGTGATCAACCACATTACCAACGCAGAACTGACGCTGTTCGGCTTGCCGGTTCGTCAGACGAATAACATTGTGTTTTTCGCTGCGGTGCTCCGGCAAGACGATGCCAGGCTCTTTACGCTGTAACAGGATAGCTTCCGCGATAAACATTGCGTCATTGTCGCTCAGGGTAAAACTGTGCCGACCGAGGATTAACTGCATCACTTGGCGCTCCCCTGATGACGGTTGGCAATACGTTCGTCCATCCATAGTTCGACCTCAGAGGCCAGCCAGGCAACATTTTTACCGCCGAGGGAGACCTGAGCCGGGAACTGTCGGCGACTCATCATCTCGTACACGGTGGAGCGGGACAGACCGGTGGTGTAAAGCACTTCGGGCAGGCGGATAAAGCGCTCGCGCGGGGTGTAGCCGTTCTGAAGCACCGGCGACGGGGTGGATGGGGTGGGAGTGGAAACGGTCAACATAAAACGCTACCTCTTTGTGTCCGGCCAACGCTGGCCGGGACTGTGTGAACTTCGGTAGCGCCCTATTATGTGAATATTTACCAGGGTGGCAACAAGGCGTTGTTGTGTGGTGGGAGAGCTTTTTAGTTTGTTTTTCAATCAAATGGGCATATAGGTTAATATTGACCTTTATTGGCAAACCTTGGCAAACCCAAAGAAATGAACGAGCCATGAATAGCCGTTTATTAATAGGCAGAAACAGGCGTACAGGCACAACCCCAGGCTAGCCAGAGAAAAGGCCCTTTTTAGCCGAGTGAGCAGTAGTGAACACCGGGTGATGAGTTAAAAATTCACTAACCACCATTTTTTCTATTGATTTAGCTATCTTTTTTACTTTTATGAATAGTAGTGAAGAGTTTAGAGAAGAACTAAAATCGCAAAAGTGATTTTGCAGTCAATATCTGAGGCGGCTGCACAACGAAAACGCTGGCGGGAAAAATACAATAGGCTCACACCGGAGGCACAAAAGCTTCATTACGGACCTCGTCCTGATTGGATAATCAGGTCCACTTCCATCACGCTACCTCCTCCCTATCCTTCCCCCGAAAACAGCCTTTTTCCTGGCTAGCGGGTGCCAAATAACGCGTGCATGGATAAGGTGCATGATTTTGCATGTAAGAAAATGCATTTTTTACCCCCTGCCGCACCAGCAGCGACGCGGCCTGCGGCCCCTCATGCACCTGCATGAAAATCGACACATAAAGCGGGCAGGCGAGGCGGGGGTAGCATTGCGCGCCAAGGGGTTTTAACGATTTATTGGCAGCATTTTCTAGCGAGCAAGGCCCGAGATAAAATCGGCGTACCATTGCAGCATCTCACGGCGTTTCTCAAGGTACTGCGCATGGTTGTAGGTACCGCGAATACCGTTCTTGTCCACGTGGGCAAGCTGCATCTCTATCCATGCAGACTCAAACCCCTGTTCATGCAGGATAGTAGACATCGTATGTCTAAAACCATGTCCAGTGGCTCTCCCTTTATATCCCAGCAGCTCAATCACCTGATTCACGCTTTCTTTACTTATAGGCTTTCTACGGTTGTTTCGTCCAATGAAAATGTAAGGATAGTGACCGGTGATCGGTTGAAGCTGTTTAAACAGCTCAATCACCTGAGTAGAGAGCGGCACTATATGGGGGCGGCGCATTTTCATGCGTGCTGCGGGGATCTCCCAGATGGCACGCTCAAGATCGATCTCTTCCCACGTGGCAAAGCGCATTTCTTGCGTGCGCACGCCGGTCAGCATAACGATCTTCGCTGCATTCTTAGTGATGATGCTGCCGGTATATCCTTCCAAATCCTTAACAAAGTAAGGTAGTTCCTCGGCCGAAAGGAATGGATGGTGCTTTTGTTTGGGAACGGCTAGCGCGCTGGCGAGATCTGGGGCTGGGTTATACTCCGCCCTGCCAGTAATAATTGCGTAGCGGAAGACCTCTCCGCAGCGCTGGCGTACCTTACGGGTCTTCTCCAATGCCCCACGCTTCTCAATGCGCCGTAGCACTTCCAGCAACTCTAACGGCTTAATCTCGGCAATGGGGCGTTGACCAACATACGGAAACACATCCTGCTCAAAGGTGCGCATGATTTCTTCCCTGTAGGCTAGAGTCCACCGGTCAGCCTTGTTCGTGTGCCATTCACGGCTAATCGCTTCAAAAGAGTTCTCGACAGAAAGCTTCTGAGCGAGCTTTTGCGCCTTTTTCTCGGCTACAGGGTCAATGCCATTAGCAACCTGCTTGCGAGCCTCTCCGCGCTTTTCTCGCGCCTCAGCCAGCGTTATCAATGGGTAGGTACCAAAGGACATCAGCTTGGCTTTTCCGGCATAGCGATATCGAAAACGCCAACCTTTACTCCCATCCGTATTGATAAGAAGGGACAGGCCTTGGCCGTCGTTGAGGGTGTAGGGTTTTTCCTGCGGTTTGGAACGTCGAATTTGTATGTCAGTTAGAAGCATGTGTATAAGTGGATTCTGTGTATAAAAATGTTATACGCACCATTATACACATTTATCTCGGATTCAGACGGTTATACACGGACTCCAGCGGACAAAGAAACCATATAATCAATTGATTTTATGCATTTTAATGGGCTTTTCAGGAGCTACTCGGACAAGCTTTGGCGGAAGATCACAGGAGTCGAACCTGCCCAGGACCGCTGGCGGCCCCAACCGGATTTGAAGTCCGGCCGCCCCACCGGGGACGAGGATCTTCCTTGGAGAAGAGAAGAAGCAAGGCGCTGATTATAGCGCAGTTTGTTCGCTGCGCTAAGCGGGAAATGGCGGCCGCCGGCGATTCGGCGGCCGGGGGGAGCTACTTCAGGAAATCCTTCACGTCCAGCAGGATGAACTCGTTGTCATCCGCCATATTGGGCTGGCGGCTGGAGGAGAACGGGAAGTTGTTGTCGTTGCCGACGATGATATGGTTGGCGTCCACCACGTCCACGTTCTCGATGGTGAAGAACGGGAAGGTCAGCACGCCGTCGTTCAGCGGCTTGCGCGCCAGCTTGTTCGGATCCTGAATGTTCATCAGGTCGATATAACCCAGTTTCTCGACCGGTTTGCCGACGTTGGCGTCCGAGAAGGCGATTTTATACACCCGCTTGAACTTGCCCAGCTGGCTGAAGCAGTTGTCGGTCGGCGCGCCGGCGGCGCAGGCTTTATCCGGCGTGCCTTCGCCGTTGTCGCGCTCGATCACCAGCCCGTGGGTGGCGTCGATCATGTTGAAGTCGCCGATGGCGTTTTGGTTGTCTTCCAGCACGTACTGCCAGCTGCGGCCGGTCCAGGCCTGCCGTTTGACGTCAAACTCCAGCACCCGCAGGTAGCGTTTGCCGCCGACGTTCTCGAACTGTTCACCATCCCACAGCGCCCCTTCCAGCAGCGGGTACAGCTTGCTGCCGTCCGGCGAGGCGGCCATGCCTTCAAAGCCCTTGGAACGCGCCACCTGGAAGTTTTGCTTGCCGTCCGGCGCGCCCGGCAGGGTCAGCGTCGGGTTGTCCGGCGATTTCACTACTTTGCCATCCACCTGGGTGTCGAACACCGCCAGCACTTTGCCGTTCAGGTCGGCCTTGATCAGGTAAGGCCCAAATTCTTCTCCGATCCATAAGGCATCGTCGGCAAACTGGAAGCTTTCCGGATCGAAATCGCTGCCGGTCAGATAGCGCTGCTCGGTGCTCTCGTTGATGATGTGGAACGGCACCTTTTTATCCGGATCGTGCAGGAACACTGTCTTCAGCGGCGCAACCGTGCCGTCTTTGAAATCGATCTTGTAGTGGTTGAGGTACAGCATAGCGTCCGGCGAGTTGGCCTTGCTGCCGAAACCGTTGTCGGTCAGCACCCAGTAGGTGCCGTCGGGCATGTGTTTGATGCCGGAGTGGCCCTGCAGCGGCTGGCCGTTGATCGGCAGGCCGATCCCGGTCAGGCGGTCGGCCGATTTGCCCGCCACGCTGCCCAGCTCGGTGACGCGTTTGCCGCTGGTGTATTTGCCGCTCTGTTGCAGATCGCTCGGTGCATCTTTCGGCGTGGTAACGGCGGATTTTACCGGCAGCAGCGCATGCCCGGCCAGCGTCGCCTGCACCGGCTGCGCCTCGGCCCACAGGTTGGCGCTCAGCGCCATGCAGCCGACCAGCAGCGCTAGCCGGGTTTTGGTGTTGTGCATGTCATTGTCCCTTTTCGTTGTTATCGCCCAGAAGTAAAAGCAACGTCACTATAGGGAGCGGCAATGACAGAAATATTATTCGGCGAACGCCCGCCGGTAGCTGTGCGGGTGGAAGCGCCAGGTAATGGCGATCAGCACCACCACCAGCAGCGCATGGATTTGCCAGTCCAGCACGAAGCCGCCGCTGTAGTCGCGCAGCAGGCCGGAGAGGTAGGGCGTGACGCCCGCCAGCAGGAAGCCGACGCCCTGCATAAAGGCCACCAGCCGCCCTGCCGCCGCCGGCTGGTGCAGGTGATCGAGCGCCAGCACCAGGCACAGCGGGAACGCGCCGCCCAGCCCCAGCCCGGAAACCAACACCCACAGCCACGGCAGCGTTTGCGGCAGGTAAATCAGGCCGATAAAGCCGATCAGTTGCATCATCAAGGCCAGCAGCAGCAGCGGCCGCCGGTCATGATTGCGCGCCAGCGCCGGCAGCAGCAGCGCGCCCATCACCTGGCCGAAGGTCATCAGCGCCAGCAGCGAACCGCTGGCCTGCGGCTGCCAGCCGAGCTGCATGTAATACGGCGGCAGCCAGGCGATCAGGCTGGTATAGCCGCCGTTGATCAGGCCGAAATAGGCGCCGAGCAGCCAGGCGCGCCGGTTGCGCAGCAGGCTTGGGCCGCGGTGTTCTCCCGCCGCGCCCAGGCGAGACAGCCCGCGGCTGACCGGCCACCAGGCCAGCAGCGCCACCAGGGCCGGCAACGCCCACCAGGCCAGCGCGCTGTGCCAGTCGCGCCCCGCGCTCATCAGCCATGGGGTGATCGCCGCCCCCAAACCGCCGCCACCCATCAGCGCCGCCGACCACAGCCCGGCCACCAGCGCCATGCTTTTAAGGAAGTGATGCTTGATGATGCCGGGCATCACCGCCTGGATCACCCCGATGCCGAGCCCGCCCAGCACCGCGCTCATTAACAGTTGCACGCTGCCGGGGGCCAGTTCGCGCCAAAGCGCGCCCAGCCCGATCGCCAGCAGGCTCAACGCCACGGCGCTGCGTTCGCTGAACAGCCGATTGATGGCGCCGCCCGCCAGCGCCATCAGCCCCATCATCAGCACCGGCAGCGTGGTCAGCAGCGCCGCGCCGCCAAAACTCAGCCCGGTGGCCTGGCGCAACGTCGGCAGTAACGGGCCGATCGAAGTCAACAGCGGCCGCATGTTCAGGCCGATCAACACCAGCGCCAGCAACAGAGGATTGAGCCAGCGACGTGGAGAAGGTGAATTAACAGAATGATTTAACACGGTATATTCCTGGTACTGCGAAATGAAGAGTGCGGCGTCACAGTGCGATCGCCGCAGCGTTGCGTTACTGTAGGTAACGCCGCTAGTATTGGGAAATTAAATAATAAAATAGCCAACAGTGGGAAAATGAATCGTTACCCGATGTTCAATCCGCAGCTGCTGCTCAGCTTCGTCGCCGTGTGCGACAGCAACAGCTTCACCCGCGCCGCAGAGCGGGTGTTCTTGTCGCAGTCTACCGTCAGCCAGCAGGTGCGCCGGTTGGAAGAGATGCTGGGCAAGCCGCTATTTGAGCGTTCCTCGCATCAGGTGCTGCTGACCGAAGAAGGCGTCAAGTTGTTGAGCTACGCGCGCCGCATCATCGCGCTGAATGAAGAAGCCCACGACGCGCTGACCGGCATCTGGCGCGACGGTGTGCTGCGGATCGGCATGCCGGAGGATTTCGCCGTGCCTACCACCGAACTGCTGGCGGAATTCAGCCGCGAGCACCCGCACCTGCGGCTGGACGTCGCCAGTGGCCTGAGTGCCGATCTGCACAACGCCTACGCGCGTGAAGAGCTGGATCTGATCCTGGTGAAGCAGCGCCGCCGGCAACCGCCGCGCGCCGCGCGGCCGGAACCGCTGCTGTGGCTGGACAGCCTGGCCTTCCCGGCCATCGAGCAATCGCCGGTGCCGCTGGCGGTATTTCCACTGAACGGCCTGTACCGCGACGAGCTGTGCCAGGCGCTCGACAACCTCGGCAAACGCTGGCGCATCGGCTACAGCAGCGCCAGCCTGGCGGCGCTGACCGCCGCCTCCGCCGCCGGGCTGGGCGTCACCCTGCTGCCGGCCGGCTGCCGTTTGCCAACGCACCGGGTGCTGGGCGCGGCCGAAGGATTGCCGCCGATAGACAGCTTCGAACTGGCGCTCTACTACCGCGACGGCGCCCCCGCCGCCACGCTGGCGCTGGCCCAGCGGCTGGCGGCGTTTTGCGGGCTTAAGTAAGGCAGCTTACGCCACTATCTGCGGGTATTCGCGCTGCAGCCAGTCGATAATCCGTACCCACAGCGCTTCTGTCTGCTCAAGGCAAGCCTGTACCGCCGCGTCCGTCACCAAATCGCCGGAATAATCCGCCACATTGCGCTGCTTTCGCGCGGCAACGTTTGGATCATGGTCTGGTGATGACCGGGTTTGCTGGTCAGCGTACGGTACCCCTTGGCTTGTAAAGCGGCATTAGCCATTTGCATGATCGCCTTATATGCCGTGTCGAAACGGCTCTCATTGCTGAGCTGAGTGATACCCGCATCGCATCGGTTGCGCGCGGCGGCGGCCAGCAATTTTTTAATCGCCCCTGCGTCAGGCGTTATCACCTCCAGTCCCAGCCCGACCAGATTGTCCAGCGTCATCCTTGTCTCCCGCAATCCAAAGTTGGGGTTTCTGCATAATGTCCTGTATAAACGCGGAGTTCTCGGCCAAAGCCGCCCGCCACTCTTCCGGCGAGTACAGTTTGGGGTTAATTTCCCAACCCAGCGTTTCCTGCAGCGGGTAAACCGCCTGAACCACATCCGCAAAAGACAGTTTACCGACGATCAACACATCGATATCACTGGCCGCCGTCGCTTTGCCACTGGCGACGGAACCAAAAATAAAGGCCCGTTCAATAGCTGCGCCAAACTCTGCCAATGTCTGCCTTAAGCGCTCCGCCGGCCCGCAAGCCTTGCGGAAAATAGCCGCCAGCTCTGGGAAAATCAGGCAATCAGCGTTGGCCTGATAGCAAATTTGGTTGCCCTGCCGCTGCCTGAGCAAAATGCCCCCCTCAGCCAGCCTGCTCAACTCTTTATGTAAAGTACCGGCCTGAGTTGCGGTACGCCGCGCAATTTCCCGCACGTGAAACACTCGCCCGGGCTCAATAAACAGTAGGCTTAGCACTTTTCTACGGTATTCGCTGAACAGCAGTTCGAGCATCGGATCGTGCATCACGCTAACCTCAATGTAGCTTTAATGACTACGAATGTAGCTATTAAAGCTACGAAAGGGCAAGCTAGGAAAGCCATTCAACCAGCGCACGCCGGTCATTACCAAATCGAATAGTCACCAGTGGCAAATGTCGCTGCCAACCGGCCGCTTCCTCTCCTAAATTGGGGGATGTTTTCACTCCCTCACCTCTGGATTAAGGAACCGAACGTGGAAAACCCTCAACAACCGGGCCGCAGAGCCTTCCTCAGCCAAACCGGCAAACTCACCACCGCCTGCGCGGTGATCGGCTTGACCGGCGGCGTGGCACAGGCCGCGTCTCTTGGCGGCGAGCAGTGTGCGCCAACGCCGATGACCCTGACCGATCGCCACTACTGCCTGAGCGAGGTGCGGCTGGAAGACGGCTTTGAATACGACGGCGACACGGTGATCGGCACCCGCACCGCGCTGTACACGCTTGAGATCAAAGACGGCAAGATCGCCGCCATTCACGCCGCCAACGCCGCGTTGCCCGCCGGCGTGCCCCGCTATCAGGCGCAGGGCCGGCTGCTGCTGCCGGCGTTTCGCGATATGCACATCCACCTGGACAAAACCTTCTACAGCGGCCCGTGGCAGGCGCCGCGCCCGCGCCAGGGCAAAACCATCATGGACATGATCGCGCTGGAGCAGACGCTGATCCCGAAACTGCTGCCCACCTCGCAGCAGCGGGCGGAAAATCTGATCGCCCTGCTGCAATCCAAAGGCAGCACCGTGGCGCGCAGCCACTGCAATATCGATCCGGTCAGCGGCCTGAAAAGCCTGGAGCACCTGCAGCGCGCGCTGGAAAACCACCGGGCGGACTTCAGTTGTGAGATCGTCGCCTTCCCGCAGCACGGCCTGCTGCACTCCAAAGTCGATGCGCTGATGCGCGAAGCGATGCAGATGGGCGTGCAGTACGTCGGCGGGCTCGATCCGACCAACGTCGACGGCGCGATGGAGAAATCGCTGGACGCCATGTTCCAGATCGCCCTCGATACCGGCAAAGGCGTGGATATCCACCTGCATGAAACCAGCCCGGCCGGGGTCGCCGCCATCAACTACATGATCGCCACCGTGGAGAAAAACCCGGCGCTGCGCGGCAAGGTCACCATCAGCCACGCTTTCGCCCTGACCACGCTGACGCCGGGCGAACTGGCGGAAACCGCCACCCGGCTGGCGGCGCAGCAGATCACCATCGCCTCCACGGTGCCGATCGGCAGCCTGATGATGCCGCTGCCGCAGCTCAGCGAGAAAGGGGTGTTCGTGATGACCGGCACCGACAGCGTGATCGACCACTGGTCGCCGTTCGGCACCGGCGACATCCTGGAAAAGGCCAACCTGTACGCCCAGCTGTACCGCGGCTCCGACGAGTATCACCTGTCGCGCGCCATGGCCATCTCCACCGGCGGCGTGCTGCCGCTGGACGATAAGGGCCAGCGCGCCTGGCCGAAAGCCGGCGATGCCGCCGAGTTCGTGCTGGTCAACGCCAGCTGTTCCGCCGAGGCGGTCGCCCGCCTGCCGGCGCGCAGCGCCACCTTCCATCAGGGGCGCCTGGTGGCTGGCCAGGTGAGCAAAGCTTAAGGTCGGTCCGCTGTTGTCATCATGATGGCCGTTTTTGGCCTTCTGCCAGAGTAATCAGCGGCGCAATATGGTCGCTACACACATTGGCGGAGGGCCGAAAATGTCACAGAGCGCGTTATTGATCATCGATGTCCAGCAATCATTCCAGCACCGTCCATTCTGGCAGGAGGACGATCTGCCGGCGTTTCAACAGGCGCTGACCCGTCTGATCGCGGGCTGCCAGCAACGCGGCGCGGCGCTGGTCGACGTGCTGCACGTCTCGCCGCAGGGGCCGTTCTCGCTGGCTTCAGGCCACGTGCAGCGCCTGCCGTTCCTCACCCACCAGGCGGATATCACCGTGCATAAGCATGTACACAATGCGCTGACTGAATCCGGCCTCGACGCCTGGCTGCGCGAGCGGGATATCAACCACCTGATCATCTCCGGCATCCGCACCGAACAGTGCTGTGAAACCACCACCCGGGTGGCGTCCGATCTCGGTTATCGGGTGACCTTCGTCACCGAGGCGACGCTGACCTTCCCGATGCGCCATCCCGACGGTGAAGTCTTTACCCCCGCGCAGCTGAAGCGGCATACTGAAACCGTACTGGTCGATCGTTTCGCCCGCATCGCCAGCGTGGATGAGGCGCTGGCGCAACTCGCACAGGAGTAACCATGCCGCAGGCCGTCTATTTTCTGCTGTTGCCCAACGTGCTGTCGCTCGACGTCAGCGGCCCGGCGGAAACCCTGCGCCTCGCCGGGTCGTTCAGCCTGCGTTACCTCAGCCCGGCGCCGCAGGTCGTCTGCTCCATCGGTATGACGCTGAGCGGCCTGCAGCCGTTGCCCGAACGCCTGGAAGACGGCGCCATTCTGGTGTTGCCGGGCGTCGGCGATTCGCAGCGCTATTTCGCCGGTGAAGAGGCCGAGCAGGCCCGCCGCTGGCTGGCGACGCTGCGGCCCGCTCTGCAGCGGCAGCGCATCACCCTGGTGTGCATCTGCTCCGGCGCGCTGCTGGCGGCGCAGGCCGGGCTGCTCGACGGCTATCAGTGCACCACCCACCACGACGTCATCGAACGTATCCGCCTGCAGGCGCCGGCGGCGCAGGTGAAAGAGAACCGCATCTTCGTCGAAGACCGCGGCGTCTATACCAGCGCGGGCATCACCACCGGCATCGATTTGGCGCTGCATCTGGTTCACCGTCACTGCGGCTCCGGCCGGGCGCGCGACGTCGCACGCGACATGGTGGTCTATTTCCGCCGCGCCGGCGACGATCCGCAGCTGTCGCCCTGGCTGCGTTACCGCAACCACCTGCACCCGGCGGTGCACCGCGCGCAGGACGTGATGGCCGCCGAGCCGGAAGCCGACTGGTCGGTGCCGCAGGTGGCGGAGAAGGCGCACGTCAGCAGCCGCCATCTGGCGCGGCTGTTTCGCAGCCACGTCGGCATCAGCGTGCGGGAATATCATGAGCAGCTGCGGTTGGCGGTGGCGCAACAGCGCCTGCAGCAAGGGTATGGGCTGGAGAAGGCCGCGCTGGCGGCCGGTTTTTCTTCCGGGCGGCAGCTGCGCCGCGCCCAGCAGCGCCAGCGCTCGCCGCTATGACACCAGCCGGCGGGTATCCAGCCGCTGCAGGCCGACAGACAGCAGCAGGCTGCCCCCCAGCGCCACGCCGAACACCCAGAAGATATCCAGCAGCGGGTGGCCGGTGAAATCCAGGTGCCGGCTGCGCATCACGTTAACGATAAGGGCGTGAAAACCGTAAATCGCCAGCGAATGGCGGGAAAATACGCTCAGCCAGCCGATCGGCTGCGGCAAACAGTGTTTCACCCACACCAACAGCGCCACCGCCGCCATAAACACCAGCGGGCCGCTGTAGATGTAGTAGGTATCGGCGAAGTTGCCGTTGATGAACAGCTGATGCTTGGTGCCGCGCGCGATCAGCGCCACGCACAGCGCAAATCCCACCGCCGCCAGCCAGCCCACGGCGCGCCCGCGCGCCTCCATCATGCCAATCGCCCGCCCGGCCAACGCATACAGCAGGTAGTAGAAGGTATCGCCGTAGATATACAGGTTAACCGGCAGCAGGTGCGCGTTGCCGAAGGCCAGCTTGTCGGTATTCGGGTTGGCGAGCGCCGCCAACACCACCAGCGCGGCGGCCAGATAGCGGCGTGACACCGGCTTGACGCTGATCAGCGGCGACAGCAGGTAAATCACTGCGATGGCGTAGAAAAACCACAGGTGGTAAAACACCGGCTTTTGCAGGATGCCGCGCAGCGACGGCCAGAAACCGATCTTGGTGAAGGCCGCGATATAGATCAGCGCGATGGCGCTGTAGAACAGAATGCAGCAGGCGATACGAGTGAAATGCCGCCGGCCGGCGCTCTTTTCGCCGAAGAACAGGTAGCCGGAAATCATGAAAAACAGCGGCACCGACACGCGCGACAGCGAGTTCAGCACGTTGGCGATATCCCAGTTGTGCAACCCTATCGCCGCGCCGTTGGTGACGTAATAGGTGGTGGCGTGGATCATCACCACCATCATGCACGCCATCGCCCGCAGGTTGTCTATCCAGCCGATTTTCTCGCTCAAACGCTCGCCCGATCTTATGTCATATTGATATGTTAAGAAGAGGTTATCGGGCACGGCGTTCGGCGACAACCCAAAAGCGAAATATCAGAATGCACTTAAACAACACCTTATGATTGCGAAGGTGAACAATTGGCGGCAAAATAGCCGCCACAACTCGCTCAGTTTGCGCTTCCCGCCCTGGCAGTTCCTTTTTCTCTTTTACTATCAGTACAATAATATGAAAACGACATTACCACCTGCGGCACGTTTGGGCCGACAGGCGCTTTTATTCCCTCTTTGTCTGGTGCTGTTCGAGTTCGCCACCTATATCGGCAACGATATGATTCAGCCGGGCATGCTGGCCGTCGTGGCGGATTTCAACGCCGGCGAAGAGTGGGTGCCCACCTCAATGACCGCCTATCTGGCCGGCGGCATTTTCCTGCAGTGGCTGCTCGGGCCGCTGTCGGATCGTCGCGGCCGTCGCCCGGTGATGCTGGCCGGGGTGGCGTTCTTCATCGTCTCCTGCCTGGCTATCCTGCTGGTCACCACCATCGAGCAGTTTATCGCCATGCGTTTCCTGCAGGGCATCGGCCTGTGCTTTATCGGCGCGGTCGGCTACGCCACCATCCAGGAGTCATTCGAGGAGGCGGTGTGCATCAAAATCACCGCCCTGATGGCTAACGTGGCGCTGATCGCCCCGCTGCTCGGGCCGCTGGCCGGTGCGGCGTTGATCCACGTCGCGCCGTGGCAGAGCATGTTTGTGCTGTTTGCGGCGCTGGCGGCCATCGCCTTCTACGGCCTGTGGAAAGCGATGCCGGAAACCGCCACGCTGCAGGGCGAGGCGTTTTCCGCCGCCAACCTGTGGCGCGACTACCGCCAGGTGCTGGGCAACCGCCGCTTCCTGTGCGGCGCTCTGGCGATCGGTTTCGCCAGCCTGCCGCTGCTGGCCTGGATCGCCCAGTCGCCGGTGATCCTGATCAGCGGCGAGTCGCTGTCGACGCTGGACTACGGCCTGCTGCAGATCCCGGTGTTCGGCGCGCTGATCCTCGGCAACCTGACGCTGGCGCGCCTGACCGGCAAGAACAGCGTGGAGCGCCTGATCAAGCTGGGCGCGGGCCCGATGCTGCTGGGGCTGCTGATCGCCGCGCTGGCGACCCAGTTCTCCAGCCACGCCTACCTGTGGATGACCGCCGGCCTGAGTCTGTACGCCTTCGGCATTGGCCTGGCCAACGCCGGGCTGTACCGCCTGACGCTGTTCTCCAGCAACGTCAGCAAGGGCACAGTGTCGGCCACTATGGGCATGCTGAGCATGATGGTGTTCACCGTCGGCATCGAGCTGGCCAAGGTCGCCTACGTCTGGGGCGGCAGCGGGCTGTTCAACCTGTTCAACCTCATCAGCGGCCTGTGCTGGCTGACGCTGGTGGCGCTGTTCCTCGGCAAACGCCGCAACGGCGACCCCACGCCGCAGCCGAACGGCGCGGCGTAAACGCGACGATAAAACGCCGGTCCGGTTTCCCGACCGGCGTTTTTTATGCGGCTTCAGCCGAGCAACCCCCACAGTGCATACCCCGTTCCCACCACCGCCACCGCCAACAACAGCAACGCCGACAGGACAGAGATCGCCCGCCGCGCGCGCTGCAGCGCCGTTCCCGACAGCAGGGTGATATAGGTCAGCAAAATGGCGAAGTCCGCCAGCACCCACAGCGCGGTCAGCAGCGTCAGGCTGGCGCCGATCGAGGGGGTGACGGCGATGAACTGCGGGAAAAAGGCGACGAAGAAGATAATGTCTTTGGGGTTGGCGATGCCCACCAGAAAACCGTTCAGGATCGCCGAGCGTTTTTGCGGCGGCGCAACGGGCTGCACAACGGGGGCTCGCGCGGATAAATCCTCATACAGCGAGACGATCGCCATACGGCCGATAAACAGGCAACCCAGCAGGCCTATCCACTGCAGCAAGCGCATATCCACGGTGAACAGCCCGGTGATAATCAGCGCGGCGACGCCGATCAGCAACAAGGAGGCTCCGTTGCTGCCCAGCGCGGTCAACAGCGCGCGCCGGGCGCCAAAGCGCGCCGCGGTGTTGGCCACCATCGCCACCACCGGCCCCGGCGTGGCGATCAGCAACAAAATGGCGGCGAAATACGCCGCCAGTAACGACAGGTTCATCTTTATTTCACTCACATTCAGTCAGTTGGCGTCGTGCCATTATCATGCCGCCGCCCCCGCCTTGAAAAAGGAGTAATCCTGTCGTTTACTGTGAATCAGACTCATTATTAGAGACGCCGCGATGGCCAGTTCCCTTCCGCCGCTTTACGCCCTGCGCGCCTTCGAAAGCGCCGCCCGCACCGGCTCGTTCACGCTGGCCGCCGAGGAGCTGCATCTCACCCCGAGCGCGGTCAGCAAGCACATCAAAACGCTGGAGCAGCACTTTGGCTGCCGGCTGTTCCAGCGCAACGGCCCGCGTATCGAGGTCACGCCGCAGGGGAAAATCTTCGCCGCCGAGCTGCAGCAAGGGTTTGGCCGCATCGAGCAAGCCTGCGAGCTGTTCAGAAGCCACCGCGATCTGCTGCGGCTGAAGGCGCCCTCCACCCTGACCCTGCACTGGCTGCTGGACTGCCTGAGCCGGTTCCGGCAAACGGCGCAGGCGTTCGAGGTGCAGGCAGCCAGCGTCTGGATGGACATCGACAGCGTGGATTTTTTCAGCGAACCCTACGACTGCGCCATCCTGCTCGGCAACGGCCATTTTGGCGCCAATACCGCCGCCGCCAAGCTGTTCGACGAATGGCTGATCCCGATTTGCGCCCCCGCGCTGCTCGCCGACGGGCAGCGGGATCTCGCCGCCTGCCCGCTGATCCACCCGTCGCCCGATCGGCGCGACTGGCGGCGCTGGCTGCAGAAAAGCGGCATCGCGGCCCCGATCGATCTCACGCGCGGCCAGGTATTTGATTCGCTGGAACAGGGCAACGCGGCGGCCATCGCCGGGCACGGCGTCTCGATCGGCGATCTGGCGCTGAGCCTGCGGACGATTGAGGAGGGATTATTGGTGTTGCCTTGTGACGTCGCCGTGCGCACCGGCGACGGTTACTATCTGGTTTGGCCGGAAGAATCGGCAAAACGGCCGCTGATCGAACGTTTACAGGCATTTCTCACCGCCCAAACGCCCGACGTCAGCCGGGCCGCCGTCAGATTTATCGGGTAGGGGACTCGCTACCGAACAGCCCGCCGTCGCGCAGCAGATGCTCGTTACCCTTGCGGCGGGTAAAGCCGCTGCGATCGAAGAACTCCAGCACCTGGATCGCCAGCTTGCGCCCGACGCCGAGCCGATCGCGGAAATCGGCGGCGTTGGCGCCCCCGCGCTCCGCATCCAGCTCGCGGATCAGCGCCGCGAACTGATCGATGCGTCGGCTGAGGTAGTAGCGATCCACCACCACCGCCGTCACATGGCCCAACTGAGCCGCCTTGCGCAGCAGCGCGCGCACCCGGCTCTCTTCCTCGCCCAATTCGCTCGCCAGATCGCGCACCCACCACGGTTCGTCGCCGAACAGCGGTTCGATGCGCGCCCACAGCGGCGCCTCTTCGGCGCTGAACGCCAGGCCGTGTTCCGGCAGGTGCAGCCAGCCGCGCGTATTGCGCAGCGCGCCGGCCCGCAGCAGCCGATCGATCATCATAAACACCAATGCTTCAGGCTGCTGCGGCAGCGCCATGCGCCGCAGGCGGGCGCGCCCTAAGCCCAGCTGATCGGCGTGCTGTTGGTGGTACTCCGCCAGCACCTGCAGCAGGCGGCTTTCCGCCTGTTGCACCTGATCCTGCGCCAGCGCCCGGTCACCGACGATCAGCAGATCGCGGTTCGCCAGCAGCTCGTTCAGGCCATCGTCCGTCAACTGACACGCCCAGGCGAACGCTGCCAGTGACAGCGCGCCGTGCGGCAATTCAAGCGCCAGCGCCTGCGCATCGTCTTGCGCCAGCGCCAGGGCCTGCAGCCATGCCAGATAGTCTGGCTGACGCTTGCCGCGCTTGGGCGCATTCAGCCTGAGCACCCGAGCCGCGCCCAGCGTTTGCCGCGCGCCAATATCGCGCAGCACCAGCCGATCGTTCTGCGCCAACCACAGCGGGCGATCGAGGATCAGTTCCGCCAGCCCGTCGTTCAGCAACGAAATGCGCCCGGTGATGTGGCTGGCGGCATGGTGCAGATGCAGCGGCTGCCAATGGCGGATCGGCCGATCCGTCTCCAGCGCCACCAGAATGCGTTCCGCCGCCTCCGGCGGGCGCTGCGCCAGCAGCCAATCGCCGCGCGCGATCCGCTCTTTATCGACATCGCCGCTGATGTTCAGCGCAATGCGCTGCCCGGCCTGCGCCTGCTCCACGGTCTGATTTTGGGCATGCAGGCCGCGCACTCGCACCGGCGCGTCGGCGCCGGTCAGCCACAGCGTATCCCCCACCTTCACCCGGCCGCCGAGCGCGGTGCCGGTCACCACCAGCCCCGCCCCTTTGACGCTGAACGCGCGGTCTACCGCCAGGCGAAAACGGCGCGTCAGCGCATGTTCAGCGGGCGACAACGCCAGCAAATGCGCGCGCAGCGCCTCGATGCCCTCGCCCGCCGCCGCCGCGGTCACGAACAGCGGCGCATCGGGCCAGCCCTGGCGCGCCAATTCGTCGCGCACCTGACCGCGCACCTCATCGATACGCGCCGCGTCCACCCGGTCGGCCTTGGTCAGCGCCACCGTCAGCGCCGGGCGCCCGCTCAGACGCAGGATCGCCAGATGCTCGCGGGTCTGCGCCATCACGCCGTCGTCGCAGGCCACCACCAGCAACGCATGATCGATGCCGCCGACGCCCGCCAGCATGTTGGCGAGGAATTTCTCGTGGCCGGGCACGTCGATAAAGCCCAGCACCCGGCCGTCCGGCTGCGGCCAGTAGGCGTAACCCAGATCGATGGTCATGCCGCGGCGCTTTTCTTCCGGCAGGCGATCCGCGTTGATCCCGGAGATCGCCTGCAGCAGGGTGGTTTTGCCATGATCGACATGGCCGGCGGTGGCGATGATCATGATGCGCTCAGCGCTGCGATCAGCGCCCCTTCCTGTTCCAGGCAGCGCAGATCCAGCCACAGCCTGCCGTCGCCGAGGCGGCCGATCACCGGCTGCGGCAGACGGCGCCAGCGTTCGGCCAGCGCTTCCAGCGTGGCGCCGCGGCCGTCGCGCGGCGTGAAGGTCAGGGCATAGCTGGGCAGGCGATCCACCGGCAGCGAACCGCTGCCGATCTGCGACCAGCACGGTTCGGCGCGCAGGTCGAAATCGGTGGTGAACCGCGGCGTCAGCGCCGTCAGCAGCCGCTCGGCCGCCTGTTGCATCTCCTGCTGCGGGCGAGTCAACAGCCGCAGCGTCGGCAGCTGCTCAGCCAGTTTTTCCGGCTGCAGATAGAGCCGCAGCGTGGCCTCCAGAGCCGCCAGCGTCAGCTTGCCGACGCGCAGCGCGCGTTTGAGCGGATGCTGCTGCAAACGCGCGATCAGCGCCTTTTTGCCGACGATGATGCCAGCCTGCGGGCCGCCCAGCAGCTTATCGCCGGAGAACGTCACCAGATCGACGCCGGCGGCCAGCAGCCGCTGCGGCATCGGTTCGGCGGGCAGGCCGTACTGCGCCATATCGATCAGCGAGCCGCTGCCCAGATCGGTGGCGGTCGGCACGCCCTGTTCGGCCCCGAGCTGCGCCAGCTCGGCCTCGTCGACCGCCGCGGTAAAGCCCTGAATGCTGTAGTTGCTGGTGTGCACTTTCATTAACAAGCCAGTCTGCTCGTTGATGGCCTGGCGGTAATCCTTCAGATGGGTGCGGTTGGTGGTGCCGACCTCGACCAATTGACAGCCGGCCTGGCGCATCACGTCGGGAATGCGGAACGCGCCGCCGATTTCCACCAGCTCGCCGCGCGACACCACCACCTCTTTGCCGGGGGCGATCGCCGCCAGCATCAGCAGCACCGCCGCCGCGTTGTTATTGACGATGCAGGCGTCTTCCGCGCCGGTCAGCCGACACAGCAGACTCGCCACCGCCCGATCGCGATGGCCACGCCCGGCGCCGTCCAGATCGTACTCCAGCGTCACCGCCTCCCCCATCACCGCGTTCACCGCATCCTTCACCGGCTGCGCCAGCAGGGCGCGCCCGAGGTTGGTGTGCAGCACGGTGCCGCTGAGGTTGAACACCGGCAGCAAAGCCGGGCGTTGCTGCCGGGCCAGCTCGGCCCGCAGCGCCTGCGGCCAGTCGCCGCACCAGGCCGGCAAGCGTTGCCGTTGTTTGATCGCGTCGCGCGCCTGGGCCTGCAGCCGGCGCAGCAGTTCGCCGATCAGCGTCTGGCCATGCTGTGCCACCAGCGGTTCAATCGCGGGTTCACGCAGCAGGCGGTCGATGGCGGGCAGTTGGCTGTAAAGAAGGTGGGATTCAGTGCTCATGGTCGCTCGGTTTTCAGTTTAAACGTATCGGCATAGCAAAACCCCGCCGCAGCGGGGAGAAAAAACTCAGGGCGGCGCAGTGCGGGCGAAGCTTTCGCGGGCGAACAGGCGTTCGGCCAGTTTGACCAGCGTCGGGCGTTCGACGCACCAGTTGGGCAGGATGCGGCGGAAATTGAGGTAGCCCAGCGCGCAGCCGGTGGCGATATCCGCCAGCGTCAGCCGCTCGGCATTGAGCCACGTTTTTTCCCGCGCCAGCGCCTCCAGGGCGTCCAAGCCCTGCGTCAGCTTGTCACGCTGGCGCAGCATCCAGTTTTCGTCCTGTTTTTCCGGCGCGCGCCGGCTTTCACGGAACAGCGTCGCCGCCGCTTCGGTCACGCCGTCCGCCAACGCCGCCACCTGGCGAACCCGCAATGCGGCGGCGCGTTCGGCCGGCAAAAACGCCGGCTCCACCGCCAGCAGCTCGAGGTATTCGGCCACCACCGGCGAGTCGTAAAACACCTCGCCGTCATCGGCGATCAGCACCGGCACCTTGGCGAGCGGGTTCAACTCCTTCACCCGGCTGCCGGGCTCATACGGCGGATCGTTGACGAACTCGAACGCAATCCCCTTCTCCAGCAGCATCACGGAAATCTTGCGCACAAAGGGGCTGGTGTAACTGCCGATAAGCTTCATCCGGTCTCCTCCGCTTCGTCCTGGCTGCGGCGTCCTTACTTCACCGCCAGGGTATCGATAATCCGCTGCACCAGCGCCTGATGCACTTCCGGCGTTTTGGCCGGCGACAGCATTTGCAACGTCACCACCCGCTTGTTGAACACCGTCAACACCAGGGTGGAGACCACCTTTTGCCCGTTAACGGTCTGTTCGGTATCCACCCGGCGAAACTTCTGTTTGCCGACGCTGAAGTTCTCTTCTTTGGTGGTCTGGATATTCTGATAGCGTTCGGCCAGCACCGTGATGGCGCTCTGCGTCAGCTCTTTCAGCATTTTGTCGCTGGTGTTGAGCTTCATGCCGTCCGGCGGGATCACTTCGGACGAGACCGCGCTCTGGCGCGACTTGCCGTCAAGGAAGCGCTGAATGGTGGAGGTGCTGTCGTTGATGATGCCGCTGTTCAGCGTTTGATCGCTAAAGCCCGGCGGCAGCTCGAAGGTGATCTTGCCCTTCTGCAGCGACACGTTCAGCCCCGGCGGCGCGGGCGGGGTTTCTACCGGCGCAGGCGGCGGCGGTGGCGCGGGCTGCGTCACGGTCGGCTTGGTGTCCGGCGGCGGCACCGCCGGTTTGGTGTCGTCTTTGTTGTCGCAGGCCGCCAGTCCAACCGCCAACACGGCGACCGCGGTCAGTTTTGCCAGGGTGTTTAACATCGTGGTTCCTTTCGCTTGGCGCGTTATGGCCTAAACGTAGCAACTCGCCCGGGCGATTGCCAGAAGCCCGTTCTGAAATTGCTCATCCGGCCCCGCGCGAACGGGGCCGGGCGGTTACTCCGCCGGGAACAGGAACGGATTGATGCTGCTGCGGCCGAAGCCTTCTTCTTCCATACGGGCATCCAGCACCAGCGAAGCCAGATCGTCGGCCACCGCTTCGACCTGCGGGTCTTTTTCCTGATAGAGGATCTTCAGGTAAGTGCCGCAGTCGCCGCAGCTCTCCGCCTTCACCGCCGCCTGCTCGCTGTCCAGCGACCAGTAGTTGAGATCGCGGGTCTGCTCGCAGTTGCTGCACTTCACCCGCACCACGTGCCATTCGCTTTCGCACAGGTTGCAGTGCAGGTAGCGCAGGCCGTTGACGGTGCCGATGTGTACCATGCTGGAGACCGGGATGCTGCCGCACACCGGGCAGAACTGGCGCTGCTCGCCGTATTCGGCGCGCGCCTTGCCGGGGATCAGGCTGGCCATCTGCGCCCAATAGAGCGACAGCGCGGCCCAGAGAAACGGCGCCTTCTCGCTGCCCACCTTGCCAAACTCGCGGTTGAGCAAGGCGTCGGCCATCAGCTCCAGCTCGTGCGCCGAGGCCTTCTCCAGGTTGTCCAGCACCGCCAGAATGTGTTCCGGCGCCTGCGGGCGCAGCTCGGCGATCAGCGACGTCAACAGCTTGCGCCAGTGCTCGCTGCGCGGGAACACGCTCAGATCGAGCGGCGGTTTGCCGCTGGCGGCGCCCTGCGCCAACGCTTCGCTAAGATCGAGCGCCAGCGGGTTATCGTGCAGCGCATGCTGCTGCGCCTGCGCCAGCTCGGCGGCAAAGTTCAGGTAGTCACCCAGCGGGTTGTCGACCGCCAGCTGACGCAGACGTTCGGCGCGGCGGCTGTACAGGCTTTTCAGGTTGGCGAAAAGTAACGGCGGGATGTTCTCCGCCGTTGTGGACTTCTCACGCTGTGCCCCTAACTGCTCTTTAGGAACGATGCGGATACTCATCAGGGTTTATCTTCCTGTCGTTTCTCGCGGACCTCACGGTACCAGCGCGGATGATGTTTCTTGGCCCAGGCCGCCGGCACCCAGCCTTCCACCATCGCGGTAATGGTGCCTTTTACCCACAATGCGGCGTAAATGTGCACCATAATCACGATGATAAGGCCGACCGCGGCCAGCGAATGTACCAGCAGCGCGATGCGGATCAGCGGAATGGAGAACGACGGCGCAAAATACGGCCGCCAGATCACCACGCCGCTGGCCAGCAGCAGCACCAGGCTGATAATCGCCGCCCAGAACACGCACTTCTGGCCGAAATTATAGCGCCCGGTGTCACCCACTTCCTCGTTCATGGCGATTTTGTGGATGTTCTTGGCCCAGACGATATCTTCCCGGTTGATCAGGTTGTGCTTCCAGTAGCGCAGGAACATCAGCAGGAACGCGGCGAACATGATCACCCCGACAAACGGGTGCAGAATGCGCGCCAGCTGCGGCGTCCCGAAGATGTTCATCAGCCAGTTGAAGGAGGGGAAGAAGAACCCCAGCCCGCTGATGGCGGCGAACACGAAGCAGAACGCCACGATCCAGTGGTTGATGCGCTCCGGCGCGCTGTAACGCTGAATGGGCTTTTCCTTTCTCATTTGCGCGTCTCCTCGTCGTGCGACTCGTCGTGCTCGTCCTCATCTTCGACGCGGTTAGGCCCGACGCCGACATAGTGGAACACGCTGGCCGCGAAGGTGGCGGCAAAGCCGATGGCCGCCAAGGGTTTCCACACGCCCTTCCAGAAGGTCACCGCCGGGCTGATGCTCGGGTTGTCCGGCAAACCGTGGTACAGCTGCGGTTTGTCGGCGTGGTGCAACACGTACATCACGTGCGTGCCGCCCACCCCCGCCGGATCGTACAGACCGGCGTTCTGGTAGCCGCGGGTATTCAGCTCGCTGACGCGATCCGCCGCCACCTGCTTCATCGCTTCCTTGGTGCCGAAGTGAATGGCGCCGGTCGGGCAGGTTTTCACGCAGGCCGGTTCCTGGCCGACGTCCACGCGGTCGACGCACAGGGTGCACTTGTACACCCGGTTGTCGTCCTTGTTCATGCGCGGCACGTCGAACGGGCAGCCGGCGATGCAGTAGCCGCAGCCGATGCAGTGCTCGGACTGGAAGTCGACGATGCCGTTGGCGTACTGAATGATCGCGCCTTCCGACGGGCAGGCCTTCAGGCAGCCCGGATCGGCGCAGTGCATGCAGCCGTCCTTGCGGATCAGCCATTCCAGCTTGCCGTTTTCCTCCACCTCGGAGAAGCGCATCACCGTCCACGACTTGGCGGTCAGATCGGCGGGGTTATCGTACACCCCGACGTTGTGTCCCACTTCGTCGCGGATGTCGTTCCATTCGGAACAGGCCACCTGACAGGCCTTGCAGCCGATACAGGTGGTGACATCGATCAGTTTGGCCACTTCTTCCTGGTGGTCACGGGCGCGCGGCGCCGGCGTGAAACCATTGGTGGCGGATTTACGAATGATGTCTTGAGATTGCATGGCCATAATTCGTCTCCGTTACACCTTTTCCACGTTGACCAGGAACGCCTTGAACTCCGGCGTTTGCGTATTGGCGTCGCCGACGAACGGCGTCAGCGTGTTGGCGATAAAGCCTTTCTTCGCCACCCCTTCGTAACCCCAGTGGATCGGGATGCCGATGGTGTCGACTTCCTGGCCGTGCACCTGCAGCGTGCGAATACGCTTGGTCACCACCGCCTTGGCCTTGATGTAGCCACGGTTGGAGCTGACTTTCACGGTATCGCCCTGCTTGATGCCCTTCTTCTCCGCCAGCTTTTCGCCGATTTCCACGAACTGTTCCGGCTGGGCGATGGCGTTCAGCCGCGCGTGCTTGGTCCAGTAGTGGAAGTGCTCGGTCAGACGATAGGTGGTGCCGACGTAAGGGAACTTGTCGGATTTGCCCATCGCCGCCAGATCGTCCTTGAACACGCGCGCCGCCGGGTTGGACACCACGTTCGGGTGCAGCGGGTTGGTGCCGAGCGGCGTTTCGAACGGCTCGTAGTGTTCAGGGAACGGCCCTTCCGCCATCTTGTCGGTGGCGAACAGGCGGCCCATGCCTTCCGGCTGCATGATGAACGGCCCGACGTCGCTGCCCGGCGCGGCGGTGCTGTAGTCCGGGATATCGGCCCCGACCCACTTGGCGCCGTCCCACTCCAACAGCTGGCGTTTCGGATCCCACGGTTTGCCCTGCGGATCCGCCGAGGCGCGGTTGTACAGAATGCGGCGGTTGAGCGGCCATGCCCAGGCCCAGCCCAGCGTATTGCCGAGGCCGGACGGATCGGCGTTGTCGCGCCGCGCCATCTGGTTGCCGGCCGGCGTCCAGCTGCCGGCGAAGATCCAGCAGCCGCTGGCGGTGGTGCCGTCGTCGCGCAATTGCGCGAACGAGCTGAGCAGTTCGCCTTTTTTCACCAGCACTTTGCCGTCGGCATCCAGCAGATCCGCCAGCGCCTTGCCGTTGTTCTCCTGCGCCACCTCTTCCGGCGCCGGGTTGTCCGGCGTCAGGTAGTCCCAGGTCATGTTCAGCACCTGCTCAGGCACCGCGCCACCGTCGCGCGCATACATCTCGCGCAGGCGGCTGAAGATGCCCGCCAGGATCTCGCCGTCGTTCAGCGCTTCACCCGGGGCGTCCGCGCCTTTCCAGTGCCACTGCAGCCAGCGGCCGGAGTTGACGATCGAGCCGTTCTCTTCGGCGAAGCAGGTGGACGGTAGGCGGAACACTTCGGTCTGGATCTGCGACGGATCCACTTCGTTGAACTCGCCGTGGTTCTGCCAGAAGTTGGAGGTCTCGGTGTTCAACGGATCGATGGTCACCAGGAACTTCAGCTTGGACAGTGAAGCCACCACCTTGTTTTTGTTCGGGAACGACGCCACCGGGTTAAAGCCCTGGCAGAAGTAGCCGTTGACCTTGCCCTGCGCCATCATCTCGAAGTACTGCAGCACGTCGTAGCCTTTGTCCCACTTCGGCAACCAGTCAAAGCCCCAGCTGTTGTCCTTCTGCGCCTTGTCGCCGTAGAAGGTCTTCATCATGCTGACGAAGAATTTCGGGTAGTTGCCCCAGTAGTTCACCTGGCCCGGCAGCAGCGCCTTCGGCGTGTTAGCCTTCAGGTAGGTCTCGAGATCGGTCTGTTTCTCCGACGGCAGCGTCAGGTAGCCCGGCAGGCTCTGCGACAGCAGGCCGAGATCGGTCAGACCCTGGATGTTGGAGTGGCCACGCAGCGCGTTGACGCCGCCGCCCGCCATGCCCATGTTGCCGAGCAGCAGCTGGATCATCGCCATGGTGCGGATGTTCTGTGCGCCGACCGAGTGCTGAGTCCAGCCCAGGGCGTACAGGAACGAAGCGGTCTTATCCGCCACGCAGGTTTCGGCGATGTATTCGCACACCTTGAGGAAATCGTCCTTCGGCGTGCCGCAGATGTTGCTCACCACGTCAGGCGTGTAGCGGCTCACGTGCTGCTTCAGCAGGTTCCACACGCAGCGCGGATCCTGCAGCGTGACGTCGCGCTTGGCGAAGCCGTTCTCGTCGAACTGGTAGTTCCAGGTGGTTTTGTCGTACTTGCGGTTTTCCGCGTCGTAGCCGCTGAACAAGCCGTCTTCGAAGGCAAAGTCTTCCCGCACCAGCAGGCTGGCGTTGGTGTAGGCCTCGACGTATTCGCGGTTAAATTTGTTGTTGGTCATCAGATACAGCAACACGCCCGACAGGAAAGCGATGTCGGTCCCGGAGCGGATCGGCGTGTAGAAGTCCGCCACCGATGCGGTTCGGGTAAAGCGCGGATCGATCACGATCAGCTTGGCATTGTTGTGTATTTTGGCTTCCATCGCCCAGCGGAACCCCACCGGATGCGCTTCCGCCGCATTACCGCCCATGACGATAATCAAATTCGCGTTCTTGATATCAACCCAGTGGTTGGTCATCGCACCGCGACCAAATGTTGGAGCAAGACTTGCTACCGTTGGTCCGTGTCAGACACGCGCCTGGTTGTCTACGGCAAGCATGCCGAGAGCGCGACTAAATTTTTGCGACAGAAAACCGGTTTCGTTGCTGGCGGCCGAGGCGCACAGCATGCCGGTGGTCAGCCAGCGGTTGACGGTAACGCCCTGGTCGTTGGTTTTGATGAAGTTGGCGTCACGGTCTTCCTTCACCAGCTTGGCGATGCGGGTAAAGGCGTCGTCCCAGCTGATGCGCTGCCATTTGTCCGACCCTGGCGCCCGGTATTCCGGGTACTTGAGGCGGCTTTCGCTGTGGATGAAGTCAACCAGGCCGGCGCCTTTCGGGCAAAGCGCGCCGCGGTTTACCGGGTGATCCGGATCCCCTTCGATATGGAAAATGCTTTCTTTGGCGTTTTTGGCGCCATCACCAAGGCTGTACATCAACAGCCCACAGCCGACGGAACAATACGTACAGGTATTACGGGTCTCGCGGGCGCGCAGCAGTTTGTACTGCCGGGTTTCCGCCAACGCCACTTCGGGGGCAAAGCCCAGCGCGGCCACCGTCGTTCCTGCCATACCGCCAGCGCAGATCTTAAAGAACTGCCTTCTGCTGACCTGCATGGGGGTCTCCTTTACTCTCGATTGTCACATTGTTCAAATGCGCCTGCCCGCTAGCGCGGCAAACGCGAATGTCACTGTTGTTATGCTTGCTACGAACGCCGGCCATATTACCACAGCGTGCTTGTGGTTGTTACACACTCGTGCTCATTCAGTGAACGCATTGGCACATTTCGATACATTTCGGCGTTGGCGCTCCCTACAGTATAGAGAGTAACCAACGCGCCGGGGCGGCGGTTCGACGCGGCCCCCCAGCGCCCTCTTCTATCAGCATGTTAACGCAACGATTTGTTCATTAACCACACAGTTCACAGGGCATTGATAATCATTTTCAATATCATTTAATTAACTATAATGATCCGACTGCTTACGCGGTGCTCGCCCTTTGCGCCGCCCATACACCACTGGAGATGATGATTATGAGTTATTCACTGCCATCCCTGCCTTACGCTTACGACGCACTGGAACCGCATTTCGACAAGCAGACGATGGAAATCCATCACACCAAACACCACCAGACCTACGTCAACAACGCCAACACCGTGCTGGAAGCCTACCCTGAGCTGGCCAAATACAGCGTTGAAGAGCTGATCCAGGATCTGGATAAAGTGCCTGCCGACAAACGCACCTTCATGCGTAACAACGCCGGCGGCCACGCCAACCACAGCTTCTTCTGGAAAAACCTGAAAACCGGCACCACGCTGGGCGGCGATCTGAAAGCGGCCATCGAGCGCGATTTCGGCAGCGTTGAGAAATTCCAGGAAGAGTTCGAGAAAGCCGCAGCCACCCGCTTCGGTTCCGGTTGGGCCTGGCTGGTGCTGAAAGACGGCAAGCTGGCCGTAGTGTCTACCGCCAACCAGGACAGCCCGCTGATGGGCGAAGCCGTCGCCGGCGCTTCCGGTTTCCCAATCATCGGCCTGGACGTGTGGGAACACGCTTACTACCTGAAATATCAGAACAAACGTCCTGACTACATCAAGGCGTTCTGGAACGTGGTCAACTGGGACGAAGCCGCCGCGCGCTTCGCCGCGAAGAAGTAATTCGCCCCCGTTGATGAAGATGCCCGCCGCCGGCGGGTATTTTTTTGCCTGAAATCCGCTAAAGTTTGACCACTTCCTGCCGATGGTTTGTTCAATTGACGTTCGCCCGGAGAAGGAAAAACGCTATGGCGGCATTGCAAGCATTGGCAGGAAAGTTCACCCATCTCACCGTAGGTAAAAAGCTCGGTCTCGGCTTCGCGCTGTTGCTGCTGTTGGCGGTCGTCATCGCCGGCACCGGGGCGCAATACCTGCACATCATCGAATCCCGCGCCGATCGCATCGACTTCAGCAACCGGCTGAACGAGGAGATCAACCAGGCCAAATACAACCGCGCCATGTACGGCCAGACCTACCAGCCGGAGTATCTGCAGAACAACCGCGCCAATATCGATAACGCCGTCAAACTGATAGACCAGGGCCAGGCGTTGGACTGGGACGCCCAAAGCCGCAAGGATCTGCAGCGTCTGGTGACGCTGATTGGGGAATATCAGCAGCAGCAAAAAATCTTTGAGCAGGCGGTCTCGGCCAAAGACGCGGTGCGCCAGAGCTGGAACATGTCGGAAGTGCAGGCCAGCCTAAGCCAGGTGGAGCGCCAGCTCACCAACGGCGATCTGCAGCTGGCCTTCATCCAGCTGAACCAGAAGCTGACCCAGGTGCGCTACGGCGCGCGCGGTCTGCTGCTGAGCCTGAACAAGGAAACCGAAGCGCCGCTGATGGCGGCCATCGATGACGCGCGCGACGCGGCCAATGCCTTGAGCCGCCGGGTCAGCGACGCGCAGCGCCCGCAGCTGCAACCGCTGCTGGCTGCCCTGGACGATTACAAAAACCGTATCGCGGCCTACCTGCCGGCCTATGAGCACGAGCAGCAGATCAGCCGACAGCTCGGTGAACGCGCGCATGAGATCGGCACGCTGGTGAACGCCTTTATGCAGGACGAACTGGCGCAGACGCGCAGCAACATCAACCTGGCGCAGCTGCAGATGGGCATCACCACCCTGATCGCGATTATCGCCGGAGTGCTTATCGCCTGGCGTATCACGCTGCAGATCACCCGTCCGCTGCAAAGTACGCTGGCGATGGCGGAACGCATCGCCGGCGGCGATCTGCGCCAGGCGCAGACCAGCACCCGCCGCGATGAGTTGGGGCAGTTGCTGAACGCGGTGGCGGCGATGAGCCAAAATCTGCGCACCATGATTGAGAAGATCCAGATGGGGGTCAGCCAGGTCTCCACCGCCTCCGCGGAAATCGCCGCCGGCAACACCGATCTCTCGTCCCGCACCGAGCAGCAGGCGGCGGCGGTCGAGGAAACCGCCGCCAGCATGGAGCAGCTGACCGCCACGGTGAAACAGAACGCCGACAACGCCCATCACGCCAATCAGCTGGCCACCGACGCCTCGCAGACCGCGCAGCAGGGCGGCAAGCTGGTGGAAAACGTGGTCAGCACCATGCGCGATATTTCCAGCAGTTCGCAGCGTATCGCCGAAATTACCACCCTGATCAACGGCATTGCCTTCCAGACCAACATCCTGGCGCTCAACGCCGCGGTGGAAGCGGCGCGCGCCGGCGAACAGGGCCGCGGCTTCTCGGTGGTCGCCAGCGAAGTGCGCAGCCTGGCGAGCCGCAGCGCCCAGGCGGCGAAGGAGATCGAAGGGCTGATCGCCGAATCGGTCAGCCGGGTGAAAACCGGCACCGAACTGGTGGAAAGCACCGGCAATACCATGGAGCAGATCGTCCGCTCGGTTACCCACGTGCGCGACATCATGGCCGAGATCGCCGCCGCCTCCGATGAACAGACGCGCGGCATCGCCCAGATTGGCCAGGCGATCGTCGAGATGGACCATACCACCCAGCAGAACGCCGCGCTGGTGGAAGAGTCCGCCGCCGCCGCCGATTCGCTGGAAGAGCAGGCCGACATGCTGTTGCAGAGCGTTTCGGTGTTCCGTTTGGCGGAGCAGACCGAACCCGCCGCCGTGAAAGCCGCCGCACCGAAAGCGCCGGCCGTAAAACCCGCGGCCGCCAACGCCGCAGCGGAAGAGAACTGGACCACCTTCTGACGCCCGCAGGCGAGGAATATCCGTTCCTCGCCCTATCTTTGTGGCAACAGGTGGGTCGCGACTCCCCAATTCAACAAATTAAAACCAGAGGCGGTCGCATCAAGCATTGCGTAGCCGCAATTGCGATGACCGTATCTGCGGAGGTCCTCCTGCGGGTCAGCCCCTTTAAGCCACCAAATCAGTGCCTGCAGAGCATGGCCGTGCGTAACAACACCAAGCGTTTGATTTTGTCCTTCGACAGCCAGATCGGACAGACAAGCCATCAGGCGCCAGGCAACCTCATAAGCATTCTCCCCTCCCGGAGCCGACGCCTCTGCCTTACCGGCAAAGAGGCACTGCGTCGCTTCAGGATAATCGCGCATGGCCTGCGCATAAGATAATCCTTCCAGTCGGCCAAAATCTTGCTCCTGCAAACGCTTATCCATTTGCACAGTGCAGCCACATCTCTCAGCCAACGTCTCCGCTGTCGTAAAAGCCCGGCCAGCCGGTGAACTGATCAACAAAGTGACCGATAACATTTGCAAGCGAGCGCCAAGCCCAGCGATTTGACGTCGCCCCTCTTCTGTCAGCGGACTGTCACTTCGCCCCTGAATAATCCCCGAGCGGTTCCATTCTGACTCCGCATGCCTCAATACAATGAAACGCATGGTTTTTTCTCGACGATAAAAGCCTAAATATAGACAGGAAAAACACATCCTTCCGTACAGGTAAACGCCGGGTAGTGTACGGGAACAACTCAGGCTATGCTGAGCCCTCGACGCGAGACACGGAGGCGCACATGCATCACCCAGACGTTTACATCGGCAGCATCCAACCCTATGAAGGCGGGCGCCCCAGCGCCATCGCCAAACGCCAGGTGGATGGCGCCATCCGGCTCACGCCGCTCGGGCTGGAAGGCGACGAACAGGCCGAAAAAAGCTATCACGGCGGGCCGGACCGCGCGCTGTGTCACTACCCGCGCGAGCATTACGCCCACTGGCGCGAGCAGTTTCCGGCGCAGGCCGAGCAGTTTTGCGCCCCGGCCTTCGGCGAGAACATCTCCACCGAAGGGCTGACCGAACACAATGTGTTTATGGGCGACATCTTCCGCTGGGGCGAGGCGCTGATCCAGGTCACCCAGCCGCGCTCGCCGTGCTTCAAGCTCAATTATCACTTCGCCATCGAGGACATTTCGCTGCTGATGCAGCAAAGCGGCCGCTGCGGCTGGCTGTATCGGGTGGTGTCGCCGGGCGCGGTCAGCGGCGATCGTCCGCTGGCGCTGGCGGCGCGCAACAGCGACGTGTCGGTGGCCGAAGCCATCGCCATCGCCTGGCACATGCCTTTCGACGCGGAACAGTATCGCCGCCTGTTGGCGGTGGCCGGCCTCTCCGCCAGCTGGAGCAAGACCATGCTCACGCGGCTCGCCGAAGGGCGCCTCGAGGACTTCAATCGCCGCCTGCTCGGCCGTTGAACGCGCGGGCGGAAAAGATGAAAAACGTGCGCCGGATGCCGCGCTAAACATTTTCTTCCGCCTATACTGTAGCCGCACGTTTTTTCAGCCAGGAGCCAGGTATATGACTACCCCGACCCATTCGATTCATCACGCCGCCGCCGAAGGCTATCAGGCCAATGCCGATCGCTATGTGAAAGGCCGGCCGGATTACCCGCCGGAAATCGCCGACTGGCTGCGTGACGTCATCGGCCTGCACGCCGGCATGACGGTCATCGATCTCGGCGCCGGTACCGGCAAGTTCACCCCGCGCCTGCTGGAAACCGGCGCGCAGGTGATCGCCGTCGAACCGGTGCCGCAAATGCTGGAAAAACTGTCGGCGGCGCTGCCGCAGGTGAAAACGCTGGCGGGCACCGCCGACGCGATCCCGCTACCGGACGAGTCGGTGGATGCGGTGGTGTGCGCCCAGTCCTTCCACTGGTTCGCCACGCCGCAGGCGCTGGCGGAAATCCAGCGCATTCTCAAGCCCGGCGGCAAACTCGGCCTAGTGTGGAACATGCGCGATGCGCGCGTCGGCTGGGTGCGTAAACTGAATCAGATCGTCGATAGCCACGAAGGCGATGCGCCGCGTTTCTATACCGGCGAATGGCGCAAGTTCTTCCCGTTCAAAGGCTTTGAACCGCTGCAGGAGCAGGTGTTTATGCTGGGCCACCGGGGCGCAGTGGAGGACGTGATCTACAACCGCGTGCGTTCAACCAGCTTTATCGCCGCGCTGCCGCCGCCGCAACAGGAGCAGGTTATCGATCAATTGCGCCAACTGGTGGCGGAAGAAGAGGAGCTGCAGGGCCAGGACACGGTCACCGTGCCCTATCAGACCAAGGCGTATTTCACGACCAAGGTCTGACGCCCGGGGTTCAGAACGCTTTCTTGGCGTAGCCGGTGACCGCTTTCAGGCCCATCTCGCGGCCCAGCGCGGTCATCGGGTGCACCACGATCAGCCCGCGCGCGCTTTTCTTCAGCGCGCCCATATCGGCCTGCTCTTTCTTGGTGATTTCACGGCTGAACGGCAGCTGGCTCAGCTTCTGCGCTTCGGCGCTCAGCTTCTCGCCGCGCACGTTTTTCAGGCGCTCGATCTCCGTCGCCAGCTTCTCTTTCTCTTTGGTGTGCTGCGCGATCAACTCAGGGTTGCCCTGTTGGATCACGGTGGCGTCCTTGTGGTTCAAGGCGTCCAGCAGGTCGCTCAGGCGCTTGATCTCTGCCTTTTCTTTCTCTTTCATGGTCTCTGGCCCGTTGTGCCCAAAATGGCACGCTAATCAATGATACCGGCATTGTAGCAAAAGGCGCGCGCCGTTACCCGTCCTGCGCAATGCCGGGCGGCAGGCCGCTCATCTCGCAGGCTTTGGCACCCAGCCGGGCCAGCGCCTGGGTGTAGCGCGCGTTGAACGGGTAGCAGCAGGAGAGCCGCAGCGCGTTGCGGTAACGCCCGCTGGGCGAATACAGGGTGCCCGGCGTCAAACAGATCTGCTCCTCCAGCAGCTGATGGAACAGCGCCACGCTGTCCACGCCGGGAGGGAATTCGACCCAGAACACGAAGCCGCCCGCCGGCTGCGTGGCCAGCGTGCCGCGCGGGAAATGCCGGGCGATCAGCGCCCGTGCCTCGTCCACCTGCGCCGCATAGCGCTTACGCAGGTTGCGCAAATGGTGATCGTAGCCGCCGCTCTCCAGGAAGGTCGCCAGCGTTTCCGACAGCAGCTGCGACTCGGACATCGACGACACCGCCTTCAGCTTGCGCAACGCCTCGTGAAAACGGCCGCCGCAGATCCAGCCGACGCGAAAATCCGGCGCCAGCGTTTTGGTAAAGCTGGAGCAAAACAGCACCCAGCCGTCGCGATCGAACGCCTTCACCGCCGGTGACAGCGCGCCGCCGAACTGGATCTCGGCATACAGCCCGTCTTCAATCAACGGCACCTGATGATCGTTCATCAGCCGCGCCAGCCGCTTTTTCGCCGCCAGCGGCATGGTGCAACCCAGCGGGTTTTGCACCGTCGGCATGGCGATCACCGCATTCAGCCGCTTCTCGTTCAATAGCAGCTCCAGCGCGTCCAACGACAGCCCCAGCTGCGGATCGGTAGGGATTTCCAGCGCTTTCAGCCCCAGGCTGGCCAGCAGCGGCAGCAGGTAAAAGTAGGTCGGCGACTCCAGCCCGACGCAGTCGCCCGGTTGGGTGGTGACGCGCAGCGCCAGCTGCAGCGCTTCCATGCAGCCGTGGGTCAGCACCACGTCGCCCGGCTCCAACAGCATGCCCAGCGTCATCGAGCGGCGAGCGATCTGCTGACGCAGCCGCAGGCTGCCGGGCGGCAACGGATACTGCCCGATCAGATCCGGCTGGCGGCGCAGCTGAGAGGACAGCATGCGCCCCAACTTGCCGCCGGGATAAAAGTCGCTGGTCTGCGGGCAGGCCAACGCAATGTTGGTGAAGGCCGGGTTTTGCTGGGCGGCGAACACGGTGTCGATCAGCGCCAGCACGTCGTCCGCCGGCGGTTCGATGCGCCCGCTGGGCGCCGAGGCCATCTTCAGCGCCGGCAGCGTGCTGCGGACATAAAACCCCGACTGCGGCCGCGCTTCAATCAGCCCGCGATCCTCCAGCGTGCGGTAAGCCGACACCACGGTATTGATGCTGACGCGATGGGTTTGCGCACAGCGCCGCACCGAAGGCAAGCGGTCGCCGGGCCGCAGCGTGCCGCGGTGAATGGCCTCGGCCAGCGTATCCGCCAGCTGCAGGTAACGGGTATCCGGGGTTTCATCGAGCAGGGTCACAGTTTCTCTCCAGGCAATGGGTACAGTTTACATTTTGCACAACTGTAACCATGACAATAGCCGATTTGTGATTCTGTCACCATCCCATCGCAGCGATTATGCTGATCCTCTCGTTATCACCGTCATTTTCAAGGAACCTGCCATGCTGGACTCCGCCTTTGTCAGCTACGTCACCGTCATGTCGATCACCCCCGGCCCCAACAACCTGCTGCTGGCCTCGTCGGGCGTCAACTTCGGCCTGCGCCGCACCCTGCCGATGCTGTTCGGCATCTGCGTCGGTTGTGCAGTACAGCTGGCGATCATTATCCCGCTGCTGGCGCTGGCGCTGAGCTGGGCCGGCGTCATCCGCTTCCCGCTGGCGGTGATCGGCTGCGCCTACCTGCTGTGGCTGTCATGGAAACTGTTTCAGGCGGCCTCGCCGGACGCCAAAGAGCAGGCGCAGCCGATGAGCCTGCTCAACGGCGCGCTGTTTCAGGCGGTCAACCCCAAGGCCTGGCTGATGGTGATCAACGTGGCGATCCTGTTCACCCCGCGCGAAGGCGCCACCTTTGTCCATACGCTGTCGGTCATCGCCGGTTTCGCGCTGCTGAACTTGCCTTGCGTGCTGCTGTGGGCGGTGCTGGGCGATCGGTTGCGCAACGCGCTGCGGGTCACCTGGAAGCTGCGGGTGTTCAACGGCACGATGTCCGGGCTGATGGCCGCCACCGCGCTGTGGTTGTTGTTCGACGAGTGGCGCGCGGCCTTTGCCTAGCCGCGGCCGAGAGGAGAAAGCCGAGAGGGTTGCTTGGCGCCGATGCCGGCGATCAGATCGGTAATGGACAACACCATGGTGGAGCGCACCATCTGCTGATAGCGCTGGCGCTGCATGGCGATCAGCGCTTCATCCGCCTCGCCCGGCTGCAGGAAAGTCGGCACCGGCGGCAGCGCGGCCACGCAGTGCAGCTCGCCGAACGGCCCGAGTATTTCGTCGTCGACGAAGCGGTATTCCGAACCGTCGTGGTTCAGCTCTTCACGCATCGCCATCAGCAGTTCGGCGTCTTCATATTCGTGGCGGGAGATCACCCCCAGCCCGTACATCAGCTTCAGGCGCACCGACAGCTCCCCCAGCGGGCCGCTGCCGGACAATAGCGGTTCGACGGCATATTTCACCGCATAGTCGTCCTTGCGGAATACCTGCACCACCAGCACGTTGAGCGCTTCCGCCAGCAGCTCTACCGCCGCGATCAGGAAGCTGCGCACCGTTTTGCCCGCGTTCAGCTTTTCCAGAACCTGGTTTTCAAATGCCTGTGCTTCTTCCATCGTCGCTTTTCGAAAGGCGTGGGGAGGGCCGTCGATGCCGAACTCGGGTTCCAGGAGCGCAGCAAGCTGCGCTCGGGTGTTCATCATCACGATTCTACTTGTGCATGGCGTTATACACAGCAACGGCCTCTTCTACAACCTCGCTTTCCGCCGGCAGGCCGGAAATTTGCGCCAGCGCGGCTTTCGGCCCGAGCGTGTTCAGCAATTCCGCCAACTCCAGCGCCTGCGGATCCTGTTCGCTGCGGTAACTCATGGCGGCGGCGATGCCCTGGATCAGGTTGGCATGCGGCAGGCCGTATTCCAGCGTGCCCAGCAGCGGTTTGATCAGGCGATCGCCGGCGCTCAGTTTGCGCAGCGGCTGGCGCCCCACGCGCTCGACGTCATCGTGCAGATACGGGTTTTCGAAGCGGCCGAGAATTTTGTTGATGTAGGCGGCGTGCTTGTCGGCGTCGAAGCCGTAACGCTTGATCAGCACCGCGCCGCTCTCTTCCATCGCCCCTTTCACCACGCGGCGGATCGCCGGGTCGAGAATGGCGTCGCGAATGGTTTGCAGCCCGGCCCGTTGGCCGAGGTAGGCGGTGATGGCATGGCCGGTGTTGAGGGTGAACAGCTTGCGCTCGACGAAGGCCATCAGGTTATCGGTCAGCTCCATGCCGGCGATCGCCGGAGGCTGGCCTTTAAACTGCTTCTGATCGACGATCCATTCGCTGAAGGTTTCCACCGTCACTTCCAGCGGATCGCTGCTGTCCGCCGGCGGCACGATGCGGTCGACCGCCGAATCGACGAAGCCGACGTGCTGCTCAACCCATGCCTGCTCGTCCTGCGGCAGCGCGGCAAACACATGCTGCTTCAGCTGGCTGGTGCCGCGCACCATGTTCTCACAGGCGATGATGTTCAGCGGCTGCACATTGCCCTGCTGATGGCGCAGCACCAGCCCTTTGGCGATCGTGCCGGCGATTTTGGCGAGAATTTGCGGGCCAACGGCGGTGGTCACCAGATCCGCCTCGGCGATCAGCGCCACCGCGGCTTCGCTGCCGCTGTTGACGGCGCTGACGTTGTTGACGCTCTCTACGCGCTCTTGCTCGCCCACCACATGCACCTGGTAGCTTTTACGGCTGTTCAGCAGATCCAGCACCGTTTGATTGACGTCGGCGAAGGTCAGCTCAACCCCGGCGTCCGCCAGCAGCTTGCCGATAAAACCGCGGCCGATATTCCCTGCGCCAAAATGTAATGCTTTCATAACTCTACCTTCTTAATGTCGAAGGGTGCAGCAAGCTGCACCCTTTAAAATGATTCTGTTATCCGGCTTTTTTGCCGCCGAGCAGGTCCAGCACTTCCTGGACACTGGTGGTATTCGCCAGCCGCTCGATCACGCTCTCGTCATCCAGCGCGTTGGTCAGGCTGGTGATCACCTGGATATGTTCGTTGTTGCGCGCGGCAATGCCGATCACCAGGCGCGCCACTTCGTCCTCTTCATCGCCGAAGCGCACGCCCTGCGGGTATTGGCAGAACACCACGCCGGTACGCAGCACCCGGTCTTTAGCCTCGATGGTGCCGTGCGGCACAGCGATCGACTCGCCCAGGTAGGTGGACGTGAGCTTTTCGCGCTCCAGCATCGCCGGCACGTATTCCGGCTCAACGTAACCGCCCTTCACCAGCTGCTCACCGGCGAAGCGGATCGCCTGCTCTTTGTCGCTGGCCTCCAGGTTGAGGAACACGTTGCTCTCGCTTAGCTTGAACAGCCCCGGTTCGCCGGCCTCTGCAGCCGCGTTCGCGCCGCTCTGCGGGGCCGCTGCGGCAGCGGTGTTCACCGCCAGCAAACGCTCAACCAGATCGCTGTATAGCTTGCTGTCGAGGAAGTTGGTCAGCGAGATGTGTTGGGCCTGCGGCGCGTGGCGCATCGCGCGCTCGGTCAGATCGCGGTGGGTGATCACCAGATCCACGTCGTCCGGCAGGCTGTTGATGGCGCTGTTGGTCACCGAGATGTTCTTCAGCCCGGCGTCGGCCACTTTCTTGCGCAGCACCCCGGCACCCATGGCGCTGGAACCCATGCCCGCATCGCAGGCGACGATGATTTTGCGCACGGTGCTCAGATCGCCGTCGACCGATGCCGGCGCCGCCGCGCCGCCTTTGGACTGCGATTTCATCTCTTGCATGCGACGGGTCGCGGCTTCCAGATCGTCATCCTCTTTCACCTTGGAGGTTTTCAACAGGAAAGCTGACACCACGAAGGAGACGGCAAAGGCTGCGCACACCGCCGCAATGTTGGCGAAATAGGCGCCTTTCGGGGTCATCGCCAGCACCGCCAGAATCGACCCAGGGGAGGCCGGAGACACCAGGCCACCGTTCAGCAGCGTCAGGGTGAAGACGCCGGTCATGCCGCCCAGGATCACCGCCAGCAGCAGACGCGGGTTCATCAGCACGTACGGGAAGTAGATTTCGTGGATGCCGCCCAGGAAGTGAATGATCGCCGCACCGCCGGCGGATTGCTTGGCGCTGCCGCGGCCGAAGAACATGTAGGCCATCAGCACGCCCATGCCCGGGCCTGGGTTGGCTTCGATCAGGAAGAATACCGACTTACCGACTTCCGTGGCCTGCTGGATACCCAGCGGCGAGAAGATGCCGTGGTTGATGGCGTTGTTCAGGAACAGGATTTTCGCCGGTTCAACGAAGATGGACGCCAGTGGCAACAGGTTGTTCTTCACCATCACGTGCACGCCCGCCGCCAGCAGCTTGGAGAGCACCTCCACCAGCGGCCCGATGCCCAGGAAAGCCAGGATTGCCAGCAGCATACCGATGATGCCGGCGGAGAAATTGTTCACCAGCATTTCAAAGCCGCTTTTGATCTTGCCGTCCACCCAGCGGTCGAAATGCTTGATAGCCCAGCCACCCAGCGGGCCGGCGATCATCGAACCGAGGAACATCGGCATGTCGGCGCCGACGATGACGCCCATGGTGGTGATGGCGCCGACCACGCCGCCGCGCTCGCCGCCCACCAGTCGTCCACCGGTGTAGCCGATCAGCAGCGGCAGCAGATAGGTGATCATCGGGCCGACCAGCTTGGCTAAGGTTTCATTCGGCAGCCAGCCGGTTGGAATGAATAGCGCGGTGATAATCCCCCAGGCGATAAAGGCGCCGATGTTGGGCATCACCATGTTGCTCAGGAAGCGGCCAAAGTTTTGCACTTTAACCTTGATGTCTGGTGAAAACATAAAACACACCCCTATTGTTACGCGCTGACAATAGAGCGCGTGATTATTGTTGTGACGATCCAGCCGTGTTGCCGCTGTATGCGAAACGGACTCTATCACGCTGTTTTTGTCACGCGAACTTCACGATTTTTTTGTGACACAAGTCACACGCAACACCCCAACAACCCCTCACTTATGGTGATAAAGATCACATTTATGGCGTGTAAAAAAAGCACAGTGAGAAAAAAACCGCCCAAAAACCGACAATAAAGTGATTAATGTCACATTTTTAACTTGGTTTTTTGTTTTTAAATTGTGATAAACATCACAATTTATTTTTAGCTGCAGCGCCCGAACGCGACGCTCTGTTTGATCTTCCCTGTGAGCACTCATCCCGCCGGGAACTAGCGAAGCGATGAATGAAAGAAAACTACATTGCCGAATGAATGGATTAATTGAAGTGTAGTACAGAAGCCTGCGTAATAAACCAGCAAGCTATTGGAAACGCTGAGGGGAAATAAAACAGGCCGGCCAATGCCGGCCTGTAGATCGTCGTAGGCGCGTTATTGCGTCACGCTTTGAATGGCTTTCTGCGCATTCACCAGGTTCTGCTGTTTGGCCACCAGATTCGACATCATGGTGTTGTACTGCGCCACCTGCTGCGCGGTGCGGAACTGCACGCCGTTGTTGTTGAAGCTGACCTGATTGCCCTGGCTCTGCAGGAAATCGCCAACCTGCACCAGATCCTGCACAAAGCTGGCGGTGGTCGGGATTGCCGGCATCAGGGCGTTGGCTGGCGCGGTGACGATTTTGTCATAGGCCTGGTTATACACCGCCTTCAGATCGTCGGGCTGTTTCAGCGCCGTGCGGGCGGTATCCGCCTGCGACTTGGCGGACTGGATCTGCTGGCCCAGCAGGTTTAACGCCCCGACAGATTGCTGCAGCGCATCGCGTTTGTTCAGATAGTCCTGCGCGGTGCGGATCTGGTTAATCTGATCCAGCGCTGGCGTCAGGCTGGCGCCGACCGACTTGGACAGCTGCTGTGAAAAGCCGACCAAAATCGCGTAATCGCCGGCATAGTTGCCGAACTTCTGCTTTTGGTCTTCGCTCAGCGTGGGGATGTTCGCCCCGCTGCGCATCACGGTATTCTGTAAGTAATCAATGAATGCTTTGCGCTGTTCCGGCTCTTTATCGCCGCAGGCGGTCAATTGCATGACCACCAACAATGCCAATACCGGTGCCAACCAACGCGCGAAACCTCTGCTCTGGATCCCTACCGCCATGTGACATAACTCCTGTTATAAACCTGCTTTTTCATTGGACTCCGCCCCTTTTTCCGCACTCCGTGCGCCTATAAGAATAGATCAACTGGCGGCGTTCCGATACGCGATTCCGTTTGCGGTGAACATTGTCTCGGCCGGAGGCGGTTGAACATCGTGCGCAAAACGCACTGAGGTTCATTGCCGTCGGCGACCGGATGCTTCAATTTCCCCAAGTCGCCCCCCAAGTCGCCCCCCAAGTCGCCCCCCAAGTCGCCCCCCAAGTCGCCCCCCAAGTCGCCCCCCAAGTCGCCAGGCGACCTTGCCTTCGCACCCAGGAAACGGAAATAAAAAAGGCGCCCGCAGGCGCCTTTTCACAGCACAGAGCCGTTTTACTGCAGTACGGAGATATCCGCCACCTGCAGGAACAGTTCACGCAGTTTGCTCAGCAGCGTCAGACGATTCACGCGCACTTCCGCATCGTCCGCCATTACCATCACGTTGTCGAAGAACGCATCCACCGGCTCACGCAGCGCAGCCAGTTCCACCAGCGCTTCCTGGTAGTTGCCCGCCGCGAAGTACGGCTGCAGCTTGTCGCGCAGCACCACCAGGTGGGTCGCCAACTGGATCTCCGCCGCGTCCTTCAGCACCGAGGCGCGCACGCTGTCGTTCAGCGTTTCGGTAGATTTGGCCAGGATATTGGAGACGCGTTTGTTGGCCGCAGCCAACGCCGCCGCTTCGTCCAGCGTGCGGAAGTGGGATACCGCCTTGACGCGTGCGTCAAAGTCGGCCGGCTTGGTCGGACGGCGCGCCAGCACCGCCTGAATGGTATCGACCGCGTGGCCTTCTTCCTGATACCAGGCGCGGAAGCGGCCCAGCATGAATTCCACCACCTCATCGACCACTTTGGCGTTGGTCAGCTTGCTGCCGTACAGGCGCACGGCCTCTTCGGTCAGGGTCTGCAGATCCAGTGGCAGGTTTTTCTCGACGATGATGCGCAGCACGCCCAGCGCGGCGCGGCGCAGCGCGAACGGGTCTTTATCGCCTTTCGGATGCTGCCCGATGCCGAAAATGCCGGCCAGGGTGTCCATCTTGTCGGCGATCGCCAGGGAACAGGCCACCAGTGACTGCGGCAGCGCATCGCCGGCGTAGCGCGGCTGATACTGCTCGTTCAGCGCAACGGCGACGTCTTCCGCCTCACCGTCGTGGCGCGCGTAGTGCATGCCCATCACGCCCTGGGTGTCGGTGAATTCAAACACCATGTTGGTCATCAGGTCGCACTTCGACAGCAGGCCCGCGCGGGTGGCGTGGTTGACGTCGGCGCCGATCTGGCCGGCAACCCAGCCCGCCAGCGCCTGAATGCGATCGGTTTTGTCGCGCAGGGTGCCCAGCTGCTGTTGGAACAGCACGGTTTCCAGGCGCGGCAGATTGTCTTCCAGACGTTTCTTGCGATCGGTGTTGAAGAAGAACTCGGCGTCAGCCAGGCGCGGACGCACCACCTTCTCGTTACCGGAGATGATCTGCTGCGGGTCCTTCGACTCGATGTTGGCCACGAAGATAAAGTTCGGCAGCAGTTTGCCCGCGGCGTCGTACACCGGGAAATACTTCTGATCGCCCTTCATGGTGTACACCAGCGCTTCCGCCGGCACCGCCAGGAATTTCTCTTCGAATTTGGCGGTCAGCACCACCGGCCATTCCACCAGCGAGGCCACTTCTTCCAGCAGGCTGTCGCTCAGATCGGCCTTGCCGCCAATCTTCTGCGCCGCCAGCTCGGCGTCGCGCTTGATGAGCGCTTTACGCGCTTCGTAGTCGGCGACCACTTTGCCGCGCTCCAGCAGGATCTGCGGGTATTGGTCGGCGTTATCGAGGGTGAACTCGGCTTCGCCCATGAAGCGGTGGCCACGCACGGTGCGCGCGGATTCGATGCCCAGCACGGTGCCCGGGATCAGATCGGCGCCCAGCAGCATCGTAACGGTGTGCACCGGACGCACGAACTGCACGTCGGAGTCGCCCCAACGCATCAGTTTCGGGATCGGCAGTTTAGCCAGCGCGGTACTGACCATGCCGGCCAGCAGTTGTTGCGCCGACTGGCCTTTGACATGGGCGCGGTACATCAACCACTCGCCCTTGTCGGTCACCAGGCGTTCAGCCTGATCGACGGTGATGCCGCAGCCGCGCGCCCAGCCTTCGGCCGCTTTGCTCGGTTTGCCTTCGGCGTCGAACGCCTGGGCGATCGCCGGGCCGCGTTTTTCAATTTCGCGATCGGCCTGCGCCGCGCTCAGGTTAGCCACTTTCAGCGCCAGGCGGCGCGGTGCGGCGAACCAGCTCACTTCACCGTGTTCCAGGCCGGCGTTGTCCAGCTCGGCGGTGAAGTTGGCGGCGAAAGATTCCGCCAGGGAACGAAGAGCCTTCGGCGGCAGCTCTTCCGTGCCGATTTCCACCAGGAAAGTCTGTTGAGTCATGGCTGCCTCTTAGTTCTCGTTCTTCTTGTTGCACATCGGGAAGCCCAGCGCTTCGCGGGAAGCGTAGTAGGCTTCGGCAACGGCTTTGGTCAGCGTGCGGATGCGCAGAATGTAGCGTTGGCGCTCGGTCACCGAAATCGCCTTGCGCGCGTCCAGCAGGTTGAAGGTATGGCCCGCCTTCAGGATGCGTTCGTAGGCCGGCAGCGGCAGCGGTTTTTCCAGCGCCAGCAGCGATTGGGCTTCTTTCTCGTACTGCTCGAAGCAGGAGAACAGGAAGTCGACGTCGGCGTATTCGAAGTTGTAGGTAGACTGCTCCACTTCGTTCTGATGGAACACGTCGCCGTAGGTGGTGACGCCCAGCGGGCCGTTGCTCCACACCAGATCGTACACGCTGTCCACGCCCTGGATGTACATCGCCAGACGCTCCAGACCGTAGGTGATCTCGCCGGTCACCGGCTTGCACTCCAGGCCGCCGACCTGCTGGAAGTAAGTGAACTGCGTCACTTCCATGCCGTTCAGCCACACTTCCCAACCCAGGCCCCAGGCGCCGAGCGTCGGGTTTTCCCAGTTGTCTTCCACGAAGCGAATGTCGTGGATGGTCGGATCCAGACCCAGCTCTTTCAACGAGCCCAGGTAGAGTTCCTGAATGTTGTCCGGCGATGGCTTAATCACCACCTGGAACTGGTAGTAGTGCTGCAGACGGTTCGGGTTTTCGCCGTAGCGGCCGTCGGTCGGGCGGCGAGATGGCTGCACATAGGCGGCGGCCATCGGCTCCGGCCCCAGTGCGCGCAGGCACGTCATCGGGTGTGAGGTTCCCGCGCCGACTTCCATGTCCAATGGTTGAACGATGGTGCAGCCCTGGCGCGCCCAATAATCCTGCAGTGTCAGGATCAGGCCCTGGAAGGTCTTGGTATCAAACTTTTGCATGTTGAATTCGCACGCGATACAAGTGGATTTAGATGGAATGAGCCAGTATACCCGTTGACCGTAAGATATACAGCCAGAATCCGGCAACAAGTGCGAATCGGGGCGAGAAACGCTGGATTTTCGCGCGCGGCGCGCGCAGGACAGGGCGCCGGTTAGCCGGCTAATTTCACCGGCGACGAACGGGGCGAAAATACGGCCCGCCAAAAACATTAGAATAACTTAACAAAAAACGAGACAAATCGTTGCTTAAATCGTCACTTATTCGCCCGCAGCTCCTGTTCTCACCAACCCTATTTACGCAGATTGAAATGCACACATGCTTATATTTGCCACAGGGCAAAGTTACGCCAATGTTATTTTTGTTAATTTTATCAACTAAAAAACTCGCCTCACCGGCAGATAATGTGACTAACCGCCAAATTATTTCTTATATCGTGAAAAATAAGGAGAGATCGCGCGATGGGCCGCTGCAGCGACTCGAGGAGAAACAAGCGGATATGTAATACGCCAACAATGAGCCACATAAACCCATTGACAGTTAATCTTTGGTTATACAATAATAATTAAAATTTTCCCTGGTGTTGGCCAAGTGGCTACCTGATCCTTTCATAGGATCAGTTTTTTTTTGTATTTCCGTCAGCATCATGGCGGCCCTCATAATTAATTCCCGTCCGCTTCCTCTTAATTAGCTTCCCTTATAAGAACGTATCGCTTACGCAATGCCATTTAGCGCGCCTTTGGCAAACGCGCTCTGCAGGCACCCCATTCAAAAACGCGCGCTGACGCCGACGTTATACATAAACTGCTCGCCGCTGCTCAGGCCGCCGGTTTGCGAGACGGTGGCGAAGGCCGACACCCTGTCCGTCAACGGCATGTTGGCCCCGAGCGTGACATCCACCCAGTTTTTGTCCTGACCCGCACTGTCACGAGTAAATGAGGTTTGCGTCGATTTCAGGCCGCCGCCGGCGCGGTAGACGTCGTCGCCGAACTGATGCTGATAACTCACTTCCGCATAAGGGTTAAACACGCCGAATTGCGTATCCAGCCGCCAACCCAACGCACCGATCTGCGAGTGGTAGGTTTGATCGTTGAAGCGCATGGCTGTGCTGTCATCGCCGTCTTCGCTGTAACCGGAAACGCGGCTGTAATCCCAGGCGAACTGCGCCACCGGCCCGGTGGTCAGGTAAGAAGCGATCGGGAAGTCATAGCCGGCGGTCACGCGCGCCCCCCACTGCCTGCCGGTGGTCGAACCGGTTTCGGTGCGCGTCAGCGGCCCCAGCCGCATGCAGCGGCGGATGTCGTCATAATCCATCGTCGCATAGTGCAGATCGGCGTTGACCCAACCGTGCTCGAATATCGCCAGTGAACTGAAAGCCGAGAGCAGCAGCCCGCGCGCCTTGTAATCAAAGCGGCTGGAAGGATGCTGATCGTCGTTGGAACCGGCGATCAACGCGCCGATCAACCAGCTGTCGGTCAGCTGATAGTCCACGCCGACGGTCAGGTTGTGGGTGGTAGCGTTGCCGTCCCCCGCCGCCCGGTTATCGGCATAGTCGTAGTGCTGGCCGGCGTAACCGCCGAACACGCCCAGCGAACCCTGCGGGTTGTCGCCGTTGCGCAGCTGCTGGAAGCGGCTGTCGAGCGTGGCGCGGCTGTCACGCGCCATCGCCGCCGTCGCCTGATTCAGCGCCACCACCTGCGCCGGGCCATCCAACACCGCCTGGATATAATCCGCAATCAGCAGATGCGCCTGTGGGCTGGGGTGGAAATGGTCGGAGAACAGATAGGACTGGCCGGCGTCGAAGCCGGGCATGTCGGAACGGCAAACCGCCGAGGAAACGCCCGGCGGGCAAGCCATGCCGGCGGTGTTGGCGAAGCCGAACTGCGCCGGATTGGCGATCGCTTCGGCGAACAGCTTGTTGACGTCCACCCGCACGATATTGCCGCTCCCCTGCGCCAGCAAACGGTCTTCGCTTTGATTATAGAAATCGGTCAGCTGAGCGGCCTGCGCGCTCAGGCCGTCATACGCCGCGATAAGCTGCGCGGCGATCGCCTGCTGCACCTGAGGAATGGCGCTGCCCTGCTTCGCCGCAGCGGCCAACGCTGCGTGGATCGCCTGCGTGCGTGAAGCGTTGTCCGGCGTCGCCACCGAATTAAGCGTGGCATAGGCCGCCTGGATCGCCGCCCCCTGCACCGGAGACAGCGCCTGTTGAATGATCAATTCCATCAGCTGCGGCGTGGAGCCGATGTTCGGCACCGTCGGCACGATCACCGTGCCGGCGCCGGCGTTCAGCAGCGAATGCACCTGCGCGGCCGCCGCGGCGGCGCTGTTATAGGCCACGCCGGGCGCGGTAGCGGCATTCAGCGCCGCCGCCGCCAGATCGTTGCCGCCGATCCAATGAATATACAAACCGTCGCCGTCGGCCTGGCCATTGACCCGGTTCAGATAGCGCTGCACCTGCTCCTGGGTGTTGTCGGCCGGGTTCAGGCCCGGCACCGCCACGGCGCCGCCGGCGGCGTAGTTCTCACCGCCGTTGTCCGAAGCCACCAGCGCCGCCCCGATGCGTTGCGCCAATGCTTCGTCGTACAGCAGGTGCTGGCTGCCGTCATAGGTGAACCGGCCGTTGTTGCCGGTATCGCTCAGGCTGTCGCCAAAGACGTAGAGTTGATCGTACGCCTGAGCCGGAAGGGTCACACTGCAAAGTAACGCCACTGCAAGCGCCGCCGGGCGGGGCATGCACGTTATTTTTAGAGGCATGAATCGACTCCTGAGAGCCTGCAAATGAAGGCCATGTCGTTTTTATCGTTGGTCAGTTTTCCACCGGCCATGTAGTAACTATTGTCGGCTTTTTCGTCACGTCAAGCGGGCTGATGACAAAACAATCAGAGACTTGCCAAGTTCGGCGCTTCGAGCGATGATTACTGTTCATAAACACAGCATAAGGACATTCAGGATGGCAGACGAACGTTGCGGTTGGGTGACGGCCGATCCGTTGTATCTCGAGTATCACGACAAGGAATGGGGCGCGCCCACCACCGACGCGCGCGAGCTGTTTGAAATGTTGTGCCTCGAGGGGCAGCAAGCCGGCCTTTCCTGGATCACCGTCCTGAAAAAGCGCGAGAACTACCGCCGCGCTTTCCACGGTTTCGATCCGCAGCGGGTTGCCGCCATGACCGAACAAGATGTGGAAAACCTGCTGCAGGACAGCGGCATCATCCGCCATCGCGGCAAGATAGAAGCCATCATCACCAACGCCAAGGCCTATCTGGCGATGGAGGCGGCCGGAGAGAATTTCGTTACCTTCATTTGGGACTTCGTCGGCGGCCGGCCGCAGCTCAACCGCTGGCAAGCGCTGAACCAGGTGCCGGCCAAAACCGAGCAGTCCGACGCCATGTCCAAGGCGCTGAAAAAGCGCGGCTTCAAGTTTATCGGCTCCACCATCTGTTACGCCTTCATGCAGGCCAGCGGGCTGGTGAACGATCATCTTACGGGGTGCATGTGTTACCCAAAGCCACGGTGATCCGCCCCTGTGGCCCGGAGGATATCGAACGGCTGATGGCGCTGTGGCTGCCCAGCACCATCGCCGCCCATCCGTTCGTGGCGGAAAAATACTGGCGTGAGAGCGCCGCGCTGGTGCGGGAAAACTACCTGCCGCGCGCGCAAAGCTGGGCCTGCTGGCACGAAGGCGAGATCGTCGGCTTTATCAGCGTGCTGGACGAGCAGTTCATCGGCGCGCTGTTTGTCGATCGGGCGTTTCACGGCCGCGGCGTCGCCCAGGCGCTGATGACGCACGTGCAGCAGCGCTACCGCCGACTCAGTCTGGAGGTGTACCAACAGAACCTGCGCGCCTGCGCGTTCTACCACAAGCACGGCTTTCAGATAACGCAGCGCCTGTTCAATGATGAAACCCAGGCCTATACGCTGATCATGAACTGGCCGGCAGTCGAAAACTCAACCGGTTACGCTTAAAAAAGGCGCATCCGCACCCCGGATGCGCACAATTAGGAATCCGCTGCATGGCGCCGCCCGGCGTTTTGCCGCATAACTCCCCCAGCACTTACCTGCGCTCATCATTTGTCACGTTTTTCTCCGGAACTGCCGGCGAAAGCGCGCGTCATAGGTAGCGCGGCGATGCGGGCTCCCTGCGTCACCCACTTTTTTGCGTCCCCGTTTTGGGCCGGCGCGTACAGATTCTGATGCCATTAAGGACAAGAACATGAAAAAACGCATTGCAATTATTGCCGGCGCCGTGAGCCTTACGCTCGCGCTGTCGGCCTGTACCACCAACCCTTACACCGGTGAATCCGAAGCCGGCAAATCCGGCATCGGCGCAGGCCTCGGCGCCGCACTGGGCGCCGGCGTCGGCGTGCTGTCCTCTTCCAAGAAAGATCGCGGCAAGGGTGCGCTGATCGGCGCAGCGGCCGGTGCAGCCCTCGGCGGCGGCGTAGGCTATTACATGGACGTGCAGGAAGCCAAACTGCGCGACAAGATGAAAGGCACCGGCGTCAGCGTCACCCGTCAGGGCGACAACATCGTGCTGAACATGCCGAACAACGTGACCTTCGACAGCAGCAGCGCCACGCTGAAACCGGCGGGCGCCAACACCCTGACCGGCGTCGCCATGGTGCTGAAAGAGTATCCGAAAACCGCGGTCAACGTGGTCGGCTACACCGACAGCACCGGTTCCCGCTCGCTCAACATGAACCTGTCGCAGCAGCGCGCCGACGGCGTAGCCAGCGCGCTGATCACCCAGGGCGTGGCGGCGAACCGTATCCGCACCACCGGCGCCGGCCCGGACAACCCGATCGCCTCCAACAGCACCGCGGAAGGCAAGGCGCAAAACCGCCGCGTCGAGATCACGCTCAGCCCGCTGCAGTAATCCCGTGCGGGGCGCCACCTGCGCCCCGCCGCCTCCCTGCGATTTTCTCCTTACCCTTCAACATTCCCGCCCGCACATCGGGTATGGTAGTCTCCTTGGCAATTAACCGCAGGAGGGATCGGCTGTGAGCACTGTCAAGGCAACGCGCGCATCGGGACGCGCCACCATCAGCGATGTGGCCAGCATCGCCAAAACCGGCAAGACCAGCGTGTCGCGCTATCTGAATGGTGAACAACACCTGCTTTCCGACGATCTCAAACAGCGCATCGAACAGGCGATCCAGCAGCTCGACTACCGGCCAAGCCAGATGGCGCGCAGCCTGAAGGGCGGCCAGACCCGCCTGATCGGCCTGATCCTCGCCGATATCACCAATCCCTACTCGGTGGACGTGATGCGCGGCATCGAGGCCGCCTGCCGCCAGCACGGCTTTACCCTGCTGGTGTGTAATACCAACAACGAAGTCAATCAGGAACAGCACTACCTGCAGTTGCTCAGCAGTTACCGGGTGGAAGGTATCGTGGTCAACGCGGTCGGCATGCGCGAGGAAGCGTTATCCACGCTGCAACAGTCGATGCTGCCGATGGTGCTGATCGACCGCAAAATCCCCGATTTCGCCTGCGACGTGGTGGGCCTGAACAACCGCGAAGCCGCTACCGTCGCCACCGAACACCTGCTGCAACAAGGTTTCGAAGCGATCCTGTTCCTCAGCGAGCCGCTCGGTACGGTCAATACCCGCCTGGAACGCCTGCACGCCTTCAGGCATACCATGGCGCAGCACCCCGCGCTGTTGGCGGAGCAGGCCGAAACGCCGCTCAACGATCGGCAGAAGCTGGAGCAGGTGCTGAGCGATTTCAGCGGCCGCCACCGCGGCATGCGCAAGGCGGTGATCTCCGCCAACGGCGCCCTGACGCTGCAGGTGGCGCGCGCCATGCGTCGGCTCGGCATCCAGTGGGGCAACGACATCGGCCTGCTGGGCTTTGACGAACTGGAGTGGGCGGAACTGGCGGGCGTCGGCATCACCACGCTGAAACAGCCCACCTACCAAATGGGGCACGCGGCGCTGGAGCGGCTGGTGCAGCGCATTCAGGGCCTGGCCGCCCCCAGCGGCGAGCAGATGTTCTCCGGCGAGCTGATCGTCCGCGGCTCCACCACCCGCTAACCCGCCTTTTCCGGGGCGTTAACCGCCCCGCCCTCACCGTCTGTTTTTTGCTCAGCTTCGTGATTGCGATCATATTTTTACACTCTGCCGCTTTTCGCTGGAACCGGTTCCATTTAACGTACCGGTAACAGCAGCGGCGGCGACAATGCCGCCTCAGGAGTCAAAATGAAAACAGAAATCATCGTGGTCACCGGCGCCTACGGCACCGATACCGTCAAACAACACGGCGGCCAGCGCGCGCTGTTGCCCCTCATCGCCGGCGCTGGCGCCGACGGGGTGGAGATCCGCCGCGAACTGTTCGCCGCCGGCGAGCTGGACAGCCTGCCGGCGCTGGCGCAAGAGATCGATCGCCAGCAGCTGTTCGCCGTCTACTCCGCCCCTGAGGCGCTGTTCACTCCGCAACATACGCTGAACCCCAACCTGCCGGCGCTGCTGGCGGAAGCGCAGGCGCTGAACGCGCGCCAGCTGAAGCTGTCCCTCGGTCATTTCCGCCCCGGCTTCGATTTTACCGAGCTGAAAGTGGCGCTGGAGCAACACCCGGTCAAGCTGGTGGTCGAGAACGACCAGACGCCGGACTGCGGCATTTTGTCGATGCTGAACGCCTTTTTCCACGCCGCGGAAGATAGCCACCTGCCGGTCAGCATGACCTTCGATATGGCCAACTGGCTGTGGGTGGGGCAAGACGCCTTCGCCGCCGCCGAGCGCCTGGCCCGCCACGTCGGTTACGTGCACGTCAAAGCCGCCACCCAAGGCCCGCGCGGCTGGCGCGCCGTCGCGCTGGACGATACCGACGGCAGCTGGCGCGATCTGCTGGCCCGCCTGCCGCACGATGCGGCGCGCGGTATCGAATTCCCGTTGCAGGGCGATGACCTGGAGGCCGTCACCCGTCATTACGTCAATATTTTGCGTGCGGAGTAACCCCATGATGACAACGTTAACGGCAACGACGGCGCAGCAGACGCCCCTGGATGTGGTCACGCTGGGCGAAGCCATGGCAATGTTCGTGGCGGCGCAAACCGGCGACCTGGCGGAGGTGGAAACCTTCACCAAACGCATCGCCGGCGCCGAACTGAACGTGGCGATCGGCCTGGCGCGTCTGGGCATGAACGTCGGCTGGGTCAGCCGCGTCGGCAATGACTCGTTCGGCCGCTTCGCCCTGCAGCAGCTGAAAAAAGAAGGCATCAACTACCGGCAGGTGACGGTCGATGGCCACTATCCGACCGGTTTTCAGGTGAAATCCAAAACCACCGATGGTACCGATCCCAGCGTGGAATACTTCCGCAAGGGCTCGGCGGCCAGCCACCTGTCGATTGCCGATTTTAACCGCGAGTATTTCGGTTCCGCGCGCCACCTGCACCTGAGCGGCGTGGCGGCGGCGCTGTCCGGCGAATCGCTGGCGCTGTGCCACCATGCGGCGCGCGAGATGCGCGCCATGGGCAAAACCATTTCGTTCGACCCCAATCTGCGCCCGGTGCTGTGGCCCAGCCGCGAGGTGATGATCGAGCAGCTGAACCAGCTGGCGTTCGCCGCCGACTGGGTGCTGCCGGGGCTGAAAGAGGGGCAGATCCTCACCGGCCAATCGACGCCGGAAGGCATCGCCGATTTCTATCTGGAACGCGGCGTGCAGGCGGTGATCATCAAAACCGGCCCGGACGGCGCCTGGTTTAAAACCGCCGCCGGCGATAAGGCGGCGGTGGCCGCAGTCAAGGTCGACAACGTGGTGGATACCGTGGGGGCGGGTGATGGCTTTGCCGTCGGCACCCTCAGCGCCCTGCTGGAAGGCAAAACGCTGGTACAGGCGGTGCAGCGCGGCAACAAAATCGGTTCGCTGGCGATCCAGGCCATCGGCGACAGCGAAGGCCTGCCGACCCGCGCGGCGCTGGCCGAATAACAATAAAAAAACGACTTCTCCGCATGACGTCAGCCTCTGGCCCTACACCGGGACGCGTCGGGAGAGCATCTGCCCCTTCTTCTGGCATCCAGGCGAAGGGGATGCAACACCACTGAAGGATACTGAACATGAACAAAGCGACTGTCGCGGCCAAACGCTGGTGGTACATCATGCCCATCGTGTTTATCACCTACAGCCTGGCCTATCTCGATCGCGCCAACTTCAGCTTCGCCTCCGCCGCTGGCATCAATGAGGATCTCGGCATCACCAAGGGCATGGCCTCGCTGCTGGGCGCGCTGTTTTTCCTCGGTTATTTCTTCTTCCAAATTCCCGGCGCCATCTACGCCGAACGCCGCAGCGTCAAAAAATTGATCTTCTGGTGCCTGATCCTGTGGGGCGGTTGCGCCTCGCTGACCGGCGTGGTGAGCAATATCCCGATGTTGGCCGCCATCCGCTTTATCCTCGGCGTGGTGGAAGCGGCGGTGATGCCGGCGATGCTGATCTACATCAGCAACTGGTTCACCAAATCGGAGCGGTCACGCGCCAATACCTTCCTGATCCTCGGCAACCCGGTGACGGTGCTGTGGATGTCTGTGGTGTCAGGCTACCTGATCCACGCCTTCGGCTGGCGCGAAATGTTCATCATCGAGGGCATTCCGGCGGTTATCTGGGCGTTCTGCTGGTGGGTGCTGGCGAAAGACAAACCGGCGCAGGCCGGCTGGTTGAGCGCCAATGAGAAACAGGCACTGCAACAGCAGCTGGACGAAGAACAGAAAGGCATCAAGGCCGTGCGCAACTACGGCGAAGCCTTCCGCTCACGCAACGTGATCCTGTTGTGCGTGCAGTACTTCGCCTGGAGCATCGGCGTATACGGCTTCGTGCTGTGGCTGCCTTCCATCCTGCGCAGCGGCATGCAGATGGGCATGGTGGAAGCCGGCTGGCTGTCGGCGGTGCCTTACCTGGCGGCAACCATCGCCATGATCGTCGTCTCCTGGGCGTCGGACAAAATGCAAAACCGCAAGCTGTTCGTCTGGCCGCTGCTGCTGATCGGCGCGCTGGCGTTCTTCGGCTCTTACGCCGTCGGCACCAACCACTTCTGGATCTCCTACGGCCTGCTGGTGGTCGCCGGCGCCGCGATGTACGCCCCTTATGGGCCGTTCTTCGCCATCATTCCGGAAATGCTGCCGAAAAACGTCGCCGGGGGCGCCATGGCGCTGATCAACAGCATGGGCGCGCTGGGTTCGTTCTTCGGTTCGTGGTTCGTCGGCTATCTGAATGGCGCCACCGGCAGCCCGGCGGCCTCTTACATGTTTATGGCCATCGCACTGGTGGTGGCGGTGGTGCTGACGCTGATCGTCAAGCCCGCCCGCAACGAGATCCAGCCACAATTGGCTTGATCCGGTTATACTTTTTCTCTGTTAACCCAACCGGGGGGGCGCCATGCCCCCTTTGGCCCAGCTGGAGTTCGTGATGAAGCCTTCTATCGTATTGTACAAAAGCCTGCCCGCCGATCTGCGTGAACGTCTGGAACAGCACTTCACCGTGCACGCCTTCAACGGCCTGCAGCCGGAGAACCGCGACGAACTGCGCCAGGCGCTGCAGCAGGCCGAAGGGATCATCGGTTCCGGCGGTAAAATTGACGAAGCTTTCCTGCAGCAGGCGCCCAAACTGCGCGCGGCCTCGACCGTTTCCGTCGGCTACGACAACTTCGACGTCGAGGCGCTCAACGCCCATAACGTGCTGCTGATGCATACCCCGACGGTGCTGACCGAAACCGTCGCCGACACCATCATGAGCCTGGTGCTGGCGACCGCGCGCCGGGTGGTGGAAGTGGCGGAGCGGGTGAAGGCCGGCGAATGGCGCGGCAGCATCGGGCCGGACTGGTTCGGCGTCGACGTGCACCACAAAACCATCGGCATCCTCGGCATGGGGCGCATCGGCCTGGCGCTGGCGCAGCGCGCGCACTTCGGCTTCGGCATGCCGGTGCTGTACAACGCCCGCCGCACGCACGAAGAGGCGGAGCAACGCTTCAACGCCCGTCGCTGCGATCTGGATACCCTGCTGGCCAAATCGGATTTCGTTTGCATCACGTTGCCGCTGACCGAACAAACTTTCCATCTGATCGGCCGCGATCAGCTGGCGAAAATGAAGAAAAGCGGCATTCTGATCAACGCCGGCCGCGGGCCGGTGGTGGATGAGCAGGCGTTGATCGAAGCGCTGCAAAACGGCGTGATCCACGCCGCCGGGTTGGACGTGTTCGAGAAAGAGCCGCTGCCGGCCAATTCGCCGCTGCTCAGCATGCCGAACGTGGTGGCGTTGCCGCACATCGGCTCCGCCACCCATGAAACCCGCTACGGCATGGCCGCCTGCGCGGTGGATAACTTGATCGCGGCATTGACCGGCACGGTGAAAGAAAACTGCGTCAATCCGCAGCTGTTGCGGAAATAACTCAGCGCGGCCGGTGGTCTGCGGATAACCGGCCGTGTTGCTCTTCCTGCTGCGGCGCGAACAGCGCCTGCAGCTGATGTTCTTCGGCGAAGTGCTGCAATTCGGCATCCTGAATTGCCCGAACGATCTCTTCTCGCCAGTTTTTGTCCGTCATCGCTAACCTCCTTTGATGTTCATCGTTTAATCTGCCGCAGCGCGCGCGCAAAGCCAAGCCGAATCAATCCGAAAACGCTCCGCCCTTCTCCTCCTCCCCGAAAAACCCTCGCAGGGAGGAGGCCATTTTTCCGCCGTTTGCCACACTGGCGCTACCCAGCGGAAAAAACGCTTCCTGCCACGCGTAAGGAGAGCCATGAAACTGTTACCCCTGCCCTTGTTGATACTGCTGTCGCCTTCGGCACTGGCCGGCTGGACGTTGGCGGGTTTCCCGGCCTTCGACGAAACTGCCGCCGGGCTGTTCGCCAGCCAGGCCGCGCTGCCCAAAGGCCAACTGCCGCTGCGGCTGTATCAGGATAACCACTGCTGGCAGCCCGCCGAGGCGGTGAAGCTTAACCAAACGCTGTCGCTGCAGCCCTGCGGCGCCCATCCGCCGGCCAGCTGGCGGCAGTTCCGCGCCGGCGATTATCAGGTGCGCATCGACACCCGCAGCGGCACGCCGACGCTGCAGCTCAGCCTGAGCAGCGCGCCGGAAAGCGCTGCCGTTGCCGTGCGCAGCTGCCCGCGCTGGGACGGCAAGCCGGTCACGGTCGACGTCGCCTCCACCTTCACCGAAGGCGAAACGCTGCGCGATTTCTATTCCGGCCAAACGGCGCAGGTGAGCCAGGGGAAAATCACGCTGCAGCCCGCCGCCGCCAGCGGCGGCCTGTTGCTGCTGGAATCCGCCGCCACGGCGAAACCGGCGGCGTTCAGTTGGCATAACGCCACGGCCTACTTCGTGCTGACCGATCGCTTTGAGAACGGCAATCCGGCCAATGACCACAGCTACGGGCGCCGCAGCGACGGCCTGCAGGAAATAGGCACCTTTCACGGCGGCGATCTGGCCGGCCTGACGCAGAAGCTGGATTATCTGCAGCAGCTCGGCGTCAACGCCTTGTGGATCAGCTCACCGCTGGAGCAGATCCACGGCTGGGTCGGCGGCGGCACCCAAGGCGATTTCCCGCATTACGCCTATCACGGCTATTACGCGCTGGACTGGACGCGCCTCGACGCCAACATGGGCACCGAACAGGAGCTGCGCACGCTGGTCGAGCAGGCCCATCAGCGCGGCATTCGCATTCTGTTCGACGTGGTGGTGAACCATGTCGGCTACGCCACGCTGGCGGATATGCAAACGTTCCACTTCGGCTCGCTGTATCTGCAGGGGGCAGAGGTGGAGAAAACCCTGGGGAAAAACTGGAGCGACTGGCGCCCCGGGCCAGGGCAAAACTGGCACAGCTTCAACGACTACATCAATTTCAGCGACAAGGCGGGCTGGCGCCCATGGTGGGGGAAAAACTGGATCCGCACCGACATCGGCGACTATGACGCGCCGGGCTATGACGACCTGACGATGTCGCTGGCCTTCCTGCCGGACATCAAAACCGAAGCGCCCGGCGCCAGCGGCCTGCCGCTGTTCTATCGCCACAAACCCGACACCGCCGCTCGCGACATGCCCGGCGCCACCACCCGCGATTACCTGACCGTCTGGCTCAGCCAGTGGGTGCGCGATTACGGCATCGACGGTTTTCGCGTCGACACCGCCAAGCACGTGGAAAAACCGACGCTGGCGCTGTTGAAGCAGCGCGCCACGGCGGCATTGGCGGCGTGGAAAGCGGAGCATCCACAGCAGGCGCTGGATGACGCGCCGTTTTGGATGACCGGCGAGGCCTGGGGCCACGGGGTGATGAAAAGCGACTATTACCAAAACGGCTTCGACGCGATGATCAACTTCGATTTCCAGGACCAGGCGTCGCAGGCGCTGGGCTGCTTTGCCGACATCGATGCCACCTACCGGCAGATGGCCGAGCGGCTGCAGGATTTCAACGTGTTGAGCTACCTCTCTTCACATGACACCCGGCTGTTCTTCGCCAGCGACGCCAAAGGCTCGCAGGTGCGCCAACAGCGGGCGGCGAACCTGCTGTTGCTGGCGCCGGGGGCGGTGCAGATTTACTACGGCGATGAAAGCGGCCGCCCGCTCGGCCCAACCGGTTCCGATCCGCTGCAGGGCACCCGCTCCGACATGAACTGGCCTGAGTTGCAGGGGGAAAAAGCCTCGCTGCTGGCCCACTGGCAACGGTTGGGGCAGTTCCGCGCTCGCCACCCGGCGATCGGTGGCGGCGTGCAAACCCCGCAGCCGCGCGCCGCCTACTATGCCTTCAGCCGTCGACTCGGCGACGATAAGGTGATGGTGGTATGGGCCGGCGAACGGTCACAATAATCCAGCGTAATATGCTGACAATCGGCTAATGAGCGAAGCTTTTGCCCATTGGTCGATTTGTCGGCCGCATTGCAGAGGAATTTGTCTGGCGGTATGGTGGGGGATTACCTGCTAAAAAACAGTACTGCTGCACCTATGACTTTCTCACTTTTCGGCGAAAAATTTACCCGTTATGCGGGCATTACCCGTTTGATGGACGACCTGAACGAAGGCCTGCACACCCCCGGTGCCATCATGCTCGGCGGCGGCAACCCGGCGCAGATCCCAGAGATGGAAGCCTACTTCAAACAGCTGTGCCAGGAGATGCTCGACCAGGGCAAACTGACCGAAGCGTTGTGCAACTACGACGGCCCGCAAGGCAAGGACGCGCTGCTGAAAGCGCTGGCCAATCTGCTGCGCGACGAGCTCGGCTGGGAGATTTCACCACAGAATATTGCACTGACGAACGGCAGCCAAAGCGCGTTTTTCTACTTGTTCAACCTGTTCGCCGGCCGCTACGCTGACGGTTCGCGCCGCCGCGTGCTGTTCCCATTGGCGCCGGAATATATCGGCTATGCCGATGCCGGGCTGGACGAAGGGCTGTTCGTCTCCGCCAAACCGAACATCGAGCTGCTGCCGGACGGCCAGTTCAAATATCACGTTGATTTCGAACACCTCACCATCGGCGACGACATCGGCATGATCTGCGTTTCACGGCCGACCAACCCGACCGGCAACGTGATCACCGACGAAGAGCTGATGAAGCTCGACCTGCTGGCGCAGCAGCGCGATATTCCGCTGGTGATCGACAACGCCTACGGCGTGCCGTTCCCCGGCATTATCTTCAGCGACGCCACGCCGCTGTGGAACCCGAACACCATCCTGTGCATGAGCCTGTCCAAACTCGGCCTGCCGGGCTCGCGCTGCGGCATCGTGATCGCCGACGAGAAGGTGATCACCGCGCTGACCAACATGAACGGCATCATCAGCCTGTCGCCGGGCAGCATGGGGCCGGCGATGGCGACGGAAATGATCGCGCGCGGCGATCTGCTGCGCCTGTCGAACGAGGTGATTCGCCCGTTTTACAAACAGCGCGTCGAACATACCATCGAGATTATCCGCCGCTACCTGTCGCCGGAGCGCTGCCTGATCCACAAACCGGAAGGGGCCATCTTCCTCTGGCTGTGGTTCAAGGATCTGCCGATCACTACCGAGGTGCTGTATCAGCGCCTGAAAAAGCGCGGCGTGCTGATGGTGCCAGGCCACTACTTCTTCCCGGGGCTGGAGCACGACTGGCCGCACACCCACCAGTGCATGCGCATGAACTACGTGCCCGACCCGGAGAAAATCGAGCGCGGCGTGGCGATCCTGGCAGAAGAGATCGAACGCGCGCATCAGGAAGGCTAATGCCAGCTGATTGAAAATCGACCGATAAAGATATACGATGCATATATCGTATATCTTTTTTTGGAGGGCTAGCGATGACTCGCATCGTGATCGATTTACCTGAAGAAGACCTGCGGCAGCTCGACAATCTGAAAAATATCCGCCACGTTCCCCGGGCCGAAATCATCCGTCAGGCCGTCTCCCGCTATCTGACGGAGAACCACGTTGAAGATCCCAGCAATGCTTTCGGGCTCTGGTCCGGGGCGATGGGAGATGGCGTGGACTACGAAAATCGTCAGCGCGAGGAGTGGGAATAATGGTGGCTCAACGGGCGTTATTCGACACCAATATTCTGATCGATTATCTCAACGGCATTCCTCAAGCCAAAGACGTTTTGACCGAATACCACACCAATCCGGCTATTAGCGCCATCACCTGGATGGAAGTGATGGTGGGTGCCAAAAAGCAGGGGCCGGCGCTGGAGCTGAAAACGCGCCAGTTTTTAGGGCAATTCCTGCTGCTGCCTATTACCGATGAAGTTGCCGAACGCGCCGTAGAACTGCGCCACTCACAGCATGTGAAGCTGCCGGACGCCATTATCTGGGCCACCGCGCAGGTGGGGTTCCGGACGCTCATCTCCCGCAACCCCAAAGATTTTGGCACTGACAACGGCGTGTTAATGCCTTACCGGCTGTAGACGGGCAGCGCTATAGCGTCCAGAACAGCACCGCCAGCAGCTGCGGCGACATGATGCGCAGGAACATCGCCAGCGGATAAACGGTGGCGTAAGACAGCGCCGCGGCACCGCTGGTGGGATGCAGACCGTTGGCGAACGCCAGCGCCGGCGGATCGGTCATCGATCCCGCCAGCATGCCGGACAGCGTCAGGTAGTTCATCTTGCCCACCGTGCGCGCCAGAATACCGACGCTCAGCAGCGGAATCGCGGTGATCAAGGCGCCGTACCCGACCCACGTCAGCCCCTCGCCGTGCAGCAACGTATCGATGAAGTTACCGCCCGATTTCAAACCAACCACCGCCAGAAACAGCACGATGCCCAGTTCGCGCAGCGCCAGGTTGGCGCTCGGCGGCATAAACCAGTACAGCTTGCCGATGCTGCCGATGCGCCCCAGGATCAGCGCCGCCACCAGCGGCCCGCCGGCCAGCCCCAGCCGCAATGCCGCCGGGAAGCCGGGCACGAACAGCGGAATGGAACCGAGCAACACCCCGAGGCCGATACCGATAAAGACCGGCAGCATCTGCACCTGCTGCAGTTTTTGTTGGGCGTTGCCGACAATCGCCGTCACCGCGTCGATGGCCTCCGGCCGGCCGACCAGGTTGAGAATGTCGCCAAACTGCAGCGTGACGTTGCTGCCGGCCACCAGCTCCACGCCGGCGCGGTTGAGGCGTGAAATCACCACGTCATACTTTTGCTTCAGATTCAGATCGCGGATTTTCTTGCCCAGCACCTGCTCGTTGGTCACCACCGCCCTCACCACCTGCAGCGCAGTGCCGCGCGTCGACAGCGAGGCATCCACCTCTTCGCCGATCACCAACCGGGCGTTCTCCAGATCTTCGCGTTTGCCCACCAGGTGCAGGTAGTCGCCAAGCTCCAGCCGCTCGTGCGGCGCCGGCACCATCAACAGCTCCCCGCGCTTGAGGCGCGAACAGACGATCGCTTCACCGTTGAGCAGCGGCACGCTTTTGATCGCCATGCCCTGCAGATTGGGGTTGCGCACCGCCACGTTGATGGCGTGCAGCAACTCGCGCTGATTGCCCAGACTGCTTTCAAACGCCTGAGCCTCACGCTCGATGTTGATGCGGAAAATCAGCCGGATCAGCCACATCACCAGCAGGATGCCGCATATGCCGAACGGATAGGCCATGGCGTAACCCATCCCCATGCCGTCCACCAGCGCCGGATCGGAACCGAGATCGGTCAGGATTTGTTGACCGGCGCCCAGCGCCGGGGTGTTGGTGACCGCGCCGGAGAACACGCCGAGGATGATCGGCAGCGGCACGTCGAACAGCTTGTGTACCGCCGCCGCCACGACGCCGCCGGTCAGCACCAGCAGCACCGCGAAGGCGTTGAGCCGCAGACCGGAGACACGCAGCGAAGAGAAGAAACCGGGGCCGACCTGGATGCCGATGGTGTAGACGAACAGGATCAGGCCAAACTCCTGGATAAAGTGCAGCATGTCCCCATTCAGGCTGATTTGCCCGCTCTGGGCAAAGTGGCCAACCAGGATACCGCCGAACAGCACGCCGCCAATGCCCAACCCGACGCCATACAGCTTCCAGTTCCCCATCCACAGCCCAATGACGGCCGCCAACGCCAACATGCTGACGGTCAGGGCGATATCGCTCATAGGTCACATCCTTGCCAAAGTTGAACATGGGATTTGCGGCCAAAGACACACAATTAACAAGGATTATGGCATCGGGCAGACGGGGGGACTGTGGCGTGCGCCACATAACGCAACGGGGGAGATCCGTTTGGATCTCCCCCGCATGATGATGACCGTTTTTCAGCCGGTTATTTCGCTTCCAGCTCCGGCGTCGCGCCGATGGCGATGCGCTGAGGCTGCAAGGCTTCCGGCACCTGACGCACCAGATCGATGTGCAACAGGCCATTTTCAAATTTGGCCTCGGACACCTGCAGGTGTTCCGCCAGGGTGAAGGTCAACTGGAACTCTTTGCACACCAGCCCCTGATGCAGGTACTCGACCTGTTTTTCCGGCGGCGTGGGTTTACCGCTGACGGTCAGCCGCGGCCCTTCCACTTCAATATTCAGTTCGCTCTGCCGGAAACCGGCCAGCGCCAGAGAAATGCGGTAGTGATTGTCGTCACTTTTCTCGATGTTATACGGCGGGAACCCCTGGGGTTCCTGGCCGCCCATTGAACTGGCCAATTTATCAAAACCAATCCACTGACGCAGAAGCGGGGATAAATCGTAATTACGCATAGGAACAACTCCTTTCATTAAGCGAGATGTGTTTATTCAGCCCCCTGACGGCAGGCTAATCATGACTTCATATTTACCGGCAGCGTACCTGCCGGCGGAACGGAAATTTATTTAATTTCGATGCGGCGCGGTTTTAATGTTTCCGGCACGATGCGTTGCATGTCGATATACAACAGGCCATTCTCCAGTTTGGCGCCTTTAATTTGAATATGTTCGGCCAGCTGGAATTTACGCTCGAAATTGCGCTCGGCGATGCCCTGGTATAAATAGGTTTTTTCTGCCGGTTCATTGTTGTGCGCCCCGCGCACGATCAGCAGATTGTCCTGCGTGGTGATCTCCAGCTCCTGCTCGGCAAACCCGGCTACCGCGATGGCGATCCGATAATGATTTTCATCCACCAACTCGACATTATAAGGGGGATAACCGCCGTTGCCCTGACTCTGGCCAGCCTCCAGCGCGTTGAACAGGCGATCGAAACCAATGGCGGAACGGTATAGCGGGGAAAGATCAAAATTACGCATAAAACAGCCTCCTAAGGCACTTCAGCGAGGTTGAAATAAATACGCCTTCCACTCTGGACAGGCTAATTAAGCCAGAATTCCCTTACGGCGAATTCTCAATTCGGCTCTGATGATAAAATGGGGGTTGCTTTCATCAATTCAACAGGCGAGGATCAAAAAAATTTGCACCAATAAGGTAAAAGTTTTTTTTACCACTTACACTAAAGTGAGAGAGCCGCCACAGAGCGGGATTTTGCTTCTTTTAAAGCAGCAACAGGATGTTATAAATCAGCTTAATTTAGGGGCACAGCAACCCTGCAGGATGGATTAATGACGATGATGAAAGCGATAGCGACGGGCTGCATGTTGTTGGCGACCAGCGGTTGCTCCAGCGTGATGAGCCATACCGGCCCGAATCAGGGTTACTATCCCGGCACCCGCGCCAGCGTGGATATGCTGAAGGACGACAACACCAGCTGGGCGATGATGCCGCTGGTGGCGCTGGATCTGCCGTTCTCCGCGGTGATGGATACCGTGCTGCTGCCTTACGACTATCTGCGATCCGGCAACGACGCCACCGCAGACTCGCCAAAAGCGCGTATCCTGCGCAGCGAGCAGCAGAATTTGGCGGCGACCGGCAATCCCGGCCAGGGCGACGACAGCACCGCCACGCACTAATCGCGCACGCAGCGGGTCATCAGGCCCGTCTTACGCCTCAACCACGAAGATCTGGTTGAACCCCGCTATCTCGCGCATAAACGCCACTTTCTTGCCATCCGGCGAGAACACCACGGCATCCCCCGACGGCGGCTGCACGCTGCGCTGCGTCAAACGCTGCAGGCGACCGCTGGCCACCTCGCACAGCATCACGCTGTTGTCGCACACCAGGGCTATCGTCCCGCCCTGCGGGTGCCAGCTGAACGCCGACTGGATGTCATGCTCGCTGCGGCTCACCTGGCGCGGCTCGCCACCGTTAGGCGGCACCGTCCACAGCTGCACCACGCCGCCGTCGTCCTTCATCAGAAAAGCTATCTGGCTGCCGTCCGGCGAACTGCGCAACCAGTGGCGCGGCGCACCAGCCACGCCAGGAAAACGGCGATCCCCGGTAAAGGTTACCCGCCGCTGCCTGACGCCAAGCGGCGGCGCCGGCAGCTCGCTTTCCGTCCCCTGCAGCGGCAGAGCGCCCGCCCGGGCGTAGTCGACGTCGTTCTCCGGCAGATCGACGATAAACACCTCAGACAGCTTCTCTCCGGCGGCGGACAACGTATCGCCGATAAATGCCAGCGCCCAGCGCTGCCGGCTGCCGTCGGCCTTACGGTAGCCTTCGCGGCCGATCCAGCCTTCTTCGTAAGCGCGATTGATCTGATCGCTACCCGGCTGCGGCTGCGGTACCGTCTCGCTGACCAACACGCAATAGTGGCTGCCGTCGTACTCGCGCGGGTGCTGTTTTGGCGGATTAACCCCGTGCAGCGGCACGGCCACGCCGACGTTGCGCAGATCGCGCGCCGGATCGCGTTCATGCATCACGTGATCGTTGTAGGTAAAGCTGAGGCGGCTGCCGTCCGGACTGAAAACGTGCACGTGGCTGCCGCCGCGCAGCGCGCCGGGGGTATAGGGCGCGGTGATATCCAGCGCGTCGAGGGTAATGGCCAACTCGCGATCCGGTTCGCTGACGATCACCCCGCGGCGGTGGTGAAAATCATACTGCCAGGCGCTGTCCGGGTGCTCAGGTCCGTGAATAAAGGCATAGCGCGCCGGCGCATCGGGGCTGACCGTGACCACGCCGACGTGGGCGCCGTGCTGGGCGCGATAAATCACCTCCACCGCGCCGCTGGCGACGTTGACACGCTCGATGCTGAGGCCGGTGAAAGAGGCGCCGCGCGGGCGCACGTCATAAGCCAGCCATTGACTGTCCGGCGTCCAGACGTTGATATTGGTTAACTGATGCCCGCGTGGGTCGAAAGTCAGTTGTTTTTCCCGATGGCTCATGGCGGCTCTCCTGCACATGCTGGCACTGAGCCGTCATCTTACCGGATCGCCCGCAGCGTTTCATATGGCCTGTGAGGGTGAGGCGGGAGGATTTTTCGATTCGAAATCACGCAATTATTTTCCAGCGTCTTATCATTTAAGCCGATCGACGGCGTCGGCAGGAAATAAGCGGCCGACCAGGCGAGCGAATTCCTGCCGGCGAGACTCAACGGCGCCAATGTAATAGAGGTGGGTGATGCAAACGCTATTTTTTCATTCTCACTTCCCTTATAAGAATAAGGCAGCGGCAGCGCCTTACTTAACGCAAATAAATAAAAAATTGTGCCGCTAAACGACAGGTTTATGATTATTTTCACCGAAAACGGCAATGCTCCCGCCGACCGTTGCCGTTTTCTGATCGGTGTGCCCGAAGGTCGGGCCGCGGGGTTTACAATCAACACAAAAAAGTACAAACTGGATTTTTAAGTCCAAATAAATCTTCTGGAGCCGGTATGAACCCCCTCTTCGATGCCATTGTTTCCGCTCATCAGCAACTGCGCCCTCAGGTGCGGGTCACGCCGCTGGAGCGCAGCGTGCTGCTTTCACAGCAGTTGGGCTGCGAGCTGTATCTGAAATGCGACCACCTGCAGCACACCGGTTCCTTTAAATTTCGCGGCGCCAGCAACAAGCTGCGGCTGTTGGATAACGAGCAACGCCGGCGCGGCGTGATCGCCGCCTCAACCGGCAACCACGGCCAGGCGGTCGCCCTGGCGGGGCAACGGATGGGCGTTGGCGTCACGGTTTATGCGCCGGAGACGGCAGCGAGCATCAAGCTCGACACCATCCGGGCGCTGGGCGGCACCGTGGAATTGGTTCCGGGCGACGCGCTGAACGCCGAACTGGCGGGGGAACAAGCCGCACGCGAACAGGGGAAAACCTACATCTCGCCGTATAACGACGAGCAGGTCATTGCCGGCCAGGGCACCTGCGGCATGGAGCTGGTTGAACAACTCGCCGATCTTGACGCGGTGTTCGTGGCGGTCGGCGGCGGTGGCTATATCGCCGGCATCGGCACCGTTCTGCGGCAACTGTCGCCGAACACGCAGCTTATCGCCTGCTGGCCGGAAAACGCCACCAGCCTGTACAGCGCGCTGGAAGCCGGCCATATCTTCCCGGTGGAAGAACAAGAAACCCTGTCCGACGGCACCGCCGGCGGCGTCGAGCCGGGCGCCGTGACCTTCCCGCTGTGCCAGCAGCTGATTGACCGTAAAGTGCTGGTCCGCGAGGCGGAGATCAAACACGCGATGCGCCGGATCGCCGCCAGCGATCGCTGGATTATCGAAGGCGCGGCCGGCGTAGCGCTGGCGGCGGCGATCAAACTGGCGCCGGAATACCGAGGTAAAAAGGTGGCGGTGGTGCTGTGCGGTAAAAACATCGTGCTGGAGAAATACCTCAAGGCCATCGCCGATGCGCATCCTTAATCGGCAGCAAATTCTCGCCGCGTTCGACGCCGAGGCCATAACGCCGCTGCTGAAGCAGGGTTTTATCGCCTACTCGCAACAGCGGGTGCAACAGCCGCCGGCGCAGCATTTCCTGTTCGAGCAGGCCGCCGGCGACTGCTGTATCAAATCCGCCTGGTTGGAAGGCGACGAACTGTTCGTGGTCAAGATCTCTACCGGTTTCTATCGCAATGCCGAACACGGCCTGCCGAGCAATCAGGGGCTGATGATGGCGTTCTCCGCCCAGACCGGCGAGCCGCAGGCGCTGCTGCAAGATGAAGGTTGGCTGACCGCGCTGCGCACCGCCCTGGCCGGCCGCATCGTCGCCGAGCTGTGCGCGCCGCCGCATATTCAGGCGATCGGCATGGTCGGCACCGGCCTGCAGGCGCGGCTGCAGCTGCAATGTCTGAAACCGGTGACCGATTGCCGCGAGGTATGGGTGTGGGGCCGCAACGAACAGGCGCTGGCGGCGTATCGCCGCGATGTCGAGGCCGAGGGTTTTCGGGTGCGGGTCACGCAGGATGCGGCGGAGCTGGCGGCACACTGTCAGCTGATCGTCACCACCACGCCCAGCCGCGAACCGATTTTGCAGGCGGCGGATATTCGGCCCGGCACGCACATTACCGCGGTGGGTGCCGACGCGCCCGGTAAGCAAGAGCTGGCGACCGAGCTGGTGGCCCGCGCGGACGCGCTGCTGGTCGATGCGCTGGCTCAGTGCACAGACTATGGCGAGATCGCGACGGCTTATCGGCAGAACAAACTGACTTCAACGCCGATCGTCGAAATGGGCGCCGCATTGGCGCAGGGCGGGCGGGTACGACGCGAGCCGCAGCACATCACCATCGCCGATCTCACCGGCTTGGCGATTCAGGATCTGCAGATCGCCAAAGGGGTGTTGGCGAAAGTATAAAGGGGCGCCGCAGCGCCCCGTTTTCTCAGGCGTTGAGCACGAACTTCTCGATAGCGCGCGCCACGCCGTCTTCGGTATTGGCGCTGGTGACAAACTGCGCCACCGCTTTCAGCTCGGGAATGGCGTTGCCCATCGCCACGCCGACGCCGGCATATTCGATCATCGCCGTATCGTTAGCCTGATCCCCCAGCGTCATGATGTTTTCCCGCGCCACGCCGAGGTGCTCGGCCAGCATTTTCACCCCGGCGCCCTTATCGACGTTTTTATGTAAGATCTCGAGGTAGTAAGGCGCGCTTTTCAAGATAGTGTAACGCGCGCGCGTTTCCTCCGGGATGCGCGCGATAGCGCTGTCCAGCAGCGCCGGCTCGTCGATCATCATCACTTTAGGGAAACGCATCTGGCGATCCATCTCTTCCACGCTGCGGTATTTCAGCGGAATGCCGGTCATTTCCGCCTCGTGTATGGTGTACTTGCCGATGTCCTTGTTCGGGGTATACAGGGTATCGAAATCAAACGCCTGGAAGTGAACGCCGAACTCGCGCGCCATCTGCTCGAAATGCAGATAATCCTCAAAGCCCAGCGTTTCTTGCAGAATGCAGGCGCCGTCGACCGCACGCAGCACCAGCGCGCCGTTATAGGTGATACAGAAATCGCCGGGGCCCTGAATGTCCAACTGGCGCAGATAGTCCTGCACGCCGACATAAGGCCGCCCGGTGGCCAGCACCACGTGCACCCCTTTGCGCCGCGCCGCCGCGATAGCCTGCTTTACCGCCGGCGTGATTTGATGCTGCGGATCCAGCAACGTGCCGTCCATGTCGATCGCAATCAGTTCAATAGCCATTCAACGCTTCTCCCAGTGGTTTTTATTCATGCTAACGCGTTTCAGCCTCAGCTGTCAGCGCCAAAAAAGGCGTAAAAAAATCCGCGCGGGTCGCCCGGCGCGGATTTTCACGGCCATTAACGCATCAGATATCGATGTTCGCCGCTTTCAGGGCGTTTTCTTCGATAAAGGCGCGGCGCGGCTCAACCGCATCACCCATCAGCGTGGTGAACAGCTGATCGGCTGCGATGGCGTCCTTGACGGTCACGCGCAGCATGCGGCGGCTTTCCGGATCCATGGTGGTTTCCCACAGCTGCTCCGGGTTCATCTCGCCCAGACCTTTATAACGCTGCACCGACAGGCCGCGGCGCGACTCTTTCACCAGCCACTCCAGCGCCTGCTCGAAGCTGTCTACCGGCTGACGGCGTTCGCCGCGCTCGATGAACGCGCCCTCTTCGATCAGCCCGCGCAGCTGCTCGCCCAGCTGGCAGATCTTGCGGTATTCACCGCCGTGGATGAAGTCGAAGTCCAGCTTGTAGTCGGTATCCACGCCGTGGGTGCGGATGCGCAGCGCCGGCTCGAACATCTGGCGTTCGCGGTTCTCGAAGATCACGAAGTCATAGCTGCTGCCGTGCTGCTCTTTGTCGTTCAGCGCCTGCACCAGCGACGCGATCCAGGTCTTCACCTTGGCTTCATCGCTGAGATCGCCTTCGTTCAGCGTCGGCTGATAGATCAGGCTGTTCAGCAGCGCGCGCGGGTAGCGGCGCTCCATGCGGCCGATCAGCTTCTGCACGCCGTAGTGCTCGGCCACCAGTTTTTCCAACTGCTCGCCGCCGAGCGCCGGTGCGCTGGCGTTGGTGTGCAGCGTAGCGCCGTCCATCGCGATGGCGATCTGGTACTGATCCATCGCCTCGTCATCTTTGATGTACTGTTCCTGCTTGCCTTTCTTCACCTTGTACAGCGGCGGCTGTGCGATGAACACGTGGCCACGCTCGATGATTTCCGGCATTTGGCGGTAGAAGAAGGTCAACAGCAGCGTACGGATGTGCGAACCGTCGACGTCGGCATCGGTCATGATGATGATGCTGTGATAACGCAGCTTGTCCGGGCTGTACTCGTCGCGGCCGATGCCGCAACCCAGCGCGGTGATCAGCGTCGCCACTTCCTGCGAAGAGAGCATTTTGTCGAAACGCGCTTTCTCGACGTTGAGGATTTTACCCTTCAGCGGCAAGATAGCCTGATTCTTGCGGTTGCGCCCCTGCTTGGCAGAGCCGCCCGCGGAGTCCCCTTCCACCAGGTACAGTTCGGACAGCGCCGGATCGCGTTCCTGGCAGTCCGCCAGCTTGCCCGGCAGGCCGGCCAGATCCAGCGCGCCTTTGCGGCGGGTCATCTCACGCGCTTTACGCGCCGCTTCGCGCGCGCGCGCCGCGTCGATGATTTTGCCGACCACGATTTTCGCGTCGCCCGGATTCTCCATCAGGTAATCCACCAGCTTCTCGTTCATCAGCGTTTCAACCGCGGTTTTCACCTCGGAAGAGACCAGCTTGTCCTTGGTCTGAGAGGAGAACTTCGGATCCGGCACCTTCACCGACACCACGGCGATCAGGCCTTCACGCGCATCATCGCCGGTGGCGCTGACCTTGGCCTTCTTGCTGTAGCCTTCCTTCTCCATGTAGCTGTTCAGCGTACGGGTCATCGCGGTACGGAAACCGACCAGGTGCGTGCCGCCGTCGCGCTGCGGAATGTTGTTGGTGAAGCAGTAGATGTTTTCCTGGAAACCGTCGTTCCACTGCAGCGCCACTTCCACGCCGATATCGTCTTTCACGGTCGAGAAGTAGAACACGTTCGGGTGGATCGGGGTTTTGTTCTTGTTCAGGTACTCGACAAACGCCTTGATGCCGCCTTCGTAATGGAAGTGGTCTTCACGGTCGGTGCGCTTGTCCTTCAGGCGGATGGACACGCCGGAGTTGAGGAAGGACAGCTCGCGCAGACGCTTGGCCAGAATGTCGTACTCGAATTCGGTCACATTGGTGAAGGTCTGGTGGCTCGGCCAGAAACGCACCATGGTGCCGGTCTGCTCGGTTTCGCCCACCACGTTCAGCGGCGCCTGCGGCTCGCCGTGGCTGTAAGTCTGTTCGTGCACTTTGCCTTCGCGGCGGATCACCAGCTCCAGTTTCTCCGACAGGGCGTTAACCACCGAGACGCCCACGCCGTGCAGGCCGCCGGAAACTTTATAGGAGTTGTCGTCGAATTTACCGCCGGCGTGCAGCACGGTCATGATGACCTCTGCGGCTGAAACCCCTTCTTCCGGGTGAATGCCGGTCGGAATGCCGCGGCCGTCATCCTGTACCGATACCGAGTTGTCGGCATGGATGGTGACCTGAATGTCACTACAGTGGCCCGCGAGCGCTTCGTCGATAGCGTTGTCCACAACCTCGAATACCATGTGGTGCAGACCGGTGCCGTCATCGGTATCGCCGATATACATGCCCGGGCGCTTGCGCACCGCATCCAGCCCTTTTAATACCTTGATACTTGAGGAGTCATAAGAATTCGACATCAACGTTTCTCGCTCATTTTAGTCCTGTGGTTGAACCTCTATTTTACCCTGTTCCACGCGGAACATCTTGCCCTTTTCACCGGCCATGTCGGTCACTTGTTCAGCGCTGACCGCGCTGACAAAAACCTGGGCCTGGGTGGCTTTCAGGCGATCGGCCAGCAACCGGCGACGGCCGGTGTCCAGCTCGGAGGCAAAATCATCAATCAGATACAGGCAACGCCGCCCGCTCTGCCGGGTGAGAAACTCACCCTGCGCCAAGCGCAACGCGCACATCAGCAGCTTGAGCTGACCGCGCGATAACAAATCCTCTACCGGCGTGCCGTCGGCACGAATGCGAAAGTCCGCTTTATGCGGCCCCACCGCGGTATAGGTCAACGCCCTGTCGCGCTCAAACTGGCGCTCCAGCAGCTCGCCGTAGTCGCTCTCTTTGTCCCAGCCGCGCTGGAAGGAGAAGCTCAGGGCAAACTCAGGCAGAAACTGCGCGCAGGTCGCGGTGATATCCGCGGCGATCGCGTCGCTGTATTCCGCCCGCCATTCGCTGATGCGCTCCGCGAGCGGGATCAGTTCCTGATCCCAGGCGCGGATCTGCGCATAGCGACTCACCTGGCGCAGCGCGGCATTGCGCTGCTTCAGTAACCGTTTCAGGTTGCTCCAGGCGGTGAAAAAACCGGGTTCGTTATGAAAACAGCCCCAGTCCAGGAAGGCGCGCCGGAATTTCGGCCCGCCGTTCAGCAGGGTAAAACCTTCGGGGGTGATCAGCTGCATGGGCAGCAGCTGCGCCAGCTCGGCCACCTTGTGGCCGTCGCTGCCATCGATGCGTACTTTGCTGTCACCCTGACGGCTCTTGCTCAATCCTACCGACAGCTCGCGCTCCGCGCCTTCGATGCGGCCGTGCAGCACGAACTCCGGTTGGTCGTGGCGAATGACCCGACCGGCCTGCAGGCTGCGAAAGGCGCGGCCATGGCCGAGCGTATACACCGCCTCCAGCACGCTGGTCTTGCCGCTGCCGTTGGCGCCGACCAGGAAGTTGAATCCCGGCGCCAGCGCCAAATCCGCCGCCTCGATATTGCGGAAGTCTTTAATCAATAAACGCGTCAGAGCCATGCAATCTCTTTACCGATGACGGTGCTGTAATTCAAGGTAACGAGACTACAACCGCATTGGCATGACAACGTAGGCCGCCGCCTGGCTGGCGCCGTCTTCGATCTGCACGCTGGAGACCGAGTCGGTCAACAGCAGGCGCACGTCTTCACACTTGAGCGCGTTCAACACGTCCAGCACGTAGCTGACGTTGAAGCCGATCTCCATCTCCGCACCGTCGTAGCTGACGTCGAGGATCTCTTCCGCCTCTTCCTGCTCCGGGTTGTTGGCGGTGATCTTCAGCTGGTTTTGGCTGACGTACAGCCGCACGCCGCGGAATTTCTCGTTCGAGAGAATGGCCGCGCGGGCAAACGCCTGCTTGAGCAGATCGCAGCCGGCTTCCAGCGTTTTGTCCGGATTCTTCGGCAAGACGCGGCGATAGTCCGGGAAACGGCCGTCAACCAGCTTGGACGTGAAGATGAAATCGCCAACGTGGGCGCGGATGTTGTTGCTGCCGATCTGCAGCTGCAGCAGCGAATCGCCGCCGTCCAGCAGACGCACCAGTTCCATCACCCCTTTACGCGGCACGATCACCGAATGCGACGGCAGCTGCTGGCCGATCGGCATCGAGCACACCGCCAGGCGGTGGCCGTCGGTCGCGACGGTGCGCAGCTCTTCGCCTTCGGTTTCAAACAGCATGCCGTTCAAGTAGTAACGCACGTCCTGATGGGCCATCGAGAACTGGGTGGCTTCGATCAGGCGCTTCAGCGTCGCCTGCGGCAAGGTGAACTCCACCTCGCTCTGCCAGTCGTCCAGGTTCGGGAAGTCCGCCGCGGGCAGCGTGGACAGCGAGAAGCGGCTGCGGCCGGACCGCACCAGCATGCGCTCGCTCTCCAGCGTGACGGCAATCTCCGCCCCTTCCGGCAGGCCACGGCAGATATCAAAGAATTTGCGCGCGGGCACAGTCGTCGCGCCCGGCTCGTGCGGCTGGGACAGGGCGACGCGCGCCACCATCTCCATCTCCAGATCGGTGCCGGTCAGCAGCAGGGAGCCTTCCGTCACCTGCAGCAGCAGGTTGCCCAGGATCGGCAAGGTCGGGCGGCCGCCCAGCGGGCTGCTCACCTGTTGCAGCGGTTTTAGCAGATGCTCACGTTCAACGATAAATTTCATAGCGCTATGAAGATAATGTTCTGATTAAATTGGAGAAATCTTCTTTGATGTCGTGACTTTCCTCACGCAGCTGCTCGATCTTCCGGCAGGCGTGCAACACCGTGGTATGGTCGCGGCCACCAAACGCATCGCCGATTTCCGGCAGGCTGTGGTTGGTGAGTTCCTTCGCCAGCGCCATCGCCATCTGGCGCGGGCGGGCAACGGATCGCGAACGCCGCTTGGACAGCAAATCCGCGACTTTAATCTTGTAATACTCCGCCACCGTCTTTTGGATATTGTCGATGGTGACCAGCTTTTCCTGCAGCGCCAGCAGATCGCGCAGCGCTTCGCGCACGAAATCGATGGTGATGGCCCGGCCGGTAAAGTTGGCGTTGGCGATCACGCGGTTCAGCGCCCCTTCGAGCTCACGCACGTTGGAACGCAGGCGCTTGGCGATGAAGAACGCCACTTCACCCGGCAGGCGAATGTCGTTTTCGTCGGCCTTTTTCATCAGGATCGCCACGCGGGTTTCCAGCTCCGGCGGCTCGATCGCCACCGTCAGCCCCCAGCCGAAGCGGGACTTCAGACGATCTTCCACCCCGTTGATCTCTTTAGGGTAGCGATCCGAAGTCAGGATGATCTGCTGATTGCCTTCCAACAGGGCGTTAAAGGTATGGAAGAACTCTTCCTGCGAACGCTCCTTGTTGGCAAAGAATTGGATGTCATCGATCAGCAACGCGTCGACCGAACGGTAGTAGCGCTTAAACTCTTCGATGGCATTGTTCTGCAACGCTTTGACCATGTCCTGCACAAAGCGTTCCGAGTGCATGTAGACCACTTTAGCGTTGGCCTTGCGCGCCATGATGCCGTTGCCGACCGCGTGCAGCAGGTGAGTTTTACCCAGGCCGGTGCCGCCATACAGGAACAAAGGGTTGTAGGCGCCGCCCGGATTGTCCGCCACCTGGCGAGCCGCCGCGCGCGCCAGCTGGTTGGACTTACCCTCGACGAAGTTGTCGAAGGTGTGTTTAGGGTTGACGTTGGAGCGGTAAGAGAGCTCGGGCTGCGCCGCAGCGTTGTCCCAGCTCGGGCGCGAAGGCGCGGCCGTGCGCGCCGCCGGAGCCGCAGGGGCGCTGCTGACGCTGGCGGTCACGGTCTGGCTGATCACCTGCGTGATCGGCTTGCTGCCGACTTCAAAACGCAGCAAAGGCGCATCCGTGCCGCAGAAATCATTCAGCAGACCATTGATGTTGTTTAAGTACTTATCGCGAACCCAATCCAGCACAAAACGGTTAGGCGCGTACAGCGCCAGGGTGTTGTCACTCAGTTCCGCCTGCAATGGGCGAATCCACATACTAAATTCTGTGGCAGGTAACTCATCCTGCAATCGGGCAAGACACTGCTGCCAAAGCGAAAGTGACACGGCGGACTCCACTCGAACAAGATCAATAAAGAAAAGAAACGGGCAACTTTTTTATAACTCATGATTTTTGACACATACCCGGCATCGGCTGTTTGCCTGTGGGGGATGCGAACCGCCTTTCACGGTTTGTGTCCCTCACGATCCCGGCATGAGGGATCGCGATCGGAATGACGGATCATAGCGCAATCCGCGCAAGAGATCCTCCCCTTCCTCACAGATTAGATCCATTTTATCCACAGGCCGCGGCCGGCGGCGATCTTTTCACCGCCGGCGCCGAATGACCGCGCAGATCCCGGCCGCTGCGCCGCGTTTTTTACATTGTCAACCGGTTATACCTTGTTATCCACGCCGGATCCTGCGATCGCGCGCAAAGGATCTCACGGGGATCCTTGCGATTTCACCCCGAGTCCGTATAATCTTCGCCCTACGTGTGATACCTGGTTCCTTATGGTGCGTCATTAGCCAGACAGGATTCTGCGGTGACCACGGGCCAAGAGCGGATTTTGTTCCGTTATTGGCAGACAACCAGGTAGGCTGGCGCGATGCGAATTGACTCAGGACTGTACAATTATTACAATCCCGCTTCTTTATGTATTGCGATTGAGGCGTCGGTCATCTTCACGCCGAGTAGCCAAACGCGTTTACTGATCAGTAATTATTTTAAGTTTAGGTAGAAATCGCTATGAAACGCACTTTCCAACCGTCCGTATTGAAGCGCAACCGTAGCCACGGTTTCCGTGCTCGTATGGCCACCAAAAATGGTCGTCAAGTTCTGGCCCGCCGTCGTGCGAAAGGCCGTGCTCGTCTGACTGTTTCTAAGTAATAAAGCTAACCCGCTGAGTGGTTAAGCTCGCTTTTCCCAGGGAGTTACGTTTGTTAACTCCCACTCATTTCACTTTCGTCTTCCAGCAGCCACAACGGGCTGGCACGCCGCAAATCACCATCCTCGGCCGCCTGAACCAGCTGGGGCATCCCCGCATCGGTCTTACCGTCGCCAAAAAACACGTCAAACGCGCGCACGAGCGTAATCGGATCAAACGCCTAACCCGCGAAAGCTTCCGCCTGCGCCAGCACGAATTACCGGCGATGGATTTTGTCGTGGTGGCCAAAAAGGGGATAGCGGATTTGGATAACCGCGCGCTGACGGAAGCTTTGGATAAATTATGGCGTCGCCACTGTCGCCAGGCTCCCGCATCCTGATCGGGCTGGTGCGGGCCTATCAGCTCGTCATCAGCCCGCTGCTAGGGCCTCGTTGTCGCTTCCAGCCGACATGCTCTCATTACGCAATTGAGGCATTAAGCAGGTTTGGCATGATAAAAGGCAGTTGGTTAGCATTGAAACGCGTATTAAAATGCCACCCTTTGAACCCAGGTGGCGATGATCCGGTGCCGCCAAAAACCGACGATAACAGAGAACACTAACGATGGATTCGCAACGCAATCTTCTTCTCATCGCTCTGCTGTTCGTGTCTTTCATGATCTGGCAGGCATGGCAAACGGACAACGCTCCGCAGCCGGCCGCACAGACCACGCAACAGACTTCGAACGCAGTAGCCGGTGATGCCGCCAGCCAGGCCGTGCCAGCCAGTGGTCAGGGTAAGCTGATTACCGTGAACACCGACGTGCTGTCACTGACCATCAACACCCGTGGTGGCGATATCGAGCAGGCTAAACTGTTGGCCTACCCGGATACTCTGGGTTCATCGACTCCGTTCCAACTGCTGGAAACCACCCCGTCGTTCGTCTATCAGGCGCAAAGCGGCCTGACCGGTAAAAACGGCCCGGACAACCCGGCCAACGGCGAACGCCCGCTGTATCAGGCGGCGCAAGACAGCTACACCCTGCCGGAAGGCCAGGACGAGCTGCGCATCCCGCTGACCTACACCGGTAAAGACGGCGCGATCTACACCAAGACCTTCGTGCTCAAACGCAACCACTATGCGGTCGGCGTGGATTACAGCATCGACAACAAAGGCGCGACGCCGCTGGAGCTGACCCTGTTCGGCCAGCTGAAGCAGACCACCGAATTGCCTAAGCACCGTGACACCGGCAGCAGCAACTTCGCACTGCACACCTTCCGCGGCGCGGCGTACTCGTCCAGCGAGGACAAGTACCAGAAATACGCGTTCGACAAAGACGAAAACCTGAGCGTCACCACCAAAGACGGTTGGGTTGCGATGCTGCAGCAGTACTTCGCCACCGCGTGGGTGCCGGCGACCAAGGGTGACAACACCTTCTACACCGCCAAACCGGGTGACAACCTGTCCACCATCGGCTTCAAATCTACACCGGTCGTGGTGCAGCCGGGCGCTCAGCAACAGCTGAACGCGACCCTGTGGGTCGGCCCGGAGCTGCAGGACCAGATGGCTCAGCTAGCGCCACACCTGGATCTGACCGTGGATTACGGTTGGCTGTGGTTCATCTCCCAGCCGCTGTTCAAACTGCTGAAGTTCATCCACGGCTTTATCGGTAACTGGGGCTTCTCCATCATCATCATCACCTTCATCGTGCGCGGCATCATGTACCCGCTGACCAAGGCGCAGTACACCTCGATGGCGAAAATGCGCATGCTGCAGCCGAAGCTGCAGGCGATGCGCGAGCGTATCGGCGATGACAAACAGCGCATGAGCCAAGAGATGATGGCGCTGTACAAGGCGGAGAAAGTGAACCCGCTCGGCGGCTGTCTGCCGCTGATCATTCAGATGCCGATCTTCCTGGCGCTGTACTACATGCTGATGGGTTCGGTCGAACTGCGCCACGCGCCGTTCGCCCTGTGGATCCATGACCTGTCGGCGCAGGACCCGTACTACATCCTGCCAATCCTGATGGGCGTGACGATGTTCTTCATTCAGAAGATGTCGCCGACCACCGTGACTGACCCGATGCAGCAGAAAATCATGACCTTCATGCCGGTGATCTTCACAGTGTTCTTCCTGTGGTTCCCGTCCGGTCTGGTGCTGTACTACATCGTCAGCAACCTGGTGACCATCCTGCAGCAGCAGCTGATTTACCGTGGTCTGGAAAAACGCGGTCTGCACAGCCGCGACAAGAAAAAAAGCTAAGCGTAGTGTAGGGGTTCGGCGCGCCGACCCTTGCAGTCACACCAAAGGCGGTCATTAGACCGCCTTTTTGCATCTTAATCGTCAGAGAGAACCGTTATGAGCACCACCGATACCATCGTAGCCCAAGCCACCCCGCCGGGACGCGGCGGCGTCGGCATTCTGCGCATTTCCGGAAGCAAGGCCAAAGACGTCGCCCAGGCGTTGCTCGGCAAGCTGCCGAAGCCGCGCTACGCTGACTATCTGCCGTTCCGCGACGCCGCCGGTGCCACCCTCGATCAGGGCATCGCGCTGTGGTTCCCGGGGCCGAACTCCTTTACCGGCGAAGACGTGCTGGAACTGCAGGGCCACGGCGGGCCGGTGATCCTCGATCTGCTGCTCAAGCGCGTGCTGGCGCTGCCCGACGTGCGCATCGCGCGGCCGGGCGAGTTCTCCGAGCGCGCGTTTCTCAACGACAAACTCGATCTGGCGCAGGCCGAAGCGATCGCCGATCTGATCGACGCCAGCTCCGAGCAGGCGGCACGTTCGGCGATGAACTCGCTGCAGGGCGCATTTTCCACCCGCATCCACCAGCTCGTGGAAGCGCTCACTCACCTGCGAATCTACGTGGAAGCGGCGATCGACTTCCCGGACGAGGAAATCGACTTCCTGTCCGACGGTAAAATCGAGGCGCAGCTCAACGACGTCATGGCGGATCTGGACAACGTGCGCGGTGAAGCGCGCCAGGGCAGCCTGCTGCGCGAAGGGATGAAGGTGGTCATCGCCGGGCGCCCCAACGCCGGTAAATCCAGCCTGCTCAATGCGTTGGCCGGGCGCGAGGCGGCGATCGTCACCGATATCGCCGGCACCACCCGCGACGTCTTGCGCGAACATATCCATATCGACGGCATGCCGCTGCACATCATCGACACCGCCGGCCTGCGCGACGCCAGCGACGAAGTGGAGCGTATTGGCATCGAACGTGCCTGGAACGAGATCGAACAAGCTGACAGGGTGCTGTTTATGGTGGACGGCACCACCACCGCCGCCACCGAGCCGGCGGAGATCTGGCCGGAGTTTATGGCGCGCCTGCCGGGCACGCTGCCGATCACCGTGGTGCGCAACAAGGCCGACATCACCGGTGAAACGCTGGGCCTGACGGAAGTGAATAACCACTCACTTATTCGCCTGTCGGCCCGCACCGGCGAAGGCGTCGATGTGCTGCGCGATCATCTGAAACAGAGCATGGGCTTCACCAGCAACATGGAAGGCGGCTTCCTGGCGCGCCGTCGCCACCTGCAGGCGCTGGAACTGGCGGCGCAGCATCTGGTGCAGGGCAAAGAACAGTTAGTGAGCGCTTACGCGGGCGAGCTGCTGGCCGAGGAACTGCGCCAGGCGCAGCTGGCCTTGAGCGAAATCACCGGCGAATTCACCTCCGACGACCTGCTGGGCCGCATTTTCTCCAGCTTCTGTATCGGTAAATAACGCGCTGCCAGAGGCCTTCACGGCCGGGATAAGCCCTTGTTCCGGCCGTTTTTCTTTCCCGCTCTCGCTCTGCGCGCTGGCTCACAGCGCCGCCGCAACTGCCCGCGATATACTGGACGGTCAGGTGTCTTTCTCAGGAACGAGTCAACATGGCGTTAACCCTCAAGGTATTGCTGGAAAACCGCCGCGCCGCCGGCGCCAACCCGCTATTGCAGGCCAAGGCCGGGTTAAGCCTGCTGATTGAAGACGAGACGACCTCCATACTGTTCGACACCGGCCCCGACGACAGCTTCCTGCGCAATGCGGCGCTGATGGGCGTCGATCTCTCCCGCATCACCGCGGCGGTGCTCTCCCACGGCCACTATGACCACTGCGGCGGCGTCGCCTGGCTGCCGGACAACAGCCGCATCATCTGCCACCCGCAGGTCGGCGATGAGCGCTATGCGGCGCTGAAGGTGCTGGGCCACACCCACAAAATCAAAAAGCTCTCTTTGGACATCGACTACTCGCGCCATAACATGCACTACAGCCGCACGCCGCTGGCGATCGGCGATCGCTTTATGTGGTCAGGTGAAATTGCCGTGCCCGCACCGCGCGCCTACGGGGTGATTACCGGGGGAAACGCGGCGGTGGATTACGTTATCGACGAAGGGGTGCTGATTTACAAATCGGATCGCGGTCTGGTGATCGTGACCGGCTGCGGGCATCGCGGGATCGTGAATATCGTGCGCCACTGCCAGAAAATCACCGGTATCGATCGGATCCACGCCTTGATTGGCGGTTTTCATCTGCGTTGCGCTTCTCCGCGTACCCTCTGGCGCGTCCGCCGTTTTTTGCGCCAGCATCAGCCGGAAAAGATTATGGGCTGCCACTGTACCGGCGCCTGGGGCCGGCTATGGCTGCCGGAAGGGATCGCGCCGGCCACCGGCGATACGCTGATTCTGGCTTAGACGTAACGCTTTACACGAATAGCGTCGCTATCACCGCGATGCCGCAGCACAGCACCGCTATTCCCACCATCTTTTGCCGGCCGTCGCCCCGCTGTAAAAAATACAGTGATGGGATGAAAAAGACGGTCATCACGATAACGGGTATCGACCAGCTTGAGATGATCTTGATGATGCTCGGATTAATCGTGCCGATGAGCGTACAGACAACAATGTTCCCCGCGATGATGCCCTTTTTTCCCGCCATGCCGAAGGACGTAATACCGTCGATGACCCCGGTCAAGGTGCCGATATAAGCGCCGCCGGTGAGCAAGCACAGCAGCAGGGCTGCGCCTAACCACGCCATCGAGTTACCGGTCAAACCTGCGGTATAAAACAGCGAATCCACATTGCGGCCGTTAATGATCGAGATATCATCCAACGTCAGCAAGCGACTGATAGCGATAACGATCATGGCGATAAACGCCAGGATCAGTATCTTGCCGAACAGAATACTGCGCGCCTGCGGCCGCACGGCACTTTGCGCAAACCGCTGGATACACGGGGTAAAGTTAAACGTAAAAAGAAAAATAGGCAGCAGCACCAACGTTTGCAATGAAATGCTCGGCGGCGCAGGCGCCCGCTGAGCCCCTGCAGGTTGTAACAGGAAAAACAGCGTAAGGATCGCCACCAGCGCGATAGAAACCAGTGCCATTCTGGAAATCAGGTGCTCGATTCGCTGGCTAAATGCCAGCCATGCGGCCGACAGCGCCGCACTCAGCAACAGCGAAACACCGCCCCGAACCCAAAATCCATCGTGGAGAAAAGACGCGACCACGTTAACCAGGGTGATGAAATTTATCAGCACGATAATGATCATCGACAGAATAAACAGCACACAGACGATTGCCGCCGCCCGCTCACCGATAAACGTCGACGATGCCGCCAGGAAATCTTTCTGCGGGTGCGAGATGATGAATTTGAAAAAAAGATAGTGCGCCATCATCGATACCGACATGGCGATAACGATAAACAGCATGAACGCCTTCATCCCCAGCACGCCCGGCCCCACCGCCTGAGGCAAAAAGAAAATCCCGGCGCCGAATGCCGTGGAGAAGAAAGTGACTGGCCAATACAGGTATGAAATTTTCATGATAATGCTCGACCATCATGGCTATGCAGCGACACATAGCCAGCTGGCACAAAAAATGTCATTCAAAACAGGATCTGCCGAAGAAAACCAGTAAGGAAGGCAAGGAAAAGTTATCGTAAAAAGTCGCGGCCGCGCGATAGCCGTTAAGTACGTTAACGCGTGAACACAGCGGAAAAACGCCAATATGCGACGTGTAATTATCGAAGACTTTATTAGAGGAAATACGATACCGAATAGCCCTGAACGTCGCGGCATTGCCCGCCGCACAGGTCGGTTTATTTTCCTTGATGATATCGAACTCGTGCTCTCCCACCGTCATCTTCACATTACCGTCTTGGCGCTGAAAATACGCCTCTTTATCCATACGGTTTTTAATGTGGCGTTTAAAGCGATCCGCCATGTTTTTCTCACTGACATAAAATGCATTGATATCAATGTCATGACGTTGATTCGATGCCAGAATGTAGTCGTTTATTTTTTCTGGAATAATATACGGCGATGTCGCCATCCTTCTGAATTCGTTAGCGCCGTCTATCTCGCTGCCATCGTTTTTTTCCATATAGAAATCATTTATTTCCATCAAGAAGTCAGGCTGAACGTTGAGCTGTCGGATGGATTCGGCTATGTAGTCAATGCAGAATCGCGCGGATTTTTCCACTTCACTGCTGACAGAAAAACGATCGTCCAAATTAACCACGGTATGCCCGCCGGAAATCACCACCTTATCCGTCAAAAAAGACGATGCCAGCGCGATGAGCTCTTCGAGGTTATTATTTGAAACCTCATTGTTGACGACCTCAATGATTCCATTCTGATCGGCCTTGTAGACGATAAAGCGATCTTCGCCCTTCCAACCTTTTTTGCAGTTGCATTTATATTCTTTAAAAACAACACGTTCAGCTGTCTTATAAAATTCGGCGCTTTGCAGCGGCATTAACTCGAGATCTGGCATGCCCTTCTTCCCTATTCGTAGCCAATGACGCCAACTTTTTATAACAATAGCTAATGTAAATTTAGTGATCTGACTCCGATAATTAACAAACACACAGATAAAATAGGGCTTTTGTGGCTTTAGTCACATTTCCAAGTTTAGGTTATTTTAACCATTTTTATTTTGTGGTTTTATGTTTCCAACAAACGAATGCGGAGAGGTGGGCGAGTGGTTTAAGCCAGATTTAAGAAACTAACCGTTTCTTAAATCCACACGAGTTATCGTGTCGTAGGTTCGAATCCTGCTCTCTCCGCCAACTCTTTCTTGTCTGATAGCAACTTTTATAGGCTCATTGGACGCCGTCGATTCGGATGTGGTTGGTTTCGGAACTGATTAATTTTGTGCACGCACCTATTCAGGTCCGTACGATCTTCTCCCCCCGCCTATACAGCGCAAAGCCAACAAATCGGATAAAACGCATAGTGTTTTTTGATGATAAATCCTCAACTTAGTCTTAATCTAACACCCCTGCGTTCTTAGCGACCCTCTGTCATGGAGCGAACAATGGCGTGTCATTTTGCCCGATGGACCCCGGCCTCCGCCGTCCTGGATACCCAGAGACTCGCCGACGAAGTGATAGCCGCCACCCGCACCTTTTCCGTTAAGCGCCGCACGCGCTACCTGCAAGGGCGCATTCTGCTCGCCGAAATGATGTTCTACCTGTACGGCCTGCCGACGCTTCCCCCCATAGCTACCACGCCGACCGGCCGCCCCTGCTTCGCCGATCATCAGCTGCCCGATTTTAGCCTCGCCTACGCCAGCAACACCGTGGGCGTGCTGCTCAGCGACGAAGGCAAAGTCGGACTGGATATCGAAGTGATGCGGGCGCGCGGCAGCCGGCAAAGCGCGCTGCAGAACGCGCACCAGACGCCGGCGGAAAGCGCCTGGATCGGCGCGCAGGACGATCGGCTGGAGGCGGAGACTCAGCTGTGGAGCATTCGGCAAAGCGTGCTGAAAATTTCCGGCCTCGGCAACAGCGGCCAGTCTACGCTGCGTCTGCATCCCTTCTCCGGTCACCTGCGCTCCAGCGCCACGCCGGACGTTCAGGTGATGAGCGACGCCGACGAATATCTGAGCTGGGCCTGCGCCGGCAGCCCCGGGCTGGATCGCCTGCTGTGCTGGCGCTACGAAGAGCGCGGCGGCCTGCACAAAGACGGGGAAATCTCGCCGCGCAGCCCGGCGGCATCCTCACGCTTCGTTAAACTGACGGGCCTGAAGACGCCAGGTTGACGCGGCGCAAAGCGGATAACGCGGTCTTTACCGCACGAGTTACTGGATTAAATTGTAAAGACAGCTAAATGTTGAGCAATCGCCTATTCTCGACCCGCGCTTTAGCCTACTATTCGCCCATGTTGTACGCTGAATCTGCTCATTCGAAAGGGAGAATCACCATGTCAGACCAAGCCTTAAAAATCGTCACTCTGCTCGGCAGCCTGCGCAAAGGCTCCTACAACGCCATGGTGGCCCGCGCCCTGCCTGGCCTGGCCCCGCAAGGCGTCACCATTGAAGCGCTGCCCTCCATCCGCGATATCCCGCTGTACGACGCCGACATGCAACAGGGTGAAGGCTTCCCTGCCGCGGTCGAGGCGATCGCCGAGCAGATCCGCCAGGCCGACGGCGTGATCATCGTCACCCCTGAATATAACTATTCCGTGCCCGGCGGGTTGAAGAACGCCATCGACTGGCTGTCTCGCGTACCGAATCAGCCGCTGGCCGGCAAGCCGGTCGCCATTCAAACCAGCTCAATGGGGCCGATCGGCGGCGCGCGCTGCCAATACCATCTGCGCCAGATCCTGGTGTTCCTCGATGCGATGGTAATGAACAAGCCTGAGTTTATGGGCGGCGTGATCCAGAGCAAGGTCGATGAACAGGCCGGTGAACTGAGCGATCAGGGAACGCTGGATTTCCTGACCGGCCAGCTGTCCGCGTTCAGCGATTTTATTCGCCGCGTGGAGTGAAGGTCTCGCGGCGCCCGCTGGGCGCCGCAACAGGACATGACGTCCGTCAATTTATTGAAATTAAAGCCATAGCATCATGTATTTTTTCATTTTAGCGTTATTTTTCGTTTCCATCACCAGTCCCACTTTCGCCGCAGACATGCGTTATCCCGCCGGTGAAGAGCCGCTGGAGCTGCCGGCGCACAGCGCGCTCAACGCCCAACTGTCGCGTTCCGCGCAAACCCAGGAAGACAAAAAGCTCGGCGCCATGTCGCTGTACCTGACGCTGATGCGCGAAGACGGCCGCAACGTCTGGGCGCCCTACCAGCTGGCGGTGTCGTCGGCGGAGAAAGGGCAAACCGAACTGGCGGAGCGTTACCTGCAGCTGAGCGCCGACCGCGGCCTGTGGTACTACTACAACCTGCTGGAGGACGACGCCTTCAACAGCATCCAACACTCCGCCACTTACCAATCCATTTTGGCCGTCACCAAAGCGCGCTATCTGCAGCACGCCCGTCAGTATGAAGGCAAAGCCAGCTACGCGGTGCCGGACGGCGAAGCGCCGCCCGCAGGCTGGCCAACGGTGATCTTCCTGCATACCTACGGCAAAGCCGCCGCCATCAGCCCCGAGGAGCGGCTGCTGTTCGGCGAAATGGGCGTGGCCTACATCGAGATCAACGGCACGCAGATGCTGTCGGAAAACAGCTTCCGCTGGTCAAATTACAGCGACGAGAGCACCCAAACCGCCCTGCAGCGCACGGTGCAACAGCTGGCTCCGCAGCTAAAGCTGAATCCCCAACGGATTTATCTCAGCGCCCGCGGCCAGGGCGCGCTGCATGCCGCTAACCTGCTCGCGAAGTACCCACAGTTTTACGCCGGCGCGCTCCTGATCGCCCCCCACGGCGAGATCAAGCCGGCCCAGCAGTCGCTGGCGGCGAAAAAGAAAATCGTGATGGCGTATTACGATCGGCAGACCTTCAGCGAGCAGGCGCTGGCGTTGCACTTCGCCAATCTGTTCGGGGAGGATAATCAGGTGCAGACGCTGCACTTCGCCCAGGGAGAGGATGCCGCCGGCAGCTGGCAGGCGCGCTTCAGACGGCCGTTGCAGTGGGTGTTGGATCAGGCGCCGGATGCGACGCCGGGCGTCTAGGGATTCAGGGCCGACCGCCGTCGGCCCTTTGGCTGTCAATGGCCGTCGACGAAGACGATCTTCAGCACGAACAGCAGCGCCACCACCACCACGCACGGGCTGATTTCACGCCAGCGGCCGGTGCCCAGCTTCATCACGCAGTAGGAGATAAAGCCGAGCGCGATGCCTTCGGTGATCGAGAAGCTGAACGGCATCATCACCGCGGTGACAAACGCCGGCACCGCTTCGGTCAGATCGTCCCATTTCACCCGCGCCAGGCTGGAGGTCATCAGCACGCCGACGTAGATCAGCGCGCCGGCGGCGGCATACGCCGGCACCATGCCCGCCAGCGGCGACAGGAAGATCACCAGCAGGAACAGCAGGCCGGTGATCACCGCCGTCAAACCGGTGCGGCCGCCGACGGCGACGCCGGATGAGCTTTCGATATAAGCGGTCACGGAAGAGGTGCCCGCCAGCGAACCGGCCACCGAGCTGATGCTGTCAACGTACAGCGCCTGCTTCATGCGTGGGAACTTACCCTGGTTGTCGGTCAGGCCAGCTTTATCGGTGACGCCGATCAGGGTGCCGGAGGAGTCGAACAGGTTCACCAGCATAAACGAGAAGATGACCCCGGCCAGCCCGATGTTCAGCGCGCCGGCCACGTCGACCTGGCCCACCACCGAGGTAATGCTCGGCGGCAGCGAGAACAGACCGCCATATTTCACGTCGCCCAGCATCCAGCCGATCAGGGTAGTGACCACGATCGACACCAGCACCGCCGCGTGGAAGTTACGCGAAGAGAGCACGGCGATGATGAAGAAGCCGAGCGCCCCCAGCAGCACGTTGTGCGAGGTCAGGCTGCCGATGGTCACCAGGGTGTCCGGGTTGGCCACCACGATGCCGGCGTTTTTCAGCCCCATCATGCCGATGAACAGGCCGATGCCGCTGGTGATGCCGACGCGCAGGCTGACCGGAATGTTGGCGATCATCCAGTAGCGAATGCGGAAAATGGTCAGCAGCAGCAGGCCGACCGCGCCCCAGAAGATGGCGCCCATGCCCACCTGCCAGGAGATGCCCATCGCCCCGACCACCACGAAGGCGAAGAAGGCGTTCAGCCCCATCGCCGGCGCCAACGCCACCGGCAGGTTCGCCAGCAGGCCCATAAAGATGCTGCCGAAGGCGGCGATCAAACAGGTGGTGACAAATACCGCTTGGGTATCCATGCCCGCCGCGCCCAAAATTTGCGGGTTAACGAACACGATATACACCATGGTGAGGAAGGTGGTGATACCGGCAATCGTTTCCGTACGCGCCGTCGTGCCATGTTGCTTGAGTTTAAACACGCGCCCAAGCAAGCCTTGCTCAGCGTCAAGGCCAGATACTGGTTTGGTCATTATCAGAATTCCGAAAATGGGAATGGACAGTCGCCGGCTATCCTATAACAAAAAGTGGGGCTTTTGACGCCGGTCACAGGTTTTTTTCGCCGTCTTTACGGCTAAATACGTCAACGGCTTGTATTTACAGACATTCATCCCCCGACCGCCCATTGCGTTGCCGTTTGCCGGCACGGCCGATAAAATGGCCTATCGCCCTCTCTTTCCCTATCCGTTAACAAACAGGAACCCGCATGTCTTCGACCTTTATCGATAAGCTGGCGTTGATCGCGCTGAAAGATGACAAAGTGGCGCTGGTGCGCTCACACAACAAGACGCTGTTTTATATGCCTGGCGGAAAGCGCGAAGCGGGTGAAACCGACGAACAGGCGCTGTGCCGCGAAATCGACGAAGAGCTGACCGTCGCGCTGCAGCCGAACTCCATCGCATTTTACGGCGAGTTCTCCGGCCCGGCAGACGGCAAGCAGGACGGCACCCAGGTACGCATTCGCTGCTACCAGGCCGGCTTTACCGGGCAGTTGCAGCCGGCCGCCGAAATCGCCGAGCTGAAGTGGTGCGACAGCCGCGATCTGCCGCAGTGCTCACACGTCGCCGCGCTGATTTTGCACGATCTCAAGGCGCGTAACCTGATCAAGTGATCGCTGAATCGCCTCAGCGGCGTTAACCCGAAGGAACCTGTCCCGCATGAATCAGATTGACTGCATTTTGTTCGACTGCGACGGCACGCTGGTGGACAGCGAAGTGCTGTGCAGCAAAGCCTATGTGCACATGTTCGCCCGCTACGGCATTCATCTGTCGCTGGAAGAGGTGTTCAAGAAATACAAAGGGGTGAAGCTGTACGAGATCATCGATCGGGTCAACGCCGAGCAGGGCACTGACCTGGCAAAAGAGACGCTGGAGCCGCTGTATCGGCAGGAAGTGGCGCGGTTGTTCGACAGCGAGCTGCAGCAGATTGCCGGCGCCCGCGAGCTGCTGGCGCAGGTGACGGTGCCAGTCTGCACCGTCTCCAACGGGCCGGTCAGCAAGATGCAGCACTCACTCGGCCTGACCGGCATGCTGCCTTATTTTGATGACCGGTTGTTCAGCGGCTATGACATTCAGCGCTGGAAGCCGGATCCGGCGATCGTGTTTCACGCCGCCGAACAGATGCGGGTGCCGGTGACGCGCTGCATCCTGGTGGACGACTCGCCCGCCGGCGCGCAGGCCGGCATCAATGCCGGCATCCCGGTCTTTTACTTCTGCGCCGATCCGCATAACCCGCCGATCGATCACCCGCTGGTGACAACGTTTGACGACCTGGCTCAATTGCCCGCGCTGTGGCGCGAACGCGGCTGGCGGCTGACGGCCGATTAACTGGCCGGCAACGGCGGCTTGTTGCGCCACCAGCGCCAGGACCGTTTCAGCGCGCGGGTTTGCGCGCCGAAGCGGCGGTTGACCGCATTGGCCAGCAGATCGAGCGCCAGGCAAAACACGAAATAGACCAGCGCCACGAACAGGAACACTTCCATCGGGTAGACCATGCTGCGATTGTTGACCTGGGTCGCCAGGAAGGTCAGTTCGCCAACGCCGACGATATAAGCCAACGAGGTGTCTTTGATCAGGGAGATCCACTGGTTGATGAACGACGGCACCATCATGCGCAGCGCCTGCGGCAGCACGATCATGCGCAGCGTCTGCCAGCGGGTCAGCCCCAGAGAGAGCCCGGCCTGCCACTGGCCGGGGCCGATCGCGGCGATGCCGGCTTTCACCGCATGGGCCAGATAGGCCGAGGCGATCAGCGCCAGCGCGCACACGACGGTGGTGATTTCCGGGATCTCTACGCCAAACACCATCGGCAGCAGGAAATAGGTCCAGAAGATCAGCATGATGACCGGAATGGCGCGGAAAAAGCCCAACACCGCCGCCAGCAGCCCGGCGGCGATGCCGCGCGACATCGCCAGCGCCACGCCGAGCAGGGTGCCGAGCACCGCCGAGGCGACCCCGGCCATCAGACTGATCGCCAACGTCAGCGCCGCGCCGCCCAGCGGCCCATCCGGCCAGGTGCCCCACAGCAGGTAGCCCAGGTTGTCGTGAATCACGCTGAAATCCATCTCAATGCCCTCCCAGCGGTTTACGCTGTTGTCGCCACATGCCCCAGCCTTCCAGCAGCGCGATGATGGCGATGTACAGTACCGTCGCCACGCCGAACGCCTGGAAGGTGCGCAGGGTTTCGGTTTCGACCTGACGCGAGGCGTAAGAGAGTTCGGCTACGCCGATCGCCATGGTCAGCGACGAGTTCTTGATCACGTTCATGTATTGCCCCAGCAGCGGCGGCAGCGCGATTTTCAGCGCCTGCGGCAACACCACGTAGCGCATCGCCTGCCAGCCGGTCAGCCCCAGTGCCTGAGCGGCATATTTCTGCCCGCCGGCGACGCCGCGAATGCCGGAACGGATCTCTTCGGCGATAAAGGCGGTGGAGTAGAGCGTCAGGCCGAAGAAACCGGCGAGAAACTCGAACGACGGCCACTCAAGCGGGCCGATCTGATGGGCGCTGTTCAGCCACTGCATGGCGGCGGACGGCAAGATCTGCCCGGCGGCGAAGTACCAGAAGAACAGCTGCACCAGCAGCGGCGTATTGCGAAACAGCGAGCTGTAGCCCATCGCCAGCCAGCGCAATGGCCGCAGGCTGCTGTCGCGCATCGCCGCCAGCACGAAGCCCAGCAGCGTGGCCGCCAGGCCCGCGCAGGCGGAAAGCCACAGCGTCAACAAAAAACCGTGCCACAGCCAGCTCAGGTATTGCGGCGCCAGCAGCCAGTCCAGGTTCATGTTCAATCCTTGTCTTGCAGAATGCATCAGGGGCGCAGCAAGCTGCGCCCCTCCGTACCGATCTCACCGCGCGCGGTTAAGTCAGGCTTTTGGTTGCTGATCCAAAGGCGCGATTTTGAAATCGCCGCGCGGCTGGGCAGATTGGGTTTCCGGCCCGAACCAGCGATCGTAAATCTTAACCGCTTCACCGTCTTTTTCCAGCTTGATCAGCGTCTCGTTCACCGCGGCGGTCAGGCGATCTTCGCCCTTGGGAATACCGACGCCCTGATACTCTTTGGTCAGGCTGAACGGCGAAATTTCAAACTCCGCCTTTTGCGCCGCCGGCAGGTTGCCGAGCAGGCCGACCAGCTTGGCGTCGTCCTGAGTGATCGCCTGCACGTTGCCGTTACGCAGCGCCACGAATGCCAGCGGGGTATCATCGTAGGAGATCACTTTCGCCGTCGGGAAACGCTCGCGCAGGGTGATTTCCTGCACCGTGCCCTTATCCGCGCCGATGCGCAGCTTCTTGATGTCTTCCGGCGTTTTCAATATGCCTTTGCGGGCGATGAATTTCTGGCCGGTGGCGAAATACGGCACGCTGAAGTTCACTTCCTTGGCGCGCTCGTCGGTAATGGTGAAGTTGGCGGCAATCAGGTCAACCTTCTTCGACACCAGCAGCGGAATGCGGTTGGCCGGGTTGGTGGCGCGCAGCTCCACTTTCACCCCCAGCGCTTTGCCGATCGCGTCGGCGACATCCACATCGTAGCCCACCAGCTTCTTGCTCTGCGGATCGATGTAACCGAACGGCGGATTGCTGTCGAACACCGCGATGCGCACCACCCCGGCTTGCTTGATATCGTCAAGTTTGTCCGCGTGCGCGGCGCCGGCGGCGAGGCCGGTCAGACTGGCTAACAACGTTAAGGCCAAAGCGCGATGTTTCATAGAGAGCTCCTAAGTGGTTGATGTCCTGCTGGCGGATAAGCTAGCAAGCGCCACATAGGTCAGGAAATAATATAAAAAGCTATATTTATAACCTTTTTATCTTTACGCGCTTAAGATGGAATAAAGGCGCGAGAAACCGCGCCTTGGAAGGATATTACCCGGAAAGGGTTAGTCGTCTTTTTCGTCTTTACCGCCCGGAGAGAGCAGCTTTTCCAGGGCGTCGCCGCCCAAATGACGGAAATCCTGTCCTTTGACGAAATAGAAGATAAATTCGCAGATATTCTGGCAGCGATCGCCGATACGCTCGATAGAGCGGGCGCAGAACAGCGCGGTCAGCACGCTCGGAATGGTGCGCGAATCTTCCATCATGTAGGTCATCAGCTGACGCACGATGCCTTCATATTCCTGATCGACCTTTTTATCTTCCCGGTAAATACGGATCGCTTCATCCAGATCCATGCGCGCGAACGCGTCCAGCACGTCGTGCAGCATCTGCACGGTGTGGCGCCCCAGCGACTCCAGGCTGACCAGCAGCGGCTGGTGCTGGTGCGAGAACTTCTCCAGCGCGGTGCGGCAGATCTTGTCCGCCACGTCGCCGATGCGTTCCAGTTCGGAAATGGTTTTGATGATCGCCATCACCAGACGCAGATCGCTGGCGGTCGGCTGGCGCTTGGCGATAATGCGCACGCAGGCTTCGTCGATCGCCACTTCCATCATGTTGACCTTGGCGTCGCCTTCGATCACGCGCTTGGCCAGCTCGCCATCCTGATTGTGCATCGCGGTAATGGCGTCGGTCAGCTGCTGCTCCACCAGCCCGCCCATGGTCAGCACCTGGGTGCGGATATGCTCGAGCTCTGCGTTGAACTGGCCGGAAATGTGTTTGTTTAAATTCAGGTTATCCATGATGCTTCCTATCAACCATAACGGCCAGTGATGTAGTCTTCAGTCTGCTTTTTCTGCGGCGCAGTGAACAGGTTATCAGTATCACTGAACTCGATCAGCTCGCCCAGATACATAAATGCGGTAGAGTCGGAGCAGCGCGCCGCCTGCTGCATGTTGTGCGTCACAATCACCACGGTGTAATCGGCCTTCAGCTCGCTGATCAGCTCTTCAATCTTGCCGGTGGAGATCGGATCCAGCGCCGAGCAAGGCTCATCCAGCAACAGCACTTCCGGACGAATGGCGATGCCGCGGGCGATGCACAGACGCTGCTGCTGGCCGCCGGAGAGGCTGTAGCCGCTCTGGTGCAGCTTGTCCTTGGTTTCGTTCCACAGCGCCGCCTTGGTCAGCGCCCACTGCACGCGCTCGTCCATATCGGCGCGCGACAGCTTTTCAAACAGGCGAACGCCGAAGGCGATGTTGTCGTAAATCGACATCGGGAAGGGCGTCGGCTTTTGGAACACCATGCCGACCTTGGCGCGCAGCAGCGCGATATCCGAGTTGTCGGTCAGGATGTTCTGGCCGTCCAGCAGAATGCCGCCTTCCGCACGCTGTTCCGGGTACAGCTGGTACATCTTGTTGAAGGTGCGCAGCAGGGTGGATTTGCCGCAGCCGGACGGGCCGATAAACGCGGTGACCTTGTTCTTGGCGATATCCAGCGTGATGTTCTTCAGCGCATGGAATTTGCCGTAGTAGAAGTTCAGATCGCGTACCTGAATTTTGCTGCTGGAAGCGTCAGTAACCATACTCATCAAGACTTCTCTCTTTTCATCAGCGCCGCCAAAGCGGCGCTCAAAATTTTATGAATGCTTTTTCTTGGCGAAAATTACGCGCGCCAGGATATTCAGTAACAGTACGCACAGGGTGATCAACAGCACCCCGGCCCAGGCCAGCTGCTGCCATTCGGCGAACGGGCTCATGGCGAATTTGAAGATGGTCACCGGCAGGTTGGCGATCGGCTGCATCAGGTCGGTGCTCCAGAACTGGTTCGACAGCGAGGTGAACAGCAGCGGCGCCGTTTCCCCCGCGATGCGCGCAATCGCCAGCAGCACGCCGGTGATGATGCCGGACACCGACGCCTTCAGTGTGATAGCGGAAATCATGCGCCATTTCGGCGTGCCCAGGGCATAGGCGGCCTCGCGCAGCGTATCCGGCACCAGCTTCAGCATGTTCTCGGTGGTGCGAATGACGATCGGCACCTGCAGCAGCGCCAGCGCCACGATGCCGGCCCAACCGGAGAAGTGTTCCATCTTCGCCACCACGATGGTGTAAACGAACAGGCCCACCACGATCGACGGTGCGGAGAGCAGAATGTCGTTGATAAAGCGGATCACTTCCGCCAGCCAGGATTTACGGCCGTATTCCGCCAGGTAAATACCGGCCATGATGCCCAGCGGCGTGCCGAAGAGGGTCGCCCACAGGATCAACAGCCCGCTGCCGGCGATGGCGTTGGCCAGGCCGCCGCCCGCGGTGTTCGGCGGCGGGGTCATCTCGGTGAACAGCGCCAGCGACATGCCGTCGAAGCCTTTGGTCACGGTGGCGATCAGGATCCAGATCAGCCAGAACAACCCGAACGCCATGGTCGCCATCGACAGGAACAGCGCGAGACGGTTTTTCTGCCGGCGCCAGGCCTGCATTTTGCGGCGGCTTTCCGCCAGAACGACTGCGTTTTGCATATCCATCGTCGCCATGTTAACGCCCCTCATTCTTGGCCAGACGCATGATCATCAGTTTCGACAGCGCCAGCACGATAAAGGTGATAACAAACAGAATCAGGCCCAGCTCCATCAACGCGGCGGTGTGCACGCCGGACTCGGCTTCGGCGAATTCGTTGGCCAGCGCCGAGGTGATGCTGTTGCCCGGCATGTACAGCGAAGCGCTGTCGAGCTGGTAGGTGTTGCCGATGATAAAGGTCACCGCCATGGTTTCCCCCAGCGCGCGGCCCAGGCCCAACATCACGCCGCCGATGACGCCGTTTTTGGTGAACGGCAGCACGATGCGCCAGATGACTTCCCAGGTGGTGCAGCCGATACCGTAGGCCGACTCTTTCATCATTACCGGGGTCTGTTCGAACACGTCGCGCATCACCGCGGCGATGTAAGGAATGATCATGATAGCCAGGATCACCCCGGCGGCCAGGATGCCGATGCCGAAGGCCGGGCCGGAGAACAGCTCGCCGACGATTGGAATGCCCGACAGTACTTCGCCCACCGGCGTCTGGAAGTATTCGGCGAACAGCGGGGCGAACACGAACAGGCCCCACATGCCGTAGACGATGCTCGGAATGGCCGCCAGCAGCTCAATGGCGATGCCCAGCGGCCGCTTCAACCAGTTCGGCGCCAGTTCGGTCAGGAACAGCGCGATGCCGAAACTCACCGGCACGGCGATGATCAACGCGATAAGCGAGGTGACCACGGTGCCGTAGATCGGCACCAGCGCGCCGAACTGCTCCGCCGGCGCGTCCCACTCTTTGGTCCACAGGAACGCAAAGCCGAATTTCTGCATGCTTGGCCAGGAGGCGAAGATCAGCGAAACGATGATGCCACCCAGCAACAATAGGGTAATCAGCGCAGCCAGTCTCACCAGCGCGCTGAAAATGATGTCACCGTTTTTGCCCGGTGCTTTGATGGTCGGCTTGTACTCAGCCATAGATTACTCTCTGTTTGAACCCTGGCAGCCCCAACCGGGATCGGAGCCTGAAGAACTGTGTGGGGCGCGGCGAACCCGCGCCCCTGCGTTGTTAGTACAGCGCTTTACCTGAACTGTCTTTTACGTTGGTTTTCCAGGCCGCACGCACCTGCTCAACCACTTCTGCCGGCAGGGTGGCGTAATCCAGCTCGTTAGCTTGTTTTGCACCGGTTTTGTAGGCCCAGTCGAAGAACTTCAGCACTTCGGCGCCCTGAGCAGGGTTTTTCTGCTCTTTGTGCACCAGGATGAAGGTGGTGGAAGTGATCGGCCACACGTTGTCGCCTTTCTGGTCAGTCAGATCCTGAGCGAAGGTTTTGCTCCAATCCGCACCCTTGGCGGCGTTGCTGAAGCTCTCTTCGGTCGGGCTGACCGGTTTGCCGTCGGCGGAAACCAGCTTGGTGTAAGCCAGGTTGTTCTGCTTGGCGTAAGCGTATTCTACGTAGCCGATAGAGCCAGGCAGGCGCTGAACGAAGGCGGCGATGCCGTCGTTGCCTTTACCGCCCAGACCGGTCGGCCAGTTAACGGTAGAACCGGCGCCAATCTTCTCTTTCCACTGCGCGTTGGCCTTGGACAGGTAGCTGGTGAACACGAACGAGGTGCCGGAACCGTCGGCGCGGCGCACCACGGCGATGTTCTGGTCAGGCAGTTTCACGCCTGGGTTCAGCTTGGTGATAGCCGGATCGTTCCACTTTTTGACGTTGCCCAGGTAGATATCGCCCAGGGTTTTGCCGTCCAGCGTCAGTTCGCCGGATTTGATGCCCGGGATATTCACCGCCAGCACCACGCCGCCAATCACGGTCGGGAACTGGAACAGGCCATCGGCCGCCAGCTTGTCGTCAGACAGCGGGGCGTCGGAGGCGCCAAAGTCAACGGTGTTGGCCACGATTTGCTTTACGCCGCCAGAGGAGCCGATGCCCTGATAGTTAACTTTATTGCCGGTTTCTTTCTGATAAGAATCTGCCCACTTGGCGTAAACCGGAGCGGGGAATGTCGCACCTGCACCGGTCAGGCTGGCAGCAGCGAACGCGGACACGGCGGTCAGGGAGAAGGTCGCTGCCACAATACTGGCGACGGTGGTACGCATCAGTTTCATAATCCCTCCTAATGGGATACTTAAAATCGACTTCGAGTCGTTTTAATCAGAGTAAGTATTGCTGCAGGAGGGAAAATAGGACAGTTTGGTGACAGAAAAATGTACGCAATATGACAGTTATATTACAGCGTATTTGATAAGTGTTTGTTTGTATGTAAATCAGAAGGTTAGCCGTGAAACAGCACATTTCCCAAGCAATAAAAAACCGGCTTGGCGCGGCCTATCCGCTTGAATATGACAACGTTTATCACCGAAACGGCAGCGCTGTCATCTTTAAGGTCACTCATGAAAAAAGCCGGCGCTAAGGCCGGCTTTTGCAGTTTACCTGCGACAAATTACTCTACGGTGACAGACTTCGCCAGGTTGCGCGGCTGGTCAACGTCGGTGCCCTTGATCAGCGCCACGTGGTAAGACAGCAGCTGCAACGGCACGGTGTAGAAGATCGGCGCAACGATTTCCTCGACGTGCGGCAGAGGAATGAGGGTCATGCCTTCGCTGCTGACGAAGCCGGCGTCCTGATCGGCGAACACGTACAGCTGGCCGCCGCGCGCGCGTACTTCTTCAATGTTGGACTTCAGCTTTTCCAGCAATTCGTTGTTTGGCGCCACCACAATCACCGGCATGTCGGCGTCGATCAGCGCCAGCGGGCCGTGTTTCAACTCGCCCGCCGCATAAGCTTCAGCGTGAATATAGGAGATCTCTTTCAGCTTCAGCGCCCCTTCCATGGCGATCGGATACTGATCGCCGCGGCCGAGGAACAGCGCATGGTGCTTGTCGGAGAAGCCTTCCGCCAGCGCTTCGATCTCTTTATCCATCGACAGCATCTGCTCGATACGCGCCGGCAGCGCCTGCAGACCATGCACGATCTCGTGCTCCACGCTTTCCGCCATGCCTTTCAGACGGCCCAGGCGCGCCACCAGCATCAACAGCACGGTGAGCTGCGTGGTGAAGGCTTTGGTCGAGGCTACGCCGATTTCCGTACCGGCTTTGGTCATCAGCGCCAGATCGGATTCGCGCACCAGCGAAGAGCCGGCAACGTTACAAACGGCCAGCGAACCGAGATAACCCAGCTCTTTGGACAGGCGCAGCGCCGCCAGGGTGTCGGCGGTTTCGCCGGACTGCGACAGAGTGATGATCAGGCTGCCTGGACGCACCGCCGATTTGCGGTAACGGAATTCGGACGCGATCTCGACATCGCATGGCACGCCGGCCAGCGCTTCGAACCAGTAACGCGCCACCATACCGGAGTGGTAAGACGTCCCACAGGCGATAATCTGCACGTGCTGCACCTTGGCGAGCAGCTCGTCGGCGTGCGGCCCCAGCTCACTCAGGTTGATTTGGCCATGACTGAAACGCCCTTCCAGGGTGTTTTTCAGCGCCAGCGGCTGTTCGTAAATCTCTTTTTGCATGTAGTGGCGATAAGCGCCCTTGTCGCCGGCGTCATACTGCACCTGGGATTCGATCTCAGGACGCTCGATGGCGTTGCCCTGTTTGTCGAAGATGTTGACGGTGCGGCGAGTCACTTCCACCACGTCGCCCTCTTCCAGGAAGATGAAGCGACGGGTGACCGGCAGCAGCGCCAGCTGATCGGAAGCGATGAAGTTTTCCCCGACGCCGCGGCCGATAACCAGCGGGCTGCCGGAACGCGCCGCGACCAGCACGCTCGGATCGCGGCTGTCCATCACCACGGTGCCATAAGCGCCGCGCAGCTGCGGGATCACGCGCTGAACCACTTCCAGCAGCGTACCGCCTTGCAGTTGTTCCCAGTGCACCAGGTGCGCAATCACTTCGGTGTCGGTTTCAGAGCTGAAACGGTAACCGCGTTCAATCAGCAGTTCGCGCAGCGGCTCGTGGTTTTCGATGATGCCGTTATGCACCACGGTAATGTAGTCGGAAACATGCGGGTGCGCGTTCGCTTCGGTCGGTTCACCGTGCGTAGCCCAACGGGTGTGAGCGATGCCGGTACCGCCGTGCAGATCGGTTTGTTCCGCCGCTTCGGCCAGCTTTTGTACCTTGCCAACGCGACGCAGGCGACTGACGTTGCCTTTTTCATCGACCACCGCCAGACCAGCGGAGTCATAACCGCGGTACTCGAGACGACGTAAACCTTCCAACAGGATTTCTGCGATATCACGTTGCGCTACTGCGCCTACAATTCCACACATCAGTTATATTCCTAATGAACGCCCTTCATGGGCGCTTTCGATGCCTTGACCTGATTTTTGCCGGTTTTTACCGTGCGTCCCCCGAGCCTGTAGATGGTGGGGGTTATTATGTTTTGTATTGGGCTCTGAACGGAGCCCAACGCAAAACACACTATGACTTCTTCTTCACCGGACGTTGCCAACCCTGAATGTGCACCTGCTTGACGCGGCTCAGCACCAGTTCGTTCTCGGCGATATCGCGCGTTACCGTGGTGCCGGCGGCGATGGTGGATCCTTTGCCGACCGACACCGGCGCCACCAGCTGAGTATCGGAACCGACGAATACGCCGTCGCCGATCAGCGTTTTGTGCTTGTTGGCGCCATCGTAGTTACAGGTGATGGTGCCGGCGCCGATATTCACGTCATCACCGATTTCGGCATCGCCCAGGTAGCTGAGGTGGCCGGCCTTGGAGCCTTTGCCCAGACGCGCCTTTTTCATTTCCACGAAGTTGCCGACGTGAGCCCCTTCCGCCAGCTCCGCGCCTGGGCGCAAGCGGGCGAAAGGCCCCACGGTGCAGTCGGCTTCCAGCACGCTGTCTTCCAGCACGCTGTAAGGGCTGATCTCGCAGTCATCACCGATCACGCAGTTTTTCAGCACGCAGCCGGCGCCGATTTTCACCCGGTCGCCCAGCTTGACGTGACCTTCGATAATCACATTCGCATCAATAGTGATGTCACGGCCGTGAACAAGTTCCCCGCGCAGATCGAAACGCGCCGGATCCAACAACATCACGCCGGCCAACAGCAGCTTTTCAGACTGTTCCGACTGGAATACGCGCTCCAGAGTCGCCAGCTGCAGACGGTTGTTTACACCTTCCACTTCACTTAAACGCGACGGGTGCACGGCTTCGATTTTCTTGCCGTCGGCATGGGCCAACGCAATGATATCGGTGATGTAAAACTCGCCCTGTGCGTTGTCGTTATTCAACATTCCCAGCCAGCGCTTCAGATCGCGCCCGTTCGCCACCAGGATGCCGGTATTGATCTCGTTGATCTGGCGCTGTGCCTCGCTGGCGTCCTTGTGTTCGACGATGCCCACCACGTTGCCCTGCTCACGCACGATGCGGCCGTAACCGCTCGGATCGTCCAGCTTGACCGTCAGCAGGCCGATGCCGCCCTGCGGCTTGGCCGCCAGCAGGCGTTGTAGCGTATCCACGGAGATTAACGGCACATCGCCGTACAGCATCAGCACGTCTTCATCGTCGGCAAAGTGCGGCGCGGCCTGCTGCATCGCATGGCCGGTACCCAGTTGCTCGGCCTGCAGCACCCAGTTCAGCGCGCCTTCGGTCAACGTGCTTTTCAACAGATCGCCGCCGTGGCCGTATACCAGATGAACCTGTTGCGCGCCCAGTTTCATCGCGGCATCAATGACGTGTTGCACCATCGGCTTGCCGGCCAACGGATGTAAGACCTTGGGAAGATCGGAATACATGCGTGTTCCCTTGCCCGCGGCGAGGATGACCACGCTCATTGCGCTGTTCGACATAAGCAACCTGATAACTCCATTTTGATAGACGAAAGTAAAACCGTTTAGCGACGATATTACTACATATTTCTCTGCACGAACCCGGCGCAAGCCGCGTGGGCCTTGGTCTGCCGCTATCACGGCTAATTCGGCGTCGGGACGAAAAAACTGTCGGCGATCGGCGACGTTTATTTCCCGATATCAGCGGTTATACACCACACCGCCCGCCGGGCTGAAATGCTTATTTTAAAGTAAAAAAAAAGCGACCCTATAGGCCGCTTTCTTAAAGTTGGGTGCCGGGCACCCAAACATTACATCGCTTTTCTGGTGAGCTCGATAACGCGCAGTTTTGCGATCGCTTTCGCCAGTTCAGCGGATGCCTGAGCATAGTCGACATCGCCATGAGAGCTGCGAATGTGTTCTTCAGCTTTACGCTTAGCTTCCAACGCTCTCGCTTCGTCGAGGTCAGTACCACGGATAGCAGTGTCCGCCAGCACGGTAACCACGCTCGGCTGCACCTCGAGGATGCCGCCGGACAGGTAGATGAACTCTTCTTCACCGTGCTGCTTAACAATACGCACCATGCCAGGCTTGATGGCAGTCAGCAGCGGCGCATGGCCAGGGAAGATCCCCAGTTCACCTTCGCTGCCTGTCACCTGGATCTTCTGCACCAGGCCGGAAAACATCTGTTTTTCCGCGCTGACTACATCCAGATGGTAAGTCATAGCCATATCACCCTCCTCTCAAGGCGTTACAGTTTCTTGGCTTTTTCCACTGCTTCTTCAATGGTGCCAACCATGTAGAACGCCTGCTCCGGCAGGTGGTCATAGTCGCCGTCCATAATGCCTTTGAAACCACGGATGGTGTCTTTCAGCGATACGAACTTGCCCGGAGAACCGGTGAAGACTTCTGCCACGAAGAACGGCTGAGACAGGAAACGTTGGATCTTACGCGCACGGGATACGACCAGTTTGTCTTCTTCAGACAGCTCGTCCATACCCAGGATCGCGATGATATCTTTCAGTTCCTGGTAGCGTTGCAGAATGGACTGCACGCCACGCGCTACGTCGTAGTGCTCCTGGCCAACAACCAGCGGATCCAGCTGACGGCTGGTGGAATCCAGCGGGTCAACGGCCGGGTAGATACCCAGAGAAGCGATGTTACGGCTCAGTACCACGGTTGCGTCCAAGTGCGCAAAGGTGGTGGCTGGTGACGGGTCAGTCAAGTCATCCGCAGGAACGTAAACGGCCTGTACGGAAGTGATGGAACCGGTCTTGGTCGAGGTGATACGTTCTTGCAGAACGCCCATCTCTTCCGCCAGCGTTGGCTGATAACCTACCGCGGATGGCATACGGCCCAGAAGTGCGGACACTTCGGTACCGGCCAGGGTGTAACGGTAGATGTTATCAACGAACAGCAGTACGTCACGGCCTTCGTCACGGAATTTCTCCGCCATGGTCAGACCGGTCAGCGCAACGCGCAGACGGTTACCTGGTGGCTCGTTCATCTGGCCGTAAACCAGGGATACTTTGTCCAGAACGTTGGAGTCGGTCATTTCGTGGTAGAAGTCGTTACCCTCACGAGTACGCTCGCCCACGCCCGCAAACACGGAATAACCGGAGTGCTCGATCGCGATATTACGGATCAGCTCCATCATGTTTACGGTTTTACCTACGCCCGCACCGCCGAACAGACCGACTTTACCGCCCTTGGCGAATGGACAAATCAGGTCCATTACCTTGATACCGGTTTCCAGCAGTTCCTGGGAGCTGGACAGCTCTTCGTAGCTTGGCGCCGCGCGGTGAATCGCCCAACGCTCTTCTTCGCCGATGTCGCCTTTCATGTCGATCGGTTGACCCAATACGTTCATGATACGGCCCAGGGTAGCTTTACCCACCGGCACTTCAATCGGGTGGTCCAGGTTGTTCACTTTCAGACCGCGACGCAGACCGTCGGAGGTCCCCATTGCGATACAGCGAACCACGCCACCGCCCAGCTGTTGCTGAACTTCCAACACCAGTTTTTCGGTGCCGTTTTCTACCTCAAGGGCGTCGTACACTTTCGGTACGGCATCCTGAGGGAACTCGACGTCCACCACGGCGCCGATTACCTGGATAATCTTTCCAGTAGCCATCTTGAATCCTCTACGTAATTCGTAAACCTAGCTTAAACCGCGGAGGCTCCCGAAACGATCTCGGTGAGTTCCTGAGTGATGCTGGCCTGACGCGCCTTGTTGTATACCAACTGCAGCTCTTTGATCAGGCTACCGCCGTTATCGGTTGCGGCTTTCATCGCGACCATTCGTGCGGCCTGCTCGCTGGCCAGGTTTTCCACGACGCCCTGATAAACCTGCGACTCCACATAGCGGCGCAGCAAGGTATCAAGCAGCACTTTTGGATCCGGTTCATACAGGTAATCCCAAGGCGTTTTCTTCAGCTCTTCGTCATCGGCAGGCGGTAACGGCAGCAGCTGAAGCACCTGCGGCTCTTGGGACATCGTATTAACAAATTTGTTGCTGACAATGTACAGCTTGTCCAAACGACCTTCGTCGTAGGCCTGCAGCATCACTTTCACCGGCCCGATCAGATCCGACAGGGAAGGTTTGTCCCCCATGCCGGTCACCTGGGCAACCACGTTGCCGCCCACGGAACCAAAGAAAGAGGCCGCTTTAGAGCCAATCAGCGCCAAATCGGTTTCGACGCCTTTTTCGGACCAGGCTTTCATCTCCGCCAGCAGCTTTTTGAACAGGTTGATGTTCAAGCCGCCGCAGAGACCACGGTCAGTAGACACCACCAGATACCCGACGCGCTTAACGTCACGCTCATCCAGGTACGGGTGCTTGTACTCCAGATTCCCTAACGCAAGGTGACCAATCACTTTGCGCATGGTCTCTGCATAAGGACGGCTGGCCGCCATGCGATCCTGCGATTTACGCATTTTGGAGGCGGCGACCATTTCCATCGCTTTAGTGATCTTTTGCGTGTTTTGCACGCTAGCGATCTTACTACGTATCTCTTTTGCGCCGGCCATCTCTGCTTCTCCTCAGTGCCAGACGGCCTGCTGTCTTTCAACAGCAGGACCGTTCGGCGTTACCAGGACTGGGTTTTCTTGAAGGTTTCGAGGATGTCTTTCAACTTGCCCTCGATCTCATCATTGAAGTTGCCAGTTTGGTTGATGTGGTTCAGCAGTTCGGCGTGCTCGCGGTCCGCATAGGCCACCAGCGCGGCTTCGAAGCTCACCACTTTGGCGACTTCGACGTCGTTCAGGTAACCGCGTTCTGCGGCAAACAGCACCAGAGACTGTTGTGCAACCGACATCGGCGCATACTGTTTCTGTTTCAGCAGCTCGGTCACTTTCTGACCGTGGCTCAGCTGTTTGCGGGTCGCGTCGTCCAGATCGGAGGCGAACTGGGAGAACGCAGCCAGTTCACGATACTGCGCCAGCGCGGTACGGATACCACCGGACAGTTTCTTCATGATCTTGGTCTGCGCGGCGCCACCAACACGGGATACGGAGATACCCGGGTTAACTGCCGGACGAATACCGGAGTTGAACAGGTTGGATTCCAGGAAGATCTGACCATCGGTAATCGAGATTACGTTGGTCGGAACGAACGCGGAAACGTCACCCGCCTGGGTTTCAATGATCGGCAGAGCGGTCAGTGAACCGGTTTGGCCTTTAACTTCACCTTTGGTGAAGGCTTCAACGTATTCGGCGTTGACGCGCGCTGCGCGCTCCAGCAAGCGGGAGTGCAGGTAGAATACGTCGCCTGGGTAAGCTTCACGACCTGGCGGACGACGAAGCAGCAGGGAAATCTGGCGGTAAGCAACGGCCTGTTTGGACAGGTCATCGTACACGATCAGCGCGTCTTCACCGCGGTCACGGAAGTATTCGCCCATTGCGCAACCGGCGTATGGCGCCAGGTATTGCAGTGCAGCGGATTCGGAAGCGGTCGCCACCACTACGATGGTGTTGGCCAGTGCGCCGTGCTCTTCCAGTTTGCGCACCACGTTAGCGATGGTAGACGCTTTCTGGCCGATAGCCACGTAAACACATTTGATGCCGGAGTCGCGTTGGTTGATGATCGCATCGATCGCCAGCGCGGTTTTACCGGTCTGACGGTCACCGATCACCAGCTCACGCTGGCCACGGCCGATTGGAATCATGGCGTCAACGGATTTGTAGCCAGTCTGAACCGGCTGATCAACGGACTGACGCTCGATAACGCCTGGCGCGATAGCTTCTACCGGAGAGAAGCCGTCGTTCTCAATCGGGCCTTTGCCGTCGATTGGTGCGCCCAGGGTGTTAACGACGCGGCCCAGCAGACCACGACCGACTGGAACTTCCAGGATACGGCCGGTGCATTTCACCTTCATGCCTTCGGCCAGATCCGCGTACGGACCCATGACCACGGCACCAACGGAGTCGCGCTCCAGGTTCAATGCGATTGCGTAACGGTTGCCAGGCAGCGCGATCATTTCGCCCTGCATAACTTCGGCCAGGCCGTGTACGCGGATGATCCCGTCGCTGACGGAAACGATAGTACCTTCATTGTGAGCTTCGCTCACTACATTGAACTGAGCAATGCGCTGCTTGATCAGTTCGCTGATTTCGGTGGAATTCAGTTGCATGCTCCAGTCCCCTTAAGACTGCAAGACGTCTGTCAGGCGTTCAAGACGACCGCGAACGCTGCCATCAATCACCATATCGCCGGCGCGAACAACGATGCCGGCCAGTACAGACTTGTCAATTTTGCAATTCAGCTTAACTTTGCGTGACAGACGTTTTTCCATCGCAGCGGCGATTTTCGCCTGCTGTTCGTCGTTCAGCGCGCTCGCAGAGAGCACTTCGACTTCGACGGTGGATTCCAGCGAGGCGCGCAGTTCGATGAACTGCTGCAGCACGGCAGGAAGAACCAGTAAACGTCCATTTTCGGCCATTACACGGATAAAGTTCTGGCCATGTTCGTCGAGCCGATCGCCACAAACCGCGATGAACGTCTTGGACAGCGTTTCTGGCGCAACCGCGCCAGACAGCAGTTCAGAAATCTGTTCATTGCGAGTGACTTCAGCCGCAAACGCCAGCATGTCCTGCCAGCGCTCTACGCTTTGGTGCTCAACGGCAAAGTCAAAAGCTGCTTTGGCGTAGGGGCGAGCTACAGTTACAAATTCAGACATCAGCCCCTCCCTCCTTACAGTTCAGCGACCAGTTTATCAACGATGTCGCTGTTAGCAGCTTCATCCACGGAACGTTCGATGATCTTCTCGGCGCCGGCAATTGCCAGCATCGCGACTTGCTTACGCAACTCTTCACGAGCGCGCTTACGTTCGGCTTCGATCTCAGCCTGAGCCTGCGCCACGATTTTGTTACGTTCCTGCTCGGCTTCGGCTTTCGCTTCATCCATGATCTGAGCTTTGCGTTTGTTCGCTTGCTCGATGATCACCTGAGCTTCTGCTTTGGCAGTTTTCAGCTGGTCGGTCGCATTGGCTTGCGCTAAGTCCAGATCTTTTTTGGCACGCTCTGCAGAAGCGAGGCCGTCAGCGATTTCTTTCTGACGCTTCTCGATGGCAGCCATGATCGGCGGCCATACGTACTTCATGCAGAACCAGACAAACAGAACGAACGCGATGGCCTGGCCGAGGATTGTTGCGTTAAGATTCACAGCACAATGCCTCTTTAAAAGTTAATAGTTTGGTTACGTCGTAGAGGGTTGCTCTACTTACGCGACGGCGAACATCACGTACAGACCCAGACCTACAGCGATCATCGGGATGGCGTCGACCAGACCCATAACGATAAAGAACTGTGTACGCAGCAGAGGAATCAGGTCAGGCTGACGAGCAGCGCCTTCCAAGAATTTACCACCCAGGATGCCGATACCGATCGCAGCACCGATTGCCGCTAAACCCATCATCACAGCGGCAGCCATGTACAGCAGATCCATACTCAGGTTTTCCATGACAGTCTCCAGTTTGTTTAAGTTTAAAAGTGCAAGTGTTTTAAGAAAATCAGTGCTCTTCAGACGCCATCGACAGATAGACGATCGTCAGAACCATGAAAATAAAGGCTTGAAGCGTAATGATCAGGATGTGGAAGATAGCCCAAGGCAAGCTCAGGACCCACTGTGACCACCACGGCAACAGGCCGGCAATCAGGATGAAGATCAACTCACCCGCATACATGTTGCCGAACAGTCGCAGACCCAGTGAAACAGGTTTGGACAGCAGGCTGACACCTTCAAGAATCAGGTTGATAGGAATGAATACAGGGTGGTTGAACGGCTGCATGGTCAACTCTTTAACAAACCCGCCAACGCCTTTCATTTTGATGCTATAGAACAGAATCAGGATAAACACGCCCAGCGCCATCGACAGCGTGACGTTCACATCGGCGGTAGGCACCACGCGCAGCGCAGGCAGGCCGAGGATGTGTTCGCCAACATAAGGCAGGAAGTCGATGGGCAGCAGGTCCATCAAGTTCATCAGGAACACCCAGACGAACACGGTCAGCGCCAGCGGCGCAATCACCTTGCTCTTGCCGTGGTACATGTCGCGCACGCTGCTGTCGACGAAACCGACCACCAGCTCCACGGCGGTTTGCAGTTTACCCGGCACGCCGCTGGTGGCGTTTTTGGCCACTTTGCGGAAGATCACCAGGAAAAGCGCCCCGAGGACGACGGAGAAAAACATCGAGTCGATGTTGATCGACCAGAACCCAGTCCCGACCTGAAGCTGCGTCAGGTGGTGACCGATATACTCCTGTGGAGTCAAGACTTCTCCTGCAGACATGATGCCTCTTACCCTTATTTAGTTAAGTTCGGTAACTGTTAATCACGGCCGGTGCCACTATCTGCACCACTAACACCGCTAAATAGGTCAGGCCAAGCGGTATAAACTCCGCCTTGAACACCCCCAGCGCCACGATCAGCAAAACGATGGTGATCACGACCTTTAGCCCCTCGCCGATGGCGAACGACCAGGCAACCCTACCGGGCGCCGGCGTTTGCGCCTGATGGCGCAAGGCAAACAGCATAAACATTGCACTCGGCAACCAGGCGGCGAGACCGCCTGCCAACGCCGAAGCGCTCCATTCCGGGCTTTTCAGCCAGAAAGCAACGCTGATCAGAACAAAAGTCATTAACTGCAAAAACAGCAGTTTGCGTGCGACTTTCCCGCTGTAAAGGGACACAGACATGACGTTTGTTCTCTCCGTACCCCAGAGGGGGTATGCTGAGTGACGTATACAACTGTTTTTGCTGTCCTGAGTCAAGCAGCAAAAAACGAGCAAATTATACGGGGCATACCAACGAATTCAATCGATAAGTAGCGAAAAGGTGAACAATTATTTAAATTTCCCTATTCCAGCCTATTTTCACAAGAAAACGGTCGGAATAATAGGGCGCATTTAATTGTCTGATTATTCCAGCGTTGCGTTTAGAAACGCGAAGCCGATCACAGTAATGTCCCTTCCTGATTTATAGCCGATGGTCAACCAAACCGTCTTTAGCAATTTGAGCGATCAAAAAATTATATAAATCAAAACATTACTAGTTAACTGTTCAAAAACAATCCGTATACCCGATGAAAACCTTTTATTGACAAGCAGCGGGGCAATATTCCAACAGCCAATTAACATTAGCAGCAAACGCCAATCTTTCGCACATGATTGCTAACGTGACTATTTCTAAATGCAATTACTCTATTGTCGCTAATTAGCCGCGTTTTTTGTGTTAATAGAAAGTAAATTAACTAAAAAAAGCGACCAACTAATTAGCCTGCTTACCTTTCTACTGGGTACGACCTTTAATTCACGCTTGTTTGATCAAAAGCAAACTCAGTTTGCCTTAAGAATCACCAGATGACGTTCGCCTTCCAGTTCAGGCACCTGCAGCCGCACGATAGACTCCAGGCTAACGCCAGCCGGCAGCTGCGTCAGTTCTTCATCCGGGCGCACGCCTTTCAACGCGTAAAAACGCCCCTGCCCTTTCGCCGGCAGATGATGGCACCAGGACAGCATATCCTGCAGCGAAGCGAATGCCCGGCTGATCACGCCATCGAACGGTGGCTCGGCCGGAAACGCTTCGACGCGGCTCTGCACCGGCTCGATATTGTTCAGGCCCAGCTCATGCTGCACCTGGCGCAGGAAACGCACGCGCTTGCCCAGGCTGTCGAGCAGCGTGAAATACGCGTCCGGGCGCACAATCGCCAGCGGAATGCCCGGCAAGCCGGGGCCGGTGCCGACATCGATAAAACGCGAGCCCTGCAGATGCGGATTGACCACAATACTGTCGAGGATGTGGCGCACCAGCATTTGCTGCGGATCGCGCACCGACGTGAGGTTATAAGCCTTGTTCCACTTATCCAGCATGCCGACATAGCCCAGCAGCTGCTGTTTCTGCTGATCGGGCAGCTCAATGCCTGCTGCCGCGAGCAGCGAGTCTAATTTTTTTTGCACAACGGATCCTCTGGCAGGCGCTGAACGACCAGCGGATGGTTAGCTGGCGCAATGAGGCGACTATGATAATTCAGGGCGCAAGTGATGTCAGCGGCCGTTTGGCTACGGGTTGAGCAAACGGCCGCCTGGAAGCGGGATTTATGCGCTGCGGCGCAGCAGTCCCTGCTTTTTCAGCCAGATCAGCAAAATCGAGATCGCCGCCGGTGTAATGCCGGAGATGCGCGAAGCCTGGCCGATGGAGTTCGGTTTGTGATCGTTCAGCTTGGCGATCACTTCGTTCGACAGTCCCGAAACCTGACGGTAGTCAAGATCCAGCGGCAGCACGGTGTTCTCGTTGCGCTGTTGTTTTTCGATCTCTTCCTGCTGGCGAGCGATATAGCCTTCGTATTTGACCTGGATCTCGACCTGCTCGGCGGCTTGTACGTCGTCCAACGGCGGCGCGAAGGCGTCGATGCCGGTCAATTGCGCGTAATCCATCTCAGGACGGCGCAGCAATTCTTCGCCGTTCGCTTCACGCGACAGCGGCGCTTTCAGCAACGCATTGACCTGTTCGACGTTCTCGGCATGCGGGTGCATCCAGATGTCGCGCAGGCGCTGACGTTCACGTTCGATCCGCTCCAGCTTCTCGCTGTAACGCGCCCAGCGCACGTCGTCCACCAGACCGAGTTCACGGCCTTTTTCCGTCAGGCGGAGATCGGCGTTGTCTTCGCGCAGCATCAGACGATACTCGGCGCGTGAGGTAAACATGCGGTACGGTTCTTTGGTGCCGAGGGTGCTGAGATCGTCCACCAGCACGCCGAGGTAGGCCTGATCGCGACGTGGCGCCCAGCCCTCTTGTTCATCGGCGAAGCGCCCGGCGTTCAGACCGGCCAGTAACCCCTGTGCGGCGGCTTCTTCATAGCCGGTGGTGCCGTTGATCTGGCCGGCGAAGAACAGGCCCTGAATAAATTTGCTTTCCAGCGTCGGTTTCAGATCGCGTGGATCGAAGAAATCGTACTCGATGGCATAACCAGGGCGAATAATACGCGCGTTCTGCATCCCTTCCATTGAACGGACGATCTGCATCTGCACGTCGAACGGCAGGCTGGTGGAGATCCCGTTAGGGTAAATCTCGTTGCTGGTCAGGCCTTCCGGCTCAAGGAAGATCTGGTGCGCGTTGCGATCGGCAAAACGCATGACCTTGTCTTCGATCGACGGACAGTAACGTGGGCCGATCCCTTCGATGATCCCGGCATACATCGGGCTGCGATCGAGGTTATTGCGGATCACGTCATGGGTTTTTTCATTGGTGTGGGTGATGTAGCACGCCATTTGTTCCGGGTGCTGGCTGGCATCGCCCAGGAACGAGAATACCGGCACCGGCGTATCGCCGTGTTGCGGCGCCAGTACGCTGAAATCGATAGTGCGGGCGTCGATGCGCGGCGGCGTACCGGTTTTCAAGCGGTTAACGCGCAGCGGCAGTTCACGCAAACGCTGCGACAGCGAGATCGAAGGCGGATCCCCGGCGCGGCCGCCGCTGTAATTCTCCAGACCGATATGGATCTTGCCGTCCAGGAAGGTGCCTACGGTCAATACCACCGCTTTGGCGCGGAATTTCAGGCCCATTTGGGTGACGGCGCCCACGACGCGATCGTTTTCGACGATCAGATCCTCAACCGGCTGTTGGAAGATCATCAGATTGGGCTGATTCTCCAGCGCGGTACGGATCGCCTGGCGATACAACACGCGATCCGCCTGAGCGCGTGTGGCGCGAACCGCAGGACCTTTGCTGGCGTTTAGTATCCTAAACTGGATGCCGGCGTGGTCGATCGCTGTCGCCATCAGGCCGCCGAGCGCATCAATTTCCTTAACCAGATGCCCTTTACCAATACCGCCAATCGCCGGGTTACAGGACATCTGTCCCAGCGTATCGATATTGTGTGTCAATAATAAAGTCTGACGTCCCATGCGCGCCGCGGCCATGGCGGCCTCGGTACCTGCATGGCCACCACCGATGATGATGACGTCAAATTGATCTGGATAAAACATGGAACTGCACCTCGCCGTATTGCGAACGATCGTATTTGCCCTGGGGTCGGGGATTCTACTCAAGTTTAGACGATCGACCAAGTGGTCAGGATCGTCGGTAATTAAAAGAAGATCTTTTTTATTTAAAGATCTCTTTATTAGATCTCTTATTAGGATCGCGATCCTCTGTGGATAAGTGACTATTCACGATGAAGATCAGCAGATTAAGGAGGATCGTTTGCTGTGAATGATCGGTGATCCCGACGCAGATAAGCTGGGATCTAAAAGGCTTGTTATACACAGGACAAAAAGCGCGCTACGGTTGTTATTGGGATAACTACGGCTTTTACCCTGCTTTTAAGTATAGTTATCCACAATCTTTCGCACGATCTTTAGACGAATTAGAGTAAATTAATCCAGTTTTTTACCCATTCCTCGGCCGGATCCTCGGGAATTTCATGCTCGGTCACGTCGATCTCGAGACGATCGCCGATCCTTTTAGCGCCTCTGGCGATCAACAGATCGTCGATCTGTTTGATTGCGCCGCAGAAGGTGTCGTATTCCGAACTGCCCAAACCGACTGCGCCGAACTGTACCTCGGAAAGATCCGGCAGCTGCTCAGCGATCTGTTCCAACAGCGGTTGAAGGTTATCTGGTAGTTCGCCGGCGCCGTGCGTGGAAGAGACCACCAGCCAGCGGCCGGTCAACGGCAGTTCATCCAGTTCAGGGCCGTGCAGCATCTCGGTAGAGAAACCCGCGTCTTCCAGCTTTTCAGCCAAATGTTCAGCCACGTATTCGGCGCTGCCAAGCGTACTGCCACTGATCAGAGTAATGTCTGCCATGAACCAACGATCCCAACCTTCTCACACAAAGTGGCTGCATTGTACGCTGTGAATCGGCTGGGATCTACCTGTGGATAATGTGGGTATGCAATTTGGCGGGTTACGGCACGATGGTGCGCATAATGGGGTTCTGCAGTGAGATCAGCGTTTCGGTGGACTGGATCTCGTCGATGGTCTGGATCTTGTTGATAAGTACCTGTTGCAACGCGTCGATCGATCGGCACATTACCTTAATAAAGACGCTGTAGTGGCCGGTGGTGTAATAGGCTTCCACCACTTCTTCCAGGCTTTCCAGCTTCTTCAGCGCCGAAGGGTAATCCTTGGCGCTCTTTAATATGATGCCGATAAAGCAGCACACGTCGTAGCCCAGCTGTTTGGGGCTGACGTCGATGCGCGCGCCGGTGATGATCCCGGCCTGCTTCATCTTCTCCACCCGCACATGAATGGTGCCGGGGCTGACGGCGAAGTTTTTCGCCAGTTCGGCGTACGGTGTGCGCGCATTGTCCATCAGGGCGTTGAGAATGCCGCGATCGAGATTATCGATCTGATAAATTTCCGCCATTTAATCCCCCATTAATTAACGATTGTTGAATTCTGTCCGGGTAAAAATGAACGATTAAAAGTGAAAAGGCAATATTGATTAATGGATATTGAATTAGAGTATCGTTTTGTTGCTTAATCGATGGCAACAGAGACAGGTTTACAAGAGATACGGCAATGAAAAAACAGTTTATCCAAAAACAACAACAAATCAGCCAGGTCAAAGCCTTCTTCTCCCGCCAGCTGGAGCAACAGCTCGGTCTGATCGAAGTGCAAGCCCCGATCCTTAGCCGCCTGGGCGACGGCACGCAGGATAACCTTTCCGGCAGCGAGAAAGCGGTGCAGGTCAAAGTCAAAACCTTGCCGGACGCCACCTTCGAAGTGGTGCATTCGCTGGCGAAATGGAAACGCAAAACCCTGGGCAGCTACGATTTCGGTGCCGGCGAAGGCCTGTATACCCATATGAAGGCGCTGCGCCCGGATGAAGACCGCCTGACGCCTATCCACTCGGTGTACGTCGATCAGTGGGACTGGGAACGGGTGATGGGCGACGGTGAGCGCAGCCTGGACTACCTGAAAAACACCGTGCGCAGCATTTACGCTGCGATCAAGGCGACGGAGGCGGAAGTCAGCCGCGAGCATGGCCTGACTCCGTTCCTGCCGGAACAGATCCACTTCGTGCACAGCGAAACCCTGCTGCAGCGCTATCCGGATCTGGACGCCAAGGGGCGCGAGCGGGCGATCGCCAAAGAATTGGGCGCAGTGTTCCTGATTGGCATCGGCGGCAAGCTGTCACACGGTAAATCGCACGATGTGCGGGCGCCGGATTATGATGACTGGACCACGCCGACGGCGGATGGCCTGGCGGGCCTGAACGGCGATATCGTGGTGTGGAACCCGGTGCTGCAGGACGCTTTCGAGCTGTCCTCCATGGGGATCCGCGTTGACGCCGCCGCGCTGAAACACCAGCTGGCGCTGACCGGCGATGAAGAGCGCATGAAGCTGGAATGGCACCAGTCCTTGCTGCGCGGCGATATGCCGCAGACCATCGGCGGCGGCATCGGTCAGTCGCGTCTGGTGATGTTGTTGCTGCAACTGTCGCATATCGGCCAGGTGCAGTGCGGCGTGTGGTCGCCGGAAGTGCGCGGCGCGGTCGAAGGCCTGCTCTAATCCCGCCTAGCGCCGCCAGCGGCGCATCAAACGGCTTTTCAGCCCGGTATCAAAGCGCCAGATGTGATCGAAGATGCGCATGATGCCGGGTTTGCCGTAGGCGGACATCGCCACCGCGTGGAAACGTTGCTGGTGGCTTTGCTGCTGCTGTTTCACCTTCTTTATTACCTCCTCCGGCAACCGCTGGGCAATAAAATCGGAAATGATCACCGCATCGGCGTCGAACCAGCCGCTCTCCGCCATTTTGGTGACGGTGGCGTTCAGGCAGGCCGCCAGATCGGTGCCGCCACGAAACTGCTGGCCGAGAAAGCGCACTGCCTGCTCGATGCCGCTGGCGGCGGTGAGTTCGTAATGCACGATCTGGTTGGCGAACAGCATGATATAGCAGCGGCGGTTGTCCGCCAGCGCAATGCGCAGCAGCGCCAGACAGAACGCCTTGGCGCACTGTTCGTTGAAACCGCCCATCGATCCGGAGGTGTCCACGCAGACGATAAACGGCCCGCGCGGCTGTTGATCCTGCTGCTGGTGAGTGACCTGGCGGATCAGGATCTGTTCCTGCCAGACGTCGCCCTGCAGACGGTAGCTCAGCAGCCGCTTTTCCAACAGGCGGCGATAAAACTCGAATTCCAGCTCTTCAATCCCCAGCGTCGCCAGCTCCGGCGGCAGCAGGCGCAGGATGTCGTCGCTTTGATGAATGCCGCTCACTTCTTCCGGCAGCGTGGCCGGCACCTGCACCATGACCCTGAACGGCTCCGGCTGCGCGTCCTGTTGCTGCACCGCCTTGGCCTGATAGCTGCGGCCCAGCTGTTGCGCCAGTTTTTTCAGCTCCGGCTGCTGCTGCAAAAAGTTGCCGTACTCCACCAGCCGCTGATAATCGCCACGCTGCAGCTGGCCTTTGCTCATGTCCCACAGCCTGCCGGCGGCGGTGTCGTTTTCCGACAGCAGCGGTTCCAGCGCGCCGCTCAGCGCCAACCGCTCCTGCAGTTCCGCCATCAGCTGCTCGCGCTCTTGTTCCAGCAGTTGGTGGTGCAGCATGGTGGCCTGCAGCGTCAGGCTGATGCGCCAGCGCTGCAGAAACAGCGTTTGAAAGCTGTCGTCCAGCGGATGATTGGGCAGATCGGCGGCGTCCACCAGCGCGCGCGCCTGTTCATAAAACGGTGAGACCAGCTGGCGCAGCAGCTCCATGGTATCGTTGAGGTTGTGATAAAACTGGGTATTGTTCTCCAGCTGGCACTGCTGGTAGCGATAGAATTCCTGCGCCAGCGCCGGCGGCACCATCGCCTCCTGCAGACGCTCCTTGAGCTGCAGCTTCCAACGCGGCAGATCGCGATCCAGCGCCCGGCGAAGGGCCGGAAACTTTTTAAAGAATACCGACAGCTGCGGCGCCGCCAGCATGCCGACGATCATCTCCTCGATCATCTCGCCTTCGGTGATCGCCAGCAGCAGATCGAGCGTCTCCAGACTGAGCATGGTTACTGGCCGCGCATTTGCTGCAGTTGCTGTTTAACCTGTTCCGCGACCTGCAGCAGACTGGCTTCGATCTTGGCCAGGCCGGCGGCGGGGGTGAACAGACAGGGCTGATGTTGGCTGAAGGCGCGGCGTTGCTCCGCCAGGCGCTGGGCCAATGCGTCCATTTCATCCAGCAGCGCCTGCGGCGTGGCGGTGGCCTGTTTGCCCGGCAGCGCCAGTAATGACGGCTGGCGGCTGACGTCCAACACCGTGAGGTGCAGTTGGTCATCCACTTCCAGGTCGATCGGCTGCGCAAAGCCGATGCCGTTCAGCTTGGCGCGCACGTCGCCGCCTTTTTGCAGCCAGTTGTCCAGCGCGCTGCTTTCGATGCTCAGATGGTTGACCTGAATGTCATGCAACTGCAGCGGCTTTTGCAACAGCAGAGTGAGGGTGCCGCCGGCGAACGGCGTGGCCGGCGCGTATTGCGGTTTGCGGCTGAACATGCCGCCTTTTTTCACCAGGCTGATGGCCTGCCGGTCGCTTTGTTGCTGCTGGTCCTGCAGCCAGCGGGTGTGGATCTGTTGCAACTGGATCAGCATCGACTGCTGCTGATAGGCCGACTCGGTCAGCAGCTGATCGATCTGCTGTTGCAGCAGTTTCAGCGAGGTGAGATCGTGCCACAGGCAGTCTTTCAACAGCATCAGATCGAGCGGGGCGATGGCGTCGCGCCCGCTGAAGAAGGCGCAGGCTTGCAGCAGGCGCAGGGCTTTTTTCCAGCGCCGATCGGAGACGTATGGCGCCTGCTCCAGCGCGTCCAGCCGCTGGCGCAGCTGGAAAATCAGCTCAAAACAGGTTTCCGGCAGCGCGACTTTGTCGATCTGCGGTTGCCACTGCAGAAACTCTTCGTCGCTGATGCTTAGCGCCGCCGGCACCGGGTTTTGGCTTTCGCTCTGGCGGTTGACCAGCAGCGAGCGGAAATTCTGTTTATCCTGCACCTTGTCCAGCCACAGGCGGATCAGCATGCGGTCATATAAGGCTTCGAGGCTGTTGTCCGCTTCGGGCAGTTCGTTGGAGGCGGTGACCAGCAGGCGCAGCGGGATCGGTTCTTCGCTGTTGCCGTTGCGAAAGCGGCGTTCGTTGATCGCCGTCAGCAGGGTGTTGAGGATCGCCGGGCCGGCCTTCCAGATCTCGTCCAGAAACACGATCTCCGCTTCCGGCAGATAGCCGGCGGTCAGACGCTGATAGCGCCCCTCATCTTTCAGCGCCTGGATAGAGAGCGGGCCGAAGACCTCTTCCGGCGTGGAAAAACGCGTCATCAGGTATTCAAAGGAGCGGGCGTTGCGGAAGGCAAACTTCAGCCGGCGCGCGATCAGGCTCTTGGCGATGCCGGGCGGGCCGAGCAGGAATACGCTTTCGCCGCTCAGCGCCGCCAGCAGGCACAGACGGATTGCCTCTTGCCGCTCATAAAGACCGCTCTCCAGCGCGCTGCTGAGGCGGGAAATTCGTTCTGCCAGAAGGGATGATGGCGTCATATAATTGTCGCATTGTCCGAGAGTTAGCCAATCTTGGTCGATAATCCGATGATAAACCACCATTATTTTTAGTGGTATAGCCCGTTGATTAGTAATATTTTTCTACGTTAAGCCAGATATTCGGTTCACATTTTGTTTATTTTTCGGCTCTGATATAAGGGTAGGCAAGCGGTATAAATGGTGCATACTGTGCGGCTTTCTGGTGGGCGTGACGGATCTTTGAGCCCGTATTTTGCCTGATGCGGATGCATCGCTAACGGATGTTCTGATAAAGAAACGAATTATGAGCGCAGAGCATAAGCAGTCCTTATCGGCGGTAACCCTGGCTGCCATCGGCGTGGTCTACGGTGATATCGGCACCAGCCCTCTCTATACGCTGAGAGAGTGTTTCTCCGGCCATTACGGCTTCGACGTGCGTCCAGACGTGGTTTTCGGCTTCCTGTCGCTGATTTTCTGGATGCTGATCGTGATCGTTTCCCTCAAATATCTCACCTACGTGATGCGCGCGGACAACGCCGGCGAGGGCGGTATTCTGACGCTGATGTCGCTGGCCGGGCGCAATACCTCGGCGCGCACCACGGCGGTGCTGGTGATACTGGGCCTGATTGGCGGCAGCTTCTTCTATGGCGAGGTGGTGATCACCCCGGCGATATCGGTGATGTCGGCGATAGAAGGGTTGGAAATCGCCGCCCCTGCGCTCGATGCCTATATCGTGCCGCTCTCCATTCTGGTGTTGACGCTGCTGTTCGTCATTCAAAAGCACGGCACCGGCAGCGTCGGCAAGCTGTTCGCCCCGGTGATGCTGCTGTGGTTTATCGTGTTGGCGGTACTGGGCGCGCGCAGCATCATTTCAAACCCGGAAGTGCTGCAGGCGCTGAACCCCAAATGGGCGCTCAACTTCTTTATGGAATATAAGAAGGTATCGTTCTTTGCGTTAGGTGCGGTGGTGCTGTCGATCACCGGCGTCGAGGCGCTGTATGCCGATATGGGGCACTTCGGCAAGTTCCCGATCCGTCTGGCCTGGTTCACCGTGGTGCTGCCTTCGCTGGTGCTCAACTACTTCGGCCAGGGGGCGCTGCTGCTGAAAAATCCGGAGGCGATCAAAAACCCGTTCTTCCTGCTGGCGCCTGACTGGGCGCTGATCCCGCTGCTGATTCTGGCAACCCTGGCGACGGTGATCGCTTCGCAGGCGGTGATTTCCGGCGTCTTCTCGCTGACTCGCCAGGCGGTGCGCCTGGGCTATCTGTCGCCGATGCGCATCATTCACACCTCGGAAATGGAATCCGGCCAGATCTACATTCCGGTGATCAACTGGACGCTGTACATCTCGGTGGTGCTGGTGATCATCGGCTTCGAGCACTCCAGCAACCTGGCGGCGGCGTACGGCATCGCCGTCACCGGCACCATGGTGCTGACCAGCATTCTGGTCACCTCGGTGGCGATCAATAACTGGCACTGGAATCGCTTCCTGGCGATCGGCATCGTGACCATCTTGCTGATCATCGACGTGCCGATGTTCTCCGCCAACGCCCTGAAGCTGTTCTCCGGCGGCTGGTTGCCGCTGACGTTGGCGCTGGTGATGTTCATCATTATGACCACCTGGAAGAGCGAGCGCTTCCGCCTGCTGCGCCGCCTGCATGAACACGGCAACTCGCTGGAGGCGATGATCGCCTCGCTGGAGAAATCGCCGCCGGTGCGGGTGCCGGGTACGGCGGTGTTCTTGTCGCGCGCCACCAACGTCATTCCTTTTGCGCTGCTGCATAACCTGAAGCACAACAAGGTGCTGCACGAGCGTGTGGTGCTGCTGACGCTGCGCACCGAGGATGCGCCTTACGTGCACAACGTGCGCCGGGTGACCATCGAGCAGCTGTCGCCGACCTTCTGGCGGGTGGTGGCCAGCTACGGCTGGCGCGAAACGCCGAACGTCGAGGAGGTGTTCCACCGCTGCGGGCTGGAAGGGTTGCCGTGCCGCATGTCGGAGACGTCGTTCTTCATGTCCCACGAGTCGCTGATCCTCACCAAGCGGCCGTGGTACCTCTACCTGCGCGGCAAACTGTTCGTCGCCCTGAGCCGCAATGCCCTGCGCGCGCCGGATCAGTTCGAAATCCCGCCGAACCGGGTCATCGAACTCGGCACGCAGGTCGAGATCTAATCCGCCTGACAGGGGCTCAGCATGGCTGAGCCCTTTTTGTTTGCGCTTTCTCCGTGCGCGAACGAAACGTTTCGATAACGATCACACTTCTGCATTGTCCCGGTTGCCTTCCCCTGCCGTTTTTTTAAACTCCCCCGGAGAGCGAAACGTTTCGCTGGTGGAGTGAGAAGATGAAAAAAGGCGTATTACTGAATTCCGAAGTGTCTGCCGTGATTGCCCGGCTGGGGCATACCGACCAGCTCACCCTGTGCGATGCGGGCCTGCCGATACCGGCGGCGACGCAGCGCATCGATCTGGCGCTGACGAAGGGCGTGCCGACTTTCATGCAGGTGTTCGAGGCGGTCACGCAAGAGATGCAGGTAGAAAGCGCTATCCTGGCGGAAGAGATCGTGAAACAGAATCCGTCGCTCCACGAGGCTCTGTTGGCTGAACTGACTGCACTGGGCCAACGCCAGGGCAATACCATCAGCGTGCGCTATATCAGCCATCAGGCGTTTAAAGCGCAAACCGAGCACAGCCGGGCGGTGATCCGCAGCGGGGAGTGTTCGCCTTACGCGAACGTGATCCTGTGCGCCGGCGTAACTTTCTGAGGCGTTTATGCAACCTTTACTGCAACTGAAAGGGATTGATAAAGCCTTTCCCGGCGTGAAGGCGCTTTCCGGCGCCGCCCTCAGCGTCTATCCCGGCAAGGTGATGGCGCTGGTGGGGGAAAACGGCGCCGGGAAATCCACCATGATGAAAGTGCTGACCGGCATCTACCAGAAAGACGCCGGCAGCCAGTATTTTCTCGGTAAAGAGGTGGCGTTCAACGGGCCCAAGGATTCGCAGGAAGCGGGCATCGGCATTATTCATCAGGAGCTGAACCTGATCCCACAGCTGACGATTGCGGAAAACATCTTCCTCGGCCGCGAGTTCGTCAACCGTTTCGGCCGCATTGACTGGAAGCGCATGTACGCCGAGGCCGATCGCTTGTTGGCGCGGCTCAATCTCCGCTACAGCAGCCACCGGCTGGTGGGCGAGCTGTCGATCGGCGATCAGCAGATGGTGGAGATCGCCAAGGTGCTGAGCTTCGAATCGAAAGTGATCATCATGGACGAACCGACCGATGCGCTGACCGACACCGAAACCGCCTCGCTGTTCAAGGTGATCAATGAGCTGAAGGCCGAAGGGCGCGGCATCGTCTATATCTCGCACCGCCTGAAAGAGATCTTTGAAATCTGCGACGACGTGACCGTGTTCCGCGACGGGCAGTTTATCGCCGAGCGGCCGGTGAGCGAGCTGCAGGAAGATTCGCTGATTGAGATGATGGTCGGCCGCAAGCTGGAAGAACAATATCCGCGCCTGGATTTGCCGCGTGGTGAAAAGCGGCTGGAAGTCAGTCATCTTTCCGGCCCCGGCGTTGAAGACGTCAGCTTTACGCTGTACCGCGGCGAGATCCTCGGCGTGGCCGGGCTGATGGGCGCCGGGCGCACCGAATTGATGAAGATCCTGTACGGCGCCGCGCCGCGCAAGGCCGGCACTGTCAGCCTGGACGGCCGCGAGGTGGTCGCCCATTCGCCGCAGGATGGGTTGGCGAACGGCATCGTCTATATCTCGGAAGACCGCAAGCGCGACGGCCTGGTGTTGGGCATGTCGGTGAAGGAAAACATGTCGCTGACCGCGCTGCGCTACTTTAGCCGCGCCGACGGCAGCCTGAAACAGGCCGACGAGCGGCAGGCGGTGGGGGATTTCATCCGGCTGTTCAATATCAAAACGCCGTCGATGGAGCAGCCTATCGGTCTGCTTTCCGGCGGCAATCAGCAAAAAGTGGCGATTGCCCGCGGCCTGATGACCCGGCCGAAGGTGCTGATCCTCGATGAGCCGACGCGCGGCGTCGATGTCGGCGCCAAAAAAGAGATCTATCAGTTAATCAACCAGTTCAAACAGGAAGGGCTGAGCATCATTCTGGTGTCTTCGGAAATGCCGGAGGTGATGGGCATGAGCGATCGCATTCTGGTGATGCACGAAGGGCATCTCAGCGGCGAGTTCCCGATTGAACAGGCCACCCAGGAAGCGTTGATGGCGGCAGCCGTCGGCAAGCAATACGGCGTAAAGCAGGAGTAATCAGATATGAGTTCCCAGACTATCGCAGCTAAGCGCTGGTTCAGTAAAGAGTGGCTGTTAGAGCAGAAGTCGTTGATTGCGCTGCTGGTGCTGATCGCCGTGGTCTCTTCCATGAGCCCGAACTTCTTCACCCTGAACAACCTGTTCAATATTCTGCAGCAGACTTCGGTGAACGCCATCATGGCGGTGGGGATGACGCTGGTGATCCTCACGTCCGGCATCGATCTGTCGGTGGGATCGCTGCTGGCGCTGACCGGCGCGGTGGCGGCGTCGATCGTCGGCTTTGAGGTCAACGCGCTGGTGGCGGTGGCGGCGGCCTTGGCGCTGGGCGCCGCGGTTGGCGCCTGCACCGGGGTGATCGTCGCCAAAGGCAAAGTGCAGGCCTTTATCGCCACGCTGGTGATGATGCTGCTGTTGCGCGGCGTCACCATGGTGTACACCAACGGCAGCCCGATCAACACCGGTTTTACCGACGTGGCCGACACCTTCGGCTGGTTCGGCATCGGCCGTCCGCTGGGCGTGCCTACGCCGATCTGGATCATGGCGATCGTGTTCATCGCCGCCTGGTATATGCTGCACCATACGCGCCTGGGCCGCTATATTTATGCCCTGGGCGGCAATGAAGCTGCGACCCGTCTGTCCGGCATCAGCGTCGATAAAGTGAAGATTATCGTTTACTCGCTGTGCGGCCTGCTGGCGGCGCTGGCGGGGGTAATCGAAGTGGCGCGCCTGTCGTCGGCACAGCCGACCGCCGGCACCGGCTATGAGCTGGACGCCATCGCCGCCGTGGTGCTGGGCGGCACCAGCCTGGCCGGCGGCAAGGGGCGCATCGTCGGCACGCTGATCGGGGCGCTGATCCTCGGCTTCCTGAACAACGGCCTGAATTTATTGGGTGTTTCTTCCTACTACCAAATGATCGTGAAGGCAGTGGTGATACTGCTGGCGGTTCTGGTAGATAACAAAAGCAACAAGTAACCTCCCCCTACAGGAATCACGATGATGAAAATGAAAAAACTGGCAACCTTAGCTTCCGCCATCGCGCTGAGCGCCACCCTGAGCGCCAATGCCATGGCCAAAGAGACCATCGCGCTGGTGGTGTCCACTCTCAACAACCCGTTCTTCGTCTCGATGAAGGATGGGGCGCAGCAAGAGGCCAATAAGCTGGGCTACAATCTGGTGGTGCTGGACTCCCAGAACAACCCGGCGAAAGAGCTGGCCAACGTGCAGGATCTGATGGTGCGGGCGCCTAAGCTGCTGCTGATCAACCCGACCGACTCCGATGCGGTGGGCAACGCCATCAAGATGGCCAACCAGGCTAAGATCCCGGTCATCACGCTGGACCGCGTGGCGAGCAAGGGCGACGTGGTGAGCCACATTGCCTCGGACAACCGCGTGGGTGGTAAAATGGCCGGTGACTTCATCGCCAAAAAAGCAGGTGCCGATGCCAAAGTGATTCAGCTGGAAGGCATCGCCGGCACTTCCGCCGCGCGTGAACGCGGCGAAGGCTTCAAACAGTCGCTGGATCAGAATAAATTCAAACTGCTGGCCAGCCAGCCGGCCGATTTCGATCGCACCAAGGGCCTGAACGTGATGCAGAACCTGCTGACTGCGCATCCGGATGTGCAGGCGGTGTTCGCCCAAAACGATGAAATGGCGTTGGGCGCGCTGCGCGCGTTGCAAACCGCCGGTAAAACCGACGTGATCGTGGTAGGCTTCGACGGCACCGCCGACGGCGTGAAAGCGGTCGAAGGCGGCAAGCTGGCGGCGACCGTGGCGCAGCGTCCCGATCAGATCGGCGTGATCGGCGTGGAAACCGCCGATAAGGTGCTAAAAGGCGAAAAAGTGCCGGCGACCATCCCGGTGGATTTGAAACTGGTCACTCAGTAAGTCATACCAGCGCCATCGGGACAGGGCGTTTTCGATGGCGCGCAATTCTTCAGGAATCAATGCGATGGAAACAGGTAAGCTGGTGGTTCTGGGCAGCATCAATGCCGATCATATCCTCAATATTGAACAGTTCCCCCACCCGGGCGAAACGGTGATCGGGAAGCAGTATAAGGTGGCGTTTGGCGGCAAGGGCGCGAATCAGGCGGTGGCGGCCGGGCGCAGCGGGGCGGAGATCGCCTTTATCGCCTGCGTAGGTGCCGACGATATCGGCGAGCGTATCCGCCGGCAGCTGGCGAGCGATCGCATTGATACTCAACCGATTGAAGCCATCGCCGACAGCACCACCGGCGTGGCGCTGATCTTCGTCAACGCCGAAGGCGAGAACGTGATCGGCATCGATGCCGGCGCCAACGCCGCGGTGACGCCGGATTACCTGGCGCGCTACCGGCAAAAAGTGATCGACGCCGACGCTCTGCTGATGCAGCTGGAGTCGCCGCTGGAGACGGTGATCGCCGCCGCCCGCCTGGCGAAGCAACATCAAACGCAGGTGATCCTCAACCCGGCCCCGGCGCGCGAGCTGCCGGACGAGCTGCTGGGCATGATCGATATGATCACCCCGAATGAAACCGAAGCGCAGCGCCTGACCGGCATCGCTGTGGACAACGACGCCGATGCGGCGCGCGCGGCGCAGGCGCTGCACGACAAGGGCATCGCGACGGTGATCATCACCCTCGGCAGCCGCGGCGTGTGGCTGAGCGAAAACGGCAACGGCAAACGGGTGCCCGGCTTCAAAGTGCAAGCGGTGGATACCATCGCCGCCGGCGATACCTTTAACGGTGCGCTGGTGACCGCCCTGTTGGAAGGCAACAGCATGGCCGACGCGGTGCGTTTCGCCCATGCGGCGGCGGCGATCGCCGTAACCCGCCCCGGCGCGCAGCCTTCGGTGCCGTGGCGCGAAGAGATCGACGCCTTCTTGCAGCAGCAGGGGTGATCCTTTGGCCACCATGAAAGATGTCGCCCGCCTGGCGGGCGTTTCAACCTCTACCGTTTCGCATGTGGTCAACAACAATCGCTTTGTCAGCGACAGCGTGCGCGACAAGGTCATGGCGGCCGTGGAACAGTTGAACTATGCGCCTTCTGCGCTGGCGCGCAGCCTGAAGCTTAATCAAACCCGCACCATCGGCATGCTGGTGACCGCCAGCAACAACCCGTTTTATGCCGAAGTGGTGCGCGGCGTGGAGCGCAGCTGCTATGAACGTGGCTACAGCCTGATCCTGTGCAATACCGAAGAAGATGCCGCGCGCATGAACCGCAGCATGGAGACGCTGCTGCAAAAGCGCGTCGACGGTTTGCTGTTGATGTGCACCGAAAATCACCGGCCATCTCAGGATGCCCTGAGTCGCTACCCGTCATTGCCGATCGTGATGATGGACTGGGCGCCGTTCGAGGGCGCGAACGATATTATTCAGGATAACTCGCTGCTGGGCGGCGAGATGGCGACCGATCATCTGATCGCCCGCGGCTACCGCAAGATCGCCTGCATCGCCGGCCCGCAGGATAAAACCACCGCCCGTCACCGGCTGGAAGGCTATCGCAACGCGATGCGGCGCGCCGGATTACTGGTTCCGACAGGGTATGAAGTGCATTGCGACTTTGAGTTTGAGGGCGGCGTGAACGCCATGCGCCAACTGCTGGCGCTGGAAGAGCCGCCGCATGCGGTGTTCGCCGGCAACGACGCGGTGGCGGTAGGCGTTTATCAGGCGCTGTATCAGGCCGGGCTTTCCGTGCCGCAGGATATGGCGGTGATGGGGTACGATGATATTGAGCTGGCGCGTTATCTGGCGCCGCCGTTGAGCACCATTCATCAACCGAAGGATTCGCTGGGCGAATTGGCGATCGATGCGCTGATCAACCGCCTGCAGAACCCGGAGCGCGCGCCCCAGGTGCTGGTGCTGACGCCCGAGCTGGTGGAGCGCGCCTCGGTGGGCCGCCGTTAACTCGTCGCCTTCGCTTCTTTCTTGCTTTCCTGGCCGCTGATCAAATTGCGGCCATCTTTCCTTCTCAGCAACATAAACACCAGCGCCGACGCCACGGTGACTATCCCCATGGTGATAAAGGTGTAATGGAAGTGGTCGATCATGGTGCCTAACGACAGGGATTCGTAAAAACGCAGCACCGCCGCGCTGATCGCCACGCCGAAGCTGATGGACAGTTGTTGGGTGACCGCCAGGACGCTGTTGCCGGCGCTGGCGTTGGCGTCGTTCAAATCCGCCAGGCTGATGGTGTTCATGGCGGTGAACTGGGTGGACATCGCCATGCCCAGCACGAACAGCGGCAGGATCATCAGCCACAGCGGCATGCCCGGGCTTTGCAGGGCAAACTGGGCGATCAGCACCCCGATGATAACGGTGATGCCGACCAGCGTTTTGCGGTAGCCAAACCAGCGCAGCACCTGAGTGACGGTGGATTTCGCCATCAGCGAGCCGATGGCGGTCGGCGCCATCATGCAACCGGCGACGATCGCCGTGTAGCCGAAGCCCACCTGCAGCATGAGCGGCATTAAAAACGGCACGCAGCCGGTGCCCAACCTGGAGGCGACGTTACCGGCGATGCCAACCGAGAAGGTGCGGGTTTTGAACAGGTCGAGACCGATCAGCGGCTGAGGATGACGGCGGGCGTGCGCGATGTAGCCGAACAGCATGACGAAGCCGCTGAGCAGAATGCCCAGTGAAACGTAGCTGGCCAGCACCCGCTCGCCAAACAGCTCCAGCCCGGTAGAGATCAGCACCAGACTCAGGCCGAACAGCATAAAGCCAAGGAAATCGAAGCGGCGTTTGGGCGTGGTGAAGTCCGGCATGTATTTGCGTGCATAGAAGATGCCGAGCAGACCGATAGGGATATTGATCAGGAAAATCCAGTGCCAGGTGGCGTAGGTTACCAGCCAGCCGCCCAGCAGCGGCCCGAGAATCGGCCCGACCAGGCCGGGCATGGTGACGAAGTTCAGCACCGGCAACAGTTCGCTGCGCGGGTAGGCGCGCAGCAGCGCCAGCCGCGCGACCGGCATCATCATCGCGCCGCCGATGCCCTGCAGCACGCGAGAGGCGACCAGCACGCTCAACGTAGGAGACAAGGCGCACAGCAGCGAACCGAGGGTGAATAACGTGACGGCGAAGATAAATATCCGTCGAGTGCCGAAGCGATCCGCCAGCCAGCCGCTGACCGGGATCAGCATCGCCACCGTCAGCGTGTAGCTGATGACGGCCGATTGCATCGCCAGCGGCGAACGCCCCAGGCTTTGGGCGATCGCCGGCAGCGCGGTGTTGAGGATAGTGGCGTCCAGCGCCTGCATAAAGAACGCCATTGCGGCGATCCACGGTAGTCCTGCCATACTGCGCGCGGATTGGGTCATGGTCGGTCCTGGTTAAATGGTCGTCTGTCCCTCGTCTCTTTCTTCTATATATAAGCGGGGAGCGTGTCTAGTCTTTCTCTTTCAGCAGTACCTGGCAGGCGACGAGCGCGCCTGCGCTGTCTCCGGCGAGTATCGCATCGACGATAGCCTGATGATGGCGCAGCTTGATCACTTCATTGCCGGTGATGGCGCGGAAGTAGCTTTGGTACACCGAACTGAACAGGTTGGCGAACGAGGTCAGGAACGGGTTGCCGCTGGCCTCGTAGATAAGCTGGTGGAATTGGGTATCGACCTGGATCCAACGCTCGCGATCAAACTGGGTATGCAGCGCGCGCATTTCCGCCATCAGCCCCGCCAGCAACTTGGTTTGTTGCGGGCTGGCGTGGTTTGCCGCCAACGCGCAGGCCTGCGGCTCCAGCGAGGTGCGCAAGATAAGGAAGTGTTGCATCACCTGATCGAAGTTTTCCCGCGTCATCCACCAGGTCAGTAAATCTTGATCGAGGAAATTCCATTGGCTTTGCGGCATCACGCGGGTGCCAATGCGCGGGCGCGGCAACAACATGCCTTTGGCGGCTAACATCTTTACCGCTTCGCGCACCGCGGTGCGGCTGACGCCGAATTGCTCGCCCAGTTCCATTTCACCAGGCAGGATGCTGCCGGCCTGATAATCGCCTGCCAGAATTTGTTGGCCGAGTTTTTCTGCAAGCAGATAAGAAAGATTGCGTTGGGCGGCCTGTTGTTGTGCATTTAACGGCATGGCTGCGGGTCCTTACTGACATCGTTATTTCTATTTTACTCCAGTGATCGCCAGCTTTTATGGCTGTTTGCCTGAAAAAGTGACATTAATTCGCCGCTTTTTCGCCCTTTTGTTGAAAAAATCCGCGCTTGAAAAGTTTTTTGCAATTAGGGGTTGCGGCTCGCCGAGAACTCCCTATAATGCGCCTCCACTGACCGGGAACAACGACTGACAAGCCGCCGGGTCAGCGAGAAGAAAGCGAAATAAACGCTTGACTCTCCGGGCGAAAAGCGTAGTATACG
>NZ_JBJNOO010000007.1:0-180337 GCF_052166595.1 Serratia sp. CY81684 | reverse complement strand
ACACCTGGCACCGCATCGACACCAAACGGTCGGTGAACTACGGGATGCAGTCGGACCGCGACACGGCGAAGTACAGCGCGCGCACCGAGCAGCTGTTCGCGGAAGCGGGTTACAGCGTGAAGGGTGAGTGGCTGAACCTGGAGCCGTTCGTCAACCTGGCGTACGTGAACTTTGAAAACAACGGCATCGCGGAAAGCGGCGGCGCAGCGGCGCTGCGCGGCGACAAGCAGCACACCGACGCGACGGTGTCGACGCTGGGGCTGCGTGCGGACACCGCGTGGCAGGTGAGCCCGGGCACGACGGTGGCGCTGCGCAGCGAGCTGGGGTGGCAACACCAGTACGGCGGGCTGGAGCGTGGCACCGGGCTGCGGTTCAACGGCGGCAACGCGCCGTTCGTGGTGGACAGCGTGCCGGTGTCGCGCGACGGCATGGTGCTGAAGGCGGGGGCGGAAGTGGCGGTGAACGAGAACGCCACGCTGTCGCTGGGCTACGGCGGGCTGCTGTCGCAGAACCACCAAGACAACAGCGTCAACGCCGGTTTCACCTGGCGCTTCTAAGCCAAGCGGTCATTACAGGGTCAACGGAGCCGGCATGCCGGCTCCGTTTTTATTTGCGGCTGCGGGGTGAGTCCGTATGATGGCGCGGCGCCAGGGCAATAAAAAACCGGGACCCTGACGGATCCCGGCTTAAAAGTGGGTAAAACAGATTAGCGCTAAAGGCTCAAGCCCCGTTTTGCTTATGCAGTCCAAGCGATGTGAGCATCGTCTCAGTAGCGGCAACGGAACAAATTTTCCCTGGTGTTACTATGGTTATTATTAAAAATCGTGCTGGTGTTATTTTTTATAGTGTATTGCTGTATGTCTCTTTTGATACCATGTTTGACGATACAACATGGTATGTCAAGCAACGTTTTTAACGCATAATTGCATGGGATGCTAGTTTTAGGTGTGGCTTTTTCAGCAGAAATAATCAAAACGACTGATAAATCAGTAAAAAAAATCGAAGGAACAAATGGATAACAATCATCAAAAATTCGATTCACAGTCGATTGCCAATCGGGTCAGGGAGCTGTTTTTACATTACGGGATTGGAAAACGTCAGCATGCCCGCGAACTCAGCCGCATCTTGGATCTGAGTTTTTCACATGCGCACCGCAAATTGAAAGGGCAAAGCCCCTGGACGCTGGAACAGATCAACAGCGTCGCGGCCGCGTTGGGAGAAACGCCGGCGGCGATCGCCGATTTGAGCGCCGAACACGAGACGACCGAGCCAAACATGGCGCGTGATGCCATCTTTTTCGTGGCGGGAGTGGCGATCCCTTGCGTCGGGCACATTGGCGACGAACTTTCTGCCGGGCGGTCGGCGGAATTTGTGGCGCTGCGTGTGGAGGGGCAATGGCATATCTATCGCGCCGATGAGGCGCCGACAGGTCTGCGTTACGGCGTCGAACTGATAGAAATCCGGCCCGGCTACGGCGATGACGAGCGGTTGAGCATCGCGGTATTGGACGATTCGCATCAGGCGGCCGATGAGCTGGCCAAGTACCTCGGCGGCTGCGGTTTCAACGCCGTGGCGTTTTACGATGTCGACAGCTTCTGCCAGGCGTTGCAGCAAAGCCTGTTCGACGGTTACGTGGTGGACTGGCTGATCGGTGAGGAAACGGCGGATCGCTGTATCGCCACCATCCGCGCCTCCGACAACCCGGACGCGCCGGTACTGGTGCTGACCGGCGAACTGGGCACCGACCGACGCGAGTCGGAGATCGCTCAGGCGATGCGCGAGTACGATGTGCTCGGCCCTTATGAAAAACCGGTGCGGCTCCATGTGATCGAAGCCGCACTGCAACGCTGTTTTAATCTTTAGCGGGGAACACCTCGGCCAGCGCGCTCGACAGCGCATCCAGCCGAACCGGTTTCATCAGGTAGTTATCGAACAGGGCGCGCTGATCCGCCGTCAGCTGCTCCGGCGTATAGGCGCTGATGCCGATGATTGGCACATGGCGGTTGGGGCCGCGACGATTGCGCAGCTGCCTGGCCAGGGCGGCGCCGTCGATGCCCGGCATCTGCAGATCCAGCAACAGCGCGTCGTAAGGGCGTCTGAGCAGCTTCTGCAACGCGCGCTCCGGCGAGTCGCACAGTTCGTGCTGATAGCCCAGTTTGTCCAACAACGCCGCAAAGGCGTCACCCACCGACTTGTTGTCATCCACCACCAGCACCTGCTGCGGCTTTTGCTGCAGGGGGGCATTGGCGGCGGCGGGTTCGTCGGCGCGTTCTTCTTCACTGATCTGCACCGGAATGCTGACGATAAAGGTGCTGCCTTTCTTGATTTCGCTGTACACCGTGATGGTGCCGTTGAGCAGCGTCACCAGGCCGTGCACGATCGCCAGCCCCATCCCCACGCCGGCATACTGTTTGGTATGCGACTGATCCAACTGGGTAAAGGGTTTGAAGATCTGATCGAGCTGGTCTTTTTCGATACCGATGCCGGTGTCGGTCACTTCGATGATCAACGAATTGCCGCCCGGCTGGCGGCGCAGGCAGCTGTGCAGCGTAATGCTGCCGCTTTCGGTGTATTTGTAGGCGTTGGTCAGCAGGTTAACGATAATCTGCCGGATGCGCAGCGGATCGGAGTGCACCAACAGGTGGCTGCACTCCACTTCGCAGCTCAGTTTGACCTGCTCTTTGCGGGTCAGGGTGGCGATTTCATTGGCGGTTTCCGCGATCAGCTTCTGCGCGTCGAACGGCACGATGCGCAATTCCATCATGCCGCTGTCGAGGTGCGCGTAGTCGGTCAGATCCTTCATCTGGCTTTCGATTTGCTGCGCGGCGGTCTCCAGCCGCTGGAAAGTGTCCGCATGCTCCGCCGACACCCGGGTGTTCACCAGCACGTCGATGGCCGACATCACGCTCTGCAATGAGGTGCGCAGCTCGTGGCCGATGGCGCCGAGGAAGGCGTTTTTGGTGCGTGTCGCTTTCTCCGCCTCAATGGCCTTGGCCTGCTGGCGAATGGTCAGCCGCTGCTGGCGGAACACGATCAGGGTGATGGCGATCAGCGCGATCACCGAGAACATGACGATCACCAGCCCATAGAAAATGATGTGCCGTTTCTCGATGTAGTCCTCATAGGCGGCGGTGCGCTGCTTCACCTCGGCGTGGTCGGTCAGGTTGGCCATTTCGATGGCGTAAGGCTTGATGGCCTTCATGGCCGCGAAAACCTGGCTGAAGTCGATTTTCGGGTTATCCAGCAGTTTATCGATGCGATCCATCTGCAGGCGCATCTGCTTGACCACTTCCGGGTAGCCCGGCTCGGCGTACAGCGGTTGCGTGGATTCGGAGACGGTTTCCAGCACGTAAAAGCGCGAATAGAGGATTTCGAACCGCAGCCGCAGGTTGTCGCTGTCCACCTGCGCGGCATGGCTTTGCTGCTCGACGAACGTGTCGAATTCCGCCAGCTTGATGGAGAACTTGGCGATCGACCAGGAGTAGTTCTCCTGCGTGCCGGCGATGGCATACAGCCCTTTTTTCGACAGGGTGGCGCTGTAGTAATAGAGCGTGACGGTCGAAGCCACTAAAAACAGCGCGGCAAAGATGGCCGGGATCGCCAGCCTGCTGCCGTTCTTAAAGGTCGTCAGCTTCATTTGATCACGATCCTGTCGACTTGCCAGATAAAGCGTGAATTGTACAACGGCGAGTTCAGTTCAGGCCCGGCGGCGTCGCGCGGGTAAACCAGGAACAGCGGGCCGAAGTTTCTGAGCTTCAGCATTTCCCCGTCCATCCTGTAGGCCAGGATCATGTTGTATTTCTTGACGTCGGACAGCGGCACGTCGATGTAATAATCGTTCAGCGCGTAGAAAGTCAGCGTCTCGCCCTTGGCGCCGACGCGCTCCAGGATATCGGCCACCGAAATCCCTTCAAATTTTCTCTGCGGCGTCCAGGAGGTGGAGGTGGTGATGCTGCGCACCGGCATCGCCAACAGCTGCTTATCGGTGAACAGATAGCTTTTTTTGACCGGGTCGGTCACGTTGTCGATCTTGCCCGCCACTTCCAGGGTAAAGCTGAGCGCGCTGCTCTGGGCGATAATCAGGGCCACGCAGGCCATCGCAAGGGTTTTGCATAGTTTGAACAGCATCGGCGTTCTCCAGAGGCGCGGGGAGGTTTGTATCAGTCCCGCTAATTTATCAGGCAGAATAATGGCAGAAAAAGCAGGCGGGTGCGAAGGGAATAGTAAACCGCACAAAAAGAACAGTCCTGGGCCGGTCGGCCTGTACGCGTAACCTTTCTCTTCCGTTTGTCAGCCGTTTCGATGCGCTTTCAACAGCTGCGCCAGCTGCGTCAGGCCTGCCGTTAGCTCGTCCGGCGAGGGGGAACCCAGGCACAGGCGAATGCCCGTCGCACGTTCGTCGCGGTCTACCATCACGGTGTCCGGCGGCGTCACCTTTACGTTGGCCAATGCGGCGGCGGTGGCCACAGACTCGGCGGTTTCGCGCGGCATCGGCAGCCAGACATGATAAGCGTCGGGATGCGATACACATTCGTCGGCATCGAATATCGAGGTGGCCAGATGTACTCTTCGCTGAGCCTCATGGCGCAACGCTTGCGGTATCGTCTCGATCGCGCCGCTGGACAGCCACTCCTCCACCACAGCGCAAGACAGTGGCGAAGGCGCGAAAGGAAGATCTTGCAAGGCTTCTTCCGCCGCAGTTTGCATGCCGGGCGGCAGAGTCAGCATGCCGATCCGCAATCCGGGGCCGAGCGTTTTCGACAAACCGTTGACATGGAACACCCGCTCGGGCGCTAAAGCCGCGAGCGCAGGCGCCGCAGAGTGACCCAGTGCGTACACGCCATCCTCGATGATCCAGACATTCGCCCGCCGGCATATCTCGACGATAGCCTGCCTGCGCTCGGCGCTCATGGTGGCGGTTGTCGGATTATGCAGCGTCGGCGTCAGATAGACCGCGGTATGGCCGGAGGAGACACGCTCGAGCGCGCTCGCCAGCGCCTGCGGCACTATGCCTTGCGCATCGATATCGACACCGATCAAACAATGGCCTTTGCGTCGAGCCAGCGCAATCGCGCCGGGGTAGGTCAGCCTCTCGGTCAGTATCGTGCCGCGTGGCCCGCAGGCCAGGTCAAACGCCAGCGAAATCGCCTGGCGGGCATTGCTGGTCAGTGCCAGATGCGACGGCTCAATCGTGACGCCGGCGTTTTCGAGCCAGCGGGCCAACAAACGCCGGTGTTCCAGATGCCCGGTCGGAGGGGAATAGAAGTTCAGATGGTCCGCATCCATTTTCCGCGCAATGCCGGCCAGCGTGCGCGCCAGCAAACGATTGGTAAGCATCGCCGGCGGCGCATTGGATGAAAGATCGATTTCGCGTTTTTCACGGGCGCGGCGGATCGCCACGAACATCCCGCGGCCTTTCACGCTGCGCACCAACCCACGCCGCTCCAGGATGGCATAGGCTTTGGTCACCGTGCCCAGACCGATCGCCAATTGCCAGGCGAGCGTACGGTGGGCCGGCAAACGATCGCCCCCTTGCAGCTTGCCCTCGATAATGTCGTCAGCCAACGCCAACACCAGCCGTTCGACGGTAGTGGCTTCCACATTGGCCAGGCGGGGCTGCCAGGGGGATTGAAGCCGCATATTCGCTCTCCGGAGAAAGAATATAGTGTCACGTGACACTATTTAAATAGGCGAAAAGTGTAACACATACTATGTTGGTGAGGAGTCCCGGTGTTTTCAACTACGGCTCGGCCGTAAGTCGGGTCAGCGGAGCCTTTCCATGAATGTCAGTCAGCTTGCGTTGGTTTACGGTGCCTATTTACTCGCTACCGCCAGTCCCGGCCCCAGCAACATGACGATCATGGGCGTGGCGATGCGTGACGGCCGGCGGCCCGCATTGATGCTGGCCGCCGGGGTGGTGACCGGATCGCTGTGCTGGGCACTGTTGGCAGCGACCGGCCTTTCCGCCGTGCTGGCCACGTATGCACAGGCGTTGTGGGCCATCAAAATCGTCGGCGGCGTGTATATGCTGTATCTGGCGCTGCGCGCCGGCCGATCCGCATTACGGGCGTCTCCCGTCTCGACAGGCATAGCGGCAGGGGATAGCGCGCGATCTTATCAGAGGTTGTATCGGCAGGGTGTGCTGATGCATCTCGGTAATCCCAAGGCCATCATCTCCTGGATGGCGATCATGTCGCTGGGTTTGCGACAAGGGGCGCCTGAAGGTGTTTTACCGGCGATTATCGGCGGGTGTGCGTTGCTCGGCGTAACGATTTTCGGGGGGTATGCCCTGCTGTTCTCAACGGCGCCGATGATCGCGTTTTATACCCGGGTGAGGCGCTGGATTGAAGGAGTGCTTGCGCTGTTGTTCGCTTGTGTGGGCCTGGAGCTGTTGATATCGCGGGGGTAATCATGCACGCCCGGCGTTAACCTGAGGAGAGAAGCGATGGTTTTTGGCATGCAGATGGTGGATGTCTTTGGCGCCGGGCCACTCGCCGGCAATCCGTTGGCGGTGATTACGGGTGCCGGAGCGTTGTCTACGGAGGACATGCAGCGCTTGACACGTTGGTTCAACCTGTCGGAAACGGCCTTTTTACTGCCGCCTATGCACTCACAGGCGGATTACCGGGTGCGAATATTCACGCTGGATCGTGAAATGCCGTTTGCCGGGCACCCGACGCTCGGCAGTTGTCATGCCTGGCTCACTGCGGGCGGTACGCCGCGTAATGACGCGGAGATCATCCAGGAGTGCGGGGCAGGATTGGTGAGCATTCGCCGCGAGGCCGGACGGCTGTGTTTTGCCGCGCCGCCGTTGATTCGCTCCGGGGCGCCGTCAGAAGCGGCGTTGGCCGACGCGCTGCGGTTTTTGGGGATCGCGCCTGAGGAGGCGCTCGATGCCGCCTGGATCGATAACGGTCCGGGGTGGCTGGGGATCCGGCTGGCCAGCGCCGAGCGGGTGCTTTCCCTGACGCCGGCGAGAAGCTGGCCGCGCAGAGTGGACATTGGCGTCGTCGGCCCACATGCCGATGGTGACGCAGCCTTCGAGGTGCGCGCTTTTTTGAGCGATCACCTTGGCGCTATCGTCGAAGATCCGGTCACCGGCAGCCTCAATGCCTCGCTGGCTCAGTGGCTGTTTGCAAGCGGCGTGGTCAGCGGCGGCTATATCGCCGCTCAGGGCCGCTGCCGTGGGCGCAACGGGCGCGTGCATGTCACCCGCGACGAGAGCGGCCGGATTTGGGTGGGCGGCAATACGCGCACTCAGGTCGAAGGCCGGCTGCATGGGATTGGCACGGCGTAGCACGCGCCGCCGCACCCGCGTGCGGCTGAACGGAATATCGATTTTCATCCGATAAGGAGTGAACAGTATGTCTGCAACGGCCATCGATACCTTGAAAATGCTGGTGCGTTACAAAGCCTGGGCGAATGCCTTGACCTTTGACTGCGTGGCGGCCTTGCCGGAGGGCGAAGCGCTGCGGCCGCGCCCGACCCGTTTCGGCAATATGGTGCACACTCTGAATCACGTGTACGTGGTGGACGATATCTTCAGGCACCATCTGCAAGGCCGCAAGCATGGCTACCTCGCGCGCAACACCGAGCAAACGCCTGCGCTTGACGACTTGCGGTGCGCGGTGGAGGAAATGGACCGCTGGTATATCGAACAGGTGGACAGCTGGTCGCCGGAGGCGCTGGCGCAGGTGGTGCATTTCGAGTTCGTCGGCGGGGGGGAAGGCCGCATGACGCGCCAGGAAATCGTGCTGCATGTCGTCAACCACGCGACCTATCATCGCGGTTTTGTCGGCGATATGCTCTATCAGGTGCCCTTTGCTTCACCGGCGAACGATTTGCCGGTGTTTCTTCGCGATCATTACCGCCGGGCGCCGTGAGGCGAGCGGGATAAATAAAAAAGCCAGACGCTTTCGCGCCTGGCCTGTTACGCGCCGGAACCCGGCGAAGTTGCGCCTCAGCGCATGGTGACGAACTCTTCCGCCGCGGTCGGGTGGATCGCCACGGTGTTGTCGAAGTCCTTCTTGGTGGCGCCCATCTTCACCGCTACCGCGAAGCCCTGCAGGATCTCGTCCATGCCGAAGCCGATGCCGTGCAGGCCGACGATTTTCTCTTCTTTACCCGCGCACACCAGCTTCATGCGGCACGGCTGGCGGTGCTGTGTCACGGCGCTGTACATGGCGGTGAAGGAGGATTTGTACACCTTCACATTGTCCGCACCGAACTTCTCGATGGCTTCCGGCTCGGTCAGGCCGACGGTACCGATCGGCGGGTGGCTGAACACCACGGTGGCGATGTTGCTGTAGTCCAGGTGTTCGTCCGGCTTGTTGTTGAACAGGCGCTCGGACAGACGGCGGCCGGCGGCCACGGCGACCGGGGTCAGCTCTACCGCGCCGGTGTTGTCACCCACCGCGTAGATGCCTTTAACGTTGGTGTTCTGGAACTTATCGACGTCGATGTAGCCTTTCTCGTTGGTTTTCACCCCGGTAACGCCGAGGTTCAGGTTGTCGGTCGCCGGTTCGCGGCCGATGGCCCAGATCAGGCAGTCGACGGTGAATGCTTTGCCGTTTTCCAGCTGCAGCGTCAGGCTGCCGTCGGCGTTCTTGACGATCGCTTTCGGCACCGATTCGGTGTGCAGGCTCGGCCCTTCGGTGTTCATCACTTCCACCAGGGTTTCGACGATCATCGGATCGAAGGTGCGCAGCGGCGCGTGCTTGCGCACGAACAGGTGCGTTTCCGCGCCCAGCGCGTTCAGCACGCCGGCGATCTCTACGGCGATATAGCCGGCGCCGACTACGGCGACGCGCTTCGGCATGGCGTCCAGCTCAAAGAAACCGTCGGAGTCGATGCCGTATTCGGCGCCCGGAATAGCCGGATGGCTCGGGCGGCCGCCGGTGGCGATCAGGATGTGGTCGGCGGTGATGGTCTCGCCGTTCACTTCCACGGTGTGCGCATCCACGAAGCGCGCGAAGCCTTTGATCACGTCGACCTTGTTCTTGCCCAGCACGTTATCGTAGGAGTTGTGGATGCGATCGATATAGGCGGTGCGGTTGGCGACCAGCTTTTTCCAGTCGAAGGCGTTGACGGTGGTGTCGAAGCCGTAGTCCGGGCCGTACTGATGGATAGCCTCGGCGATCTGCGCCGCGTGCCACATGACTTTTTTCGGTACACAACCCACGTTTACACAGGTGCCGCCCAGCTCTTTGGCTTCAATCAGCGCACACTTTTGGCCGTACATGGCTGCCCGGTTGATCGATGCGATACCGCCGCTGCCGCCGCCAATTGCTAGATAATCGTAATGTTTCGTCATCTGGGATTTCCATGAGTTGTGAATTTGAAGAGGGTAAGAGTTTAACGCCTGACCGGGGTTTGTCGCAAAGATTGCGTCGATGGCTGCGATAGGTGGACGCAGGGCGCGGCAAACCGCGCCCTGATGGGGATTATTCCGGTACCACCCAGTTTACCAGATGGTGACCGATGCCCGACGGCACCAGCACCTTGTGCAGCCACGGCAGCACGTTCTTCATCTGCTGTTCCAGCTTCCACGGCGGGTTGATGACGATCATGCCGGAGGCGGTCATGCCGCGCTGATCGCTGTCGGGTTTCACCGCCAGCTCGATCTGCAGGATGCGGCGAATGCCGGTGGCTTCCAGATCGCGCAGCATGCGTTTGATCTGCTGGCGCATTACCACCGGGTACCACAGCGCATAGGTGCCGGTGGCGAAACGCTTGTAGCCTTCCTGAATGCCTTTGACCACGTCCTGGTAATCGGTCTTCATTTCATACGGCGGGTCCATCAGGATCAGGCCGCGGCGCGACAGGGGCGGCAGCTGGGATTTCAGCTGCTGATAGCCGTCGGCGCGCTGCACTTTGGCGCGCTCGTCTTTCTGGAATTCGCTGCGCAGCAGCGGGTAGTCGCTCGGGTGCAGCTCGGTCAGGTGGATTTTATCCTGCGGGCGCAGCAGCTGGCGGGCGATCAGCGGCGAGCCGGGATAGTAGCGCAGCGTGCCGGAACGGTTGAAGTTGTGCACCACGCTCATGTAGGCCGCCAGCTCTTCCGGCAGATCGTCGCGTTGCCACAGCAAACCGATGCCTTCCAGGTATTCGCCGGTGCGCTCGGCGTGTTCGCCGCTGAGCTGATAACGGCCCGCGCCCGAGTGGGTATCCAGATACAGGAACGGCTTCTCTTTTTCCTTCAGCGACTCGATGATCAGGCTCTGAACGGTGTGCTTGAGCACGTCGGCGTGGTTGCCGGCGTGGAAACTGTGGCGATAACTTAACATGACGGGTGGCGGTTCCTTGTGCTCCGCAGGCGGAGCATTCAATGCAATAAGGCTTATAATCTGCACAGTATAAACTGTCTGGCCGGGAAAAACCGGACTCCGTTGCCGCAGACGTTAACAGAAAGGGACAGGACGATGAGCAAACAGGCGATTTTGGCGAATTACCCCGACGCGGCACGCTGGGCGTTCGGCGACGGCCCCGCGTTAGCCGACGAACTGCTGGGATTGGTGCTGAGCGGGGATAAAACCGCCACCTGCAGTTCCTATGCGAGCTATCGTCGGGAACAAACCCCGCGGATCGGCGATTACAGCATCGTTCTTGATGGCCGCGGCGAACCGGCCTGCGTGATCAGAACCCTGGCGCTGCGCCTGGTGCGCTACGATCGGGTGACCGCCGAGATGGCGGCCAAAGAGGGCGAAGGCGACAAAAGCCTGGCGTTTTGGCGCCAGGGGCATCAAGAGTTCTTTACCCGCGAGGGCACTTTTGCGCCGGACATGTGGCTGGTGTTCGAAGAGTTCGAATGGGTTGAAACGCTGTGAATCACAAGGGGAAAGGATGAGCTGCATTTTTTGCGACATCGTGGCGGGCAAGGCGCCGTGCCATAAAATCTGGGAAGACGACGACCATCTGGCGTTCCTGTCTATCTTTCCCAACACCGACGGTTTCAGCGTGGTGATCCCCAAGGCGCACCACCCGAGCTACGCGTTTGATCTGCCGGACGAGGTGCTGAGCGCGTTGATGCTGGCGACCAAGCGGGTGGCGAAGCAGCTGGACCGCGCGTTCGACGACGTCGGCCGCTGCGGCATGGTGTTCGAAGGTTACGGCGTCGACCATGTGCACGCCAAACTGATCCCGCTGCACGGCACCGCATCGCTGGAGCAGTGGCGGCCGATCGAATCGACCTCGCCGAAGTTTTTCGAACGCTACGAGGGCTATATCTCCTCCCACGACGCCGCGCGCGCCGACGACGAACAGCTGGCGGCGCTGGCCGCCCGCATCCGCCAAAGCGCCATTTAAGGCACGAACGATCAACGCCGGGCATTGATTTTCCTGCTGTCTGGCTCCATGTTAGAGATTCATACGCATTTTAAGGCTCGCCCGTGTGGCGGGCCCAACGCTAATCAGGACTGCCCTATGACAAATCCGTTGCTGACCCCGTTTTCCCTGCCGCCTTTCTCGGCGATCCGCCCTGAAGATATCGTGCCTGCGGTGCAATCCGCGCTGGCGGACTGCCGCGCCGCGGTAGAGCGCGTGGTCGCGCAGCCGGGCCCGTTCACCTGGGACAATCTGTGTCAGCCGTTGGCGGAGTCGGACGATCGTCTGTCGCGCATCTGGTCGCCGATCGGGCACCTGAACTCGGTGAAAAACAGCCCGGAGCTGCGCGCCGCCTATGAGCAGGCGCTGCCGCTGCTGTCCGAGTACGGCACCTGGCGTGGCCAGCACGAAGGGCTGTACCAGGCCTACCGCAGCCTGAAAGAGGGCGCGGCGTTCGAGACGCTGAGCGTGCCGCAGCGCAAGGCGGTAGAAAATGAGCTGCGCGACTTCGAGCTGTCGGGCATCGGCCTGTCGGCGGACAAACAGCAGCGCTACGGCGAGATCGTCGCGCGCCTGTCCGAGCTGGGCTCTACCTACAGCAACAACGTGCTCGACGCCACCATGGGCTGGAGCAAACTGATTACCGACGAAGCCGAGCTGAGCGGCCTGCCGGAAAGCGCCCTGGCGCAGGCCCAGGCGATGGCGCAGGCCAAAGAGCAGGACGGCTGGCTGCTGACGCTGGACATGCCGAGCTACCTGCCGGTGCTGACCTACGCCGACAACCGCGCGTTGCGTGAAGAGATGTACCGCGCCTTCGCCACCCGCGCCTCCGATCAGGGGCCGAACGCCGGCAAATGGGACAACAGCGAAGTGATGGCGGAAACGCTGGCGCTGCGCCATGAGCTGGCTCAACTGTTGGGCTTTGCCACCTACGCCGACAAGTCGCTGGCGACCAAGATGGCGGAAAGCCCGGAGCAGGTGATCGGCTTCCTGAGCGATCTGGCCAAACGCGCCCGCCCGCAGGCCGAGCAGGAGCTGGCGCAGCTGCGCGCCTTCGCCAAACAGCACTATGGCGTGGACGAGCTCGAAGCCTGGGACATCACCTATTACGGCGAAAAACAGAAACAGCACCTGTTCTCCATCAGCGACGAGCAGCTGCGCCCGTACTTCCCGGAACAGCGGGTGGTGGAAGGGCTGTTCGAAGTGGTGAAACGCATCTACGGCATCACCGCCAAAGAGCGTAAAGACGTCGATACCTGGCATCCGGACGTGCGCTTCTTCGATCTGTTCGACGCCGACGGCGAGCTGCGCGGCAGCTTCTACCTCGATCTGTACGCCCGCGAAAACAAACGCGGCGGCGCCTGGATGGACGACTGCGTCGGCAGCCTGCGCAAGGCCGACGGCACGCTGCAAAAACCGGTCGCTTACCTGACCTGCAACTTCAACCGTCCGCTGGGCGATCAGCCGGCGCTGTTCACCCATAACGAAGTGACCACGCTGTTCCACGAATTCGGCCACGGTCTGCATCACATGCTGACGCAGATCGATACCGCCGGCGTCTCCGGCATCAACGGGGTGCCGTGGGATGCGGTCGAGCTGCCGAGCCAGTTTATGGAAAACTGGTGCTGGGAGCCGGAAGCGCTGGCGTTTATCTCCGGCCACTATCAGAGCGGCGAGCCGCTGCCGAAGGAAATGCTCGACAAGCTGCTGGCGGCCAAGAATTACCAGGCGGCGCTGTTTATCCTGCGCCAGCTGGAGTTCGGCCTGTTCGATTTCCGCATGCACTTCGAATACAGCCCGGAGAAAGGGGCGCAGATCCTGCCGACGCTGGCGGAAGTGAAGAAAATGGTGGCGGTGGTGCCATCGCCTAGCTGGGGCCGCTTCCCGCACGCCTTCAGCCACATCTTCGCCGGCGGCTACGCGGCAGGTTACTACAGCTACCTGTGGGCGGAAGTGCTGTCGGCCGACGCTTACTCGCGCTTCGAAGAAGAGGGGATTTTCAACGCCGAGACCGGCAAATCCTTCCTCGACAACATCCTGTCGCGCGGCGGTTCGGAAGAGCCGATGGCGCTGTTCAAACGCTTCCGTGGCCGCGAGCCGCAGCTGGATGCTATGCTGCGCCATTACGGCATTAAAGGATAACCCGACACGTGAGCGTGTGTTTATTGTGTGAAGCAGGCGCCGATCCCGGCGCCTTGTCTGTTTTGGCGCAGCGCTGGCGGCTGACGTCCGACGACGACGCGCCGATGGCGCTGGTACTGACCCCGCAGCGGCTGGAGCTGCGCAAGCGCGACGAGCCGAAGCTCGGCGGGATCTACGTCGATTTCGTCTCCGGCGCCATGGCGCACCGGCGCCGCTTCGGCGGCGGCCGCGGCGAGGCGGTGGCCAAAGCGGTCGGCATCAAGGGCAGCTACCTGCCGGACGTGGTGGACGCCACCGCCGGGCTGGGGCGCGACGCCTTCGTGCTGGCGGCGCTGGGCTGCCGGGTGCGGATGCTGGAGCGCAATCCGGTGGTGGCGGCGTTGCTGGACGACGGCCTGCAGCGCGGCTATCAGGATGCGGAAATCGGCCCGTGGCTGCGCGAGCGCCTGACGCTGCTGCACGCCTCCAGCCTGACAGCGCTGGCGGATCTCAGCCCGCGTCCCGAGGTGGTGTATCTCGATCCGATGTTCCCGCACAAGCAGAAAAGCGCGCTGGTGAAGAAAGAGATGCGGGTGTTTCAATCGCTGGTGGGCAGCGACGATGACGCCGACGGCCTGCTGGAACCGGCGCGCCGTTTGGCCACCAAGCGCGTGGTGGTGAAACGCCCGGACTACGCGCCGCCGCTGGCCGACGTGCCGGCGCACGCCGCCACGCTGACCAAAAGCCACCGTTTCGATATCTACATGCCGCTGTAATGTCTGCCGGGCCCGCCGTGTCGGGCTCTCAATTTTCCTCTCGCAAACTTTTCCCCACGCCGCCGCCCGGATGCACCGCCAGCAAGGCGCTCTTGTCGTAACCGCTGCGCGCCATCAGGCAGGCGCAGGCGGCGTCGAAGATCGCCAACACCAGCACAATTGAGGTGGTGGCCAGCATGTTCAGCGGATCTATCTCCTTCTGCACCCCGGTAGCGATCGTCAGCTGCGCCGCCTGCGCGATGGCGGAATGCGGGTTTTCCGTCACCGCGATCAGCGTCACCCCCTTGGCCTGCAGCGTCGGCAGCAGGCGGGTCAGCTCGTCGGAATTGCCGCCGCGCGAGATCAGGATCAGCAGATCGTCGGCGCGCAGGAAGCCCAGATCGCCGTGCGCCGCGCCGGTGGCGTCGAGATAGACCGCCGGCCGCTCCACGCAGGCCAGCATATGGGCTATCTTGCGCGCCGCAATCCCCGAGGTGCCGACGCCGGTGACGGCGATTTTACCGCGGCAGTCGGCCAGCAGCGCCAGCAGCCGCTGCCAGGTGTGCGCGTCGAGGCGTTCGCCCAGCTGCGCCAGCTCCTGGCTGTAGGTTTGCCAGCCCTGTACGGCCTGCCGCCACTCCTGCTGCATCACGCCTCCTCCTGCATCAACCGGCGGTATTTCATGTGGTCGTTGTACAGCTCGTGGAACACCCGGTATTTGCGATCGTAGTAGCTTTTTATCTGGTTGGTCTGCGGCGTGACCGTCTTGCCGATGCGGCTCATGGCGCTCATCGCCTCCGGCAAGGTGTCGAACACGCCGGCCGCCACGGTGCCCATCATCGCGCCGCCCAGCAGCATCGCCTCGCTCTCCTCCGGCAGCAGCATGGCGCAGCCGGTGGCGTTGGCGTGCTCCTGCACGAAGATCGGGTTCTTGGTGCCGCCGCCGCTGGCCATGATGGTGTCGATGCTGTAGCCGCTGTGGTTCATGGTTTCGATGATGTGGCGAGTGCCGAGCGCGATGGCCTGAATGGTGGCCAGGTAGTGCAGCGCCATGTCCTCCGGCGTGCGCGACAGCTTCAGCCCGGTCAGGATGCCGGTCAGCGTCGGGTTGGCGCGCGGCGAGCGGTTGCCGTGGAAGTACGGCAGCATATGAATGTCCTGCGTCAGGAAGGCGATGTTCTCCGGCTCGCCGGCCATGCGGCGCAGAATGGCGTTCAGCACCTCATAGATGGTCTGGCCCTGGGTTTTCGCCTGCGCCAGCAGCTCCTGATAGCACGGGTGCGACTGGATGACGTGGTCGATCAGCGCGCCGGTGGCGGACTGGCCGCCCTCGTTCAGCCAGTATTCCGGCAGGATCGCCGAGTAATACGGCCCCCAGACGCCGCCGATAAAGCGCGCGGTGCGCGACATCGCCATATGGCCGGTGGAGGTGCCGCCGATCAGCGCGACGCGGCGATTGAAGTCGGCCACCTCGCCGGAGACGCCGGTGGCGCCCAGCGTGCCGAGGGTGCCGGCGTGCGCGTCGATGATCGATACGCTCACCGCCGTGCCGGCGATCAGCCCCATCTCGCTGGCGGCACGCTGGGTCAGACCGTGGCCCAGCGGCTCACCCATCATTTTAACGTCGCTGCCGATCTTGGCCGCGTCATGTTCCAGCACGTCTTCCAGCCCGATCTGCTGGAAGTAGCTCTTGTCCCAACGCTGCTCGTGGCCGAGATAGGTCCACTTGCACACCGTCGAGCACAGCGAACGGGTGGCGTCCTGGGTGGCGCGCCAGGTGAGAAAGTCCGGCAGATCGAACAGGTAGCCGGCGTTGGCCCAGGTGGTGGGCATGTGCTGTTTCAACCACAGCAGTTTCGGCGTCTGCATCTCCGGCGAAATGATGCCGCCGACGAAGTCCAGCACCCGGTGTTTGGTGGCGTTGATGCGCTCGGCCTGGGCGATCGCCCGGTGATCCATCCACACGATGATGTTCTGCTCGGTACGGCCGGAGGGGCTGACGGTCAGCGGCTTGCCCTCTTTATCCAGCACCACCAGCGAACAGGTGGCGTCGAAGCCCAACCCCTTGACCTGGATCGGGTTGATGTCGGCCTGGTTGACCGCGTCGCGCACCGCATTGCACACCGCCTGCCAGATGTTATCCGACGACTGCTCGACGAAATCCGCCTTCGGCCGGTACAGATCGATGGCCCGGCTGGCCTGGCCGACCATGCGCCCATTGAGATCGAATACGCCTGCGCGCGCGCTTCCGGTGCCCACATCTACGCCAATAAAATAGCTCGCCATTATCTGTTTTCTCCTAAGCTTTTCGATTCTGTAACGCGATAAACAGGATCAGCACGCCGCCCCAAAGGGCCATGGTCAGGTAGCTGCTGACCCCCAGCAAATTGAGGCCGCTTTCCAACATTTGCAGCACGATCAGCGCCAGCACCAGCCCCAGAATGCGGCCGAAACCGCCGTCCGGGTTGATGCCGCCCAGCACCGAGGCCAGAATGGTCACCAGCAGATAAGATTCGCCGTAGCCGGCCTTGGCCGAGTTGAACTTGGCCATCATCAGCAGCGCGGCGCCCCAGCCGAGCAGCGCCGACAGGATGTACACCGCGATCTGCACCCGCGCGGTGTTCACGCCGCTAAAGCGGGTGGCCTGCTCGTTGGAGCCGATCAGGTACAGGCTGCGGCCCAGCGTGGTGTGCTCCAGCAGCAGCCACAGACCGACCGCCACCAGCAGGAACAGGATCAGCGCCACCGGTACGCCGAGCACGGCGCCGCTGCCGAGAAATTGAATCGCCGCCGGGAAGCCGGAGATCACCGCGCCGTTGGACAGCAGGATGTTCAGGCCGGTGATCAGCGTCATGGTGCCGAGCGAGGCGAGGATCGGCGAAACGCCGATCCAGGCTACCAGCACGCCGTTCAGCGCGCCGATCGCCACCGCCACCAACAGGCCGGCCAACAGCGCCAGCGCCAGGAACAGCGGCTGGTCGGGATGGCTGACGATGATCGCCGCCATCACCAGCGAACAGGCGTTGGCGCCGGCGATGATCGACAGGTTGATGCCGCCGGTCAGCATGGTGATGCCCATGCCGAGCGCCAGCAGGCCGAGGATCGGCAGCTGCGAGGCGATCGACTGGAAGTTGCCGAGGCTGAAGAAGCGCGATCCGAGCAGCCCGGCGAACAGCAGCGCCACCGCGATGATGATCGCGCCCTGCAGGCGAATGATCCGATCGTTTGGGATCAACCGAGTTAACTGCGTCATGTCAGATCTCCTTGAGCAGCTTGCGTTTTTCGTTCCAGGCGGTGGTGCTGATGCTGATCAAAATGATCGCGCCGCTGAATACCTGGTGCCAATAGGCCGAGACGCTGAGCAGCGTCAGCCCGTTTTGCAGGAAGGCCAGCAGCACCACGCCGAGCAGGGTGCCGGTCAACGATCCGCGGCCGCCGCTCATGCTGGTGCCGCCCAGCACCACCGCCGCCAATACCGTCAGCTCGAAACCGAGCAGCGAGTTGGGCGCCACCGACTGGGTGATTTGCGCCTGCACCACCGCCGCGACGCCGGCCAGAATGCCCATATAGCCGTAGACGCAAAAATGCAGCCGCAGCAGGTTCAACCCCAGGCGCGACGCCGCGTCGCGATTGCCGCCCATGGCGTAGATCTGGCGTCCCAGCCGGGTGCGGTTCATCAGCACGCCGGTGACGACGATGGTCGCCAGCAGGCACAGCAGCGGCAGCGTCAGGCCGTAGTCGTAGCCGTCGGCGCCCTGGAACGAGAACCAGTTGATGCCGTTCATGAACCAGTCCGGGAAGCCGTACAGCCAGGTGCCGTTGGTGGCGTATACCAGCAGGCCGTAGAACAGGTTAAGGGTGGCGATGGTGATGATGATCGCCGGCACCTTGAGCCAATACACCAGGAAACCGTTCACCAACCCGAGCAGCAGGCCGACGCCGATCGCCAGGGCGAACGCCAGCGGGAAGCTGCCGCCGTGCTGGATTACCCAGCTGGCCATCACGTATTGGGCGATGGCGGTGATCGCCGGGAACGAAATGTCGATGCCGCCGGCGATCAGCACCACGAACAGCCCGCAGGCCAGAATGCCGAGAATGGCGTAGCTGGTGGCGACGTCGGTCAGGTTGCCGAGCGTCAGAAACTCATCGGTGCCGGCGCTCAGGCCGATCGCCAGCAGCAGCACCAGCAGGCCGAGATAAAACTCGTGCCGCCCGGCCAGGCGGGCCAATAATGACTTATCCATTCACCACCTCGGCGATCTGTTGTTCGGTACTCTGGTGCGGCGCGAATTCGGCGATCAGCTCGCCCTTGCGCATCACCATCACCCGATGGCTGTTGTAATAGGCTTCCGGGATCTCGTCGCAGATCATCAGCACCGCCATGCCCAGCTGCGCCAGATCGCGGGCGATCTGGTAGATCCCCTCTTTGTTGGCGATGTCGACGCCGACGGTGGGCGAGTCGAGGATCAGGATCTTCGGCTGGGTCGCGACCCATTTGGCGATGGCGATGCGCTGGGCGTTGCCGCCGGACAGGGTTTTCACCGGCAATGCGCTGTCGGACACCTTGATGTTCAAATCGCGGATCAGCCGGTTGACCAGCTCGGTCGCCTTGGCGTGATCCAGCAGCCCGAGCGAGGTATGCAGCCGATCGAAGACGGTGACGATGGTGTTGTCGTAGATCGATTGCTCCATGATCAACCCCTGCGTCAGACGATCCTCCGACACATAGCCGATGCCGTGGCGCACCGCTTCGCGGTTGTTGTGCAGCTGCACCGCTTGGCCCTCGATGCGGATCTCGCCGCTGTCCGGCCGCGTCATGCCAAACAGGCTGAGGCACAGTTCGGTGCGGCCGGCGCCGAGCAGGCCGACGATCGAGACGATCTCGCCGCCGCGCAGCGCCAGATTGATGTTGCGGTATTTTTCGCCGCGGCTGAGGTTGCGCACCTCGAGCAGCGGCGCCTGTTCGGCCGGCGGCAGCGGCGGCAGCGGGCTGTAGTGGAAGCGTTGGCCGGTCATCAGGAACGCCAGTTCATGGCTGTCCAGTTCGCTGGCCGGCCAGGTGCCCACCAGCTTGCCGTCGCGCATCACGCTGATGCGATCGGCGACTTCCATCACTTCATCCAATCGGTGGCTGACGAACACCACGCAGATGCCGGCCGCCTTCAGCTCGTTGACCACCCGCAGCAGGCCGTCGACCTCCTGGCGGGTCAGCGAGGCGGTCGGTTCGTCCATGATAACCAACCGCGCCTCGGCGGCGATGGCGCGGCAAATCGCCACCAGCTGCCGATCGGCGATCGACAGTTTTTCCACCTTTTTATCGGGATCGATACGCACGCCGACCCGCGCCATGGCGTCCAGCGCCGTCTGGCGCATCAATCGCTTGCGCACCCAGAAGCGGCCGCCGGGCAGGTAACGGTGGATGGCGATGTTTTCCGCCACCGTCAGGTTAGGGAACAGCGACAGGTCCTGGTAGATCACCTGTATGCCGTAATAACCGGACAGCTGCGGCGTCAGGGCGTGGAAGAGTTTGCCTTCCAGCGAAATATTGGCGCCTTTTTCCGGCTGATAGACGCCGGAGATGATTTTAATGATGGTGCTTTTGCCGCAGCCGTTTTGCCCGGCCAGGCAGTGCACTTCGCCTTTATTCAGCGTCAGGTTGATCTGGTCTAATGCCAGCACGCCTGGGAATCGCTTGCTGATATTCTCCAGGGTGATAAATGCGGGGGAGGCTGTCATAACGTTAACCTGTGCTTGCGTAGCGGCCGAAGCCCTGGGCGCAGCAGGCTGCGCCCCTACGAGGGTTTAACTACTTTCCCGGTGTAGCGAAATTACGCGAAAAATCAGAATCCGAGCGATTTGGCGTTGTCTTTGGTCACTTCCAAAATCTTATTAAACCGAATCACTTTGTGTTCCATATCGACGTCGGCCTTGCCGAGGCCCTCGATCGACAGGTCTTTGTTCACGTCCTTGCCCTGCAGCAGCTGGTCGGCCACCGTCACCAGCGCATAACCGGCGTCTTTCGGATCCCACAGCAGCGCTTTCTTGATGTCGCCGCGCATCAGATAAGGGGCGGCCTGCGCCGGCATGGCGATGCCCACCACCGCGATTTTGTCCTTGGCGCGCTTCTTGGCCACCGCCTGGCCGGCGCCGATTGGGCCGAGCGAACCGAAGCCGATGATGCCCTTCATCTGCGGATAGGTTTTCATCAGATCCAGCGTGGTGGCGTAGGATTTGTCGATGCTTTCCGCCACCGGCAAGCGCGAGGTGACTTCAAACATGTCCGGGTATTTTTCTTTCTGATACTTGATGGCGGAATCGGCCCAGGCGTTGTGCAGCGGCACGGTCAGCGAGCCGACGTAGATCGCGTAGCCGCCTTTGCCGCCCATGTCTTTCGCCAGTTCATCGACGTTGGCCTGCGCGTATTTCTCGCTGTCGATGGTCTCGATGTCCCACTGGCCGATCTGTTGGTCCGGGGATTCATGGGTCAGCACCACGATGCCTTTGTCGCGCGCTTTTTTCAGCACCGGCTCCAGCACTTTGGCGTCGTTCGGCACCACGATGATGGCGTTGACGTTCTTGGCGATCAGATCCTCAATCACCTTGACCTGTGCGGCCGGATCCGGCGTAGAAGGGCCGGTCTGGTAGGCGTTGACGTCGAGTTTTTTCGCCGCTTCGTTGACGCCCACTTCCATGCGGTTGAACCACGGAATGCCGGTCACTTTGGCGACCACGGCAATCTCATATTTATCAGCGGCGAACACAGGTGTTGTCGATAACATGCACGCAGAAACCACACATGCATTTAATAATGCGAGGTTAAATTTCATTAGCTGTACCTTTTTTTATCTGTAGGGGTGGCGGTTTTTCCACCGCTGCAGATTACAAAGGAATGGAAGAGGGGGTGTAGCCGAAGTTAACGAAATGTGATCTGCGCACATTTAAGTAAAATATTGGCGTATTTAGTGTTAAATAAATGTTTAATTATTTGGCGGTGGTAAATTTACTACCAACAAAACGGCTGCAAATAACTTTTTATTAACTTTTAATTAACGTATATGCATCATTTTGATGGCTTGGACGCGGAAAAAAATGCCGGCGCAGAGGCCGGCATTGAAGCATTTAATCGATGTGTGAACAAGATCACCATTGCGCCCGATTACAGCACGCCCTGCGCCAGCATCGCCTCCGCAACCTTAACGAAACCGGCGATATTCGCGCCGTGTACATAGTGGGTTTGCTTGCCCTCGCCGCCGTATTCCACGCAGGCATGGTGAATATCCGCCATGATATGTTGTAAACGTACATCCACTTTTTCCGCCCGCCAGCCGATGCGCGCGGCGTTTTGCGCCATCTCCAGCCCCGAGGTGGCCACGCCGCCGGCGTTGGCCGCCTTGCCGGGCGCGAACAGCACCCCGGCGTCAAGGAAGGCGTCGGTGGCCTGGATGGTGGTCGGCATGTTGGCGCCTTCCGCCACCGCTTTCACCCCGTTGCGGATCAGCGTCTGCGCCGCCTCGAGATCCAGCTCGTTCTGGGTGGCGCACGGCAGGGCGATATCCACCGGCACGCTCCACGGCTGCTGGCCCGCCAGATACGTCAGACCGCGCTCACGGGCATAGTCCGCCACCCGGCCGTAACGCTGGTTTTTGATCTCCGCCAGGTGCGCCAGCTTCTCGGTGGTGAAACCGTCTTCGTCCACCAGGGTGCCGCCGGAATCCGATACGGTGATCACGCGCGCGTCCAGTTCCAGCGCTTTCTCGATGGTGTACTGCGCCACGTTGCCGGAGCCGGATACCGCCACCCGCATGCCCTCAAAGCCCAGGCCGTGGCGCTGCAGCATGGCGTCGGTAAAGTACACCAGGCCGTAGCCGGTCGCCTCGGGGCGGATCAGGCTGCCGCCGAAGGAGAGGCCCTTGCCGGTAAACACGCAGGCGGTGTTGTTGGACAGTTTTTTCATCATGCCGGCCATAAAGCCGACTTCACGGCCGCCGACGCCGATGTCCCCGGCCGGCACGTCGGTGTCCGGGCCCAAGTGGCGATACAGCTCGGTCATCAGTGCCTGGCAGAAGCGCATGATCTCGCCCTGGCTTTTGCCCTTGGGATCGAAATCGGAGCCGCCTTTGCCGCCGCCCATCGGCAGGGTGGTCAGCGCATTCTTGAAGGTCTGCTCAAAGCCGAGGAACTTCAGGATCGACAGGTTTACCGATGGGTGGAAGCGCATGCCGCCCTTGTAGGGGCCGATGGCCGAGTTGAACTGCACGCGGAAGGCGCGGTTGACCTGCACCTGGCCGCGATCGTCCACCCAGCTGACGCGGAACTGAATGATACGCTCGGGCTCCACCAGGCGCTCCAGCAGCGCCTGTTCGCGATAGCGCGGGTTGCGCTCGATAAACGGCCACAGCGAGGTGAACACTTCGCGCACCGCCTGCAGATATTCCGGCTGGTGAGGGTTATGGCGTTGTAACGAGGACAGGAAAGACTCTACCGATACGGCATATTCCATGGATAACTCCTTTTCGCATTAAATTTCCCCCGCTATTTCTTATAAATATGGGTATAGGCGATGCTCGGGGGAGGATGTTGTGTCTTTAGCGACTATATCATCGGAGGGCGGTTGATTATCAAGCGATTAATCGGCGTGGCGGCATGAAAAACGCCCGCAGGGCGCGGGCGTTGGTCAGTTAAGTTAGCAAACGCTTACTTTATTCGTCTTCTTCATCGCGCAGCGGCACGATCAGCATATCGATGTGCACGGTATTGATCAGCTGGCGCGCGGAAGACATCAGCTTGCTCCAGAAGTCCTGATGGTGGCCGCACAGCACCAGGTCCATATCGTATTTCTTGATGGCGTCCACCAGCACCTGCGCCAGATCGCCGCTGCCGCTCAGGGTCTCGGTGATCGGGTAGCCGGCGTTTTGCGACAGCTCGGTCAGCGCCTGATGGGTTTCTTCAGAGATGCGTTTTTGCATGTCGCCGAGATTGACGTCGATAAGGCCGGTATAGAGGTCGGAATAGTTGACATCGACGTGGATCAGAGAAACTTTGGCGTTATACGGCCGCGCCATAGAGACGGCTTTTTCTACCAGGATCTTGCTTTCCGGGGATAGGTCTACCGCGATCAATATGTGTTTGTAAGCCATAAGAATACTCCTTCCATAAACATGCCGATTAAAAAGGGTTAGCAGGCGTTCCGTGTACCCGCCTGGCGCTGTTGGTTCCATAGTATCATTCGGATAACGCAATGATATGTTGGGGCGATCACACTGCGCCGCATCGAAAATCTCTGCGCACGATACCTTTTGTTGTACACCCGCGTGGCGTAAAAGCCTATGGGTTATGCGGGTTTTAACGGTCTGACCGCTTGAATTATAAGCGTTATTAAACAAAGTATAGCGCTAAATGTGCAATCAGCGCTCCAGATGCGGCTGCAGCAGGCTTTCAAACCACTCATGAAACACCGCCAGGCGCCTTGAGCGCTGGCGGCGATGGGGGTAGATCAGGGCGATCGGCATAGAGGTAGCGCGGTAACCGGGCAGGACTTCCACCAGTTCACCGGCGTCGAGCAGGTGTTGCACGTCGTAGCGCGGGATTTGCATCAGCCCCAGCCCGGCGAGGCAGCAGGCGATATAGCTTTCGGCGTTGTTGACCACCACCCGGCTGGGCAGTTCGAGCCGTTGCGTAGGGCCGTCGCCGGTCAGGTATTCCCAGGGGGATTCGCGGCCGGTCTTGGGCGAGGCGTAGCCGATGCTCCAGTGCCCCTCGGCAAGATCGCCGGGGTGGAGCGGATGACCGAATTCGCTCAGGTAGGCGGGGCTGGCGCAGTTGATCAGCGCGATATGGCCGAGCGGGCGCATCACCAGGCTGCTGTCGTGCAGATCGCCGACGCGCACCGCGCAGTCGACCCCCTCCTGTACCAGATCGATGGCGCGATCGGCGGAGCCGAGCACCAGCTGCAGGTGAGGATGGCGCCGCAGCAAGCCGGGCAGCGCCGGGGCGATCAGCCGGCGGGCGATGCGGCTCGGCACGTCGACGCTGAGCCGTCCGGAGGCCTGCCGTTGGCTGGCCTGAAATGACTGATCGATGTCTTCCACTTCGGCCAGCAGCGGGCGCAGCCGCTCGAGCAGCTGTTCGCCGTCGGCGGTCAGCCGCACCTGCCGCGTGGTGCGGTGCAGCAGGCGCACGCCCAGCTGCGTTTCCAATTGCTGCACGGCGGCGGAGACCGAGGCGCGCGGCACCTCCAGCGCATGGGCCGCCCGGATAAAGCTGCCCATTTCCGCCACCTGTACGAATACGCGGTATTGATTGAATCTGTCCATCTCGTTGACCTGCTGTTCCTTGGCGCCGTTTCTGACAGAGAGTGTAGCCGCATGGCGCGGTTGCGCGCGAGCAGGTGCGGGGGCGATAGGTGCCCCCGCCGGGTTTATTTGGTGGTGTAGCCGCCGTTGATCAGGATGGTTTGGCCGGTTATCCACCAGCCGTCGCTGACCAGATGACGGATGAACGGCACCACGTCTTCGATATCGGTCAGGCCGGTTTGGCTGAATGGCGACAGCGCCGCCGCCGTCTTGTGGTAGGCCACGGCGTCCGCACCCTCTGCCGGGTAGAAGAACGGGGTATCCATCGGGCCGGGGCCGACCGCCGTCACGGAGATGCCGCGCTCGCCGAACTCCTTGGCGGCGGCGCGGGTGAAGTGCTCCACCGGCGCTTTGGTGCCGGCGTAAGCGGCGTAGAACGGCGTGAAGGCGCCGAGCAGCGAGGTGACCAGCGTGCAGATTTTGCCGTTGTCGTTAAGGTGCTTACCCGCTTCTTTCAGGAAGAAGAACGCGGTTTTGGCGTTGACCGCCGTCATCTCGTCGTACTCGGCTTCGCTGATGTCGATCAGCGGCTTTTTCAGCACCTTGCCGACGGTATTGATGGCGATATCCGGCTTGCCGACGGCGGCGACCGCATCGGCGAACAGCTTCTCGACCGCGCCTGCGGTGGTGAGATCGGCCTGCAGCGCGACACCTTGCGCCCCGGCGGCCTGAATGGCGGCGACGGTTTTCTCCGCTTCGGCTTTGGAAGCGGCGCTGTTGTAGTGGATCACCACCGCTTTGGCGCCTTGTTCAGCCAAATCGCGTGCGATCAGCCCGCCGAGGTTTTTGGCACCGCCGGCGATGAGGACGGTTTTTCCCTTGATTGAATGGTTTGCCATAACAGTTTCCTTGGATGAGCGTAACGGAAACCTGAGTCTAGCCAGCGTGGGGGGAAAGATCAGCGGCGTGGCGCGGGATAGACTATCCAGAAAAGCGACATAATCGAAACGGACGGTTATCGCTTATAACGCCCCGGCAGGTGACTTTTCGGTACAGGGCGGTAAATTTTATCCACTGCTCAGGCCAGTTTGCGTTCCATTAACCTACAATGATGGATATGGGCCTCACCATTTCTCCTCTGAGTAGAACCATGCCGTGCAAATCTCATCGTGCGGTGCGGCAACGTCTTCGGAGGCGGTGGGTTATGGGCGTGGCTCGTGCAGGCAAAAAAAGGGGATGAGAGCGGTAAGCTCCAGCAGAGTATCGGGTAATGAGGTAGGGCGGTTGGACCCGGCGGATGGCCGCGGATAACAACGCCTTGAGGGGGTAATCATGATCAGTACCGTCGCGCTGTTTTGGGCCTTATGTGTGGTGTGTGTGGTAAACATGGTGCGGTATTACTCTTCTCTGCGCGCGTTGCTGGTGGTATTGCGCGGCTGTGACCCGTTGCTGTACCAATACGTCGACGGCGGCGGCTTCTTCACCGCCCACGGCCAACCCAGCAAGCAACTGAGGCTGGTGCGCTATATCTTTGCGCAGCGCTATGTCGAACACCACGATCCGGAGTTTATTCGCCGCTGTGAGCGGGTGCGCGGGCAGTTTATGCTGACCTCGGCCCTGTGCGGCCTGGTGGTCATCTGCCTGATAGCGATGATGATTTGGTATTAATGCCTTTCTGTTTCCCTTGATGCAGGCAAAAAAAAGGCGGCCCTGCGGCCGCCTTCCTCATGATGCTTATCGCTTAGATCAGCTTCAACGCAATCCAATACAGCGCACCGGAAAGCAGAATCGAGATTGGCAGGGTCAGTACCCAGGCCAACAGGATGTTCTTCACGGTTTTGCTCTGCACGCCGCCGCCGTCCACGATCATCGTCCCGGCAACCGCCGAAGAGAGGACGTGGGTGGTGGAGACCGGCATGCCGGTATAGCTCGCCACGCCGATCGACAGCGCCGCGGTCATCTGGGCCGATACGCCCTGGGCGTAGGTCATGCCTTTCTTGCCGATCTTCTCGCCGATGGTGGTGGCCACGCGTTTCCAGCCCACCATGGTACCGAGCGACAGCGCCAGCGCGACGGCGACGATGATCCACATCGGCGCGTACTCGACGGTCTGCAGCAGATCCTGACGCAGGTTCTTCAGGAAGCGCTGGTCGGCGGATGAGGTTTCCGGCAGCTTGGCGACTTTATCCGCCGTGTCGGTCACGCACATCAGCAGGCGGCGCAGGTGGCTGCGCTGGTCAACCGTCAGCTGATCGTAGCTTTGCAGGTTGGTCAGCATGCCCTGAGCCAGCTCGATCGCCGGCATGGCGCGCGAACTGTCACAGTGGAACTCGGCCGGTTTGCCAGACGCAGCTTCGTCATCCGGGCTTGGCACCAGCGGCGTCAGCGACACCGCATGCGACAGCGCGTCGCCGTGCTGCTGGTAATATTGCTGCAGGTGGGTCACGGCGTCACGCGTACGGGTGATGTCATAACCGGTTGCATTCATATTGACCACGAAGCCGGCCGGCGCAACGCCGATCAACACCAGCATGATAAGGCCGATGCCTTTCTGGCCGTCGTTGGCGCCGTGCGAGAAGCTGACGCCAATCGCCGACAGGATCAGCGCGATACGGGTCCAGAACGGCGGCTTGCGTTTGCCGTCGACCTTTTCACGTTCCGCAGGGGTCATGTGGATACGCTGGCGTTTCTTGGTGCCACTCCAATAGCGGCGCAAGGCGAACACCATCACTCCCGCCACCATCATGCCGACCAGCGGCGAGAACAGCAGAGAAAGGAAAATACCAATCATTTTCGGGACGTTAAGCGCATCCACCACCGAAGTGTGGGTCATCAGGGCGTTGGTTAAACCGACACCGATGATTGCGCCTATCAGCGTATGGGAACTGGAGGCCGGCAGACCGAAATACCAGGTGCCGAGGTTCCAGATGATTGCCGCCAACAGCATGGAGAAGACCATGGCTAATCCGTGTGCTGAACTGACGTTCAACAACAGATCGGTAGGCAGCAAGTGGACGATGGCGTAAGCAACACTCAAACCGCCGAGCATTACGCCAAGAAAGTTGAACAAACCTGCCATCACGACCGCAAGTTGCGAGCGCATGGCGCGGGTATAAATAACTGTAGCGACCGCATTGGCCGTATCATGAAAACCGTTGATGGCTTCATAAAACAACACGAACAACAATGCGAGAATTAACATCAGGCCGGTATGGAAATCCAGGCCAGCGAACAAATGCAGCATAAGCGTTACGCCAGTTTGTGGACATGAACGCCGCGCATTATCAGTGACAACCGGGGCCGGGGAAAAGGAAAATATGACGTTTTTTTGATTTGGACATGACGAAACGATGACGCGCCTATAACAAAAATATTGAATATCAACGCGTTATTCTCCTCTGACCTCTGTAATATTTTCTTACTGTGGCGTTGACGGCGCCGGGGCTTTACAATCTGCCGCCGTGAATTTGGCGGTGACCGGCGGCGAAACGGCGTAATATGGCGCTCTTTTGTCGCGATTGTGGTTTTGATAAGTGAGGCTCAGGTGGAACAGTTTGATGTCGTAGTGATTGGGGCGGGTGCCGCCGGCATGTTTTGCGCCGCGCAGGCGGGGCAACTCGGTTGCCGCGTGTTGCTGCTCGACAACGGCAAAAAACCGGGCCGCAAGATCCTGATGTCCGGCGGCGGGCGCTGCAACTTTACCAACATGTACGCCGAACCGGCGGCCTATCTGTCGAACAACCCGCACTTCTGCAAGTCGGCGCTGGCGCGCTACACCCAGTGGGACTTCATCGATCTGATCAACCGCTACGGCATCGCCTACCATGAAAAAACGCTGGGGCAGCTGTTCTGCGACGACTCGGCGCAGCAGGTGGTGGATCTGCTGGTCAAAGAGTGCGAGCTGGGTCAGGTGACGATGCGCCTGCGCAGCGAAGTGCTGGGCGTGGAGAAAACCGAGAACGGCTACCAGCTGGCGCTCAATGGCGAAAAAGTAAGTGCTCGCTCACTTGTGGTGGCCAGCGGCGGATTATCCATGCCGGGGTTGGGCGCCTCGCCGTTCGGTTACAAACTGGCGGAGCAGTTCGGCCTCAGGGTGCTGCCGACGCGCGCCGGGCTGGTGCCTTTTACCCTGCATAAGCCGCTGCTGGAGCATGTGCAAACGCTGTCCGGCGTGTCGGTGCCGGCGGTGATCACCGCCGAGAACGGCGTCAGCTTCCGTGAAAGCATCCTGTTCACCCATCGCGGTCTCTCCGGCCCGGCGGTATTGCAGCTGTCCAGCTACTGGCAACCGGGTGAGTATGTGAGCGTTAACTTACTTCCTGAGCTGGATCTGGCGGGCTTCCTGGATAACCAACGCCAAGAGCACCCGAACCAAAGCCTGAAAAACACTCTGGCGCTGCATTTGCCGAAGCGGCTGGTGGAGTGCTTGCAGACCCTGGGACAACTGCCGGAGGCGACGCTGAAGCAGCTGAATGCGCCGCAACAAGCGGCGCTGGTTGATCTGTTGCAGAACTGGCGCGTGCAGCCGAACGGCACCGAAGGCTACCGCACGGCGGAAGTGACGCTCGGCGGCGTCGACACCAACGAACTTTCTTCCAAGACGATGGAGGCCCACAAGGTGCCGGGGCTCTATTTCATCGGCGAAGTGGTGGACGTGACCGGGTGGCTGGGTGGCTACAACTTCCAGTGGGCCTGGAGTTCGGCCTGGGCCTGTGCCCAGGCGCTGGCGGCGCAGGGGCGTTAAAACCCGCTCAGCCTTGACACGTGCCGGGTCACATTGGCCCGGCCTTGAGCTGATTCATTAATTTCATTTTAGTGTTTCCGTCGAGAAAACTCGCCTCCAGCGCCTGTCGGTTGCTGCGGTTAAAATCGTCATCCTGCCAGCCGAAGGCGTCATGCAACAGCTGGTACTCCTTGTTCAGCGTGGTGTCGGCGACGGTGCGCGCATCGGTATTCACGTTCAGCCGCACTCCCATCCTTTTCAGCCGATCTATCGGATGATCGTCGATGCTGTCGAACAGATTGCAGACGAGATTGCAGCTGGGGCAGATCTCGAGCAGGACGCCGGTGGCTATCAGACGCTCGATAAGGGCAGCATCCTCGATGCTCCTGACGCCGTGGCCGATGCGCGACACCTGTAGCTGCTCCAGAGTTTCCCGTACGCTGTCGGCGCCCTTCGCCTCGCCGGCGTGGGCGATGACGTTGCCGCCGGCTTCGCGCACCGCCCGAAAGGCCGCTACGTGATTGGCCAGCGGGTAACGCGCTTCATCGGCGGCCAAATCCAGCGCCACCACGCCGCTTCCCTGATAATCGATAACCAGTTTCGCCGTTTGCAGGCTGGCGGCCGCGTCGAAATGTCGCAGCGTGCACAGGATCAGCCCGGCGGCGATGCCGTAAGCCCGTGATGCGTGATGCATGGCCGCCAGCACCGTCTCGACCACCGCTTCGCCGGTTAATCCCAGCCGGGTATGCAGCAGCGGCGCGAAGCGCAGCTCGGCATAGATGATATTATCCGCCGCCAACTGCGCGAATAAGTCCTCGACGGCCAGCGTTATCGCCTGGCGTGTCTGTAATAGATCTATTTGCGGCGCTATCTTGCTTAAAAAGTTCCCCAGATCGGCGCATCGCTTCGGCGCGATAAATTGCCGATTAAATGCCGCTCTGGTTATTTGCGGGTCGACCTTTTTGACATAGTGGTAGCTTAAACAGGTATCCAAATGGACGTGTAATTCCACTTTCTTCAATTTTCTTGGATCGAATTTCATACGGGCCACTTATTTCATTAACGGCTGAGATAACAACGAGAACAGTTTTTCTTTAAACAGGCCGGGTTTGATGCGGGTGATCACGCGCGCATTGGCCGGTTCGCCGGTCAGGTGGGTGGAATCGATGACGTAATGGCCGTAAGACCTTTCACTTTTATATTCAACCCAGGAATACGCCTCCAGACTGGTTTCGACGATGTCCGGGTAGAGCGCCACCGCCATGGTGGTCGGATCGGGCAAATCAAAGCCTTTACGTTCGGTGCGCATGGCGTTGAACGCCATCAGCGTGCGATTGCAGCGCACGGCAAAGCGCCCCAGTTCGCCGAGATTATTCAATCGCTCTATATCGCGTTCGTTGATAAATGCTTCCCCCATGCCGATCTCCCAGCCAACGAGGGTGAGTGGCAGCCCGGCAGTGAGCACCAGATGCGCGGCCTCGGCATCGGCGTAAAGATTAAATTCGGCCAGCGGGGTGATATTGCCGGGCATCAGCCCGGAACCGCCCATCACATAAACCCTCTTCACTTTTTCGGCCAGCGTGGGCGCTTTCAGCACCGCCATCGCGAGATTGGTCAACGGCCCGAGGGTGACGATTTCCAGCTCGCCATTGAGCCGTGCGGCGCAGTCGATGATGGCGTCCACGGCATGAACGGGTTCGGCGCTCTGGCGCGGATCGGGCAAGGCCATGTCGCCCATGCCGTCTTCGCCGTGAATATGGTGCGAATGATAGCGCGTTCGGAAAAGCGGTTTCGCCATGCCGGCATAAACCGGAGGCGCATAGGTTCCCGCTTTTTCCACGCAGATAAGTGCATTTTTGACGCACTGTTCAAGCGGGCAGTTTCCCGCGACGGTGGTGATCGCTTCCACCTTCACGTCGGGTGCGCGCAACGCCATCAGCAGCGCGACGGCATCGTCGGAAGCAGTATCGGTATCTATCAAAATATGTCGCATGGCCATCTCCTCGGGTGGGCTATGCGGAGAAAGTACCCAGACGACCTAAGGCAAAAAAGGTCAGATGTCCTTTTTCGTTCTGAAGCGCGTCGGCTATGCTGAACGCAGTCGAAAGCGAGGATGTGAGACGTTTAAGGATGAGCCCTGGGAGTGAATCGCCTTGAAAACGGTCGGTGACAGCAAGCTAAAAGAAGCTTTTATCGACGCTCACGATCTGCGAACGGCGCTTTCGCCCACGCTGCTCGCCGCACTGCGCCTGGTCAACGTCGAAGCCGGCGAATACCTGGTGACGCAAAGCGATCGTTTGACCCACCTGTTTTTTCTCGTGCAGGGAAAATTGCAGGTTGAGAATTTTGATGTGAATGGCGCGCACATTGTCTTTTCCTTCGAAACGGATTTCTCGGTGATTGGCGATCTGGAGCTGTTCTCCCAGGCGCAGCGCACGCTGTTCAGCACCGTGCAGGCGGTGACCGACGCGCTGCTCCTCGCGGCACCGATAGAGGCCATCAACAATCACGCCCTGAGCGACCCGGCGTTCCTCACCTTTATCTGCCGGCAATTGAGCAATAAGCTGCTGAATGCCTCTTTGCTGCATGCGAACGGCGTTTTTACGGCGGAGTATAAACTGCGAAAATTTTTATTATTCAAGATAAAGAACGAAGGGGAATTGATTGAGCTGGAAAACCGGGAGGCGCTGGCGGCGAGATTGGGCATCTCCGTCAGACAGCTGAGCCGCGCGCTGGCGCAGCTCGCGGCGGACGGCATCATTCAATTTAAAAACAAATCACTGCGGGTGACGGATCGCCAACGGCTGTCCGACATCAACGGGAGCGCCAGGATCTAGCCGATCGCCGGCCCCTTCAATTCCACGCGATTGCCGTCCGGATCGCTGAAATAAATGGACGGGCCGTCGCCTTCAGCGCCATAGCGCGATTCGGCGGGATCAACGCCGATCCCCTGCGATCGCAGATAGGCCAACAGCTCGTCCTCGTTGAAAGGATCGATGCGCAGGCAGATGTGATCGACATTTTGCCGGTGAGGATCGGGCGCCGTGCCGCCTTTTTTCCCCAACACGCCGTTAATATCCACCAGATCGATCATGGCCGCTCCGGCGCGCAGGTGCATCAGCCCCAAATCCGGCCGCTGTTTGGCGATATCACAGCCGACGATCCGGGTATAAAAATGCAGGCTTTTCTGCATATCGCGCACGCGCAGCACCACATGGTCGATAGTCTTCAGGCTGAAAGGGCGCACGGCCATCTCCTCAAACGGAAGTCTCCTTTACAGCATAAACGGCGCTGGCGGATTTATCCTGCTCCAGAGCTAAAGCAAAAAAATGGCCGATGGTTTTCACCATCGGCCGTAAGCGTGCGGAGTGTTCACGCATTAGCGCGGGAAGTTGCCGCTCAGCGCATCCAGGCCATCCTGGTAGATGCCATGGAACAGGGCGACGGCTTCGTCGTCGCTGATATTGACCGGCGTGAAGCTGCCCGACCATTCCACGCGCGCCACGTTGGCGTCGTCGGTGGCGTGTACCGACAGGGTGGACAGGTAATTCACCACTGGGAACGGCGCCTGCATGATGGAGTAGCTGTAGCTGCGTTGACGGTTGTCGAACGCTTCCAGCCGCTCGATAACGGTGCCGCCGTCAGAGGTCGTCAAAGTGCGCACGCGGCCGCCTTCAGAAACGACGCTTTTCGGAATGAACGGCAGCCAGTCAGGCAGGGCGTCGAAGCCGCCGATCAGTTGCCATACGGTGTCGGCGGATGCCGGGATGTTCATAGATACGGATGTAGTAGCCATTTTCTTTCTCTCTTGATATCGGTTTAGGGTACGGAATTACATTGCCAGGGTGTCGACGACGCCGCCGTCTACGCGCAGCGCAGCGCCGGTAGTGGCCGAAGACAGCGGAGACGCAAGGTAAACGGCCAGGTTGGCCACTTCATCGACGTCCGCCGCGCGTTGAATGATGGAGCTTGGGCGTTCGGTTTTAACGAACTCGTCGGCCTGATCGCGCGCGCTGCGCCCGGATTTGGCCGCCGCTTCCGCCAGCATCTCCTGCAGGCCTTCGGTAAAGGTTGGCCCTGGCAGGATGGCGTTGACCGTCACGCCGGTGCCGGCGAGGCGTTTCGCCAGGCCGTGAGATACCGCCAGGTTGGCGCTTTTGGTCACGCCGTAGTTGATCATATCCGCCGGTATGGCGACGCCGGATTCGGACGACACGAAAATAATGCGTCCCCAGCCCTGTTCGGTCATGCTCTGCGCGTAGTGGCGCGCCAGACGCACGCCCGAGAGAACGTTGACGTTATAGAAGTGCATCCACTCGCTGTCGGGCACGGTAAAGAAGTCTTTATCGTTGAAAATACCGAGGTTGTTGACCAGCACGTCGGCTTTCGGCTCCGCGGCGAACAGGGTTGCAGCCCCTTGTTCGGTGCCGAGATCGGCGACCACGCCGCGTACCTGCGCGCCGGGCACGTTGGCGCTGATGTCGGCGATGGCGTTATCGACTCCGGCTTTCTGACGGCCGACGATCACCACGGTGGCGCCCGTTTTGGCAAGCCCGCGCGCGATGCCGAGACCGATGCCGGAGGTGGAGCCGCTGACGACGGCGACTTTGCCTGAAAGATCCAGTTTCATCATGTATATCACTCTGTCATGTGGGTAATGGGGCCGGGGACCGGCCCCATAAAACTTAACGAATCGGCAGCGGCGCGTTGTCGGCCACCAGTTTCTGACGGCGCATCTCCGCCCAGAACTCAGCCGGGATCACTGCATCCAGCGCAGCCAGATCTTCGGCCATGCGGCCAGGACGGCTCGAACCGGGGATCACGGCGGCGACGGCCGGGTTAGCCAGCGCGAATTGCAGCGCAGCGGCTTTGACGTCTACCTGGAAGCGAGCGGCGATCTCTTTGATTTTCGCGACTTGCTGGCGAATAGCCGGGGACGCTTTCTGATATTCGAAATGTTCGCCGCCGGCCAGCACACCGGAGCTGTATGGGCCGCCGACGACGATATCGACATTCTGTTCCAGCGCTTCCGGCATCAGGCGTTGCAGGGCGCGTTCGTGATCCAGCAGGCTGTAGCGGCCGGCCAGCAGGAAGGCATCCGGTTTCGGCTCATCAAGCGCCAGCGTCAGTTCGCAAGGCTCGACGCGGTTGACCCCGAGGCCCCAGGCTTTGATCACGCCTTCGTCACGCAGGCGGGACAGTGCGCGGAAGGCGCCGGTACGGGCGATATTGAACTGTTCCAGCCAGCTGTCGCCGTAGAAATCCTGAGCGACGTCGTGGATCCAGACGATATCCAGACGGTCGGTTTTAAGACGCTTCAGGCTGTGTTCAATGGAGCGAAGCGTGCCGTCTTCCGAGTAGTCGTTCAGGATCTTGTTTTTCAAACCGTGTTCGAACAGGCCGCCTTTCTCACCCAGATCGCGGGCGGCGGGATCTTCCATTTCGTCCAGCATGATGCGGCCCACTTTGGTGCTCAGCACGAACTCATCGCGTGGATACTGAGAGAGCGCTTCGCCCATGCGAATTTCCGACAGGCCGGAACCGTAAAGCGGTGCGGTGTCGAAGTAGCGGATGCCCAAGTCCCAGGCGCTGGTTACGGTAGCCAGCGCTTCTTCTTCTGGAATGGCGCGGAACATATTGCCGAGCGGCGCGCCGCCCAAACCGATCTTGCCGGGTAAAATATTTTTGATGCTCATGGTGAATCCTCAATACGTTATCTTTTCAGGGAAACTAGTGGGGCTCATACAGCGTCTGCCCCGTCACGAGGCTAAAGATAACTTGGCAAGTTGTGACTTGATAGGACATAATTTGTCTAAGTTAAGTCCTTTGAGGTCTCACATGATCGATTTACGTCAGTTGAAATACTTTGTGGCGGTGGCGGAAGAAGAGCACGTCGGCCGCGCCGCCGAACGGCTGCACATTTCCCAGTCACCGCTGAGCCGGCAGATTTCCCAGCTTGAGGAGCGCCTCGGATTGATGCTGTTCGAACGTAATCAGCAGCGCATCCGCCTGACCGCCGACGGCCAGACGTTTCTGGCCGAAACCCGCGCGCTGTTGACGCACGCCACCCGGCTCGAGTCGCTTGGGCGTCGTCTGGGGCGCGGGGAAGACGGCGGGCTGTGCATTGGCTATATCGAAAATGCGATGCACTCCGGCGTATTGTCGAACGCATTGCGGTCGCTGCGGGTTTCCCGGCCGGATGTGCACATCGTGCTTTACAGCCAGCCTTCTTTCATACAGCTGGAAGGGCTGCGGCAGCGCAGCCTGGACGTGGCGCTGGTCAATACGGTGCCGGATCGCGCGGATCCGGATTTTGAATATACGCAGGTGCTGGACGATCGCATGCTGTTGGCCTTGCCGCAGGCCCATCCGCTGGCGGAGCGAGAGACGCTGCTGCCGGCGGATCTCACCGATCAGGCCTGGATTTCGGTGCTGCACAAGGAGGATGCCCATTCGCGCGACGACTTCGTGGCGGCCTGTGTGAAGGCCGGGTTCGATCCGGATATCCGGCTGGAGGCGGGCGAGCCGCTGACCGCGCTGGGGCTGGTCGCCGCCGGGTTGGGGATGACGTTGATCCAGCACAGCCTGCGGCATAACGCGCCGCAAGGCGTAGTGCTGCGCGAACTGCCCTGGATGCAATACACCACGCAGCTGTGGGCCGTGTGGCACAAGGCCAACCTGCGCCCGCTGGTCACCCATTTCCGCGAAGTGATGTCGGCCGGGCCGGCCTGCCACTGACTGCGCGGCGGTGTCCGGCCCGGATGGCGCCCGCTACGGCGCAGCGCGCAGGGCGGCGACGATCGCCGCCAGTGCGGCGCGTTGCTCGTCTGCCAGCGCGGGCTGCGCCTGCGCGGCATTTTCCGCCAGCAGGGTCTGCAGGCCGATCAGCCAGTCATAGATATAAAATGCGGTATTTTTGGTTGGCGTCGGTGCCAGCCGGGTGAGCCGCTGCTGGCCGCTCCAGTCCACCGCCGGCTGCGGCGGTGGGGTAAAGATCGGTTGGCCGGGATTGACGCGGCTCTCGGGGCGCGTTGCCGCATCGCGCCGCTGGAAGCCGAGCCAGGCGACGAAGTCGCCCAACAGCGCCAACGCCTGGCTGATCTGCCGATCTTCCCCCTGTTCCGGCAGGCCGCCGGCGCACAGCGCGCGCTCCAGCTCATCATCGAGCCGCTGGCGGCAGGCGGCGCCGATCAACGCATCAACCAGCAGTTCGAGATGCGGTTTGTCGACGCCGAGCAGATCCAGCAAGCGGCGGCTGTCCGGCAGGCTGCGCAGATGGTTGATCCAATCCGCGAATATCCGCGCGGCAAAGGGTGACGTGGGGGGCTCGCCGGGCGCCGGGGTTTCCGGTGCGCCGAACAGATCGATGTCGAGCCCGAACGGCGCAGGCGTCGCCGGGGTCGGCGCGGCGTGCTGCTGTTGCTGGTAAAGCTGGCGCAGCGTATCGCGCTGGGGCAACAATCGTTCCAGCAGTTCGCCGTGGCGGCCGGCCTGCGCCTGCAGCGCGCGCAGCAGCTGTTGGGCGCGTTGCTGGGCCGCGTATGGATCGGCGGCGGTGAGCCAGTTGCCGAGCAGGCTTTCCGTCAGCTCGCGCTGCAACTCTTCGCGCAGCTCGAGCAGGCGCGCTTGCTTGTGTGCCGGGCGCGCCTGTGCGGCCAGGTAGTTCACCATGCGGCGGCAATCTTGCTCATCCAGCGCCAGCAGTGTGGCCCAGCTGTCACCGGGTTCGCCGACCTGGCGCTGAACGGCGTCGTCAGGGCGCGCTTTGCCTTCCTGGCGTGGGTCGAACGGCGTGATCGCCCAGATTAAACCGGGCTTGCGGCGCTGGCGCAGCGCCGGGGTTTCCCCCTGGGTGTGGTCGACCCAACCGGCGAGCGCCTGGCCGATGCGCGCGGCGTCCTGCGGCGTGGCGGCGGCATCGGCCACCAGCAGCAGGTTGGCGTGCAGGCCGTCCGCGCAGCGGGCCAGCAAATGGGCGCGTTTCGCCTGTTGCAGCCGCTGCGTCGGTTCCGCCTGCGGGCGGGCGCAGCTGCCGGGCAGGTCGATCAGCGCCACGTCGGCGGGCAGGCCCGCCTGCGCGGTTTGCGGCAGAACGGTGGTGACTTCGGCGGTCAGCCAGACCAGATCGCTCAGCGCGATCTCCCGTTCACCGCCGTGTTCGGCCATCACGATGATTGCCGTGTTTTCCGGTGCGGCGCTCGCGGTCAGCAGCGTCAAGGCGCGGCGCGGGGCATGAACCTGCCGGCTGCCACCGAGGGCATGCAGCGTGTGTGCCAGCTGGCGATAATGCGTCGTCAGCGTCGGTTCCTCTCCCCACAGCGGCGCAAACAGGCGCGCGCGATCGTCGATGCTCAGCTGCGGCGCCAGCGCCACGGCCTGCGGCCAGAAATGCCTGTCCAGCGTCTGTTGCCCCTTGACGCCGTGGCGGCGTTGGCTATCCCACAGCGCCAGCACATCGCCGTCGCTGAGGCCGTCGGGGGCGATGGCTTGGCGGTGGCGCGCCAACGTTTGCAGATGGCCGGCGATCGCGCGGGCGTCCCAGTCCAGCCGGAAACCGCCCATCGCGGCGGCATCGAGCGCAATGGCCAGCCACTGCGCTTCATTGAGCAGGGCGAGGGCGATCGGATACTCGGCGGGCCCCGCCTCGGCCGCCGTGCAGTAGCGCACCGCGAGCGAAAGGTCCGCGTTGAAGCGCTTTGCGCCAGGCGCCAGCGCCGCCAGCAGATGGGCCTTGGCGGCGGCGTTGTGGCCATACAAACCGATGGCGACCTGCGCAGGGCATGTGTTTTCCAACCGTGCTGCGCGGTTATGGCAACGGCGCAGGCGCAGCGTCAGGCGATCCGCCTCCTGTTCCAAACGGGCGGACTGCCGGCGCGCAGCGTCCACCCAGCCGATAGCTTGCAAAATGCCGGCGCTGAGCGCGTTATTCGGAGCCGCAGGGGCGAAGGTTTGTGTGTTCATCGTGGGTAAATGCTCCCGCTGTCTATCCAGTAGTGGGTCGCACCGGAGGCGCTGGCAGCCAGGGTATTGAGTTTCAGTTGCAGGTGGTGCGCCGGGACGGGGCTGCCGTCGGCCAGCAGCGCCTGCGCGATCTTGACGCTCTCGGCGCCCTGCTCGGCGCTGGCGGTGATGGCCAGCCGCAGGCTGATCACCGCGTCGCCGGCCAGTTTGCGCGCCAGCTGGGCATCATTGATGGTCAGCGTATAGAGCGGCGAGGCTGGCCAGCGTTCGTTGTCCAACTGGCGGAATCCCAGGCGCAGCGGACCGCGCAGCTGGAAGCTGCCGGCGGGATCGAGCGCGAAATCGGCGCGATCCAGATCGATGTCGCGGTAATAGACGTTATCGTCCGCCAGCATGTTGTTACCGTCCAGCATGCCCAGATAACGAATGGTGGAGTAGGGCTGGAAATCCCCGACGTTGAAGTAAAAGCTCTCCAGCCGCAGGTCGATCGCCAGCAGGCACAGCATGGCGCCCACCGCGGCGGTGGATTTTGGGTTGTCGATGCGGCCGCGTTTGTTGAACGGGTACCAGCTGCGGGTGTGATACCCCTCGAGCGGCAGAATGCGGCTGGCGGGCAGCGGCTGCAGATGGCGCAGCAGCGCCTGCACGCCGGGAAAACGCGCCGGGCGGCCGGTCAACAGCAGTACGTCGCAGGTATACAGCGCCACCACCTCGGCCAGCAGGCGCAGGCAGCGGCCGATGCCGATGTGATCGGACAAGAAGGCGGCGTGCAGATCGGCCAGGCGGATCACCAGCGGGGTGTGCAGGATATCGAAGGCGTTGCTGTCGGCTTCGCGCTGCACTTCGCCGTTGATAAACGCCAGCACCTGCGGCGTCGGCGGCTGCGGCAGCAGATCGCCCAGGCTGGCGGCGATTTCCGCCCGGTTGTCCAGCGGGTCGTATTCTTCATAGGCGCCGAGCAGCGCGCGTCCGGCGGGCATGAAGATCTGCAGCGCGGCCTGCTGACGCAGGGTGGAAAGCCCGTCCATGCGTCCTTCGTTGCCGAACAGCCTGTCCATCAGCGCCGGGGCGGCGCTCACGCCGGCGGCTTCTAATGCCTGCTGCACGGCGGGCAGGATAAACTGCTGGATGGCGTCCAGCAGGATATCGTCGCCGGCGACTTTAAAGCCCTCGCGGAACAGCAGGCGCGGGTTGATTTTGATGTTGTTGCCCACGCCGTCGTCGAGCGAATAGTGCGTGATCGCCAGATCCGTGGTGCCCCCGCCGATGTCGATGGAGGCGATACGCAGCGTTTTTCCCGCCTGCTCACCCGGCGCCAACGGCCGGTCGGGCCGAGCCATGGCGGCGAAGAAGGCGTCGGTGCGGCCGGCGAAGTTCACCTGGGTTTCGTTGTACAGATAGACCATCTGACCGCAGGTGGCCTCGTCCCACTCCATCTGCACCTGCGGCGCCGGGAAGCGGGCGTGCGCGCCGTCGAACGGCGCATCCTGCGGGTGCCAGCCGAGGGCCTTCCACACCAGCCCGATCGCCTCCTGCATGCGGCGGCGGAAAATCTCGCGCTCCGGTTTCGGCATCGCCGAAGGCAGCGTCAGAATGATGGCGCGCAAACGGCGCGGCGCGGCGGCGTTCGGCATGCGGCTGCGCTGGGCGATGCTGTTGATCTGCATCAGCGCCTGCGCCAGCAGCTCGCTCAGCATCAGCGTCATCACCGCGCTGCGGCTGTAATGGGCGGCGAACACCGGCAGCCGTTGCGCCGTCGGCAGGGCGGACAGCGGCACGCCTTCGTCGTTGATCAGGGTGGTCAACGGCGCGGCGGCGGCCATCGGCTCGTGCCGCTCGTTGAAGCGCCAGCCGGGCGCATAGCGCTCTTCGTCCCACAGATAGCGGCGCGGGCTGGAGATGCCGGTGGTGCCTTCATGGCCCGTTCGCCGCTGCGCCAATTGCGCGGCTTCACGGCCGACGCGGGTGATGGAGGGCCACTGGAAGGCGTCGTCGCGTCCGCTCTGGAACGACAGATGCGGCTTGCCGAACGCGGCCCGAGAAAACTCCACCCGGCTCTCGAACAGTTCGTTGTAGACGTGATGCGGTTCGGACAGCGAGCGCAGCTGCAGCTCATAGGTTTGCTTCAGGCCGTTGCTCTCTTCCGGATGGTCTTCGACCAGCACGCCGCAGGTGTGAGAATTGCCGACGTCCAGCACCAGATCGACGTCGATCGCCGGCTGTTGCAGCGTCGCCGCCGCCATTTTTATCTGCGGCACCGTCAGCTGATGGCCGAGCATGTGCAGCAGGTTGAGGTAGTGCGCCTGATACTCGAAGGTTTTCAGCCCGGCGTTGATCTCCGCCTCGGCGCGCTGTTCCCGCTCGGCGGCGCGCTGGCTGAACGCCTCGCGCAGCCAGCCGTCCACCCAGGTCAGATCGAGGAACTCGCCCAGCTCGTGGTTGCGGTGCGCCAGCGCGAAGCTCAGATCGGCGCCGAGATCGCTTTCGCCCGGCGCCAGCGCTTCCTGGCCGGGCGCGGCGGCGCGGGTATCGAAGGCCAGCATCACCCGCAGCAGGTTGCCGTCCTGATCCGGTTCATCCAGCTGCACCACCTGCAGGCGAGCCCAGTTATCCGGGCCCGACAAAAATGTCCCCGAGGCGGTATAGCGCAAGAACGGCAACGGCAGCCAGAGCTTATCCAGCAGGCGCAGCGACTGCTGCAGCGGGTAGCTGAACTCCGGCCGCACCACTTCGGCGGCTTGCCCACCCTCGGCCGGCAGCTGATATTTGCCGCTCTCGGCCTCCCATTGCAGGCGCAGCAGTGGGCCGCTGGCGGTCTTGCGCACGAATTTGCCGGGAAACTCGGCGTCCAGCCGCGGGGTCAGGGCAAAGTCCAGAAACTGAATGCTGCTGTCCTGGATCAGCGTAATGCCGTGTTTGTAGTCCGTAAGGGGTGCCAGCATCATTTACTCTCGCGCTTGAACGTCATGGGATAGGTGGTGTCCGCATCGTAGCGGCCGGTGCACTCTGCCGCGCCGGTTTCGCCCTGGCGGCAGACGATCTCCGGGATCTGGTAGCGGCTGCCGTCGCTGCAGCGCGCCTTGGTGCGGCTGTTGATCACCAGATTGCCGGACTGCATCAGCCCGGCTTCGACCGCCACCCGGCAGCTGACGCCGTCGCCGTAGGCGATGACGGCGCTGCCCTTGCCGCCGTTCAGACGGTATTGCAGACCGGGGCGCTTGCCGGTAATCGGGTCTTTCAGCGCCACCGTGGCGCGCCATTTGCCGTTAAGGAAACGGGTGGAACCGGCCTTCACCGCCTCGGGCGGCAGCACCAGCGCATTTTTGTCCAGCGGTTGCGGGATGGCCGGCGCCGGGGGCGGCGGCATCAGCGTCGCGTGCGCCAGCGGCAAGCGCAGCTTGGGCAACGGCGCGGCGGTTTTTTTCGGCGGCGCCGGATGCCGTACCTCAGCCGGTATCGCCGGTTGCGGCGGCGGTGAGCGGTGCAGCCAGGCGGCCAGCGCCGCACTGCCAAGCAACAGTACGGGCAACAGCCAGAGAGCGTGGCGCCGGCGAGCGGCAGGGGATTCGATAGGCGCTGCCGGGGCGGGCGCCGGTTCGGGCTCGGCGGCCGGGGCCGGTTTTACCGGTTCGACAACGACCGGTTTACGCGGAGCGGCGGCGATCGGCGCCGGTTTTTCCACTTCGACTTTCATCTCTGCTTCGATCGGGCGCAGGCAGGCCAACGGATCGTTCGGGCTCTGCGCCTGCGGCTTGATAAAGCCCCAGAAGGTCAGCACCGGTCGATCGTCCACCAGGTAAACGTGGTTGGGGTCGGGTATGTGCATCGCTTTGGCCAGCAGCGCGCCGAACAGGCGATGGCTGGGGTGATCGGTCGCCAGGGCCTGTTCCGTCAGGCTGCGGAAGGTCGTCAGGCAGTGTTCCAGGTGCCGTACCGCCTGCGCGCGCTGGGCATCGCTCGCCGCCAGCCAGGAGGTGACTTTGCCGGGGAAGGGCGCATACCAGTCGATGCGGGTGCCGCTTTCGTTCGGCTGGGGGATCGCCAGACAGTCGGCGGCCTGCTGCTGCCGGCGAAGGCGCAGGGTTTCCCGCAGCTGCTGCGCGCAGGCGTAGACCGGTTGCCCGTTCTCGCCTAAAGCCAGCACATCATCCAAACTGCCACTGCGTAAGAAGGGTTTCACCACGGCGCCGCACCTTGTCCTGTTCTGCAAAAACGCATAAAAGTCCATGATACCCTGCAGGCAGGGCCGCCAAACGGCCAAGGACAGCCCGAAAAACGCCCTTCTTTGGCGTTAGCGGCGCGCTTTGCTAACCGGCACAGTAAAAATTTCACTATCTGGACCTGTCTGTGAACCGCTTTATCTGAAAAATAGAACGCAGCCCCGGCAAGCGACGCTGGGCAACGATGTTCTCTTTCACTATGACATCGCCTCGCGGGTTGCCGATTTCGGTATGCCTCAGGCGTGCGGAGCGTTCACATGACGGACAGTCAGTCTGCAAAAACTCTCGTTGTTACCCCTGCACATCCCGCCGCCGGTCATTCGGCCCAGGGCTGGATGAACGGTTTTCTTGGCATGATGATCTTCAGCGGCTCGTTGCCCGCCACCCGGGTGGCGGTGCTGGAGCTCGATCCGCTGTTTCTGACGGCGGTCAGGGCGGCGATCGCCGCTTTGCTGGCCCTGTGTGCGCTGCTGATCACCCGGCAGGCGCGGCCGACGCGGGCCGATTTGCCGCCGCTGCTGTTTGTGGCGCTTGGCGTAGTCATCGGTTTTCCGCTGCTGACGGCGCTGGCGCTGCAGCACACCACGTCGGCGCATTCGCTGGTGTATATCGGCCTGCTGCCGCTGGCGACCGCCGGTTTTGGCGTTTTGCGCGGCGGAGAGCGGCCCAAGCCCGCTTTTTGGGCTTTTTCAGGCGTCGGCGCCGTGCTGGTGGGCGCTTTCGCGTTGAGCCAGGGGAGCGGCGGCGCCTGGCAAGGGGATGCGCTGATGGTCGGGGCGGTGTTGCTGTGCGGCCTGGGTTATGCCGAAGGGGCGGTGCTGTCGCGCCGGATCGGCGGCTGGCAGGTGATCTCCTGGGCGCTGGTGGTCGCCTTGCCGTTGACGCTGGCGGCCACCTGGCTGGCGGCACCGGCCGCCTGGCCCGTGGTCAGCGGCGCTGCCTGGCTGTCGCTGGTTTACGTCTCGGTGTTCAGCATGTGGATTGGGTTTATTTTCTGGTATCGCGGCCTGGCGCAGGGCGGCATCGCCGCCGTCGGGCAGTTGCAGCTGCTGCAGCCGTTCTTCGGCCTGGCGCTGGCGGGCTGGCTGCTGCATGAGACCGTCCAGCCGATGATGATCGCCGTGATGGCCGGCGTGGTGGTTTGCGTGTTCGGCGCCAAACGTTTTTCCCGCTAGGCGCCGCTGCCGGCGCAGGCCAGGATCACCTGTCCGAGCCGTTCCACTGCCTGTTGCACCTGGCGATCGGCGTAACCGCCCAATCCCAGCACCAGGCCCGGCTCACCCTGGCCGGGCGCATACATCGGCGACACCGCCCGCAGCGCCAACCCGGCTTCGTTGGCCTGCAGGGCGACCCGCACGTCGTCGAGATCTTTTCTCAACCACAGCACCATGTGCATGCCCTGATCGCAGGGCTGCACCACCGCCAGCTCGGCCGGGATGTACGCGTTGATCGCCTCGATCAGCACCCGACGCTTCTCGGCGTAGACGCCGCGCATTTTGCGGATATGCCGGTCGAGATACCCTTCGGCGATAAAGGCGGCCAGCACGTATTGATCCGCGCTGGGTGGATGGCGATCCATCAGGATCCTGGCGCCGCAAAAGGCGTCGACCAGCGGCGGCGGCACGACGGCGTAACCCAGCCGCAGCGAAGGGAACAGCACCTTGCTGAAGGTGCCGAGATAAAGCGTCCGCTCGGGTGCCAGCCCCTGCAGCGAAGGGAACGGGTGGCCGGCGTAGCGCATCTCGCTGTCGTAATCGTCTTCCACGATCCAGGCTTGCCGCTCTCTGGCCCAGGCCAGCAGGGCGCTTCTTTTCGCCATGCTCATCGGCATGCCCAGCGGATACTGATGCGACGGCGTGACAAAGGCGGCGCGGGCATTGGCGGCCAGGCGCACGCCGGCGGCGACGTCGATGCCGTCGTCGGCGACGGGCACCCTAATCATGTGCCGATCGCGAAACAGGCTGTTAAAAAGGGCGGTAATGCCGGCGTAGGCAGGATCTTCGACCCAGGCGCTGTCGCCGGCATCCAACAGGATCTGCGCGGCCAGATACAGTCCCTGTTGGGTGCCGGAGGTGATGAGGATTTGCTGCGGCGTACAGTTTACCGAGCGGGAACGGCGCACATAGTCGCAGATGGCTTCGCGCAGCGGCAGTGCGCCCAGCGGATCGCCGTAGCCCGACGGCGCGCCGGGGCCGCGGGCGCGGATGCGGTTGCCGAGCCGCCGCCAGATATCGTCGGGCGCGGTATCGCCGATTGGCACTGACACAGTGAACGGCACCGGCGGCAGCGCCCGCGCCTGCGTGGCAAAGCGCGCCAGATGCTGCGCCTGTGAAGAAAGCGGAACCGCTACCGCCGAACTCGCCTGCGCCGTGGCGTGCAGCGTGCGGCGCGGCGCCTGATAGTGGGCGACCCGGGTGCCGGAGCCGGGCTGCGGTTCGAGAAAGCCTTCCGCCGTCAGCTGAGCAAAGGCTTCCAACACCGTGCCGCGCGCCAGATCCAGCGCCGCCGACAGCCGGCGCGTCGAGGGCAGCAGATCGCCCGCTTTCAGATCGCCGCGGTGGATGGCCTGACGCAGAGCCTGCGCCAGCTGGTGGCTAAGCTGACCCGCCTGGCGATCGAGCTCGCCGAGGGCGGGAACGTCAACGACTTTGGCTGTTCTGGGCATGGATTCCGGCTCGCTTTGCAGTGCGAAAATGAGTATTCAGAGTAAACCACTCTTTCGGCACTCGCGAGTCCGTTGTCAGTCAACTCAGCCCGCGCTGATTCAGCAGCACCTTATTCAGCTCGCTGTTTTTTCGCACGTTCAGCTTGCGCATCGCCGAGCGTTTATGGGCGCTGATGGTTTTCTGGCTGCGCTGCAGCAGGCCGGCGATGCTGCAGGCGGACATGCCGCTGCTCATCAACCCCAACACCTTTTTTTCGCAGTGGCTGAGCGCGGCGATGCGGCAGGCCTGGCATTTCCACATGCCGGCGGCGTGCAGCGCCATCCACGGATGCTGGATAAATTTCTCCAGCGCCATCTGCAATTTGAGGCGGATGGCGTAGGCCGAATCGCGCCGATGGATGCTGAACAGCGGCGGCAGGTTTTTCACCTGTTGCTGGGTCGTGTCGTCGAGGATCAGCAGGGTCAGCTGCCGCTGGCGCGGGATGCCGTAGGGGCTCTGGTAACAGCAGGCGCAGCCCCAGCGCTCTTCCGGCGTGCGGAACACGATTTCGATGTTATCCAACGCCTGCAGCGCCAGCGGCGAGAACTGCGGGTACCGGCGCTGGCATTCGTTCAGGGAGTGCAGATAATCCTGCAGCAGCAGACGCAGCCCCTGCTGGTAGAAGTTATCGCTGTCGAACAGCGTGAAGCGAATATCTGGCATGGGTGCCTCCTTAAAAGGCCGTGCCGGAGCGAACGGTGACGGCCAATCGCCGGCGATTGCGCGCCGGGCGTTTTCCTGATTTCCCTGGGGCGGTGCGGGGCTTATTGGTACGCCAGCACAAAATTGGCGACGGACGTGAATTCGCCTTCGGTAATGCTTTGGTTCTGAATCGCGCTCGGCCGCCCTTGTACGTAGGCGGTGAAGTTCAGGTTGTTGGGGCCGTTTTGCAGCGCGACGGCGCTGGTGGCCTTATTCAGAGAGATGTCCGCACCCTGATGATCGAACAGGGCGATGGCGGCGCCGTTCGCGCCGTTGTTGATCGCCAGCTTGCCCGGCAGCTCTCCGTCTTCGGCGCCGCTGAAGGTCACGCTGACGGATTTGAACACCGTGGTCTTGCAGTCGGTCAGCTTGATGCTGAACGGCACCGGCGTGGTATGGCCGTAGCGGTACAGGGTTTTGACGATCACCGTGCCCATCTCCACCAGCTGATCGGCGGACTGCGGTTCGATATTGCACGGGCGGCTCACCACGGTGCCGTGGAACTGCACCGGCGCGCCGATAAGCTCGGTGTTCGCCGCCGCCGGCATGGCGGCAAACCACCAGGGCGCGCAGCTCAGCAGCGCTAAAGCGCGTAGACGCATTTTCCGTTCCTCCCTCGGTTACTGGAATGCCGCCACGATGGTGGCCGATGCGTTGAATTCCCCTTCGCCGATCTCTGCGCCGCCGTTGGCGAGCGGCGCCGCCACCAGGTTCCAGGAGCCGCCGTTGCCGATGTTCGGCACCGGGTAAAACTCATTCGGGATAACCAGTTGGCCGTTGTGCGTCAGCCGGATGCCGAGATCGTTCTTGTCGGTTTTGAACACCTCGTTGCTGAAGGAGGCCGCCGTGCCCGACACCGCCAGCTTGATGTTCAGCGTGCCGTCCTCGAAGCTGCCGCCCTCGCACTGGAAGCGTACCGGAATGCTTTGCGGGTAGTTCGAGCCGTTGAGATCGCTGCCGCCGATCTCGCCAAACTCCACGTTGATCAACTGGCCTTCGTTCACCACGCATTTATCGGGCACGTAGAGGATTGCGGACTGGATAAACACCTGCGCCATCGGGTTGGGGCCGAAACCGCCGTCGGTCGAGCCGAGGCGGCCGTACATCTCGATGATCTGCCGATCGTTAATCTCAACGCCGTTAATGATCTTTTTGCGCACCCGGAAGGTGATCTTGCCTTTGGAGCCGCTGCCGTAGTTGTTGACCTGCAAGTACGGCGGCTGGCAGCGGTGTTGGCTCAGCAAATTCGATTCGTTGTAAAAAGGCACGGTGACGTAGGCGTTCTTGTTGCCGGCAATCCACACCTCGGCTTTTAAATCCAAAAAGTCATTCAGCTTTAAATAGCCGTTGCCGTAGTCGGAGGGGGGCAACGCCGAATCCGACTTGTAAAAGTGTGGGCTGGTGGGGATAGGGGTATCGCAATACACCTTGCCGGTATAGGTGCCACCCAGATCATAGGGAAACAGTTTGGTGAACCCCACCTGGTTGGTGATGTTGCTTTCATTCAGATCGATATAGAACTGTTTCGGCCCGCCGTCCGGCGTGACATAGCCGTTGGCCCAGGCGGCGGGGGCCGCCAGCGCGATCGCCAGCGGCAGGCAGAGTTTGGTCAGTTGAGTTTTCATTGCGTTCTCGAGCCTCACAGGTAAATCACCTGAATGTGCGCCACGGCGGCGAACCCGGCCGCCATCACTGCCCGCTGGGTGGATTCCACGCTGGCGCTGAACCACAGGGTGTTGCTGCCGGGCTGCAGAATGTAAGGGCGGCTGCGCTGATTCAGCTCCAGCGCCTGGCCTTGTTGGTCTTGCAGCCGCAGACCGATGCCCTGTACGCCGCCGTTCAGCTTCAGCAGCGACGGGTTGTCGACGTCGCTTTCGCCGAGAAACACCAGCGTGGCGGCCTGCTCACCCTGCAGGTAGAGGCGGCCGGCATCGCCGTTGCGCGGGCCGGCCGGGTTATCCGCCAGCGCGCGCGCGCCCAGCAGGCAATTGCGGAACGAGAGACGAAAACGCACCGGCGCACTGCGATCGCCGGCGTTGCGGAAGTCGCGTGCGCTGACGTCGCCCAGATCGACGGACTGATCCCGGCTGTCCGGCGTCAGGCTGCAGGGAGAGCTGAGCAGACCGCCGTGAAAGCTGACGGTGCCGGTGGTGCCTTCGATCGCGCCCAGCGGCGTTGCCGCCAGCGCGCCGCCGCCGCACAGCAGTGCGCCGAGCAGCAGAGGGCGCAGTCGATCGGTGAATTCAGCCATGCTGGACCTCCTTATTTTTTCTCGGGCACGGCGGTGCAAACGCCGCCATTGCAGACGAAGCGAAGCTCCGGATGGCCGCCGTAGTCGTTGATGTAGGTGATGACGAAGCTGTTCATACCGGTGTCGTGCAGCTTGAGGCTTTCGCTGGATTTCGGCTTCAGCATCAGCGGCTGAAAACCGTCGATCGCGCCGCCGCCCTGTTTTTGCGTCTGCCGCGTCATGCCGGTCAGGGTGATGTAAAACGGCGTCGGGTTGTCGACGGTGATGGCGCCGCCGCTTTTACGGAACACCAGCTTTTCCTGCCACACTTCACCCTTGGGCGCGACAATCGCCTTCGGCCGGTAGAACAGCTTGATCTGCGTCTGCAGCGCCAGCTGCATCACGTTGGTTTTGGTGCTTTTCGGCGGGATCTCGCGCAGGTTGAAGTAGAACACCGACTCGCGATCCTGCGGCAGGCGATCCGCTTCCGGCGTTTTGGTGATGCGCACCACGCTGCGCTCGCTCGGCTCCACGCGCTGCAACGGCGGCAGCACCACCAGCGGCGAGGTGATTTTCTGATGCTGCTCGTTCTCCAGCCAGGACTGCGCCAGGAAAGGCAGCTCTTTGTTTTCGTTGACGATATTCAGGCTGATCGATTTGGCGTCGCTCACATAAACGGCGCGCGTGCGATCCAGCGATATCGCCGCGTCGGCGGTGGGCAGTACGGCGCTCAGGGCCAGGCCGGCGGCGGTCAGTAGCGTTATCGGGTGTTTGTTCATGTCATTATTTCTCAGCGTTACGGATTACAGGGTGGCGCACGGCAGCAGCAGCTGGTCCAGCGGCTTGGCGGCGCCCGGGATCACGATGCGGCAGCGGCGTTGGCCTTCCCAGGCGACATCCAGTTTTTCCTCCGGCTGTACGCCGGTCAGGTAGACCGAGCCGCCGTCGTTGACCACCGCGACCTCGCGGCCTTTCTCGCTCAGCACCGCGGCGCCGAACGGCGGTTCGCTGCCGTCCGCGAGGCGAATGGTGGCCAGCAGCTTGCTGCCTTTCACCACCTCGAAGTGGCGGTAGCCGATGGCGCCTTCGGTCAGCGTGCCTTGCACCACGGCGCGAGTGGCCTCGACGTCGTCCGCCAGCTTATTGACGTCGATACGGGTGTCGGTGTTGTAGTAGCTGGTGATGTCGGAAATCACCGCCAGCCCGAAACGGTTGCTGTAGGCGCGGCCGTTATTGATCGGCACGCCGGCGATGCCGTCGGTGTCGAGCATCATGCGGCTGCCGCCGTTGCTCGAGTTCTGATGCGCCGCGATACCGTGCCGGGTCGCGGTGAGGCCGCCGCGGAACGAGCCGCCGATCGACGAGTAGCTGTCCTGCTGGTAAGAGGCGCTGGCGTTCAGCGAGCCGAACGAGGCGTTGTGGGTGTAGTACCCGCGCGCCAGCGATTTGCCGGACTGGTTAAAGCCGCCGCTGACCTGCCAGGTATTGTCCGGATCGCTGTAGTCGTTGTACGACGCGGTCTGCGTGACGTCGCCGTTGTTGGTTTGCAGCGCATAGCCGACGCGCCGACGATCGCCGATCGGTACGGTGAAGTTGAGCATCACGCTGTCGTCGGTGCGGCCCTGGTAATAGGTGCGGTAAGCCGACAGCGAGGCGGTGATGTTGCTGATATCGCCGATGCTGAACAACTTGCTGGTCGACAGCCCGTAACGATCCTGGGTTCGCGCGTCCCAATAGGTCTGGTGCGAGTAAGTCAGATAGGTGGTGATCGCCCTGGCGCTGTCTTCCGCCATAAAGGTTTTACTGGCGGTGATGGTATACAGCTCTTTCTGACGGCCGTTGTAATTCTTGTCGTAATCGCCGTAGCGCTCCTGCAGATACTGCGACATGTTCATGAATTTGCGTTGCGAGAAGCGGTAGCCGGCGAAGGTGATCTGGCTGTTCAGCTCGTCGAAGCGTTTGGCGTAGTTGAGCTTGAACGACATGCCGCTGGCGGTCGGCTCGCCGGGCAGGCGAGCGATCGACTGGGTGACGTCCAGCGACATGGCGCCGAACACGTTCAGATCGCGGCCGAGGCCGAGCGCCCAGGCGTTATAGTCGCCGCCGAGCAGCGCGCCACCATACAGCGACCAGGCGTTGCTCAGCCCCCAGGAGAAGTCGCTGGCGGAAAACAGCGGCCCCTGGGTGCGGTGGTCGTAGGCCGAGGTTTTGCCGAGCGCCACGTTGTAGCGCACGTAGCCCGGGCGGGTCAGGTACGGAATGGTGGCGGTATCCACCTGGAAGGTCGAAACGGTGCCGTCCTGCTCTTCCACCTTGACGTCCAGCTTGCCGCGCACCGAGCTGTTGAGATCCTGGATGGCGAACGGCCCGGCGGGCACGGTGGTTTCGTACAGCGTGCGGCCTTCCTGCGAGACGGTGATCTTGGCGTTGCTCTTGGCGATGCCGCGCACTTCCGGCGCGTAGCCCTGCAGGTTCGGCGGCAGCATGCGCTCGTCGCTGGCCAGGTTGAGGCCGGTGAAGCGATAGGCGTCGAACACCCCGGAGTCGAGATAGATCTCGCCCAGCGTCAGCTTGGCGGCCTGCATCGGCAGCGCGCGGTAGGCGTAGATCTGGTTCCAGTCGAAACCGGTGCTGCGATCGCCGGCCTGCTGATTGTAATTGGCCTGGTAGTCCGCGCGCAGGCGCCAGGGGCCCAGGTTGGCGCCCAGCGTGCCGTAGCTGCTCAGGTTCTGGGCGGTGTTGTTGTTGTGGCTCTGCTTGCCTAACTGGCCGCTCAGGTTGTAGTCCAGCAGCAGGCCGGGAATGCCGTCGTCCCACTGCTCGGGCGGCGTCCAGTCGGGATCGGAGTATTTCATCCACGCCTGCGGGATGGTGATCGCCAGCACGCCGCCGCCGATGCGATCGGAGATGGTCGCGCCTTTGATGCCGCGAATGTCGGCGCACTGGTTGTCGTGCCACAGGGTGATTTTTTTGGCCGCTTCTTCTTTCAACGCCATTTTTTCCACCAGGTCAGGCGGCAGGCACACCTGGCTGCCGCTCTTGTTATCCGGCGACGGGAAATACTGAATGCTGCGCTGGGGCAGCGTTTTCTGGTTGATCTTGATGTCCAGCAAATAAGCGCCGGGCATGACGTAGTCGGCGTCGGAGAAGCGCGAAAGATCCACTTTGCTGCGCTCGCCGATATCCAGGACGTCGGTATTGAATTCCGTGGCGGAAAATGCCGGACGCACCCAGAGGAAAGATAGAATGACGAGGAGAGGTAGGTGTTTCCGTGTCAGTAATGACGTCATAGCATAATCACTCATGGCAAGTCCGCGCCCAATAGCAGGTCATCCGTACGACCTGAATACGTAATGCTGTGCAGCGCCCGCCGGCGCTAGAGATAAGACAGGGTGAATTTGGCCAGAGAGCTGAAGCCGCCCGCCCGCGCCTTGTCGGGATGCAGACGCAACTGCGCGCCAAAGCGCAGCGTGTTGTCGCCGGCGACGATCTGGTAATCCGCCGTCGTGCTGCCGAGCGGGATCGGCGTGCCGGCATCGTTCAACAGCTCGATAGCCACGCCCTTCGCCTCGCCGTAAACGCCGAGCAGGGAAGGATCCCCGCTGTCGGCGGTGCCGTCGAACGTGACGTTGGCCGCGCGATAGATGAAGTCAGGCTTCACCTGGCTGGCCAGCTCGCAGTTCACCAGTTTGATCGTGAAATGGCGGCGGCTGCCGATCAGCACCGACTGCCCATCCTGCGAGGCGTCGGTCATGGAAATCAGACCAAAATCGACGGTTTGATCCAGGCTGTCGCTGGCGATGCCGCACGGCGTTTCAACGATGGTGCCGCCCAGGCTGACTTTGCCGTGGCCCTGATTTTTCGCTGCCGCCGCCGCGCTGCCGACGCTGAGCGCGATGAGCAACAGGCCGCAAAGGCGGATAGTCATGCTGGCGTCTCCCTGTCTTTCCCTGTTCCCTTGCCGGTATCCTCGGCATGCAATAAAGCGGGGGATGCCCTGAGACATCCCCTGTGGGGTATTACAGGTAAGCCAGGGTGAAGTTCGCCACGCTGGTGAAGTCGCCCGGCACCACGGCGCTTGAGGCGCTGCTGCCCTGCAGATAAGCGGCGAATTTCAGCGAGTTGTCGCCGTCGTTCAGGCCCTGACCGTCGGTCGCGGTGCCCAGTTCCACCTCTTTGGAGTGCAGGTTGTCGTAGATCACGATGCCGGCGCCGGTTGCCGTGCCGCTCAGGGCCAGCAGTTTGTTGTTAACCGGATCAGGCGTGCCGGTAAAGGTCACTTTGACGTTTTTCATGGTGGAGATGGAGCAATCTTTCAGTTCGATGTTGAAAGGCTGCATGCTGGATTTACCCTGGTTGGCCAGGATGCGGCTGCTGATCTGGCCCATCGGCACGGTTTGGTCAACGGATTCCGGCGCGACGCTGCATGGCGCATCGATAATTTCGCCGGTAAAGGTGACTTTACCGCTGCCCTGATTAGATGCGGCATGAGCAACAGATGCGGAAGCGAAAGCAATCATGGTTGCCAGCATTAATTTATTCAGTTTCATTTCTCAGGTTCCTGTAGAGAGTTTTTAAATAAAAAGAACAGCACATCTAAATCCCCCGCGGCGGTGGCAACGCCATGTCGCCGCCCGTGCGGTTGGAGCCAGATCCTTTTGCTCTGGGCAATACGCCGATATCCGTTATTTATGAGAAATAACGAGATTTGGAAAATCGATAATGGATTTTCTGGTAAATAAAATACGTTTTTTACGTGTGGCGTGTTGCTGGGAATATTCTTGCAAATAATAGTATTGCTTGGAAATAGATTTTATTAAATTAAGTCAAATTCAGAATATAAAACCAAAAGGAAAAAGAAATATATTTGCTTTAAAATCAATAGATCGTATACAAATATTATCCAGTATAAATCACTATATAAATAACGATATGCGAGATATTAGATCGGGGGAAATAGGGTGACACCTACAATTCACAATATTGTTTTGCTAATATCGCTCTGAGGCAGCAGATGATGCATTTCCCTTTAGAAACAAAATATAAAACATAATTTATTGTTTTTATTGTTATTTCATGGTTGTTTGTTCATGAGGGAATGGGGTTTCTTATTCGCGTTTAGCCAGCGTTTAGACCTAATTGGTTAACAATTAAATAACAATTGCACCGGTAGTGAATTATTCTATCGCATTGCGTGATAGGGATTTTTCGCTACCTAACCCATTTTGATTAATCAAATTAAGGCATGTGCTGCTGCCGTTCGCCACATAATGATGACCTAAGTGACAATTAAAGGATTATAAACGGAATGATAACGATGATTAATGCTTGCGGCGGGCGCCGTTGGGTGGGATTGACCCTATTTCTGCTGTCTCTTATGGCGCTTTCTGGCTGTGCGGGCGGGAGCAAGACAAAACTGAATTCCGTGAAAAAAATCTCACAGAATAATCCTAATGATAAATCCGATGAGCAACGCATCGCGCTTTGTCAGCAGCGGGTTAATTCATTAAAGAATATTAATCCGCAAAGTTACCAAAAACGCATCGCCTATTTTAATGGCCTGCTTTCCAACGCTTCCGGATATGCCGGGGTGCGCGGCAATGTGGATGAGAGTACCCGTAAAGCGATTGATGCTCTTTATCAATATAAAACCGAGAAATTCTGCGCTGACGTCGAGCATGAGCTGATGTCCGATCTGTCCAGCCGGGTTGAGAATCTGTAGCCATGAAGCGATGCGCGCAAGGATGGGCGATGGCTCTTTTGCTGTTGGCGGCGAGCGGGGCCGCTTGCGCCGCCGATGACGGCATTCCCGCGTTGTTGAAGTTTGCCGAACAGCGGCAGGCGCCACCGGCCGCGCCCAGGGAAGATACCGCGCGTAAATCGGCGTCAGCACCAGCCGCCAAACCGGCCGCAGACAGCGCTCGTTTAACGTCGTTGCAGCACTCTGTGCAACAGCAGGCAGAGAAAATCCGTCAGCTGGAGCGGCAGTTGGCGGCGGCTCAGGCCGCCGCGGCGCCGAAACGGGAACCGGCCGTCGTCGATATTCGGCCGCTGGCCGATGCCCTGAAGGGATTGCGGCAGGCCGTTGCGCCGGTGCCTGAAGTGAGCGTGCTGGCCGCTTCGTTAACGCGGGCCGAACAGCGCAGCGCAAGTTTGGCGACGCAGCTGGCGCAGCAGCAGCGGCGGGTGGAGACCTTGCTGGCCGAACGGCAGCAGGCGGCCGAGCCGCCTGCGCTGGCCAGCGCGGCGGACAAGCAGGCGTATGCCGCCGGCGTGTCGCTCGGACGCGACATTCTGCATCTGCAGCAGGAGAACCGGCGCGCGGGTCTGGAAGCGGATACCCAGCTGTTGCTGGCGGGCATCGCCGATACCCTGGCCGGGCGATTGCGGCTCGATGAAGCCGCCATCGACGGCGCGCTGCACACGGCGCAGCAGCGGTTGCAGCAGGCGCTACAGACGCAGGCGCCGCCTCGGGATGACAACGCCTACCTGGCCAATTTCGTTCGCCAGGAGGGGGTCAAGCAGGATGCGCTCGGTTTCTATTACCGGGTGGACTATGCCGGCAGCGGGGCGATCGGCGCCGACGATCGGGTGGATATCGTGGTGCGCGAAAGCCTGACCGACGGCCGGGTAGTCAAAGACATGGAGCTGGCGGGGACGGTGATCTCGCAGCCGTTGACGCGCTACCCGCCGCTGTTTCGCGCGGCTATCGAGAAGCTGCAGCGTCACGGTGCGATCACGCTGGTGGTGCCGCCGGCGCTGGCGTACGGCAAACAGGGCAACCCGCCGGCGATCCCCCCGAATGCCACCATGATTTACACCCTGCGCATCGCTGACGTGCAGCCGTGAGCGGGGTGCTCAGCAGTAACCACTCAGGAGGAATGCTATGGCCAAGGCGCCGAAAACGTTTGAAAGCAGAAAATCGCTGATGCTGAATGTGTTGCAAGGATTGTGCAGGGAGCGTGTGGAAGGATCTGGGGGCCATCATCCCCCGCCGGAGCAGTGGCCGAAGACGCGCGAGCTGGCGGATAAATGCGGCGAAAATATTTATACCACCCGCACCCTGCTGCTGGCGCTGGAAAAGGAGGGTAAGGTTCACTGCACCCACCGCAGCATCAACAATTCTCTCCGCTGGTACAGCTGCGACGAACAGGCAGCGATAAAAAAAGAGTGATTCGACCCTGGCGGTCGCTTTTGACTATTCCTACAGCTAATCATTAATTAAATTTATCATTTGGCGGGGCGTTTCGCTCCGTCAATCCTTCCCCTTCGTTCGCTGCCATCCGCACAGCCATTGCTAAGATGTTTTTGGCGGCCATATACTTATCGCTCAGACGGGAACAGGTATAGGGAGCCGGCATCGTAATGAAGGAAAAGAAAGACATACTGAGATTGGATGATATTCATTATCAAATAGACAGCCAGGTGATCCTGGATTCCGTCTCTTTCACGCTGGGTGAAGGCGAGTTCAAACTGATCACCGGACCTTCCGGCTGCGGGAAAAGCACCCTGCTGAAAATCATCTCTTCCTTAATGGATCCGACCAGCGGAAAGCTCTATTTCGACGGCCAGGCGATCGACGAGATGTCGCCGGAGGCGTATCGCAAGCAGGTCTCTTACTGCTTCCAGACGCCGTCACTGTTCGGCAATACGGTTTACGACAATCTGGCGCTGCCCTACCAGATCCGCCAGGAACCGCCGGCCGAGCGAAAAATGAAGGCCGATCTGGCGCGTTTCGGGCTGCCGGAGGCGATGCTGACCAAAAGCATCAATGAACTGTCCGGCGGGGAGAAGCAGCGGGTATCCCTGATCCGCAACCTGCAGTTTATGCCCCGGGTGCTGTTGCTCGATGAGATCACCAGCGCGCTGGACGAGGAAAACAAACGTAACGTCAATGAGATAGTGCATCAGCTGGTGGCGGAACACCGGCTGGCGGTGCTGTGGGTGACGCACGATACCGAAGAGATAGCGCATGCGGACGAAGTGATCACCCTGCGCGCGCACGGCGCCGAGCAACAGGAGCAACAGCATGAATCAGCATAACATCACCAACGAATCCTTGGGCTTGTCGATGGTGCTGGTGGTGGTCGCCATCCTGATCAGCCACCGGGAAAAGCTGGCGCTGGAAAAGGACATTATCTGGAGCATCTGCCGCGCGGTGGTGCAGCTGATCATCGTCGGCTACGTGCTGAAGTATATTTTCGACCTGGATAACGCCGTTCTCACCGTGTTGATGGTGCTGTTCATCTGCTTTAACGCGGCTTACAACGCCAAGAAACGCAGCAAGTACGTCGAACACGCGTTCGTGACGTCGTTTATCGCCATCACCACCGGCGCGGTGCTGACGTTGGCGGTGCTGGTATTGACCGGCTCCATCGAATTTACGCCGATGCAGGTGATCCCCATCTCCGGGATGATCGCCGGTAACGCCATGGTGGCGGTGGGGCTGTGCTACACCAACCTCGGCCAGCGTTTCAAAGGCGAGCAGCAGAAGATTCAGGAGATGCTCAGCCTGGGGGCGACGCCCAAGTTCGCCTCGGCGGCGCTGATCCGCGACAGCATCCGCGCTTCGCTGATCCCGACCGTGGACTCGGCGAAAACCGTTGGGCTGGTCAGCCTGCCGGGCATGATGTCCGGGCTGATCTTTGCCGGCATCGACCCGGTGAAAGCGATCAAATACCAGATTATGGTGACCTTTATGCTGCTTTCCACCGCCAGCCTGTCGACCATCATCGCCTGCTATCTGGCTTACCGTAAGTTTTACAATGCGCGCCACCAGCTGGTGGTCGGCAATCTGAAGTAACGCCATGAAAAACGGCCTCCGCGGAGGCCGTTTTTTTTACCCTTGCAGCAGGGCGATGCTCTGGCGGATTTCCCGTTCGATATCCGCTTCGCTCCAGCCGTCCAACTGCGAAGAGAAGGGCTCGAAGGCATAGACGCCGGTGTAGCCCAGGCGTTCCAGGTTCTGTACCTGGCGGCGGCTTTCCAGCCGATCGCCCGCGCTCAGCATGATGCGCTCTTCATCGCTCAGCGCGCCTTTATCCCGCCCATCCTCCACGCCGGACAGATGCACCAGGCCGATCTGCGCCACCTGGATCTGCGCGTCGAAGTCGGCTTGCGCCACACCGCTCAAATAGTGGTGGAAAGTATCGAGCACGATGCGGTACGGCGCGCCCGAATCGCGGATGATCGCCTGGGTCAGCAGCGACGATCGCAACGAGCTGATGCCGAAGCCCAGCGGCTCGACGTATCCCTGCACGCCGTAGCGGGCAAACAGCGGCGCCAGCAGACGCAACGCGGCGAGGGTATCGTCCCGTTTTTGCTGCTCGCTGCGCGTGTCGTCGGCGCTGCAGTGCGGGCACAGCACCAGCGCCCGGCTGTGGATGGCCTGCGCCTGCGCCAGCAACGCTTCGGCGCGCTGCTGCAGCGCCGCCGGGTCATCCACCCGATTGAACATGCCGAGGGCGTTGATCGTGACGATTTCAATGCCGTATTGCGTGGCGAGCGCGTTGAGCTGCGCGTCGCTCAGATCGTCGGTCACCTTGCCGCTGGGCATGTCGTTGCGCAGCTCAACTTTGCTGAGCCCGCAGCGTTTCACCAGGCGGAAAAAATTGTCCAGATCGAGATTCGGCGCGATCTTGCGGTTAATGCAGAAGCGGTCCAGCGCAATGTTCATGGGGCATGACTCCAGCGATAAAGGGTGAGAGATCAGGATTTGCCGTTTTCCAACGGCAGCGGCTTGCCGTCGGGCAGGGATTGGCGGTGGCGTTTGGCCAGCACCACCTGTTCCATTTTTTCCAGCGAGACGCCTTTGGTTTCAGGAATATAGCGGCCGATAAACCAGTAGCTGAACAGGCAGCAGGCGGCAAAGATCCACATCGGGAAGGCGCCGTGGAAATGCGAGAACAGGTAAGGGTGGTCGTTGATCATCGGGAACGACTGCGACACCGCAAAGTTGGCGACCCACATGCAGCCGACGGCGATGCTCATCCCCTGCGCGCGCATGCGGTTCGGGAAGATTTCCGACACCAGCACCCAGGCGCCGACGCCCCAGGACAGCGCATAAAACACCATGAAGAACAGCATGCCGAACAGCGCGAAATAGCCGGTGGCCTGCGTGTAGAGCGCGTACGAGGTGAGCAGCAGGCCGGCGATGGCGCCCAGCGTGCCGTAACGCATCAGCGGAATGCGGCCCATGCGATCCATCAGCATGGCACCGATGACCGAACCGACCAACTGCAGCACGCCGATCCAGATGGTTTGGAACAGCGCTTCCTGCGCGTTTTCGGTGACGGTTTTCAGCACCACCGGCGCGTAATACATCATCACGTTGACGCCGGTGACCTGCTGCAACATGGCGATCATGCAGCCGACGAACAGGATGAACCGCACCCGCACATCGCCGTAGTTCAGCTTCCGGTGCTGCTGCTGTTGATCCTGCTGCAGCGAGTCTTTGATTTCTTTCAGCAGATTCTGCGCGTGGGCGGCGTTGGAGACCTTGGTCAACATCGCCAGCGCCTGATCGTCGCGGCCCATCATCACGTTCCAGCGCGGCGATTCAGGAATGACGAACACCAGGATGCAGAACAGAATGCAGGGGATCACGCCCGAGGCGAACATCCAGCGCCAGCCCATTTCCACCAGCCAGGCTTCGCTGGCGATGCTGGCGATTTTGAAGTTGACGTAGAAAATCACGATTTGGCCGAAGACGATGGCGAATTGCTGCATGCTGAGCGCCCGCCCGCGCATGTCTTTCGGTGACACCTCCGACATGTACATCGGCGACACGGTGGCGGCAATGCCGACCGCCAGCCCGCCGATGATGCGGTAGATGACGAACCAGGTGAAGGTTGGAGCCAATGCGGCGCCGACGGCGGACACGGTGAACAGCAGCGCTGCCAGCATCAGCGCCTTTTTACGGCCCCAGCGCGCCGCCAGCGGCCCGGCGGCGAAGGCGCCGACCACGCAGCCGATCACCACGTTGGAGACGGCCCAGCCGGTTTCGGCCGGGCTGAGATCGAAATAGGCTTTCAACGCTTCGATCGCGCCGGAGATCACGGCGGTATCGTAGCCGAACAGAATGCCGCCCAGGGCGGCGATGCCGCAAATTCGCAATATGTAGCCGGTATTGTGCTTACGCTGATATGACATGTGTTGCTCCGATTTTTATCCTGGCTTCCGTCCGCACGGTTGGGTTGTCGGGAAGAGGGCGAGCGGAAGGGTGTGAACCGTGCCTGTCATCAAGGCGATGTCGTCGATAAATGCTGGAACAAACAAGAACATTTATTTCATAATTAGTGAATAATGGAATATTGATTTTTAGATCCAGTTCAAAAAAAACCGTCGCGAGCGATTCGGGCGCCTTGGGCGCTCGAGGGCGTGCGGTAACGGCGGCAGGGCAGGCGCAGTGCGGGTTTTCTGTAGCAAAGTCAGTGTGTATTACCCCAACTTTCTCCGCCGCAGTTGCGCTTTCCCTGGCACGGCAATGCAAGCGCCAACCCGATCGACACCGCAAAATTGCGACCTCACGCACTAAAAACAAATTTTTCAAAACAATTTATTTGAAACTTTTTTTTCAATGAAATAGAGTTTGCTGCATCCGGTCAGGATTTAGCCGGCTTGCCGACGGGGTTTGGCGAGCGGGACGATTAACGCCGCGCCGCCTGGGTGTGGCCAGGCGACAGCGGACTTGAAAAGAGGGCGTGACATGAAAACCGTGGGTAACTTTATTGACGGGCAGGTGTGCCTGAGCAGCAGCAATCAAACCGTCGACGTGCACAACCCGGCCAGCGGGCAGGTTGAGCGGCGCGTCACGCAGAGCACCGCCGCCGAAGTCAAGCAGGCCATCGACGTGGCCCATCGGGCGTTCGCCGACTGGTCGCGCACCACGCCGCTGCGCCGCGCGCGCATCATGTTCAATTTCAAGGCGCTGCTGGAACAGCACCGCGACGAGCTGGCCGAGCTTATCGTCAGCGAACACGGCAAAGTGTATTCGGATGCGCTGGGCGAACTGACGCGCGGCATGGAAGTGGTCGAATTTGCCTGCGGCATCCCGCATCTGATCAAGGGCGAGTACTCGCCGGACGTCGGCAGCGGCGTCGACAGTTTCTCGCTGATGCAGCCGCTGGGCGTGGTGGCGGGCATTACCCCGTTCAACTTCCCGGCGATGGTGCCGATGTGGATGTTCCCTATCGCGTTGGCCTGCGGCAATACCTTTATCCTCAAGCCGCCGGCGCTGGTGCCTTCGGCCTCGGTGCGCCTGGCGGAGCTGCTGAAAGAAGCCGGCCTGCCGGACGGCGTGTTCAACGTGGTGCACTGCGCCAATGAAGATGCGGCGCAGCTGTGCACCGATCCGCGCATTCAGGCGGTGAGCTTCGTCGGTTCCTCCACCGTGGCGGAACATATCTATACCACCGCCAGCGCGCACGGCAAGCGGGTACAGGCCTTCGGCGCGGCGAAAAACCAGGCGATCGTCATGCCGGACGCCGATCTGGACGCCACGGTCAACGCGCTGATGGGCGGCGCGTTCGGCTCTGCCGGCGAGCGCTGCATGGCGCTGCCGATCGCCGTGGTGGTCGGTGACGATACCGCCGACAAACTGATCGCCAAACTGAAGCCGCTGATCGCGCAGCTGCGCGTCGGGCCGGGCTTGCAGCAGGGTGGCGAAGAGAATGAAATGGGGCCGCTGGTATCGTCCGCTCACCAGAAAAAGGTGCTGGGCTACATCGATCTGGGCGTGGAAGAAGGCGCCACCCTGGTGGCCGACGGCCGCAATTATCAGGTGCCGGGCTACCCTGAAGGCTACTACGTCGGCGGAACGCTGTTCGACCATGTGAAGCCGAACATGCGCATCTACCGCGAAGAGATCTTCGGGCCGGTGCTGGGCATCGTGCGGGTGCCGGACTATCGCACCGCCATCGACACGGTTAACGGCCACGAGTTTGGCAACGGCAGCGCCATCTTTACCGGCAGCGGCCACTACGCGCGCCAGTTCGTGCAGGAAGTGCAGGCCGGGATGGTCGGCGTCAACGTGCCGGTGCCGGTGCCGATGGCGTTCCACAGCTTCGGCGGCTGGAAGCGCTCGGTGTTCGGCGCGCTGAACGTGCACGGCACCGACGGCGTGCGTTTCTACACGCGCATGAAGACCGCCACCGCGCGCTGGCCAGCCGGGCAGCAGACGGTGTCTGAATTCAGCATGCCGACGCTGGGTTAAGCGATCGCAGAGTATGAGCGGGCCGTTGCTCCATGGGGGCAGCGGCCTTTGCACGGGGAGTTAACAGGAGAATCGAAATGTCTTCACTGCTTGCCAAATGTCAGGCGCCGAACGCCGAGGGGCGTATCCAGCACGTGACGCCGGAAAATGCCGGTTGGGGCTATGTCGGCTTTGACGTTTACCGCCTGGCCGCCGGGCAGTCGCTGCAGCTGGAGTGCGGTGACAAGGAACTGTGTCTGGTACTGGTGGCCGGTATCGCCTCCGTCGCCACGCTGCGCGCCGAATACCCGCATATCGGCAAACGCATGAGCCCGTTCGAGCGCACGCCGCCTTACGCGGTGTACGTGCCGCACCACGATCGCATCGACGTGCGGGCAGAAACCGATCTGGAGTTGGCGGTGTGCAGCGCGCCCGGCAGCGGCCATCTGCCTTCACGCCTGATCACGCCGGCGGAAATCGGCGTGGAGCGGCGCGGCAAGGGGCGCAACCAGCGGTTGGTGCATAACATTCTGCCGGACAGCGAGCCGGCCGACAGTCTGCTGGTGGTGGAGGTTTACACCGACGAGGGCAACACCAGCTCCTACCCGAGCCACAAGCACGATCAAGAAGATTCGCCGGACGAGACCTATCTCGAAGAGACGTACTATCACCGCATTCAGCCGGAGCAAGGGTTCTGCATGCAGCGCGTCTATACCGACGATCGCACGCTCGACGAATGCATGCCGGTCTACAATCGCGACGTGGTGAAAGTGCCGCGCGGTTATCATCCGGTGGCGACCCTGGCGGGCTACGACAACTATTATCTCAACGTGATGGCCGGGCCGGTGCGGCAGTGGAAATTCACCTGGGAAAAAGACCACGCCTGGATTAACGGCGAAGGTTACCCCGCCGCGCAATAGGCGCTTGAGGCCCGGCTTGCCGGGCTTTCTCTTTATCAGGGTATAAATTTGACCTAAATTTGCCCTCTATCTTGCTCAAATGATAACCTGTCCGCACGCGATTGCTCCCTGGCTGAGTGAATCTAACGAACCGCTGTTATGCAGTGAGAATGCCGGTACACAGGAGGAAAAACTATGACAACCACCATGTCTCAAAAAGCGGCGCGCGAAGGATTAGGTTCGCCCGATCTGTTTGAAGGCGGGGTTTACGTCACAAAAAATGGTGTTGCCGAGCTGTTTGTACAAACGGCGGCTGAGAGAGAGGCCGAAATACGGGAACGCAATCTCGAGCGCCAGTCCAACGCGTTGTTGAAACTGACTATGATGGCGAAGCAAGAGATTAAAAATCAGCGCGGTCTGTCGCCCGAAGAAACCTTGCAGCGGCTGCGTGACGCGCGGAAATAGACCCGAGGTGCAGGATGCCCCAGGAAATACGTTTTACCGTCGCGCCGGCGGCGGAATGGAGCCTGAAAGACATCGAGTCTTATAAGAGCGGAACGATAGGGGCCGTCGCAGCCGGGATGTTCGTGGACAATCTGTTGTTATCGTCCCTCGCGGCAATCGCCGACGATCCCGTCCGCTATCGCTTCAACGCCGTGCTGGCGGGCATGGGAGTGCGGTTGCACGAACGATTGGATCCCGACAGCGAATACCGCGTCATCTATGACTACGACGGCGAAACGGTGGAGATTCTGCTTTTCATCAGCATGAAGCAGGGTCTGGAAAGCGCGCTCTACCGCTATTTGTTGCTGCAATAATCCCGCCGCGCCCGAGCCTGTCGGGCGCGTTCACATCCGCCTTACTCGTCCCGGGCGTTATTCAGCGCCAGCGAGACCGCCAGCGTCTGCGCCAGGCACATCGAGGCCACCTGCGAACGGAACCCGTCCACCTGCGCTTCGCGCACCACGAAACAGACGTCGCTGAACGCGGCCAGCGGGCTGACCTGGCTGTCGGTGATGGCGATCTGCTGCGCGCCGCGCTTGGCGCCCAACTCCACCAGTTCCACCGCCTCGCGGGCGTACGGCGAATAGCTGATGGCGATCACCACGTCTTTCGGTTTCACCATGCTCAGCTGTTCGGTGAACATGCCGCCCAGGCCGTCGATCAGAAATGCGCGGCGCTCCAGATGGCGCAGCGCATAGGTGAGGTAGGAGGCGACGCTGAACGAGCGGCGCAGGCCGATCACGTAGATGTTTTCGGCGTTGTTGAGCAGTTCGACGGCGCGATCCAACTGCTCGGGGGCAATCTGCATCGCCAGCTGCTGCAGCGCCTGCGCATTGACCATGGTGAATACGTTGAGAATCTCCGCCGGCTTCTCCGGCGCGACGTTGTCGTCGGTAGAGGTTTGGCGGAACAGGCGCGCGCGCTCGGTATAGTTTACCGTTTCTTCCATCAGATGCTGACGGAACACCTGCTTCATTTCGTTGAAGCCGCTGAAGCCGAAGGCGTTGGCGAAACGGATCAGGGTGGAAGGCGGCACGCTGGCCTGTGCGGCGATGGAGGCAACGGTATCGAAAGCGATGCTGTTACTGTTATCCAAAATATAGCGCGCCACCTGCTTCAAACGCTTGCTCAGCGTTTCATAACGGTGGCGGATCTCGTCCTGTAACAGCGAAAGTTGAGTTGGGTTGTTCATCCATTCGGCTCGCAGTGGGGTGAAGGCGCATTGGCCTGATGCCTGAAATATTGACAGGGTATTTTAACAGACGGAGCGGAAATTTCATTTCCTCAAAAAGCGATTTATTCGATCGCACATTGCGCGACTTCACAGAAAAGGGGCAAAAAAATCCCCTTAAAGCGGCGAAATGGCCTTAAGGGGACGTGAACCTGCTGTTGCTGTCAGTGCGCGCCGCCCGCCTGCGGACGGTACTGGCGCCAGAAACCGATCAGCGTCAGGTATTTTTGTTTCACCTGCTCGATCAGGGCCGCGTCGTCGATTTCCCCCTGGAGCCAGCGGCGCGAAGGTTGGCCGAAAATGGTGCGGCCGACGGCGAAACCTTTCACCCAGCGCGCATCCGCGGCGGCGGCGAAGCCCGCCTTCAGCACCGCCTCCGGGGAGTCGAGCCCCAGGATCAGCACGCCGCGGCAGAAGGGATCGTAGGTGTCGATCAGGGCACCGACCTGCCGCCAGTTTTCTGCGCTCAGCGGTGGCAGTTTCCACCAGTCCGGCTGAATGCCCAACTGGTAGAAGTGTTCAATCATCTCCAGGTAATAGCGTTCGTCTTTGTCGGCGTTGCTGTCCGGCAGGATCACCTCCAGCAGCAGCTCGTGGCCGGATTTACAGCAGCCGCGGTAGACGTCGGCAATCAGCTCATCCTGTTCGCGGCGCAGTTCCTCCGCATCGTGCGGGTGATAAAACACCAGGCACTTCACCACGTGCTCCTGCGGCCAGTCGATCAATTGCGAACCGATATTGCCGTGCTCCAGACGCAGCGGGCGCGAGCTGGGCAGCTCCACCGGCCGGCCGATCCACCATCCCTGGCCAGTGATCTCGTTCAGCGCCGCCTGCCCGTAGGTGGTGTCGGCCAGAATGCCGCTGTTGCCGTTGAGGCCGGCCTGCGCGGCAGCCTGTTGCGCCGCGGTGAGCAGCAGGGTCTTCAGGCGCGGAATGCGTTCCTCGCCGACGCCGGCTTCGCGCGCCATGTCCGCCAGTTGCTTGCGGTGATCGAAGGCGAACACGCACAGTTCCGGCCACTGCTGCTTGCGGGTGGTGACCCGGTGCAGGTGGTTCAGGCGTGCGTCGCGGTCCGGGCGCGTGACCTGCTGTTCACGCTGCAGGTAGTCGTCCAGCTCCCGTTTGGTCGGCATCGCCGGCGCGCAGCCGTGGCGCGAAACCACCAATGCGCCGCAGGCGTTGGCGTAGCGGCAGGCCTGCTCCCAGCCCTCATCGTTCAGGTAGCCGCGCAGCAGCCCGGACATAAAGGCGTCGCCGGCCCCCAGCACGTTCAGCACTTCAACCCGCACACCGGCGTGCAGCTTCACCTGCGCCCAGTCGTCGGCGATTTCACCTTCGAACACCGAGCAGCCCTGTGCGCCGCGCTTGCACACCAGCGTGGCCGCGGTAGTCCGGCGCACGTTTTTCAGCGCCGTCAGCGTGTCGGTGCTGCCGCCGGCGATATGAAATTCCTCTTCGGTGCCGACGATCAGATCGAAATGGTGCAGCACCTCCTGCAGTTCGCGGGTCACCTGGTCTGATTCCACAAAGCGGGTTTCGCCGTCGCCCAGCGACGTCAGCCCCCACAGTACCGGGCGGTAATCGATGTCGAGCGCGGTGCGCAGGCCGTGGCGGCGCGCATACTCCAGCGCCTTCAGCACTGCGGCGCGGGTGTTCGGGTGCGACAGGTGCGTGCCGGTGATGGCCAGCGCGCGGGAGGAGGCGATGTAGGCCTCGTCGATGTCGTCCGGCGTCAGCGCCATGTCCGCGCAGTTTTCGCGGTAGAAGATCAGCGGGAAGGTTTCCTGATCCTTGATGCCGAGGATCACCAGGCCGGTTAATCGTTGCTTGTCGGTGATCAGACAGCGGGTATCGGCCCCGACGCGCTGCAGCTCTTCACGCAGAAAGCGGCCCATGTGTTCATCGCCGACGCGGGCCAGCATGCCGGATTTCAACCCCTGAATGGCGGTGCCGTAGGCCACGTTGCCGGAAGAGCCGCCGAGGTATTTGGCGAATGTGCCGGCGTCTTCCAGACGCGCGCCGATCTGCTGAGCATAGAAATCGACGGCGATGCGCCCGAGACAAATGACATCAAGCTGTTTTTGTTGTGTAGCCATACCCGTTTCCTTCTGTTAAGCAAAACTCCGGCGGCGGCCCGAGCGTGGCGCCCTGCAGGAAGCATGGGGATAGTATGGGGAATGAAAATTTCAATTTCAATATGAAATGAAATTTACACCCCAAAAATGTGATGCGTTTAAAACATCGACAGAGGCATGGGAAAAGGCGATGAATCGGCTGCGCAAGGGCCGCCGGGGCCGAACATAAAAGGGGGATGAGGGCAGGGGAAAAGGCTGTCAGCCCATGTGCCAACGACTTTTATCGGCCGGTGCGCGGCACGAAGCCCATGAAGGCTGAACCACAAGATGAAACGGGCTTTTCATGCAATATGCGATCTTTATCGCAAAATGAAATGTTTCTTCTGTAATGTGATTTTATGAAAAATATATTTGTTTATAATCGCTTCACGTTTCAGGTTGTCGACTTCGTGAGCAGCGCGGGCATCGCCTGCTCAAGATAATAGCTGCCGCCGCGTAACACAAACACGGGATTGTCGGCTCGGCATGAGCGCTTTCCGGGGCGGCCCTTAATCTAAAGGGTGGGTAAATGGGCAAGATCAGGTTAACCATGGCGCAGGCGCTCGTCAGATTTCTCGATAACCAGTATCTGCTGGCCGACGGCGTGGAAACCAAATTCGTCGCGGGCATTTTCGCGATTTTCGGCCACGGCAATGTGCTGGGGCTGGGGCAGGCGCTGGAACAGGATAGCGGCGATCTGCGGGTGCACCAGGGCCGCAACGAGCAGGGGATGGCCCATGCGGCGATCGGCTTCGCCAAACAGAAGCTGCGTCGGCAAATTTATGCTTGCACCTCATCGGTCGGCCCCGGCGCCGCCAATATGATCACCGCCGCGGCCACCGCCACCGCTAACCGCATTCCTTTATTGCTGCTGCCGGGCGACGTTTACGCTTCCCGCCAGCCGGACCCGGTGTTGCAGCAAATCGAACAGTCTTACGATCTCAGCATCAGCACCAACGACGCGTTCCGCGCGGTGAGCAAGTACTGGGACCGCATCGTGCGGCCGGAACAGCTGATGAGCGCCTGCATCAACGCGATGCGCGTGTTGACCGATCCGGCGGAAACCGGCGCGGTGACGCTGTGTCTGCCGCAGGACGTGCAGGGGGAAGCCTACGACTACCCCGACTATTTCTTCCAAAAACGCGTTCACCGACTCGATCGCCGCCCGGCGACCGATGGCATGTTGGCGGACGCCTTGGCGCTGCTGACGGCCAAACGCAAACCGCTGCTGGTGTGCGGTGGCGGCGTGAAATACTCGCAGGCCGGGCGGGCGCTGCGCGAATTTGCCGAGCGCTTCGGCATTCCGTTCGCCGAGACCCAGGCCGGCAAAGGCACGGTATCGAGCGACCATGAATTTAACCTCGGCGGCATCGGCGAAACCGGCTGCCTGGCGGCCAACACGCTGGCCCGGCAGGCCGATCTGGTGATTGGCGTCGGCACCCGTTACACCGATTTCACCACCTCGTCCAAATGGCTGTTCCAAAATCCGGACGTCAGCTTCCTCAACGTCAACGTCAGCGCTTTCGACGCCGGCAAGCTCGACGGCGTGCAGGTGCTGGCGGACGCCCGCGAGGCCCTGAACGCACTGGGCGCGCTGCTGGCGCAGGCCGATTATCGCGCCGGCTGGGGCGACGCCATCGCCGCGGCGCGCGGTGCCCAGCGCGAAGAGAGCGAGCGCGTTTACGCAGTGGAGTACAGCGGCGCAGACTTTGTGCCGGAGATAGACGATCACCTCGACCGCGAGCAGGTGTTCGCCGAATTTATCGCCCAGACCGGCTCGGCTCTGACCCAGAGCCGGGTGCTGGGAGTGCTGAACCGCGAGCTGCCGCCGGACAGCGTGATCGTCGCCGCCGCCGGCAGCCTGCCGGGCGATCTGCAGCGGGTGTGGCACAACCGCTGCGAGCACGGTTACCACGTGGAATACGGCTACTCCTGCATGGGGTACGAGGTGAACGCCGCATTGGGGGTCAAGCTGGCCGAGCCACAGCGTGAGGTGTACGCGATGGTGGGCGACGGCGCCTTCATGATGCTGCATTCCGAGCTGGTCACCTCGATTCAGGAAGGCTGCAAGATCAACGTGGTGCTGTTCGACAACATGACCAACGGCTGCATCAACAACCTGCAGATGGAACATGGCATGGACAGCTACACCACCGAATTCCGCTTCCGCAATCCACAGGGCGGCAAGCTCGACGGCAAGCTGGTGCCGGTCGATTTCGCCATGCTGGCGGCGGCTTACGGCTGTAAAACCTATCGCGTCACCACCGAGCAGCAGCTGCTCGACGCGCTGGCCGACGCCCGCAGGCAAACCGTGTCCACGCTGCTGGACATCAAGGTGCTGCCGAAGACCATGGTGCACAAGTATCTCAGCTGGTGGCGCGTGGGCGGCGCTCAGGTGGCCGACAGCGAAAAAATCGTCGCAGTGGCGCGCAAGCTGCAGGAAAACATCGATAAGGCGCGCGATTACTGATTCGTTTTCATACATTAATCTCGAGGGTAGCGAAAATGACATTGAACATTGGGGTTATCGGCACCGGCGCCATCGGCCGCGATCATATCCGTCGCTGCAGCAAAGTGTTGCAGGGCGCCCGCGTGGTGGCGGTCAACGACATCAACCGCGACAACGCCGCCAAGGCGGTGAGCGATCTGCAGCTGGATGCGCGGGTGTATGACAACGGCCACGATCTGATCAAGGCCGCCGACGTGCAGGCGGTGCTGGTCACCTCCTGGGGGCCGAGTCATGAAGAGTTCGTGCTGGCGGCCATCGCCGCCGGCAAACCGGTATTCTGCGAGAAGCCGCTGGCGGTGACCGCGCAGGGTTGCAAAAACATCGTCGACGCCGAAGCGAAGCACGGCAAACGGCTGGTGCAGGTCGGCTTCATGCGCCCCTATGATCAGGGCTATCGCGCGCTGAAACAGGTACTGACCAGCGGCCAGATCGGCGAGCCGCTGATGCTGCACTGCGCGCACCGCAACCCGACGGTCGGCGAGGCCTACACCACCGATATGGCGATCACCGACACCCTGATCCACGAAATCGACGTGCTGCGCTGGCTGCTCGACGACGACTATGTGTCGGTGCAGGTGGTGTTCCCACGCAAGAGCCCGAAGGCGTTCCCGCACCTGAAAGATCCGCAAATTGTGCTGTTTGAAACCGCCAAAGGGACGCGCATCGACGTCGAAATCTTCGTCAACTGCCAGTACGGCTACGACATTCAGTGCGAAGTGGTGGGGGAAACCGGCATCGCCAAACTGCCGGAACCGTCCTCGGTGCAGATGCGCAGCGGTGCCCGCCTGTCGACCGAAATCCTGACCGACTGGAAGGATCGCTTTATCGATGCCTATGACGTCGAGCTGCAGGGCTTCATCAACGACGTAGCCGCGGGCAAGTTGACCGGGCCTTCCGCCTGGGACGGCTACGCCGCCGCAGTGACCGCCGACGCCTGCGTGGCGGCCCAGCTCAGCGGCGAGATCGTGCCGGTGACCCTGCCGGCGCGCCCGGCGTTTTACGGCAAATAACCGCTCGCAGCGCGTAACCACGATTGCAGAGGAGTGACCATGAAGATCGCTTTTGATGTCGACGTTATCCGGGATTTGGGCGTCACCAAAATGGTTCAGCAGGTGGCGGACTGGGGCTACAAATACATCGAACAGTCGCCGCACCCGCAGATCAACCCGTTTTACAAACATCCGAAGGCCAGCCGCGAAATCATGGCGGAGTATAAAAACGCCCTAAAAGCGACCGGCGTGGAGATCTCCTCATTTATCGTGGTGTATCGCTGGTCCGGTCCGGGGGAAGATCGCCGCCAGGCGGCGGTCAAAAACTGGCGGCGGATGATCGAAATCGCGGTGGAAATGGGCGTGCAGGTGATCAACACCGAGCTGGCCGGCAACCCCAACGAACCGGAGATCTGCGAGGAGCTGTGGTATCGCTCGATGGAGGAGCTGCTACCGATCGTTGAGCGCGAGGGTATTCGTATGGAGATCCAGTCGCACCCGTGGGACTTCTGCGAGCTGAGCAACGAAACCGCCGATCTGGTGAAGTCGCTGCGCAGCGACCACGTCAAATACCTCTACAGCGTGCCGCACACCTTCTACTACGACAAGGGGCAGGGTGACGTAGCCGGCATGCTGCAGTACGCCGGGGACGATCTGTCCCACGTGCTGATCGCCGACACCATGAACCACACCAAGCATTGCCGTTATATCGTCAACCCGCCGGGCGTTGACGCCGCGGTGCACCAGCACGTCGGCATCGGCGAAGGCGAGGTGAATTTCGACGCCCTGTTCCAGACGCTGCGCGACATGGAATTTGCCAACCGCAGCTTCAAGGTCGGCGGCGAATCGATCATCTGCACCTCGCTGTTCGGCTACCCGGAAAAGATGCCGAGCCAGGCGGTGGCGACCAGAGAACGCATCGAAAGAGAGCTGTTGGGCAAATAATCTGATTCGGCTCGCCGGCGGCGTTTGTACCGGCGGCCCTGCAAGGACCGAGGCAAACCATGAATAAAGACAACGTGAAATTGGCCATTGCGCCGATCGGCTGGACCAACGACGACATGCCCGATCTGGGCAAGGAGAACACCTTCCAGCAGTGCGTCAGTGAAATGGCGCTGGCCGGTTTCACCGGCAGCGAAGTGGGCAGCAAATACCCGCGCGATCCGGCGGTGCTGAAACCGATGCTGGATATTCGCGGCATCCAGATCTGCAACGCCTGGTTCAGCACCTTTTTCGCCGACGGCCAGAAAGACAAAACCATTGATGAATTTATCAACCACATGAATTTCCTGCATGCCATGGGCGCCAGGGTGATTGGCTGCTCAGAGCAGAGCAAGAGCATTCAGGGCACCACCAAAGGCGTGTTCGAAGAGAAGCCGTACTTCAGCGATGAAGAGTGGCAGCGCGTGGCCGACGGTTACAACGAGTTGGCGAAGATCGCCGCCGATAAAGGCATGCAGGTGTGCCTGCACCACCACATGGGCACCGGCATTCAGACCACGGCCGAAATCGATCGCTACATGAGCATGGTCAACGACGACGTTTACCTGCTGTTCGATACCGGCCACGCCTACTATTCGGAAGGCAGCCAACAGGCGATGATGGCGATCCTGGAAAAGTATCTGCCGCGCATCAACCATGTCCACCTGAAGGACGTGCGCGATGAGGTGGTGGCGGAAGTGAAGGCCAACAAGCTGAGCTTCCTCGACGGCGTGAAGAAGGGCACCTTCACCGTGCCGGGTGATGGCGTGATCGACTTCAGGCCGGTGTTCAAGCTGCTGGACGAGCGCGGTTACAAAGGGTGGATGGTGGTGGAGGCCGAGCAGGATCCGGCGCTGGCCAACCCGTTCGAGTATGCGGTGAAGGCGCGCCGTTATATTCGGGAAACCGCCGGCATTTAGGCGGTGGGGGGCAATAAAGATCGAGGGGCGCCGCCGGCGCCCCTTTTTTGATGGCGGCGCGTTAGCCGCCGAGCGTTTGCCAGGTTGTGACCTGGCTGCCCGGCCACGGCGTGGCGGCGTATACGCCCCGGGCGATCGCCCGAGCGAGGGTGTCCGCCGCCAGCGCGCCGATCTGCAGCACCGCCAGTTCGCGGCTGCCCTGTACCTCGCGCTGCCCGGTGGACAGGGCGAACACCACGTCGCCGTCAAACGGGCTGTGCAGCGGGCGAATAGCGCGCGCCATGCCGTCTTGCGCCATGATGGCCACCCGTTTCAACTCCACCCGCGTCAGCGCCAGATCGGTGGCGATGCAGGCCAGGGTGGTGTTCTTTCTGCCGCCCTGCGGCTCTTGCACCATCCAGTCTTCGCCCTGCGCGCGCAGTTGCGCCAGCGCCGTCGCGCCGCCGTTGCCGAATTCACCGTCAATTTCATAGGGCGTCGCCCAGAAGGCGCGGGTGCCGGGCGCTACCACCGCTCCCAGGCTGTTCACCGCCACCAGTGCACCGACGGTAGCGCCGCTGGCGGCAACGATCGATGCCGAACCGAGCCCGCCTTTCAGCTTGCCCATACCGGTCATGGCGCCGTAGCCGGCGCCGACGGTGCCCAGTGGAAAGTCCAATCCAGCCTTGCCGACCGCGTCGATGCCCAGCTGGCGATACGGCGGCGTGAGCTGCCAGTTTTTGTCACCGCCGTTGGCCAGATCGTACAGGCAGGCGGTGGGCACGATAGGTGAGACCGGCACGCCGGGAGCCGGCCGCAGCGCATAGCCTCTGCCTTGTAGCCCGAGCCAGGCCGCGACGCCGTCCGCCGCCGCCAGGCCGTATACCGAACCGCCGCTGAACGTCAACGCATCGACGGTCTGTACCAAATTGTCTTCACCCAGCGCGTCGGTTTCCCGGGTGGCGGGGCCGCCGCCGCGCACGTCCACGGCGGCAATCGCCGGGCTGTCCGGCAGGATCACCGTCGCGCCGGTGCGCACCCGGCTGTCCTGCGCCACGCCGACCTTCAGGCCGGGCACATCGGTAATCAGGTTGCGGGCGCCAGGGCGCCCGGCGGCGGAAGTTGGCATAGCGGCACCTAATGGGGTGAAGGGGGAGAACATGCCGGCGGCGGTCAGGCCGGCCAGCGCGTGTAAAAAGGTTCGGCGGTTGATATTCAGGGGCCGGCGCAGCGGCCCCTGCGGGGGGATGAGATCACGCATCGCCGCGCGGCTGCCCGGAGCGAAAACGCGCCATATGGTAGGCATCGACCAGCACGCCGTCGCGAATGGCGAAAGCGCGGCTGGTGCCTTCAATCTCAAAACCGAACTTTCGATACAGCGCGATGGCCGCCGGGTTGTCGGTAAACACCGTCAGTTCGATGCGCTCGATGGCCGCCCAGTTGTCGCACAGGTCGATCATCGCCTGCATCAGGCGGCTGCCGACGCCTTTACCGTGGTAGCGCGGATCGACGCCGACGCCGAAGGTGGCCACGTGGCGGCGGCGAACGCGCTGATTCAGCATCACGGCTAACTGACCGACAAGCTGCCCGTCAACGAAGGCCGCCAGGTTATGCGTGCCCGGTTCGGGGTTGGCGAGGCGTTTCTGCCAGGACTCGACGGACGGTAGCGGGAGCTGCAGCGTATCGCGGTAGACGGGCGTCTGAGAATAAAGATGATGCAGAGCCTGCGCATCCGATGTTTCCACGTGGCGTATCACGATCTCGCTCATCTCGCTGCTCCTTTTGCTTACCGGTTGAATAACCTCTGAATTTATCCGTTTACTGCCTTGAGTCAATATTATTTCAACGGGTCAAAAAAAACGCTTTACAGGTGCGAATGATAATGATTATTATTGCGATGCGTTCCGGGGAGGGCATCAACCCTTGATACTCTCGCTGCGAAGGCACGACATTGCTCACATTGCTTCCAGTGTTTACTTAGCCAGCTCGGGTGCTGGCTTTTTTTTTGCCCTTTTTCAGCCGGTTCCGCTTTCAACAAATCCGCTGCCCATCCGCTGTTTCATTCCATCGAAATTTTTGAACAGAGGCATGAGTTTTTTACGCTTTCTTATTCTGCTGGCAGGACTAGACTGTAAAAAAACATTGAGGAGAGTTGAAAATGATTTATGTACGTAAAGCGGAAGACCGCGGCCACGCCAATCATGGCTGGCTGGATAGCTGGCACACCTTCTCATTTGCCGATTACTACGATCCGAACTTTATGGGGTTCTCGGCGCTGCGAGTGATCAACGAAGATGTGATCGACGCAGGGCAGGGTTTCGGTACTCACCCGCATAAAGACATGGAAATCCTGACCTACGTGCTGAGCGGCACGGTGGAACATCAGGACAGCATGGGCAATAAGGAGCAGATCCAGGCCGGTGAATTCCAGATCATGAGTGCGGGCACCGGGGTGCGTCACTCTGAGTACAACGCTAATCAGGATCGTCCGTTGCACCTGTACCAGATTTGGATCATCCCGGATCAGGTCGGGCTGGAACCGCGCTACGAGCAGCGCATGTTCGACGCGCCGCAGGGCCGTCAGCTGGTGCTGTCGCCGGATGCGCGTGACGGCTCGCTGAAGGTGTTCCAGGATATGACGCTGTCGCGTTGGGCGCTGAATAAGGGCGAGCAGGGGGAATGCCCGATCGCCGCCGGCCGTCGCGTTTGGATCCAGGTGGTGCGCGGCAAGGTCTCGGTCAACGGCCAGACCGCCGGCATCAGCGACGCGTTCGCGGTGTGGGATGAATCGGCGCTGACGATCCAGGCCGACGAAGAGAGCGAAATCCTGCTGTTCGATCTGCCGCCGGTGTGATTAAGCGGTAAATTTCAAGGGCTCACGATGTGAGCCCTTGAGGTTAATGACACGTCTGACGATGTTGCCTGACTTGACGCCGCCAGCATATAAAAACAAGGAAAATCAATTTATTGATTTTCGGCTAATCATCACAAAGGGGGAAAAACCACGCTTTTTCCCCCTTTGTCAGCGTATGAAGGGCTCACGGTGTGAGCCCTTTTTGCGTTGGCCGTCGCATAACCGACAATATCGGCCCGCCGTTTTTTTTGCTAAAATGACTGCCCATTCACGGTTAGTCAGTTCATTGATAATGAAGAAAAAACGGCCGGTACTCCAGGATGTGGCAGACAAGGTGGGCGTGACCAAGATGACGGTGAGCCGTTATCTGCGCAATCCCGACCAGGTTTCCGCCGCCCTGCAGCAAAAAATCGCCGTCGCGCTGGATGAGCTGGGCTACATCCCCAACCGCGCGCCGGATATCCTCTCCAACGCCACCAGCCGGGCGATTGGCGTGCTGTTGCCGTCGCTGACCAACCAGGTGTTCGCCGAAGTGCTGCGCGGCATTGAAAGCGTGACCGACGCGCACAACTACCAGACCATGCTGGCGCACTATGGCTACCTGCCGGAACGTGAAGAAGAGCGTCTGACCTCGCTGCTGTCTTACAATATCGACGGCCTGATCCTGTCCGAGCGCCACCATACGCCGCGTACCCTGAAGATGATCGAGGTGGCGGGCATTCCGGTGGTGGAGCTGATGGACTGCGTCTCGCCGTGCATCGATCTGGCGGTGGGCTTCAACAACTTCGAGGCGGCGCGCCAGATGACCCAGCAGATCATCGCGCACGGCCACCGTCACGTGGTCTATTTCGGCGCTCGTCAGGATGAGCGTACCATCATCAAGCAGCAGGGGTATGAGCAGGCGATGCGTGAATCCGGCCTGGAGCCGTACAGCATCATGACCGCGCGTTCTTCCTCTTATTCCGCCGGCGGCGAGCTGTTGCGCCAGGCGCAGCGTGACTACCCGCAGATCGACAGTATCTTCTGCACCAACGATGACCTGGCGATCGGCGCGGCCTTCGAATGCCAGCGGCAAGGGCTGTCGATCCCGCAGGACATGGCGATCGCCGGCTTCCACGGCCATGACATCGGCCAGGTGATGGTGCCGAAGCTGGCCAGCGTGCTGACGCCGCGCGAACGCATGGGCCAGATCGGCGCCGAGCGCTTGCTGGCCCGGCTGCGCGGCGAAACGGTGTGCCCGCGCATGGTGGACGTCGGTTTCACCGTGATCCCCGGCGGCAGCATCTGAGCCATTTTAACGTTCTGTTTTAACACTCTTTCTTTTTACAGCGCGCCCTGAGGCGCGCTGGTTACCCCGCCTGTAAGCCCGCCGCTCGTTGCCGGCATAAGTTTGATCTCTGTCCCAGAACGCGAATTTTAGCCGGTTACCCGGTTCCGGCGCTTATGTTGTTACCGGTATCATGATACCGGTAACAACGAGTGCGCGGTCATCTTGCTGCAAGACTGAACCTCTGACTCAACAACACCTACAGCTCTTCTTAAACACCGGGAAAGAGCCTAAAAATAAAACAACCGCACGCTTTACGCCTATTGTAAAGAGAGTCGCGATAAAAGGTTGGAGAAAAACTATGCCATTAGTGATTGTTGCAGGCGGCGTAGCGCTGCTGCTGCTGCTGATGATCCGCTTCAAGCTGAACGGCTTTATCTCTCTGGTTCTGGTTGCTTTGGCGGTCGGGATCGCGCAGGGTATGCCGGTCGATAAGGTCATCGGCTCCATCAAGGCCGGCGTGGGCGGCACGTTGGGCAGCCTGGCGCTGATCATGGGCTTCGGCGCCATGCTCGGCAAACTGCTGGCGGACTGCGGCGGCGCACAGCGCATCGCCACCACGCTGATCGACAAGTTCGGCAGAAAACACATTCAATGGGCGGTGGTGCTGACCGGCTTCACCGTCGGCTTCGCGCTGTTCTACGAAGTGGGCTTCGTGCTGTTGCTGCCGCTGGTGTTCACCATCGCCGCCTCCGCGCGTATCCCGCTGCTGTACGTCGGCGTGCCGATGGCCGCCGCGCTGTCGGTGACCCACGGCTTCCTGCCGCCGCACCCAGGCCCGACCGCCATCGCCACCATCTTCCATGCCGACATGGGTAAAACCCTGCTGTACGGCACGCTGCTGGCGATCCCGACGGTGATCCTGGCCGGCCCGGTCTATGCCCGCTTCCTGAAAGGCATCGACAAGCCGGTGCCGGAAGGCCTGTACAACCCGAAAACCTTTACCGACGCGGAGATGCCAAGCTTTGGCGTCAGCGTCGCCACGTCGCTGGTGCCGGTGATCCTGATGGCGCTGCGCGCGGTCGCTGAAATGGTGCTGCCGAAGGGCCACAGCCTGCTGCGCTTCGCCGAGTTCTTCGGCGACCCGGTGATGGCCACCCTGATCGCCGTGCTGATCGCCATCTTCACCTTCGGCCTGAACCGTGGCCGTACCATGGATGAAGTGATGGGCACCATCACCGACTCGATTAAAATCATCGCCATGATGCTGTTGATCATTGGCGGCGGCGGCGCCTTCAAGCAGGTGCTGGTGGACAGCGGCGTCGAGAAGTACATCGCCGGCCTGATGGAAGGCAGCAACGTTTCGCCGATCCTGATGGCCTGGTCGATCGCCGCTGCGCTGCGTCTGGCGCTGGGTTCCGCCACCGTGGCGGCGATCACCGCGGGTGGCATCGTGGCGCCGCTGATCGCCACCACCGGCGTCAGCCCTGAGCTGATGGTGATTGCGGTCGGTTCCGGCAGCGTCATCTTCTCGCACGTCAACGATCCGGGCTTCTGGCTGTTCAAGGAGTACTTCAACCTGAGCATCATGGAAACCATCAAATCCTGGTCGGTGCTGGAAACCATTATCTCGGTGTGCGGCCTGGTGGGCTGTCTGCTGCTGGCGACGGTCGTATAATCTTTATCCGGCGCCCTGCGGGGCGTCGGCGTTCCAGAGTATCTTTATCAGTTGGGACGCATTTGGCGCGCTCGCGCCAGTTCCCATAAGGGCATGACACAATGAGCAATCCGCAGAATCACGTATTTGTTTTGATGGGCGTTTCCGGCAGCGGCAAATCCGCCGTGGCCAGCGCTGTCGCTCACCAGGCCAACGCCGCCATGCTGGACGGCGATTACCTGCACCCGCGCGCCAACATCATCAAAATGTCCTCCGGGCATGCGTTGGACGACAACGATCGCGCGCCGTGGCTGGCGGCCCTGAACGACGCCATCTTCGCCATGCAGCGCACCAACGACGTGTCGCTGCTGGTGTGCTCGGCGCTGAAGAAAAGCTATCGCGATCGCCTGCGCGACGGCAATCTCAACCTGCATTTCCTGTATCTGAAAGGCGACCAGTCAGTGATCGAGGAGCGTCTGAAGCAACGCAAGGGCCATTTCTTCAAGCCGCAGATGTTGATTTCCCAGTTCGCCACGCTGGAAGAGCCGGGCGAGCAGGAGCCGGATGTGCAAGCGATCGACATCAACCAGCCGCTGGACGGCGTGGTTGCCGATACGCTCGCCTATATTCGCCGCGTTACCGCCCGCTAAACGCGGACCGTTGTCGGCGCCGCCAGGCGCCTACAGCTTCATGTAAGCCCGCACGCCGTCCAGGAACATCTGGGTCGACAGCATCACCAGAATCAGCCCCATCAACCGCTCCAGCGCGCTGACGCCTTTGCTGCCCAGCAGGCGCAGGAACAGGTTCGACATCAGCAAAATGGCCGCAGAGAGGCCCCAGGCGATCAGCAGCGCCGCCACCAAATGCGGCAGCTGATGTGGATACTGGTGCGACAGCAGCATCAGCGCCGCCAGAATCGATGGCCCGGCCACCAGCGGGATCGCCAGCGGCACCAGGAACGGTTCCTCGCCGGCGGACAGCCCGGAGCTGTTCCCCTCCTGCGTGGGGAAAATCATCTTGATGGCGATCAGAAACAGGATGATGCCGCCGGAAATGGAGACGGTTTCGGTACGCAGGTTGAGGAACGCCAGAATTTTCTCGCCGGCGAACAGAAAGATCAGCATCAGCAGCAGGGCGATCAGCAGCTCGCGAATCAACACTACGCGGCGGCGGCGCGGCTCCAGGTGCTTGAGCACCGACATGAAAATCGGCAGGTTGCCCAGCGGATCCATAATTAAAAACAGCAATACCGTAGCGGAAATCATCTCTGTCATGGTGACCTCGTGATCGGGAAAACGCCTCGGCCTTTACGGCCGCGTCCTTGCCTATAAGAAGGATTGCTGAGAAATCCCCAGCCATCGAATAAATTCACTTTGCGCCCGCGCCGACATTTTGTAAGGTGAGGAGATATTGCACACAACTCGTTATCACCTAATAAGCCCTTATCCGGGCGGGACACAGATATTATGAAAAATGTTGGTTTCATCGGTTGGCGCGGAATGGTCGGCTCGGTTCTCATGCAACGCATGACGGAAGAGCGCGATTTCGACGCCATTCGCCCGGTCTTTTTCTCCACCTCGCAGCACGGTTCCGCCGCGCCGGCCTTTGGCGGCCAGCAGGGCACGCTGCAGGATGCGTATGACATTGACGCGCTGAGCGCGCTCGATATCATTATTACCTGTCAGGGCGGCGATTATACCAACGAAGTTTATCCTAAGCTGCGCGCCAGCGGTTGGCAGGGTTACTGGATCGACGCGGCCTCGTCGCTGCGCATGCAGGACGATGCCATCATCATCCTGGATCCGGTCAACCACGCGGTGATCCAGCAGGGCCTGGACAAAGGCATCAAAACCTTCGTCGGCGGCAACTGCACCGTCAGCCTGATGCTGATGTCGCTCGGCGGCCTGTTCGCCAACGATCTGGTGGAGTGGGCGTCGGTCGCCACCTACCAGGCGGCCTCCGGCGGCGGCGCGCGCCACATGCGCGAACTGCTGACCCAAATGGGCATGCTGCATGCTGACGTGGCGAAAGAGCTGCAGAACCCGGCCTCCGCGATTCTGGATATCGAACGCAAGGTGACCGAAGCCACCCGCAGCGGCAAACTGCCGACCGATAACTTCGGCGTGCCGCTGGCCGGCAGCCTGATCCCGTGGATCGACAAGCAGCTCGACAACGGCCAGAGCCGCGAAGAGTGGAAAGGCCAGGCGGAAACCAACAAGATCCTGAACACCGCCAGCGTGATCCCGGTCGACGGTCTGTGCGTGCGCGTCGGCGCGCTGCGCTGCCACAGCCAGGCGTTCACGCTGAAGCTGAAAAAAGACGTGTCGCTGCCGGAAATCGAGCAGATGCTGGCGACGCACAACGACTGGGTGCGCGTGATCCCGAACGACCGCGAACTGACCATGCGCGAACTGACGCCGGCGGCGGTGACCGGTACGCTGAATACGCCGGTCGGCCGTCTGCGCAAGCTGAATATGGGGCCGGAGTACCTGTCGGCGTTCACCGTGGGCGACCAACTGCTGTGGGGCGCGGCCGAGCCGCTGCGCCGCATGCTGCGCATCCTGCTGTAAACCCGCACTTCCAGGGGGCTGGCTGCTTTCAGCCCCCTAATGCCTTATTTTCCGCTTTTTTGTTCGCCGCGCATCGCGTCGGGCAGCGTCATCGCCAGCCTCGTTTCAATGGGCGGGATCCCGCCTATCTCCTCGTCAGCCGCCGCATGCAAACGCCGCCAGGCTGGCAGTTTTCTTAATGAAGAATTTTCCTGAGCAATGCTGAGCAGTTTTTAACAGACATTGGCTATGCTTAACGCATGGGTGGACAATTTTTCACCATGACTGAAATATTTCAAAAAATAAGCATAAAGAGCGAAATTCAGGTCGGCAGAGTAAAGATTGGTCAATAACCGACCGCAATCACGCTTTAGAGTCCGAATGCATTGCATGATGACCAAAACGGCCAAGGAATAATCAACAAGCCGTGCTTAGATCATGCTGTTAATCTAAGGAAGAAGACTATGCCTGTACTTCCCGATCGTGACGTGATTGATCAGATCATCGCCGGCCATTACGCCGATCCCTTTGCTCTGCTTGGCATGCATGCGACCGATAACGGTCTGCAGGTGCGCGCGCTGCTGCCGGACGCCGGCGCAGTCTGGCTGGTGGAACAGCAAACCGGCCGGCGGCTGGTGCAGCTGAACTGCGACGATCCGCGCGGTTTCTTCAGCGCGGTGGTGCCGCGGCGAAAAAATCCTTTCCGCTATCAGCTGCAGGTCAGCTGGCGCGATCATCAACAGATCGTCGACGATCCTTATCGATTCGGCCCGCTGCTGCAGGATATCGACAGCTGGTTATTGGCCGAAGGCACGCACCTGCGCCCCTATGAACGGCTGGGCGCTCACCTCGTCACGCTGGATGGCATCGACGGCGTCAGCTTTGCGGTCTGGGCGCCCAACGCCCAGCGTGTTTCGGTGGTGGGGGAATTCAACTTCTGGGACGGCCGCCGCCACCCGATGCGTCTGCGGCGTGAAAACGGCATCTGGGAGCTGTTCTTGCCCGGCGTGCAGGCCGGCCAGCTGTACAAATATGAAATCGTCGATTGCTACGGCAATACTCAGTTGAAAGCCGATCCTTACGCCTTCGAGGCGCAGATGCGCCCGGATACCGCCTCGCTGGTGGCGCCGCTGCCGGAGGTGGTGCCGTCGACGCCGGCGCGCCGCCGCGCCAACGATTTTGACCAGCCGATCGCCATCTACGAGGTGCATCTCGGCTCATGGCGCCGCCACACTGACAACCACTTCTGGCTCAGCTACGGCGAGCTGGCGGTGCAGCTGATCGATTATGTGAAGGACATGGGATTCACCCATATCGAGCTGCTGCCGATCAACGAGCACCCGTTCGACGGCAGTTGGGGCTATCAGCCGCTGGGGCTGTATGCGCCGACCCGGCGCTTCGGCACGCCGGCTGACTTCAGGGCGTTTGTGGCGGCGGCGCATGAGGCGGGCATCAACGTGATCCTCGACTGGGTGCCGGGGCACTTCCCGAGCGACGCCTACGGCCTGGCGAATTTCGACGGCACTGCGCTGTACGAGTACGCCGATCCGCGCGAGGGCTACCATCAGGACTGGAATACGCTGATCTACAACTACGGTCGTCACGAGGTACGCAACTACCTGGCGGGCAACGCGCTGTATTGGCTGGAGCGTTTCGGCATCGACGCGCTGCGGGTCGATGCGGTGGCGTCGATGATCTATCGCGATTACAGCCGCGCCGACGGCGAGTGGGTGCCGAATTACTACGGCGGCAACGAGAATCTGGAGGCCATCGCCTTCCTGCGTTATACCAACCAGACTATCGGCCAGGCGCAGCCGGGGGCGGTGACGCTGGCGGAGGAGTCCACCGACTATCCCGGCGTCACCCTGCCGCCGGACGCCAACGGCCTTGGGTTCCATTACAAATGGAACCTCGGCTGGATGCACGATACGCTCAATTATATGAAGTGCGATCCGGTGCACCGCAAGTATCACCACAACCAGATGACCTTCGGCATGCTGTACGCCTATACCGAGAACTTCGTATTGCCTATCTCGCACGATGAAGTGGTGCACGGCAAAAAATCGATCCTCGACCGTATGCCGGGCGACGCCTGGCAGAAGTTCGCGAACCTGCGCGCCTATTACGGTTTTATGTGGGCGCATCCGGGCAAAAAGCTGCTGTTTATGGGCTGCGAGTTCGCGCAGGGGCGCGAGTGGAATTTCGATACCAGCCTCGACTGGCATTTATTGGAAGGGCTGGATAACTGGCATAACGGCGTGCAGCGGCTGGTGCGCGATCTGAACCACTGCTACCGGCAGCAGGCGCCGCTGTACGAGCGCGACTACTTCCCGGATGGCTTCGAGTGGCTGGTGGTCGACGATCACGACAACTCGGTGTTCGCCTTTGCGCGCTACGACTCGCAGGGCAATGAATTGATCGCCATCAGCAACTTTACCCCGGTGCCGCGCTATCGCTACCGCATCGGCATTTCCCGCGCCGGTGACTATCGCGAGATCCTCAATACCGATTCGCACCACTATCACGGCAGCAACGCCGGCAATCAGGGGCGGGTCTCTTCCGAAATGGTCGGCAGCCATGGCCGCGATTTCTCTATCAGCGTGACGTTGCCGCCATTGTCGACCATTTATCTGCTGCGGGAGGCGCCATGACCGAGCTGACGGCTGGCCTCGCCGCGCCGCTGGGCGCGCATTACGACGGCGAAGGCATCAATTTTACCCTGTATTCGGCGCATGCCGAGCGGGTGGAGCTGTGCCTGTTCGACGGCCAGCAGCGCGAAGTGCGCCTGCCGCTGCCGGCGCGCAGCGGCGATATCTGGCATGGCTATTTGCCGGGCGGCAGGCCGGGGCAACGTTACGGCTACCGGGTCTACGGCCCGTTTGATCCGGCGAACGGGCAGCGCTTCAACCCCAACAAGCTGGCGCTCGATCCGGCCGCGCGCGCGGTGGAAGGGCCGGTGGCGGACCACCCGCACCTGCACGGCGGTTACGAGCAGCCGGACCCGCACGACAGCGCCGAGCTGATGCCGAAGTGCGTGGTGGTGGACGAACAGTATGACTGGCAGGACGATCGCCCGCCCGCCACGCCCTGGGGGCAGACGGTGATTTACGAAGCGCACGTGCGCGGCCTGACGCTGTTGCACCCGCAGATCCCGCCGGCGCTGCGCGGCAGTTTCGCCGCGCTGGGGCACCCGGCGATGATCGCCCACTTCAAACGCCTCGGCATCACCGCGCTGGAATTGCTGCCGGTGCAACAGCATACCTCCGAGCCGCGCCTGCAGCGGCTGGGGCTGATCAACTACTGGGGCTATAACGTGCTGGCGCCCTATGCGCCGGACAACCGCTACGCCAGCCTGAGCACCGATGCCACGCCGCTGAACGAATTTCGCGATGCGGTCAAGGCGCTGCACCAAGCCGGCATTGAGGTGATCCTTGACGTGGTGTTCAACCACAGCGCCGAGCTGGACAGGGATGGGCCGATGCTGTCGCTGAGCGGCATCGATAATCTGAGTTACTACTGGCTGACGCCCGAAGGGGACTACGTCAACGACACCGGCTGCGGCAACACGCTGCGGTTGGATCAGCCGCAGGGTGTTGCCTGGGTGATGGATTGCCTGCATTTTTGGGTGCGGGAGTGCCACGTCGACGGCTTCCGCTTCGATCTGGGCAGCGTGCTGGGCCGCACGCCGGGGTTCGATCGCGATGCGCCGCTGTTCCAGGCGATGCTGGCGGACGATCTGCTGTCGCGCTGCAAGCTGATCGCCGAACCCTGGGACATTGGTCCCGGCGGCTATCAGGTGGGGGCATTTCCCGGCCGCTTCGCCGAATGGAACGATCATTACCGCGACGACATGCGCCGTTTTTGGCTGCAGAGCGGCGTGTCGCTTGGCCAGTTCGCCCGGCGTTTTGCCGCTTCCAGCGATCTGTACAACCAGCGCGGGCGGGCGCCTTACGCCACCGTCAACATGCTGACCGCGCATGACGGTTTTACCCTGCAAGACGTGGTCAGCTTCAACGAGAAACACAATCAGCCGAACGGTGAGGGCAACCGCGACGGCAGCGATCGCAATTTCAGCAACAACCACGGCGTGGAAGGCCTGGTCGCCGACGACGCCATTGTGCAACGCCGCAGGGCCAGCCAGCGGGCGATGCTCGCCACGCTATTGCTGTCCCAGGGCACGCCGATGCTGCTGGCCGGCGATGAACAGGGACACAGCCAGCAGGGGAACAACAATGCCTATTGTCAGGACAACGCCACCACCTGGCTCGATTGGGCCACGGCGGATGACGCGCTGACCGATTACGTCGCGGCGCTGATCGCGCTGCGCCGCCAGATCCCCGCGCTGCAGCAGGACCGCTGGTGGCAGCAGGACGACGGCAGCGTGCAGTGGCTGAACGCGCAAGGCCAACCGCTCGACGCGCAGCAGTGGGAGCGGGGCGAGCTGCTCATGCAGATCCTGCTGTCGCAGCGCTGGCTGTTGCTGGTCAACGCCACGCCGCAAACGACGGAGATGAGGTTGCCGGAAGGCGATTGGCAGGTTGTCGCCCCGTTCACTCAGGAAGACTCACGGGCGGTATTGCCCGCCTGGCACCAGGCCGCGCGCTCGCTTTGCGTTCTGGTACGGAAATAATAAAAGGAGTCCGCTATGGTTAGGTTTGAAAATAAAGACCCCCTGATGTTGGCGCGCCAGTTGCCGATTAAATCCGTAGCGCTGATCCTGGCCGGCGGCCGCGGCTCACGTTTGAAAGATTTGACCTCCACCCGCGCCAAGCCCGCCGTCCACTTTGGCGGCAAATTCCGCATCATCGATTTCGCCTTGTCGAACTGCCTGAACTCCGGCATCCGCCGCATCGGCGTGATCACCCAATACCAGTCGCACACGCTGGTGCAGCACATTCAGCGCGGCTGGTCGTTCCTCAACGAGGAGATGAACGAGTTCGTCGATCTGCTGCCGGCCCAGCAGCGCCTCAGCACCGAGCATTGGTACAAGGGCACCGCCGACGCGGTGTACCAGAACCTGGATATCATCCGCCGCTACGAGGCCGAATACGTGGTGATCCTGGCGGGCGATCACATCTACAAGATGGATTATTCGCGCATGCTGATCGATCACGTCGAGAAAGGCGCTCAGTGCACCGTGGCCTGCCTGCCGGTGCCGCGCAGCGAAGCCGGCGAATTCGGCGTGATGAAGGTGGATGAAAGCGACCGTATCATCGAGTTTCTGGAAAAGCCCGCCGATCCGCCGGCGATGCCGGGCAACCCGGATATGTCGCTGGCCAGCATGGGCATCTATATTTTTAATGCCGCCTACCTGTTCCAGCTGCTGGAAGAGGATATGTCGACCCCCGGCTCCAGCCACGATTTCGGCAAGGATCTGATCCCGAAAATCACCGCGCAGCAGGCGGCGTGGGCGCATCCGTTTACCTTGTCCTGCGTGACGTCCAACCCCGATCTGCCGCCGTACTGGCGCGACGTGGGCACGCTGGACGCCTACTGGCGCGCCAATCTCGATCTGGCGTCGGTGACGCCGGAGCTGGACATGTACGACCGCGCCTGGCCGATCCGCACCCACATGGAACCGCTGCCGCCGGCCAAGTTCGTGCAGGATCGCTCCGGCAGCCACGGCATGACCATGAACTCGCTGGTGTCCGGCGGTTGCATCGTGTCCGGATCGGTGGTGGTGCATTCGGTGCTGTTCCCGCGCGTGCGAGTGAACTCGTTCTGTACCATCGACTCTACCGTATTGTTGCCGGACGTGAACGTCGGCCGTTCCTGCCGCCTGCGGCGCTGCATCATCGACCGCGCCTGCCACATTCCGGAGGGCATGGTGATCGGGGAAAACGCCGATGAGGACAGCAAGCGTTTCTATCGCTCGGAAGGCGGCATCGTGCTGGTGACGCGCGAAATGTTGTCAAAATTGTGAGTTAACGTGGGGGGCAGAACGATAGCCTGCCGCCCGATGAACGGTTCGATGGCTTGCGCAACGCGGCACACATAACAGCGGCAAGCCTGCTTTATTTCTTATCCAGAGGCCTTCGGCCGACTTTCAGGAGTGATAATGCAGGTCTTACACGTATGTTCTGAAATGTTCCCCCTGCTGAAAACGGGCGGACTCGCAGACGTGGTTGGCGCGCTGCCGGCGGCGCAAATCGCCGAAGGCGCCGATGTTCGGGTGCTATTGCCCGCTTTCCCTGACGTACGCAACGGCATACCCGACACCGTGCTGGTGGCGGAAATCGACTCGTTCGCCGGCCGGGTTGGCCTGCGTTACGGCACCTACCATGGTGTGGGCATCTATCTCATCGATGCGCCCTGGCTGTATGACCGGCCGGGCAGCCCGTACCACGATCAGTCCATGTATGCCTACCCCGACAACCACCGCCGCTTTGCGCTGCTGGGCTGGATGGCCTGCGAGCTGGCCAAGGGGCTGGATCGCTACTGGCGCCCGCAGCTGGTGCATGCCCACGACTGGCACGCCGGTCTTAGCTGCGCCTATCTGGCCGCCAACGGCCACCCGGCGCGTTCGGTGTTCACGGTGCATAACCTGGCCTATCAAGGGCTGTTCTCCGCCCATCACGTGACCGAGCTGTGGCTGCCGGCGTCGTTCTACAACGTCTATGGCCTGGAGTTCTACGGCCAGATGTCGTTCCTCAAGGCCGGGCTGTTTTATGCCGACCACGTGACCGCCGTCAGCCCGACCTATGCGCGTGAGATCACCCGGCCGGAGTTCGGCTACGGCATGGAGGGGCTGCTGCAGGAGCGGCAGCGGCAGGGCAGGCTGAGCGGCATCCTCAACGGGGTGGACGACAAGATTTGGGATCCGGCCCACGACCCGCGGCTGAGCGCCCGCTATGACGCCGACGATCTGAAAAGCAAGGTCAAAAACAAGCTGCATCTGCAAAAGGCCATGGGGCTGAAGGTGGACGAATCACTGCCGGTGTTCGCGGTAGTGAGCCGATTGACCAGCCAGAAAGGCCTCGATCTGGTGCTGCAGGCGTTGCCTGAACTGCTGGCGCAGGGCGGGCAGCTGGCGCTGCTGGGAGCCGGCGATGCGGTGCTGCAACAGGCGTTTCTGGCCGCCGCCGCCGACTACCCTGAACAGGTCGGCGTGCAGATCGGTTATCACGAATCCTTCTCCCACCGCATCATCGGCGGCGCCGACGTCATTTTGGTGCCGAGCCGCTTCGAGCCCTGCGGCCTGACCCAGCTCTACGGCCTGAAATACGGCACGCTGCCGCTGGTGCGCCGTACCGGCGGGCTGGCGGACACGGTGGTGGACTGCGCGCTGGAGAACCTGGCCGACGGCACCGCCAGCGGATTCGTGTTCGACGATTGCGACGCTGTCGCGCTGGGCAACGCCATCCGCCGCGCCATGGTGCTGTGGAGCCGGCCGAAACACTGGCGCCACGTTCAGCGCCACGCCATGAGCGTGGACTTCGGCTGGCCGGTGGCGGCGAAAGAGTATTTATCGCTTTATCAACGTTTGTAGCCTGCGTTTCGCGTTTCGGGTTGACGCGCGGCGGGCAGCCGTAAGGGTAGATTGTCGGGGCGCGGCGTGCCGCGTCCATGTTCAGCGGAGCCCGCTATTCCGCGGCGAATGGCGGGGCTCCCTACAAGGGATTAAAAAGCCATGACTTCACCGTTTAGTTACACCTCACCTACGGTCAGTGTGGAAGCGCTGAAACACTCCATCGCCTATAAGCTGATGTTTATCGTCGGCAAGGATCCGGCCATCGCCAACCGGCACGATTGGCTGAACGCCGTGCTGTTCGCGGTACGCGATCGCATGGTGGAGCGCTGGCTGCGTTCCAACCGCGCCCAGCTGTCTCAAGACGTGCGGCAGGTGTATTACCTGTCGATGGAGTTCCTGATCGGCCGCACCCTGTCAAACGCGCTGCTGTCGATGGGCATCTATCAGGATATCGACAACGCGCTGAACGAGATGGGGCTGAACCTGGCGGAGCTGCTGGAGGAAGAAAACGACCCCGGGCTCGGTAACGGCGGTCTGGGCCGGCTGGCGGCCTGTTTCCTCGACTCGCTGGCGACGCTGGCGCTGCCGGGGCGCGGCTACGGCATTCGTTATGAATACGGCATGTTCAAGCAGAACATCGTCAACGGCCAACAGATGGAGTCGCCGGACTACTGGCTGGAGTACGGCAATCCGTGGGAGTTTCCGCGCCATAACACCCGCTACAAGGTGCGCTTCGGCGGCCGCGTGCAGCAGGAGGGGGCCAAGGCGCGCTGGCTGGAGACCGAAGAGGTCGTGGCCATCGCCTACGATCAGGTGATCCCCGGTTTTGACACCGACGCCACCAACACGCTGCGGTTGTGGGGCGCGCAGGCCAGTAATGAGATCAACCTCGGCAAGTTCAACCAGGGCGATTACTTCGCGGCGGTGGAAGACAAAAACCACTCGGAGAACGTGTCGCGCGTGCTCTATCCGGACGATTCGACTTCGTCCGGGCGCGAGCTGCGGCTGCGGCAGGAGTATTTCCTGGTGTCGGCCACGGTGCAGGATATTCTCAACCGCCATTGGCTGATGCACAAAACCTTCGACAACCTGGCGGACAAGATCGCCATTCACCTCAACGACACCCACCCGGTATTGTCGATTCCGGAGCTGATGCACCGGCTGATCGACGAGCATAAATTCAAGTGGCTCGACGCCTGGGAAGTGGTGGAGCAGGTGTTCTCTTACACCAACCACACGCTGATGAGCGAGGCGCTGGAGACCTGGCCGCTGGATATGATTGGCCGCATCTTGCCGCGCCATCTGCAGCTGATTTTCGAAATCAACGATCACTTCCTCAAGATGGTGCAGGAAGTGGTGCCGGACGACAACGATCTGCTGGCGCGGGTCTCGATCATCGACGAAACCAACGGCCGCCGGGTGCGCATGGCGTGGCTGGCGGTGGTGGCCAGCCACAAGGTCAACGGCGTTTCCGCCCTGCATTCCGAACTGATGGTGCAGTCGCTGTTCGCCGACTTCGCCCGGCTATTCCCGACCCGTTTCTGCAACAAAACCAACGGGGTGACGCCGCGCCGTTGGCTGGCGCTGGCCAATCCGCCGCTGGCGGCGGTGCTGGACGACTGCATCGGTCAAACCTGGCGCACCGATCTCAGCCAACTGAGCGAGATCAAGGCCAACGTCGATTACCCGAGCTTCCTGCAGGCGGTGCAGCGCGCCAAACGGCAGAACAAGGAGCGGCTGGCGCTGTACATTGCCAAAACGCTCAACGTGGTGGTCAACCCGGATGCGTTGTTCGATGTGCAAATCAAGCGCATCCACGAGTACAAACGGCAGCTGCTCAACGTGCTGCACGTCATCACGCTGTATAACCGTTTGCTGGCTGACCCTGATATCGAGCGCGTGCCGCGGGTGGTGATCTTCGCCGGCAAGGCGGCCTCGGCCTACTATGCCGCCAAGCAGATCATCCGTCTGATCAACGACGTGGCCAAAGTGATCAACAACGATCCGCGCGTGCATACTCAACTGAAGGTGGTGTTCATCCCGAACTACGGCGTCAGCCTGGCGCAGATCATTATCCCGGCGGCGGATCTGTCGGAACAGATCTCGCTGGCGGGCACCGAGGCCTCGGGCACCAGCAACATGAAGTTCGCGCTGAACGGCGCGCTGACCATCGGCACGCTGGACGGCGCCAACGTCGAGATGCGCGAGCACGTGGGGGAGGAGAATATCTTTATCTTCGGCAATACCGCCGAGCAGGTTGAGGAACTGCGCCGCAACGGTTACAACCCGCGCCAGTACTATGAGCAGGACCCGGAGCTGCATCAGGCGCTGACGCAGATCGCCACCGGGGTGTTCAGCCCGGAAGAGCCGAAACGCTATGGCAATTTGTTCGACTCGCTGGTCAACCTCGGCGATCACTATCAGCTGTTGGCGGATTACCGCAGCTATGTGGACACGCAGGACAAGGTGGACGAGGTCTATCTCAATCAGGACGAGTGGACGCGGCGCGCGGTGCTGAATATCGCCAATATGGGCTACTTCTCATCCGATCGCACCATTCAGGAATACGCGGATGAAATTTGGCACATTAAGCCGGTGAAGCTGTAAAGCGAGAGAGGAAAAAAGCAAAGGGCCGGATAACCGGCCCTTTTTCGTTACGCTGCAGCTCAGGAAGCCAGAGACAGCGCTTTCGTTTTCGCGTGTTCCGCCAGCCAGGCTTTCACTCGCGCCTGCTGCGCTTCGTCCAGCCACATGCCCAGCTTGGTGCGGCGCCAGATGGCGTCGTCCAGCTCCACGACCCACTCTTTCTCGGTCAGGTAGCGCAGCTCGGCTTCATACAGACCGTGGCCGAAATCTTCGCCCAGATCGGCGAGGCCGTTGGCGCCGGCCAGGATCAGCTCGCTCTGGCTGCCGTAGGTGCGGGCATAGCGGCGCGCCAGGGCTTCCGGCAGCCAGCTGTGTGCACGGCGCAGTTTGGCCGCGTAGCCGTCGCGATCGCCATCGATGTCACCGCCCGGCAGCGTGGCGTTTTTGGTCCACGCCGGGCCGCAGCCTGGGTAGTAGTGGGCCAGTTTTTCCATCGCATGTTCGGCCAGCTTGCGGTAGGTGGTCAGCTTGCCGCCGAATACCGACAGCAGCGGCGCCTTGCCTTGCTCGTCGTGCACGTCCAGCGTGTAATCGCGGGTGATCGCCTGCGGTGAATCGGATTCGTCGTCGCACAGCGGACGCACGCCGGAGTAAGTCCAGACGATGTCGTCGCGGCCCAGCTGCTTCTTGAAGTGATCGTTGTACACTTTCAGCAGATAAGCGATTTCGTTCTCGTCGATCTTCACGTCTTTCGGATCGCCTTTGTACTCCACGTCGGTGGTGCCGATGATGGAGAATTCGTCATTCCACGGGATCACAAACACGATGCGGTGGTCTTCGTTCTGCAGAATGTAAGACTGCGGCTGATCGTGCACGCGCGGCACCACGATGTGGCTGCCTTTGATCAGGCGGATGCCGTAAGGCGATTTCAGCTTCAAGCCGTCGTCGAAGAAGTTTTTCACCCACGGGCCGGTGGCGTTCACCAGGCCTTTGGCGCGCCAGGTGAAGGTTTTGCCGCTGTCGATATCGACCGCTTCCACCATCCACAGGCCGTTTTCACGCCATGCGCGGGTCACTTTGGTGCGGGTGCGCACTTCGCCGCCGCGTTTTTCCACTTCCTGCGCGTTCAGCACCACCAGGCGAGCATCGTCGACCCAGCAGTCGGAATATTCGAAACCGCGCTTCAGTTCAGGCTTCAGCACCGACTCTGGTCCAAAGCGCAACCCCTTGCTGCCCGGCAGGCTGGTGCGTTTGCCCAGGTGATCGTACAGGAACAGGCCGATGCGGATCATCCAGGCCGGACGCAGGTGCGGCTGGTGCGGCAGGCGGAAACGCATCGGGAACGCGATGTGCGGCGCCAGCTTCAGCAGCACTTCACGCTCGGCCAGCGCTTCGCTTACCAGACGGAATTCGTAGTGTTCCAGGTAGCGCAGGCCACCGTGGATCAGTTTGGAACTGGCGGAAGACGTAGCACAGGCCAAGTCTTGCGCTTCCAGTAGCAGTACCGACAGCCCGCGCCCGGCAGCATCCGCCGCGATGCCGGCACCGTTGATGCCGCCACCGATAACGATCAAGTCTTTGGTTTCCACGTCATCTTCCTCCAGATGTTCGAAATAGCTCTTTCATGTTCGTTTTCGCTCATGATTGTAATCAAAAACCAACAAGCAAGCCAAGAGTTAACCAAACAAAAACATTTAGGCGTGATAGAGGTAACAGTTTGGTGATGATAGTCACATAATTGATGTGGATATGGCGCGGGCGCGCAGGCAGCGTCGGGCAAGGCGAGTTGAGGGGCGTGAAACGGGGCGGCGGCGCGCCCCGCAGGTTAAGGCCGGATCAGCACAGCTCCAGCTGCACGTCGTACTGTTCGATGATTTTCATCACGCTCGGCGGCGGCAGTTGGTCGGTAAACAGGTAGTCGATCAGGTTCATGTTGCCCAGGTTGACCATGGCGTTGCGGCCGAATTTGGAATGGTCGGTGACCAGCATCACGCAGCGGGAATTTTCGATAATCGCGCGTTTGGTGCGCACTTCGTGATAGTCGAATTCGAGCAGCGAGCCGTCCATATCGATGCCGCTGATGCCGAGAATGCCGTAATCGAGGCGGAATTGGGAGATGAAGTCCAGCGTGGCTTCGCCCATGATGCCGCCGTCGCGGGTGCGCACTTCACCGCCGGCCAGGATCAGGCGGAAGTCTTCCTTGGCGGTCAGCAGGGTGGCGACGTTAAGGTTGTTGGTGACCACGCGCAGGTTCTTGTGGTTCATCAGTGCATGGGCCACCGCCTCCGGCGTGGTGCCGATATCGATGAACAGCGTGGCGCCGTCCGGGATCTGGCTGGCGACGCGCTGCGCGATGCGGGCTTTCTCTTCCGACCACATCACCTTGCGATCGTTATAGGCAGCGTTGACCGAGCTGGAAGGCAGCGCCGCGCCGCCGTGGTGACGCTGGATCTTGTTCTGGTCGGCCAGGTCATTCAAATCGCGGCGAATCGTTTGCGGGCTGACGTCAAAATGTTCGACCAGCTCTTCCGTGCTGACGTAACCCTGCAGGCGCACCAGCTCGATAATTGCGTCATGACGCTGTGTTTGCTTCACGATAATCCCCTAAAACGCCCGCTATGCCCATTGGGGCATAGCTCCCGGCTGTTATTGTTCGTTGTGTGCGCGATGACGCGTATCCCAAAATGCCATCAATAACCCTAACACTAAACCGGCTATGTGTGCCGCGTTGGCGATCGACATTCCTAAAATATCGAAATATCCGGCCACCAGCCACAGCACCGAGAACACCATCAGGCCGCGCGGCAGCATCAGGCCGCGCTCCGGCGCCCGTTCGCCCGACAGCCAGACATAGCCCATCAGCGCATAGACCACGCCCGACAGCCCGCCGAACAGCGCGCCGCTGAACAGCGATTGCGCCCAGCCACTGAAGAACGCCGACACCACCGCCAGCACGAACAGCTTGCCGGCGCCGAGGCGTTTTTCCATCTGGCCGCCGAGATACCACCACCACATCAGGTTAAACAGGATATGCAGCAGGGAGAAATGCAGGAACGCATGGCTGACCCAGCGCCACAGCTGCGTGTATTGGCTGCTGTCCTGCGGCCAGGAGAGCCAGTACATCACGGTATCGTCGCCCAGCGCCTGCATCAGAATATAGACCGCGATGCACAGCACCATCACGCCGAGCGTCAGCGGCCCGGCCTTGCTGCGCAGGGTGTGCAGGTAGGATTCGCTCTGATAATGCAGGCCGGCGTCGGTATGGCCGGTCTGCCAGCTGGCGGCCTGATAACGGCGGTTGAGCGGATCGGCCAGAAACTGCTGCAGCTCGTGTTGCACCTGCTCGAGGTGACCGTCGTCGGCCAGCCAGATTTCCGCCGCCTCGCCGCTGTTGCGCAGCTCAAGCCGGATGCCCTGGGTCGCCATATAGTCGACAAAGGCCAGCGCCAGGCGCGGGTTGGATATGGCGATTACTCTAACCATTGCTCTTCCGTCGTAAGTGAATGATTTTGGCCGCGGCTTACTCGCCGGCGACCCTGACGGCCGATTATAACGTCGAAATCCTGAGCGCTGGCAAACGGATCTGCGAAAAACCCGCGAAAACGCGCACAAAAACCAAGGGGAAGCCCGCCGACGCACGGCGGGCTGCGGGGATCAGGCAGAGGTTTCCACGTCTTGCGGATACTGGCGGGCCCAGGCCTCGAAGCCGCCGTCGATGCTGTAGACCGCGTCGAACCCCTGGTGCAGCAGGTACTGCGCCGCGCTGCGGCTGCTGTTGCCGTGGTAGCACATCACCATCACCGGCCGCTCGAAGTCGTTTTGCTGCATAAAGGCCGACAGGGTGGCGTTGGTGAGGTGAAAGGCGCCCGGCGTATGCCCGGCTTCAAAACTTTGCGGATCGCGGATGTCGACCAGGGCGGCGCTGCCCTCTTTCCAGCGGGTGTACGCCTGCTCAACGTTGATCGCTTCGAACTGTTCCATACTGCTGACTGCCTCGTAATAGGGGGACGCCGCTATTGTAACCAACTCTGCGGCGTTTAAGACCAGAGGGATATCAGGGTTTTTACGCGCCGTACCCCATCATTTTCAGCAACTGCTGCGCCTGCTGCACCGCCTCCTGGCGATGAGCCACGCCCAGCTTCTGATACAGATTGCGGATATGGGTCTTGATGGTGGTGGCCGCCACATCCAGCTCACCGGCGATCTGGTCGTTGCTGTAACCGGAATAGATCAGCCCCAGCACCTGCCATTCGCGTTGGGTCAGCGGGCTGGTGCGGATCAGTTCCGGCACCTGTGGGTGGGTCAGCAGCTTATCGACGAAGTTCTCGTCAAAATGCGCGAACTTGTGCCGATGATGCTGGTTGATGTCGCGCAAGATACGCTGGGCGCGATGCTGTTCCAGCTCCGGCAGCGTGTTGAGCTGGATCAGCTGGCGCAGCTGCTGCGCCATCGCTTCGCCCTCGATGACGAAGTGGCTGATAAAGCCGGTGCGGTTGGCCAGCGACAGCGCTTCGATCAGCGCCTGCTGCGCTTCGCCCTTGCGCTCTTGCAGCCAATAGAGCTGGTTGCTGAGCAGCAGGTTGCGGTTGAGATCGCTCACCAGCCGCAGGCGGCGGGCGTTTTCGTTCAGTTCATCCAGCACCACGCCGGCCTCTTCATACTGGCCGAGCAGGATCTGCACCCGCGCGATGTTGCGCCATTGGCCCTGCGTGAAGTGGTTGTCCGCCATGCCGGGTTTTTCGGTGTGGCGCAGCCACTGGGCGGCGGCGGCGGTGTCGCCGGTCATCTGCCAGTGGATCACCCGCGATTTGTCGGTATTGGTCAGCCAGTCGCGATGGTAGTGGGCGCCGTGCAGCAAGGTTTCGCAGCGCTGCAGGTGGGTGTTGGCGTTGTCCAGATCGCCGCGCGCCAGCGAGCATTTGGCCAGCATGGCAATGCACTGCAACTGCTGTTGCGGTTGGTAGTTAGCCAGAATTTTCAGCCCGGCGCGCGCCGCGTCTTCCGCCTCGTCCAGCCGCGACCATGACCACAGGATCTGCGCGCGGATGCGCAGCAGGAATTCGTGCATCGGCAGCTGTTCCAGGTGCTGCTCGCGGATCAGTTCGAACGCCTTGTCCTGGGTTTCGTAAGCGGCCTGCAGGAAGCCTTGGGCGATAAGGATTTCGCTCTGCTGCAGCAGCGCCCAGAGCGCGTAATGGTTGGCCTGATGACGACGCGCCATCTGCTCGGTCTGCTGCATCATCGGCAGCGCGCGCGCCAGTTCGCCCTTGCAGTGGTGCACTTCGCCGGTCACCGAGGTGGCGACGATGCGGCTGTAATAGCTCGACAGCGGCAGGAATTTCAACGCTTCGGTCGCCAGCCGCTCGGCTTCTTCCGGTTTGCCGGCGTTGATCGCCACCTGGGCGCGCAAGGCGTCAAACTCGGCGTGCAGCGTTTGGTCTATCTCGATTTTCTGCTCGCGCATGGTGCGCTCGGCGCGCTCCAGCAGGGTGTTGACCTCGCTGTAGCGGTGCTGGCTCTGCGCCAGCCAGGCCTGCAGCAGCGCCAGCTTGGGGTTTTGGATCAGGCGCTCATAAGGCAGCGCGTTGAGGCACTCCTCCAGCAAGGCCAGTTCGCTGTGGTGGAACAGCGACCAGGCGTGTTGCAGCAGGATATCGCGCAGCATGCTGACGTCGCTGGCCGCCAGCGCATGGTGTATGGCCTCCGCCGGATACCCCAGCGCCAGCCAGCCCTCGGCGGCGGCGCGGTGCAACCCCGGCAGCTCCAGCGCCAGTTCCCACTGGCAGCGCTGGCGCAGGAAAGAGGCGAACAGCGGATGGAAGTTGAACCATTCGCCGGTGTCGTCCATGCGGTGGATAAACAGCCCCTGGCGCTCCAGCTCCTCCAGCCGTTGCTGGCCGTTGTCTTCGCCGGTCAGCCGCACGATCAGCGCGTCGTTCATCGAGCGCAACACCGAACAGCGCAGCAGGAAGGCGCGTGCATCGGCATCGACGTGATCCAGCACTTCGTCCACCAGATAGTCGGACAGGTGACTGGCGTTCAGCCCCGCCAGCCGCTTGGCCGACAGCTGAGCCGATGAGGCGGATTGGCGGGCCGACAGCGCGATCAGCTGCAGCGCGGTGGCCCAGCCTTCGACTTCGTCGCACAGGCGGCTGCTGTCCTGCTGTTCCATTGGCGCCGCCAGACGGCAATCGAAGAACTGTTTGGCTTCCTGATGGGTGAACGCCAGCTGCTGCGTGCCCATTTCCAGCAGCTGATCGCGCACCCGCAGGTTGGCGATGCCGAGCGGCGGCAGGGTGCGCGAAAGCAGGATCAGCGTCAGGTTTTCCGGCTGATGGCGCAGGAAAAAGCGCATGGCTTCATGGATGGCGTCGTTGGTGATCAGGTGGTAGTCGTCGATCACCAGGTACAGCGGCTGATGCCAGTCGGCCAGCTCGATAAACAGTTGGGCGAACAGCGCCGCCAGGCTGGCGTACTGGTGTTTCTGGCTCAGCGCCTCGCTCTTGACGCAGCGGCCGCCGCTGGCCTGCTGCAGCGCGGCGATCAGGTAGCTGGCGAAGCGCTCCGGCTGGTTGTCGCTCTCATCCAGGGAATACCAGCCCAGATCGGCCTTGCCGGCCGCCCATTGGGCGATCAGCGTGGTTTTCCCGTATCCCGCCGGGCAATTGACCAGTGTCAGACGATAGTTGCCCGCGCTGGCCAGTTTGGCCAGCAGGCGATCGCGGATCACGGTATTTTGCAGCCGTACCGGGCGGCTCAGTTTTGATGGGATCAGCATAGTATTCCAGGGTATAAATCGCGGTTCCCGCCGGGATTGGAGTGGCGCTAATTATTTTATGGTTCGTAATTAATAGCTCCCCCTAACTTCTGCCAACCCTAAACGTATTGCAACAAGCTTCCGCATCGGCTTGGAGTTAAGTTGCTATCGATCACACTTTTTTACGTTTGGCGCCGGCGTGCGGCGATGCGGTGGCGGATCGCATTTCCGGCCATGGACAAAACTTCAGCAGCGCGAATACTTGTGCTAACGTCAGGGTTAACGTTCTCAGTGCTCGCCGCACGCGTTGGCGGGCTTTTTTGCATCGTTGCAAGGGAGTCAAACAGTGCCTGAGATCACAATTCCAGCTACGCCCCAATCCTCCTCCCCAGCTAATCCCCAGGCGGGATGATGCCGTCAGGCTTTCTCACCGGCACGATAGCGGCAATTTGACCCACTTACTGGATAGAGAGTTTTCCTTATGTCACAGCCTACGCTCAAGAAGGATGCTTTTCTGGCGGCGCTTGCCCGCCAGTGGCAACGGTTCGGCCTCAGTTCCGCACAGCAGATGACGCAACATCAATGGTGGGAAGCCGTCAGCGCGGCGCTGGCCGAGCAGTTGGCCGTACAGCCGGCGCCGCGTAAAAGTGCCAAACCGCTGCGCCACGTGAACTACATCTCGATGGAGTTTCTGATCGGCCGACTGACGGCGAACAACCTGATCAACCTGGGCTGGTACGACACCGTCGAACAGGCGCTGGCGGAGCAGAACATCAAGCTGGCGGATCTGCTGGAGCAGGAAACCGATCCGGCGCTGGGCAACGGCGGGTTGGGGCGGCTGGCGGCCTGTTTCCTCGACTCGATGGCGACGGTGGAACAACCGGCCACCGGCTATGGGCTGAATTACCAGTACGGGCTGTTCCGTCAGTCGTTCCGCGATGGGCAACAGCAAGAGGCGCCGGATAACTGGCAACGCGAGAGCTATCCGTGGTTCCGTCACAACGCCGCGCTGGCGGTGGACGTGGGCATCGGCGGCAAGCTGGAAAAGCAGGCCGACGGCCGCGAACTGTGGCGCCCCGCCTTCACCCTGCGCGGCGAAGCCTGGGATTTGCCGGTGCTGGGGTATCGCAACGGCGTGGCGCAGCCGCTGCGCCTGTGGCAGGCGACCCATCAGCATCCGTTCAACCTGAGCGATTTCAACGACGGCAAGTTCCTGCAGGCGGAGAAGCAGGGCGTAGAAGCCGACAAGCTGACCAAGGTGCTTTACCCGAACGACAACCATCAGGCCGGCAAGCGCCTGCGCCTGATGCAGCAGTATTTCCAGTGCGCCTGCTCGGTGGCGGACATTTTGCGCAAGCACCATCAGGCCGGCCGCAAGATTGAAGAGCTGCCGAAGTACGAAGTGATCCAGCTGAACGACACCCACCCGACCATCGCCATTCCGGAAATGCTGCGCATTCTGCTGGACGAGCACCAGTTGGAGTGGGAGGCGGCCTGGGCGATCACCAGCAACACCTTCGCCTATACCAACCACACCCTGATGCCGGAAGCGCTGGAATGCTGGGATGAAAAATTGGTGCGCAGCCTGCTGCCGCGCCATTTCTCCATCATCAAACAGATCAACGCCAGGTTTAAAAAATTGGTGGATAAGCACTGGCCGGGCGACGAGGCGGTGTGGGCCAAACTGGCGGTGCACCACAACAAGCAGGTGCGCATGGCCAACCTGTGCGTGGTCAGCGGCTTTGCGGTCAACGGCGTGGCGCAGCTGCATTCGGATCTGGTGGTGAAAGATCTGTTCCCGGAATACCACCAGCTGTGGCCGAATAAATTCCATAACGTCACCAACGGCATCACGCCGCGCCGCTGGCTGAAACAGTGCAACCCGGCGCTGTCGGGCCTGATCGATGAGACGCTGAAGGTGGAGTGGGCGAACGATCTCGACGCGCTGCGCGGGCTGGAGAAATTCGCCGACGACGCGGCGTTCCGCCAGCGTTATCAGCAGATCAAACGCGACAACAAGGTGGCGCTGGCCCAGTACGTGCACGGCGTGATGGGGTTGACGCTCGACCCGGACGCGATCTTCGACGTGCAGATCAAACGCCTGCACGAGTACAAACGCCAGCACCTGAACCTGCTGCACATCCTGTCGCTGTATCGCCAGCTGCGCGACAACCCGAACCTGGACATCGTGCCGCGCGTGTTCCTGTTCGGCGCCAAGGCGGCGCCGGGTTACTACCTGGCGAAGAACATCATCTACGCCATCAATCAGGCGGCCGAGAAGATCAACAACGATCCGCTGGTGAAGGATCGCCTGAAAGTGGCGTTCATCCCTGACTACCGTGTGTCGGTAGCCGAATTGATGATCCCGGCGGCGGATATCTCCGAACAGATCTCCACCGCCGGCAAAGAGGCTTCCGGCACCGGCAACATGAAGCTGGCGCTGAATGGCGCGCTGACGGTCGGCACGCTGGACGGCGCCAACGTCGAAATCGCCGAGCAGGTGGGCGAAGACAATATCTTTATCTTCGGCAATACCGTGGAGCAGGTGAAGGCGATAGTGGCGAAGGGTTACGATCCGCTCAGCTACCGCAAGAAAGACAAGCACCTGAAGACGATTCTGGACGAGCTGGCGAGCGGTGCCTTCAGCCACGGCGACAAGCACGCGTTCGACATGATGCTGCACAGCCTGCTGGAAGGCGGCGATCCCTACCTGGTGCTGGCGGACTTTGCCTCGTACTGCCAGGCGCAGCGCCGGGTCGACGAGCTGTATCGCGATCGGGACGAATGGACGCGGCGGACTATCCTTAACACCGCGCGCGTCGGCATGTTCAGCTCGGATCGCTCGATCCGCGATTATCAGCAGCGTATCTGGCAAGCCAAACGTTAAGGAGAGCGAATGGATCGCAAGCGTATCGATCAGGCGGCAGCGCAGGCGGGGATCGCTGCCGATTTTATCAATGCCCACGGCAAGCGACAGGCGATTGAACCGGAGACCAAGCGCAAGCTGTTGGCGGCCATGAATCGGGCCGATGGCGCGCAGGAAGGCGCGGCATCACCGTTACCGGCGGTCAAGGTGTTCTATCAGGGCGCGCCGCTGGCGTTGACCCCGGCGGGTGAAGGCGAGTACCTGTGGGCGCTGCAGCGTGAAGACGGCGAATGCCTGCAGGGGCGCGTCGGCGCGCGCAAGACCCTGACGCTGCCCGGCGATCTGCCGATGGGGTACCACCAATTGACGCTGAGCCAGGGCGAGCAGCAGTGGTCATGCCGAGTGATCGTCGCGCCGAGACGCTGCTTCGAGCCGGACGCCTTGCTGACCGGCAAGAAGCTGTGGGGGGCCTGCGTTCAGCTGTATACGCTGCGTTCCGATCGCAACTGGGGCATCGGCGATTTCGGCGATCTGCGCCTGATGGTGGGGCAGGTGGGGGAACGCGGCGGTGCCTTCGTCGGCCTCAATCCGATCCATGCGCTGTATCCGGCCAACCCGGAGAGCGCCAGCCCCTACAGCCCCTCATCGCGCCGCTGGCTGAATCTGGCGTATATCGATGTCAATGCGGTGGAGGATTTCCAGCGCAGCGACGCGGCGCAGCGCTGGTGGCAGAAGCCGGCGACGCAGAAGCAGCTGGCCAAGGCGCGCGCCGCGGAGTGGGTGGACTACACCGCCGTGATGCAGCTGAAGCTGGCGGCGCTGAAGCTGGCGTTCCCGCTGTTTCAGGCGCGCCAGCCGAACGACGCGCAGCGTCAGGCGTTCGAGCAGTTCGTGGCTGAGGGGGGCGACAGCCTGTATCAGCAGGCGGCGTTTGATGCGCTGCATGCCCATCTGGCGGCCAAAGACGCCAGCCAGTGGGGCTGGCCGGCCTGGCCCGAGCGCTATCGGCAGGGGCAGAGCGACGCGGTGCGGCAGTTTTGCGCCGAACATCAGGACGCGGTCCGCTTTTACCTGTGGCTGCAATGGCTGGCGGCCACCCAGTTCGCGCAGTGTTTTGACCAGAGCAGGCAGCAGCAGATGCCGATTGGCCTGTATCGCGATCTGGCGGTCGGGGTGGCGGAAGGTGGGGCGGAAACCTGGTGTGACCGTGAGCTGTACTGCCTGAAAGCGTCGGTCGGGGCGCCGCCGGATATTCTGGGGCCGCTGGGGCAAAACTGGGGCCTGCCGCCGATGGATCCGCACGTGATGGCGGCGCGCGGGTATCAGCCGTTCATCGATCTTTTGCGCGCCAACATGACCAGCTGCGGCGCGCTGCGCATCGATCACGTGATGGCGCTGCTGCGGCTGTGGTGGATCCCGTATGGCGAAACCGCCGATCGCGGCGCCTACGTCAAATACCCGGTGGACGATCTGCTGGCGGTGCTGGCGCTGGAAAGCCAGCGCCACCGTTGCATGGTGATCGGCGAGGATCTCGGCACGGTGCCGGTGGAGATCGTCGGCAAGCTGCGCGACAGCGGCGTCTATTCCTACAAAGTGCTCTATTTCGAAAGCGACGGTGAACATCATTTCCGCGCGCCGCAGGCCTATCCGGTGCAGGCGATGGCGACCATCACCACCCACGATCTGCCGACGCTGCGCGGCTACTGGCAAAGCGACGATCTGACGCTCGGCAATCGGCTGGGCCTTTACCCGGATGCGGAGATCCTGCGGGCGCTGTTCGCCGATCGGGAACGCGCCAAACAGGGGTTGCTGGACGGATTGCATCGCTATGGCTGCGTGCCGCAGAAGGTGGGCAAGAAGGCGGCGCTGCTCGGCATGAGCCCGCTGCTCAACCGCGGCCTGCAGCGCTATGTTGCCGACAGCGCCAGCGCCTTGCTCGGCCTGCAGCCGGAAGACTGGCTGGATATGGCCGATCCGGTCAATATTCCCGGTACCAGCGATCAATACCCTAACTGGCGGCGCAAGCTGACCCAGACGCTGGAGGAGATGTTTGCCGACCCGCACATAAACCGCTTACTGAAGGATTTGGACAAGCGGCGCCGCAAGGTGTCGGTGGGCTGAAAACGACAATGCCGGAACGGGTTCCCCCTTCCGGCATTGTGTTATCTACCGTGGCGCGAACGCCGGGTATCAATAGTAGGAGTGCTCGCCGCGCTGGTGCTCGGTCAGGTCACGCACGCCCTTCAGCTCCGGGAATTTCTGCAGCAGCTCTTTCTCGATGCCTTCTTTCAGCGTGACGTCCACCATCGAACAGCCGTTGCAACCGCCGCCGAACTGCAGAATAGCCATGTTGTCGTCGGTGATCTCCATCAGCGTTACGCGGCCGCCGTGGCCCGCCAGCTGCGGGTTGATCTGCGACTGCAGCACGTATTCCACGCGCTCCATCAGCGGCGCGTCGTCATCGACCTTGCGCATCTTGGCGTTCGGCGCCTTCAGCGTCAGCTGAGAACCCAGCTGGTCGGTCACGAAGTCGATTTCGGCGTCTTCCAGATACGGCGCGCTCAGCTCATCGACATAGGCGGACAGTTTGTCGAACTTCAGTTCGGTATCCGTCGCTTCTACCGCGTCCGGCGGGCAATAAGAGACACCGCATTCGGCCGTCGGCGTGCCCGGGTTGATCACGAATACGCGGATTTGGGTGCCTTCTTCTTGATTTGCCAGCAGTTTGGCAAAGTGTTCCTGTGCAGCATCTGTTATACGGATCATAGCATTAGCTCAATAGTTGACTTCTATAGTCGGTTATAATACGCCCATTGCCGTGGCACTACAACGTGCGGCAAACGCACCATATCTGCACCGAAGCGGCGCCTTGCCGCCGCAGCAGCGCCGCGATCGCCGCGACGGTGCTGCCGGTGGTCACCACGTCATCCACCAGGGCGATATGCCGGCCGGCGACCGGCACGGTACAGGCGAACGCGCGCTGCAGATTGCGTCTGCGGGCAGAGGCGCTCAGCCGCTGTTGCAGGGCGGTTTTGCGCACCCGGCGCAAGGCGGCGGGCCGATAGGCGCAGCCCAGCCAGCGCGCCAGCGGCCGGGCCAGCAGATCGCTCTGATTATAGCCACGGCGCCAGCAGCGTGATGCATGCAAGGGTACCGCTAAAATCAGGTCGGGTCTGTTCAGATACTGCTCTCTTCGCGCCTGCTGCCACCGCAGCAGCATCAGGCGCGCCAGCGTCGGCGCCAGCTCGGGCGCGCGGTGGAACTTGAACCTTTTTACCAGTTGGCTGAGCGGCGCAACGTAGTCGCCGACGAACACCAGCCGCTGCCAGGGCGGCGGCCGTTGCAGGCAGCGGCCGCAGGGCATTTGCGTCTCGCCGGCGGGCAATCCGCAGCGCGGGCAACACGGAGGGTTGACCGGCAGATGGCGCAGGCAGCAACTGCAGATGCCATGACGCACCAGGCTCAACGGCTGTCGGCATAGCCAACAGCGGCTGCGGATTGATAGCATAGGGCCTCCGACACGGATAAGCATGAAAGGACAGTAACCAATGACAGCGCTGTACTGGCAAACAATAGGCGAAGGCGAACGCGATCTTGTGCTGCTGCACGGCTGGGGATTGAACGCCGAAGTGTGGAGTTGCATCCAGGCGCGACTGACGCCGCATTTTCGCCTGCATCTGGTCGATCTGCCGGGATACGGCCGCAGCCAGGGGTTCGGCGCCCTGTCGCTGGAGCAGATGACGGATATCGTGCTGGCGGCCGCCCCGCCGCAGGCCTGGTGGCTTGGCTGGTCGCTCGGCGGGCTGGTGGCCAGCCAGGCGGCGCTGATGCAGCCCGGGCGGGTCAAGGGGCTTATCACCGTGGCCTCCTCGCCGTGTTTTGCCGCTCGCGATGCGTGGCCGGGGATCCGCCCGGACGTGCTGAGCGGTTTCCAGCATCAGCTGAGCCTGGATTTCCAGCGCACCGTCGAGCGTTTTCTGGCGCTGCAAACGCTGGGCACCGAGAGCGCGCGTCAGGATGCGCGCCAGCTGAAAGCGGTGGTGCTTAATCAGCCGACGCCGAGCGTCGAGGTGTTGAACGGCGGGCTGGAGATCCTGCGCACCGCCGATCTGCGCGCGCCGCTGGCGGAGTTGAATCTGCCGCTGCTGCGGATTTACGGCTATCTGGACGGGTTAGTGCCGCGCAAGGTCGCCGAGCTGCTCGATGCCGCCTGGCCGAACTCCACGTCGCAGATCGTGGCCAAAGCCGCCCATGCGCCGTTTATCTCTCATCCCGATGAATTTGTGACGGTGATCGAAGCGTTTATTGCAGCACATTGAATGCAGCGGGAAAACGCACGATAGAGCGCGAAAAAAAACGCTGCCGGGTGGATAAAAGACAAAGCTGTTCAATACTTAGTGAGTCAATGCGTTGGCTGCAAAATGAAAAGACCGCGTGCGGCGCTTTTCATTTTGGCGTTTCGTCTCTGGGAAACGGGCCCCGTCAGGGAAAGCAACGAGGCCTGAGGATGTCGCGGCAGCCTGCGGTACTACGCATGGATTTTTGACGGCTTTCATAACAGATAAATTATCCATTGAGAGGTTAGTGTCATGAAATCATTGAAGATGATTATTGCAGCGGCAGTGCTGGGTTCGGTGTCTTTCGGCTCCATGGCGGCAACCCTGCTGACCAAGGAAGATCTGGATAAGAACCCGGGTAAATACGAGAAGATCGGCACCGTCACCACGACGGCGGAAACCACGTCACCGATGGACGCCAAGGAAGAGCTGTCCAAACTGGCTGACGAAAAGGGCGGTCAATACTACGTGATCCTGGCAGGCCGCGAACATGGTAAATTCAGCGCCATCGCCGAAGTTTACAAAGACAAACAATAAGCCTTGAACGGTAATGGGGCGCCCGTCATTGGCGCCCCTTATCTTCAGGCTTTCAGTCGGTAGAACACCGTGCTGCACCCCTGGCCCTGCGGGCAGCTTTTGCAGCCGCCGCTCAAGCAGGCGCCGTCATCCTGTTCGATGCGCTCCACTTTCCCCATCGCCGTCAAACGATCCAGCATCGCCTGCACCAGCGGCAGCGGCGTCGCCAGCGATTGGCTGAGCTGCTGCGCCTGGGCGCTGCCGCGCAGCGCCAGCGCATCGCGCACCTGCAGCAGCCCGGCCATCAGTGACAGCTCCCTTTGGCGCCCTGACAACAGGCCGCCGGCGTGGCGTTGCCCAGGCGTACCGTGACGCGGCTGCGCGCCCGGCGCAGGCCGAACAGCACCAGCAGATTCACCAGCAGCACCGCCAGGATCGCCGTCAGGCTGTACTGCGGGTGTTGGTTGAAGGTCGCCGCTTGGTAGAACAGCGTCGCCAGTGAGTAGGCCACGTTCAGCCCCCACAGGATGGAGAATGTCATCCAGCCGCGGCTCGATTCGCGGGCGATGGCGCCCATCACCGAGACGCAGGGCACATACAGCAGCACGAAGATCAGATAGCTGTAGGCGGAGATGCCGGAGCCGAATTTGCTGCTCATCACGCCCATCGAGCCGACGCCCATCTCGCCATCGCCCTTGCTGGCTTCGATCGGGTTGGACAGCACGCTCAGGCTGAAGGTGTTTTTCAGGCCGTCCCAGGTTTCCTGCAGCGCGCCGCCCAGCTCATCGAGCAGGTTGAAGTTGGCGGCGTCGAACGCCTCTTTGTTGATGTGCTCGGCGGTATACAGCGTATTCAGCGTGCCGACCACCACTTCTTTCGCCATCGCGCCGGTCACCAGGCCGACGGTGGCCTGCCAGTTATCGCGGTGGACGCCCATCGGCTGCAGCAACGGCGTCAGCACCTTGGAAACCGTGGCCAGCGCGGAGTCGTTGATGTTGTCGACCGTTTTGCCGCTGAACGAGAAGCTGTTCAGGCCGCCGATGAATATGCTGGCCACCACGATCACCTTACCGGCGCGCAACACGAAGCCTTTCAACCGCTGCCAGGTTTGCAGCAGCAGGCTTTTCAGGTGCGGCACGTGGTAAACCGGCAACTCCATCACGAACGGCGAGGCTTCGCCGCGCATGAGGGTGTATTTGAGTACCAGGCCGGTGAGGATCGCCACCGCGATACCGAGCATGTACAGCGAGAACACCACCCCTGCGCCGTCCTGGCCAAAGAAGGCGGCGGCGAATACCGCGAAGATCGCCAGCCGGGCGCCGCAGGACATGAACGGCGCCATCATGATGGTGATCAGGCGCTCGCGTTGGGCGTCCAGCGTGCGGGCGCCCATGATGGACGGCACGTTGCAGCCGAAACCGACGATCAGCGGCACAAAGGATTTGCCCGGCAGCCCGAGCGCCTGCATCAGGCGATCCATCACGAACGCCGCACGCGCCATGTAGCCGGAGTCTTCCAGGAACGACAGGAACAGGTACATCATGCCGATCTGCGGCACCAGCGGCAGCACGGTGTTGATGCCGCCGCCGCCGCCCTGCGCCAGGAAAACGGTCAGCCAGTCGGGGAAGTGCAGGGTGTAGCCGAGCCACTGAATGCCCTGAATGAAGATCGCCGCCGAGCCGATATCGAAGATCGGCTGCAGCGCGCCGCCAATGTTGATCGCCAGCAGGAACATCAGGTACATCACCAACAGGAAGATCGGTACGCCCAGCCAGCGGTTGAGGATCACTTTATCCAGCATGTCGGTCAGGCGGTTGGGCATCGCCTGCTGCGAGTTGCTGACCGCGTCGCTCAGGGTGGCGATAGACTGGTAGCGCGCGTCGGCGATCACCAGCGCCGGGTCTTCTTGCTGCTGCTGTTGCAACGCCTGAATGGCCGCAGGCAACAGCGCGACGGCGGGACCGGCCAGCCGGTGGCTGTAGATGTCGCCTTCCAGCATCTGCAATGCCAGCCAGCGGCGTTGCACCGCCGGCAGCGTTTGCGGCATGGCATCGCTCAGCGTGGCGACCGCTTTCAGCAGCAACGGCGGATAGTTCACCAGCGCCTGCTGTTCGTTGAGGCGATGATTGTCGATCATCTGTTTCAGCACGCCGATGCCGTCGGCGCGGGTGGAGATCATCGGCACTACCGGGCAGCCGAGGCGTGCCGACAGCGCGGCGACGTCGATATCGATATGCTGGCTTTTGGCGATGTCGAGCATGTTCAGCGCCACGATGCAGGGAATGCCCAGCTCCAGCAGCTGCAGCGTCAGGTAGAGATTGCGCTCCAGGTTGGAGGCGTCGACTACGTTGATCAGCAGATCGGCGTCGCCGCTCAAAATGTAGTGGCAGGCGATCTGCTCATCGAGCGAGGTTTGCTCTGAAATGGTGGTCAGGGAGTAGGTGCCGGGCAAATCGACCAGCCGCACGTCGGACTGCGGGGTAGTGAAATGGCCTTCTTTGCGTTCGACCGTCACGCCCGCCCAGTTGCCGACCCGTTGGCGTGCGCCGGTCAGCTGGTTGAACAGCGTGGTTTTGCCGGAGTTCGGGTTACCGATTAAGCCGATGGTGAGTTTTTTCATAGTTCAGCGTGTCGTCTTCAAGGAGAGCAGCGCCGGCGCAAGGGCGCGTCGGCAAATGGAGGCGCGCCGGTTCAGGACTGGCCGTCGAGCTGCAGCAGCGCCAGATCCTTCCTGCGCAGCACCAGGCTGACGCGGCGGGTTTTAATTTCTATCGGATCGCCCAGCGGCGCGACGCGCACCACGTCGAACGAAGAGCCGGGCAGCATGCCGAGCGATAACAGTTTCTGGCGGTAGGCCGGTGCAATTTCACCGGAAAAGCCGACAATTTTATATGTGTGTTTAGGTTGAAGCTGCATGTGATTAACCTTCCGGGTGCCGATGAACATCGGGCTGATGATAATTGGACGTTGCCGGCGAAAATGCCACGCCGTCGGCGGTATTCATCCATAAGGTCATGCAATAAAGTGAGCGCAAATAATAGTAATTATCATTATCGCATTCAATACAAAAAATAGGGGTATTGTAACCAATTATTATGGCGCCGACAGTTTTTGGTTGTGTCGTCTTGATAAGCCCCGTTTTACCACTGCTTTTACTCGGCGACAAATGAGAATGGTGAGTTAAATCAGTTGCGTATTTGTAGCCGAGTTTTCTCGTTTGCAAATATTGATGGCGTTTTTCCCTTATTTATTTCTGATGAAAGGCAATTCAATAACATTATTCCGCCGTAATGCGAGCGGTAACCATTTGTGTTTCGCTCACAATTCGCAAAATGAAAAATGCGTGTTAACGACGTTGTTAATAAACGGCTGCAGAAGGGATGTTTGCCGCTTTAACAATGAGAGGGCGGTCACGCAGCAACGGGAAATAAAAAGATGAAGGTTTATTGAGACGGGTCAAAAAAATGCCGCAAGTTTTCTTTCTCGAAAAGGGCGGAGCAGGCTCCGCCCTGTCGGTTCCGACTTAGCGTTTCTTGCCGAATGCCGCCGCCAGCGCGTCGCCCATGGCGCTGTTGCCGGCCGGCACCGCGTTGCGCGGTTTGGCCTTGTTGCCGCCTGCCGAACGGTTGGCATTGTCGCGCGTCTGGGCAGGCGCGTTGCCGCCGCGACGCGGTGAACCCTCGCCCGGTTGCTCATCCAAGCGCATGCTCAGCGCAATGCGTTTACGCTGCAGATCGACTTCCATCACCTTCACTTTGACGATGTCGCCGGCCTTCACCACGGTGTGCGGATCTTCGACGAATTTGTCCGCCAGCGAGGAGATGTGCACCAGGCCGTCCTGATGCACGCCGATATCCACGAAGGCGCCGAAGTTGGTGACGTTGGTCACCGAGCCTTCCAGGATCATGCCCGGCTGCAGATCGTTGAGGGTTTCCACGCCTTCGGCGAAGGTGGCGGTTTTGAACTCCGGACGCGGATCGCGGCCCGGCTTCTCCAGCTCTTTCAGAATGTCGGTGACCGTCGGCACGCCGAACTTGTCGTCGGTGAAATCAACCGCTTTCAGGCTGCGCACCGCCGAGGCGTTGCCCATCAGGTCCTGCAGCGCCTGCTCGGTGGCGGCCAGGATGCGTTGCACCACCGGATAGGCTTCCGGGTGAACGGTGGAAGCATCCAGCGGGTTGTCGCCGTGGTTGATACGCAGGAAGCCGGCGCACTGTTCGAAGGCCTTCGGCCCCAGACGGCTGACCTTCAGCAGCTGTTCACGGTTGCTGAAGCGGCCGTTCTCATCGCGCCAGTTGACGATGTTCTGCGCCATCATGCGCGTCAGGCCGGCCACGCGGGTCAGCAACGGCACCGACGCGGTGTTCAGATCGACGCCGACGGCGTTTACGCAGTCTTCCACCACCGAGTCCAGTTTCTTCGCCAGCTGGCTCTGGCTGACGTCGTGCTGATACTGGCCGACGCCGATGGATTTCGGGTCGATCTTCACCAGCTCCGCCAGCGGATCCTGCAGGCGGCGAGCGATGGACACCGCACCGCGCAGCGATACGTCGAGATCCGGGAATTCCTGCGCCGCCAATTCAGACGCGGAATACACCGACGCGCCCGCTTCGCTGACGATCACTTTCTGCGCCCGGACTTCGCCGAACTGCTTTTGCAGGTCGAGATAAAAGCGCTCGGTTTCACGTGAAGCGGTGCCGTTGCCTATGGCCACCAGCTCCACGTTGTGTTTGATGCACAGCGCCGCGACGATGGCGGCGGCTTTCGCCGCTTGCCCGGTGTGCGGGTAGACGGTGTCGGTGGCGACCAGCTTGCCGGTTGCGTCGACCACGGCGACTTTCACCCCGGTGCGCAGGCCCGGATCGAGGCCCATGGTGGCGCGCATGCCGGCCGGCGCGGCCATCAGCAGATCATGCATGTTGCGGGCGAAAACGTTGATTGCTTCATCTTCCGCGCGCTCGCGCACCGTGCCCATCAGCTCGGTTTCCAGGTGCAGCAACACCTTGATGCGCCAGGTCCAGTTGACCACCGCCTTGCGCCAGGCGTCGGCCGGGGCGTTGTTCAGGCGCAGGTTGAGGTGATTGATGATGATCAGCTCCGCCTGGCTTTCGCGCGGGGCTTCCTCAAACTGCGGATCGGCGTTCAGCGCCAGCTGCAGCACGCCTTCGTTGCGGCCGCGGAACATCGCCAGCGCGCGGTGTGAAGGCACCTGAGAAATCGGTTCGTGGTGATCAAAATAGTCGCGGAACTTGGCGCCTTCTTCTTCCTTGCCTTCGACCACTTTGGACACCAGATGGGCGTTTTTCCACAGGTAGTCGCGCACCTTGGCCAGCAGCGCGGCGTCTTCGGCGAAGCGCTCCATCAGGATATAGCGCGCGCCGTCGAGGGCGGCTTTTACGTCCGCCACGCCCTTCTCGGCGTCGACGTAGCGTTCAGCCAGTTGTTCCGGCTGCTGTTGCGGATCCTGCCACAGCGTATCCGCCAGCGGTTCCAGGCCGGCTTCGATGGCGATCTGGCCACGGGTGCGGCGCTTCGGTTTGTACGGCAGGTAGAGGTCTTCGAGTTCGGTCTTGCTCAGCGTGGCGTTGATCGCCCCCGCCAATTGTTCAGTCAGTTTGCCCTGTTCATCGATCGACTTCAGGATGGTCTGGCGACGATCTTCCAGTTCACGCAGATAACCCAGGCGGGTTTCCAGCTGGCGCAGTTGGGTGTCGTCCAGGCCCCCGGTGACTTCCTTACGATAGCGTGCAATAAAGGGCACGGTATTACCTTCATCCAGCAGACGGATGGCGGAGTCGACTTGCTCCGGCCGGGCCTGCAGTTCTGTTGCAATAATGCGGCTCAGTGGGTCATTCATAGGTCTGGTATCTGTATTGAGATCGGTGAATAAACAGGGGACAGTTATACGGATTGATCGGGGAAAATGCCAGCGAAGCGGGCCGCCGCCGCGCGGCCGCGGCATGGAGAACAGCGCAGACGGCGGCGTTGGCGGCGGTTAGGAAAAAGCTGAAAGCTTACTTCGGGTAGTTTATCTCGTTAACGTACCACTGCGCCTCGCCCAGCGGGGTATTGACGGTGGCGACGTCCCCGACCTCTTTTTTCAGCAGGGCGCGCGCCATCGGCGCATCGATGGAGATGTAATCCTTGCGGCCGAAAATCTCGTCGTAACCGACGATGCGAAAACGTTTGGTTTCGCCGTCTTCGTTCTCCACCTCTACCCAGGCGCCGAAGAACACTTTGCCTTCCTGCTGCGGTGAATAATCGACGATCTTCAACTGCTCCAGGCATTTGGTCAGATAGCGGACGCGGCGATCGATCTCGCGCAGCCGCTTCTTGTTGTACTGGTAATCGGCGTTTTCGCTTCTGTCGCCCAGGCTGGCGGCCCAGGTCACTTTCTTGGTCACCTCGGGGCGTTCTTCGCGCCAGAGGTAATCCAGCTCTTGTTTGAGCTTGTCATACCCTTCACGGGTTATCAGTTGAGTTCTCATCGTGATTTATCTTTATGGGGTCACCGCCACAGTGTACGTGAATGCGGGGGGCTTTAGAAATGGCGCGCGGGCCTGTGCCTTGTCGCACGGTTTTTATTCAGTTTGCGCAGCTTTTAACGATCGGGAGTATGCTTAGCGTAGCGGAAAAGGAATGTGACGAAAGGAGGATATCTGGCGAGAGAGACAAGGAATTTTGGCGCACAACCCAACACATTGAAGGTATTACCGCATGGAATTTAAAGATTACTACGCCACGATGGGCGTTGAGCCCAACGCCGATCTGAAAACCATCAAAACGGCCTACCGTCGGCTGGCGCGTAAATATCACCCTGACGTGAGCACTGAAGACGATGCCGAAAGCAAGTTCAAGGAAGTGGCCGAAGCCTATGAGGTGCTGAAGGACGAGGAGCGCCGCGCCGAGTACGATCAGATCCGGCTGCACCGCAACGATCCGAACTTTGGCCGCCAGGCGCGCGGCGATCGCGGCGGCTATCAGCAGAGCGCTTCATGGCACGGCGGCGGCGCCGACGCGCAAGACTTCTCCGATTTCTTCGAAAGCATGTTCGGCGGGCGGGCGGCGGGCGGGCACCGTTCCGCTTCGCACTCGCACGGCGGGCATGGCTTCCGCGGCCAGGATCTGGAGATGGAGGTGCCGTTGTTCCTCGAGGAAACGCTGCATGGCCAAAGCCGCGAGATTTCCTACAAGTTGCCGGTGTACGACGAACTGGGGCGGCAGGTAAGCGAAGCCAGCAAGACGCTGAACGTGAAAATTCCGGCCGGCGTGGGCGACGGCGAGCGCATTCGCCTCAAGGGGCAGGGCGTTGCCGGCGTGGGCGGCGGCCAGAACGGCGACCTGTATCTGGTCATCCGCCTTGCGCCGCATCCGCTGTTTGAGATAGACGGCCACAACCTGAGCATCGTGGCGCCGCTCGCTCCGTGGGAAGCGGCGCTCGGCGCCAGCATCGAGGTGCCGACGCTGACCGGCAAAATCGCGCTGACCGTGCCGGCCGGCAGCCAGAGCGGCAAACGGCTGCGGGTCAAGGGCAAAGGGCTGGCGGGCAAGAAAGAGCCCGGCGATCTGTATGTCATTCTCAAGGTGGTGATGCCGCCGAAGCCGAACGAGAAGGCCAGCGCCCTGTGGCGAGAACTGGCTGAACAGGCGGCGTTCAACCCGCGCGCGGAATGGGAGTAAAGCAGATGATGAAAAAAGAGATCACATTCACCGTGGTGGAACTGTGCCAGCGGGTGGAGATTTCAGAGGATGAATTGGTCGAGATCGTCGGCCTGGGCGTTATTGTGCCGCTGGAGCCGGCGCAGCCGCGCTGGGAGTTTGATTATCCGGCGCTGAGCCACCTGCAGCGCGCGCGCAGGCTGCGTGCCGAGCTGGATCTGGACTGGCCGGGGATCGCCATGGCGCTGACGTTGCTCGATCGGGTTGATGCGTTGCAGCAAGAGAACCGGCAGTTGCGCCGGCAGCTGGCGCGTTTCCTGCAGACTTCCTGATCCGACAGCTGAACGCCACCGGTCGGTTTGCCGGTGGCGAAATTGTGCAAAATTGGGCCGTCACCCCACATTGCGCCGATAAAGGGCGAAATTTTAACGAACCCCCGTCGACATTCACTGAAAATTGTTGATAAATGGGGAAAAGAATAAGCTTTGTAACAATTTCGTCTAGAATACATACCATTAAACGCTGTCTCAAATGGCAAGGTTTTCTAACAATATTCGAGTCAGGCAATAAAGCCTTTGGGAGTAATACCATGCAAGAGAATCATAAGATCCTGGTTGTCGATGATGACATGCGCCTGCGCGCGCTTTTAGAACGTTATTTAACCGAGCAGGGCTTCCAGGTTCGCAGCGTTGCCAACGCTGAGCAAATGGATCGCTTGCTGACTCGTGAATCCTTCCATTTGATGGTGCTCGATCTGATGTTGCCGGGCGAAGACGGCCTGTCCATCTGCCGCCGCCTGCGCAGCCAGAGCAACCCGATGCCAATCATTATGGTCACCGCCAAAGGCGAAGAGGTCGATCGCATCGTGGGGCTGGAAATCGGCGCCGACGACTACATTCCTAAACCGTTCAACCCGCGTGAGCTGTTGGCTCGTATCCGCGCGGTGCTGCGCCGTCAGGCGAACGAACTGCCGGGTGCGCCTTCGCAGGAAGAGGCGGTGATCGCGTTCGGCAAATTCAAACTGAACCTCGGCACCCGCGAGATGTTCCGCGAAGACGAACCGATGCCGTTGACCAGCGGCGAGTTCGCGGTACTGAAGGCGCTGGTCAGCCACCCGCGTGAACCGCTGTCGCGCGATAAGCTGATGAACCTGGCGCGTGGCCGCGAATACAGCGCCATGGAGCGTTCCATCGACGTGCAGATCTCTCGCCTGCGCCGCATGGTTGAAGAAGATCCGGCGCATCCGCGTTATATCCAGACCGTGTGGGGTCTCGGCTATGTCTTCGTACCGGACGGCAGCAAGGCATGAGGCGATTGCGCTTTTCACCGCGTAGCTCGTTTGCCCGAACCCTGTTGTTGATCGTCACCTTGCTGTTCGTCAGCCTGGTGACGACCTATCTGGTGGTGCTGAACTTCGCCATCCTGCCCAGCCTGCAGCAGTTCAACAAGGTATTGGCCTACGAAGTGCGTATGCTGATGACCGATCGGCTGCAGCTGGAAGACGGCACGTTGCTGGAAGTGCCGCCGGCGTTCCGCCGTGAGATCTACCGCGAACTGGGCATCTCTCTCTACACCAACTCGGCGGCGGAGGAGAGCGGCCTGCGCTGGGCGCAGCACTACCAGTTCCTCAGCCAGCAGATGGCGCAGCAGCTCGGCGGGCCGACCGATGTGCGGGTGGAGGTGAACAAGAACTCCCCGGTGGTGTGGCTGAAAACCTGGCTGCAGCCCGATATCTGGGTGCGCGTGCCGCTGACGGAAATCCACCAGGGCGACTTCTCGCCGCTGTTCCGCTATACGCTGGCGATCATGCTGCTGGCGATCGGCGGCGCCTGGCTGTTTATTCGTATTCAAAACCGCCCGCTGGTGGAGCTGGAACATGCGGCGCTGCAGGTGGGCAAGGGCATTATTCCGCCGCCGCTGCGCGAGTATGGCGCTTCCGAAGTGCGGTCGGTGACTCGCGCATTCAATCAGATGGCGTCGGGCGTCAAGCAGCTGGCGGATGACCGCACGTTGCTGATGGCCGGGGTCAGCCACGACCTGCGCACGCCGTTGACGCGCATCCGGCTGGCGACGGAGATGATGAGCGCCGAAGACGGCTATCTGGCCGAGTCGATCAATAAAGACATCGAAGAGTGCAACGCCATCATCGAGCAGTTCATCGATTATCTGCGCACCGGGCAGGAAATGCCGACCGAAAGCAGCGATCTGAACGCCATTTTAGGCGAAGTGGTCGCGGCCGAGAGCGGCTATGAGCGGGTGATTGAAACCGCGCTGTCGCCGGGCGAGCTGATGATGAATGTGCATCCGCTGTCGATTAAGCGGGCGGCGGTGAATATGGTGGTGAACGCGGCGCGTTACGGCAATGGCTGGATCAAGGTCAGCAGCGGCCGTGAGCTGCAGCGCGGTTGGTTCCAGGTGGAAGATGACGGACCGGGCATCAAGCCGGACGAGTTGAAGCACCTGTTGCAGCCGTTCGTACGCGGTGACAGCGCGCGCAGCACCAGCGGCACCGGTCTGGGGCTGGCGATCGTGCAGCGCATTATCGACGCGCATGACGGCGAACTGGATATCGGCACCAGCGAGCGCGGCGGGCTGTTGATCCGCGCGTATATTCCGTTGCCGATGGAGAAAAAAGAGTCGACCAACGGCCATCAAACGGCCAGGGAAAACGCCTGACCTCTGGTGTGGGCCGCGCCGCTGCGGCCCCGTCAGGACTTTCTGCTCATCACGTAGTATTCCGCCGCATCTTCATGCAACCGACGGCCGGTCGGCGCCTGCCACGGATCGATTAACTCGATGCCGCAGTGGAGGAAGTCTTTGGTATTGCGGGTGGCCAGGGTGGCGCCATAATGCAGGCAGGTGGCGGCGATTTGGGTATCCGGCATGCTCATCGCTTTACCCAGCAGCCGATTCCTTGCCGTCAATTCCGCGTATTGCATCGCGCACAGCCCATCAAACGGCAATATCTGCCCCTCGAACTTCAATTCAATGGCGTCTGCCAATTTCAGCTTGAGATCCCGCTGGCGCTTGCCGTCAGGCATGCAGGCCACGCCGCTGAACAGTTCGGCGAGGACAATGGCGCTGAGATAGAGCTCGTCATTGTCCTTTTCATTTAACCAGTTAATGACGTTGTAGTACGGGCTGGGACGCAGCGTTTCTGAAATGACGTTGGTGTCGATAATGATCATGCGTTGTCATCTTCATCATCAAAGGTGACGATGCGTGGCGGCACGGCGTCACGCGGTGGGATCTCCAGCTCAACGCCGCCGAATTCGGCGAAGTGCTGATGCATCCAGGTACCCAATCCATAGCGCGGCGGCTTTTTCACCAGCGCCTGTTTCAGGATCATGCGCGCTTCCTCTTCCATGGAGTGGCCGTTTTTCGCCGCTGAGATACGCAGCAGCTCTTTGATTTCGTCGTCCAGATTTCTGACGGTGATAGTCGCCATTTAAACCTCCTTTGCTATCAATGATTGCATTGACTTATTTTCTCGTCTTGCCGATTAAAAAGCAATCAATTGAAATAAAAAAAGGCGCGGGATCCGCGCCTTAGCTGAAGAGGTAATGCTACCGAATTACAGCTTCGGGCCGGCGCTGACCAGCGCGGCGCCCGCAGGCGTGTCGGTGTATTTGTCGAAGTTGGTGATGAAGCGCTCGGCCAGATCCTGCGCTTTTTCCTGCCACTGCTCGAGGCTGGCGTAGGTATTGCGCGGATCGAGGATCTCCGGATTCACGCCCGGCAGCGCGGTCGGCATCGCCAGATCGAAGATCGGCAGAGTGACGGTTTCCGCCTTGTCGATCTCACCGCTCAGGATGGCGTCGATGATGCCGCGCGTATCTTTGATCGAGATGCGTTTGCCGGTGCCGTTCCAGCCGGTGTTGACCAGGTAAGCCTGGGCGCCGGCGGCCTGCATGCGTTTCACCAGCACTTCGGCGTACTGCGTCGGGTGCAGCGACAGGAACGCGGCACCGAAGCAGGCGGAGAAGGTTGGCGTCGGTTCGGTTACGCCGCGCTCGGTGCCGGCCAGTTTGGCGGTGAAGCCGGACAGGAAGTGGTACTGAGTCTGGTTGGCGGTCAGACGCGATACCGGCGGCAGCACGCCGAAAGCGTCGGCGGTCAGGAAGATCACCTTGGTGGCGTGACCCGCCTTGGACACCGGCTTGACGATGTTTTGGATATGATAGATCGGGTAAGAAACGCGGGTGTTTTCGGTTTTCGAACCGTCATTGAAGTCGATGCTGCCGTCGGCCAGCACGGTGACGTTTTCCAGCAGCGCATCGCGTTTGATGGCGTGGTAGATGTCCGGCTCGGCTTCTTCAGACAGCTTGATGGTCTTGGCGTAGCAGCCGCCTTCGAAGTTGAACACGCCGTCGTCGTCCCAGCCGTGCTCGTCATCGCCGATCAGCTGACGCTTAGGATCGGTGGAGAGGGTGGTCTTGCCGGTGCCGGACAGGCCGAAGAACACCGCCACGTCGCCTTTCTCGCCCACGTTGGCCGAGCAGTGCATCGAGGCGATGCCTTTCAGCGGCAGCAGGTAGTTCATCATCGAGAACATGCCTTTCTTCATTTCGCCGCCGTACCAGGTGCCGCCGATCAGCTGCATGCGCTCGGTCAGGTTGAAGGCGACGAAGTTCTCCGAGTTCAGGCCTTGCTGCTGCCAGTTCGGGTTAGTGCATTTGGCGCCGTTCATCACCACGAAGTCCGGTTCGAAGTCAGCCAGCTCTTCGTCGCTCGGGCGGATAAACATGTTTTTCACGAAGTGCGCCTGCCAGGCCACCTCGGTAATGAAGCGCACTTTCAGGCGCGAGTCGGCGTTAGCGCCGCAGAAGGTATCCACCACGAACAGGCGCTTGCCGGACAGTTGCTCGGTGACCAGGTGTTTCAGATCGGCCCACACTTCCGGGCTGAGGGGTTTGTTGTCGTTCTTGCCTTTGCCCTGATCGGCCCACCACACGGTATCGCAGGTGATGTCGTCGCGGACGATGTATTTGTCTTTCGGCGAACGGCCGGTGAAGATGCCGGTATCGACGGAGACGGCACCCAGCTTGGTGACTACCCCACGCTCAAAACCTTCCAGAGATGGGTCTGTTTCTTCCTTAAACAGCAGTTCATAGCTCGGGTTGTGAACGATTTCGCTAACGTCGTGAATGCCGTAAGCGGCCAGATCCTGAGGGGTTATACCTTTAACGCGCATGTTACTACTCCTTGGTCACAGAATTTCTGGCGGCAATTGTAGGGATCTAACGGTGCGTAACCGCGATGGGTATCAAATATTTAACGTTTTAGGCGGTATTTCGTTACGATCTGAGAGATAGCACACGGAAAAAAGCAAACGTGCAAACGGCGGGCGTTGGCGGGCGCCGGGCGCGCCCGCCGAAAGGGTGTAACTTAGTGCAACTGGTCGCTTTCGCCGGTGTTACCCGCATACAGCGCGGCAACATCAACCGGGTCAAAGACATAGTGGCTGCCACAGTAATCGCAGTGCATGTCGATATTGCCGTCCTGCTCCAGCATGTCCGCCACTTCGTCGGTCGGCAGGGTCAGCAGCGCGTCGGCGCAACGCTGGCGAGAACAGGTGCAGCGGAACTGCACGTCCTGCGGTTCGTACAAGGTGACCTCTTCCTGATGGTACAGGCGGTACAGCACTTCGTTGGCCGGCAGGCCGAACAGCTCTTCGCTTTTGACCGTGTTGGTCAGTTGCACCAGATGATCGAAATCATCGAGGTTGCCGTCCTGCGCCGGCAGCACCTGCAGCAGCATACCAGCCGCCGCGGCGTTGCCTTCCGCTTCGCCGGTGCGGATGAACAGGCGGGTTGGCAGCTGTTCGGACTGGCGGAAGTAGGCTTCCAGGCATTTGGCCAGGGTTTCACCTTCCAGGCCGACGACGCCCTGATAGCGCTCGCCTTCCGTCGGGGAAATGGTGATGACCATGACGCCGTTGCCGATCATCTGATGCAAGGTGCTGTCGTCGGCGATAGGCGCCTGGGTGCGCGCAACGCCGCGCATCTCCTGGCGGTTGTTGCCGTTGATCACCGCCAGCTTCAGCGGGCCGTCGCCTTGCAGCTGAACGGTGATGTCGCCGTCGAACTTCAGGGTCGCGGTCAGCAGACTGGTGGCGACCAGCAGCTCGCCCAGCAGTTTTTGCACCGGCGCCGGGTAGTCGTGGTTATTCAGGATCTGCTGATAGGTTTCGCTGACGGTAACCAGCTCGCCGCGCACCGCGTAGTTTTCAAACAGGTAACGGTGCAATTGGTCATGGTTGGACATAATCTTCTCTCATTGCGGTGAGGGGTTATTCCGGCTCACCAAATTTAAATTTCATCAGGTCGCGCCGCTCCTTTTTGTCCGGACGACGGTCCGGATGCGGCATGGTCAACGCGTTCATCTTGCGCGCCAGCGCCATTTTTTCGCGGTTGGCGATGCTGGCTTCGGTTTCCTGATACATTTGCTGCGCCTCGCTGGCGCCGCGGCGTTGGCTGGTCAGCGCCAGCACGATCACCGTACGTTCTTCGTTGCCCTGCCGCAGCTTGAGCTCGGCGTTAAGTTCGACAATCTTGCTCGGCTTGCCACGCTGGCCGTTGTAATGCACCTTGCCGCCGTCGATCATTTCGCGCGCCAGCGCGCGGGTCTTGTAGAAGCGTGCGGCCCACAGCCACTTATCCAGCCGGACCGCGTCGTCGCGCGTCGCTTTTTCCTTCATGCTTCCCCCTTGGCCAGCGCCGGTATCAGCAGGCGATAGTCGCGCATCGACGGATGGCGCTGGAAGCTTTTCTCCGCCGTGCTGGAGTCCGGGTTTTGCACGCCCAGGCAGTAACGAATGCCGAAAGTGCGCGCCGCGTCGAGGATCGGCTCGCCGTCGTCGACGAACAGCGTGCGCTGCGGGTTGAACCCGGTGTGCTGTTGCACCGCCTGCCACAGACGCTGATCTTCTTTCGGATAACCAAATGTGTGGGTGGAAAACAATAAATCAAGGTGCCGATCCAGACCGGTATGCTCGATTTTCACCGCCAGGCTGTGCGGATGGGCGTTGGTCAGCAAAATGGTTTGCAGGCCGGCGCCGCGCAGCGCCCGCAAAAATGGCTCGGTGTCCTCGCGCAGCCGGGCGCGGCTGCCCACTTCGCTGGTCATGCGGTAGATATCCAGATCCAACCGCTCGCTCCAGTAATCGAAGCAATACCAATTCATGGTGTGCTGCACCGCCTGATATTCCCGCTCAATAATATTGCGGGCTTCGTCAAACGGAATGGCGCGCCTTTCGCTCAGCGCTTGCGGCACCAGGCTGAGCCAAAAGTGGCTGTCGAATTCCAGATCCAGCAAGGTGCCGTCCATATCCAGCAGCACGGTATCGATCTGCGGCCAATCAAACTCGGGAACCATAAAAACTCCACGGGCGAACCGACGGGCGGTCCGCAGATGAGAATAATAGCGTTAGCGTAGCATAAGCAGATGACAGGGCGCAGGCCCCGGCGTCAGGTTCAGGGCATCGGCCGCATCGACATCGGATTGAGCTGCGGGTTGAAGCAGCTGTCGTAGTAACGCTGGATATCGGCGACGCGGTGTTGATTGATGCGCCGACGCTGCACCAGCCGCCAGGCGTTATAGCCCAGGCTGACGACCACCGCCAGCAACAGCAGGCTGGTGCCGAGGTAGCGCCACAGGGTAATCATGTCCGGTTCGCTGTGCAGCGCCACGTGGCGGGTGCCGTTGGCATCGACGCTGAGGCTGGTGATCACCCCCTGAGCCTGGAACGGGGTATGCAACAGCAGAGTGGAAAGGCGCTGCAGCTCATTCCACTGGTCGAGGGCGTTGTATTCGCTTTGCGGCACCGAGGATTGCGGGTGGCTGACCAGTTGGCGGCCTTCGTCGCTGCGGATCAGGAAACCGCCCGGTGGCGGGCTGTTGAGCGCCGCGGCGGCCAGGCGCGTTTCATTGAAGATGAACGATGACGTGGCCACTTTGGTCAGGCTTTCCAGCGACTCGGCGCTCACCGGGCGCAGCAGGACGTTGACGCCTTGCAGCGCGCCGGACCTGGCGCGTTTCATCAGGCCGCTCCAGTTTTTGGCGTTGCCCAGGTTGACCAAGGCGTTTTTTAACCGCACGCAGTCGTTTTCTGCCTGACATAGATCCTGCGTTTTCAAAACGATATCAGAGAAGTCATCCAACAGGATCATGCCGGATTTCTCGATGGCGCTGGCCAGCTGCGGGTTGACCTTCTGATCGGCGCCGCTCGGATGCAGCTGGCTGTTGACCGTGGCCAGCAGGGCCGTCGCTTTGTCTATGACTTCCGATTCCGGCTGCGGCAGCGGGGCGGCGTTGTTCCAATAGATGCCGGAGCAGTCGAACGGCGCAAAATTGACGGTACCGCCACCGTTGGCCGGCGGCGGCACATAGCACATGCCGCTGCCGCGCACTTTCAGCGTGTCGCCGATGCGCAGCGGCGTGGCTTCCAGGGCCTGCACGCTGGTCACTTCCACTTTTTGCGCACCCTGCAGCCAGGCCATGCTGAGGGTCAGCGGCAGGTTGAGCGGGATATAGATCAACAGCAACAGCAGTACCAGCGCCGAGCTGGCGACCAGCACCGCGTTGCGGCCCCACTGCTGCAGCGGGAAATTCTTCACTTCGTCATGAAGCGAGAGGAAGCGCCCCTGGCGCACTACCTGCCGATTGAGGTAGACGTCCACATCGGTGGTCTTGCCCAGATCCTGAGTCAGGTACGGCTGCCAATGCGGTGGGTAGATAAGATCGATGATGCCGAGCGAAATGTTGCTGATCTGCCCCTGATCGGACTCGCCGAACAGGCCCCAGCGCTTCGGCGTGCCGCGCAGGCAGTGGATCTCTTTCAGCTCACGCGACGCCGGACGGCGGAACAGGTTCCAGCATCCCCAGGCGATCATCAGCACCGCCACAAAAATCATCCAGGGGATAACCAGCACCGGGCTTATCAGGCTGAAGAACAGCAGCAGCAGTGCGGCGGAGATGATGACGGCTTCGCGGATGCCGTTCGGCCGGTTCAGCGCATGCTCTTCCGGCGTTTCCTTGCGAATATTGACCAGCTCGACATGCTCGCTCTCTTCCTTGCGGATGGACGCGTTTTTGGTCGGCGTGGCGGCCACCACCGGCGGCTGCGGCCGATCGTGAATGTGATCTTTCAGCGAGTGCCCGTTGAGCGAAATCACCAGCGGCAGCGTCTGGGTTCTGATCACTTCCACATGGTTGTCGGCGGTGATATAGGGTTCCCAAAACGGCGGCAGATGCACCTCTTCCGCGTCGAGGTAATAGCGCCATTTATTGGGATCGTCGCTGGCCAGCCCGTAGCGGGTGATGGCGTGCGTGACCGGATATACGTTATCGCTTTGCGGGGTGAGCGCCAGCTTGGCCGCGGGCAGCGTAGCGCCGCCGCCGGGCAACAGTTTGTTGCTCAGTTTGTTTTGCTGACTGAGATAGAACTCGACCGCGGCGCGCTCTTCGTCGGTCAGCTTGCGGTGGGCAGGCTTGATAAACGGCAATGCGTGCGCCAGCGCCGACGGGTTGCGGGCCTTGAACCACAGGTACAGGCCGGCGGCAATCAGGCAGACAAGCACTAAGGCCAATATCAACACTATTGTGCTCATGCAATCCCCATCTCACACCCGTGAATTTCGCCAACCTGATGAAAAGCTGAATATTATACGGAGTAAACCGCCAGGAGGCACCCAGAACTAATGAGGGAACAAACAGATTCTCGCTCTGGATCTCATTCCTTCATGACGCAAGGCCATTTTATCACTGATTCTTGCCTGCGTGATACTAGCAACCGGCCTCTGTCGTCGATATCGGTATTATCCTATTTTCTTGCGCGCTGTTTGCTGAATCAGTACGGAAAATCGCCGGCCGCTGGCTACGCTTGTTAAAAGAAAGTAAATTACTGTTCATGCGCGTTGCGGCGGAGCTTGCCCTTAACGCACAATGTGATCAGGATCGAATTTGGTCAGCGTTTGAGCGCCAACGAGCCGTGCGTTACGCCAATCATTTTTTCGGTTGCCCCGTCCGCGCCTGGGTAACCTCTTTGAGGCAATCATGGATAAACACCTGCAAAAACCTAAAATTCTGAAAGTGGAAACGGTCGCGCGTTCGCGTTTGTTTAACGTCGAGTCGGTCGATTTGGAATTCAGCAACGGTGTTCGGCGGGTGTATGAGCGCATGCGGCCTTCGGATCGCGAAGCGGTGATGATCGTGCCGGTGATTGGCGATGACCTGCTGCTGATCCGCGAATATGCGGTCGGCACCGAATCCTATGAGCTGGGGTTCCCGAAAGGGCTGATCGATCCCGGTGAAGGGGTGCTGGAGGCGGCCAACCGCGAGCTGATGGAAGAGGTGGGGTACGGCGCGAAACGCTTTGATTTTCTCAGTAAGCTGACGATGGCGCCGTCCTACTTTTCCAGCAAAATGAATATCGTGCTGGCGCACGATCTCTATCCGCAGAGCCTGGAAGGGGATGAGCCGGAGCCCTTGCCGCAGGTGCGCTGGCCGATCGCCAACATGATGGCGCTGCTGGCGGAACCGGATTTCCGTGAGGCGCGCAACGTCAGCGCGCTGTTCCTTTCCGAGGCATTTTTGCGCGCGTCGCGCTGATACGCTTCACGCCGAATAAAAAAAGGGCCAGATTTCTCTGGCCCTTTTCGATCAGAACAGCTCGTGGCTTTCGCCGCCCGGATCGGTCAACGTGGTGCCGGTATCGCGCGATGGGTAGTCCGTCGGCTGCGTTCCTTCGATGAAGTATTCGGAACGGCTGCCGCCGCCACCGCCTGAGAGCTTGCCGCTGCTCTTGTCGATGGTGACGCTGATGATGCCCGGCGGCGGCGTGACTTTCTGCTCTGGGATGCCTTCCAGCGCGGTTTTCATAAAGTCGTCCCACGCCGGCTGGGCGCTCTTGGCACCGCCTTCACCGCCGGAAATCTGATCCGGGATAGCGCCGGATACCGTTGAACGGCCCAGGTCGCGGCGGTGATCGTCGAAACCGATCCACACCGAGGTCACGGTATCCGGGCCGTAGCCGGAGAACCAGGCGTCCTTGGAACTGTTGGTGGTACCGGTTTTGCCGCCGATATCATGACGTTTCAGATCGCGGCCGGCGCGCCAGGCGGTACCCATCCAACCCGGTTCGCCGAAGATGTTGCTGTTCAGCGCGTCGTGGATCAGGAAGGCCAGCTGTGTGCTGATGACGTGCGGCGCATACTGTTGGTCGCCGTCCTGCTGTACCTGAGCCGGGGTGACTTGCTCCAGCTGAGGCATCGGCACCGTGCTGTTGTTGCCTTCCTGCGAGGTGGCGACGTTTTCGATGTTGTCGTCGGACAGCACCGCCGAACGGTGGGTATCGCCGTAGATCACCGGCAGGTTACAGCTGCCGCACACCACTTTCGGTTTGGCCTCGAACACCGTATTGCCGTTATCGTCTTCAATTTTGGTGATGAAGTACGGATCGACCAGGTAACCGCCGTTCGCCAGCACCGCGTAGCCGCGCACCAGCTGCATCGGGGTGAAGGAGGCGGACCCCAGCGCCAGCGATTCGGTATGCACGATATTCTGCGCCGGGAAGCCAAAGCGCTGCAGATATTCCGCCGCGTAGTCGACGCCCATCGCGCGCATCGCACGCACCATCACCACGTTCTTCGATTGCCCCAGCCCCTGACGCAGGCGAATCGGGCCGTCGTAGGTCGGCGGCGAGTTCTTCGGCCGCCAGTCGGTGCCGGCGCCGGCATCCCAACGGGTAATTGGCAAGTCATTCAGAATGGTGGCCAGCGTCAGGCCTTTATCCATCGCGGCGGTGTACAGGAACGGTTTGATGTTCGAGCCCACCTGACGCAGGGCCTGCGTGACGCGGTTGAACTTGCTCTGATTAAAGTCGAAGCCGCCAACCAGCGCTTTCACCGCGCCGTCGTTCGGGTTGATAGAGACCAGCGCCGAGTTGACGTCCGGCACCTGCGACAGCCACCAGGCTTCGTTCACTTTACGCACCCACACTTGCTGGCCGGCCTGCACTACGTCGGTGACGCGTTTCGGCGTTGGGCCTTGCTGAGTGTCCGAACGGTATGGGCGTGCCCAGCGCATGGTCGCCATCGGCAGGGCAATACTGCTGCCATCGGCCAGCATCGCCGTCGCTTCCTGCGGGTTGGCGGCGGTGATCACCGCCGGCGCCAGCGGGCCGTAGTTCGGCAGGTTTTTCAGCGAATCGACAATCTGTTTGCGATCCCAGGCCGCTTCGCCGACTTTCCACAACACGTTGGATGGGCCGCGGTAACCGTGGCGCATGTCATAGGCCAGCACGTTGTTGCGTACCGACTCCTGCGCCGCCAGCTGCAGCCGTTTGGTGACGGTGGTGTAAACCTTGTAACCATCGGTATAGGCGTTTTCACCGTAACGCTTGATCATCTCCTGACGCACCATCTCGGAGAGATACGGCGCGGAGAAGCTGATTTCCGGCGCATGGTAATTGGCGACCAGGTCTTCGGAGCGCGCCTGATCGTACTGCGCCTGCGTGATGTAGTGTTCGTCCAGCATGCGCGACAGCACCACGTTGCGACGGGCAACGGCGCGATCGTGCGAATAGAGCGGGTTGAAGGTGGATGGCGCTTTCGGCAGGCCGGCGATGGTCGCCATTTCGCTCAGGGTCAGCTGGCTGACGTCTTTGCCGAAATAGACCTGCGCGGCGGCGCCCACGCCGTAGGCGCGGTAACCCAGATAGATCTTGTTCAGATACAGCTCAAGGATTTCATCCTTGGTGAGCATCTGCTCGATGCGCACCGCCAGGAAGGCTTCCTTGATTTTACGCATCAGGGTGCGTTCCGGGCTTAAGAAGAAGTTACGCGCCAGCTGTTGGGTAATGGTACTGGCCCCCTGCGAAGCGTGGCCGGAGACCAACGCGATGGAGGCGGCGCGGAAGATGCCGACCGGATCGACGCCATGGTGATCATAGAAGCGGCTGTCTTCGGTGGCGATGAATGCGTGCACCATCACCGGCGGAATTTGATCCAGTTTCAGCGGAATGCGGCGTTTCTCGCCGTATTGGGCGATCAGTTCGCCATCGGCGCTGTAGACCTGCATCGGTATCTGCAGCCGCACATCTTTCAGCGTTGCAACGTCGGGCAGCTGCGGCTCGACATATTTGTACAAGCCGAAAATCGAGGCTGCTCCCAGCACGATGCAACATACTGCAAGGATTAGTAAATACTTTACGAACTTCACCTGAGATTTCCCATTTCTAAGTCATTTGGGCAGTTTATAAACAACCGCGCGGTAGTATAAAGGCAAGCCTGCGACATGGATATGTTCTTTTATCATCTGATGTTATGGAGGCTTGCGAAACATGTTCCCTCAAGCATGGCAGGTGGGGCTGGATATACAAATCGACTGCGTGCGGGCGGTGGCGGCCCAACGGCGCCGCAACGGCTGGCAGTTGCGCCACTGGTGGCAGCAGGCGCTGCCGCAGGCGGTTTTACGCGATGGCTGTCTGGAACCTTCCGAATTTCTTATCCGGGCGCTGCGGCAATGGCGCGTCCAACTGCCGCGACATATTTCCTTACGCATTGCCCTGCCGGCGCAGCGCGTGTTGCAGCAACGCATGGCGCAGCCGGACGCGCGGCTGCGCGAGCCGGAACGCAGCGACTATATCGGCGCCCACGGTGTGAAGCAGTTTCCGCTCGACGGCCAGACGCTGGCGCTCGACTATCGCACCGCGCCGGCGGATGAGGCGGCGCTGTTGCTGACCGCTGCGCGGCGGCAGGAGCTGCAGCAGTGGCTGCATTGTCTGCGTCAGGCTGGCCTGCATCCGCAAGCGGTCGATATCACCCCCTGCGCGCTGCGGATGATGGCGACGGCGGCAGGCGTGCCGCCCGCTGCGGGGCTGATGCACCGTCTCGAACGAGAATGGCTGTGGGTGGCGCCGGCCGACGGCGCGTTCGCCTTTGGTCTGGCGCCGGGCGACGATGACGCGCAGGCGCTGCGGGCGCTGCAAGCCCAGATGCCAGCGGGCGACGATCGGCCGATCTATGCCGGCAGCGTGCTGGCAGGTGCCTTGCCCGCCGGTTGCCTTGCCTGGTCGCCGCTCAGCGCCTTCACGCAGCTGCGTCCGCCGTTGCCTGCGCATCCTTCGGCGTTCGCGTTGGCCGGTGGCCTGGCGCTGCGCGAGGAGGATCGCTGATGTATCAGGTCAACTTTCTGCCCTGGCGACAACGCCGCGAGCGGCGACGCGGCTATTTCTGGTTGGGCGTGCTGCTGTTGCAGCTAACGGCACTGCTGCTGGCGCTGTTCCTGGTCGCCGGCCAGTTGCGTCACCAACAGGCGCAGCGGCAGGCGCGGCTGGCGATGCTGGGTGAAGAGCTGGCGGCACTGACGTTGCTCGCCCGTCAGCAACAGCAAGAGCGGGCGCAGCGGGCGCTGCACCGCGCCCGCGCCGAACGGCAGGCGAGCAACGCCCAACATAACCGACGTTATTTTCAGCTGCTGCAGCAATTGTCCTCCAGCATTCCTCCACCGCTGTGGCTCACGGCGATGGAGAGTGATGCGGTGAACGGCCTGCGGCTGCGTGGATTGAGCCGCTCTCCTGCGGCCATCACGCAGTTCGAACGGCGGCTGGCGGGGATGCCTGCGTTGCCGCGGTTGCGTTTGGCTGAGGTGGCGCAACGCGACGACGGCCTGTACACCTTTCATCTGGCGGCGCAGTGGGGGCGTGATGGATAACCGTTTGTCATCCGGGCTGCGTCTCTGGCTGAGCTTGCCGGGCTGGCTATTACTGCTGTCGCAAGGGTTGGGTATCGGCACGTTGGCGCTGTTGGGCGGCGGCTGGATGCTGCAAGACGAATGGCGTCAGCGGGAAAGCGCGGCGGAGCGGCAACAGCGTCTGTTGCAACAGATCGCCATGGTGCAACGCCAACTGGATGAGGTGCCGGAAAACGCTATCCCGGCGGCGCCGCTACCTCCGTCCACCACCGGCGATCTGGCGAGCGTGCTGCAACGGGCGGGAGGCGCCTTGTTGCGCTGGCAGCGGCAGGAAAAACCTCCGCGGCAAACGCTGAGCTTGCGCATTGACTACGCCGGTTTGCTGGCGCTGCTGGAGACGCTGCCCACCGATTTACGCCTTGAGCAGCTGAGCGTGGAGACGCCGTCCCTTGGCATGACTGCGCGGTTGGTTTTGCAGGATGCCACTGAGGATCAGCCCAATGAGTAAAAGACCCGGCCGTTGGTGGTGGTTGCTATGGCCATGGGCATTGTGCGCTGAGCCGCGCGACCCGTTTGCGCCGCTGCCGATGCCTGCTTGTGCCCAAACGGAGGCGTCGCCGGCGGGCTGGCGACTGAAAGGCGTCATCGGGCAACCGACGCTGCGCTATGGCTGGGTGGTGACGCCGGCGGGACAATGGTTGCGCCTGCGGCCGCAGCAACGGGTGCTGGCCGAGCGCTGGCAGGTGACGCAGGTGCAGGCGCGTAGCCTGACGTTAACGGCGCTGACGGCCGAACCAGATTGCCCGGCGAGCCAGGGCGACGTCTCGCTGATGATGGACAACAAGGATGGCAAACCATGAAAGGATGTGCTGGATTGGGCTTGGCGCTGTGGTGCCTGGCGCTCGGCACCGCGCAGGCGCAGGATAAACAGCGGGTTTCCCTGGAATTTCAGGATGCGCCGGTCACGGTCATCCTGCAGGCGTTGGCGGATTATCGGCAGATGAACCTGATCGCCGCGCCCGGCGTGAGCGGCAACCTGACGCTGCGGCTGGAGAATGTGCCCTGGCCGCAGGCGCTGGCGTTGACCCTGCGCATGGGCAAACTGGCGATGACGCGGGAAGGCAACGTGATACTGATCTCGCCGGAGCCGGACGCACAGGAAAAAAGGCAGCAGCGAGAGGCGTTGGCGCAGCGGCAACCGCTGCACAGCCTGACCTTGACGTTACAGAACGGCGATGCGGCGGAAATTGCCGAAAGCCTCAACGCCCAACGTGGCGCGTTGCTGAGCGAGCGTGGCAGCGTGTTGGCGGATAAACGCACCAATACGCTGCTGCTGCGCGACACCGCGCCAATCCTGACGCAGTTGAAAAAGCGGGTAACGGAAATGGACGCGCCGCTGGCGCAGGTGCAACTGGCGGCGCATATCGTGACCATCAACCGCGAAAGCCTGCGTGAGCTTGGCGTGCGTTGGGGGTTGGCGCCCGACGACAGGCCGGCGCGGCCGTTGCGGCCGGGCAATGTCGGTGTCAACCTGCCGCTGGAGCGCAGCGCGGTGAACGCCGGTTTCCATCTGGCGCGTATCAGCGGGCGTTTGCTGAGCCTGGAGCTGACGGCGCTGGAGCAGGAGAATCAGGTGGAGATCATCGCCAGTCCACGCCTGCTGACGGCGCACCTGCAAACCGCCAGTATCAAGCAGGGAACCGAGATCCCTTACGAAGTGTCAAGCGGCGCCAGCGGTGCGACTGCCATCGAGTTCAAAGAGGCGGTGCTGGGCATGGAGGTGACACCGAAAGTGTTGCCGGACGGGCGCATCACGCTGACGCTGCACATCAGCCAAAATATGCCGGGGCGCGCTATTAGCCGCGGGGCGGGTGAGGCACTGACCATCGATAAACAGGAGATTAAGACGCAGATCACGGTGAAAAACGGTGAAACCCTGGTGCTCGGTGGTATTTTTCAACGGCATAGCGGCAAGACGGCGGACAAGGTGCCGGGGTTGGGGGATGTGCCGTTATTGGGAGGCTTGTTCCGACAAAGCGGCGCACAACAGAAAAAACGCGAGCTGGTGATCTTCATTACGCCGACTCTGATTAAGGGATAAGCGGCGGCCTGTCGCCCGGGCGGCAAATCTCCTAAAGTTGATGAGCAGATACACTTTTTTATCTCCTTGGGGGGATCTGCGTTTGACGCTGCGGCCGATTTAGCTTACAAGGGTTACCGAATTGAGCACCGAGGTTTTTTGTTAGCGTCAAGACGCCGTTAAAAACATATGGTTTCCCTCCCGCGGCGTGGATTGCGATTTATTCGGTTGCCAAACTACCAAGAGTGTTGAGATAATTTTTCGTCTGATCTCGCACTATCGCTCATGAGGTTTCAGTTTAGGTCCCGCCGCTGATTTGATTGGCGGGGCGGGTTAACATTAACGAATTGTCTTAGTAATACCGAAAAACATGGCAGAGAAACGCAATATCTTTCTGGTTGGGCCTATGGGTGCCGGCAAAAGCACTATTGGCCGTCAGTTAGCTCAGCAACTCAATATGGAGTTCTTCGACTCCGATCAAGAAATTGAGCGACGTACCGGAGCTGACGTGGGCTGGGTATTCGACGTGGAAGGGGAAGAAGGTTTCCGCGATCGTGAAGAAAAAGTCATTAATGAACTGACGGAAAAACAAGGGATTGTGTTGGCGACCGGCGGCGGTTCGGTGAAGTCGCGCGAAACGCGCAACCGTCTGTCCGCGCGCGGTGTGGTGGTCTATCTGGAAACCACGATCGAGAAGCAGCTTGCTCGTACCCAGCGTGATAAAAAACGCCCGCTGCTGCAGGTCGATTCTCCGCCGCGTGAAGTGCTGGAAGCCTTGGCGAAAGAGCGCAATCCGTTGTATGAAGAGATTGCCGATGTCACCATCCGCACCGACGATCAGAGCGCTAAAGTGGTTGCCAACCAGATCATCAACATGCTGGAAAGCAACTGATTGCCGCTTTCCGCGTTCGCCGTCGGCCAATGCGGAAAACTGATTTGTGTTCCCCGCCGCAGCGGGGATCAACCACCGCCGCACCATACAGAGAACTGAGCGCGACATGGAGAGAATTACTGTAACGCTTGGGGAGCGCAGCTACCCGATTACCATCGCCGCCGGATTGTTTAACGATCCGGCTTCTTTTATGCCGTTGAAGGCGGGTGAGCAAGCGATGTTGGTCACCAACCAGACCCTGGCGCCGCTTTATCTTGAGCGTGTCCGGCAGGTGTTGGAGCAGGGCGGCGTCGTGGTGGATCAGGTGATCCTTCCCGATGGTGAGCAGTACAAATCTCTGGCGGTGTTGGAGCAGGTGTTTTCGGCGCTGCTGGAAAAACCGCACGGGCGTGATACCACGCTGATCGCCCTCGGCGGCGGCGTTGTCGGCGATCTGACCGGCTTTGCCGCCGCGTGCTACCAACGCGGCGTGCGCTTTATTCAGGTTCCCACCACGCTGTTGTCGCAGGTGGACTCTTCCGTGGGCGGCAAGACCGCCGTCAACCACCCGCTCGGCAAAAACATGATCGGCGCTTTCTATCAACCCGCTTCGGTGGTGGTTGATCTGGATTGCCTGAAAACCTTGCCGACGCGTGAACTCTCTTCCGGCCTGGCAGAAGTCATCAAATACGGGATCATCCTCGATCGCGAGTTCTTCGTCTGGTTGGAAAACAACATCGATGCGCTGATGGCGCTGGATATGCAGGCGTTGGCCTACTGTATCCGCCGCTGCTGTGAGCTCAAGGCCGAGGTGGTGGCCGCCGACGAACGCGAAAGCGGCCTGCGCGCCTTGCTGAATCTGGGCCATACTTACGGCCACGCCATCGAAGCCGAAATGGGCTACGGCGTATGGCTGCACGGCGAAGCGGTGGCGGCGGGCATGGTGATGGCGGCGGAAACCGCGCACCGTCTCGGCCAGTTCTCCGTTGAAGATATCGAACGCATCAAAACGCTGCTGCTGCGCGCCGGCTTGCCGGTCTGCGGGCCGCAGGAAATGACGCCGGCATCCTATCTGCCGCACATGCTGCGCGACAAGAAAGTGCTGGCGGGTGAACTGCGCCTGGTGCTGCCGACCGCGATCGGTGCGGCGGAAGTGCGCGGCGGCGTAGGGCATGAGCTGGTGTTGGCGTCGATCGCCGCCTGCCTGCCTGAGCAGACGCGTGATTAAATCGGACTAAGTAACAGTGGCTTAGCCGCCATTTGCATCTATATTAATACAGTGAGCAGAGCACGACGGGTGTCGCTTTGCCATCATCGGGTTAATCTGCCCGTGCCACGGTAGGTCTACGGTGGTGGGCTTTTGCCTCTAGTTGGAGGGTTTCAGATGGACGAGTTTAAACCGGAAGACGATCTCAGACCTGATAGCAGCGATCGTCGCCCTACGCGCTCGCGCAAGCCGGCCGCCGCGCCGCGCTTCGCCGTTTCACGCCAACATTTGATGATTGGCATCGGCATTTTGGTGCTGCTGCTGCTGATTATCGGCATCGGTTCCGCCCTGAAGGCGCCGACCAAACATGAAGCGGCTCAGGAGAACGGCGCGCAAAACGGCGGAGCCCGCGATATCAACCTGTCCGGTTCTTCGTCGCTGACTACCGCCAACAACGGCGTGCCGGGCGGTACCACGGATACCCACGATAACAACGGCGTGAGCGCGACTCAGCCGCAGCAACCGCAGAACGTCAGCGTTCCGCCGATCTCCGGCACGCCGACCGAAGCGCAAACGCAGCCTCAGCAGGGCGGTGCGCAGCAGCGCGTCGATTTGCCGGGCAACATGGCGGATGCGTTGTCGCAGCAGCAGGGGCAGGTGGATGCGGCGACCCAGGGCATGACCGGCGCAGCGTCGACGTTGCCGACCGCACCGGCGACGGTGATGAGCGGTGCCGCAGCGCGCGAAGCGACGCGTCCTGTGCAGGGAACCGCGCAACAGCAGCATAAAACGCCGGCGAAAACTGCCGCCGCCAAACCGACCGCAACGCAGCATAAATCACCGACCACGGTGTATACGCCGCCGGCCAAGCCGTCTTCCACCGCGAAAGCGGGAGCGGTCGCCAGCAGCGGCAGCTCTGTGCAGTCTGCGCCGGGCAGCCACTATACCTTGCAGCTGAGCAGCGCTTCGCGTTCCGATACGCTGAACGCCTACGCCAAACAGCAGAAGCTGCAGAATTACCTGGTGTACGCCACCAAGCGTGACGGCAAGCCGTGGTACGTACTGGTGAGCGGCAACTATGCTTCTTCCGCAGAAGCGAAGCGCGCCATTGCTTCGTTGCCGGCGGATGTGCAGGCGAAAAAACCATGGGTCCGACCTGTACACCAAGTGCAGCAAGATCTTAAAAAATAAATCATTTAAATTTGTGCGCTGATGTGCTGTCTGAAACAGAGTACAATCCGCCGCTCTGAATTGTATAAGTAGCTAATTGACGGCATGAAGAAAAACCGCGCTTTTTTAAAATGGGCTGGTGGAAAATACCCGCTGGTAGATGAGATTCGTCGCCATCTGCCGGCGGGAGACTGCTTAATCGAGCCCTTCGTGGGTGCGGGATCCGTCTTTCTGAATACGGATTACGACGCCTACATTCTCGCCGACATCAATAGCGATCTTATCAACCTGTATAACATCGTTAAGCTGCGCACGGATGACTTCGTGCGCGATGCCCGCACGCTTTTCGCCGATGAATTCAATAACTCGGATCAGTTTTACCTGCTGCGAGAAGAGTTCAATACTAGCACCGAGCCTTACCGCCGGGCGCTGCTGTTCCTGTACCTGAACCGTCACTGCTATAACGGCCTGTGCCGCTATAACCTGCGCGGCGAGTTTAACGTGCCGTTCGGCCGCTACAAGAAACCGTACTTCCCGGAAGAAGAGCTCTACTGGTTTGCCGAAAAATCGCGCAATGCCACTTTTGTCTGCGAGCATTACCGCGATACCATGGCGAAGGCCGTGGCCGGTGCCGTGGTGTATTGCGATCCGCCTTACGCGCCGCTGTCGGCGACGGCGAATTTCACCGCTTACCACACCAACAGCTTCAGCATCGCCGATCAGCAGAGTTTGGCGCATCTGGCGCACCAGCTCTCGGTAGAGAGCCAGGTACCGGTATTGATCTCCAATCACGATACCGAGCTGACGCGCGACTGGTACCAGCATGCTGCGCTGTATGTGGTGAAAGCGCGCCGCACGATCAGCCGCAATATTCTCGGCCGCAGCAAAGTGAACGAGCTTTTGGCGCTGTATCGCTAAGCCGGGGGCACCCCGGCGCATAACAACTCGACCCTACGTTTGGAGAAGCGGATGAAAAAGTTTTTGATTGCCCCGTCCATTCTGTCGGCAGATTTTGCCCGGTTAGGTGAAGATACCGCTAACGTGCTGGCCGCAGGCGGCGACGTGGTGCACTTCGACGTCATGGACAACCACTACGTGCCCAATCTGACCATCGGTCCGATGGTGTGCGAAGCGCTGCGTAACTACGGCATTACCGCGCCGATTGACGTGCATCTGATGGTCAAGCCGGTAGATCGTATCGTGCCAGATTTCGCCAAGGCCGGCGCGTCTTATATCTCTTTCCACCCCGAAGCTTCCGAACATGTCGATCGCACCATTCAGCTGATCAAAGAGCACGGTCGTAAGGCCGGCCTGGTGTTCAACCCGGCGACGCCGCTAAGCTACCTCGATTACGTGATGGATAAAATTGACGTGATCCTGCTGATGTCGGTCAACCCGGGCTTCGGCGGCCAGTCGTTTATCCACGGCACTCTGGACAAGCTGCGCCAGGTACGCAAACTGATCGACGACAGCGGTCGCGATATCCGCCTGGAAGTCGACGGCGGGGTGAAAGTGGATAACATCGCCGAAATCGCCGCTGCAGGCGCCGATATGTTCGTCGCCGGTTCCGCCATCTTTGGCCAGCCGGACTACCGCAAGGTGATTGACGAAATGCGCAGCGAGCTGGCGAAGGTTACCCATGGCTGATTTCGGCGCGATCCGCGCATTGGCCTTCGATCTGGACGGCACGCTGGTCGACAGCGTGCCGGGTCTGGCGGCCGCCATCGATATGGCGCTGGAAGAGACGGGCCTGCCGCAAGCGGGTGAGGAGCGGGTCGGCACCTGGATCGGCAACGGCGCCGACGTGCTGGTGCAGCGCGCGCTGCGTTGGGCGGAGGCGGAAGGCACGCCGGAGCAGTGCAGCCGGCTGCGTGAACGCTTCGACCATTTCTACGCGCAGACCGTCGACAGCGGCAGCCGTCTGTTCCCACAGGTGCAAGAGACGCTGGCCCGCCTGGCCGCGCACGGTTACCCGATGGCGCTGGTGACCAACAAGCCGACGCCGTTCGTGGCGCCGCTGTTGGCATCGTTGGGCATTGGCGACTATTTCTCGCTGGTGATCGGCGGCGACGACGTGACGGAAAAGAAACCGCACCCGGCGCCGTTGTACCTGGTGCTCGGCAAGCTTGGCCTGCGCGCGCATGAACTGCTGTTCGTCGGCGACTCACGCAACGATATTCAAGCCGCGCAGGGCGCCGGTTGCCCGAGCGTCGGCTTTACCTACGGTTATAACTACGGCGAATCGATCGCCCTGAGCCACCCCGATCGGGTGTTGGAGCGCTTCGCCGATTTGTTGCCCGCTCTTGGGCTGTCATCTTTAGAGAATCAGGAAATTTAAACATGAGTAAGCCCATCGTATTTAGCGGCGCGCAGCCGTCCGGCGAACTGACCATCGGCAACTACATGGGGGCGCTGCGTCAGTGGGTGCAGATGCAGGACGACTACGACTGCATCTACTGCATCGTCGATCTGCATGCCATCACCGTGCGCCAGGACGCCGAGAAGCTGCGCAAGGCCACGCTGGATACGCTGGCGCTGTACCTGGCCTGCGGCATCGATCCGGAAAAAAGCACCATCTTCGTGCAGTCGCACGTGCCTGAGCACACGCAGCTGAGCTGGGTGCTGAACTGCTACACCTATTTCGGCGAACTGAGCCGCATGACGCAGTTCAAGGACAAATCCGCGCGCTACGCGGAGAACATCAACGCCGGGCTGTTCAGCTATCCGGTGCTGATGGCGGCGGATATCCTGCTGTATCAAACCAATCAGGTGCCGGTGGGCGAAGATCAGAAACAGCACCTGGAGCTGAGCCGCGACGTGGGCCAGCGTTTCAACGCGCTGTACGGCGACGTGTTCAAAGTGCCGGAGCCGTTTATTCCTAAATCCGGCGCGCGCGTGATGTCGCTGCAGGAGCCGACCAAGAAGATGTCCAAGTCGGACGACAACCGCAACAACGTGATCGGCCTGCTGGAAGATCCGAAAGCGGTGACCAAGAAGATCAAACGCGCAATGACCGACTCGGAAGAGCCGCCTGTCGTGCGTTACGACGTGGTCAACAAGGCGGGCGTCTCCAACCTGCTGGATATCCTCGCCGGCGTGACCGGCAAGAGCATTGCGCAGTTGGAAGCCGAGTTTGAAGGCCAGATGTACGGCCACCTGAAAGGCGCGGTGGCGGAAGCCGTCTCCGGCATGCTGGCTGAGCTGCAGGAGCGCTACCACCGCTTCCGCAACGACGAAGCCTATCTGCAGCAGGTCATGCGCGACGGCGCCGCCAAGGCTCGTGCACGCGCGCAGGAAACCCTGGCGAAGGTCTATCAGGCCGTCGGTTTCGTACCGCCGCAGGCGTAACGCCGGCGCAAATAAAAAAGCGGCCTAAGGCCGCTTTTTTTACGTCGGTATTACGCCATTTGCGCCAGGCTGGCGGGCGATTCCTCGCCGGCGAACCAATTGAGCTTGCTGCGCAGGCTGACCACGCTGCCGACGATGATCAGGCTGGGGCTGGCGGCCAGCAGGGACAAGGCGCCCAGTTGGTGGAGCTCGCCTTCGATCACCCGCTGGCGGCAAGAGGTGCCGTTTTCCACCAGCGCCACCGGCGTGGCGGCCGGCAGTCCGTTCGCGATCAGACGGCGCTGGATTTCCGCCGCTTGCGACAGCCCCATATAGAACACCAGCGTCTGTTGCCCGGCGGCCAGCGTCGCCCAGTCCAATCCACCGTCGGCCTTGGCGTGGCCGGTCACCAGGCGGACGCTCTGCGCATGGTCGCGGTGGGTGAGCGGGATGCCGCTGTAGGCGGAACAGCCGGAGGCGGCGGTAATGCCCGGCACCACCGAGAACGGCACGTTGGCGTCCGCCAGCGTCTCCAACTCTTCGCCGCCGCGGCCGAAGATAAAGGGATCGCCGCCCTTCAGCCGTACCACGCGTTTGCCTTGCAGCGCCTGCTGCAGCAGAATTTGGTTGATCTGTTCCTGCGGCACGCAGTGGTGCCCGGCGCGTTTGCCGACGAAGATGCGCTCGGCGTCGCGGCGCACCAGCGCCATGATCTCTTCGGAGACCAGCCGGTCGTAAACCACCACGTCGGCCTGCTGGATCTGTTGCAGCCCTTTCAGCGTCAGCAAACCGGCATCGCCCGGCCCGGCGCCCACCAGCACCACTTCACCGCGATCTGCCGGCTGTTCGCTGAACAATTGCTCGAGCTGGCGTTCGGCCAGCGCGGCGTCGCCGTTGGCCAGCGATTGCGCCAGCCGATCGTGAGCGAACAACCGTTCCCAGAAGCGACGGCGTGCGCCGAGGCCGCTGAAGCATTGTTTTACCCGCTGCCGCAGCGAGCCGCCCAGCTGGGCCAGCTTGCCGAGGTGTTGCGGCAGCATCGCTTCCAGCTTCTCGCGCAGCAGCCGCGCCAACACCGGCGCTTTGCCGCCGGAGGACACCGCCACCATGATCGGCGAACGGTCGATAATCGACGGCATGATAAAGCTGGCGCGTTTCGGGTCGTCGACCACGTTGCAGAATACCCGCTGCTGGTTGGCGCATTGGTACACCCGCGCGTTGACCTCCAGCCGGTCAGTGGCGGCGATCACCAGCCATTTTTCCGCCAACAGGCTCGGGCTGAATTCGCCCTCGGCCAGCGTCACCAGGCCTTCTTCCGCCCATTGGCGGAACTGCGGGGTGAAGTCCAGGGCGTTGACGGTCAGCGCCGCGCCGGCGTCCAGCAGCAGGCGCGCTTTGCGTTCGGCGATTTCGCCGCCGCCGACCAGCAGGCAGGCTTTGTGTTGCAGTTGGCAGAAAATCGGCAGGTAATCCATCGGCATTCCTCGGGGTTATCGGCGTGGGGGCGGGATGCGCCCCCGAAAGGTTATGCCGCGACTTGCACGATGCCGTCGACCACCCGGCTGGTGAAGCTGGCGACGGAACGACTGTCATCTTCCAGACAGTGGCCGTCGTACAGGCGGAAATGCTGTTTCTTCAGCGGGCTGGCGACCCACAATTCGCCCTGATGTTCGGCGATGAGGCCGCGCGACAGCACGCTGGCCTGGGCGAACGGGTCGATATTGCTGATGGCGAACACCTGTTCGTCGGCATAGGGGCGGAACACCGCCACCTGCCGATCGCCGATCAGGGCGCACACGCCGGTGCCGGGCAGAATGTCGGTGACGGGACAAACGGTAATCCACTGGCTCATGCGTGACTCTCCTCGGTATCGATCAGGGTGACGGGAATGCGCTCGTCCGGGCGCGCCGGGCGGTGCTGGTCGCGTTCGGCCACCACCTGCACGTTCGGATCGCGCAGCGGGCTATTGATGAAGTGGGCGAAGCGCAGCTGCGTTTCCGGGTGCTCGACGGTCTCTTTCCATTCGCAGACCACCGCGTCGCGCAGGCGGGCGATCTCGGCTTCCAACTGCGCGTTGATGCCGAGCTTGTCGTCGACGATCACCTTGCGCAGGTAATCGATGCCGCCTTCCAGGCTTTCCAGCCACACCGAGGTGCGCTGCAGCTTATCGGCGGTGCGGATATAGAACATCATGAAGCGGTCGAGGTAGCGCACCAGCGTCTCGCGATCGAGGTCGGCGGCCAGCAGGTCGGCGTGGCGCGGTTTCATGCCGCCGTTGCCGCAAACGTACAGGTTCCAGCCGTTCTCGGTGGCGATGATGCCGACGTCCTTGCCCTGTGCTTCAGCGCATTCACGGGTGCAGCCCGAGACGCCGAACTTCATTTTGTGCGGGGTGCGGATGCCTTTGTAACGATGTTCCAGCGTGACGCCGAAGCCGACGCTGTCGCCGACGCCGTAGCGGCACCAGGTGCTGCCGACGCAGGTTTTCGCCATGCGCAGCGCCTTGGCGTATGCGTGGCCGGTTTCAAAGCCGGCGGCGAGCAGCTTGCTCCAGATGGCCGGCAGGTCGTCTTTCTGCGCGCCGAACATGCCGATGCGCTGCGAGCCGGTCATTTTGGTGTAGAGGTTGTACTCCTTGGCGATTTGGCCGATGGCCAGCAGGCCGTCCGGGGTGATTTCGCCGCCGGCGGAGCGCGGGATCACCGAGTAGGTGCCGTCTTTCTGGATATTGCCGAGGAAGTTGTCGTTGGTATCCTGCAGCGGCGTATGCTGCGGCTTGAGGATGTACTCGTTCCAGCAAGAAGCCAGCAACGAGCCGACGGTTGGCTTACAGACTTCGCAGCCGTAGCCTTTGCCGTATTTGGTCAGCAGCGCCTCGAACGACTTGATGCCTTCGACGCGGATCAGGTGGAACAGCTCCTGGCGCGAATAGGCGAAGTGTTCGCACAGGTGATGGTTGACCTCGATGCCTTGCTTGCTCAGCTCGGCGTTCAGCACCTGGGTGAGCAGCGGGATGCAGCCGCCGCAACCGGTGCCGGCTTTGGTTTCGGCCTTCAGCGCCGCCACGGTGTGGCAACCTTTGTTGACCGCCTGAATGATGTCGCCTTTGCTGACGTCGAAGCAGGAGCAGATCTGCGCGCTTTCCGGCAGCGAATCCACGCCGATGGCCGGTTTGCTGCCCGCATGGGCCGGCAGGATTAGGCCGTCCGGGTTCTCCGGCAGTTCGATGCCGTTCAGCGCCAGCTGCAGCAGGTTGCCGTAGTCGCTGGTGTCGCCCACCAGCACCGCGCCGAGCAGAGTTTTGTTGTCGGCGCTGACGATGAGGCGTTTGTAGACTTCTTTGCTTTCATCCAGATAGACGTAGCTGCGGGCGCCCTCGGTGCGGCCGTGGGCATCGCCGATGCCGCCGACGTCTACGCCCAGCAGCTTCAGCTTGGCGCTCATGTCGGCGCCCTGGAAGCCGTTTTCGCGGCCCAGCAGGTGATCGGCGGCCACCTGCGCCATTTTGTAACCCGGCGCCACCAGGCCGAAGGTGCGATCGCGCCAGGCGGCGCACTCCCCGATGGCGTACACGTCTGGATCCGACGTCTGGCAGCTGTCGTTGATGGCGATGCCGCCGCGGCGGCCAATCTCCAGCCCGCATTGACGTGCCAGCTTGTCCTGGGCGCGGATGCCGGTGGAGAACACGATGAAATCCACTTCCAGCAGGCTACCGTCGGCGAAATGCAGGGTTTTGCGCGCCGTGCCGCCGCCGTTGACGATCTCCTGGGTGTTTTTGCCGGTGTGTACCTTGACGCCCATGCGCTCGATCTTGCGGCGCAGCTGGTCACCGCCCATCGGGTCGAGCTGTTCGGCCATCAGCACCGGAGCGAACTCGATCACGTGCGTTTCCACCCCCAGGCTTTTCAGCGCGCCGGCGGCTTCCAGCCCCAGCAGCCCGCCGCCGACTACCGCGCCGCGCTTGCTGCGGCGCGCGCAGGCTTCGATGGCGTTCAGGTCTTCGATGGTGCGGTAAACGAAGCAGTCCTGGCTATCCGAGCCTTTAATCGGCGGGATCCACGGGTAAGAGCCGGTGGCCATGATCAGCTTGTCGTAATAAACGGTGCGGCCGGTGTTGGAGTGGATGACCTTCTCGTCGCGATTGATGGTGATAGCGCGCTCGCCGATCAGCACCTTCACGCCGTGTTTTTCGTAAAAGCCTTCGCGCACCAGCGACAGCTCTTCGGCGGTATGGTGCGAGAAGTAGGAGGAAAGGTGCACGCGATCGTAAGCGATGCGCGGCTCTTCGCAAAATACGGTGATGTCGAATTGGTCTTTGTCTGCTTTATCCAACAGATCTTCGATGAACCGGTGGCCGACCATGCCATTGCCGACGACGGCAAGTTTGACTCTGCTCATTATTGCCTCAAAATTCGGGTTTCCTAGGCTTACCTTATCTCTCCCGAGGGGCAATTTATTGATGCAAATCAATCACACCCTTATATACCTCTAACGTGGTATATAGATGATTTTTCACGATTTTTGATAAGTTGCGGATTTTATTCACCTTTAGCTGAAGCGAGTCAGTTTGCATGCAAATTACCCCGCAGGGGGTAGCCGCAGGAGGTAGGAGCGAAACGGTGACTTTGTCAGCGCGATCCGCTGCCAGTATGATGAAGAAAACCAGCGCAACGGCAGAGGTGAAGGGTGGCGAAACGTCCATTGAAGTTTATCGACAACCTGCGTTTAAGCGGGCATGAAGGATTGTGGCAACTGGCGATTGAGCAGGGGCGCATTGCGCATCTGGTGCCGCAGCCGGAAGGGCAGGAGTGGCGCAGCGACGTGCTGGATGCGCAGGGCGGGCTGGCGCTGCCGGCGTTCGTCGAACCGCATATTCACCTGGATACCACGCAAACCGCCGGCCAGCCGGCCTGGAACCAGTCCGGCACGCTGTTCGAAGGCATCGAGCGCTGGGCCGAACGCAAAGCGCTGTTGACCCATGAAGACGTCAAGCAGCGCGCCTGGCAAACCCTTAAGTGGCAGATTGCCAACGGCGTGCAGTATGTGCGCACCCACGTCGACGTTTCCGATCCCACGCTGACCGCGCTGCGCGCCATGCTGGAGGTGAAACAGGAGGTGGCGCCTTGGGTGACGCTGCAGATCGTCGCCTTCCCGCAGGAAGGGATCCTCTCTTATCCCAACGGCGAAGCGCTGCTTGAAGAGGCGCTGCGGCTGGGGGCCGACGTGGTGGGCGCCATTCCGCACTTCGAATTCACCCGCGAATACGGCGTGGAGTCGCTGCACAAGGCGTTCGCGCTGGCGCAAAAATACGATCGGCTGGTGGACGTGCACTGCGACGAGATAGACGACGAGCAATCGCGCTTCGTCGAAACCGTGGCGGCGCTGGCGCTGAAGCTGGAGATGGGGGCGAAAGTCACCGCCAGCCACACCACGGCGATGCACTCTTACAACGGCGCTTACGCCTCGCGGCTGTTCCGCCTGCTGAAAATGTCCGGCATCAACTTTGTCGCCAACCCGCTGGTGAACATTCACCTGCAGGGGCGTTTCGACAGCTATCCGAAACGGCGTGGCGTAACGCGGGTGAAGGAGATGCTGGAGGCAGAGATCAACGTCTGCTTCGGCCACGACGACGTGTTCGATCCCTGGTATCCGCTCGGCACCGCCAACATGCTGCAGGTGCTGCATATGGGGCTGCACGTGTGCCAGCTGATGGGCTATGGCCAAATCGACGACGGGCTGAAGCTGATCACCAGCCACAGTGCGCGCACCCTTAACCTCAGCGACTACGGCCTGGCGGCCGGCAACAGCGCCAACCTGGTGATCCTGCCGGCGGAAAGCGGCTTCGACGCGGTGCGCCGCCAGACGCCGGTGCGTTATTCGATTCGCCAGGGGGCGGTGATCGCCGAAACGCGGCCGGCGGAAACCACGCTGCATTTGCAGCAGGAGGAGACGGTGGATTTTCGGCGCTAAGGCGCAAAAAAAGGGCGCCTTGCGGGCGCCCTTGATGTATTTGATGCGAAGACGTTAGTGCGTCACATGACCGTGGCTGCGGTGCTTGGTCACGAAGCCCAGCAGCAGACACATCACGAACACCGCCAGGTACAGGCCGTTGGCGGTGGTCAGCGCCGCGTGCGCGCCGCCTTTCGCCACGATCGGGCCGGTGACCACGAAGGTCAGCATGGTGCCGATGGTGCCGCAGGTCAGGATAAAGTTGACCAGCTTCGGCGAGGAGACCTTGGTCTGCAGCGAGCCGAGGGTGATCAGCGTGGTGTAGATGGCGCTGGAAACGAAGCCCAGAGCCATGATGTAGTAGCCCAGGTGTTCCGGATTGTCGGTGCTGACGAACAGGTACATCGCGCCGGTAGCCAGCGCGGCCAGTACGGTAACGATGCGCTGCAGATCGAAGAAGCGCAGGATGAAGCTGAACACCCACATGCCGACCATGTAAGAGGTCCAGAAGTCGCTCACCAGCTTACCGGCCTGGCCGATGTCCATGTTGAACGACTTGGTGGCGTACTCAGGCACCCACTGAATGAAGCCCAGCTGGCCGAGGATGTAGCACAGCGCGGCGATCGACAGGAACAGCACGCCGATGCCCCATTTTTCTTTCTCGACCGGTTGACCGGCATCGGCGCCTTTCTTGCCCAGCACCGGGAATTCGGAGCACAGGGTCAGCACGAAGATCGCCACGTACAGCAGGCCGATGCAGGCATAAACCCAGTACCAGCCGATATGGCGAGCCAGCAGCATCGCGGCGACGATCGGGAAGATCATTCCGGCCATGCTGAAGAAGGAATCGGTGAACAACAGGCGCGAACCGCGCTGGCGGCCGGCATACATATGGGTGATCAGGAAGGTGCCGATCGACATGGTGATACCGCTAACCACGCCAAGGATAAACATGCACAGCGAGAACATGGTCAGGCTCTTGCCGAGCATCAGCCCTGCGACCGCCAGCACCATCAGGACAAAGCCGAAGATCAGCTGACGCTTCAGCGGGATGATTTCCATCAGCCAGGCATTGAGGAAGATCGAAATCAAAATACCGGCGTTGAGGAAAGTAAAGGTGTTACTCATGCTGGAAACCGGCAGATTAAAGTACTCTGCAATGTTTCCCATCACCATCCCTGTGACGATCACTAAAGCACCGGTCAGCGCGTACGAAAAGAAGCTGATCCAGGTAAGCCGTATGCGGTTACTGTCATTCATTGTATAGGCCTGAATATGTCTGTTAGAGGTTTTAACGCTGGCATAAGGCCGCTGGCTTTTCCTGGCAAACGCAGAAAAAAGTCCCGATCAGGCCACCAGGGGGCGGATCCTAGCACAGACAACGGGATTTTTTGTGATGGTTGTCGATTTTTTGATGCAACCTATGAAGGGAGGGTACGCATTATTGTGATCTATTTGCGTACCGTCACAATGGAATCACGGTTGACGATCGTCGGCTCAAATTGGTGCGCCGGGGTGGTGGGGTCGATCAGCCTGCGCGCCGCGTATTGGGCCATCTCGCTGATGGGAAAATGTACGCTGCTCAACGCCGGGCGGACGAAGGGCGCGCGTTCGCCGCTGTCGTAACAGATCAAGGAGATATCCTGCGGCACCCGCAGGCGGTGCTCGTTGATCGCCAGCAGCGCGCCGATCGCCATCTCTTCGTTGCAGCAGTAGATGGCGCTGGGTCGTGCGGCTTGCTGCAGCAGGCGATCGGCGCAGCGGTAACCGCTTTCCAGATCGTAAACGCCCTCCAGACAGGCCACCGGCTCGATATTCGCCGCCTGCATCGCCTCTTCAAACCCTTGCAACCGCAGGCGGCTCGACGGGCGCTCGCGCGGCCCGCTGATGCAGGCGATGCGCCGGTGCCCGGCATCGAGCAGTTGCTGGGTCGCCATGCGGCTGGCGAGCGGATGATCGAAGGTGACGCAGCGGTCTTCCAGCCCTGGCACCAGACGATCGAGCAACACGAAATGACGTTGCTCCGCCGCCAGCTGGCGCAGCCGATCGTCGCTGAGAAAACGCACGTGCAGGATCACGCCGTCGCAGCGCAGGCTGAACAGCCGCTGCACCGCCTGCCATTCGTTTTCGGCGCTGTTGCGGCCCTGGGTCACCAGCAGCTGCTTGCCGTGGGATTCGGCCTCGGTTTGCACGAAGTCCATCAGCGCGCCGAAGAAGCCGCCGCGATATGACGTGGTCACCAGCCCGAGGGTATTGCTGTGGCTGGAGGCGAGCGCGCGGGCCGCCGGATTGGGGGTGTAACCGAGCTGGGCGACGGCGCGTTCAACCTTCTCGCGGGTCGGCGCCTTGACGTTGCTGTCGCCGTTCACTACCCGCGATACGGTGGCGCGCGATACGCCCGCCAGCGCCGCGACATCTTCCAGTGTCACCATCGTCCAACTCCTGATTACGGCTAAAAAAATGGGTTCGGCGCGCCGAACCCCTGTCATACCGCGCGCAGGCGCTTACCTGAACTGCGGCAAATACGGCGCGTTTATCGTCAACACCTCGTCCAGCAACGGCTGCGCCAGATTGGCGTTGCCCACCAGCGGGTTGGCGATCAGTGCCAGCAAGCCGCTGCGGCGATCGCCGTGCACCGCGGCCTCGATGGTCAGGCGTTCGTAGGCTTTCACCTGCTGCGTCAGCGCCTGCATCGGTTCCGACAGCGGGCCGAAAGTCAGCGGATGCGCGCCCTGAGCATCGACGATACAGTTGATTTCTATCACAGCATCGTCCGGCAGGCCATGGATTGCGCCGCGGTTTGCGGTGTTGACCACTAATTGCGTGCCGAGATTATTATGGATAGCACGGATCAGCTCCAGCGCAACTTCGGAATAGAAAGAACCGCCGCGGAAGCTGAGCTGCTCCGGCTTACTGTTCAACTGCGGATCGGCATACAGCTCGAACAGCTCTTTCTCCACCTGCATCACCTGCTCGGCGCGGGTGCCGCGCTCGCCGGCGGCGGCCATCTCTTCTGCCAGCATCTCACGGGTCTGGTAAAAATAGCGGTGGTACGGGCAGGGGATCGCGCCGAGCGCGCGCAGGAAGTCCGGCTGCCAGGGCTCTTCCTTGATGTTGTTCATGGTCAGCGCCGCGCCGTCGCACAGCATGTCGATCACCTTGGCGGTGACGTCGCGCCCCTGCTGCGTGACCTGATGCACCCAGACCATGTGGTTCAGGCCAGCGAACCGCAGCTGCACGTCGGCGTAAGGCGCCTGCAGCATGTTGGCGATCATGTGATGCATGCTGATCGGCACGTTGCACAGGCCGATGATCTTCGCTTTGGTAAAGCGAGACACCGCCTCGGTGACGATACCGGCCGGGTTGGTGAAGTTGATGATCCAGGCGTCCGGCGCCAGCTTTTCCACCCGACGGGCGATATCCAGCATCACCGGAATGGTGCGCAGCGCCTTGGCGAAACCGCCGACGCCGGTGGTTTCCTGGCCGAGCAGCTGATATTTCAGGCCCAGCCGTTCGTCGGCGGCGCGCGCCGGCAGTTGCCCGACACGGAACTGGGTCAGCACGAAAGCGGCGCCGCGAATCGCTTCGTCCAGCGTGAAGTGCACGCTGACCTTCACCTGTTCCAGCCCATGGCGCGCCAGCATGCGGCGCGTCAGGGCGGCGATGGTTTCCACTTTTTGGCGGCCTGGCTCGACGTCCACCAGCGCCAGTTCGGTGACCGGCAGCTCCTCGATGCGCTGGATCAGCCCATCGACCAGCTCGGGAGTGTAGCTGCTGCCGCCGCCGATCACGGCGATTTTGAGCGTGCTCATGGGCGGCCCTCCGTCAGCGACTGACGGCGATAGAGCTCGATCATGTCGTCGGCCAGATCCTGGATCACCATGGCGTTCATCAGATGATCCTGCGCATGCACGGTGATCAGATTGATCGCCAGCTTGCCGCAGCCTTCGTCCAGGCCGATCAGCTCGGTCTGGATCAGGTGCGCTTTCTTCACCCACTCTTTGGATTCGGCCATGTGTTTGGCCGCGGCGGCGAAGTCGCCGGCGCGCGCTTGTCGCAACGCCATCAACGCATTGCTGCGCGCGCTGCCGGAGAACACCAGCAGTTCCATGATGGTGCTTTCAAACTCGGGGCTGACTTCAGTCATCAATTCACTCACGTCATTTCTCCAGGGGTTGCGCGGCGATGCCGCCGTGGGATGCTTCAATATCCGTTCTTTTTATAATGAGAGCGCTCTCATTTATATAGAGTAACGACAATGCGTGTGCAAACTGGGAGGCAGATCGCAAAAACCGCCCCAGGGCGGCACGGGGCAAAAAATGCGTGATGCGGTTGGCAAAAAAGCCTTCTGCGCCCATACTTTCCGCAGCAAAATTCAGGGCCGCCTAGGATATGTCCCGTAATTGGGTAAATATAGGTAAATGGCTGGCACTTGCCGATACAGCTCTTTAGAATCAAAGCGCTTTTCCGTTGTTTGTCTCTCAGAGAAAGGACCCGTTAATGTTCAAACGTACTTTAGTGACCTTCGTCGCGCTGTGTTCCCTGTCCGCAGTGGCACCCGCACTCGCCGCCGGTGAGACCCATGTCATGCTGACGACCTCGGCGGGGAATATCGAATTGGCGCTCGACAGCCAGAAGGCACCGGTTTCCACCCAGAACTTCGTCGATTACGTGAACAGCGGGTACTACAACAACACCATTTTCCACCGCGTGATCCCGGGCTTCATGATCCAGGGCGGCGGTTTCACCGCTGACATGCAGCAAAAATCCACCAAGGCGCCGATCAAGAACGAAGCCGACAACGGCCTGCGCAACCTGCGCGGCACCATCTCGATGGCGCGCACCGCCGACAAGGACAGCGCCACCAGCCAGTTCTTCCTGAACGTGGCGGATAACGCCTTCCTGGATCACGGCCAGCGCGACTTCGGCTACGCGGTGTTCGGCAAAGTGGTGAAAGGCATGGACGTGGTGGACAAGATCGCTCAGGTGCCGACCGGCAACGTCGGCCCTTACCAGAATGTGCCGACCAAGCCGGTGGTGATTCTGTCGGCCAAGGTGCTGCCGTAAATTTTTTGGCCGATCCCGCCGGGGTCGGCCGTCCTTCCTCCCGAAGCCTTGCCTTCATCACTGTTTTCTTCCGCGCCCCATGCTCTAATCGGCAGACAATAACCAGACCGGAAATCCGGCGTTCGCCCTTTGTTGTCTCTGGATGAGTTGCTGCCATGTATGAATTTAACCAGGTGCTGTTGCTGTTGCAGCAGATGTGCGTCTATCTCGTTATCGCCTATCTGCTGAGCAAAACCCCGCTGTTCATTCCGCTGATGCAGGTGACCATTCGCTTGCCGCACAAGCTGCTGTGCTACGTGATCTTCTCGGTGTTCTGCATCATGGGCACCTACTTCGGGCTGCATATTCAGGATTCGATCGCCAACACCCGTGCGATAGGCGCGGTTCTGGGCGGGCTGCTGGGTGGGCCGTCGGTGGGCTTTCTGGTCGGGCTGACCGGCGGCTTGCACCGGTATACGCTCGGCGGCATGACCGATGTGGCCTGCGCGATCTCCACGGTGTCCGAAGGGCTGGTCGGCGGTATCGTACACAGCATCGCCATGCGCCGGGGGCGCATCGAGCTGCTGTTCAATCCGCTGTTCGTCGGCGGCGTGGCGCTGGTGGCGGAAGTGCTGCAGATGGCGATCATTCTGGCGGTGGCGCGCCCTTATAACGAGGCGTTGCAGCTGGTGGAACACATCGCGCTGCCGATGATGATCGCCAATACCGTCGGCGCGGCGATGTTTATGCAAATCCTGCTGGACAGGCGTGCGATGTTCGAGAAATACACCAGCGCTTTCTCTTCCAAGGCGCTGAAAATCGCCGAGCGCACCGAGGGTATTCTGCGGCAGGGGTTCGATCAGGAAAACAGCATGAAGGTCGCCCGGGTGATTTATCAGGAGCTGGGCATCGGCGCGGTGGCGATCACCGATCGCGACAAGCTGCTGGCGTTCATCGGCATTGGCGACGATCACCACCTGCCGGGCACGCCGATCGCCTCGGTGCATTCGCATCGCGCCATCGACAACAACGAGGTGGTCTATGCCGACGGCAATCAGCTCTCTTACTGCTGCTCGATCAATCCGGCCTGCAAACTGGGATCGACGCTGGTGATCCCGCTGCGCGGCGAAAACCAGCGGGTCATCGGTACCATCAAGCTGTATGAACCGAAAAGCCAGCTGTTCAGCACCATCAACCGCACGCTGGGCGAAGGCATCGCCAGCCTGCTGTCGGCGCAGATCATGGCCGGGCAGTACGAGCGCCACAAACAGCTGCTGGCGCAGTCGGAGATCAAGCTGCTGCATGCGCAGGTCAACCCGCATTTCCTGTTTAATGCGCTGAATACCCTGGTGGCGGTGATCCGTCGCGACGGCGAGCGCGCCTGCGAGCTGGTGCAGTCCCTCTCGACGTTCTTTCGCAAAAACCTCAAACGCTCGGATGACGAAGTCAGCCTGGCGGACGAAATTGAACATGTGAACGCCTACCTGCAGATAGAGAAAGCGCGCTTCGCCGATCGGCTGGAGATTGCGGTATCGCTGCCCGAGGCGCTGCTGGCGGCGCGGCTGCCGGCGTTTTCGCTGCAGCCGATCGTCGAGAATGCCATCAAGCACGGCACCTCGCATCTGTTGGGCGTGGGCCGCATCGAAATCGGCGCCTGCTGCGAAGGCGAGCATCTGCTGCTGCAGGTGACGGACAACGCCGGGCTGTTCCAGCCGAAACCGAACTGCAGCGGGCTGGGTATGAATCTGGTGGATAAACGCATTCGCGTGCGCTACGGCGAAGGCTATGGCGTGCAGGTGGATTGCCGACCGGATGCCTACACCCGCATTACGCTTAATGTCCCTATGGAGAGGGCAGCCTGATGTTAAACGCACTGATTGTTGACGATGAACCTTCCGCGCGCGACAACCTGCGCCACCTGCTGGAAGCTGAAGCGGGGATCTCGATTATCGGCGAGTGCGCCAACGCCATCGAAGCCATCAGCCAGATCCATCGGCTGCAGCCGGACGTGGTGTTTCTCGATATCCAGATGCCACGCATCAGCGGGCTGGAAATGGTCGGCATGCTGGATCCCAACCGTATGCCGCACATCGTGTTTCTGACTGCCTACGACGAATACGCGGTGCAGGCATTTGAGGAGCACGCCTTCGATTATCTGCTGAAGCCGGCGGAGCCGAAGCGGTTGAGCAAAACGCTGCAACGCCTGCGGCAGCGCAGTGCGCCGCAAGACGTGACGGCGCTGGATGAGAGCGGCGGCTACCTGAAATACATTCCCTGCACCGGCCACAGCCGCATCTATCTGCTGCGGTTCGATGAAGTGCTGGCGATCCGTTCCAAGCTGAGCGGGGTATTCGTGGTGCGCAGCGACGGCATGGAGTGTTTCACCGAATTGACGCTGCGCACGCTGGAAAGCCGTACGCCGCTGGTGCGCTGCCATCGGCAGTATCTGGTCAACCTGGAGCAGGTGCGCGAGATCCGCTTCGAAGAGGGCGGTGCGGCAGAGATGATCATGTCCGCCGGCGATCCGGTGCCGGTCAGCCGGCGCTATTTGAAAGCGCTGAAGGAGCAACTGGGGCTGCGGGGGTGACTATGCCGGCGGCCACCGGCGGCGAGTATGCACGATGGCCAATATGATGACGCGTTGAGCCGCCAATTCATAGACCAACAGATAGGACGGGGAGATGACCAGCTCGCGCGTGCCGGCTATCCGACCCGTTTTCCCGCTGGTGGGATGATGCACGAGGCGTGCCGCCGCGTCAGCGATTTTTGCATCATTTTCTGCGGCGGCGGCCGGATTTTTAAGTTCCAACCATTCATAAATCGCCAGACGATCGGCGATGGCGGGTACCGTCCATGTCAGTTTCACAAAAGTCCTTTTGTGTTTTATTGCGTTGATTTAGCTCTACGTTCGGCGAAATAAGCAGCCACCTCTTCATCGTCGGCGAACTTGCCTTCACGCAACGCCTTGCGGCTCACCTCGACCTTTTCCTTTAACCACTGGTCGTACTCTTCCTGCTGCGCCTGGCGGCTGACAAACTCGCGCATGAAATCGCGCAGCAGTTGCGAAGCCGTGCGATCGGCGGCCTTTGCCGCGCTGGCGAAAGCGGTTTTTAACTCGTCATCCACGCGGATTACCACGGTAGATTCAGACATGGTATTTACCTCGTATATACAGCGTAATGCTCACTATAACACTGGTGCTTTATTGTTCAAGCAAAGACGCTCTGACGCTAAGCGCAATCTGAATTCATCAGGCCCCGACGGCGCCCTTTTTGTTTGTCCTTGACGGGGTTACGCGGCGCTTATAGCTTTATTGCATCAACAGGCGCGTTTCGCGCCGCGTCAGCGTCAAAGGAACAGAAAATGAGTGAACCACGGATTATCGCCAAAGCGATGAAAAACGGAAAACCGGAACAGGATCTGGTGATTTTGCCGGCGTTGGCCAACCGCCACGGCTTGATCACCGGGGCAACCGGCACCGGCAAGACGGTGACGCTGCAGAAAATGGCCGAACAGTTCTCACGCATCGGCGTGCCGGTGTTCCTGTCGGATGTGAAGGGCGATCTGTCCGGCATCGGCGCCGAGGGCGTACCTTCCGAAAAGCTGCAGGCGCGCCTGGCGGCGATTGGCGTCACCGACTGGCAGCCGCAGGCCTGTACCATTATCCCGTGGGATATTTACGGCGAAAAGGGGCATCCGATCCGCGCCACCATTTCCGATCTCGGGCCGCTGCTGCTGGGGCGCCTGTTGGATCTGAACGAGGTGCAAAGCGGCGTGCTGCAGCTGGTGTTCAAAATCGCCGATGACAATGCGCTGCTGCTGCTGGACATGAAAGACCTGCGCGCCATGGTGCAGTTCGTCGGCGACAACGCCAAACAATTCCAAACCCAGTACGGCAATATCTCTGCCGCCTCTATCGGCGCCATTCAGCGCGGGTTGTTGACGCTGGAGGAGCAGGGGGCCAACCAGTTCTTCGGCGAGCCGATGCTGGACATCAACGATCTGATGAAAACCGACGCCAACGGCCACGGCGTGATCAATCTGCTGGCGGCGGACAAGCTGATCAATCAGCCGAAGCTGTATTCGGTGTTCCTGCTGTGGCTGCTGGCCGAGCTGTTTGAGCACCTGCCGGAAGTGGGCGACCCTGAACAGCCGAAGCTGGTGTTCTTCTTCGATGAAGCGCACCTGCTGTTCAACGATGCACCGGCGGCGCTGCTGACCAAGATTGAACAGGTGGTGCGTCTGATCCGCTCCAAAGGCGTCGGCATTTACTTCGTCACGCAGAACCCGCTGGACATCCCGGACAGCGTGCTGGGCCAGTTGGGCAACCGCGTGCAGCATGCGCTGCGCGCCTTTACCCCGCGCGATCAGAAGGCGGTGAAGACGGCGGCGCAAACCCTGCGCGCCAACCCGGCCTTCGATGCCGAAACGGCGATCACCGAGCTGGGCGTGGGCGAAGCGCTGGTGTCGTTCCTCGACGAGAAGGGCCGGCCGAACGTGGTGGAGCGGGCGATGGTCATCGCGCCGGAATCCAAAATGGGCATGCTTGGCGCGGAAGGGCTGAACAGCGCGATCAACAAGTCGCCGCTGTATGGCCGCTATGAAGACATGATTGACCGCGAGTCCGCCTACGAGAAGCTGTCGTCGGGTGGTTTCGCCACCATCGGCACCCCGCAGCAGGGGCAACAACCGCAGACGCAACAGCAACAACAGCAGGCGGGCGGCGGCCTGATGGATGGTTTGAACGAGCTGTTGTTCGGTTCCACCGGCCCGCGCGGCGGCAAACGCGACGGCATCGTCCAGACCGCCGCCAAGAGCATGGCGCGCGATCTCGGCCGCCAGATCCTGCGCGGCGTGCTGGGCTCGATCACCGGCGGCCGTAAAAAGTAAGCGGAAATTATCGTCGGCAGCGGCGGGTTAAATCAGTAAACTATGGCGGCGTTTTTCTCTGCCGGACCTGACATGCTGCTGCTGATCGATAACTACGACTCCTTTACCTATAACCTTTACCAGTACTTCTGCGAGTTGGGCGCCGAGGTGGTGGTGAAGCGCAACGATGAGCTGCAGCTGGCCGATATCGAGCGGCTGGCGCCGCAGCATCTGGTGATTTCCCCCGGCCCCTGCACCCCGAACGAAGCGGGTATCTCGCTGGCCGCCATTCGTCATTTCGCCGGCAAACTGCCGATCCTTGGCGTGTGCCTGGGGCACCAGGCGCTGGGGCAGGCGTTCGGCGCCGAGGTGGTGCGTGCCCGCGCGGTGATGCACGGCAAAACGTCGGCCATTCGCCATCTGGGCGTCGGCGTGTTTCGCGGCCTGAACGATCCGCTGACCGTGACCCGCTATCACTCGCTGGTGCTGAAAGCCGATACGCTGCCGGACTGCTTTGAAGTGACCGCCTGGAGCGAACGCGACGGCGTGCGCGACGAGATCATGGGCATCCGCCACCGCGCTTTGGCGTTGGAAGGCGTGCAGTTCCATCCGGAAAGCGTGCTCAGCGAGCAGGGCCATCAGCTGCTGGATAATTTCCTCAACCGTTAATCCTGATGCGTTTTTTCGCTCGTCAGGCGTTTTGCGTTTGCGCTTGATTGGTTTTTTATGCATATTTCGTGATTATGTTTTCAATCTAACATTACGATAGCGCTGAAAAACCTTCAGGGTGGAGCCGAAAATGACTGAAAAATCCGCAGTGAGCCGCAGCACCTTTGACCAGGTGATCCTGCCTGTTTATGCACCGGCCCAGTTTGTGCCGGTGCGCGGCCAAGGCAGCCGGGTCTGGGATCAGCAGGGAAAAGAGTACATCGATTTTTCCGGCGGCATCGCGGTAACGGCGCTGGGGCACTGCCATCCGGCGCTGGTCGAGGCGCTCAAACGTCAGGGTGAGACTCTGTGGCATACCAGCAACGTCTTTACCAATGAACCGGCGCTGCGCCTGGCGAGCAAACTGATCGACGCCACCTTCGCCGATCGGGTGTTCTTCGCCAACTCCGGCGCAGAGGCCAACGAAGCGGCGTTCAAACTGGCGCGTCATTACGCCATCACCCGCCACAGCCCCTATAAAACCAAAATCATCGCTTTCTATAACGCGTTCCACGGCCGCACGCTGTTCACCGTGTCGGTGGGCGGGCAGGCCAAATACTCCGACGGGTTCGGGCCAAAGCCGGCCGACATCGTGCACGTGCCGTTCAACGATCTGGCGGCGGTGAAAGCGGTGATGGACGACCACACCTGCGCGGTGGTGATGGAGCCGATTCAGGGCGAGGGCGGCATTACGCCGGTCGACGCCGGCTTCCTCAAAGGCGTGCGCGAGCTGTGCGACCAACATCAGGCGCTGCTGGTGTTCGACGAAGTGCAAAGCGGCATGGGGCGCAGCGGCAAGCTGTTCGCCTATATGCATTATGGCGTGACGCCGGACATTCTCACCACCGCCAAGGCGCTGGGCGGCGGCTTCCCGGTCAGCGCCATGCTGACCACCGAAGAGATTGCGTCGGTGATGCAGGTGGGCACCCACGGCACCACCTACGGCGGCAACCCGCTGGCCTGCGCGGTGGCGGAGGCGGCGTTGGACGTGATCAATACGCCGGAAGTGCTGAGCGGCATCGAACAGCGCCACGCGCTGTATGTGCAGGCTTTGCAGGATATCGGCGATAAATACGGTATTTTCACCGCCATTCGCGGCATGGGGTTACTGATCGGCGCCGAGCTGACGCCACATTATCACGGCAGAGCGCGCGATTTCCTCACCGCTGCCGCCGCGCGTGGGCTGATGATCCTCAATGCCGGGCCGAACGTGATCCGTTTCGCGCCGTCGCTGGTGGTGGAGCTGCAGGACATCGAGGCCGGCATGGCGCTGTTCGAGCTGGCGGTGCAGGATGTGATCAACGCCTGAAGCCCGTGCGGCGAATAACGGGGCGCGGCATGCCGCGCCCTTATTGATCGCGCAGTTTGCGCTTGAGCCAGATGCCGTGGTGCGGGCGCTGGCGCCAGGCCAGCGACGAAATGGTATGCATCACGTTCAGGTGCGACAAAATGCGCCGCAAATGACGTTCCATCTCGGTGACGGGCATGTCCGGATGCAGATCCGGCGGCTGCATGATGCCGCTGTTGTCACTGCTCGGGCCATCGTATTCCAACCGCTGCTGGCAGCTTTGCAGCGCAATTTCACAGGTTTGCAGATAGGCTTCCGCCAGTTTCGGCGTCAGCATGTAGTGCTCGCGCGCCAAAATGGTCATGGCGTTCAGGTGTTCGACGATGAACTGGCTGTGAGTGACCCACAGCCGCATGTCCGCCAGATAATTCGACGCGAACCCCGGCTCCTGCATCGCCTGATTGAGCGAGGTGAACAGCGCGTTGTGCGCCTGGTTGACCTGCATGCGGGTATAGGCCAATGCGGTGGCGTCCGGTTCCGGTTGCTTCAGCATCAGCCGCAGCGCGGCTTGATCGTTCTCCAGCGCCTGATGGGCATTCTTGCGCAGCAGCCCGCTTTGCCACTGCGGCCACAGCCAAATGGTGCCGCCGAACGCCAGCACGCAGCCTATCAGCGTATCGATCAGACGCGGTACCAGAAAATGCGAGCCGTTCAGTGCCAGCAGCTGCAGGGTGTAAACCGCCGTGACCGTAAAGCCAATCACCGACAGCCCGTAGTTCTTGCGCGAAACCAGGTAGGCCAGCAGCGTGATCACCAGCATGATGCTCAGCGTTTCTCCTTCCGGCAGCTGCAGCTGCAACAGCCCGGCCGCCAGCAATAGCCCGGCAATCGTGCCCAGCGCACGGTGCTGAATACGCACCCGGGTGGCGTTATACCCGTTTTGGCTCACCAGCATGATGGTGAGCAGGATCCAGTAAGGTTTCGGCAGGTTGAAGACCGCACCCAGGCTGCTGCCGACCGCCAGCGTCACCCCCAGCCGCGCGGCGTTGCGCAGGGCGGTGGATTTGAACGACAGGTAGCTGGCCAGCGCCGGCCAAAACGGCAGGCGGTGCTGGCCGGGCATCAGGTCGCGGCGGTACAGCGGATGCTGGGTGCGCAGCAGGCGGGCGATGCGGCTGAAGTGGTAATAACAAAACTGGCCGACCGGGTTATCGGGATGCTGCGCCGCCATTTTTTCCAGCGCCGCCAGTTCGTGGCTCATGGAGAAGCGCTTCGAATGTTGATGGTAGAGAATATCGTGCGCCACCACGCGCAGCCGGCCGGCGATCACCTGAGCGTTGCGGCGAATGATCGCTTCGGCCTGGCTCTGCTCCACCAGTTTTTGCACTTCCTCCGGCAGATGCAGGCTGACGGTGATGTGCTCCTGCAGATCCATCGCCACCTGAAAGGCGCGCTGCAGGCGCTTTTGTTCGAGGTTGTTGGCGTGCGGCAGGAAATTGAGCTGTTGGTATAAAAGGCTGATCAGATCCATCACCTTTTGTTGGCGTACCAGCAGCGGCGGCAGCGCGGTTTGCGGATCGGTGTGCTGGGTCAGCAACGAGTATTTGGCTTCGAAATAGTCCGCCAGCTCCAGATAGAGCTGGCTGAGCGTCTCGCGCATTGGCTGTTCTTTCCACAGCTTGAACCAGAACCAGGTGAATAAGCCGTACCAGACGGTGCCGATCGCGTACAGCAGCGGCGCCTGCCAGAGAGGGACCGTGCCGGCCGTACTGAGGGCGAAAATGGCGGCCACCAGCGCCGCCGGCAACAGCCGGGCGTGCAGCGGGCTGATTTCGCCGGTGACGCCGAGCAGCAGCGCCAGGCCCAGCATCAGCGCCGGCAGCGGCACGTGCCACAGCAGGGCCTGTTGCAGCAGCACGCTGCTGAAGGCGAACAGCGAGCCGCCGACGATCAGCCGTTTAAAGAAGCGCTTATGCGGCGTGTCCAGACCGGCGATATTGCAGCAGGCGGGCACCAGAGAGAACATCAGGCCGAGCTGCAGCTGGCCTATCAACAAGCCGAACAGCACCGGCAGGCACAACACCAGCGTTTGTCGCAGTGCGTAGTTGATTTCCGGGTGGTAGATCAGGCGGCGCCACATGGCAGAGAGCAGATAAAAAAACGGCGCAGACTGCGCCGTTTCTTCGGGGATTAACGGGTGCCGTAGACGACGATGGTTTTGCCGTGGGCGGAAATCAGGTTTTGATCTTCCAGCATTTTCAGAATACGGCCAACGGTTTCACGCGAGCAGCCGACGATCTGGCCGATCTCCTGACGGGTGATCTTGATCTGCATGCCGTCCGGGTGAGTCATGGCGTCAGGTTGCTTCGCCAGATTCAGCAGGGTTTGCGCGATGCGGCCGGTCACGTCCAGGAAGGCGAGGTTGCCCACTTTTTCGGAGGTGACCTGCAGGCGGCTCGCCATTTGGGCGGACAGACGCATCAGGATGTCCGGGTTCACCTGGATCAGCTGGCGGAATTTCTTGTAGGAAATTTCGGCCACTTCACAGGCGGTTTTCGCGCGAACCCAGGCGCTGCGCTCCTGGCCTTCTTCGAACAATCCGAGCTCGCCGATGAAATCCCCCTGGTTGAGGTAGGACAGGATCATCTCTTTACCTTCTTCATCCTTGATCAGCACCGCGACGGAGCCTTTCACGATGTAGTAAAGCGTTTCGGCCTTTTCACCTTGGTGAATCAGCGTACTCTTCGATGGATATTTGTGGATATGGCAATGAGACAGGAACCATTCGAGAGTAGGGTCTGTTTGCGGTTTGCCGAGAACCATTCGCTGTTATCCTCTGTTGTTATCGCTGCCTTGTGTCACAGGGGTCAGAGTTCCCTGTAAAACCCGCCTGTAGCCGCAGTTATGAGCGAGGGCTACCGGCAAGTTTTGAGGCGTGTCATAAAAATACGCTGTCGCTCTAGCATATTAACTTGCCGTAAGCGCTGCAAGCTACATTCTGTTAACATACCGGTAAAGGAGCCTTTCTCTGGGCGTTTCCCTGAAATTCAGTGTCCCGGAAAGATTTATTGCGGCTCTGTTTGTAGCACAGAGTAAGGCGGGTGTCTCGTGTTGTCTCGCTTCAGCATGATTAGCATCAGGTTACGTTGCCTGTTTCTATGCGAAAGCGTACTCTGATTTTAAGAAATCAACCGGAGTGACCAGAATGCAGGCAAGAGTTAAGTGGGTGGAAGGGTTAACGTTTTTGGGTGAATCGGCCTCCGGCCACCAGGTGCTGATGGACGGCAATGCCGGTGATAAAGCGCCCAGCCCGATGGAGATGGTGCTGATGTCGGTGGGCGGCTGCAGCGCGATCGACGTGGTATCCATCCTGCAAAAGGGGCGCAACGACGTGCGCGACTGCGAGGTGAAGCTGACCTCCGAGCGCCGCGAAGAAGCCCCGCGGTTGTTCACCCATATCAACCTGCACTTCATCGTGACCGGCCAGGATCTGACCGACAAGATCGTCGAACGTGCGGTGAACCTGTCGGCGGAGAAATACTGCTCGGTGGCGCTGATGCTCAACAAGGCCGCCACGGTAACCCACAGCTTCGAGATCCGCCAACCGGCGTAATCGAGGCGGAGCGCGGCCGGCGCCGCGCTCAACGCATTTATTCGATCTTCTTGCCTTCCAGCAACCGTTGCACCAGCGGCGCCATGATCAGCTCCATCGCCAGCCCCATTTTGCCGCCCGGCACCACTAACGTATTGATGTGCGAGATAAACGATCCCTGCAGCATCGCCAGCAAGTAGGGGAAGTCGATCTGGTCCAGGCCGCGGAAGTGGATCACCACGAAGCTTTCATCCAGTGAGGGAATGGCCTTGGCGGCGAACGGGTTGGAGGTGTCCACCGTCGGCACGCGCTGGAAGTTGATGTGGGTGCGCGAGAACTGCGGCGTAATGTAGTTGATGTAGTCTTCCATCGAGCGCACCACCGAATCCATCACCGCTTCGCGGGAGTGGCCGCGTTCGCCGGTATCGCGGATCAGCTTCTGGATCCACTCCAGGTTGACGATCGGCACCACGCCGACCAGCAGATCGACGTGTTTGGCCACGTCATGGTGCTCAGTAACCACGCCGCCGTGCAACCCTTCGTAGAACAGCACGTCGGTCGGCGCCGGCAGCGGCTCCCACGGGGTGAAGGTGCCCGGCACCTGATTGTAGGGCACCGCTTCGTCGTAGGTGTGCAGATACTTGCGCGAACGACCGGTGCCGTTTTTGCCGTAGTCGATAAAGCTCTGCTGCAGCAGGCCGAAGTCGTTGGCCTCGGGGCCGAAATAGCTGATGTGTCTGCCCAGATCGCGCGCCTTGCGGATCGCCGCGTCCATTTCCGGCCGGGTATAGCGGTGGAAGCTGTCGCCCTCCAGTTCGGCGGCGCGGATATTGAGCTGCTGGAAGATTTTACGGAACGCCACGCTGGTGGTGGTGGTGCCGGCGCCGCTGGAACCGGTCACCGCGATAACGGGATGTTTGGCAGACATGATGGTTGTCACTCCGTGTTGAATGCGCCGGCGTCAGGGGATTATTGTGGCTCTTGTTGACGCTTTCTATGTCAGGAAAAAATGGCGCGCGCTGGTTTGCAATGTCCCATTGTTACCTGATTTTTTCCGTCAGTCATAGAACCGGGCGCCACTAAATTTCATCCTGCCCGGCGCGGAATTGGCCGCGCGGCATGATGTTGACGCTCTCATGCAGTTCCGACCACACCAGCACCACTTCGCCGTTTTTCAGCTGGCGGCGCACGTCCTCCACCTTCTGCTCCAGCGAGCGTTCGTGTTCGCCGTAATCGGTGCCTTCGCGCAGCACAAAGGATTCGATCAGGCTGTTCAGGGTGTCGGTTGCCAGTTCTTGCCAGGGAATAATCACGTCGGAATGTCCAGATAAGGGGAAAGCCAGGCCGGAATGCGATGCTCCAGCCACATGTGCGGTTTTTTCAGCGTGCCGCCGACGAAGCCGACGTGGCCGCCGAACTCAGTCAGCTGATATTCGATATTGCGCGGCAGGCCGGCGACGTCGGGGATCACCTCAGGGGTCATGAAAGGGTCGTCCTTCGCATGGATGATCAGCAGCGGCGTCTGGATAGACGGCAACAGCGGCAGGGCGCTGCAGCGGCGATAATAGTCGGTGGCGTCGCTGAAGCCGTGAATGCGCGAGGTGATGGCGTCGTCGAATTCGCGGATGCGTCGCAACCCGTTCAGCTGTGACAGTTTGAGCGGCAGAGTGTCCGGGTAGTGCAACAGCTTGCGGGTGGCGTTTTGTTTCAGCTGCCCCAGCAGGTAGCGCTGATAAACGCGGGAGAAGCCTTGCTCCATGCGGTAGGCGCAGGGTTCCAGCATCAGCGGCGCCGAGACCACCACCGCCGCCTGCAGCAGGCTGTCGGCGCCTTGTTGCGCCAAATAGCAGGCCAGCATGTTGCCGCCGAGCGAAACGCCTACCGCCGCAGTCGGCACCTCGCCGTAGCTATCGCGCAGCCAGCGCAGAAAGAAGCGCGCGTCTTCGGTTTCACCGGAGTGGTAGATACGCTGCTTGCGGTTGGGCACGCCGCTGCAGCCGCGAAAGTGCATCACCACGCCGAGCCAGCCGCGCTCGCGCCAGGCGTTGAGCAGGCCGTGCGCGTAGGGGCTGTAGAAGCTGCCTTCCAGGCCATGAAACAGCACCGCGCGCGGCTTGGCGCGCGCCTGCGCCGGATCCTCGCTCCAGGCGAGATCGACGAAATCGCCGTCGGGCAATTCCAGCCGTTGCCAATGCGGTTTCAATAACACGCGGCGGCGCACCAGCCGCGGCAACAGCGTTTGCAGGTGCGGGTTACTGGCCCCTGTCAGAGGGCGAAAGGTGTTAGGCATAGGCTGAGTAAAATGTTGTGGGCGGCTATTGTGAGATCCCTAGCGCACTGTTAGCTTCAATACCAAGAATTATCAATGATACTGCAAAAAAGCGCCTTGGGTGAGGAGCACCCGTGCCATGGAACCGAGTTTATTCCTTTCGATGCTGGGCTTCCTGTGGGTCGCCGCCATCACGCCTGGCCCCAATAATCTGCTGCTGACCACCTCCGGCGCTAACTTCGGTTTTATGCGATCGCTGTGGCTGATGGTCGGCATCATGCTCGGCATGCAAAGCATCTTGCTGCTGGTGGCGTTCGGCGTCGGCAGCCTGATCCTGGTCTACCCGTCGTTGCACCTGATCCTGAAAATCCTCGGCAGCCTGTACCTGCTGTGGCTGGCGTGGAAAGTCGCCACCGCCGCCTATGAAAAGCTGGAAACCGACGTGGCGCCACCGCAGCCGGTGCGGCTGTATCAGGGCTGGCTGCTGCAGTTCCTCAACCCGAAAGCCTGGCTGATGGCGCTGGGGGCGGTGGCGAGCTTCAGCCTGGCGGGCGATAAGTACAACGGTTCCATTGCGGCGATCGCGCTGGGCATTGTGGTGGTGAACATCGTCGCCGGCATTATCTGGCTGGCGTTCGGCACGGTGATCGGTCGCCTGCTGCGCAGCAAAAAGGCCTGGATTATCTTCAACGTTTCCATGGGGCTGCTGACTGCAGCCTGTGTATTACTGATCTGGCATTAAGGAGCGGAACGATGGCGGAAAACTATTATCACGTGGTCGCCTTTACCGGTGAGGGGCTGCGCGGCAACCCGGCCGGGGTCTGCCTGCTGACGCAGCCGCTGCCGGCGGAGCGGCTGCAGGCGATCGCTAACGAGATCGGCCTGCCGGAAACCAGCTTTGTCTGGGATGACGGCGATATGACCGCCATCCGCTGGTTTACCCCGGAACGCGAGGTCGATCTTTGCGGCCACGGCACGCTGGCGGCGGCGCATGTGATGTTCAGCGCGGTTAACCCGGCGCTGAAGGATATTCGCTTCAGATCGGCCGGCGGCGAGCTGTTCGTCAAGCGCGATGAGCGGGACGGGGAGCGGCTGGTGCTTGATTTCCCCGCCAGGCCGCCGCAGAAAGTCGCCGAACCGGCGGGCCTCGCGGCGCTGCTGGGCGTGCAGCCACAGGAAGTGTGGCAGGCGAAAGCGCTGCTGGTGGTGCTTGAAAACGAGGCGCAGGTGCGCGCGCTGCGGCCGGACATCCCGGCGCTGATCGCGCTGGCCGGGCGTGCGGTGATCGTCACCGCGCCGGGTGACACCGTGGACTTCGTTTCGCGCTATTTCACGCTCGACGGCGGCGAGGATCCGGTCACCGGCTCCGCGCACTGCACGCTGATGCCCTACTGGACGGCGCGTCTCGGCCGCCATCGGTTGCACGCCCGGCAGATTTCGGCGCGCGGCGGTGAGCTGTTCTGCGAACTGCAAGAGGACCGCACGCTGCTGGGCGGCTACGCTCACGTGTTCTTGCACGGGACGATCGCGCTGTGATCCGCTTTAATATTACCTAAGGTAATAAAGAAGACTTTTTTATTCTTTTATCGCCCGTCACCGCTCAGATAAAACTGTCAGCAACTGAACAGATTTTTATCAACGGAGCGGAACATGGCGGGCAAACTCTTTTCTTTACGCAACGCGGCGCTGCTGGCGTTGTCGCTCAGCGCGGCCAGCGCCTACGCGGTGGACGTGACCGTGGCGTACCAGACGTCGGCGGAGCCGGCCAAGGTGGCGCAGGCGGAAAACAGCTTCGCCAAACAGTCCGGCGCGACCGTCGACTGGCGTAAGTTCGACAGCGGCTCCAGCGTGCTGCGCGCGCTGGCCTCCGGCGATGTGCAGATCGGCAATATCGGCTCCAGCCCACTGGCGGTGGCCGCCAGCCAAAAACTCCCCATCGAAGTGTTCCTCATCGCCTCGCAGCTCGGAAGCTCCGAAGCGCTGGTGGTGAAAAATGACATCAAAAGCCCGCAGGATCTGATCGGCAAACGCATTGCGGTGCCGTTTATTTCCACCACCCATTACAGCCTGCTGGCCTCGCTCAAACATTGGGGCATCAAGCCTGAACAGGTGAAGATCCTCAATCTGCAGCCGCCGGCCATCGCCGCCGCCTGGCAGCGCGGCGACATCGACGGCGCTTACGTCTGGGCGCCGGTGGTCAACGAACTGGCCAAACAGGGCAAGGTGCTGACCGACTCCGCGCAGGTGGGCGAATGGGGTTCACCGACGCTGGACGTGTGGGTGGTGCGCAAAGACTTCGCAGAGAAACATCCCGACGTAGTAACCGCCTTTGCCGCCAGCGCCCTGCAGGCGCAAAAGGCCTACCTGGCGGCACCGGAACAGTGGCTGAAAGATCCGAGCCATCTCAGCACGCTGGCGCGCCTGAGCGGCGTGCCGGAAGCGCAGGTGCCGGAACTGGTGAAGGGGAACCGTTATCTGCCGGTGGCCGATCAGGTTGCCCAACTCGGCCAGCCGGTGGACAAGGCAATCCGCGATACCGCCGAATTCCTCAAGCAGCAGGGCAAGATCCCGCAGGTCGACAGCGACTACAGCGCTTACGTCACCGACCGTTTTGTGAAACAGGTGCAGGCTGCGCCGCAGTCGTAAGGAAGCAGGATGCTAAACGTCAATCATCTTTCAGCAGAGTATCAGGGGCGGCCCGCGCTGCGTGACGTGTCGTTCCAGATCGCCGCCGGGCAACTGGTGGTGGTGCTCGGCCCATCGGGCTGCGGCAAGACCACGCTGCTGAATTTGATCGCCGGGTTTATCGAGCCTTCAGCTGGCAGCATCACGCTGGATGGAACGCCCGTTCACGGCCCGGGCGCCGAACGGGGCGTGGTGTTCCAGCATGAGGGCTTACTGCCGTGGCGTAACGTGGTGGACAACGTTGAGTTCGGCCTGCAGCTGGCCGGCATCGGCAAGGCGCAGCGCCGCCAGGTGGCGGAGCAGATGCTGCAGCGCGTGGGGCTGGCAGGCTATGAACAGCACTTCATCTGGCAGCTTTCCGGCGGCATGCGCCAACGCGTCGGCATTGCCCGCGCCCTGGCCGCCGATCCGCGTCTGCTGTTGCTGGATGAGCCGTTCGGTGCGCTGGACGCGTTCACGCGCGAGCAGATGCAGGAGTTGTTGTTGACCATCTGGCGAGATACCGGCAAACAGGTGCTGCTGATCACCCACGATATCGAAGAGGCGGTGTTCCTCGCCAGTGAACTGTTACTGCTGTCGCCGGGGCCGGGGCAGGTGGTGGAGCGGCTGTCGCTGAACTTCGGCCAGCGCTATGCCGACGGCGAAGCCTGCCGCGCCATCAAGTCCGATCCTGAATTTATCGCTCAGCGCGAATACGTGCTGGGCAAAGTTTTCCAACAGCGCGAGGCCTTGCTATGAGCCTGCATTCCACTCTGAAGGCCGCAGCCCAGCCGCAGGGCAAAGCGGCGCGCCGTTTCAGCGTGCCGCGCAACGTTTGGTTGAGCGGCGCCACGCTGTTGACGGTGTTGATCGTCTGGTGGGGCGTGACGGCGCTGCAGCTGATCAGCCCGCTATTTTTGCCGGCGCCGCAGCAGGTGCTGCACCAGTTGATCACCATCGCCAGCCCGCAAGGCTTTATGGACGCCACGCTATGGCAGCATCTGGCGGCCAGCCTGGGGCGCATTTTGGTGGCGCTGCTGGCGGCGGTGATCGTCGGCATTCCGGTGGGCATCGCCATGGGGCTGAACGACACGGTGCGCGGCATCCTCGATCCGCTGATTGAGATCTATCGTCCGGTGCCGCCGTTGGCGTATTTGCCGCTGATGGTGATTTGGTTCGGCATCGGCGAAACCTCGAAGATCTTGCTGATTTATCTGGCGATTTTCGCGCCGGTGACGCTCTCCGCTGTGGCCGGCGTGCGCAGCGTGGCGCAGGTACGGGTGCGCGCCGCCCGCGCGTTGGGCGCCACGCGTTGGCAGGTGCTGCGTTTCGTGGTGCTGCCGAGCGCGCTGCCGGAGATCCTGACCGGCATTCGCATCGGGCTGGGCGTCGGCTGGTCGACGCTGGTAGCCGCCGAACTGATCGCCGCCACGCGCGGCCTGGGATTTATGGTGCAATCCGCCGGTGAGTTTCTGGCGACCGACGTGGTGCTGGCCGGCATCGGCGTGATTGCGGTGATTGCATTTGGGTTGGAGCTGGGGCTGCGTGCCCTGCAGCGCCGATTGACCCCGTGGCATGGAGTACAGCAATGAACGAACGTCTGAATATCACCCCGCTGGGGCCTTACATCGGGGCGCTGGTGGAAAACGTCGAATTGGCCCGGCCGTTGGGCGACGGCCAGTTTGAACAGCTTTATCATGCGTTGCTCAAGCATCAGGTGCTGTTCTTCCGCAACCAGCCGATCACGCCGCTGCAGCAGCGCGATCTGGCCGGGCGCTTCGGCGATCTGCATATCCATCCGGTCTATCCACACGCCACCGACGTGGAAGAGATCATCGTGCTCGATACTCACGACGACAATCCGCCGGACAACGACAACTGGCACACCGACGTGACCTTTATCGAGAACCCGCCGTTGGGCGCGATCCTGGCGGCCAAGACGCTGCCTGCCACCGGCGGCGATACGCTGTGGGCCAGCGGCATCGCGGCCTACGAAGCGCTGTCGGCGCCGTTCAGAACGCTGCTCGCGGGGCTGCGCGCAGAGCATGACTTCACCAAGTCGTTCCCGGAGCACAAGCATCGCGGTAGCGAAGAAGAACACCAGCGCTGGCAACTGGCGGTGCAGAAAAACCCGCCGCTGCTGCATCCGGTGGTGCGCACTCACCCGGTCAGCGGCCGACAGGCGCTGTTCGTCAATGAAGGGTTCACCACGCGGATCGTGGATGTGGCGCCGAAGGAGAGCGATGCTTTACTGAATTTCCTGTTCGCTCACATCACTAAGCCGGAGTTTCAGGTGCGCTGGCGCTGGCAGGAAAATGACGTGGCGATCTGGGATAACCGCGTGACGCAGCACTACGCCAACGCGGATTATCTGCCGCAGCGGCGCATCATGCACCGCGCGACCATTCTGGGGGATAAACCTTTTTACAAGGCCTGAGGCTTAGGCTTCGAACGCCTGCGTTAACTGCTCCAGCTGTTCCTGCGCATCCAGCCAGGTCATTTCCGTCTCTTCCAGCGCGGATTTGGCCTGGCTTTGCTTTTGCAGGCAGTCGGTCAACTCGGCCTTGCGGCTGATGTCGTACAGCGCGGGATCCGCCAACTGTTCCTCCACCGCCGCCAGTTCGGCGCCCAGTTTTTCCATCTGCTGTTCCAGCTTGGCGATCTGCTTGCGCAGCGGTTGGGTCTGCGTACGGAACTCCGCCTCGCGGCGTTTTTGATCCTTGCGCGCCTGCGCGCTGTTGCCGCCGCTCTCTTTTTCCGGCGCGTCCTGCTGGCTTTCCTGGCGCTGCAGGTCGACAAGCCACTGCTGATAATCGTCGAGATCGCCCTCGAAAGGCTCGACCTGGCCATCGTGCACCAGGTACAGATCGTCGGTGGTGGAGCGCAGCAGGTGACGGTCGTGCGATACCACCACCAACGCGCCTTCGAAATCGATCAGCGCCTCGGTCAGCGCCTGACGCATGTCGAGATCCAGGTGGTTGGTCGGTTCATCGAGCAGCAGCAGGTTCGGGCGCTGCCAGACGATCAGCGCCAGCACCAGCCGCGCCTTCTCGCCGCCGGAGAAACGCTCGGTCATTTCGCTGACCTTGTCGCCCTGGAAGCCGAAACCGCCCAGATAGTCGCGCAGCTGCTGCTCCAGCACCCTTGGGGCGATGCGGCTCAGGTGCTGCAGCGGCGATTCGTCGGCGCGCAAAAATTCCAGCTGATGCTGGGCGAAGTAACCCAGCTTGATGCCTTTCGCCAGGCCGATCTCGCCGCTCAGCGGCTCCAGGGTGCCGGCCAGCAGTTTGATCAGCGTCGATTTCCCGGCGCCGTTGCGGCCGAGCAGGCCAATGCGCGAGCCGGGCACCAGGTTCAGCTTGATTGACTTCAGGATCACTTTATCGCCATACCCGGCGCTGACTTTTTCCATGCGCAGCAGCGGGTTCGGCAGGCTTTCCGGCGGGCGGAAGCTGAAGGTGAACGGGTTGTCGACGTGCGCCGGGGCTATCAGCTCCATGCGCTCCAGCATCTTGATGCGGCTCTGCGCCTGTTTGGCCTTGGTGGCCTGCGCGCGGAAACGGTCGATATAGCTTTGCAGGTGCGCCACTTTCTCTTGCTGGTGCTGATACAGCGACTGCTGCTGCGCCAGCTTGGTAGCGCGCTGGCGTTCGAACGACGAGTAGTTGCCGGTGTACTCGTTCATCGTCTGCTGTTCGATATGCAGGATCTTGTCGACGATCGGATCGAGGAAGTCGCGGTCGTGCGAGATCAGCACCAGCGTGCCGGAATAGCTTTTCAGCCAGCGCTCCAGCCAGATCACCGCATCGAGATCCAGGTGGTTGGTCGGTTCGTCGAGCAGCAGCAGATCGGAACGGCACACCAGCGCCTGCGCCAGGTTGAGGCGCATGCGCCAGCCGCCGGAAAAGTCGCGCACCGGGCTTTGCAGCTGTTCGTTGGAGAAGCCGAGGCCGTGCAGCAGGCTGGCGGCGCGGGAACGGATGGTCCAGGCGTCGATGGCGTCCAGCTTGCCGTGCAGGGTGGCGATGGCGTGGCCGTCGTTGCGATCGTTGGCCGCCTGCAACTCGGCTTCAAGCTGGCGAAACTCGCGGTCGCCGTCGATAACATACTCGATCGCCGGCACGTCCAGCGCCGGCGTCTCCTGGTTGACCCAGGCCAGCGCCCAGTTGCCGGGGAAGGTGAAGCTGCCGCCGTCCGCCGCGATCTCGCCCTTCAGCAGCGACAACAGCGTGGATTTGCCGCAGCCGTTTTTGCCCACCAGGCCGACCTTCTGACCTGGATTAACCGTCGCCGTGGCGTTGTCCAGCAGGACGCGGATGCCGCGTCGGATTTGTAGCGAGGAGAATACAATCATAAAGCGCCGTATGTTCAGAGTATGTTAAATTATCATTAAGGTAACAGAACGCGCACCGCGCGCTGTTTTTGTCTTTGCGATGCATGGTAACGGAAAACCGCTACCCTGACGACGCTTTGGAGGGGAATGATGTCGCAGCCGCCCAAGGTCTTGCTGCTGTATGCCCATCCGGAATCTCATGACTCGGTGGCGAACCGGGTTTTGCTTCGACCGGCGCAGCAGTTGGAACATGTCACCGTGCACGATCTCTACGCGCACTATCCTGATTTTTTTATCGATATCCATCACGAACAACAGCTGCTGCGTGAGCACCAGGTCATCGTGTTTCAGCATCCTCTTTATACCTACAGCTGCCCGGCGCTGCTGAAGGAGTGGCTGGATCGCGTGCTGGCGCGCGGCTTCGCCAGCGGCGTGGGCGGCAATGCGCTGGCGGGCAAATACTGGCGCTCGGTGATCACCACCGGCGAGCCGGAAGGCGCCTACCGTACCGGCGGTTATAACCACTATCCGATGGAAGATATCCTGCGGCCGTTCGAGCTGACCGCCGGGATGTGCCATATGCATTGGTTGACGCCGTTCGTGGTGTATTGGGCGCGGCGGCAAAAGCCGGAGGTGCTGCGCAGCCATGCGGACGCCTACGGGGACTGGCTGAGCCACCCGCTGCCGCACGGAGGACGATGATCATGGAAGGATCGACCTTACTGACCGCCATTTTGCTGTTCCTGTTCGCCGCGGTGGTGACGGTGCCGATTGCCCGCCGTCTGGGGATCGGCGCGGTGCTGGGCTATCTGATCGCCGGTATCGCCATCGGCCCGTGGGGATTGGGCTTCATTCGCGACGTTGACGAGATCCTGCACTTCTCCGAGTTGGGCGTGGTGTTCCTGATGTTCATCATCGGCCTGGAGCTGAACCCCAGCAAGCTGTGGGAGCTGCGGCGCTCGATCTTCGGCGCCGGCGCCGGCCAGGTGTTGATCACCGCGGCGGTGCTGGGCGCGTTGCTGTACCTGACGCACTTCGCCTGGCAGGCGGCGGTGATAGGCGGTATCGGCCTGGCGATGTCTTCCACCGCCATGGCGCTGCAGCTGATGCGCGAAAAGGGCATGAATCGCAACGAAGGCGGGCAGCTGGGTTTCTCGGTGCTGCTGTTCCAGGATATGGCGGTGATCCCGGCGCTGGCGTTGATCCCCATTCTGGCCGGCGCCGGCGGCACCAGCGACGACTGGGCGAAGATCGCGCTCAAGGTGGCGGCGTTCGGCGGCATGCTGATCGGCGGCCGCTTCCTGCTGCGGCCGCTGTTCCGCTATATCGCCGCTTCCGGCGTGCGCGAGATCTTCACTGCCGCGGCGCTGTTGCTGGTGCTCGGCTCGGCGCTGTTTATGGAGACGCTTGGCCTGTCGATGGCGCTCGGCACCTTCATTGCCGGCGTGCTGCTGGCGGAGAGCGAATACCGCCACGAACTGGAGATCTCCATCGAGCCGTTTAAAGGGCTGCTGCTGGGACTGTTCTTTATCTCGGTGGGCATGGTGTTGAATATCGGCGTGCTCTACACCCATCTGGCCGAGGTGTTGATCGGCGTACTGGCGTTGGTGGCGGTGAAATCCGGCGTGCTCTACGGCGTGTCGCGCCTGTTCGGCCTGCGTAGTTCGGTGCGCCTGCAGTTTGCCGGCGTGCTCAGCCAGGGCGGTGAGTTTGCCTTCGTGCTGTTTTCTGCGGCGGGCGCGCAAAAGGTGCTGCAGCCGGATCAACTCTCTTTGCTGTTGGTGGTAGTGACGCTGTCGATGATGACCACACCGTTACTCATGCAGGCCATCGACCGCATTTTGGCGCGCCGCTATAACGCCAAAGGCGAAGACGAGGAGACGCCGTACGTAGAGGACGACGATCCTCAGGTGATCATCGTTGGCTTCGGGCGTTTCGGCCAGGTGATCGGCCGCCTGTTGATGGCCAACAAAATGCGCATTACCGTACTGGAACGCGACGTCAGCGCCGTCGGGGTGCTGCGGCGTTACGGATATCAGGTTTATTACGGCGACGCCACCGAGTTGGAGCTGTTGCGCGCGGCGGGCGCCGAAAAGGCCAAGTCGATCGTGATTACCTGCAATGAGCCGGAAGACACCATGGAGATCGTGCGGCTGTGCCAGCAGCACTTCCCGAATCTGAGTATTCTGGCGCGGGCACGCGGCCGCGTGGAGGCGCATGAGTTGCTGCAGGCGGGCGTGAAACAGTTCAGCCGCGAAACCTTCTCCAGCGCGCTGGAACTGGGGCGCAAGGCGTTGATGGAGTTGGGCATGCACCCCCATCAGGCCTTCCGCGCCCAGCAGCATTTCCGCCGCCTGGATATGCGCATGCTGCGTGAACTGATGCCGCCGCATCAGGGCGACGTGGCGCAAATTTCCCGCGTGAAAGAGGCGCGGCGCGAGCTGGAAGAGCTGTTCCATCGCGAAATGCAAAAAGAAAGTCGCCAGTTTGACGGCTGGGATGAATACGAATAAGCGGGAGCATAACGATGTCTGCAACACGTAAGAGATTTATCGCCGGGGCGGTGTGCCCAAGCTGTAGCGCCATGGATACGCTGGCGGTGTGGCGGGAGGATCAGGTGGAAGTGGTGGAGTGCGTCAAGTGCGGTCATCACCAGCGCCAGACCGAACAACAGGTGGAAAAACACGTTCGCCCGCAAGAGCAGGTGATCGGCATTTTTCAGCCGAAGTAGCGTTTTTTTATCCCGGAGGGTACAGCGAGGCAGATTTCCGTTACAATCTGTCCGGAAAAGGCGCGCATCCCGATAACGGTGCGCGTCCTAGTAGCCAACGGTAGGAGATATCATGAAAGTAGCAAAAGACTTGGTGGTCAGCCTGGCTTACCAAGTACGTACAGAAGACGGTGTTTTGGTTGATGAGTCTCCGGTGAGCGCACCGCTGGACTATCTGCACGGGCATGGTTCTCTGATCGCAGGTCTGGAAAAAGCGCTCGAAGGCCACGACGTTGGCGATCGTTTTGACGTTCACGTCGGCGCGAACGACGCGTACGGCAACTACGACGAAAACCTGGTGCAGCGCGTACCGAAAGACGTCTTCATGGGCGTTGACGAACTGCAGGTCGGCATGCGTTTCCTGGCTGACACCGATCAGGGCCCGGTACCGGTTGAAATCACCGAAGTTGACGGCGACCACGTGGTGGTTGACGGCAACCACATGCTGGCCGGCCAAAACCTGAACTTCAACGTGGAAGTTGTCGCGATCCGCGAAGCGACCGCAGAAGAACTGGCGCACGGTCACGTACACGGCGAGCACGACCATCACCACGAACACGGTGAAGGCTGCTGCGGCGGTCACGGCCACAGCCACGATCACGACCATGGTCACGACCACGGTAAAGGCGGTTGCGGTAACGGCGGTTGCGGCTGCCACTAAGCAGAACGCGATCACGAGACAAGAGGGCGGCCATCGGCTGCCCTTTTTTATGCGCGGCGCACCGGGCGCCGAACGGCACAACAGGACATGCCATGGCCACCATGAAAGACGTTGCGCGCCGCGCCGGCGTTTCCACGGCCACCGTCAGCCGGGTGATCAATAATACCGCCTACGTTGAACCGGTGACCCGCGAACGCGTCGAGAAGGCGATGCGCGAGTTTAACTACCACCGCAACGCCGCCGCGCTGGCGCTGGCGAAAAGAAGCGGCAATATGCTGGGGTTGCTGACCGGCAACCTCGACGATCCGTTTTTTTCACGCCTGGCGCGGGGCGTGGAAGACATCACGCGACAGGCCGGCGTGCGTTTGATGTTGTGCAGCGGCGGGCATCAGGCCGAACTGGAAAAAAGCGGCCTCGACTTTCTCATCAATCAGGGATGCGAAGCCATCGTGGCGCACGTCACGCGCATGGGGCAGGAGGAGCTGCTGCGCTACGCCGCCCACACGCCCGCGCTGGTGCTGATCAACCGTTACCTGCCCGCCATCGCCAACCGTTGCATCTGGCTCGACAACGCCAATGCGGCGCAGACGGCGACCAAGCTGCTCATTCGTCAGGGGCATCGGAGAATCGCCTGCGTGACAACGGATCTGCCGATCGACGACCGCGCGCAGCGGTTAGCGGGTTACCGCCAGGCCATGGCCGCCGGCGGCATTGAGGTGCCCGGCAGCTGGATCATCAGCGTGCCCTTCAATGAAAGAGGGGGCGAACTGGCGGCCGAGCGCGTTCTGGCCAGCGACCAACGCTTCACCGCCGCAGTGACGTTCAACGACGTGATGGCCGCCGGCATGATGCGCACCTGCCACCAACGGCAAGTCCAGTTGCCTGAAGCGCTGTCGATCGTCGGTTTTGACGACATTGCCCTGGCGAAATATCTCCACCCCGCGTTGACCACCGTGCATTACCCCATCGAGAAAATGGCCCGACGTGCCGCGCGTCTGGCGCTACAAATCCACAGCGGCAGCGACATCGTGCCACGTAACAACCGCTTTTCGGCCGAACTTATCCTGCGAGACTCCGTCGCCGATGGTGAGAGGACTGAGCAAAGCAAGCGCGGCGAATGAGAGGCGGCTCACATAACGCCATCTCATGAAACCGATTACATGGCCAGTGGCCTGCGCTCACATCCTCCGATTACCGAAGCCATTACGCTGTTGCAGTACCCCCTCTTCAACAGGAGCCGTATATGGATAATAAGAAAACGCTCAACCTTGGGCTGGCGACGCTGCCGATTGTGGCCATGCTGTTGCTGCTCATCATCGGCTATGGCCAGTTTGGCCTGCGCATTGAACCGCTGCTGCTGGTTTCCGCCGCCATCGCCGCCGCGTTGGCCTGGTGGCAAGGCTACCGCTGGGATGACATCATCGGGGCCATCGTGGCCAAGCTGGCTAAGGCAATGCCGGTGATCATGATCCTGATCTGCGTGGGCGGGCTGATCGGCACCTGGATGATCAGCGGAACAATCCCTTACATGGTGTATTGGGGGCTGAAGCTGATTAGCCCGCAATACATTCTGATCGCCGCGTTCTTTATCACCAGCGTGATCTCGGTGTGCACCGGTACCTCGTGGGGGGCGGCCGGCACCGTGGGCGTGGCGCTGATGGGCGTGGCCGCCGGTCTGGACGTGCCGCTGGCCGCCGCGGCCGGGGCGGTGGTGTCCGGCGCCTACTTCGGCGACAAAATTTCCCCGTTGTCCGATTCGACGAACTTCGCGGCTATCGTCGCGGATACCGATCTCTACAGCCATATCCAGCATCTGATGTACACGACGCTGCCGAGCTTCATCCTGGCCGCCGTGGTGTACCTGATCGCCGGCCACACCGGCGCGGTGGGCAGCGTGGCAACGCCGGAAAAAGTGACCGAAATCGTCAGCGCGCTTGAGGGATTGTACCATTTCAATCTGCTGTTGATCCTGCCGCCGGTGCTGGTGCTGTGGGGCGCGGTGACCAAACGGCCGGTGATCCCCGTCATGCTGGCCGCCTGCGCGCTGGCGATCGCCATCGGCGTCGCGCTGCAGGGTTTTAGCCTGCAACAGGGGCTGAATGCGTTGATGGACGGTTTCAATCTGTCGATGTTCGCCAGCCAGGGCCATAACGTTGAAGGGATCGTCGCCGATGTGCCGCGCCTGCTGAACCGCGGCGGCATGTTCTCGATGATGAGTACGATCCTGCTGGTGTTCTGCGCCTTTTCCTTCGCCGGCGCCTTGACGCTTACCGGCGCGTTGACGGTGATCATCAGCCGGCTGCTGAAAGTGGTGCACACCACCGGCCAGCTGATCGCCGCTACCGTTGCCACCACCATCCTGGTGACCGGCGCGACCAGCGACGGCAAGCTGGCGCTGCTGATCCCGGCGGAGCTGTTCAAAGGGGCCTATCGACACATGGGGCTGGACAACAAAAACCTGTCGCGCACCGTCGAAGATGCGGGCACCGTCATCGAGCCGCTGATCCCGTGGACGGCCGCCGGTATTTACATGGCGACCACGCTGGGAGTGAGCACGCTCGATCTGCTGCCGTGGGCGATCCAATGTTATGTCGCAGTGGTGTTCGCCCTGATTTATGGCTTCACCGGCTTCGGTATCGCCAAACTCCAACCTCAGAACGACTTGCAGCGTAAGGAAGCCTGACATGACGAGTCATTTCAACGCCATCATCGATCGCCACAATACCGGCTCCGTGAAGTGGGACTTCATCGACCGCTATCTGCAACTGGACGGCAGCGAATTGTTGCCGATGTGGGTGTCCGATTTCGACTTTCCATGCCCGCCGGAGGTGCAACAGGCGCTGCATCAGCGGGTGGACCACGGCGTCTTTGGCTACAGCGAACGCGACGACGCCTACTACCAGGCGGCGATCGACTGGTTTGCCAAGCGGCACGACTTGCCGCTGCGGCGCGAGTGGTTCACGTCGATTGAAGGGGTGGTGCCGGGGGTGGCGATGCTGATCCAACTGCTCAGCAAGCCGGGGGACGGCGTGGTGGTGCAGGGGCCGTACTATGGCTCGTTCGCCAAGATAGTCACCATGAACGGCAGAGAGGTGATTGAAAATCCGCTGCTGGAAACCCCGCAGGGATACCGGATCGATTTCGACCAGCTGGCCGCCTGCCTGGCGCAGCGCAAACCGCCGCTGTTGTTGCTGTGCAATCCGCACAATCCGACCGGCCGTTGCTGGTGCCGCGAGGAACTGGAGCGGCTCATGGCGATCTGCCACGCCCACGATGTCACGGTGATCTCCGATGAAATTTGGGCCGATCTGCTGCTGCCCGGCGAGACGTTTACATCGGTGTTGCATCTGGACGAGGAATATCGCGAGCGAGTGATTGCGGCGACGTCCGCCAGCAAAACCTTCGGACTCTCTTCGCTGCGCATTTCGAATTTTCTGATCCCCAATGCCCGGCTGCGGCAGGCGTTTGTCGATCGGCTGAACGCCCACGGGCTGGATGTATTCAACGCGCTGTCGATGACGGCGGCGACCGCGGCCTATCAACGGGGCGCTGCCTGGCTTGATGAGCTGCTCGACTACCTGGCGGAGAATCGGCGCTGGTTTGAGCAGGCGCTGGCGGCCGCCGCGCCCTGGTGCACGATGACCCAGGCTGAAGCGACTTATCTCGCCTGGCTGGATTGCCGTGCACTGGGTTTGAACGATGCTGACTTACAGCAGGCGCTGGTGGCGGTGGCGAAGCTGGCGCCGTCGATGGGCAGCGGTTTCGGCCCGCAGGGGAGCGGTTTTATCCGCATCAACCTGGGGTGCCCGCGCCGCTATCTCGAGCGTGCCGTCGACGGGCTGGCACGCCTGAAATAACCGCGCAGCGGGCCCTCAATAGTGCGGCGGAGGGGTTTCTTCCGATTGCGAGGCGATCATTGAGGTTTGGGTCGAGCGCAGCTTGTCGGTCAACATGCGCAGGTGTTCGCGCATCTTCAGCATTTCCATTTGATGCTGGATGACGGTCTGGTTGAGCTCTTCGATGGTGAGCTCTTGGAAGGCCTGGCGGCTCTCCAGTTCTTCAAGCCGCTGTAGCAGGCGTTGAATGTCGGCGTTGTGCATGAGGCTACCTCTGACGCGATAAAATCCTGATTCGGCGCTATGGTAACAGCTGACGCCGGGTTTGCTCGCGCTATTTCTCCAGGCGGCGCGCAACGTTGCGATCGGCAGTGTAAAGTGCTGAAAAGTTGCACGCCCGATACGCCGTTTTTTGCTAACCTCGCCGAATATTCTGCAAGAAAAATCTGATTTATCATGCGAGTAGCACACAGGGGGAAACTTCTTGGCAAAGCGGGAGTCACACTTTGACTCGATTGGTTACCTGTGCGACTGTTTTGTTTTGTTTCAGGCAGCTATAGTAGCCCGGTTATCTTACCTAATGATTGTTTGGGGCATTGCTTCAGACACTGGAGAAATGGATGAAATCTTTGTTTAAAGTCACGCTTCTGGCAACCACCATGGCTTTTGCTCTGAATGCGACCCAGGTCATGGCAGCCGATGCCGCCAAACCGGCAGAAGCCGCTAAACCAGCGGACGCGGCGGCAGCACCGAGCACCGGCAAGTTCAAAAACGACGACGAGCAAGCCGCTTACGCACTGGGCGCCTCTCTCGGCCGTTACATGGACAACTCTCTGAAAGAGCAAGAGAAGCTGGGCATCAAGCTGGACAAAGATCAGCTGATCGCCGGCGTTCAGGACGCGTTCGCCAACAAGAGCAAGCTGAACGACGCCGACATCGAGAAGACCCTGCAGGGCTTCGAAGCGCGCGTGAAGGCTTCCGCTCAGGCGAAGATGGAACAGGACGCCAAGGACAACGAAACCAAAGGCGCTAAGTACCGCGACAGCTTCGCGAAAGAAAAAGGCGTGAAGAAAACCGAATCCGGCCTGCTGTACCAGGTAGAGAAACCGGGCGCGGGTGAAGCGCCGAAAGACAGCGACACCGTGGTAGTAAACTACAAAGGCACCCTGACCGACGGTACTGAGTTCGATAACTCCTACACCCGCGGCGAGCCGCTGTCGTTCCGTCTGGATGGCGTGATCCCGGGCTGGACCGAAGGCCTGAAGCACATCAAGAAAGGCGGCAAAATCAAGCTGGTGATCCCGCCGGCATTGGCCTACGGCAAAACCGGCGTTCCGGGCATCCCGGCTAACTCCACGCTGGTGTTCGACGTTGAGCTGCTGGACGTGAAAGCGGCGCCGAAAGCCGACGCTAAAGCCGAAAAATCGGCTGACGCGAAAGCAGACGCTAAAGCGAAATAATCTCGTCGCTCTGTTTGCCACCGCCGCGGATGCCCTCCGCGGCGGTTTTCATTTCGACCGCCGCCGCGTCTCTCTCCATTGAACGCTTGACGCCTGCCGGGCATCGGGCTTAACGTCAATACCACGCGCAAACGCAAGGACTTTACTCCGGCCGCTTTGCTAGACTAATAATTCTGACTTATCAGTCATGCGTCTGCCCCTTAGGGCGTGTACCTAAAATTGTTCCCGGCCGCCTCGCCCGCGGATGTCATCGTGCCGTTTATGCTGCTCTCAGCCAGCCGCGCTGCGGCGTGCCGACGACGGTAGCGATCCGGTCCGAGCGGTTTTAGCTGCGCCCCCTGGCACAGGCGATCTATGAGGGTGGTATCTTCGATGTCGAATTCGCTTTTATCCAGCGAAGCCAGCGAACTTGATTTGCTGAATGAACGTCCGTTTACTCAAACGGATCATGAAATCCTGAAATCCTATGAAGCGGTGGTCGATGGGCTGGCGATGTTGATCGGCGGCCACTGCGAGATCGTATTGCACGCGCTGGAAGACCTGAACAGTTCGGCGGTGCGCATCGCCAACGGGGAACATACCGGGCGTAAAATCGGTTCGCCGATCACCGACCTGGCGCTGCGCATGCTGCACGACATGGCCGGCGACGACAGCAGCGTGTCGAAAGCCTACTTCACCCGCGCCAAGAGCGGCGTGCTGATGAAGTCGGTGACCATCGCCATTCGCAATCGCGAACAGCGGGTAATCGGCCTGCTGTGCATCAACATGAACCTCGATGTGCCGTTCTCGCAGATTATGCAGACCTTTATGCCGCCGGCCACGCAGGACGTGCCGTCGTCGGTGAATTTCGCCTCTTCAGTCGACGATCTGGTGGCGCAGACGCTGGAGTTCACCATCGAAGAGGTGAATGCCGATCGCTCGGTATCCAATAACGCCAAGAACCGCCAGGTAGTGCTAAACCTCTATGAGAAAGGCATCTTCGACATCAAGGATGCGATCAATCAGGTGGCGGATCGCCTGAATATCTCCAAACACACCGTGTATTTGTATATTCGCCAGTTCAAGAGCGGCGATCTGTTGGGAAGCGACCGTTGATGCTCGATTATTGTCTGTTGGTCACCGGTCCGGCTTACGGCACGCAGCAGGCCAGCAGCGCCTATCAGTTCGCTCAGGCCCTGCTGGCGAAAGGGCACCGGCTTTCCAGCGTCTTTTTCTACCGCGAAGGGGTGTTGAACGCCAACCAGCTGACCGCGCCCGCCAGCGATGAGTTCGACCTGGTGCGCGGTTGGGCGCAGCTGGCTCAGCAACACGGCGTGGCGCTCAACGTCTGCGTGGCCGCCGCGTTGCGCCGCGGCGTCACCGACGAGCAGGAGGCGGCGCAGCAGGGGCTGGCAAGCGCCAACCTGCAGCCCGGTTTTACCCTGAGCGGGTTGGGTTCCCTGGCCGAAGCGTCGCTAAGTTGCGACCGTCTGGTGCAGTTCTGAGGATAGGATGAAACGAGTCGCTTTTGTTTTCACCCATGGGCCGCACGGCGGCGCCGGCGGCAGGGAAGGGCTGGATGCGCTGCTCGCCACGTCGGCGCTCAGTGAAGATGTGGGGGTGTTTTTTGTCGGCGATGGCGTATTGCAGCTGTTGCCGGGCCAACAGCCGGAAAAGATTTTGGCGCGCAATTACATTGCCACCTTTGGCGTGCTGCCGCTGTATGACGTGGAGCGGTGCTATCTGTGCCAGGCTTCACTGCAGGAACGCGGACTGAGCCAGGTGACCGATTGGGTGCTGGACGCCGAGGTGCTGGCGCCGGACGAACTGCGCCGCGAACTGGACGGCTACGACGCCGTGATGACGTTTTAGGATCCTCTGATGCTGTATACCCTGAGCCATTCGCCAAACCAATGTGACCTGCCTGCGCTGCTGCGCCTGACGGCGCAGGGCGACGCGCTGTTGCTGCTGCAGGACGGCGTGCTGGCAGGCCTTGCCGGCAGCGCTCATCTTGAATTGCTGCTCGCCGCCCCCATATCCCTTTATGCGCTGCAGGACGACCTGGAAGCTCGGGGATTGGTTGGTCATTTTTCGCACAAAATCACTGTCGTCGGCTATAATCACTTCGTTGAATTAACCGAACAACACCGCAGCCAAATGGCCTGGTGATGAGAGTGATGTTGTATATTTCTTGACACCCATACTGGTCAGCCATAAAATTCTGCGTCCTCGTACTTTGCCAGTAGTGCATACGAGGGGATTTATCACATGTTTACGAAGCTAGTACGAAGCAAAAACCAGGAGCTTTTTTAATGGCAACAATTAACCAGCTGGTTCGCAAACCACGCTCTGTGAAGGCTGCTAAAAGCAACGTTCCAGCGCTGGAAGCCTGCCCGCAGAAACGTGGCGTATGCACCCGCGTATATACCACTACCCCGAAAAAACCAAACTCCGCACTGCGTAAAGTTTGCCGTGTGCGTTTGACCAACGGTTTCGAAGTGACTTCCTACATCGGTGGCGAAGGCCACAACCTGCAGGAACACTCCGTAATCCTGATCCGTGGCGGTCGTGTAAAAGACTTGCCGGGTGTGCGTTACCACACCGTCCGTGGTGCACTTGACTGCTCCGGTGTTAAAGACCGTAAGCAAGCTCGTTCCAAGTACGGCGTGAAGAAGCCAAAGGCTTAATGGTTCTCCGTTAAGTAAGGCCAAACGTTTTAACTTTAATGTCAAAATAAACTCGTAGAGTTTTGGACAATCCTGAATTAACAACGGAGTATTTCCATGCCACGTCGTCGCGTAATCGGCCAACGTAAAATCCTGCCAGATCCTAAGTTCGGATCTGAGCTGCTGGCCAAATTTGTAAATATCCTGATGGTAGACGGTAAAAAATCTACTGCAGAAGCAATCGTCTATACCGCGCTGGAGACCCTGGCTCAGCGTTCTGGTAAAGATCACCTGGAAGCTTTCGAAGTCGCTCTCGACAACGTTCGCCCGACTGTAGAAGTTAAGTCGCGTCGCGTTGGCGGTTCTACTTATCAGGTACCAGTTGAAGTCCGCCCGGTTCGTCGTAATGCTCTGGCAATGCGTTGGATCGTTGATGCTGCACGTAAACGCGGTGATAAATCCATGGCTCTGCGCCTGGCGAACGAGCTGTCTGACGCAGCAGAGAACAAAGGTTCTGCTGTTAAGAAGCGTGAAGACGTTCACCGTATGGCCGAAGCCAACAAGGCGTTCGCCCACTACCGCTGGTAATCATCCGGCTGTAGTCATGCTAACCAAGCGGGCGCGTCAAATCGGCCCGCTTGGGTTAACTGAACTTGAACGCCCTAGGAATAGAGGAATCAAATGGCTCGTACAACACCCATTGCACGCTACCGTAACATCGGTATCAGTGCTCACATCGACGCCGGTAAAACCACCACTACCGAACGTATTCTGTTCTACACCGGTGTAAACCACAAAATCGGTGAAGTTCATGACGGCGCTGCCACCATGGACTGGATGGAACAGGAGCAGGAGCGTGGTATTACCATCACTTCTGCAGCGACTACTGCCTTCTGGTCTGGTATGGCCAAGCAGTTCGAACCGCATCGCGTAAACATCATCGACACCCCAGGGCACGTTGACTTCACCATCGAAGTAGAACGTTCCATGCGTGTGCTGGATGGCGCGGTAATGGTTTACTGTGCTGTTGGTGGTGTTCAGCCACAGTCTGAAACCGTATGGCGTCAGGCTAACAAATACAAAGTGCCACGTATCGCGTTCGTTAACAAAATGGACCGTATGGGCGCTAACTTCCTGAAAGTTGTAGGCCAGATCAAAACTCGTCTGGGCGCCAACCCTGTTCCTCTGCAGCTGGCTATCGGCGCAGAAGACAAATTCACCGGCGTTATCGACCTGGTGAAGATGAAGGCGATCAACTGGAACGAAGAAGACGCAGGCGTAACCTTCGAATACGAAGACGTGCCGGCTGACATGATGGATCTGGCTGAAGAATGGCGCCAGAACCTGATCGAGTCCGCTGCGGAAGCTTCCGAAGAGCTGATGGAAAAATACCTGGGCGGCGAAGAGCTGACCGAGGAAGAAATCAAATCCGCTCTGCGTCAGCGCGTGCTGAACAACGAAATCATCCTGGTTACCTGTGGTTCTGCGTTCAAGAACAAAGGCGTACAGGCAATGCTGGATGCGGTAATCGAATACCTGCCGGCACCAACTGACGTTCCTGCGATCAACGGTATCCTGGACGATGGCAAAGATACTCCGGCTGAGCGTCACGCAAGTGATGACGAGCCGTTCTCTGCGCTGGCGTTCAAAATCGCTACCGACCCGTTCGTGGGTAACCTGACCTTCTTCCGCGTGTACTCCGGCGTTGTTAACTCCGGCGACACCGTGCTGAACTCCGTTAAGGCTGCGCGCGAGCGTTTCGGCCGTATCGTTCAGATGCACGCCAACAAGCGTGAAGAGATCAAAGAAGTTCGCGCAGGCGACATCGCCGCTGCGATCGGTCTGAAAGACGTGACCACCGGGGACACCCTGTGTGATCCAGACTCTCCAATCATCCTGGAGCGTATGGAATTCCCTGAGCCGGTAATCTCTATCGCCGTTGAACCAAAAACCAAAGCTGACCAAGAAAAAATGGGTCTGGCTCTGGGCCGTCTGGCTAAAGAAGACCCGTCATTCCGCGTATGGACTGACGAAGAGTCTAACCAGACCATCATCGCCGGTATGGGTGAACTGCACCTCGACATCATCGTTGACCGCATGAAGCGTGAATTCAACGTTGAAGCTAACGTGGGCAAACCTCAGGTAGCTTACCGCGAAGCGATTCGCGCGAAGATTACCGATGTTGAAGGTAAGCACGCCAAGCAGTCTGGTGGTCGCGGTCAGTACGGTCACGTTGTGATCGACATGTACCCACTGGAGCCGGGCTCTAACCCGAAAGGTTACGAGTTCATCAACGACATCAAAGGTGGTGTAATTCCTGGCGAATACATCCCTGCCGTTGATAAAGGCATCCAGGAGCAGCTGAAGTCTGGTCCGTTGGCTGGTTACCCGGTAGTAGACATGGGTATTCGTCTGCACTTCGGTTCTTACCACGACGTTGACTCCTCTGAACTGGCGTTTAAACTGGCCGCGTCTATCGCCTTTAAAGAAGGCTTTAAGAAAGCGAAACCAGTTCTGCTTGAGCCTATCATGAAGGTTGAAGTTGAGACTCCAGAAGAGAACACCGGTGACGTTATCGGTGACTTGAGCCGTCGTCGCGGCATGCTGCGCGGTCAGGAATCTGAAGTGACTGGCGTTAAGATCCACGCTGAAGTACCGTTGTCCGAAATGTTCGGCTACGCAACTCAGCTGCGTTCTCTGACTAAAGGTCGCGCATCATACACCATGGAATTCCTGAAGTATGATGATGCACCGAACAACGTCGCTCAGGCCGTAATCGAAGCCCGTGGCAAATAAGCCGCAGGGTTAAAACCAAAGTCCCGTGCTCTCTCCAGAAGGGGAGAGCGCTATAGTAAGGAATATAGCCGTGTCTAAAGAAAAATTTGAACGTACAAAACCGCACGTTAACGTTGGTACTATCGGCCACGTTGACCACGGTAAAACTACCCTGACTGCAGCGATCACTACCGTACTGGCTAAAACCTACGGCGGTTCTGCACGTGCTTTCGACCAGATCGATAACGCGCCAGA
>NZ_JBJNOO010000006.1:0-184837 GCF_052166595.1 Serratia sp. CY81684 | reverse complement strand
TCAAGCGTTTATTTCGCTTTCTTCTCGCTGACCCGGCGGCTTGTCAGTCGTTGTTCCCGGTCAGTGGAGGCGCATTATAGGGAGTTCTCGGCAGGCCGCAACCCCTAATTGCAAAAAACTTTTCAAGCGCGGATTTTTTCGGCAAAACGCTGGCCAAACCCGCGTTTTTGTCACTTTTCGTACTGGATCTGGCTAAATTCCTGGGCGAAACGATCGACCTGCTGCCAATCTGTGTACTCCACTTCCTTACTGGTATCCGTTTCACCGCCCGTCATACGCATAATAAATTGAATCATGATGCGGTCGAACCAACGATAGCGCGGATACCGCAATGCGCCGGCAAACACCGCGCACTGTTTTGGCTGCCACGGCGAGGCCAGCAGGAACTTGCGGGTATAAGCGTTGGTTTGCGGCGAGCGCTTTTCCGGTTTACGCGCGGTCAGGTTCACGGCGAAGAAGGCGCTCGGCATCCTATTCAGCTGTTCGGCATGGCGCTTAACGAATTTATCCAGTACCGGATTAAAGTGCCCGTAACGGATAGAAGCACCGATCATCACCTGCTGGTACTGACTAAGGTCGACCTGTTCCGCCTGCAGCAGATCAATCACCTCACAACGCAGCGTGTCCTGCAACTTGCTTGCTATATAAGAAGCGATAGCACGTGTTTGCCCGTCACGGCTCGAATAAAGTATCAATGCCTTCATGGCGTACTCCTTATATCAGGCTCACTCACGCCAAAAAGTTGGCGTGAACAGCACCAGCAATGTAAACACTTCCAGGCGCCCGAACAGCATCGTCACCACCAGGATCCATTTGGCCGCCGCCGGCATCGTGGTGAAGTTATCCGCCACCACGCCCAGGCCGGGGCCAAGGTTATTGAGTGTTGCCGTCACTGCGGCGAACGCGGAAAAATCGTCAACGCCGGTGGCAATGATCGCCAGCATGCTGACGATAAACACCAGCGCATAGGCGGAGAAGAATCCCCACACCGCTTCCAGAATACGTTCCGGCAGTGCGCGATTGCCCAATTTGATGGTATAGACCGCGTTGGGGTGCACCAGCCTTTTCAACTCTCGCGAGCCCTGCAGGTACAGAAGCAGAATACGGATCACCTTCAGGCCGCCGCCGGTCGAGCCGGCACAACCGCCGATGAACGCCGAGCACAACAACAACATCGGCAGGAACAGCGGCCACTTGGCGATGCTGTCGGTCGTAAAACCGGCCGTGGTCGCCATCGATACCACCTGGAAGAACGCCTGATTGAGCGTTTCCATACCGCTCTTATAGACGCCATGTCCCCAGAGCACCAACGTGCATACCACCACCAGCGTCAACTGAACGAAGATGAACATGCGGAATTCAGGATCGCGCCCGTACACCTTCAGACTGCGGCCGCTTAGCAAAGCGAAGTGCAGGCCGTAGTTACAGCCGGAAATCAGCAGGAACACGGCGATGATGGTGTTGATAGTCGGACTGGCGTAATAACCGATACTGGCGTCGTGGGTAGAAAAACCGCCGATGGCGATGGTCGAGAAACTGTGGCCGATGGCGTCGAACACCGACATCCCGGCCCCCCAGAGCGCCAGCGCACAGGCGACGGTCAGCAACACATAGATTAGCCACAGGGTTTTGGCGGTTTCGGCGATGCGTGGACGCATCTTGTTATCTTTCAGCGGCCCGGGCATTTCCGCCCGATACAGCTGCATGCCGCCGACGCCAAGTATCGGCAGTATCGCCACCGCCAACACGATGATCCCCATGCCGCCCATCCATTGCAGCATTTGGCGATAGAACAGGATGGCCTTCGGCAACGAGTCCAGCCCCACCAGCGTCGTTGCGCCGGTAGTCGTCAATCCCGAGAAGGATTCGAAGAAGGCGTCGGTCAGCGACAAGTTGGGCCGTTCCGAAAACAGGAACGGCAATGCCCCCACGCTGCCCAGCACGGTCCAGAACAACACGACAATCAGGAAGCCTTCACGGGGCTTCAGCTCGTGTTTCTGTTTGCGGTTCGGCCACCACAGCATCAGCCCGATGGTCAGCGCCACGAAGAAGGTTTGGCTGAACGCGCGCCCCGCCCCATCGCGGTAAATCAATGCCACCAGGCCGGGAATAAACATCGTCCCGGAGAACAGGATGACCAGCAGACCAACGATACGGGTTATGGCGCGAAAATGCATTTCAGCACGATCCTTAGCAATTCAATTGGGAGGAATTATTGCGAAATGGGGGTTAATTGCAAATTACCGCGACTGAGATCACGCAATTTATTCCCAAACAGTTCGACCTCGGTGGCCGGCAACGCCAGATGCAGCACGACGGCGGCGCCGTATTCGCCCTGCAGGATCCGACCTGCGGTTTGCTGCAGCAAGTTCTCCACCAACGCCAACTGCGCATAGTCGCACTGCAAGATATATTCGGCTTCCGGCACCTTTTGTGCCAACGCCAACTGCTTCAACGCCTGTTGAACACCGTTGCCATAGGCTTTCACCAGCCCGCCGGTGCCCAGCTTGACGCCGCCATAGTAACGAACGACCACGGCGGTCACTTCACCGATGCCGCTCCCCATCAGCTGCGCGAGGATCGGTTTGCCGGCGGTGCCCGACGGTTCTCCGTCGTCTGAGAACCCCAGTTGCTGCGAGTCATCGGGGCTGCCGGCGACGAAAGCCCAACAATGGTGTCGCGCCGCCGGATGCTCATCCCGCACCTGCTGAATAAACGCCTTTGCCGCTTCTACCCCGCTGGTCGGCGCCAGCAGGGTGATAAAACGGCTCTTCTTTATTTCTTCGGTAAAGCAGGTGGCTTCCGCCGGTATCGGGTAAGGCCGCATCAGGCCAGGTTCAGATCGCGCGTCATGTTCTCGATGCGCTTTTCGTGGATCACGATGTTGTCTTCGATACGGATGCCGCCATACGGCTTCAGCGCATCGATGCGATCCCAGGCGAAGTGCTGCTTGAATTCACCGCTGCGCCACGGTGCCAACAGAGACTCGATGAAGTACAGACCTGGCTCGATGGTCAACACCATGCCCGGCTGCAACACGCGGGTGCAACGCAGGAATGGATACTTGGACGGCGCCGGCAGATGGGTGCCTTGCTCGTCCTGCATAAAGCCGGCGGCGTCGTGCACCTGAAGGCCCAGCGGATGGCCCAGCCCGTGCGGCAGGAACGGCGTGGTAATACCCGTTTCAACCATCGCCTCTTCGCTGAGGCCGTTCACCAACTTGTGATTCTTGAGCAGCTTGGCGATGCGCTGATGCATTTGCACATGGTAGTCGGTATAGCGCACGCCGGGCTTGATGGTGTCGATCAGCGCCAGCTGTTCGCCATTGAGATCTTTCACCAGGTGGGCGAACTCGCTGCCGCTTTGCGCCGCGTAGGTGCGGGTCAGATCGGCGGCATAGCCGTTATATTCCGCGCCGGCGTCTATAAGGAAACTCAGGGGTTCGGCTGGCGGCTGATGATCCAGCTTGGTGTAGTGCAGTACCGAAGCGTGTTCGTTCAGCGCTACGATGTTGTCGTAAGGCACGTCGGTATCGCGGTGGCCTGTCGCCGTCAGGTAGGCCAGGTTGATGTCGAACTCGCTCATGCCGGAGAGGAACGCCTCATGCGCCGCACGATGGCCGGTTACCGCCGTCTTCTGCGCTTCGCGCATGCAGGCCAGCTCGTAGCCGGTTTTGATAGAACGGTGGAAATCCAGGTAGTTCAACACCGCTTTCGGGTTGATGTTTTCAGAAGAAATGCCGAGATCGCGTGCGCGCTGTTGCGCATAACCGATATAGCCCACGCGCTCGCGCTGCGGCGGAAGCTGCTGGGCGATGGCGTCGGCGTTGGCCAACGGCATCAATTCAAGGGATTTGGTCCAGAAACTGTCCGGCAGCGGCTCTACGCTGTGCCAGTAGTCGACCGGGGAGTAGAACCACAGCTTCGGCTTATTGACACCGTCGATCCACAACCAGCAGTTCGGCACCGACGTCACCGGCACCCAGGCTTTGAAATGCGCGTTCACTTTGAACGGATAGCTATGGTCGTCCAAAAATACCTTTTGCAGCTCACCGGAGTGAATCAGCAGCGCATCCAACTTGTTGCGCTCCAGCACTTCGCGCGCGCGTTTTTGCAGCTCTGCCAGGTGGTCGTTATACAAAGAAGCCAGCGTTTCCATCACAGTACCCTTATGCCTTAGCACGAAAGAAGTCATCTTAACACAGCGCTCCGGCGCACCAACCTTATCGCGTTGGGCATGCGGAGCAGCTCGCAATTCCCTGCAAATGCCGTTACATCCGCAGTTTAACCATTAGCCAGCCGGCCAGGCCGAGCAACGCTATCGCCAGCGCCCACAGGCCATGGTGCTCCAACAACACCGCGCCGGCCGCGGCAACGCCCGCCAGACACTGCTGCAGAAAGCCGCACAGCGCCATCGCATAGGCGCCGTGCTCTTTGGCGTCGCTGACCGCCATCGCCATGCTGTTGGGAAACAACACCGCCTGGCCAAAAATGGTCAGGCAATACAGCGCGATGAACACCGCCATACCGGAAAGGCCGGCCAGAATGCCGCTCCACCACAACAGCAGGATCGCCGCCGTCGCCAGAGCCACGATACCGCTGCCGGTTTGCATCAGTTTTTTCCCGCCGACACGCGCCACCGTGCGGTTAACCGCCAGCGCCCCGCTGAAGTAGGCGACGCCGATCACCAGCCCCAGCGCACCGAACGCCGTAACGTTGAGACCAAAACCCTGCTGCATGACGAACGGGCTCACCTCCTGCAATGTCACCGTGGTGGCGAAGCCCAGCCCGCCGACGCAGGCCGGCCAGAAGAACCCCGGCCGCCGCAGAATGGCGAAATAGGTGGCCGCCATCGCCGGGCGTGGCCCACGTGCGCGCCCCGCCTCAAGCGGCAGCGTCGCCATCAGCGCCAGAATGGCCAAACCGGTGGCGCCCATCAGGACGAAGCCCATCTGCCAGTGCGAATATTGGCTGAGCAGGCCGCCGATAAACTGCCCCCCGCCCAGCGCGGTGATAAAAGCGATGGAGAGCACCGACAGACGGCGCGCCAGCTCATCACCGCTCCAGTTATCCCGCACGATGATACGCGCAATGATCGCCGCACCACCGGCACCCACACCTTGCAGCGCACGCAGCGCCAGTAATTGGGTACCGTTGCTGCACAGCGCCAACAGTCCGCTGCAGCCAATGAAAAGCAGCAGGGAAAGCGTCAGCGGCGCTCGGCGGCCAAAGCGATCGGCAGCCGCGCCCCAGAACAGCACCGGCAAGGCAGCGCCGATGACGAAGATCGAAATGGACAGCTCGGTGGCGCGCCGGCTCATCGCCAGCTCGCGCATCACCGTCGGCAGCGAAGGCAGATACACGGTCGTCGCCATCTGCGCCATAAACACCAACAGACACGCCAGCGTCATGGTTCTGGCGGGAATGCTCCATAAGCCGCTGCGTTTGACACAAACCGCCTTAGTCATGCCTTACCTCGTCTGAATGATCAATCGCTGCAGGCAAGTGTATGAGGGCCGACAACCACCAGCAAATGCCGATAGCACATAAAATATAACTCCGTTTTAAATCAAAACACTAACTTGGTGAGATGTGATCAGACCAGCAAATATGCAATCTCTCATTTGCATATTTTTAACATAAAAACCACACTCCTCTTCATCTGGTCATACCAGATCATACGCTGATTCAGGAGATAGACATGCTCTACCAAGGCGAAACATTACAACTGCACTGGCTCGATAACGGCATTGCCGAGCTGGTGTTCAACGCATCAGGCTCGGTCAACAAGCTGGACACCCGCACCGTCGCCAGCCTGGGCGAGGCGCTCACCGTGCTGGAAAACCAGCCTGAGCTCAAGGGGCTGCTGCTGCGCTCCACCAAAGCCGCATTTATCGTCGGCGCCGATATCACCGAATTCCTTTCTCTGTTTGCCGCACCGGCTGAAAAGCTGCACGAGTGGCTGGTATTCGCCAACAACGTCTTTAACCGGCTGGAAGATTTGCCGGTACCGACCATTTCGGCCATTAACGGCTATGCGCTCGGCGGCGGTTGCGAATGCATTCTGGCGACCGATTTCCGCGTCGCCTCGCCGGACGCGCGTATCGGCCTGCCGGAAACCAAATTGGGCATCATGCCGGGCTTCGGCGGTTCCGTCCGTCTGCCACGCCTGCTGGGTAACGACAGCGCGCTGGGAATCATCGCCGCCGGCAAAGACGTCAGCGCCAAAGACGCGTTGAAAGTCGGCCTGGTCGATGCGGTAGTGGCACCGGAAAAACTGGCCGAAGCGGCGCTCAACATGCTGCAACAGGCGATCGACGGCAAGCTGGACTGGCGCGCCGCGCGTCAACCTAAGCTGGAGCCGCTGAAACTCAGCCCGATTGAAGCGGCGATGAGCTTCACCACCGCCAAAGGCATGGTACTGCAGACCGCCGGTAAACATTACCCGGCGCCGATGACCGCGGTGAAGACCATTGAAGCCGCCGCCAAGCTGGGCCGCGATGAAGCGCTGAAACTGGAAACCGCCAGCTTCGTGCCGTTGGCCCGCTCCAACGAAGCGCGCGCGCTGGTCGGCATCTTCCTTAACGATCAGTTCGTGAAGGGCCAGGCGAAAAAGCTGGCCAAGAATGTGGATGCGCCAAAACAGGCGGCGGTGCTGGGCGCCGGCATCATGGGCGGCGGTATCGCCTACCAATCGGCGCTGAAAGGCGTACCGGTGATCATGAAGGACATCAGCGACAAGTCGCTGACGCTGGGCATGAGCGAAGCGGCCAAGCTGCTCAACAAGCAGCTGGAGCGCGGCAAGCTGGATGGCCTGAAAATGGCGCAGGTGCTGTCGACCATTCAGCCGACGCTGGACTATGCCGGCATCGAGCGCGCGCAGGTGATCGTTGAGGCGGTCGTCGAGAATCCGAAGGTGAAAGCCGCCGTGCTGTCGGAAGTGGAAGGCCTGATCGGTGAAGACACCGTTCTGGCGTCGAACACCTCGACCATTCCGATTAATCACCTGGCAAAATCGCTGAAGCGCCCGCAAAACTTCTGCGGCATGCACTTCTTTAACCCGGTGCACCGTATGCCGCTGGTTGAAATCATCCGCGGCGAACAGACCAGCGATGACACCATCGCCAAAGTGGTGGCCTACGCCAGCCGCATGGGCAAAACGCCGATCGTGGTGAACGATTGCCCGGGCTTCTTCGTCAACCGCGTGCTGTTCCCGTACTTCGCCGGCTTCAGCCTGCTGCTGCGCGACGGCGCCGACTTCCGTCAAATCGATAAAGTGATGGAAAAACAGTTCGGCTGGCCGATGGGCCCGGCCTACCTGCTCGACGTCGTGGGCATCGACACCGCGCACCACGCGCAGGCGGTGATGGCCGCCGGTTTCCCGGATCGCATGAGCAAAGACTATCGCGATGCCATTGACGTGATGTTCGACAACCAGCGCTTCGGTCAGAAAAATCAACTGGGCTTCTACCGCTACAGCCAGGACAGCAAAGGCAAACCGCGCAAGGACAACGATGAGCAGACCGATGCGCTGCTGGCCGAAGTGAGCCAACCGCGCCAGACCATCAGCGACGAAGAAATCATCGCGCGCATGATGATCCCGATGATCAACGAAGTGGTGCGTTGCCTGGAAGAAAAGATCGTCGCCAGCCCGGCCGAAGCCGATATGGCGTTGGTCTACGGCATCGGTTTCCCTCCGTTCCACGGCGGCGCGTTCCGCTACCTGGATACGCTCGGCACCGCCAACTACGTTGAGCTGGCCCAGCGTTACGCACACCTCGGCGCCCTGTACCAGGTGCCGGCCGGTCTGCGCGCCAAGGCCGAACGCAATGAAAGCTACTACCCGGTGGCGACACCGCTGTCCGACGTCGCTACCCGCCAACCGGCATGAGGTCATAAAGATGGAAAACGTAGTTATTGTTGATGCCGTACGCACGCCGATGGGCCGCTCCAAGGGCGGCGCCTTCCGCCAGGTACGCGCCGAAGATCTCTCCGCTCACCTGATGCGTGAAGTGCTGAGCCGCAATCCGGCGCTGGACGCCGCCGAGATTGATGACATTTACTGGGGCTGCGTGCAGCAGACGCTGGAGCAAGGCTTCAACATCGCCCGCAACGCCGCGTTGCTGGCCGAGATCCCGCACCGCGTGCCGGCGGTGACCGTCAACCGCCTGTGCGGCTCTTCGATGCAGGCGCTGCACGACGCGGCACGCGCCATCATGGTGGGCGACGCGCACATCAGCCTGATCGGCGGCGTGGAACACATGGGCCATGTGCCGATGAATCACGGCGTGGATTTCCATCCGGGCCTGAGTCGCAGCGTGGCCAAGGCCGCCGGGATGATGGGGCTGACCGCCGAAATGCTGGCCAAGATGCACAACATCAGTCGCCAGATGCAGGATGAATTTGCCGCCCGCTCCCACCAGCGCGCGCATGCAGCAACGCTGGCCGGTTACTTTAAAAACGAGATCATACCGACCAACGGCCACGACGCCGACGGCGTGCTGACCCGTTACGATTTCGATGAAGTCATTCGCCCGGAGACCACCGTCGAAAGCCTGTCGGCCCTGCGCCCGGCGTTCGATCCGGTCAACGGCACCGTCACCGCCGGCAGCTCCTCCGCCCTGTCGGACGGTGCTTCCGCCATGCTGCTGATGAGCGAATCGCGCGCCAAAGCGCTCGGTTTGAAGGCCCGCGCCCGCATCCGCTCGATGGCGGTCGTCGGCTGCGATCCGTCCATCATGGGCTACGGCCCGGTGCCGGCCAGCAAGCTGGCGCTGAAACGCGCTGGTCTGAGCGTGCAGGACATCGATCTGTTCGAGCTGAACGAAGCGTTCGCCGCCCAGTCGCTGCCGTGCATCAAGGATCTGGGGCTGATGGACAGCATCGACGACAAGATTAACCTGAACGGCGGCGCCATCGCGCTCGGCCACCCGCTGGGGTGTTCCGGCTCCCGCATCTCGACCACCCTGTTGAACAACATGGAACGTCGCGACGCGCAGTTCGGCCTGGCGACCATGTGCATCGGCCTGGGCCAGGGTATCGCCACCGTGTTTGAACGCGTTTAGCTGTGTCTATCTTGGGATGACCGCGTCACCACTTCAAATCGCGGCATCCCGCCAAGTTTAGTTGCCGTTCTTCCCGCCTGTCAGGGGCGGGTTTTTTATGCCTGAAATTTGCCGACGCCCAAATAAAAACGGGGCGACCCTCGGCCACCCCGTTCACTGCGCATCGCCTGTGTCAGATAAACGAAAACGCGTCGCCAAACATATGCGCTTCCAGCGCGCCGCGCTCGGCACAGAAACGCTCGCGGGCGATTTTCGCCATCTCGAAACGCCCGGCGATGTAAATGTCATGCTCCGCCAGCGTGCCGAAATCCTGCAGCACCGCGCTAAGCACGGTGCCGCTGCGGCCACGCCATTCAGCCTCCGGCTGCTCGACCACCGGGATCACCTTCAGATTCGGATGCTGCAACGACAGCGCTTCCAGCTCGCTCAAATCGTACAGGTGCTTCAGCTCACGCCCGCCCCAGTAGATTGAAATGTCGCGATCCGGCTGCTGCTCCAGCGCGGTCAACAGGATTGAACGCGCGTAAGAGAAACCGGTGCCGCCGGCGATCAGCACCAGCGGACGGCTGCCCTCTTCCCGCAGCCAGGCGTCGCCATGCGGCACGTCAACGGTGATCGCCTGCTCTTTCAGGATGCGATCCATCACCGCCATGGCGTACAGATTCAGCTCCGAAGCGCCGATATGCAGCTCGATGTAATCTTGCTGCGTCGGGGTTGATGCCAGTGAGAACGGGCGCTTGTCGCGCTCATCCATCACCACCATCAGATATTGCCCTGCCTTGAAAGAAAACGGCTGTTCGGGCACCAGACGTACCCGATAAACCGTATCGGTAATGGCCTCTACCGAGGTCACTTTACAGCTCAATATTGTCATGCGTTCCCTCTGTCGGGTCATCAATGCAAAGCTGAGAACAGGGCCTGACGCTATAACGTCGGTTCCCTGTCACTGAAGATTGCGAGCTCATCCCAGATTTCGTCGACGCGCGCACGTACCTTTTCATCCATCTGAATCGGACGGCCCCATTCGCGATCGGTTTCACCCGGCCATTTATTGGTGGCGTCCAGCCCCATCTTCGAACCCAGGCCGGAAACCGGCGAGGCGAAGTCCAGATAGTCGATCGGCGTATTCTCCACCAGAACAGTATCCCTTGCCGGATCCATTCGTGTGGTGATCGCCCAAATCACGTCGTTCCAGTCGCGCGCATTGACGTCATCGTCACAGACGATAACAAATTTGGTGTACATAAACTGCCGCAGGAACGACCAGACGCCCATCATCACGCGTTTCGCGTGGCCGGCGTACTGTTTTTTCATGGTCACTACCGCCAGGCGGTACGAGCACCCTTCCGGCGGCAGATAGAAATCGACGATTTCCGGGAACTGCTTTTGCAGGATCGGCACGAACACTTCATTCAGCGCCACGCCCAGGATCGCCGGCTCATCCGGCGGCCGGCCGGTGTAGGTCGAGTGGTAGATCGCGTTGCGGCGCTGGGTGATGTGAGTAACGGTGAACACCGGGAACTGGTCGATTTCATTGTAGTAACCGGTGTGGTCGCCGTAGGGGCCTTCCGGCGCCATTTCACCCGGCTCGATATAGCCTTCAAGCACGATTTCGGCGCTGGCAGGCACTTCCAGATCGTTGGAAAGGCACTTGACCACTTCGGTTTTGTTGCCGCGCAGCAGCCCGGCAAAGGCATATTCAGACAGGGTATCCGGCACCGGCGTGACCGCACCGAGGATGGTAGCGGGATCGGCGCCCAGCGCCACCGCGACCGGGAAACGCTCGCCCGGGTGCGCCTGGCACCACTCCTGATAATCCAGCGCGCCACCGCGATGCGACAGCCAGCGCATGATCACTTTGTTCTTGCCCAGCACCTGCTGGCGATAGATGCCGAGGTTTTGCCGTTCCTTATGCGGACCGCGGGTCACCGTCAGCCCCCAGGTGATCAGCGGCGCAGCGTCTTCCGGCCAGCAGTGCATCACCGGAATACGGCTGAGATCGACATCGTCACCCTGCCATACCTGCTCCTGACAAGGCGCGGATCCCAGCACCTTGGTCGGCATGTTCAGCACCTGCTTGAACTTTGGCATTTTGTCGAACAGATCGCGGAAGCCTTTCGGCGGCTCCGGTTCTTTGAGGAACGCCAGCAGTTTGCCGACTTCGCGCAGCGCGCTGATGTCTTCCTGCCCCATGCCCATCGCCACGCGATTGGCGGTGCCGAACAGGTTACAGAGCACCGGCATGTCATACCCTTTCGGGTTTTCAAACAGCAGTGCCGGACCGCCCGCTCGCAGGGTGCGATCGGCAATCTCCGTCATTTCCAGGTAAGGATCGATCGGCTGGCTGATGCGTTTTAGTTCCCCTCTCTTCTCCAGCAACGAGAGGAAATCGCGTAAGTCACGGTATTTCATGCTGATCATTATAACGGCCAGTGGGGAGGGCATTATAAGCCCTCTTCACGGTTGTTGCTGCAATTTTGTTAACGCCGCCCGCCGCCGGGTGGCCCTCAGCCGCAGTTGAACGGCACCAGCGCAGCCAGCGCGCGCGTATCCTGATATTCACGCGTCTCCTCACCGTGGCGGAACACCTTGAAGCCCTGCCCGTTAGCGCTGAAGTAACGCAGCGCATTGCCTTCAACGTGCAGCAGGCTGCCTTCACGCAGCGCCACCACCGACTCGCTTGGGTTGATCGCGCAGAACTCCGCCAGGCGCTCATCACGGGTTTCGCCCATGTGGCCGCTGATATGCGCGTCGATGTAGTGCGGGTTGATCTGCACCGGGAACAGCCCCAGCGCCGGCAGCACCACGCTGCAGCGCACCGGCATGTCATTGGTGGTGCGAATGCTCGGCGTGGCCACGTTGCAACCGGCGCTCCAGCCGACGTAAGGCACTTCACGCTCGCGCACCGCGCGCTGGATGGGCACGATCAGGCCTTGTTCGTGCAGCATTTGGTTCAGCAACCAGGTATTGCCGCCGCTGACCAAAATGCACTCCGCCTGCGCGATCGCCACCGCCGGCGAAGCCGCGTGATGGATGCTGGTGACTTCAATGCCCAGCGTTTGCGCCAGCTCCTGCGCACGCTGGTCGTAGTCGTAACGGATCAGGGCGTAAGGGATAAAGACGGCGGATTTGATGCCGCGACGCGCAATCATCGCCAGCAGTTGGCTTTTGGCGTACCCCAGCAGCTCGGCTTCGCCAGACAGCTTGCCGTTGCTCAATAGAAACAGCTCCATTTCTTTCCCTCTCGGTCAAAACGATGAATAGCGTCACAGCCGGCGGCGCAGCGCCTGCCATACTGTGACGGTAACAAATTTTTAGCCCTCTGTTATACCAGCACCGTATCGATAAGTGTGTGACCCCTCGCTAATAGCCGCAGATTCATAGAGATAGGTGATGTTACACACTGAAACTTGCATCACTATGTATCCGGAATAGCTTTTGATATGCTTACCGGCTGGCAGAAAGGCATGTGAAATTATGGAATCCTGGTATCTACTTTATTGCAAACGCGGTCAGCTGTTGCGGGCGCAGGAACATCTGGAGCGGCAGCAGGTAAACTGCCTCAGCCCGATCATCACGCTGGAAAAGATCGTGCGTGGTAAGCGTATCGCGGTCAGCGAACCCCTGTTTCCCAACTATCTGTTTGTGGAGTTCGATCCGGAGCGCATTCACACCACCACCATCAGCGCCACCCGTGGCGTCAGCCACTTCGTGCGTTTCGGCGCGTTGCCGAGCGTCATCCCGAGCAAGGTGATCGATGAGCTGCGCACGCACGCCAGCGAAACCTATGTCGATCCGGAAACCCCACAGCCAGGGGATACCGTTCTGATCGTCGACGGCGTGTTCGAAGGGCTGCAGGCGATCTACACCGAACCGGACGGCGAGGCGCGTTCCATGTTGTTGCTGAACCTGATCAACAAGCAGGTCAGTCAAAGCATCGACAACCGACAGTTCCAAAAGATGTAATGCAAAAGGCGCCCTCAGGCGCCTTTTTGTTGGCTCATTTTGCGCTTAGCGACGCATCGCATCGTCGTGCAGCCACTGCGCGACACGCTTGGCGAAGTAGGTCAGCACGCCGTCGGCGCCGGCGCGTTTGAAGCACATCAACGATTCCATCACCGCAGGTTGCTCCTGCAGCCAGCCGTTCTGAATCGCCGCCATATGCATGGCGTACTCGCCGGACACCTGATAAGCGAAGGTTGGCACACCGAAAGTATCCTTCACGCGGCGCACGACGTCGAGGTACGGCATGCCCGGTTTCACCATCACCATGTCCGCACCTTCCTGCAGATCCTGCGCAATCTCCTGCAGCGCTTCGTCGCTGTTGGCCGGATCCATCTGATAGGTCTTCTTGTTGCCGCCCTTCAGGTTGCCGCTGGAGCCCAACGCATCGCGGAACGGGCCGTAGTAGCAGGAAGCATACTTGGCGGAGTAGGCCATGATTTGGGTATTCACCAGGCCCTGCAATTCCAGACGATCGCGGATCGCCCCGATGCGGCCGTCCATCATGTCGCTCGGCGCCACGATTTCCGCGCCCGCTTCGGCATGGGACAGCGCCTGACGCACCAGAATGTCTTTGGTCACGTCGTTAATCACATAACCCTGCTCATCGATCACCCCGTCCTGCCCATGCGTGGTGTAGGGGTCGAGCGCCACGTCGGTCAGAATGCCCAGCTCAGGCACCGCGTCTTTCAGCGCGCGCACCGTGCGCTGTACCAACCCTTCCGGGTTATAGGCTTCTTCCGCATGCAGCGATTTCAGGCTCGGTTCGATCACCGGGAACAGGGAAATCACCGGCACGCCAAGTTTGGCGATGGTTTCCGCTTCCTTCACCAGCAGATCGATCGTCATGCGCGATACGCCCGGCATCGAGGCCACTTCTTCCTGGCGGTTGCTGCCTTCCATGACAAACACCGGATAAATCAGGTCGTTGACCGTCAGTTGATTCTCGGCCACCAAGCGGCGGCTGAAGTCGTGACGGCGCACGCGGCGCATACGGCGACCAGGGAAGGTGCCCGGAAATGCATAGCTCATAGTTTTCTCCTAGCTCAAACCAGCCGGAATAGCCGGCGGGCGTTCTCATCGGTTTTTTGCCCCAGCCATTGCGGCTCTTCCTGTCGCCAGACGGCGACCTGATGCACGATATGGGGCAGGAAACAGGGTTCGTTGCGGCGAGATGCGGGTTTAGGCTGTAAATCCCGGGGCAACAGATAAGGGGCGTCCGTTTCCAGCAGCAGACGCTCGGCCGGGATCTGCGGCAACAGGGCGCGCAATTCCAGGCCGCGCCGCTCGTCGCAGACCCAACCGGTAATCCCGATCGACAGACCCAGCGACAGGCAGCTTGTTAATTCTTCGGCGGTGCCGGTGAAGCAGTGCACCACGGCCGCGGGCAGTTTATCCAACCACGGCGTCAGTAGCTCGGCAAAACGTGCGTGTGCGTCGCGGCAATGAAGAAACACCGGCAGCGCCAACTCCGCCGCCAGCGCCAGCTGCGCGGTGAACGCCGCTTCCTGCTGTACGGGCGTCGAGAAGTTGCGATTGAAATCCAGGCCGCATTCGCCGATCGCCGCCACTTCAGGGCGTGCGGCTAACGCATAAATCTGCTCGGCAGAGTGTTCATCCCAACCGCTGGCGTAATGCGGATGCACACCGGCGGTAGACCAACAATAGCCCGGATGTTGTTGCGCCAGTTCGGCGGCTTCGCGGCTCTCCGGCAGATCGGTGCCGGTAATCAACATCCCGGTCACCCCTGCGGTGCAGGCGCGCTCCACCACCGCCTGGCGGTCTTTGGCGAATTGGCTGCTGGTGAGATTAACGCCGATATCAAACATGATTTTTTCCAAAGCAAAAGCCGCCCAATGGGCGGCTTCGCAATCAAGATGGATCAGGGAGCTGGCGGTTCGTCACCCTCGTCTTCTTCTTCCGCCTGCGGACGACGTTTGCCGGTATAGAAGCGGGCGAAGAACACCCCCACTTCAAACAGCAGATACATCGGTATTGCCAACAGGGTTTGCGAGAACACGTCCGGCGGCGTCAACAGCATGCCGACCACAAACGCGCCAACCAACACATACGGCCGTTTCTTCTTCAGATCTTCCGGCGAGGTGACGCCACTCCAGCACAGCAGAATGATGGCGACCGGCACTTCGAAAGCGACGCCGAACGCCATAAACAGCGCCATGACGAAATCGAGGTAGTTTTTGATGTCGGTGGCAATGGTCACCCCCATCGGCGCGGTCTTGGCAAAGAAGCCGAAGGCCAGCGGGAACACGATGAAGTAGGCGAAAGCCATGCCGAGGTAGAACAGCAGGCTGCTGGACACCAGCAGCGGCATCATCAGGCGGCGTTCATGCTTGTACAGCGCCGGCGCGATGAATGCCCACACCTGATACAAAATCATCGGCGCGGAGACGAACACCGAGACGATCATGGTCAATTTGATCGGCGTAAAGAACGGTGACGCCACGTCAGTAGCGATCATGCTCGCCCCGGCCGGCAGCTGCTTGAGCAGCGGCGCAGAGACCAACTGGTAGATGTCGTTGGCGAAAAACACCAGTACCACGAACACCGCCAGCACGCAAATAATCGAGTTCAACAGCCGCTTGCGCAGCTCTATCAGATGACTGATAAGGGGTTGGGTATCTTCAACAGCCATGTATTAACGATCGCCACTAGGTTGGTGAGACGCTGGGGTTTTATCCGCAACAGGTTCGACAGGTGCCGGCGCGGTTTCCGCCGGCGCTTTAGCCGGTTGCGCCGCCACCGGCGGTGCCGGTGACACGGGCGCGACGGCTTCAGGTTCCGCTGCCGGTTTTGGCGCGGCGGCGGGCGCACTGGCGCGGGTTGCCGCTTCCGCCGGCGTCACGCCGTCGTGCAAGGCTTCCGGATCGGTGATCTGCGGGTTATGAATGGTGTTCGCCAGCTCTTCTTTCTCGCCCTGGTAGGTGCGTTTCAATGATTCCGCCGCGTCTTTCAGCTCATCCATCGACGCCTTCAGTTCCGGCGTCAGGTTCTGCAGGCCGGCCTGTTCCGCTTTTTTCAGGCTGTCCTGCAGCTCCTGCAGCTTCAGCTCCTGAGACAGTTCGTGCTGCACCGAGGCCGCCAGCGAGCGCAGCGCGCGGATCCAGCCCGATACCGTTCTGACCGCGACCGGCAAGCGTTCCGGCCCCAGAACAACCAGGCCGATCACCAGCACCAGCAGCAGCTCACTAAACCCAATGTCAAACACGGTTTATACCTGCTCTTTGTTCTTCGACTCTTCCGGTTTCACTTCCGGCTGCTTATCGGTAATAGGCTTGGCCGAGAAGTCAGCGTCATCCAGGCTGCTTTTCTCAGCCGTGTTGGGGGTCGACGGCGTATCGTCGCCGATCGCCTTCTTGAAGCCCTTGATCGAGGCGCCGAGATCGGAGCCCAGCGTGCGCAGTTTTTTGGTACCGAACAACAGCACCACGATCACTGCGATGATCAACAATTGCGTAATACTAATACCGCCCATTTTAATTACCTCTAATTTTAAAGGGTCTTTTAAAGCCAGCCCGCATTATAGAGCCGACTTTACCAGAGTAACGAATTAAATCAGGTGGTTCGCTTCCAGCCAATCACCCAGCATACGATGCCGGCGGCCATCATCCAGGCGGGAAACACCTCGATTTGCCCCAGCAGCAACAGCGTGCCGCTTACCAACAGTGTAGCGCCAACGCCGAACAAATAACGTGACTGCCCCTGACGAACCCGCTGAGCCTGCATCTGGTTGGTCAGCTTATCAACGCTTTGTTGCAACAGTTTATGCTGCTGCAGGCTGTCGTAAAACAGCTCGGGCAGTTCCGGCAGCTTCTCCGCCCAGAACGGCGCTTTCTCTTTCAGCGCACGCACCACGGCGGGAATGCCGACCTGATCGCGCAGCCAGCTCTCGAGGAACGGCTTGGCGGTGGTCCACAGATCCAGCTGCGGATAGAGCTGTCGCCCCAGTCCTTCAACATACAGCAAGGTCTTCTGCAATAACACCAGCTGCGGCTGCACTTCCATATTGAAGCGTCGCGCGGTGTTGAACAGGTTCAGCAGCACGTTGCCGAAGGAAATCTCCGCCAGCGGCTTCTCGAAAATCGGCTCGCACACGGTGCGGATGGCGAATTCGAAGTCTTCCACGTTGGTGTCGCGCGGCACCCACCCGGAGTCGACGTGCAGTTCCGCCACCTTGCGGTAATCGCGGTTGAAGAAGGCGATGAAGTTTTCCGCCAGGTAGCGTTTATCATCCTTGTTCAGCGAACCGACGATGCCGCAGTCGATGCCGATGTAGCAAGGATCTTCCGGATGTTCGTAGCTGACGAAAATATTACCGGGATGCATGTCCGCATGGAAGAAGCTGTCGCGGAAGACCTGGGTAAAGAACACCTGGACGCCGCGTTCCGCCAACAGTTTCATGTTGGTGCCCTGCTGTTCCAGCGTGGCGATGTCCGAGACCGGAATGCCGTAAATGCGCTCCATCACCAATACGCTTTCGCGGCAGTAGTCGGAATAAACTTCCGGTACGTACAGCATTGGGCTGCCGTCGAAATTACGGCGCAGCTGAATGGCGTTAGCCGCTTCGCGCAGCAGGTTCAATTCGTCCAGTAGAGTTTTCTCATACTCGCGTACCACTTCGCGCGGGCGCAGACGGCGGCCGTCCGGCAACAGCTTCGGCACCCAGCCTGCCAACCGGTACATCAGACGCACGTCGGCCTTGATAATCGGCCCGATATCCGGCCGGATCACCTTCAGCACCACTTCCTGGCCGGTGGTTTTCAACCGCGCGGTATGCACCTGCGCGATCGAGGCAGAGGCCAGCGGCTGCTGATCGAAGTCATCGAACCAGGTCTCCAGCGGGCCGCCCATCGCCAGCTCGATATGCTTACGCGCCAACGCGCCATCGAAAGGCGCCACCCGATCCTGCAGCAGCGTCAGCTGATCGGCAATGTGCGGCGGAAACAGATCGCGGCGGGTCGACATCATTTGGCCGAACTTGATCCAGACCGGCCCCAGTTCCTGCAGCGCCAGCCGCAGACGTTCACCCAGCGGCTTGTCCTTGTGCCGATTCGGCATCCAGAACAGCAGCCGGCGGCCAAAGCGCAGCGGCAGCGTCAACCGCATTTTAGGGATCAGCTCATCCAGCCCATAGCTGAGAAAAACGCGGACGATAAAATACAAACGGCGCAGTTCGCCTGGGGTCATCGCTTGCCCTCCAACTTGTCCATGCGGGCAGACAGCGCTTCCGCGCTGCGGGCGAGTGCGTCAACTTCTTCGTTGAACCACACCACTTCCAGCGGCCCCGGCGCCAGGCGCCACTCTTCTGTCAACGCCTCCGCCATCCCCTGCTGCCGGCGCATAAAGCCGGCTTTCAGCAGCGAGGCGCCTTTTCCCAACGCCTGTGTAATGCCTTGGGCGGCGATATCGCCGATGTAGGGCGCCAGCCACTCCGCCGGATCCCACTCCGCCAGATCGAGCAGGCCAACCAGCTGTTGCACCACCTGAATATCGCCTTCCACCGTCAATTCGCCGCTGCGCATCAGCACCGGCAACTGCTGGCGATCGCGCAGCTTCAGCAAGGAGGGAATGCGGCTACGCACGGTGCAATCGGCGCTGTCTTCAGACTGCCCCAGCACATCCACGCGCAGTTCGCTGAACACCAGCACCAGCGGCGAAGCCAACTCTTCCAGTTCGATGCGCAGCACCTTGCCCGCCAGGCGTTGGCGGGCGGCTTTCATGCTGCGATCGCGAAACAGCAGGTTATTCAGCGAGGTTTCCAGCGCACCGGTCAGCAGAGGGGTAAACAGCATCGGCATCTCCCTCTCAGAACTTGAAGCCGCGATGCAGGGCGACAATCCCACCGGTCAGGTTGAAATAGGTGACGTTTTCAAAACCGGCGTTGCCCATCATGCCCTTCAGGGTTTCCTGATCGGGGTGCATGCGGATCGATTCCGCCAGGTAGCGGTAGCTGTCCGGATCTTTCACCACCAGCTCGCCGATCTTCGGCAGCACGTGGAAAGAGTAGGCGTCATAGGCTTTGCTCAGCGGCGCCAGCAGCGGCTTGGAGAATTCCAGCACCAGCAGACGGCCGCCCGGCTTCAGCACGCGGAACATCGAGCGCAGCGCTTTGTCTTTGTCGGTGACGTTACGCAGGCCAAAGGAGATGGTGATGCAATCGAAGTAATTGTCCGGGAACGGCAGCGCTTCGGCGTTGGCCTGCACGTAATTGATGTTGCCGACGATGCCGCGATCGCGCAGCTTCTCGCGCCCCATCTTGAGCATCGAATCGTTGATGTCCGCCAGCACCACCTGCCCCTGCTCGCCCACCATGCGGGAGAACTTGGCGGCCAGGTCGCCGGTACCGCCGGCCAGATCCAGCACGCGCTGCCCGCGGCGCACGCCGCTACAGTCAATGGTGAAACGCTTCCAGATACGGTGAATACCGAACGACATCAGGTCGTTCATCACGTCATACTTTGCCGCTACCGAATGGAAAACGTCCGCCACCATGGCCTGTTTTTCGTCTCTAGCGACGGTGCGAAAACCGAAATCGGTGGTTTCCTGCGATTGATCTGCCATTGTCCTGCCTGCTATTCAGTCAATTTTGTGTGGATGAGTGTACCAGAAGCCCGGTGAATACCCCACCTCGCCACGGCCTCAGCCGTGCGAAACGAAGCCCGATTCCCCTGCGGTATCGTCATCGTCGTTCGTCTGCGGCAGCGCGGCGACATCATCGTCGTTCGCCTCTTCCGCTTCATCGTGTTGCGCGCCGGCTTGCTGCGCCAGCAGCGGGTTTATCGGCCGTTTGACCTCAACCCCCAACGCGCGGAAACCTTCAATTTGGCCGATAAGATTACCACGGCCTTCGCTCAGTTTGTTCATCGCCTGACGATAACTGCCCTGCGCCTTGTCCAGGCTCTGCCCCAACGCGGACATATCGTCCACGAACAGCCGCATCTTGTCATACAGTTTCGCCGCGCGATCGGCGATGCGCTGGGCGTTCTGGCTCTGATGCTCATAGCGCCACAGGTTGGTGATGGTACGCAGCGCCACCAGCAACGTGGTCGGGCTGACCAGCATAATGTTGTGCTTAAGTGCTTCGCTGATCAGCTCCGGCTCGCGATCGATAGCCAGCAGGAAGGCGGGCTCGACCGGAATGAACATCAGCACATAATCCAGCGAACGCAGCCCCGGCAGCTGCTGATAGTCCTTGCGGCCCAGCATGCGGATGTGGCCGCGCAGCGAGGCGATATGTTCGCTCAGCGCCGCTTCGCGCTCCGCCTCATCCTCGCCGTTGAAATAGCGCTCGTAGGCGATCAGCGACATCTTGGCGTCAATCACCACATCCTTGCCCTGCGGCAGGCGCACGATCACATCGGGCTGCATGCGGCTCTGATGATCCACCCGCACGTTGACCTGCGTTTCATACTCATGCCCTTCGCGCAGGCCGGAAGCCTCCAGCACTCGGCTCAGCACCACCTCGCCCCAGTTGCCCTGCGTTTTGTTGTCGCCTTTCAGCGCTTTGGTGAGGTTGATCGCCTCGCGCGCCATCTGCGCGTTCAACTGCTGCAGATTGCGTATCTCGTGCGTCAGCGTATGGCGCTCCCGCGCTTCCTGGCCAAAGCTGTCCTGCACCTGACGGCGGAAACCGTCCAGCTGTTCGCGCAGCGGCAACAGTAAACGATCCAAACTTTGCTTATTTTGCTCGTCAACCTTGCGGCCGCTGTGTTCAAAAATGCGGTTGGCGAGATTTTCAAACTGGGTGGTGAGCCGCTGTTCGCTGTTGATAAGCAGGCGCTGCTTCTCCTCCGCTGCCATACGCGTCTCTTCCAGACGGATGGTGACTTCGCGCAGTTCGGCTTCCTGCGCGCTGTTAACCTCGCGCTGGGCGCGCAGCTCCTGATTGAGCAGTTCGCATTCGTTGCGCCAATGGTTGAGCTGTTGCAGCTTCTCATGTCCGGCCGCCAGTTGGCTGTGCAGATTGCGCAGCTCCAGCTCGCTCTGGCGCAACTGCTGCTCGTGGCGCTGCAGCGTTTCCTGCCGCGCCGCCGTTTCCTGCTGCGCCTGCTGCAACGCTTGCTCCAGCAACCGCAGCTCGGTTTCATGTTGCGCATGCGTCTGCTGCACCCGCAGACTGGCGATCAGCCACCCCAACAGCATGCCGATCGCTACGCCGCCAATCCCATAAATCAGACTGGTATCCACCCTGCCTCCTGTTGCACCTTGCCGTTGCGGCGTTTTGCACGCCCATTGCCCGTCACGTTAAGGGGAGGCTGTATGGATGTCCAGCCTGATTTTGCCGGCCGCGCACAATATTGCGCGGCGCTGCGCAATTTAGCGAGAAATCAACCCAGCCACTGGCTGAGCCACTTGATGCCGAACGCCCCCGGCGCCAGAATGCCGAACGCCCAGATCATCGCCGACGTGACGTTGGCCAGTTGGAAATAGCGCTGCGGCATGCCGCAAATACCGCCCACCAACGGCACCACGGCGCGCAGCGGGCCGAAGAAGCGGCCGATGAAAATGCCCAGCACGCCCCAGCGTTCAAAGAAGGCGTGGCCGCGCGCCAGCAGCTGCGGATTGCGCGACAGCGGCCACATATGGGCCACGCGATCCTGATAGTGATAGCCGATCCAGTAAGAGAGCCAGTCGCCGAAAAACGCCCCGGCGGCGGCGGCGGCCCAAATCGGCCAAAAGGCGATGCCGCTTTCGCCGATCAGCGCGCCCAGCGCCAGCAGGATCACCGTGGCCGGCAGCAGCAGCGACAAAAACGCCATCGACTCGCCGAACGCCAGGAAGAAGATGATGGGAATGGCCCAGCCTTCGTGCTGACGCACGACGTCGCTGACCCAGTTGATAACGTCATTGAGGCTCAATACGGGGCTCCTGATACGCGATGGTTCGCCGCCTAGGATAAGCCGGGGCGAGTTAAACCCCGGTTAAACACGCGGCGATTTACTCGAGGTAGAACGCCTGCAGCGCTTCGCGCTGGGCCGCGCCCAGACCGTATTCCGCTTCCAGCCAGCGGTCGGTGGAGCCGTATTGCTGACGGATGCAGCCCAGCGCCGTCATCAGGAACTCCTCGCGCGCGCTGAGCACGTAGGCGAATTGCTCCAGCGCCGCCGCATTCAGCTTGATAGAGAGCTGATCCAGCATCTGCTCGCGGAAAGTGGCCAGCGTGGTTTCAGTCAGCAGATAGTCTTCCAGCACCGTCGCTTCGTCGGCCCCCAGCGCGAACAGCACCAGCGCCGAACCGACCCCGGTGCGATCCTTGCCGACTGCGCAGTGCTGCACGATCGCGCCGCCGCCGGGGTTGCTCAGCAGCTGCGCCAACCGCTGATAGGCCACATTGCCGAACGGCAGGCGGCGATACAGTTCCAGCATGAACGCGCGGGCGTCGAAAGCGGCCAGCGTTTCGTTGGTGAGCTTCTCCAGGTTGGCGTTGACTTCGCTGCTCAGCGGGTTGGCCGGCACGTGATGATAGTCGGCGCCATTCCACAGAATATCCGGTTTGGCCTGCACTTCGTCGGCATCGCGGTAGTCCAGCACCGAACGCACCGGCACGCCGGCGAGAAAGGCGCAGTCGTTTTCCGTCAGCCGCTCGAGGGAACCGGAACGAAACAGCAGGCCGCGCTTGATGCGGCGCCCGTCGGCCACGCCGTTGCCGCCGAAGTCACGGAAATTAATGCCGCCGTCGAGCGGCGCAAGCGAAGGATGAAGCAGGATCTGGGCGGTCATAAACGTCCTCATTGTTTTTGTTATGACAACGCGCGGCGGCCATCGGCGCAGCGCTGAGGAGTATCACCGTAACAGATTAGTCGCGAATGGAAAAACGGGCCGCGGCGGCGGCCCGTTCAGGGGAGGCGATTACAGCAGGCGGCGAGCGGCGTCCACCACGATCTGCACCGCTTTGCTTTCGGTGTTTTTCATGGTCTCGGCGTTCGGGATCTCTTGCTGGGTGCGGTTAACGATCACCCCAGCCACCATGCCGGCACGCAGGCCCTGGCTGGCGCACATGGTCAGCAGCGTGGCGGACTCCATTTCATAGTTCATCACGCCCATCGCCTGCCACTCTTCCATCGAGCCTTTAAAACGGCTAACCACGCGGCCGGAGTAGGTGTCGTAACGTTCCTGGCCCGGGTAGAAGGTATCGGAAGAGGCGGTTACGCCAATGTGGGTGGTCGCGCCGCTGGCTTTGGCCGCTTCCACCAGCGCGGTGGTGCAGGCGAAGTCCGCAACCGCCGGGAACTCCATCGGCGCAAAGTGCAGGCTGGCGCCGTCGAGGCGTACCGCCGCCGTAGTCACCAGCACGTCACCGACGTTGATATTGGCCTGAATGGCGCCGGTGGTGCCGATGCGCAGGAAAGTGCGAATACCCAGCTGCGCCAGCTCTTCCACCGCAATAGAGGTAGACGGGCCGCCAATACCGGTGGAGCAGACGATCACCGCCTTGCCGTCCAGCTCTGCGCGCCAGGTGGTGAATTCACGATGGGAGGCCAGATGCACCGGATTTTCCATCAGCTTGGCAATCTTCTCTACGCGCTGCGGATCGCCCGGCACGATGGCAAGCTGGGCCCCTTGTAAATCGTTCTTGGTGAGGCCGAGATGAAAAACGTCAGACTGAGACATACGAGACTCCTCATGGATCATGTTTATTGGGAGGAACAAAAAAGCACTCTACTGAAAATCGCCGCTTAATTTCGTGACGACAGTCACTATGAAAAGAGAAACAAATTACATGCTACATATTTTTTGTGATTTTTATCACAAAAAAGCACTATCACTATAAGGCATCCAGAATGCACCGCTAAACCTCAGTCTAGCCGACAAACCTTGCAGCTCCCTGCACGTTGGTTGCCGGCTGAAACTATTTAGCTCATCAATCCGAAATAACTCCATCTTATCGGTTGCTTAGGGGCAAAAAAGCCCTCTAACGCACCTTATGGCACTTACGCGGGCCAAAACGCGTAATAACATGATAAAAAGCGCTTAAAAATGCCGCAAAGCCAGATAATTAGCCGTTTTTTATCGACTTGTCCGAAAGTGCGCCACGCAGCGCCAATAATGGGTAATCTTTCCTATAGTTAATCTCAGCGCTTTTTTCTATTGCACGGAGACCGCAATGAAAACCGAACATGTGATGACATTAGAACAGGCTCAGGGGGGATTCGCCCCGGCCGCCGCGCCGTTGGCCGCCTCCGCGATTATCACCGACGAACAGGGCATTCATGCCGGGCAAACGACCATCCCTTCTCAGGGCGACGCGCTGCCGGCCTACGTCGCCAAACCCGCCGACCATAACGGCCCCTTTCCCATCGTGCTGGTGGTGCAGGAAATCTTCGGCGTCCATGAGCACATTCAGGATCTGTGCCGTCGCCTGGCCAAGCAGGGCTATCTGGCGATCGCGCCCGAGCTCTATTTCCGCCAGGGCGATGCCAACGACTACAGCGATATCGGCGAGCTGTTCCAGCAGTTGGTGACCAGGGTGCCGGATCGTCAGGTGCTGTCGGATCTGGATCACGCCGCGCACTGGGCTATCCGCCACGGCGGCGACGCCGGCAAGCTGGCGATCACCGGCTTCTGCTGGGGCGGCCGCATTACCTGGCTGTACGCGGCGCACAACCCGCAGTTGAAGGCCGCGGTCGCCTGGTACGGCAAACTGGTCGGCGAGAAAACGCTGAATTCACCGAAGCATCCGGTCGATGTCGCCACCCACCTGTCGGCGCCGGTACTGGGGCTGTATGGCGGGCAGGACAGCGGCATTCCGCTGGAGACGGTGGAAACCATGCGCCAGGCGATACGCGCCGCCAACGCCGAGGCCGAAATCGTGGTGTACCCCGAGGTTGGGCATGCGTTCAACGCCGATTATCGTCCCAGCTACAACGCCGAAGCGGCGCAAGACGGCTGGCAACGCATGCTGGCGTGGTTCGCCCAGCACGGCGTCAAGTAACCTCCCCCGCATAAAAAAGGGCGCCGAAGCGCCCAATCATCACACCAGTCAATCTGTAAGCGGCGGAGCTCATCCGCCGCACGCCATCACGCCTGCTCGCGCAGACGCTGCGCCGCCAATACCATGTTGGCCAGCGACTGCCGGGTTTCCGGCCAGCCGCGAGTTTTCAGGCCGCAGTCCGGGTTAACCCACAGGCGTTCCGCCGGGATGTTCTGCGCCGCTTTACGCAGCAGCGCTTCGATCCATTCCACGCTCGGCACGTTCGGCGAGTGAATATCGTAGACGCCCGGCCCGATTTCGTTCGGGTATTCGAACTCTTTGAAGGCTTCCAGCAGATCCATATCGGAACGCGAGGTCTCGATGGTGATCACGTCGGCGTCCAGCGCGGCGATGGAGTCCATGATGTCGTTGAACTCGCAGTAACACATGTGGGTGTGGATCTGGGTGTCATCCTGCGCCACGGCGGCGTTCAATTTGAAGGCGTCCACCGCCCAGTTCAGGTAGGCGGCCCAGTCGGATTGGCGCAGCGGCAGCCCCTCGCGCAGGGCAGGTTCGTCGATCTGAATGATGCCGATACCGGCTTTTTCCAGATCTTCCACCTCGTCGCGCAGCGCCAGCGCAATCTGCTTGGCAATCACTTCACGGGTCACGTCTTCACGCGGGAACGACCAGCACAGGATGGTCACCGGCCCGGTCAACATGCCTTTTACCGGCTTGTCGGTCAGCGACTGGGCGAATTTTGCCCATTCGACGGTAATGGCTTCCGGGCGGCTGACGTCACCGATGATCACCGGCGGCTTCACGCAGCGGGAGCCGTAGCTCTGCACCCAGCCGTTCTGGGTAAACACGAAGCCGTCGAGGTTTTCGCCGAAATATTCCACCATGTCGTTGCGCTCGGCTTCACCGTGCACCAGCACGTCCAGCCCGAGGCGCTCCTGCTCAACGATCGCCTGTTTGATGTGCTCACCGATGCTGGTGCGGTAGTTGCTGCCGTCCAGACGGCCCTGCTTGAAGTCCAGACGCAGGCCGCGGATCTCGGTGGTCTGCGGGAACGAACCGATGGTGGTGGTCGGCCAGGCCGGCAGGTTGAAACGTTCGCGCTGCGCCCTGGCGCGCTCGGCGTACGCGCTGTGGCGCTCGCTGTCCTGCGCGGTGATAGCGGCCAGACGGCGCTCAACCTGCGCATTGTGTACACGGCTCGACTGACGGCGGGCGCGGATCGGTGCGCTGTAGGCGTCCAGTTCGGCTAGCTTCGCCGCGTCAGGCGCGTTCAGCGCCGCAGCCAGCAGCGCCAACTCGGCGCATTTTTGCAGAGCGAAGGCGAACCAGCTTTTCACTTCTTCATCCAGACGGCTTTCCACGCTCAGGTCGATCGGGCTGTGCAGCAGTGAACAGGAGCTGCCGATCCACAGTGGGCGGGTGCCCACCAGCGGCTGAAGACGTTCGAACCAGCGGCTCAGATCGGCGCGCCAAACGTTGCGGCCGTTGATCACGCCCAGCGACAGCAGCCAGTCTTGCGGCAATGCGGCGCTCAGCGCGGCGATATCGTCGTGACCGGCGACCAGATCGACGTGCAGCCCCTGCACCGGCAGCGTGCGAACCGTATCAAGGTTGTGGCCGACGCTGTCGAAATACGTGGTCAACAACAGCTTAACCTGCCCCTGCAGCGCGTCGTAAGCTGGTTTAAAGGCGTCCAGCCAGGCCTGCGGCAGCTCCAGCACCAGCGCAGGCTCGTCAATTTGCACCCACTCGACGCCGCGTTTCGCCAGCTCCGCCAGCACCTGCTGGTAAACCGGCAGAATGTCTTTCAGCAGCGACAGGCGATCGAACGGCTCGCCCTTCACTTTACCCAGCCACAGATAGGTCACCGGGCCCAGCAGCACCGGTTTGATGCGGTGACCAAGCGCCAGCGCTTCGTCCACTTCATCCAGCAGCTGGGTCCAGCCCAGCTTGAACTGCTGGCCTTGTTGGAACTCGGGCACCATGTAGTGGTAGTTGGTGTTGAACCATTTGGTCATTTCCGCCGCGGCTGCCGGCTCGCCGGTCGGTGCGCGGCCACGGCCGATGCGGAACAGCGTGTCCAGATCGATCGAGCCATCCGCATTCTGATGGCGCGCCGGCACGTTGCCCAGCAGCAGGCTGGTGGTCAACACATGATCGTACCAGGCGAAATCGCCGACCGGCACCAAATCCACCCCGGCCTGCTGTTGCTGTTGCCAATGGCGAGCGCGCAGCTCGCGGCCAACCGCCAACAGCTCTTCCTGCGTTGAGTTGCCAGCCCAGTAGCTTTCCTGAGCTTTTTTCAGCTCACGTCGTAGCCCAACGCGAGGAAAACCCAGTGTGTGATTCAAAATTGCCATCGTCTTATTCCCCATTTAGCCGTCCAGATGTTTACACATCCATAATCAGCAGGTACTGTATTAACCACAAGCGCAATTTATTCACTGTCAATGTGAAGGACTCTCATGATCGAACTGAAACATTTACGGACGCTGCAGGCCCTGCGCAGCAGCGGTTCGCTGGCGGGGGCGGCGGCCCAACTTCATCAGACGCAGTCTGCCCTGTCGCACCAGTTCAGCGATCTTGAGCAACGTCTGGGCTTCAAGCTGTTCGTGCGCAAGAGCCAGCCGCTGCGCTTCACCGCCCAGGGCGAGATCTTGCTGCAGCTGGCGGAACAGGTGCTGCCGCAAATCTCACAGGCGCTGCAGGCCTGCCACGAGCCGCACCAGACCACGCTGCGCATCGCCATCGAATGCCACAGCTGCATTCAGTGGCTGACGCCGGCGCTGGACAATTTCCGCCAGCGTTTCCCGCAGGTGGTGATGGACTTCACCTCCGGCGTGACTTTCGATCCGCAGCCGGCCCTGCAACAGGGCGAGCTGGATCTGGTGATGACGTCGGATATTCTGCCGCGCAGCGGCCTGCACTATTCGCCGATGTTCGATTTCGAGGTGCGTCTGGTGCTGGCGCCGGATCATCCGCTGGCCGGCAAGCCGCACATCGAGCCGGCAGACTTGAGCGATGAAACGCTGTTGATTTACCCGGTGCAGCGCCAGCGGCTGGATATCTGGCGGCATTTCCTGCAGCCGGCGGGCGTCAACCCGGCGTTGAAGAACGTCGATAACACGCTGCTACTGATCCAGATGGTCTCGGCGCGGATGGGGATTGCGGCGCTGCCGCATTGGGTGGTGGAAAGTTTCGAACGGCAGGGGCTGGTGGTGACCAAAACCCTGGGTGACGGCCTGTGGAGCCGCCTGTACGCCGCCGTGCGCGACGGCGAACAGCGCCAGGCGGTGACCGAAGCCTTTATCCGCTCGGCCCGCCAGCACGCCTGCGATCATCTGCCGTTCGTGCGCGACGCGGCACGCCCCGGCGCGACCGGCGCCAAAGCATTGGCGGCCGGCGTATAAACTGTCGCCCTCCCGTTTAGCCGAGCTGTTTCGGCGCCACCCAGCGGCGGTGCACCCACAGCGAAGCGACGATCACCGCCCCGCCGATGATAAAGCTCGGCCAGTGCGGCTGTTGCTGCCAGATGGCCAGGTTGACCAACAAGCCGGCCGGCACATGCATGTTGTTCATGATGCCGAGCGTGCCGGCATCCACCTGCGTCGCGCCGTAGTTCCACATGAAATAGCCCAGCCCCGACGCCACCACGCCCAGCCAGATCAGCACGCCCCACTGCAGATTGGTCGTCGGCAGCTGCTGCGGATTGCCCCACAGGAACCAGGCCACCACCGCCACCGCCGCCGCCCCCAGGTAGAACCAGGAAAAGGCGGTGTGCTGCGGCAAGGGGTGCACTTCCATCAGGCGCTTATAGCCGACCATGCCGATGGCGAAGCTGATGTTCGCCGCCTGCACCAACAGCAGCCCCCACCAGAAGTGTTCGCTCAGTTGGTGATAGCGAATGATCGCCGCGCCCAGCACCGCCAGCAGCGCGCTGAACACATAGCCCCAGCGTAAATGTCGGCCGCTCAGTAAGTCGTAGATCAGCGTGATGTACAGCGGCGTCAACACGGTGAACAGCAGGAATTCGGGTACCGTCAGGTAGAGATAGGCGCGGAAGCTGAACAGATACATGATGCCCAGCTGGAAGGCGCCCACCAGCATATACAGCAGGATCACCCTGGGCTTGATATTGCGCCAACGCAGGAACGGCAGGAACACCAGCGCCGCCAGCCCGATGCGCACCAGCGCCGAAAACCCGCTGTCGACCTGACCCGCCAAATACTCGCCGATCAGGCTGAAAGAAAACGCCCACAGAATGGTGGTTATAACCAAAAGCAGCACGATGGGTTCACCCTAAAAAGACCGAAAGGGCGATTGTAACGGAAGATGGGCACCGCGTTGGCGAAAAGGCGGTTTACATTTGAACAAAATACAAACTACCAGCAAAATTTCACCGCTGGGTTAGGCTTAATAAAAAAGCGAGGTAACCATCATGAAAACGTCTCACATCCTGTTCGCTCTGCTGTTGCTGCCCGGCCTGGCTGCAGCGGCCAACGGCGTAACCGATCTGCGTTCACAGCAGCAGCTTCTCAACCAAAACAGCCAACAGGCGCAGCAACAGCGCTTGTTGAACAACCGGCAGATGGATCAACGCCGCCTGCAACAGCAGCGCCAGTTCGACAATCAACGGCAACAGCTGTTGCAAACCACGCCGAACGGCGGCCAGCTGCTGCCTAACGGCAACCAGCCGCGCGATCCGTTCAACCGCACCGCGCCGGCGGTGCCGCAGGCCCCGCTGCCGGCTACGCCCGCACGCCCATAACGGTGAGGATCAGCGGCGTGGTGATCGCCGCCAGCACGGTGGACATCACCAGGCTGGTGGCGGCCGGGCCGGTGAGCGTATTGAACTGACGTGACATCAGGTAGACATTCACCCCCACCGCCATTGAGCCCAGCAGCACCACCACGCGGGTCTCCATCGGCGGCAGATCCATCATCCAGGCCAGCAGCCAAATCACCAACGGCTGTACCAGCAACTTCAGCACGCAGATGGCGCTGCTCAGTTGCCAGCCTTCGCTGATGCGGTACTCGGCGAGCCCCATGCCAAGCACCACCAGCGACAGCGGCGCCGCCACCTGGCCGAGCATGCTGACCGGCCGATCGACGAAGTCCGGCAGCGGCAGGCCGGTCAGGCTAAACAGCGTGCCGGACAAAATGCCGACGATCAGCGGGTTGGTCAGCACGCTGCGCGCGGTTTTAGCAAAGCCCCCCAGCGTCGGCGAGCCGTTGCGCGCCCATTCGATCGACACCGTGACCAGCGTCCACAGGATCAGGCCGTTGAACACCAGCACCAGCGCCACCGACGGGATCGCCGCCTCCCCCAGCATCACGCTGGCGATCGGTAAACCGAGCATCACGTTATTGGAGAAAATACCACCCAGCGCAAACACCGACCCGGCGACGCCATCCAGCCGGAAAAGGTGCCGGGCGACGAGACGGCCGAGCACGAACACGATCAGGCAACTGCCGAAGAACGCGATCAGCAGCCGAGCGTCGACCGCCGGACGCTGCGAGAAGTCGCACATCATGCGAAACAGCATGGCGGGCAAGGCGAGGGAAAACACAAAGCGCGTCAGGCCATCGGTGATGCTGGTAGGCCATTTCCCCCAGCGAATCAGCCCATAACCCAACGCGATCAGGACGAACAGCGGTAATGACAGCACCATCTGGTGCCACAGTGACAGGATAAAGCCAGGCATCGCATTCCTTCCGGTGGTGCGGCGGCAAGGCTTGTCGTCGCAGGATTCATCGGCGCCAGATTAGAACTCCGGGCCAATCAAATCTATCCGGTCGGTGCAAATGCAGTCAACGCCCCAGTCGAGCAGCAGGCGCGCGCGATCCGGCTGGTTAACGGTATACACCAGAATGCGCAGACCGGCGTCTTTCAACGCTGTCACCCGTTCGGCAGTCAGCGCCTTGTGGTCGATATGCAGCGAGACGCAGTCCAGACGTTCGGTCAGCTCGCGCCAGTTGTCGTCCCAGTCCTCCAGCAGCAAGCCGCGCGGCAAATCCGGCACGGTGCGTTGCGCCGCCGCCAGCGCTTCCACCGAGAAGGAGGAGAGCAGCGGGTCGGTCTGCCCTTGCCACAGCAGCCGTGCCGCCAGCGCCACCACCCGGCCGGTTTCGTCGTCGCTGCCGGTGGTCGGTTTGATCTCGATATTGGCCATCAGACCGTGTTCCCGGCAGCGTTCCGCCACCTCCGACAGCAGCGGCAGCCGCTCGCCCTTGAAGGCCGAGCTGTACCAGTTGCCGGCGTCCAGCTGCACCAGCTTATCCCACGGCAGCTCGCCCGCCACGCCCCAGCCGTTGCTGGTGCGATCCAGCGTATCATCATGCAGCAGGAAAATTTGTCCGTCCTGCGCCAGTTTGGCATCGAACTCGATCATCTTGTGGCCGTGGCGCGCGCCGACGTCGATCGCCGCCAGGGTGTTTTCCGGCGCCAGAGAACCGCCGCCGCGGTGGGCGACAATATGAGGGTAAGGCCAGGGTCTCGTCATCAATCCATCCGTAATCCGCTGTGGGTGTCAAAGAAGTGCAACGCCTGAGCAGGCAGCTGCAAATATAGCGTACTGCCCGCCGCCGGCAAGGTTTCATGCGACAGCCGCGCGATCACCCCGTGGCCGCCCCACTGGCCGTGCGCCAGATTGTCGGCCCCCAGCAGTTCCAGCGTCTGCAGCTGCAGCGGCACGCCCTGGCCTTGCGCCACCCGCTGAATATGCTCCGGCCGAATGCCCAGCGTCAACTGCCGCCCCGCCCACTGCGGCTTGGCCGCCGGCAACGGCAGCGCCATGCCGTCCGCCAGCAGCAGCTGGCCGCCGTCGGCGCTCAGGGTGCCGGGCAGCAGGTTCATCGCCGGCGAGCCGATAAAGCCGGCGACGAACAGCGAAGCCGGCCGCTGATATACCTCGCTCGGGGTGCCGATCTGCTCCGCCACGCCCTTGTTCATCACGATCACCCGCTGCGCCAGCGTCATCGCCTCCACCTGATCGTGGGTCACGTACAGGCTGGTGGTTTTCAGGCGTCGGTGCAGCTGTTGCAGCTCCAGGCGCATCTGCACCCGCAGTTTGGCGTCCAGGTTGGACAGCGGCTCGTCGAACAGGAATACCGCCGGTTCGCGCACGATGGCGCGCCCCATCGCCACGCGCTGGCGCTGGCCGCCGGATAGCTCGCGGGGTTTGCGCTTGAGCAGCGGCTCCAGCTCCAGAATGCGCGCCGCCTCCTCCACCCGCTGGCGGATATGATCCTTGCCGAAACCGCGGATCTTGAGGCCGTAAGCCATGTTGTCGTACACGCTCATGTGCGGATAGAGCGCGTAGTTCTGGAACACCATCGCGATGCCGCGATCCTTGGGCTCCAGATCGGTCACGCGCCGGGTATCGATATAAATATCGCCGCTGGTGGTGCGTTCCAGCCCGGCCACCATGCGCAGCAGCGTGGACTTGCCACAGCCGGACGGGCCGACCATCACGATGAACTCACCGTCCGCCACATCGAGATCGATCTGTTTGATCACCGGCGTTTTACCGTCGTAAGACTTGGTGACCGCCTGTAGTTTTAATCCTGCCATCGTCGTTATTTCTCGCTATCAACCAGACCGCGCACAAACCAGCGCTGCATCAGAAGCACCACCGCCAGCGGTGGCAATAAAGTCAGAATCATCGCCGCCATCACCTGGTTCCACTGGGTCGGCGCGCCGGAAGTGGAGATCATGCTCTTGATGCCCGCTACCGCGGTGCCCATCGAGGCGTCGCTGGTGATCAGGATCGGCCACAGGTATTGGTTCCAGCCGTAGATAAAGGTGATGACGAACAGCGCCGCCAGATTGGTTTTCGACAGCGGCAGCACGATGTCCCAGAAGAAACGCATCGGCCCGGCGCCGTCGATGCGCGCCGCCTCCAGCAGCTCATCCGGCAGCGTCATGAAGAACTGGCGCAGCAGGAAGGTGGCGGTGGCCGAGGCCATCAGCGGCAGCGTCAGGCCGGTGTAACTGTCCAGCAGGTTGAGGTTGGAGATCACCTCCACCGTCGGGAAAATGCGCACCTCCACCGGCAGCATCAGGGTGAGGAAAATCAGCCAGAAGAACAGGCTGCGCAGCGGGAAACGGAAATATACGATGGCGTAAGCCGACAGCACCGACACCGCGATCTTGCCGCAGGTGATCGCCAGCGCCATGATCACACTGTTCAGCAGCAGCAGCGAGAACGGCACTTTGAGGTTGCCCACGCCGCCCTGCCAGATATTGCGGATGTTCTCCCACAGGTGGCCGCCGGGCACCAGCGTCATCGGCACCTGAAACACCTGTTTGTCGTCCAGCGTGGCGGCGACAAAGGCCACGTACAGCGGGAACAGCACCACCAGCACGCCGATAATCAGCATCACATGGCTGAAGATGTCCAGCCCGCGTCGATTCTCAATCATTGGTAGCGCACCTTACGTTCAACGAAGCGGAACTGGATCACCGTCAGGCCGATCACCAGCAACATCAGGATCACCGACTGCGCGGCGGAGCTGGAGAGATCCAATCCGGCGAAGCCTTCGCGGTAGATCTTGTAGATCAACGTGGTGGTGGACTGCACCGGCCCGCCGCCGGTGGCGGCGTCGATCACCGGGAAGGTATCGAAGAAGGCGTACACCAGATTGACCACCAGCAGGAAGAAGCTCACCGGCGCGATCAGCGGCAGCACCAGATGGAAGAAACGCCGCACCGGGCCGGCGCCGTCGATGGCCGCCGCCTCCACCAGCGAACGCGGGATCGACTGCAGCGCCGCGAGGAAAAACAGGAAGTTATAGCTTATCTGCTGCCATACCGAGGCCAGCACCACCAGGAACATCGCCTGGCCGCTGTTTTGCGCATGGTTCCAGTTATAACCCAGCCCATTGAGGAAGTGGGTGATCAACCCCAGACCGGGGTTGAACAGAAAGATCCACAGCACCGCCGCCACCGCCGGCGCCACCGCGTAGGGCAGGATCATCAGCGTGCGATAGAGGCGGCTGCCGCGCAGCACGTAGTCCACCAGCGCAGCGAAGAACAGCGAGACCGCCAGCCCGATGCCCGCCACCAGGAAGCTGAAGATCAGCGTGGTGTAGAACGAGTCGAGGTAGTAAGGATCCTGGAACAGCTGCTTAAAGTTATCCAGCCCGACAAACTGGCTGGACAGGCCGAACGGATCGAGACTCTGCACCGAATACCACAGCGCCTCGCCGGCGGGCCATAAAAAGAAGACGGCGGTAATCAGCAGCTGCGGCAGCACCAATGCATAGGGCAACCAGCTGCAGCCGAAACCGGGACGGGAAGATGACATAGCAGTTAAACCATTAATCGGGCACGGAAGGATCGGCGTGAAGACGCGAGCCCGGTCCGCCGGGCCCGCGACGCAGGGTTATTTGGTTGATGCTTCGAAGCGACGCAGCAGCACGTCACCGCGCTGCACGGCGGCGTCCAACGCCTGCTGAGGCGTTTTCTTGCCGGTCCACACGCCTTCCAGCTCCTCATCAACCACGCTGCGGATCTGCGGCATGTTGCCCAGGCGCAGGCCCTTGGTGAACGGCAACGGCGGCTTGTTCAGCATCTGGCGAGTGGCGACGTCGGCGCCCGGGTTCTTGTCATAGAAGCCCTGCTGCTTGGTCAGGTCGTAAGCCGCGGTGGTGATCGGCAGATAGCCGGTCTTCTGGTGCCATTCGGCGGCGATTTCCGGCTGCGCCAGGTACTGCAGGAATTCGGCTACGCCCTTGTAGGTGGCGGCGTCTTTGCCGTTCATCACCCACAGGCTGGCCCCGCCAATGATGGCGTTCTGCGGCGCGTTTTTCGCGTCAGCGTCGTAAGGCATCATGCCGACGCCGTAGTTGAATTTGGCGTAGTGCTTGATGTCCGCCAGCGAACCGGATGAGGCGGTGGTGATGGCGCAATCGCCGTTGTAGAACTTCTCGGTGGATTCGTCTTTGCGGCCGAAGTAGGTGAAATCACCCTTCTTGTTCATCGCTTCGAGCAGCGCGATATGCTTGACCTGCAGCGGTTGGTTGAACTCCAGCTTGGCACTGGTGCCGCCGAAACCGTTGTTTTCGCTGGCAAACGGCACGCCGTGCCAGGCGCTGAAGTTCTCCAGTTGGATCCAACCCTGCCAGCCGCTGGCGTAACCGCACTTCATGCCGGCTTCGCGCAGCTTGGCGGTATCTGCCGCCAGTTCCTGCCAGGTTTTCGGCGGTTGATCCGGGTTCAGGCCGGCCTTTTTGAAGGCGTCTTTGTTGTAGTACAGCACCGGCGTGGAGCTGTTGAACGGCTGCGACAGCAGATGCCCGCTCTTGTTGTCGGTGTAATAGCCGGCCACCGTCGGCACGAACACCGATTCGTCGAAGTTGATACCGGCCTCTTTAAACACTTCGTAGACCGGCTTGATGGCTTTGCTGGCCATCATGGTGGCGGTGCCCACTTCGTAAACCTGCAAGATCGCCGGCGCCTTGCCGGAGCGGTAAGCGGCGATACCCGCCGCCAGGCTCTGTTCGTAGTTGCCTTTATAAACCGGCACAATCTTGACGTCGCTGTGCGACTGGTTGAAGCGATCCGCCAGAGAGTCCACTTCTTTACCCAGTTCGCCTTCCATCGAATGCCAGAACGGGATTTCTGTCGCCGCCAGCGCCTGGGCGCTGACCGCCAGGGTCAATGCGACGCACAGCGTGGTTTTGCGAATAGCGTAGGTGAGCATGCCTAACTCCTGAAAAAGCTGGTGTAAAAGCGCGTGAGCGAAAAGAATCAGTTTTTTGTTCGGAAGCTAACATGCCATGCGCGGATGACAGAAAAATAACCGTTAGATGACAGCCACATGACGGCAAGGTGAAGTGAAGATGGCGGTTTGATGTCGGCGGCGGGCATCGGCTCCGCCGCCGCGAGGCTTATAGCGAACGGCGCAGGCGCGCCACCGCTTCTTGCATCTGCTGCTCGGTGGCGGTGGCGAACGACAGGCGGAAGGTCGAACGATCCGGGTTGTCGGAGAAGAAGTATTCCCCCGGCACGAACACCACGCCCTGCTGCAGCGTGGTGTTCAGCCATTCGGTGGCGTTGAACGGCTGGCGGAAACGCGCCCACAGGAACATGCCGCCCTTCGGTTTATCGAAGGTGATGTAGTCGCCCAGCTCCTGCTCCACCAAACCGGCCAGGATCTCGCCCTTCTGTTTGTAGGCGGCGCGGATCTTGTCGATCTGGGCCGGCAGGCGATCCAGGCCGAGGTAGCATTCGACGATGCTCTGCGACAGGGCGCTGGCGTGCAGATCCGCCGCCTGTTTGATGATCGCCACTTTATGCAGCAGGAACGGCGGCAGGATCGCCCATCCCAGGCGCAGGCCCGGCGCCAGGATCTTGGAGAAGGTCGAGGTATAGATGATGTGGTCGGTATTGCCCAGCACCCGCTGCGACACCTGATGCAGCGTCGGGTGGCGCTCTTCGGTGAAACGCAGCTCGCCGTACGGATCGTCTTCGATGATCAGGAAGTTATGTTCGGCGGCCAGCTTCACCAGCAGTTCGCGGCGCGCGGCGCTGAGGGTGATGCCGCTCGGGTTGCCGAAGTTCGGCACCACGTACACGCCCTTGATACGCTGGGTTTTCAGCAGCTCGGCCAGCTCTTCCACCACCATGCCGTCGCTGTCGGACGAGACCGACATGATGTTGGCTTCCGCCAGTTCCAGCGTTTGCAGCGCCGCCAGGTAGGTCGGGCGCTCCACCACGAACACGTCGCCCGGGTTGACGATGGCGCGCATCACCAAATCCAGTGCCTGCTGAGAGCCGGCGGTGACCATCACCTCTTCCGCGCGCGCGGTGACGCCGCGCTCGGCGCACAGCGCGCAGATGCGCTCACGCAGCAGCGGGCTGCCCTCGGTCAGGCCATACTGGAACGCGCTTTTCGGCTGTTCGGTGATCGCCTGCTGGGTGGCAATGCTCAATCCTTCGAAATCGAACAGCGCATCAGAGGGGATGCCGCCCGCCAGCGAAATGACGTGTTCCATCTTGCTGTGCTTAAGCAATTCACGGATGGCCGAACTTTTTACGTTAACGATGCGCTGCGCGAGTAACCCTTCTGTCTTCATTTCTTCTTCTCGTACCTGATTATTTTAATTCGTAGGGGGGCGGATTAACCGCCCAGATACGCCGACCTCACTGCTTCGTTGGCTAACAATGCAGCCCCCGTATCTTCCAACACCACGCGGCCGTTTTCCAGCACATAACCGCGGTCCGCCAATTTCAGCGCCTGATTGGCGTTTTGCTCCACCAGGAAGATGGTCATGCCCTCTTCCCGCAGTTGCTGAATGATGTCGAAAATCTGCTGGATGATGATGGGCGCCAGCCCAAGCGAAGGTTCGTCGAGCAGCAGCAGCTTCGGCTGGCTCATCAGCGCGCGGCCGATGGCCAACATTTGCTGCTCGCCGCCGGACATGGTGCCGGCGCGCTGGCTTCGGCGCTCCAGCAGGCGCGGGAACAGCGTGAACACCCGTTCGATGCGCTGTTGATACTGGTGACGATCGGCGAAGAAGCCGCCCATCGCCAGGTTTTCTTCCACCGTCATGCGCGAGAAGACGCGCCGCCCTTCCGGTACGATCGCCACCGCTTCACGCATGATGCGCGAGGTTTGCCACTGGGTGATGTCCTGGCCCTGAAAGACGATGCTGCCTTCGCTGGCGCGCGGTTCGCCGCACAGGGTGCCGAGCAGCGTGGTTTTACCGGCGCCGTTGGCGCCGATTAACGTCACGATTTCACCCTGACTTATCGTGAGACTGACCTGATGCAGCGCCTGAATTTTGCCGTAATGGGCGGATACCTGATTGAATGACAACATATTATTCTTCGCCCAAATAAGCCCGGATCACGTCCGGGTTGTTACGGATCTCCGCCGGTGTGCCCTGCGCCAGCGGCGTGCCCTGATTCACCACGTAAATGCGATCGGAAATGCCCATCACCAGCTTCATGTCGTGCTCGATCAGCAGCACCGAGACCTTATACCGATCGCGCAGCTCGACGATCAGATGATCCAGCTCGTCGGTCTCTTTCGGGTTGAGGCCGGCGGCCGGTTCGTCCAGCATCAGCAGCTCCGGCCGGGTCACCATGCAGCGGGCGATCTCCAGCCGACGCTGCTGCCCGTAGGCCAGGTTGCCCGCCGAACGGTTGGCCATCGATAGCAGGCCGACGCGCTCCAGCCACTCCGCCGCGCGCGCCAGCGCCTCGGCTTCGGCGCGGCGGAAGGCCGGGGTTTTCAGCAACCCGGCGAACACGCCGCTTTTCAGGTGCTGATGCTGCGCCACCAGCAGGTTCTCAATCACCGTCATTTCACGGAACAGCCGCACATGCTGGAAGGTGCGTACCACGCCCATACGGGCAATGGCCTGCCCCGCCAGCCCTTCCAGATGGCGATCGCGCAATTTGATGGTGCCGCCGCTCGGGCGGTAAAAACCGGTCAGGCAGTTGAATACCGTGGTTTTACCGGCGCCGTTGGGGCCGATCAGCGACACGATTTCGCCTTCGTTCAGCGTCAACGCCACATTGTTGACCGCCAGCAGCCCGCCGAAACGCATCGACAGGCCTTCCACCTGAAGTAAAGGTTGAACGCTCATGCCTGTTCCCCCTTGCCCGCGTGAATGTCCGCCGCCTGCAGCTTCAGCTGCGGCCGTTTCATCGGCAACAGCCCCTGCGGCCGCCAAATCATCATCAGCACCATCAGCGCACCCAGCAGCAACATGCTGTATTCATTCAGATCGCGCATCAGCTCGCGCGACACCACCAGCAGGATCGCCGCCAGAATGACCGCGAACTGCGAGCCCATGCCCCCCAACACCACGATCGCCAATACGAAGGCCGACTCGACGAAGGTGAAGGATTCCGGGCTGACGAAACCCTGGCGCGCGGCGAACAGCGTGCCGGCAAACCCGGCGAAGGCGGCGCTGATGGTAAAGGCGGTCAGCTTGATGCGCGTCGGGCTGAGGCCCAGCGAGCGGCAGGCGATCTCGTCTTCACGCAGCGCTTCCCAGGCGCGCCCGAGCGGCATGCGCAGCAGGCGGTTGATGACGAACAGCGTCAGCACCACCAGCAGCAGCGCCACCAGGTACAGGAACACGATGCGATCGCTCGGATCGTATTTCAGGCCGAAGAAGTTATGGAAGGTATCCCAACCGCCGTCGCGCACGCTGCGGTTAAATTCCAGGCCGAAAAAGGTCGGTTTCGGGATCTGGCTGATGCCGTTCGGCCCGCCGGTGATCTCGGTATTGTTCAGCAGCAGGATGCGCACGATCTCGCCGAAGCCGAGCGTCACGATCGCCAGGTAGTCGCCGCGCAGCCGCAGCACCGGGAAACCGAGCAGGAAGCCGAAGGCGGCGGTGACGATACCCGCCAGCGGCAGGCTCTCCCAAAATCCGAAACCGTAATAGTGATTCAGCAGCGCGTAGGTGTAGGCGCCGATGGCGTAGAAACCGCCGTAGCCGAGCACCAGCAGACCGGACAAACCCACCACCACGTTGAGGCCGAGGCCCAGCATCACGTAGATCAGCGTCAGGGTGGCGATATCCACCGTGCCGCGCGACACCAGGAACGGCCAGGCGACCGCCGCGACGATGAGCAGAGCCGCCAGCAGCTTTTGCCGCGGCGTGGTGCCGTCGAAGCTCGGCAGCACGAACGCCGGGCCGGAGACCTTTTTCAAGCCCTGCTGCAGCAGCGGGCGCAACAGCTGGAAGAAAAAGACGATGACGCAGCCGATGCCGATCCACATCCAGCGCACTTCCGCCGCGCCGTGCACCACCAGTTTGGTGCCGTCCAGGCTGAGCTGCATGCCCATCAGGAACGACGCCATCACGAACAGCACCGCCGTGGCGATCAGCGCATTAAGCAGATTGAGTTTCATACTTTCTCAACCTCCGGACGCCCAAGAATGCCGGTCGGCATGATCAGCAGCACCACGATCAGCAACGCGAACGACACCACGTCTTTGTATTCGGTGCTCAAATAAGCGGAGGTCAGCGCTTCCGCCACGCCCAGCACCAGGCCGCCGATCATCGCGCCGGGAATGCTGCCGATGCCGCCCAGGACCGCAGCGGTAAAGGCTTTCATACCGGCCATAAAGCCGATGTAAGGGTTGATGACGCCGTAGAACTGGCCGAGCAACACCCCGGCCACCGCCGCCATCACCGCACCGATGACGAAGGTCAGCGAGATCACCCGGTCGGTGTTGATGCCCAGCAGGCTGGCCATCTTCAGGTCTTCCGCGCAGGCGCGGCAGGCGCGGCCCATGCGTGAATAGCGGATAAACAGCGTCAGCGCCAGCATCGCCAGGAAGGTCACGAGCCAGATGGTCAGCTGCATGGTGCTGATGGTGGCGGCGAAGCCGTTGCTTTCCCCCAGCACCCACTGGCCGGTCACCAGGCTGGGCAGCGCCAGATCGCGCGAACCCTGCGTCAGGCTGACATAGTTTTGCAGGAATATCGACATGCCGATGGCCGAGATCAGCGCAATCAGGCGCTTGGAGTTGCGCACCGGTTTGTAGGCTACCCGCTCGATGCTCCAGCCGTAGGCGCTGGCGATGACGATCGAGACCAGGAACGCGGCGCCGATCAGCAACCAGCCGACGTCGATGCCGAGCATCATCAGGGCGGCGATAACGATAAAGGAGACATAGCTGCCGATCATGTACACCTCGCCGTGGGCGAAGTTGATCATGCCGATGATGCCGTAAACCATGGTGTAACCGATGGCGATCAATGCATAGGTGCTGCCCAACGTTAAGCCGTTGAACATCTGCTGCAGAAAATAGAGGAGCTGCTCTGACATACTCTGAACCCTTGGCTGCGAAACCCGCCGACGGAGAACCGGCGGGTAAAGGGAGACGGGGCCGGCAAGCCGACCCGCCGGGCGCAGCAAACTGCGCCCCACCCTAATCATTATGGCTTATTTGATCGGTGTGGACGTGCCGTTGGCATGCCACTCGAACACGCCGAACTCGAAGCCTTTCAGGTCGCCCTTGTCATCCCAGCTCAGCGGCCCCATCACGGTGTCCACCGGTTTGCCGGTTTTCAGATCCTTGACGATGTCCGCCGGCTCCTGGCTGCCGCTGCGCTCCATCCCGGTGGTCAGCGACTGCAGCGCGGCATAGGTAGTCCAGACGAACGGGCCGGTCGGATCCAGCTTCTTGGCTTTCAGCGCATCGACGATCGGCTGGTTGGAGGGCACCTGATCGTAGCGTTTCGGCAGCGTCACCAGCATGCCTTCCGAGGCGGCGCCGGCGATGTTGGACAGCGAGGAGTTACCCACGCCTTCCGGCCCCATGAAGCGGGTGGTCAACCCGGCCTGTTTGGCCTGACGCAGGATCTGGCCCATTTCCGGGTAGTAACCGCCGAAATACACGAAATCGATATTCTCTTTCTTCAGGCGCGCCACCAGGGTGGAGAAGTCTTTGTCGCCGGCGGTGATGCCTTCGAACATCGCCACTTCGGTGCCCTGTTTTTTCAGGCTGTCGCGCACCGAGCGCGCCAGGCCTTCGCCGTATTGCTGCTTATCGTGCACCACGGCGATGCGCTTCGGCTTGATATCGCTGAGGATGTATTTGGCGGCGGTCGGGCCCTGATCCGAATCCAGACCGGTGGTGCGCAGGATCATCTTGTAGCCGCGAGTAGTCAGATCGGCGTTGGTGGCCGCCGGGGTAATCATGATCACGCCTTCGTCTTCATAGATATCGGACGCCGGCTGGGTGGAAGAGGAACACAGGTGGCCAATCACGTAACGAATGCCGTCGTTGATCACCTTGTTGGCGACCGCAACCGCCTGTTTCGGATCGCAGGCGTCGTCGTATTCCACGCCGACCAGCTTGTCGCCCTTGATGCCGCCCTTGGCGTTGATGTCGGCAATCGCCTGGCGCGCGCCGGTAAACTCCATATCGCCATACTGCGCGACCGGGCCGGACATCGCCCCGACGATCGCCACCTTGATGTCTTTCGCCATAGCCGCCTGGCTCATGGCCATCGCAATGCAACCCGCCAGCAGTGCCTTACCTGTTGTTAATTTCATCCGCAAATCCCCATCTGTCGTTGTGAACGTACCTGTTGTGTTTGCCTGCGCCCGATCGTTATTGACCGCTTTTGTTATAAGTAATAATGATTTAGGCGCTTTTTCGGCATCATTTTATAATAAGACTTTATTTTTCATGCCATTAAACAGGAATTTTCTGCTGCAAATCAACTTCATCAGGCAGAAACAAGCGGTGTAAACAGGATAAAATTCGAATTAAATCTGCGCCGTTTACCTTGAGGCGTAGCGCGTTGTGCTGGTTAACAATCCCTTTACTAACTATTTACTCGGAAAATGCCCCGTGCAAAAAACATATTGCACAGTAATCGTACAGAAAAACTTACACAACGCTCTGCACAAGATCTATTACACTGTCGGCATCATTTAGCTGCGCGGAAATTCTGCATGAAACTGACCATCGAGCGCCTGACCGCGCTGTCCCCGCAAGACCTTATCGATCTCGGTAAAATTTGGCCGCATCAGCAGCCGGAACAGTGGCAGAGCTGGTTGAGCGGCGGCAAGGCGCTGTTCGCCGCCCGCTTCAACGAGCGTCTGCTGGGCGCGGTGAAAATTGCGCTGCAGGATGACCGCGCCGAGCTGCAGGACTTGCTGGTGCGCGAAGTGACGCGCCGCCGCGGCGTCGGTCTTTACCTGGTGCAAGATGCACAGCGTCAGCTGCCGCAGGTCGCCCATTGGCAGCTGTCGACCGCCGGTCTGGCGCCGCGCGAACGTGGGGAAGTCGATAACTTCATGCGCGCCTGCGGCTTCGCGCCGCAGGGCGATCTCTGGCAAAAATGAAACGCCGGTTGGCGGCGCTGGTTTTGATTGCGCTGGGGTTGGCGGCCTGGTTCGCCGGGCGTCAGCAGGCGCTGCGCCAGGCCTCAGGCTGGGATCAGCAGGTTTACGTTTGGCAGCGGGTTTGGACACCGCAACACGCCGATGCACTGGCGCGCAGCCGCGATCTGTTCGCCGGGCTGCGGGTGCTGGCGCTGCAGGTGCATCCACGCGAGGGCTGGCGGGAAATCCCGGCCGATCTCAGCCTGCTGAAGCAGGACGGCCGCCCGCTCTGGCTGGTGGCGCGCCTCGACGGCCAGCTGCCGCAGCTGGACCAGGAAGCCATTATCCAGCGGCTGCTGGCGCTCACCCAACGCTGGCAGGCGGACGGGCTGCACGTCACCGGCGTCGAGATCGATCATGACGCCGCCACCGCCCGCCTGCCGGACTATCAACGCTTTCTGCAGCGGCTACGCCAACGGCTGCCCGCCGCTTTGCAACTCGGCATCACCGCCCTGCCGGCCTGGATCGGCTCGCCCGACCTGCCCGGCGTACTGCAACAGGCCGACAGCTCCGTCCTGCAGGTGCATGCGGTGCTCTCGCCGCAGCAGGGGCTGTTTGACGGCCCCTTGGCGCTACGCTGGGTGCGGCAGTACGCCGCCGTCACACCGAAGCCGTTTCGCGTCGCGCTGCCGGCCTACGGCATGGCGCTGCTGGGGTTTGATGCGCAGGGCGCGCAGGTGGAGAGCGAATCCTCGCTGCGCGTGGCGGGCAACGGCCGCGAACTGACGGTCGCGCCGCAGCAGATCGCCGATTTTCTGCAAACGCTGGCGCAGAAAACGCCGCCCCGGCTGCGCGGCATTATCTGGTTCCGCTTGCCGCTGGCGGACGATCGGCGCGCCTGGTCGCTCGCCACGCTGCGAGCGGTGATCGAACGGCGGCCGCTGAATGTCGACTGGCAGGTAAAATTTAGGCCTCAGCCACAGCAAAACGGGCTGTATGATCTGATAATTCATAACAACGGGCCGGTGGACGCCCCGCTGCCGCAAGAAGTCATCATCCGCGCCGACGACTGTCTGGCGGCGGACGCGGTCGGCAACTACCGGCTGGAATCCGCACCGCAACGGCAACGCTTTATTCGCATCAGCGGCGATCAGCTGCGCGCCGGGCAATCCCGGCCGCTGGGCTGGCTGCGCTGCCAACAACTGACGCCAGGAGGCACCCTTGTCACACCTTGATACGCGCGCGGCACGGAACACCCGCCGCCTTCTTCCGCTGGCCATGCTGATCGGCGCCGCGCTGGCGCTGCCGCTGAACGGCTATGCCTGCGGCCCGGATTTTCCTAACCGGCTGCTGATCGATCGCAACGGCACCCTGCTGTATATGCCGGAGGGCAATTTCGCCTTCGAAGCCGGTCGGCTGGTGCCGGCAGACAGTCAGTTGCCGCACTGGCAGGCCCCGCCGCCGCCGATGCCGCCGAAACCGATGCCGCAATCGCCGGAAACGATAGCGATCGGCAAAATGCGCGCCGCCAAAACGGTGGAAGAGGCTGACGCCGTCAATACGCAAGGGTTGTCCAACGCTGCGCGTCTCTATCAACTGGGCGCCGTGGCTTTCGCCAGCCACGATCCGCGCGCCGCAGACTATTTCCAGCAGGTGCTGAAGCTACCGACCGCCGAGCAGGGCGATTGGGGGCTGCGGGCGCAGTATTCGCTGGGGCGGGTACTGATGGCGGACCACGGAACGCCGGTGAATGAATCCGGTGAAACAGCCCCCGCCGCCGAGCATCCGCCAAAAGCCGCGCTCGAACAGGCGCTGGCAGCATTCCAGCAGGTGATCGATCGGGTGAAAAACGGTACCGCCGATCCCGATCAGCTGGCGCTGAGCAGCCTTGGGCAACAGGCGCGCATCCACCTGTGGCTGGGTGACGTCGCCCCCGCCGCCCACCTGTACGCACAGCAGGCGGCACAGGGCGATCCGAGCGGCGGGCAGTCGCTGCAGTACGTTTCCAGCTTCCTGGTCAATCCCGACCATTTGGACACGCTGAAGCAGGTTATCGGCGATCCGTTGATCCAACAGCTGGTGACCATTGAGCTGTTCGCCCGCAGCGGCAACCTGCAAATGGCGGATACCGACGGCAACGGCCGCTCCGCACAAATCATCAACCAGATCCTGACGCTGCTGGACGGCTCAGTGAAAAGCGGCTTCGCCGGCAGCGATCGGCTGGCGGCATTGGCTTACCGCTCCGGGCAGTACCCGATGGCGGCAAGCCTGCTGAAAAACGCCGGCGACAGCGGCCTGGCGTGGTGGCTGCGCGCCAAAATGGCGCTGCGCGACGGCGATGTGAAAGCCGCCACCGCCGCCTACGCCAAGGCGGCAAGCGCATTCCCCACCGACGAAAGCTGGGGCGAGCAACGCAACGCCGACTTTGTTGCGGAAACCATCGTGCCCGAATGCCGGGTGGCTGGCGAACAGGCCATCCTGGCGCTGAACCGCGGCGATTATCTGCAGGCGATGGACCTGCTGTATCGCGGCAAGGCGCTCTATTGGGCCGACGTGGCCGATGTGGCGGAGCGAGTGCTGACCGTCGATGAGTTGAAAGGCTTTGTCGATAAGCACGCCCCGGCGCCGACGACGCCGCTCAAGCCGGTTAACCCGGACGACTACGGCGGCCAGCAGATCACGCCGGAGGTGCAGCTGCGCGAACTGCTGGCGCGGCGGCTGATGCGCGCCGGAAGAGCGCCGGAGGCGCTGGCCTACTTCGATATCCCCAACTACCGGCAGGCGGCGCAGCAGTACGCCGACGAGCTGAAGGCCGCCAAGGACAAATCCGCCGCACCGCTGGCTCGTGCGCAGGCTTACTATCGCGCCGCCAACCTGCTGCGCGCCCAGGGGCTGGAGTTTACCGGCTATGAGATGACGCCGGACTACGCCATCTATGGCGCCGGCTATTCCTATCTGGGGGATGCGTTCGATACCCGCGAGCTGAAGCACAAAAGTTGGATCGACAGTGCGGAAGCGGCACGCGCCAAGGCGGCGCTACCGGCGGAAGACAACCGTTTCCTGCACTATCGCTGGCAGGCGGTTGGGCTGGCGCAGCAGGCGGCCGATCTGCTGCCGCCGAAGAGCCAGGCCTATGCCGCCGTGCTGTGTAACGCCGCCAGCTGGGTTATCAAGCGCGACGCCAAAACTGGCCGGGCACTTTATCAGCGCTACATCAACACCGGCACCCGCTACCCGTGGGCGGCGAAATTCGGCTACGATTGCCCGGCGCCAGACTTTGCCGCCGTGGCGCCATAGCGCCGGATTTCAGGCACTAAAAAGCCCGGCTTGCCGGGCTTTTTTATCGAATCTCGCATCGACTCAGGCTTCGATCGCCATTTTCAGTTTCTTCATGGCGTTCTTTTCCAACTGGCGCACGCGCTCGGCGGAAACGCCATACTGATCGGCCAGCTCCTGCAGCGTCGACTTGTTGTCGTCGTCCAACCAACGGGCACGAATGATATGCTGGCTGCGCTCGTCCAAACCTTCCAGCGCATAGGCCAGTTTGTCTGCGGCGTTGCTTTCCCAGTTATCTTCCTCGATGCCTTCGGCGAAGTCCGAGCTCTTGTCCTGCAGGTACAGCACCGGCGCCATCGACTGGCCATCGCGGGCCTCGTCGTCCGGAGTCGGATCGAACGTCATGTCCTGCGCCGCCATGCGAGATTCCATCTCGCGCACGTCTTTGCTGGTTACGCCCAGCTCACGGGCCACCAGTTCCACTTCGTCCTGGTTGAACCAGCCCAAACGCTGTTTGGTTTTGCGCAGGTTAAAGAACAGCTTGCGCTGCGCTTTGGTGGTCGCCACTTTCACGATGCGCCAGTTGCGCAATACGTACTCGTGGATTTCCGCCTTAATCCAATGCACCGCAAAGGAAACCAGACGCACGCCGACTTCAGGGTTGAAGCGGCGAACGGCTTTCATCAGGCCGATATTGCCTTCCTGAATCAGATCCGCCTGCGGCAGACCATAGCCTGAATAGTTGCGGGCAATATGAGCGACAAAGCGCAGGTGAGACAGGATGAGCTGCTTAGCGGCATCCAGATCGCCCTGATAATGCAGCCGTTCAGCCAGCTCCCGCTCTTCCTCTGCCGTCAGCATCGGATAGGCGTTGGCTGCCCGGATATAGGCTTCCAAGCTACCTTGGGGTACTAAGGCTAAAGTTTGCATTTCTTTGGTCATTCAAACCCTCTCTATGAGAATACAAAATCATGCAGGTGATTATTACAGCGGGGAAATGATTGATTCTACGGCAGTTGCTGAAGCAAAAGCGGTTCCACACGCCGGGCACCTTAACATTTGCTGCAATTTTTGACCGTACTCCGCCCTAAAAGTTCACCCTTTTTTGCAAGCATTGTTGCTGACAATACGTGACGAAGGTGCAGGCCGATAGGGAATTTGTGCGCTAAGAAGAGAGGGATGGTGCTGACTTCGCTTGAGGTCACTCTTCTCCCGCAACGCGATCAAAAGCAGCAGGAGAAGAGTATACCAAAAAAATCTTACTGTGGTGTAAATCGGCGTAAATGTTGCACCGTCGCCAGCCAGGCGGCGATCCAGCCGATCATCGCGGAGATGATCAGCAGCAGCAGCGCCTCATCCCAGCCCAGCCCGTGCAGGGTGAAGGTGGTGCCGAATACCTTGGCTACCCCGGCGACCACCGACTCCAGCTGCCACACCAGCGCGCCGGACAGCACCAGCGACAGCAGCGCGCCGGCAAAGCCCAGCATCGCCCCGCCGTTGAGGAACGGCCGCAGGATAAAACCGTCGGTGGCGCCGATCAGTTTCATCACGTTGATGGTGTCGCGGCGGCTGAAGATGCTCAGACGCACGCTGTTGCCGATCACCAGGAACACCGCCACAATCATCAGCACGCCGATAATCGCCGCGATCTGGCCCGCCAGCCCGGTCAGCGCCGCCAGGCGGGCAAACCAGCTGTCATCCATACGCACTTCTTCTACGCCCTGCACCGCCGCCACGCGATCGCGCAGGGTGTTGAGGGTGTCCGAACTCTGGAAGCTCAGCTTCGGCGTGACGATCGCCACCGCCGGCAGCGGGTTCTCTTCCAGCATGTCCAGCGCGCCGCCAAAGCCCGACCAGTTGCGGAACTCGCCGCGCGCTTCTTCACGCGACAGGTAGTTCACCTTCTCCACGCCGGCTTCCGCCTTGATGGCGTCGAGCACTTTCAGCGCGGCGTCGTCATCGAGCGATTTATCCAGATAGACGGTCAGCTGCGGCGTTGGATACCACTGGCTGGCCGCGGTGCTGACGTTTTTCCACACGATATAGCACACGCTCGGCAGCGTCAGGGAAATGGCGATCACCATCACCGTCAGCAGCGTCGCCAACGGCTGACGCAGCATGTCTTTGATGGCGTTCATCCAGGCGTAACGCCACTGTTCGCGCCAGCCGCCGCGCAGCGCCTTGCTCTTGGCGGTTTTTGCGTTATTGGCCATGATGAGCGCCTCCTTGCATGCGGCCCTGGCTCAGCGTCAGGATGCGGTAATTGCGGCGGGCGATAAGCCCGGTGTCGTGCGTCGCCATCAGAACGGTCACGCCGACGCGGTTGAATTCTTCAAACAGGCGCAAAATGCCTTCCGACAGCGCATCGTCCAGGTTACCGGTCGGTTCATCCGCCAGCAGCACCGCCGGCTTGTTCACCACCGCGCGGGCGATGCCCACGCGCTGCTGCTCACCGCCGGACAGCTGAATCGGGAAGTTCTTCGCTTTATCCAGCAGACCGACCTTATCCAGCGCGGCGGAGACGCGGCGACGGATGTCTTCGGTGCTGGCGCCGGCGATGATCAGCGGCATCGCCACGTTGTCATACACCGTGCGATCCAGCAGCAGGTGGTGATCCTGGAAGATCATGCCGATCTGCCGGCGCAGGAACGGCACCTCGCGGTTTTTCAAACGGCTGATGTCGTGGCCGCCAAACCAGATGTGGCCGGCGCTGGGCCGTTCGATACCGCAAATCAGTTTCAGCAGGGTACTTTTCCCCGCGCCGGAATGGCCGGTCAGAAACGCCATTTCCGCCGGGCGCAGATGGAAATCAACCCCCTGCAGCGCTTGCCGTCCGCCCAGATAAGCTTTACTGACCTGTTCAAAGCGAATCATCCGTATTAATCCTCTCGGGCAAAAAGTGCCTCAATAAAATCGTCAGCCTTAAACGGCCGCAAATCTTCGATGCCTTCCCCGACGCCGATATAGCGAATCGGGATACCGAACTGATCGGCGATGGCGAAGATCACCCCACCCTTGGCGGTACCGTCCAGTTTAGTCAGCGTGATGCCGGTTAAGCCCACGGCCTCATTAAATAATTTCGCCTGACTGACCGCATTCTGGCCGGTGCTGGCATCGAGCGTCAGCATAACCTCATGGGGGGCCTGGTCGTCCAGTTTTTTCATGACGCGGACGATCTTCTTCAGCTCTTCCATCAGGTGCGATTTATTCTGCAGACGGCCGGCGGTATCGGCGATCAACACATCGATGCCGCGCGCCTTGGCGGCCTGCACCGCATCGAAGATCACCGAAGCGGAATCCGCGCCGGTATGCTGCGCCACCACCGGAATGCGGTTGCGTTCACCCCACACCTGCAGCTGCTCCACCGCCGCGGCGCGGAAGGTGTCCCCCGCGGCCAGCATCACCGACTTGCCTTCCGCCTGGAACTGGCGCGCCAGCTTGCCGATGGTGGTGGTTTTACCCACGCCGTTCACGCCGACCATCAGGATGACATACGGGGTTTTCCCGCTGACATCCAGCGGCTGATCGACCTTGGCCAGAATTTCGGACATTTCCTCCTTCAGCTTGCCGTACAGCGCTTCGGCGTCTTTCAGCTGCTTGCGGCTGGCGTGCTGGGTCAGGGAGGTGATGATTTTGCGCGTGGTGTCCACGCCAACGTCAGCGATCAGCAGCTGTTCTTCCAGCTCGTCGAACAGGTCGTCGTCGATCTTTTTACCGCGGAACAGCCCCATAAAGCCGGAGCCGAGGTTCTGCTTGGTCTTCAGCAGGCTGCGCTTCAGGCGCGCGAAGAAGCCCTCTTTGGTCGGGCGCTCTTGCTCTTGCGCAGCGGCCGGCACGACGGGTTCCAGCGGCTCTTCTTCCGCTTCCGGCACTGGCTCAACGACTGGCTCGGGTTCAACAACCGGTTCCGGTTCAACGACTGGCTCGGGCTCAACGACCGGCTCGGGTTCGACGACCGGCTCAGGTTCGACGACCGGCTCTGGCTCGACGACCGGCTCAGGCACAACGACCGGCTCGGGCTCGACGACCGGCTCTGGCTCGACAACCGGCTCGGGTTCGACGACCGGCTCAGGTTCGACGACCGGCTCAGGCTCAACGACCGGCTCAGGCTCTACGACCGGCTCGGGTTCGACAACCGGCTCGGGTTCGGTGACAGGTTGCTGCTGCGCCGCCACCTGTTCGGTGACGCTGACGATCTCTTCGGCCAGCGCTTGCGCCGCCGGATGCTCGGCCGCTGCCGGCAGATTTTCCGCGATTTGCTCGCCGGCCTGACCGTTATCCCACTCTCCCGGGGTGTCGACGGAGGCGGCAGGTTCAGATTCCTGGGCGGGGAGCTTGTCATCCAGCTTGGCGGTGACCGGTTCAGCCGGCGTCTCCGCGGCCTGAGGTTCCGCCTGCTCTACCGACGGCTCAGGTTGCTGTTGCTCTTCTTCCTTCTCCTTCTGGCCAAACCCCAGCCAGGAGAAAAACCCACGTTTCTTATCTTTTGCCATGTTATGACTCTACTCCGTACCGAAGGCTCGCTTACCCTCCATACCTGAAGGATATATGCTGACAATAATCCGCCGAGTCTATCACTTTCCCTCGCCCAGCAACACGCATCCGGCATGCTTTCCGGCGTGAAATCAGACAACAACGTTTTACCGTTCCCCCCGACGCCCGTCACCGGTAGAATAGGGACAACTTTTCGTTAACCTCGGCGGCCCCGCGCCGCGAAAGAAACCAAACAACGCTTATGACAAGACTCTCGCCACGGGCGGCGGCCAAAAAACCGCCCCAGGCCGCAGCCGGACAGATCCGCATCATCGGCGGCCAATGGCGCGGTCGCAAACTCCCGGTGCCGAACAGCCCGGGGCTGCGCCCCACCACCGATCGGGTACGCGAAACCCTGTTCAACTGGCTGGCGCCGGTGATTCAGGGCGCGCGCTGCCTCGACTGTTTCGCCGGCAGCGGCGCATTGGGGCTGGAAGCGCTGTCGCGCTATGCCGGCAGCGCCACGCTGTTGGAATTCGAGCGGCCGGTGGCGCAGCAGCTGGAAAAAAATCTGGCGCTGCTGCAGGGCAAAGGGGTGGTTATCAACACCAACGCGCTGAGCTGGCTGGCGGGCGATGGTCAACCGTTCGACGTGGTGTTCCTCGATCCGCCGTTTCGCAAAGGCCTGCTGGCGGAAACCGCCCTGTTGCTGGAGCAACGCGGCTGGCTGGCCGACGAGGCCTGGATCTATGTAGAAGCCGAGGCGGAAAGCGCCGCGGCGGACGTGCCTGCCAGCTGGCAGCTGCACCGGGAGAAGGTCGCCGGCCAGGTGGCCTATCGCCTTTATATTCGTTCGCAAGAGAAAACCGACCATGTTGATTAATCTGGGCCGCCTGCTGATGCTGTGCGTGTGGGGCTTCCTGCTCTCTAACCTGTTCCATCCGTTTCCCAAGCCGCTGAAGTATTTCATCGACGTGGCGCTGTTCTTTATGGTGGTGATGCACGGCCTGCAGCTGGTGCTGTTGAAATCCACCCAGCCGAAGGATCAGCCGATCAGCTACTGGCAAGAGGCCAAGATCTTTATCTTTGGCGTGTTCGAGCTGCTGGCCTGGCAAAAGAAACAGCCGCCCATCAAGAAGAAGTGACCGCTACGGCTGAGCGGTGAACGAGACGAAGCGCGTGCCCTGCATGTTCAACGTGCCCTGCGCGCCTTTTTCTATCGGGTTGTACTGCCATTGCTTCAGCCGCAGCTGGATGTCTTCACCTCCCTGTACCGGGCTGAACACCACCTCGTAATTCATCGGTTCATTGACCAACGGCTCGCGCTGCGGCGCGCGGGTCTTGGTGACCGGCACCGCGCGTTTGTCGCTCACCGTCACCTGCAGACTGCGCATCGGCGCGCGATCGTTTTCCGCCTCCTGCTGCCGCTGCTTGAAGTAGCGTTGCGTGGCCAGCACGGCGATCAACGCAATCACGGCGACAAAAAATAACGGTGGCTTACTCATCGGTTTCCCATTTCCTTCGCGGCTAAATCAGCGTAAACATAGCATTCTCAAGAAAGCATTGTCGATCGCCGGCAGGCTACCTACACTGAAATGAAGAAGTGACATTGGTGACAGTTTGGAGCCGGTTGTTGCGGCTCCCTCATACATAAGGAAGACATTAATGAGTTGGCCGTTCCTTGCCGTATTCTTTTCCGGTTGGCTGTTCGTCGACGCCTCTTACCGTGGGCCGCGCTGGCAGCGCTGGGTGTTCAAACCCGTCACGCTGCTGCTGCTGTTGCTGTTGGCCTGGCAGGCGCCGGTGCTCAGCGCTGCGGGTTATCTGATCGTACTCGGCCTGCTGGCGACGCTGATCGGCGACGCATTGCTCCTGTTGCCGCGCGAACGGGTGCTGTACGCCATCGGCGCCTTTTTCCTGTCCCACCTGCTGTACACCCTGAGTTTCGCCAGCCAGATGACGTTCAGCCTGTTCTGGCCGCTGCCGCTGGCGCTGCTGGCGATCGGCGCACTGCTGCTGGCCACCGTCTGGACCCGGCTGGAAGAGATGCGCTGGCCGATCGTTACCTACGTAGCGATGACGCTGCTGATGGTCTGGCTAGCGGGCGAACAATATTTCCTGCGCAGCACCGATTTCGGCTTCTCGCTGCTGACCGGCACCTCGCTGCTGCTGCTGGCCAACGTGGTTTGGCTGCTCAACCGCTACCGCTTCACCTTCCGCGCGGCGGACGCCATCGTGGCTTTCTGTTACTTCTCCGGCCACTTCCTGATCGTGCGTTCGCTCTACCTGTAGAGGCCTACCGCGGGTTCGGCGCGCCGAACCCGTTTCTTCATCAAGCCAGCGCTTTCAACGTCAAAGCATCATCCGCACCCAGCTGATTGCGGTACAGATCGCCGTCGCGCGAGAAGAACGCCAGCGTGCTGCCATCCGCCCGCAGCAGGGCGATGCCGTCCGGAGCCGGGCGCCAGCCCACGACTTCCACCGCAAACACGCTCTGCAAACACTGTTGCCGATCCACCAGCTGATAGCCGTTGGTCTCGCTTTGTTCATGCGCCAGAAACTCGATTTGGCATTGCCGTTCGCTGTCGGCCACCTGCCATTGTCCCGCCAGCGACTGCGCGGTCGGCAATGCCAAACTGCCGGCCATCACCGCACTCGTCACCATCATGCCACCCGCCGCCAAAGCGGTGCGCGCTAAAGTACCTTTCATACCGGGCTCCTGCATCACGCCCGGCCGAGACTGCGCCGGGCGTTCCGTTGCTGTGTTACACGATAAAGTCCGTGGCGACGTCTACCTGGCCGACGATTTTCACCAGGAAGTCCGGCGCCTGATGCCCGCCGATGTTCACCGACAAATCGGTCACGTTGCTGGACGCGTTGTAGCTCAGCAGCGCCTCACCGGCCGTGCCGCTGAAGTGATCGACGAAGTGAATGAAATCGCTGCTCTGCGCTTCTTTATTGAAGAACGACAGGTCAATTTTGTCGATCCCTTTCTGGAAGTCGCGGATCCAGTCGGAAGCACCCGGTGCGGAATCGCTGGCGGCAGAGAACACAAAGATGTCTTTGCCGGCACCGCCCCACAGTTCATCCGCCCCGCCGCCGCCGAACAGCACGTCGTTACCCGCGCCGCCTTTCAGCACGTTGTTGGCCGCGTTGCCGACGATCACGTCGTTGCCGGAACCGCCGATGGCGTTCTCAATGGTCACACCGGCGGCGATCGAGACGTTGCCCTTCAGGCCGCCCACGTCGGAGAACGATTTCTCATTCAGGTTGATGCGCTGGTTAGCGGTATAACCGGAGAAGTCGAAGGTATCGTTACCACCCGCATCCCAGGCCGCAAAGATCACTTTCTGCGAATTGCTGGTGGTGCTGAGGAAGTCACGACCGGTATTGGAGTTAAAGCCGTACACGGTGTCGCCGGTGCGGGTCGACAGGTTGGCGCCATACAGATGCTGAATGGCGGCAATGTCATCCAGCAGCGGAGCCGCGGCATAGTGACCGCCGTTGTCGCCACCGGTGTTGGTTTCACTCCAGTAGCTCATCAGGCTGAACTGGCGGGTATCTTCCGCATAGGTGACGTCGTTATAGGTCGGGTTGCCCTCACCGGCGTTATAGTCGCCCGGGTGGCTCAGGCCCAGCGCATGGCCAATCTCATGGGTGAACGTCTGGCGGCCGTAGTCTTCGGTCGCCGGATGCTTCACGTTGGATTGGTTGACGTTGTACCAGGTCTGGCCACCCAAATCCTGGCCCTGCCAAATGGTGTTCGGCAGGAAGGCGTAGGCCTGGGTACCATAATCATAGTGGCCGGGACGATCCTGGCTGTAATTGCCGAAGGTGATATTGGCCTTTTGACCGGCCGCCACTTCGGTGAAGGTGATATTGGCGACGTCGGCCCAGGACTGCAGCGACAGCTTAGCCTGCTGCTGCTGTTCCGCGCTGAACTTGCTCAGCCCGGTATCGCCGGCGACGTTGGTGGAAGAGAACTTATAGTCCGGGAAGGAGAAGGTTAATTTGACCGGCTGGCCAAATACCTTGTAACCGTTCCAGGTTTGGTTCTCGCGGGTAATAAACAGCCCAGCTTGCTCGTTAGAAAATGAATCCTTGCCATTAATCTGAATCCCGTTACCCCGCTCATGATAATGCAGCAGGTCATCTACAGCATCGTAGCCGGTTGTCGCGGCCGCAAGGCTGGATTCAGTAATTTCAATTGCCTTTTTAGTAGATTGCATTGGTTCGATTCCACTCATTACCTGATTGATATCAATCAGACAGATAGACATAACCTCCCCGTAAGCCACGGTTAATAAACCTTAAGCTTGCTGGAAGGGGCTTATGCGCCGTTACCGGCAGTGTGTTAGGTAGAATTAATGCATATATATCAGCAAATAAGATCACCATTAAAAATGGTAATCGATTCCAATTATAGGCAGGGTCGCAAAACTGCACATAAAATAATCAACCATTTATTATCGCAACGAAAGTTTGTTATGCTGCTTTTTAGGTTTCTTTACAAAGCAAATGAAACTTGATGAGGATAAGTTGGCACCAAACTTCAATAGCAATGCGGCCTGCAGACTCAAGCGAATCATGCTGGCTTTACTCAGGGTAAAAGGTAAATTTCGCTAAAGCGTTATAGATTAATAACTCTTTATTATTAGGTCGGGCGATTTTTTAGTTTCTATAGGAATATTATTTTCTTATTTAAACTAACGGCAGCGAGCCTTTTCGCCCCAATAGGGGATAAGAAAAGCCGATAGATTAAAATCCGCATTATTCATTATTGAATGAATACCCCCTTTCTACGCTTGAACGCCGTTAGCAATAATTCTCATCCGGCGCTTGACTCTGGAGTGGACTCCAGGGTGTAGAGTCAGTTGAGCAAACCCGTTTAACAGCCCGCAGGCGGACGTTATGCACAATCAGCAAAACCATAATCATCAGGAACATCACCACGCCGAAGGCGGATGCGGCTGCAACCACAGCCACAGCAAAACTCAGCACGGCTGCAGCAGCGAACCGAAAAACGCCACCGCACAGGCCGAACACGCCCACCATCATCACGATCATGGCGATAGCGGCTGCTGCACCGCCGCGCCCGACGATCCGGACGAGGAAAGCGACAGGCTGGCCGCCGCTCCCCCTTCCGGCAGCCAACGTTTCAGCTGGAAAGTCACCGGCATGGACTGCCCCAGCTGCGCCAAGAAAATCGAAAATGCCGTCACCGCACTCCCCGGCGTCGACAGCGCGCGCGTGTTGTTCGCCACCGAGAAACTGGTGGTCGACGCGCAGTCCGACATCAGCCTGCGGATCCAGGACGCGGTCGCCCAGGCCGGCTTTACCCTGCTCGGCGCTCAGACCGCCAAAGCCGCCGCGCCGAAAACCTCACGCTTCGGCGAATTCGCGCCGCTGCTGCTGTTAACCACCCTGATGGTGGTCAGTTGGGTGCTGGATCGGGTTAACCCGGAGCTGGGCCGCATCGCCTTTATCGCCACCACGCTGGTCGGGTTGGCGCCGGTCGCCGCCAAGGCGCTGCGTTTGATTCGTTCCGGCACGCCGTTTGCCATCGAAACGCTGATGAGCGTGGCGGCCATCGGCGCGCTGTTCATCGGCGCCACCGCCGAAGCGGCGATGGTGCTGCTGCTGTTTATGGTCGGCGAACTGCTGGAATCCTACGCCGCCAACCGCGCACGGCGCGGGGTGAAGGCGCTGATGGAGCTGGTGCCGGAAGATGCGCTGCTGCTGCAAGGCACGGAACGCAAACGCGTGCCGGTCGCCAGCCTGCGCCCCGGCGACGTGATTGAAATCGCGCCCGGTGGGCGCCTGCCGGCCGACGCCGAGCTGCTCAATCCGTTCGCCAGCTTCGATGAAAGCGCCCTGACCGGCGAATCGGTGCCGGTCGAGCGCCAACAGGGGGAGAAAGTGGCCGCCGGCAGCCTGTCCGTCGATCAGGCGGCGCAGATGAAAGTGATATCCGAGCCCGGCAAAAACGCCATCGACCGCATCCTGCAGCTGATTGAAGAGGCCGAAGAGCGCCGCGCGCCGATCGAACGCTTCCTCGATCGCTTCAGCCGCTATTACACCCCGGCCATTATGCTGCTGGCCGTCGCGGTGATCCTGGTGCCACCGCTGCTGTTCTCGCAGCCGTGGGATACCTGGATCTATCGCGGCCTGACGCTGCTGCTGATCGGCTGCCCATGTGCGCTGGTGATCTCAACGCCGGCGGCCATCACATCCGGACTGGCGGCCGCCACGCGGCGCGGCGCGCTGATTAAAGGCGGCGCGGCGCTGGAGCAACTGGGCCAGATTCAAACCATCGCCTTCGATAAGACCGGCACCCTGACCGAAGGCAAGCCGACGGTCACCGACGTGCTGCCTATCGGTGTGCTGACCGAACAACGGCTGTTGCAGCTTGCCGCCGCGGTGGAAGCCGGTTCACATCACCCGCTGGCGCAGGCGATCATCAACCGCGCTGCCGCAAGCGGGGCTGAGTTGCCGCTGGCGCAGGCGCGCCGCGCGCTGGCCGGCGTCGGCGTGGAAGGGATCGTGGACGGCAAGACCGTGCTGATCAGCGCGCCGGGCAAACTGGCGCCGGGCCTGCTCGGCACCCAATGGCAGAGCCAGGTAGACAAGCTGGAAAACGCCGGCAAAACGGCGGTGGTGGTGCTGGAAGACGGCGCGCCTATCGGCTTGCTGGCGCTGCGCGATACGCTGCGCGGCGACGCCAAACAGGCGATAGCCGAACTGAACGCGCTGGGCATTCGCGGCGTGATGCTGACCGGCGACAACCCGCGCGCCGCCGCGGCGATCGCCGGCGAACTGGGCCTCGACTATCGCGCCGGTCTGCTGCCGGAAGATAAGGTCAAAGCGGTCACCGAACTGAGCGAACTGCGCCCGACGGCGATGATCGGCGACGGCATCAACGACGCCCCGGCGATGAAAGCCTCCAACATCGGCATCGCCATGGGCAGCGGCACCGACGTGGCGCTGGAAACCGCCGACGCCGCCCTGACCCACAACCGGCTGCTGGGCGTCGCGGAGATGATCCGCATCTCACGCGCCACCCACGCCAATATCCGGCAAAACATCACCATCGCATTGGGGTTGAAGGGGGTCTTCCTGATCACCAGCCTGCTGGGGCTGACCGGTTTGTGGCTGGCGGTGCTGGCTGACTCCGGCGCCACCGCGCTGGTCACCGCCAACGCGCTGCGGCTATTGAGAAAGCGCAGCTAAGCTCTGAAACAAACACGGGCGCGGCATACCGCGCCCGTTGTCATTTGGGGGAGGGAACTTTTAACTCGGCCGCGCCGCCGTTAGACGCCTTTACGCAGCAGATAACGGTATGGCACCTGTTCGGTCTCCTGCGCCACCAGCGTGTGCTCCATAAAGCGGCAGAACCCCGGGATATCACGGGTGGTGGCCGGATCGTCGGCGATAATCAGCAGCGTTTCGCCGTTGTCCATATGGCGCACGGTTTTACGCACCATCATCACCGGTTCCGGACAGCGCAGCCCCAGCGCGTCGAGCGTCTGGTCTGCCTGGGCAAATAAGTCAGTCATGCAATTTTTCTCGTTCAAAAACGATCGGCGAACGCTCGCCGCATCTCATTAGCGCCTAGTTTACGCCGGTAGTTTTTCTGCGCAAGATGCGTTAACGTTTGCGTTAAATTTAACCATTGCATTGGTTGCGCAAACGCGTATCATGCCGCCGCGCAGCGTTTTTTGCTGTTTTGACAAGACACACTGGGTTCCCTCACCCCACTGCTAAAAAGGCTACAACATGTATTCGTTTACCGCACAGCAGCGCTTTACCGCGTTGGTCTGGCTTTCGCTGTTTCATATCGCCATCATTACCTCCAGCAACTACCTGGTGCAGCTGCCGATCACCGTTTTCGGCTTCCATACCACCTGGGGCGCCTTTACTTTCCCGTTTATCTTCCTGGCGACCGATCTGACCGTGCGCATCTTCGGCGCGCCGCTGGCGCGGCGCATCATCCTGGCGGTGATGGTGCCGGCGCTGTTCATCTCTTATGTGATCTCCACCGTCACCTATCAGGGAGAATGGCAGGGCTTTGCGGCGCTGAAAAGTTTTAACCTGTTCGTGGCGCGCATCGCCGTCGCCAGCTTTATGGCCTATGTGCTCGGCCAGATCCTCGACGTACACGTCTTCAACCGCCTGCGTCAACGCAGCGCCTGGTGGGTGGCGCCGGCGGCGGCGATGTTCCTCGGCAACATCAGCGATACGCTGGCGTTCTTCTTCATCGCCTTTTATAAGAGCAGCGATCCCTTCATGGCCAACAACTGGGTGGAGATCGCGCTGGTGGATTACAGCTTCAAGGTGATGATCTGCCTACTGTTCTTCCTGCCGATGTACGGCGTGTTGCTGAACATGCTGCTCAAACGCATCGCGGCGCGCAGCGGCGGCCTGCAGCCGGGCTGAGTCGTGTTATTCTGGGCGGCCCTATCCTTTGGAGGCCGCTCATGACCCCAATCGTCCGCACCGCCACGCTTGAAGACATCCACCGCCTTTACCAACGCATCCCCGAATTCGGCGGCCTGCATAGCCTGGCCGATCTGCAGCGGCGCATCGGCGCCGCCCCCGCCAGCCTGTTGATCGCCGAGATAGCCGGGCAACCGGCCGGTTTCAAACTCGGTTATCAACGGCAGGAAACGGTGTTTTACAGCTGGCTGGGCGGCGTGCTGCCGGCATTTCGTCGCCACGGTGTGGCACAAGCCTTGTTGGCTGAACAGGAACGCTGGGCGCGGGCGCAGGGCTATCGCCAACTGACGGTCAAAACCCGTAACCGGTTCCGCGCCATGCTGACGATGCTGTTCGCCCACCACTATCAGATTGTTCAGCTGGAAAAGAAAGGCGAAGTGGCTGATTATCGGCTATTACTGGAAAAAAACTTGTGACAACATCTGCCTTGCATTTCAACCTGGAATAGGTTGCGATACGACAGTGAATCCCTACCGGAAAGGAAGAAGGAAGCCCGATGCGTAAAGTAGCGAAATTGATGGGTATCAGCCTGCTGGCGCTTGGCCTCGCGGCCTGCGACGGCGAAACCAAAGACACCAAGGCGGCAACGGACGGCGCGGCGGCCAGCGCGCCGGCCGGGCAGCAGGTGAGCCTGCTGGACGGTAAACTGGCGTTCACCCTGCCGGTCGGCATGGCGGATCAGAGCGGCAAGCTGGGCAACCAGGCCAACAACATGCATGTTTACGCAGACAGCACCGGCCAGCGCGCAGTGATCGTCATCCTGGGCGACAAGACCGCCGACAGCCTGGAGACCCTGGCCAAGCGCCTGGAGAACACCCAGCGCGCGCGTGACGCCAACCTGCAGGTGATCACCAACAAAGCGCTCGACGTCAACGGCGTGCCGCTGCGTCAGCTGGACAGCATCATCACCAGCGGCGGCGAGAAAGCCTATTCTTCCGTCCTGATCGGTTCGCTGAACAACAACATGCTGACCATTCAGGTGACGCTGCCGGCGGACAACCAGCAGCAGGCGCAGACCGAAGCCGAAGGCATCATCTCCACCCTGAAACTGAAGCAGTAATCCCGCAGGGGCCGGTTTGCCGGCCCCTGAGTCTTTATGCCAACGCCTGCGCCAGCAGGGTGATCGGATGTTCGCAGCGTTTGCTGGTGGACATTTCTATCTGCCACTTGCAGGTCTCGCAGTCGGTCACCACCAGATCCACTCCGCTCTCTTCTATCTGCCGAAACAGCGGCGCGCCAATGCCTTGCGACGTGGCGTAGTTCTCCGATTTGAACCCGTAAGTGCCGGCGATGCCGCAGCACTGCGAATCCAGCACCACCAGCTCCAGCCCCGGTATCTGCCGCAGCAGCTCCAGAGTGTAGGCGGTCCAGCCCATCTTCTCCATATGGCAAGGCGTGTGATAAGCCACCCGCAGCGGCGTGCGCTTGAGCGGCAGGCTGCGCCCCTGATTGATCAGGCGATAGAGATAGCGCGTCGCCAGCTCCACCCGATCGCGCACCGGCGTGGTGTCTACGTCCAGCAGATGAGGGTATTCGTCACGCAGGGTGAAGGTGCAGCTCGATGAGGTCGCCACCACCGGAATGCCGCGCTCCAGCACCGTTTCCTGCAGCGATTCGGCATTGACCCTGGCCTGCTTTTTAGCCTGATCGATAAACCCGTTGGCGATCAGCGGCACGCCGCAGCATTTCTCGCGTTTCAGCAGTTGCACGCCGATATCCAACGCGTTGAACACCCGGACCAAATCCTTGCCCAGCTGCGGGTGGTTATAGTTGACGAAGCAACCGTGGAAGAATGCCACCTGCTCGGCGTAACGCTGCTGAGCCTGCGCCTGTTGCCGGTACCAGCGGCGGAAGGTGCCGAAGGAATATTTCGGCAGTTCGCGCCGGTGATCGATCTTCAGCGCCTTGTCCAGCAGCTTGCGCACCGGTTTCAACCCGGTGGCGGCGTTGACGATCGGCGCAAACGGCGTCGACAGCGATCCCATGATATCGGTGTGGCTGAGGATGGCGTCACGCAGCGTCGGCTTGCTCTGGGCAAAGTCGGCGCGGGCGCGCTGAATGATGTCGCCGATTTTGACGTCGGACGGGCAGGCCACTTCACAACGCTTGCAGTTGGTGCAGTATTTCAGCGCTTCATCGTACAGCGCCGGGTCTTTCAGCCGCAGCCGCTCGCCGTCCGGCCCCGCCTGTTTCGGCCCCGGGTAGAGCGGGTTCACTTTGGCGACCGGGCAGTAGGTGGTGCAGACGGTGCATTTGATGCAGCTTTCAAAGCTGTGATCCTGATGCAGACTCATGCGTTTTCCTCCGCGGCGATCTGCTGCGCAACGTGCAGCGCACCGATCAATGACACGCCGGCGCCGCAGCCCTGCTGCAGCGGATCGTAACCGCCGGCGACTGCACCGATGGCATACAGATTGTCGAACGGCACTCCCTGCTTCATCGCCCGCAGCCTGCCGTCGGTACGCACGCCAAACTGCAGATAAGGCTGTGGGGCGAACAGCTCGCGCCGGCTCCAGTCGGCGCGATCGGCGCGGCTGTGCACGTCCAGCCCGAAGATCGGCTCACGCACTTCATCGAAATCCGCCACCAGCCCGTTGCTGAAGAAGCTGCCGCTGGCCAGCACCACCTGCTGCGCCCGCAGAGGAATATCGCCGTGGTTGCGGGTATACAGGCCGGTGACGCGGCCGGCTTCACACTCGGCGCGCAGCACGCTGTCGCCCGGCATGAAAACACCGCCCAGCTGCTGGAAACGCCGCCGCAGCGCCTGATGCAAGCGCATGCCGGGCACCGAAGGCGGCAGCGTCGGCAGCAGCCGGATCGGCTTGCCGACCGCATCCTGCAGCACCGCCAGCGACGCGTCGTCCTCCAGGCCCAGACAGGCCGGCAGGAAGAGCGCTTCGGCCTCGCCCGCCAGCCGCCGCAGCTCCTCGGCCATCGGCGGCAGGCTTTCCATCAAATCCAGTACCCGGGCGATGTTCACCGCACGGAACTCGCTGGGGTTATTGCGCAATCTGTCCAGCGCCGGCATGTGCAGATAGGCCACATCCGCCTCTACGCCGAGCTCCCGGCTCAGAGAGTCGGCGGCCATCTGCGGTTGGAAATCGAGGAACCCTTCGATGCCGATCACCGCAATGCGCCGCCAGGGCAGTTGGCCGGTCAGCGGCAGCGTCGGGATCGCCTGCGGGCTGAGCCAGGTAGCGCGGCGCGTGCCGAGCGGCGTGATGCGCAGATGGTTGTTCACCCCCTCGCCCTGCAGATTCAGCCCGCAGCGTTCCAGCAGCCGCTGCGCGGCGGCGGACAGCGCCGCCACCCGGCCGGGGCCAATCAGAGAATACGGATGCTGCGGCGCCTGTTGCGCCAGCTGCGGCAGCGCCGCCAGCGGCATCTCGACCGGCGTGCCGTCCGGCAATCTCGCCAGCAGATCGAGCGAGCCGGAGGAGAAGTAGAGCGCGCTCTGGCCGGAACTGACCACCGCACAGCGTTTGCCCTGTTCGGCCACGGCAATGGCGCAGCTCAGGCCCGCCAGGCCGCCGCCAATCACCACTACGTCAAATCGCATCATCCGCCTCCTGCTCTTTGTCTGCCTGGGCCTCAAGCCCGCATAACCCTTGGTAAACCCAACTGGTAAATTCGCTCTCGCGCAGCGCATCGCCCCAGGCGATCGGCCGCACGCCTTTCCAGCGTTCGTTGAGGAACTGCGACAGCTGCGCGATGGATTGCTGCGGCGTGCTGACCTTGAAGCGCGTCAGCAGTCCGGCGGCGCGGCAGGCGCAGAGTTCACCCTGGCAGGTGCCCATGCCGACGCGGGTGCGGCGGCGCAGATCCACCAGGTTATTGACGGTCAGCGAATTGACCGCATAGCGCACTTCCCCGGCGGTCACCGCCTCGCACTCGCACACCAGGCTGGTGTCGAGCCGATCGGCCGCCGGCACCTGGCTGGCGCGATCGCCGTGCCGGTAAATCGCCGAGCCGCGAATGCTGGCGGGCAGAGAAACCACGCTGCGCACCGTTTCCTCCGCCGACTGACGGGATCCGGGCAACGCGTCCTGCGCGGTGGTGCACGGGCGGTTTACCCCGAGCTTTTCGCACACCTTGTCGGTGGCCCACTCCGCCATCAGACGGTAGGTCATCAGCTTGCCGCCGGTGATGGTGATAAACCCTTCCAGCCCGTCGCGGGCGGCGTGATCGAGCAGCACGATGCCGCGGCTGACATTGCGCCCGCTGGGATCGTCGTCGCTGGCCACCAGCGGCCGCACCCCGGCATAGGCGCGCAGAATGCGGGTCTGCGCCAGGGTGGGCGCCAGCAGCGCCCCCTCGCGGATCAGAATGTCCACCTCCTGCGGGGTCACCAGCATGTTGTCAATTTGGTCGTAGTCGATATGGGTCGAGGTGGTGCCGATCAGCGAGATGGTGTCGCCCGGCACCAGGATGTCGGCGTCCGCCGGTTTGCGGCAACGGTTGATCACCATGTTGTTGATGCGGTGACCGAGGATCAGCAGCGCTCCCTTGGCCGGGAACATGCGGATACGCAAATCGGCGTATTCGGCGATCTGCTGGCCCCAGATGCCGGCGGCGTTGACCACCACCGCTGCGTGCAGCTCATAGCGCCGCTGATTCTGATGGTCGTAAACGCGCACGCCCGTCACCCGGTCGCCGCTGCGCAACAATCCGACCACCTGGTGGTAAGTCAGGATCTGCGCGCCGTGTTCGCGCGCATCCAGCATGTTGGCGGCGGTCAGCCGGAAAGGATCGACGGTGCCGTCCGGCACCCGCACCGCGCCAATCAGCGCCGGATTAGCCGCCGGCTCCAGCCGCAGCGCCAGCTGCGGGTCGATCGCTTCGGCGTCGATGTCGGCCTGGCGACAGGCGGCGATAAACTGTTGCTGATACTCCAGCGAGTCCTGCGGCAGGGTGATGAACAGCCCATCGGTGCGCTCGATACAGTGATGCGCGATGCGTTTCAGGATGCGGTTCTCTTCGATGCACTCGCGCGCCGACTCCCCGTCGGTCACCGCATAGCGCGCGCCGCTGTGCAGCAAGCCGTGGTTGCGGCCGGTGGCGCCGGTGGCGATGTCGTGACGCTCCAGCAAAATGCAGCGCAAGCCGCGCCGCGCACAATCGCGGGCAATGCCTGCGCCGGTGGCGCCGCCGCCGATGATGATCACATCCGTTTCGCCGCCGTCAAAATAGCTGCTCATGTCGCTCCCTCAGGATCGGTAGTTATGAGCCTATTGAGCCACGGTTATTAGGGTCTTTGTTTGATAAGGAACAAGAACGAACATGAAACGAAATAAAAATGTCCACAAAAAACCATCAATGTGATCATAATCACGATTTTTGGACGTTTTTCTATTTCATAACGTTAACGAATCGCTCAAAATCCGCCGTGGTTTCATGAAAGTGTAACAATTGCGCCATTCGTCACAGCGACACCAGGCGTATTTGTCGACAATGGCGCTCGTTATGGAACACAAAAACACCACATTCGATATCCGCTCAATCATCAAATGAACGTAAAAGGTCATATTGATGTGATAACAGATAAAGCCATCGGAGGCGCTCATGTTGAGTATTTTTAAGCCGGCCGCACACATCGCTCGCGTGCCGAGCGATAAGGTAGACCCGCTCTACCGTAAGCTGCGCTGGCAAATTTTCCTGGGGATCTTCTTCGGTTACGCCGCTTACTATCTGGTGCGTAAGAACTTCACCCTGGCCATGCCTTACCTGATCGAACAAGGCTTCAGCCGCGGCGACCTCGGCTTCGCGCTGTCGGGCATCTCCATCGCCTACGGCTTCTCCAAATTCATCATGGGTTCGGTCTCCGACCGTTCCAACCCGCGAGTGTTCCTGCCTGCCGGCCTGATCCTGGCGGCGGCGGTGATGTTGTTCATGGGCTTCGTGCCGTGGGCCACCTCCAGCATCGCCATCATGTTCGTCCTGCTGTTCCTGTGCGGCTGGTTCCAGGGCATGGGTTGGCCGCCGTGCGGCCGTACCATGGTGCACTGGTGGTCGCAGAAAGAACGCGGCGGCATCGTTTCCATCTGGAACTGCGCCCACAACGTGGGTGGCGGCCTGCCGCCGCTGCTGTTCCTGCTGGGCATGGCCTGGTTCAACGACTGGCACGCGGCGCTGTACATGCCGGCCTTCGGCGCCATCCTGGTGGCCCTGATCGCCTTCGCCCTGATGCGCGACACCCCGCAATCCTGCGGCCTGCCGCCGATTGAAGAGTACAAAAACGACTATCCGGACGACTACAGCGAAAAAGACGAAGAAGAGCTGACCGCCAAGCAGATCTTCATGCAGTACATCCTGCCGAACAAGCTGCTGTGGTACATCGCGGTCGCCAACGTGTTCGTCTACCTGCTGCGTTACGGCATTCTGGACTGGTCGCCGACCTACCTGAAAGAAGTGAAGCACTTCGCGCTGGACAAGTCTTCCTGGGCCTACTTCCTGTATGAATACGCCGGTATCCCGGGCACTCTGCTGTGCGGCTGGATGTCGGACAAAGTGTTCAAAGGCAACCGCGGCGCCACCGGCGTGTTCTTCATGACGCTGGTGACCATCGCCACCGTGGTGTTCTGGATGAACCCAGCCGGCAACCCGACCGTGGACATGATCTGTATGCTGGTCATCGGCTTCCTGATCTACGGCCCGGTGATGCTGATCGGCCTGCACGCGCTGGAGCTGGCGCCGAAGAAAGCCGCCGGCACCGCCGCGGGCTTCACCGGCCTGTTCGGCTACCTGGGCGGCTCGGTCGCGGCCAGCGCCATCGTCGGCTACACCGTAGACTTCTTCGGTTGGGACGGCGGCTTCATGGTGATGATCGGCGGCGGCGTGCTGGCGGTTATCCTGCTGCTGCTGACCATGCTGAACGAGAAGAAACACCACGCGGAAATCGCAGCCGGCAAACGCGGCTAAGCGTCACACGACTTTTGCATGATTTAAAGGCCGCCCTGCGGCCTTTTTACTACCCTGCCCCCAACAACACGGAGAAAACGGAATGCGGACTCAAGTCAAAGCCCTGCTGACAGGGATCATTCTCGCCACCTCAATGGTCAGCGCCGCGCAGGCGGCGGACAAAGTGGTGATCGCCCACCGTGGCGCCAGCGGCTACCTGCCGGAACACACCCTGCCGGCGAAGGCGATGGCCTATGCGCAGGGCGCCGATTACCTCGAGCAAGACCTGGTGATGACCAAAGACAACGAGCTGGTGGTGCTGCACGACCACTACCTCGATCGCGTCACCGACGTCGCCGAACGCTTCCCGGATCGCGCGCGTAAAGACGGCCGTTATTACGCCATCGACTTTACGCTGGCGGAGATCAAATCGCTGAAGTTCACCGAAGGCTTTGAAATCGAAAACGGCAAGAAGGTGCAGGGCTACCCTGGCCGCTTCCCGATGGGCAAATCCGACTTCCGCGTGCACACCTTCCAGGAAGAGATCGAGTTCGTGCAGGGTCTGAACCATTCGACCGGCAAGAACATCGGCATCTACCCTGAAATCAAGGCGCCGTGGTTCCACAAACAGGAAGGCAAAGACATCTCCAGTAAAGTGCTGGCGGTGCTCAAGCAGTACGGCTACACCGGCAAGAACGACAACGTCTACCTGCAGTGCTTCGACGCCAACGAGCTCAAGCGCATCAAGAACGAGCTGGAGCCGAAGCTGGGCATGGATCTGAAGCTGGTGCAGCTGATCGCCTATAACGACTGGCAGGAAACCTACGAGCAGAAAGCCGATGGCAAGTGGGTGGAATACGACTACGACTGGATGTTCAAACCGGGCGCGATGAAGAAAATCGCGCAGTATGCCGACGGCATCGGGCCGGACTACCACATGCTGGTGGTGGCGGAAAAATCCAAACCGGGCCACATCGTGCTGACCGACATGGTGAAAGAAGCGCACGCCAGCAAGCTGGCGGTGCATCCGTTCACCATCCGCGCCGATGCGCTGCCGAAGTACGTGACCGACGTGAACCAACTGTATGACGTGATTTACAACCAGGCCGGCGTCGACGGCGTGTTCACCGACTTCCCGGACAAGGGCGTGCAGTTCCTGCAGAAGCAGGGCCAGCACAAGTAATGCCAAGGGCGCCGCGAGGCGCCCTTATTATTTAATGGTTATTTCAGAGGAACATCTTACGCAGGTAGTGCGGCACCGCGTTATCGACGTTGGAGCCGATCACTTCCAGCTCCGGCAGCATGTCCTTCAGGCGCTGATGCGCGTCGCGCATGATGCAGCCCTTGCCGGCCATCGACAACATCTCCAGATCGTTCATGCCGTCGCCGAAGGCGATGCACTCTTGCAGCGTATAGCCGATGATCTTGGCCACTTCTTCCAGCGCATGCCCTTTCGACACGCCGCCCGCCATCACTTCCAGGCAGGTCGGGAACGAGAAGCTGACGTTGACCCGATCGCCCCAGCGCGCGTTGATGGCGTCTTCCACCTGCAGCAACCGCTCGTGATCTTCACAGGTGAAGTAAACCTTGCAGACGCCGTCGGTTTCCAGCAGGCCCGGCTCAAACAGCTGATATTTGAACACCGACTCCTGGAAGAACTCTTCCTGCTCCGGGCTTTCGCGGTTGGTAAACCAATCGTCGTTACGGTAGACGTTGGTGGTGATATCCGGATCGTCGTGCAGCATGCCGTACAGATCGCGGGCGATATCTCCGTCCAGGTTGTGGCTGAAAATCAGTTCGCCGGCGGTGTTGTGCACCCGTGCGCCGTTGGAGGTGATCATAAAGGCGCTGATCTCCAGGCTGTCGCGGATCTGCGCCACGTCGATATGGTGGCGGCCGGTGGCGAACACGAAATGCACGCCGCGCTGAGTCAGCAACTTCAGCGTTTCTTTAGCGTACGGCGACAGGGTATGGTCGGGAGACAGCAGCGTGCCATCTAAATCGGAAGCGACGACGTGATACATAGCGTTATGTTCTAACCTCTGATGGAGTTGTCGGCGGCAGCGCGCCGCCTAAGTGTTGAGCAAAGAAGCGCAGAATTGCGTTCAGTGCTTCGGCGCGCAGCGCGTCCCGCTCGAACAGGATCTCATGGCGTGCGCCGTTGATAACCCACGGGAGCCCCCCTTCGCAAGGGCGCCCCGCGTCTGACAGAGCCTGACAAAAAGCCTGGTGCGAACGGTTGTCGACTACCCGTTCTTCACCGGCCTGCAAAAGCAACAGCGGCGTGGCGATCTTCCCGGCCTGCGCGATAATCTGCCGGCCGGCGCGGATGCTCTCCCGCACCCAATGGTAGGTCGGCCCGCCCACCTGCAGCTCGGGGTAATCGGCATAATAACGCAGGCTGCGCCGGTAACGCTCGCGGCTATGGGTCAACACGTTGACCACATAGGGCAGCGGACGCCACTGGCCGGTGCCCACCGCGTAATAGTCGCGGATCGCCGGGCGGGTCTCCGCCCAGTCGAGAATGCGATCGGTCAGCCAACCCGGCATCGGCAACCGGATGCCGAACATCGGCGCGCAAAACGCCGCCGCGTCGAACGCCTGCGGCCGACGCTGCAGGAACTGCGCCAGGATCGCGCCGCCCATCGAATGCGCCAGCGCGAAGCGCTGCCGATAACCGTGCGATTCGACCTCGCGCAGCCACAGCTGTTCGAAATCATCCACGTAGTCGGCGAAGTTTACCACATGACCGCGGTGCGTATCCGCCAGTAAACGCCCGGAACGCCCCTGGCCGCGATGATCGACGATCACCACGTCGTAGCCGCAGTGGAACAGATCGTAGGCCACCTCAGGGTATTTCACGTAGCTTTCGATGCGGCCGGGGCTGACCACCACCACTCGCTGATGCCGCGCAGAACTGAAGCGCACAAAGCGGATCGGCACGCCGTCCACGCCGCTGAATTCGCCTTCTTCGCGCTGCCGCCAGAAATCCAGCAGCGGCCCGGTGGCGAAGGCAGCGAACTGCGTTTCACGCGTTAACCAGTCATCGGAGCTGAGAGTGAACGTGGTCATCGAGAGCGTTTTCCCTGTGGGGCCGGCGGAAAATGTGACCGCTGGCACAAGAAATCATACTAGCGTATTGTGATTCAATTCTGACAAAAACAGCGCCACATCGGCGCATTGTGGCACAAAACGACACTTTCAGGGAGCCGAAGCACCATGACCTTGGACTGGTGGTTAACCTATCTGCTGACCACGCTTATCCTGAGCCTTTCCCCCGGCTCAGGCGCCATCAATACCATGAGCACCGGCATCAGCCACGGCTATCGCGGCGCCGCCGCCTCGATAGCCGGGCTGCAGGTCGGGCTGAGCGCGCACATCGTGCTGGTGGGCATCGGTCTCGGCGCGCTGATATCGCAATCGCTGCTGGCGTTCGAACTGTTGAAATGGTTGGGCGCCGCCTACCTGGTGTGGCTCGGCATCCAGCAGTGGCGCGCCGCCGGGGCGCTGGATCTGCATGCGCTGGCGGGCAGCATGCCGCGCCGCCGTCTGTTCCGCCGCGCGGTGCTGGTCAACCTGACCAACCCGAAAAGCATCGTGTTTCTCGCCGCGCTGTTCCCACAGTTTATCTTGCCCAATCAGCCGCAGGCCGAGCAGTATCTGGTGCTCGGCGTCACCACCGTGGTGGTGGATATTCTGGTGATGATCGGTTACGCCACCCTGGCGACGCGCATCGCCGGCTGGCTGAGAACGCCGCGCCAGATGCAGTTGCTCAACCGACTGTTCGGTTCGCTGTTCATTCTGGTGGCGGGGCTGCTGGCGACTGCCCGCAAAGCCTGACAAAAAAGGCCGGGCATCGCTGCTCGGCCTTGGGCATGTCACCGCCGATCAGCGGGTAAAGATCAGGTGTAACCCGAAGCCGGTGAACAGCACGCCCGCCACCCCGTCGATCCACTTGGCCAACCGCTGATAACCGCGGCGCATCGCCGGCAGCGCGAACACCACCGCCACCAGGCTGAACCAGACGAAGGTCTCGGCGACGATCAGCAAGAACAGCCCCCAGCGCGCTCCGGCGCCAACGCTGTCGCCGACGAACAGCGAGAACACGCTGCCGAAATAGATCACCGCTTTCGGGTTGGACAGATTGGTCAGGAAGCCGCGAATAAAGCTGCGCCCGGCCTTGGGCAACGCCACCTGGGCCTCCGCTGGCGGCTGCGCTTGCTGCGTCCGCGCGGAACGCAGCAGTTGCCACCCCATCCAGCACAGGTACATCCCGCCGCCGACCATGATAATCTGATGCAGCCAGGCCATCTTCTGCAGGATCAGGTGCAGCCCCATCAACGCCACGCCGGCCCACACCACGATGCCGAGCGAAATGCCGACCACGCCCATCATCGCCTCGCGGCGCGAACGGCTGGCGGCGGTCTGCGACACGAAAAAGAAGTCCGGCCCCGGGCTCATCAGCGCAATCAGATGCACCAGCGCCACGGTGAGAAACAGCATCAGCATGATTTATCGCCCTCAGTCTTCATCATTGTCGAGATGGTCGCGGATCATCGCCATAAAGGGCGCGCCGAAACGCTCCAGTTTGCGCTGGCCGACGCCGTTGACGCTCAGCAGATCGCCGGCCTTGATCGGCATCTGTTCGGCCATTTCCAGCAGCGTGGCGTCGTTGAACACCACGTAGGGAGGAATGTTTTCTTCGTCGGCGATCGATTTGCGCAGTTTGCGCAGCTTGGCAAACAGCTTGCGATCGTAATTGCCGCCGTAGGATTTCTGGTTGGCGCTGCTGCGCGACTTCAGGCTCTGAATGCGCGGCACCGCCAGCTGCAGCGCCACCTCGCCGCGCAACACCGGGCGCGCCGCCTCGGTCAATTGCAACGCCGAGTGCATGGCGATGTTCTGGGTGATAAAACCCAGGTGGATCAGCTGACGCAGCACGCTGGTCCAGTGTTCGGTGGTCTGATCGCGGCCGATGCCGTACACCGGCAGCTTGTCGTGGCCATATTCGCGAATACGCTGGTTGTTGGCGCCGCGCAGCACTTCCACGATGTACCCGAGGCCAAAGCGCTGGCCGACGCGATACACGCAGGACAGCGCCTTGCGCGCGTCCTCCAGCCCGTCGTAGCGCTTGGGCGGATCGAGGCAGATATCGCAGTTGCCGCAGTTCTCGTGCTTGCCTTCGCCGAAGTAGTTGAGCAGCACCAGGCGGCGGCAGGTTTGTGCCTCGGCGAACGCGCCCATGGCGTTCAGCTTGTGGCGCTCAATGTCCAGCTGTTGCCCGGCGGGTTTCTCCTCCAGACAGCGGCGCAGCCAGGCCATGTCGGCCGGATCGTACAGCAGGATGGCTTCGGCCGGCAGGCCGTCGCGCCCGGCGCGGCCGGTCTCCTGATAATAGGATTCGATATTGCGCGGGATGTCGAAATGCACCACGAAACGTACGTTGGGTTTGTTGATGCCCATGCCGAAGGCGACGGTGGCCACCACCACCTGCAGATCGTCACGCTGGAACGCTTCCTGCACCTGGGCGCGGCGATCGTTGTCCAGCCCGGCGTGATAAGCGCCGACGCTCAGCCCGCGGCTTTGCAGGCGCGCGGCGGTGTCTTCCACCTTAGCGCGGCTGTTGCAATAGATAATGCCGCTCTTGCCGCGCTGATCCTGCACGAAGCGCCACAGCTGATCGAGCGGTTTGAATTTTTCCACCAGCGTGTAGCGGATGTTCGGCCGGTCGAAGCTGCTGACCTGCACCAGCGGGTCCTGCAGCGACAGCAGGCGCACGATATCGCCGCGGGTGGCCTCGTCGGCGGTGGCGGTCAGCGCGATCACCGGCATCGACGGGAAGCGCTGTTTCAGCTGGCCCAGCGCGCGATATTCCGGCCGGAAGTCATGGCCCCACTGCGAAATACAGTGCGCCTCATCCACCGCCAGCATCGCCGGCGGACAGTGATCGAGCAGGTTGAGGAAGCTTTCCATCATCAGCCGCTCCGGCGCGATGTACAGCATCTTGATGGTACCGTTGCGGCAGCCGGCCATAACGTCCAGCTGCTCCTCGCGGGTTTGCGTCGAGTTGTAGCAGGCGGCGGAAACGCCGTAGGCCAACAGTTGGTCGACCTGGTCCTTCATCAGCGAGATCAACGGGGAAACGACCAGCGTCAGGCCGTCCATCACCAGCGCCGGGATTTGGTAACACAGCGACTTGCCGCCGCCGGTCGGCATCACCACCAGGCAATCCTGCCCGCCGATCGCGGCGTTGATAATCGTTTGTTGGCCCGGGCGGAATTGCTGGTAGCCAAAGGTATCGCGCAATACCTGCTCGGCCAGCAACTCTCTGTTAATCACTGCTGCGGTTGACACACACTTCCCCATTTTTTCATCGGTACACACCCACCGGGTATGATTACATAATATCGTTCAGCATGACACCAACGCCCACCCGTGTCTGCCGGAAGTTGTAGTCGATCAGCGATTCGCCGTAGCCGCTGAACACCTGGGTATAGAAACGCACGTTGCGGGTGATCGGGTAACTCCAGCCCAGTTCCGCGCCGCCGTAGCCGCTGTTCCAGTTGTAGTGGCTGTCGACGCTGAACACGCTGTCGCCCCAGGCGTAACCGACCTTCAACCGGTAGTATCCCATGTATTTGGTGATGTCCGGGTTGTCGTCGTTGCTCGAGCTCTCCGAGAAGCGGAACCAGGGCTTGAGATCCACCTGCCAGTTGCCATTTTGCGCCATCAGCCGCGCATAGCCGCGATTCCAGCTGCGCGACGTCGGATCCGAGCGGCCGTTAGACTGATGGTTAACGCCGATTTCCACATCGCGCAGCGTCCAGCCGGCAAAGCGGTAATCGGTCGCCCACCCCACGAACAGCTGCGGCTCGTAGTTGGTCTCGCGGAACGGCGAAGACTCGCCGCGGTTGGACAATTGCCACCAGGAGCGCTGAGTATAAGACGCGCCGAGCACCGAGTTGTCGCCGGCAATGCCCCGCCACAGCGGAAACGCCAGGCTAAGCTGGTATTTCACCTCGTCCTTGCGCGCCTTGTCGGCCCAGTTGTACGTCTTGATGGCTTCTTTGTTGATATCGCTGGTGTCGGTGTACAGCAGGTAATTGGGATCGTAAGGATACAGCGTGAATGGATTATCGTGCTCCTGCAGCAGGTTGGCGATAATGCTGCCGCGCACCGCCGGCTTATCGTGAATCTGCTGCTCTTTGGCTTCCTCAGCCAATGCCAGCGCCGGCATCAGCAGCGTGGCGGAAACGATCCCTGACAAAATGCGCATAACCTCTCCTTACTCCAACGAAAAAGGGCAAGCCCGGAAAAAATCAGGCCATTTTACACACAAAGGAGGATTTACCGCAGCGCAGTCCGGTTTTATTGGAATAGTCTGGAAAGCAACAAAGGTTAAGCATAAAATCAACATTCCATTAACCTGGACTGACCAGTTAGCTCCCTTAAAACGCAAAAGAAAAACGGAAACCCGCTATGCCGACCACTGCTCTGACCCTGGAAGCCGCCCGCCGCAAGATCGGCGAAATCTTTGTCTACCACATGCCGTTCAACCGCGAGCTTGGCCTGGAGCTGCGCCGCTTCGACGATGACTACGTCGAGCTGAGCTTCACCAACCAGCGCAAGCTGGTGGGCAACGCCGCTCAGGAAATTCTGCACGGCGGCGTGATCGCCGCGGTGCTCGACGTCGCCGCCGGGCTGGCTTGCGCCGGCGGCGTGCTGACGCGCATGGAACCGCTGATCGAAGAAGAGATCGCCGCCAAACTGTCGCGCATGGGCACCATCGATCTGCGCGTCGACTATCTGCGCCCCGGCCGCGGCGAACACTTCGTCGCCTCCGCCAGCGTGCTGCGCAGCGGCAACAAGGTCGCCGTCGCGCGCGTAGAACTGCATAACCACGACGGCCTGCATATCGCCACCGCTACCGCCACCTATCTGGTCGGCTGATGATTGTGTGCGGTGAGCGACTTCAGTACACTCACCGCATCTTACGTTCCCCACCAGAGTGACGTCATGGACGCAAAGCAAACGCGTCAGGGCATTTTCTTCGCCCTGGCCGCCTATTTTATGTGGGGCATCGCCCCGGCCTATTTCAAACTGATCCAGCAAGTATCCGCGGACGAGATCCTCACCCACCGGATCATCTGGTCGTTTTTCTTCATGCTGGCGCTGATCACGCTGGGCCGCAACTGGCCGAAAGTGCGCGCCGCCTGCCAAAACCGCAAACGGCTGCTGTTGCTGGCGGTCACCGCGCTGTTGATCGGCGGCAACTGGCTGCTGTTCATCTGGGCGGTGAACAACCACCATATGCTGGAAGCCAGCCTGGGCTACTTCATCAACCCGCTGGTTAACGTGCTGTTGGGGATGCTGTTTCTCGGCGAACGTTTCCGCCGCATGCAGTGGGTGGCGGTGGCGCTGGCGTTCACCGGGGTGCTGGTGCAGCTCTGGCAGTTCGGCTCATTGCCGATCATCGGTCTGGGCCTGGCGTTCAGCTTTGCCTTCTACGGCCTGCTGCGCAAGAAAATCGCCATCGACGCGCAGACCGGCATGCTGATTGAAACGCTGTGGCTGCTGCCGGTGGCGGCGGGCTACCTGTTCCTGTTCGCCGACAGCCCCACCAGCCACCTGAGCGCCAACCCGTGGTCGCTGAACCTGCTGCTGGTCGCCGCCGGCATCGTCACCACCGTGCCGCTGCTGTGCTTCACCGCGGCGGCTACCCGGCTGCGCCTGTCGACGCTCGGTTTCTTCCAGTATCTCGGCCCGACGCTGATGTTCCTGCTGGCGGTCACCTTCTACGGCGAGACCGTCGGCCAGGACAAGCTGGTGACCTTCGGCTTTATCTGGGCGGCGCTGATCCTGTTCACCCTCGACGCGCTCTATACCCAGCGCAAGCTGCGCTGAGCCCGGCGCCGCCGGGTTACAGCCAGTTCTTGCGCTTGAAGTACAGGTAAGGGGCCAGACCCGCCAGGATCATCAAGGTGATGGCCCCCGGGTAGCCGAACGACCATTTCAGTTCCGGCATGAATTCAAAGTTCATGCCGTAGCTGGAGGCCACCAGCGTAGGCGGCAGGAACACCACCGACACCACCGAGAAGATCTTGATGATGCGGTTCTGTTCGATGTTGATGAAGCCCATCGCCGCCTGCATCAGGAAGTTCACCTTCTGGAACAGCGATTCGTTGTGCGGCAGCAGGGATTCGATGTCGCGCAGCACTTCACGCGCCTGCTCCAGCTGGCCGGTCGGCAAACGCGCCTTGCGCACCAGGAAGTTGAGCGCGCGCTGGGTATCCATCAGACACAAACGCACCTTCCAGCCGATATCTTCCAGCTCCGCCAGCGTCGACAGCGCGGCGTCGTATTCGTCGCCCTGATGCCCTTCCATGATCACCCGGCTGAGCTGTTCCAGATCGCTGTAGATGTTCTCTATCTCGTCCGCCAGCTGTTCAATCTTGGTTTCGAACAAATCCAGCAGCAGTTCGTAGGCGTTGCCTTCGAGCATGGTCTGGTTGCGGGCGCGCATGCGGTACAGGCGAAACGCCGGCAGTTCACGCTCACGCAGGGTATACAGGCGACCGTCGCGGATGGTGAACGCCACCGTGGAGTTGCCGGCGTGATCTTCCGCATCTTCAAAGTAGAAGAAGGAGTGGATATGCAGACCGTCTTCGTCTTCGAAGAAACGGGCGGAGGCTTCGATGTCGTCCAGTTCGGGACGCGTCGCCAGGCTTTGTCCCAGCTCATTCTGCACGCGCTCACGCTCGCCCTCTTCCGGCTCGACCAGATCAACCCACAGCGATGACGTGAGATCATCCGAGTCGTCCAGTTCCAGACGGGACAAGCGGCGGTTATCTAATTTAAAAGCGCTCAGCATGTGCCAAAACTCCGTGAAGGTAACGGGTGCGGACAACGCGTTGAAGCACAGAAACAGAGGGGATGCGTATCACCGATTTGTTTCAGACCATGAAGAGATCTGACTCATAGCGACGCTTTGCGGGGTCGCCGACAACCACGAAGGCTATCAGCAAAAACGGAGAGCCTTAGAAGTTATACCTGCGGCGCAGGTCAGTGAGCCAGTATCTACTGGGTGTGTCCAAGGCGTCTGTCCTCAATGATAATAGTGCGCGCATGTTACGCCGAGAAGAAAAAGCCTGTCAACACGTTAGGCGGGATAATTGCGCAACAAATCATCACGATGATCAATGGCAGAAATGGCGCTTAAACCGTACTGAAAAAGTCGCGGCGATCGCTTACCACCTCCCAGAATGTTGCTAAGATGACATCACCCTAATGGTACGACAAGCATGCGGATTTAAACGATGAAACAGATTACCGCCCATGAACTGACCGCGATGAGCGAACAGGCCGCCAGCGTGGCCCGCCTGCGCGCGCACCGCACCTTACACGAAGAGCTGAGCGACCCGGTGCAACGCCTGGCGATCGCCATGGAACCCGGCACCTATATCCGCCCGCACCGCCACCCGCAAACCTGGGAGCTGCTGACGCCGCTGCGCGGCCGTTTTGTCGTGTTACAGTTCAACGATGACGGCGTCGTGACGCAGCGCACCCTGCTCGGCGAAGAAACCAAAGTGCTGGAGATGCCGGCCTTTACCTGGCATGCGGTGCTATCGGTCGATGCCGGCGGCGTGGTGTTCGAAGTGAAGCAGGGGCCGTATCAGGCGCTGACCGAAGAAGACTGCATGCCGTGGGCGCCGCAGGAAGGCGGCGAAGGCACCGAAGCGGTGATGCGCTGGTACGCCACCGCACAGGTCGGCGACCGCTACCCTCACTGATGGTGAACGATTGCAGGGGCTTGCCCCTGCAACGCCTCTCTCATTAGACCGTTTCCAAACGCGCGTAGGCCGCCACCAGCCATTTGATGCCCTCGCCCGGGAAGGCGATCTGCAGCCGGCTGTGCTCGCCGCTGCCCTCCAGATTGACGATGGTGCCTTCGCCAAACTTGGGATGGCGCACGCGCTGGCCCAGCTTATAGCCGGTATCGTTCTCGCTGATCGGCGTGCCCATGCGGCGGTGATTGACCGGGCGCGATACGCTGGCGCGCAGGCGCACTTCTTCCACGCACTCCTCCGGCAGTTCGCCGATAAAGCGCGACGGCCGATGGTAAACTTCTTTGCCGTACAGACGGCGCGTTTCGGCATAGGTCAGCGTCAGCTTCTGCATGGCGCGCGTTACGCCCACATAGGCCAGACGGCGCTCCTCCTCCAGACGGCCGCCTTCATCCAGCGACATCTGGCTCGGGAACATGCCCTCTTCCATGCCGACGATAAACACCAGCGGGAACTCCAGCCCCTTGGCCGAGTGCAGAGTCATCAGCTGCACCGCGTCCTGATAGGCGTCGGCCTGGCCTTCGCCCGCTTCCAGCGCCGCATGCGACAGGAACGCCTGCAGCGGCATCAGATCCTGATCTTCGTCCTGATAGCTGAACTGGCGCGTCGCCGTCACCAGTTCCTCGAGGTTTTCGATACGCGCCTGCCCCTTCTCGCCCTTCTCCTGTTCATACATGATGAACAGCCCGGAGTCGCGGATCACCCGGTCGGTCTGCACATGCAGCGGCATATCGGCGGTTTCATGGGCCAACGATTCCACCAGTTCGATGAAACGCTGCAGCGCCGACGCGGCGCGGCCGGCCAACACCTTGTCCTGCATCAGCTCGCGCGTCGCCTGCCACAGCGTCAGCTGGCGATCGCGCGCCGCCTGGCGCACCACGTCGAGGGTGCGATCGCCGATGCCGCGCGTCGGGGTGTTGACCACGCGCTCGAAGGCTGCGTCGTCGTTGCGGTTGGAAATGAGGCGCAGGTAAGCCAGCGCATCCTTGATTTCCTGGCGTTCGAAGAAGCGCTGGCCGCCGTAGATGCGGTACGGCATCGCCGTCTGCAGCAGCGCCTCTTCCAGCACCCGCGACTGGGCGTTGCTGCGGTACAGGATGGCGCAGTCGTTCAGCGCGCCGCCGTTGTCTTGCCAGGTCTTGATGCGGTTGACCACGAAGCGCGCTTCGTCGAGTTCGTTGAAGGCGCAGTAGAGGGAAATCGGTTCACCTTCGCCGCCTTCGGTCCACAGGTTTTTGCCCATGCGCCCGTCGTTGTTGGCGATCAGGGTGTTGGCCGCTTTCAGGATGTTGCTGGTGGAACGGTAGTTCTGCTCCAGGCGGATGGTTTCCGCGCCGGGGAAATCCTTCAGGAAACGCTGGATGTTTTCCACCTGCGCGCCGCGCCAGCCGTAGATCGACTGGTCATCGTCGCCGACGATCATCACGTTGCTGTTGCCGCCCGCCAGCAGGCGGATCCAGGCGTACTGGATGCTGTTGGTATCCTGGAATTCATCCACCAGCACGTTGGTGAAACGTTCGCGGTAGTGGTTGAGGATATGCGGCTTGTTCAGCCACAGCTCGTGCGCGCGCAGCAGCAGCTCGGCGAAATCCACCAGCCCCGCGCGATCGCAGGCTTCCTGATAGGCCTGGTAGATGCGCAGCCAGGTGGCCTCTACCGGGTTGTTGTAGGTCTCGACGTGCTGTGGGCGCAGGCCCTCGTCTTTCTTGCCGTTGATGTACCACATCGCCTGACGCGGCGGCCACTGCTTCTCGTCGACGTTCAGCGCCTTGATGATGCGCTTGAGCAGCCGCAGCTGGTCGTCGCTGTCGAGGATCTGGAAATCTTGCGGCAGGTTGGCTTCCAGGTGGTGGGCGCGCAACAGACGATGCGCCAGGCCGTGGAAGGTGCCGATCCACATGCCGCCCTGGCTGGTGCCGATCAGATGTTCGATTCGGTGACGCATTTCCGCCGCCGCCTTGTTGGTGAAGGTCACCGCCATAATCGAATACGGCGAGCAGTTCTCCACCGACAGCAGCCAGGCGATGCGATGCACCAGCACCCGCGTCTTGCCACTGCCCGCTCCGGCCAGAACCAACAGGTTGCTGCGCGGCGCCGCCACGGCTTCACGTTGTTTTTCATTCAGGCTGTCGAGCAGATCGGAGACGTCCATAGGCACCACTAATGGTTAAGGGAAAACCCGCCGGTGACGGGTTTTTCACTGGAAATTTATACAGAGTTCTGGCAGGGATTATAACAATGCTGTCAGCGATGCCAACTGCGAAATCTCAATATGCGGCAGCAGGCGGCTGTCGGCGGCCTGCATCAGGCAGCGTTGCCGATCGTTGATCCAACAGGCCTGCAGCCCCGCGCGCAGTGCGCCGGCGACGTCGGTAGTCAGATCGTCGCCTACGTGCAGGATCTGCCCGGGCGCCACGCCCAGCCGTTCGACGGCCAGGTGATACATGTCTTGATATGGCTTGGCGCGCCCGTCCGGCCCGGAGCGCAACACGAACTGGAAGTAACCGTCCAGGCCGCACTGCGCCGGATCGGCGTTGCCGTTGGTGATCGCCACCAGCGGGTAGCGCTCGGCCAGCGCCTTCAGCGTGGCGTGGGTCGCTTCCGGCACCTCGATGCGGCTGCGCCACAGCGCGAAGTTTTGCATCGCCGCATCGGCCCCGATTGCCGCTTCAGCGTCGCGCAGCCCCTGCCGGCTCAGCGCCAGATGAATGGCGCGCCAGCGCCACTGGGTGACGTCGTGGTAGATCTCCGGATCCTGCTCACGCAGCTCCTGGCGCAGGCGGTGGAAATCCGCCGACTGGAAGCTGTTCAGACCGGGATGGTAGCTCTGCAGGAAAGCCACCGACTGTTGTTCGGTCTGTCTAATCACCGGACGATTGTCATACAGCGTGTCGTCCAGATCGAAAGTCAGCGCCGCCAGCGGGCGCAGCGGGCGATAAAAATGCATCAGGATTTCCCCCGTTTGGCGCGCGGATGCGCGGCATCGTACACGTTCGCCAGATGTTGAAAGTCGAGGTGGGTATAAATCTGCGTGGTGGTCAGGTTAGCGTGGCCGAGCAGCTCCTGCACCGCGCGCAGATCGCCACTCGACTCCAGCATATGGGTGGCGAAGGAGTGGCGCAGCTTGTGCGGGTGGATATGGCTGTTGACGCCCTGCTTCACGCCCCATTCGGCGAAGCGTTTTTGCACGTTGCGCGTCGAGATGCGTCGCCCCTGATTGGACAGAAACATCGCGTCGTCCTGCGGTCCAAACAGATCGCGCATCGCCAGCCAGTGTTCCAGCCAGGTGACGGCGGTGCGCCCAATCGGCAGTTTGCGTTCTTTGCTGCCTTTCCCCATCACCCACACCTCGCCGGCCGCCATATCGACATGGCGGCAATCCAGCCCCACCAGCTCGGAGAGGCGCAGGCCGGCGCCGTACATCACCTCCAGCATGGCGCGATCGCGCACCGCCAGCGGATCGTTGAGATCGATCTCCAGCAGCTGGTTCATTTCATCGACGTCGATGTTTTTCGGCAGATGGCGGCCGCTGCGCGGCGTGCGGATGCCCTTGGCGGGGTTGGCGTGCAGCACGCCCTGGCTGACCAGCCAATCGAGGAAACTGCGCAATGAAGAGAGCCGCAGCGCCAGGCTGGCGGACTGCAGGCCGGCGCGTTTGCTGCGCGCCGCCAGCATGCGCACCCGGGCGGCGTCCAGCGCCGCCCAGTCGGTGACGCCGATCTCCTGCGCCAGGCGCATCAGCGCCGCCAGCTGGCGCGAATAGCTGAGCTGCGTCAGTGGGCTGAGTTGCCGTTCTACCTTGAGATAACGCAGAAAAGCGTCCACCGGCTGCTGCAGGCTGGGCGCAATCGGCGTCATGCGCGTTCGATCCAGCGTTCCAGCAGTTCCGGCAGCATGCGCGCCAGTTGATTGAGCATTACCGTGCCCATGCCCTGCTGATAGTGTTGCGTATCGCGACTGCTGAAGATCACCATGCCCAGCTCGCCATCGTCGCCCAGCATCGACAGCGCTACCGAACCAATCTGGCCGATCTGTTTGGCCTGCGGCAACAGCAGCAGCAGTTCGGGGCCGTTCAGGCCGCCGAGGTAGTGTTGTTCGCTGCCCAGCCGCTGGATGCGGAACGGCTCGAACGCCGAACGCGTCAGCGCCAGATGGGTGAAATCGGAAGGCGCGCCGATATTCCAGCGCTCGGCGAACAGGCGCACCGTGGCGCCGGCCAAACCGAAGCCGCGCGCCCAGCGCTGCAGCCGGTTGAGCATGTCCTGCAAGCTGTCGGCGGTGGCCAGATCGGCCTGCAGGTGCAGCAGCCTGGCGAACAGCCCTTCGTTGGCGCTGGCCTGCTCCATCAGCAGCGTGATCTCTTCTTCCAGCCGTTCGATATGATTGCGCTGGCGGGCCAGATGCCATTCCACCAGCGAAACGGTGCCGCGCACCGGGTGAGGCACGCGCATCTGCTCAACCTGGCGCGCGTTGCGAATAAAGAAATCCGGGTTCTGCAGCAGATACTGCATCACGGTGTCGTCATCCAGCGCCAGGCCGGCGACGCTCTGTTCTTCTACGCTTTTCATAGATGAATAAATCCGTCATAGACATGGGTTGCCGGACCGGTCATAAACAGCGGGTTGCCCGGCCCTTTCCAGCGAATATGCAGGCTGCCGCCCGGCAGCTCTACATGCACTTCTTCTGACAGCAATTCCTGTTGGATCCCCACCGCCACCGCCGCACAGGCGCCGCTGCCGCAGGCCTGCGTTTCACCGGCGCCGCGCTCATAAACGCGCAGCTTGATATGATCGCGGCTGACCACCTGCATAAAGCCGATGTTGGCCCGTTCCGGGAAGCGTTCATGCCCTTCCAGCACCGGCCCGAGCAGCTCCACCTTGGCGGTTTTTACGTCGTCCACCTGCAAAACACAATGCGGGTTTCCCATCGACACCACGCCGCACAGCACGGTATGTTCCGCCGCGCGCATGATGTAGGTCTTTTCAGCCTTGGCGGCGCGGAACGGCACCGCCTGCGGGTCGAAATTCGGCTCACCCATGTTGACGCACACCAGATCGTCGTCGGTGACACTGAGCACCATGCGCCCGGTTTGGGTGCTGACGCGGATGTCGCGTTTGTTGGTCAGCCCTTTCAGCCGCACGAAACGCGCGAAGCAACGCGCGCCGTTGCCGCACTGCGCCACTTCGCTGCCGTCGGCGTTAAAAATTCGGTAGTGAAAATCCAGTTCGGGATCGTAAGGCGGTTCTACCACCAGCATCTGGTCAAAGCCGACGCCCAGGTGCCGATCGGCCAGCCGGCGGATCAGCTCAGGTGAAAAATAGACATTCTGTGTAACGGCATCGACCACCATAAAGTCGTTGCCCAGACCGTGCATTTTGGAGAACTGCATATCATACTCCGCTATCTGGACGCGCTATCCGTCTTGATTTTACGGCGGCGCTCGCCACCGCAAACAGGGTGTTACTGGTCAACCATCGACGGTTTTTGCTGAGAGCCAGACTGCTCCTGCTGGTTCTTTTGCACCTGATCGCCCGTTTGCACCGGCGGCTTGGCCGGTTTCTGGCTGGCGGGGTCGGCAGGTGGGAAGTAAAGCGGGCCTTTCAGACCACAGCCGGCGAGGCCGGTAACCAGAACTGCCATCAGCGCATAGCGTAGTTGTTTTTTCATTTGCATTAATGCCTGTAATTCATGCGTCCAAGGTCTCTATAATCGCAGGTGGATCATGAAAAGCAATAGGAATTGAATATGAACGACAGCGAGTTTCACCAGTTGGCCGACCAGCTGATGCTGAATATTGAAGAGACACTGGACGATTTTGACGGCGATGCGGACATCGATTACGAAACCAATGGCGGCGTGATGACGCTGAGCTTCGAAAACGGCACCAAAATCGTCATCAACCGCCAGGAACCGCTGCACCAGGTGTGGCTTGCCACCAAGGCCGGCGGCTACCACTTCAACTACCGCGACGGCGTCTGGTTATGCGATCGCAGCGGGCAGCCGTTTTATCAGCTGCTCAGCGAAGCGGCCAGCGCGCAGGCCGGTGAGGAACTGCATTTTTCCTGAGGCAATGCGGGGCTCGGCCACCGAGCCCTTGCGGCGTCAATGCAGCTGGAACTGCTGTTTGAGCGGCTGAGCGGCGCCGTCGGCCACCGTCACGCACAGGCTGGACAGCACGTTGCTGCGGAACGGGATCACCTGCGTGCGCCCGTCGAGCTGCACGATTTGATAGAACTGCGGCAGGTTAAAGTTGATGAAGCTGGAGCCGTAGGTGAAACGATCGTGCGATGAAGAGTAGAAGCGGCTGACGTCGCGCACCAGTTCCTCTTTACTGCCCTCGCAGTGGTGATACACCTCCACCCGATTCGACTCGTCCAGAATATAGATGTTGAAACCCTTGTCATCCGAGGTGTCTTCGAAGAAGAACTGGATGATCCCTTCGCTGGCGAAGCCATCCACCACCGGCGGCAGATGCACCTGATCGGTTTCCACCTTGATAGACAGGCCGTGCAGCTTGTTGTTGGAGATGGCGCCGTAAAACTCCACCGCATTCTCCAGCTTTTGCACCGACACGCTCAGGCGCTCGAAGAACAGCCCCCAGGTCTGCCCGGCGACGCGCACCGCCTTGAAGCGGCCGGGTTCCAGCCGGGTGCTGGACAGGCGCAGCTCGATGCACTCCGACACCAGTTGCTGAATGCGGGTGCGGATCAGGCCGCGCAGGTGCTGGCTGTAGCAGAACACTTCCACCGACTCCGGCGGTGCGGCGTCCTGATGCATTTTGCCGAGAATGGTTTTCAGCGCTTCCAGCACCGACTGCTCGCCGCTGAAATGCAGGGTGCGCACCTCGTTCCAGGAGTTGCGGTACAGCAGATCGATGCTGCCCACCAGACACTGCTGCTGCTGGCCGAAGCTGAACACGTCCAGCTTGCGGAAATCGAAGTGCACCACCTGATTGCGGAAGGCGGCGGTCGGATCGTTTTCCAGATTGACGATGATCGCCAGATGGCGAATTTCGCACGGACTGTACAGCGCTTTCGGCGTCGGCGCCGGCAGGCGCAGCGGGAAGTGATGGGAAACGTCGGCCACCAGCTCCTGCAGCTTGGCGGTATCGCACAGGTTGCCGCTCTTGATGTGCAGGCGGGTCTGCGGCGTCAGCAGGCCGTTGAAATAGGCCCAGGCCACCAGCTTGTTCAGGTAGCGGTTATATTCCAGCGGCTGATGGCTGACGATCGAATCCATGGCCGGCGCCTGATTATACAGGTACCAGCCGGTGCGGTTGGCGCGGCCAACCGGCACGTGAATAAAGGTTAAGTCGTTTTCCGACAGGTCCGGCGAAATCTGCGGGTTCACCAACGTCACCTTGCCGGGCAGCGCTTCGAACGCCGCATACAGTTTGCGGGTCAGCACGCCGATATCCTGCGGGCTGGCGCTGACGCTGAGGTTGTTGCGGCGGGCGAAACGGATCAGGTTGCGGTAGCTCTGCATCATCGCGTCGAGCAACTCGTTATGCGCTTCGCGCACCCGCTCGATCTTCCAGTTGGCGCGATTGTCCAGCATCGCCAGACGCTCTTCGCTCCAGCCCCACTCGCTGACCAGCTGGCTGAGGATCTCGCGCCGCCAGCCGACGCAGGCCTTGGCCAGCGACAGCTTTTCACACACTTTCAGGTAGAAACAGCGGCGGGCCAGATCGAGGCGGGTGGTGTCGTTGATGTCGGTCAGATAGCGAGTGACGCGCTCAAGCATCATGCAGTAGGCGTCGAGCCCGAAGCTGACGATCTCGCCCTGATGCAGGCGATGTTTGATGTCCGTCGCCAGCAGCTGGGTATTGGGGTATTCCCAGGAATAGGCTTCCAGCAGCAGGGTCTTCAGCACCGCCTTGTAAGGCGAATCGATGCTCTTGTACAGCTGCCACAGGCTGGCGCCGAAGTACTCTTCCGCCGACAGCGAACTCAGGCCGCCGAGATCCAGCCACTCGTTCGGCGTCAGCGCGCCCTGCGCGTACAGCGACAGCACGTATTCATCGTAGTGCGCTTCTTCTTCGCCCGGCACCATGTTCCACAGGATGCGTTTGCCGGCCAGGCGCACCGCGGTGCGGTAGAACTCGTCCAGCAACAGGATGTGCTGCGTCGAGCCGCAGTCTTCGCCGCCCAGGCTGCCGCTTTCATTATGGCGGAAACGGTTTTCGTCGATCAGGAAGAAGCTGACTTCCACCCCCATCGAGGCGGCCCACTTCTCAAGCAGGCTGCATTTTTGCTGCAGGCGGGTGCGTTCTTCGTTGTCCAGCCAGGACTGGTGGCAGACCCAGATATCGAGATCCGAGCTGCAACTTTGGCCGATAGACGAGGTGCTGCCCATCGAATAGACGCCGGTGATCGGCAGCTCGCCGCTGGCCGGTTTGTCAAACGGGCTGCCCCATTTGTCTTCTAAATCGTTCAGGTAATCTTGTTGAGTTTCATCAGGCGTGTAGAGGCAAATGCCGTGGGGAACGTTACCGTTCAGGTAACCCGGCATCAGCGGGTGGTGGTGGTGCAGTAAGGTGGGCAGCAGACTGTATACCCGTTGAAACGCGGGCTTCATAGCCGCCAGGGCGCGATCGACGCGTAGCTGATTGATCGCATCCAGTCTCTGCTTCAATGTCTCGATGTAGAGGTACAAGACGTCTCGCCTGATTATCCCGGTGTTTAGAAAAAAACCCGTATTCCATAAGCGCCGTTAGTGTAAGAAGAATATTTGGCGACTTATTGCTGGAAACGTGATCAATTTAACACCTTGCTGATTGACCGTAAAGGAGGTAACGCTTCACAATTATTGTAGCGCTTCCCTAAACGATTTACCCGCAGTGTTAACTGCCCCAAAGCACATCACACGTCCCTTTGATTCCGTTGTCCTTTTTCCGCCTCCGGCTTCTTGCACTGACAGTATTGGCTCTCAGTGGTAGGATGGATGGCGAAATATAAAAACGGTAACAAGCATGTTAGACAAAATTATTCGAATTGCCACCCGACAAAGCCCGCTTGCACTTTGGCAAGCACATTATGTGCAGCAACGTCTGATGGCCTGCCATCCCGGCCTGCAGGTCGAGTTGGTGCCGATGGTCACCCGCGGCGACGTTATTCTGGATACGCCGCTGGCGAAAGTCGGCGGTAAAGGCCTGTTTGTTAAAGAACTCGAACTGGCGCTGCTGGAAGGCCGCGCCGATATCGCCGTGCATTCGATGAAAGACGTGCCGGTCGATTTCCCTGCCGGGCTCGGTTTGACCACCATTTGCGAACGCGAAGATCCGCGCGACGCTTTTGTTTCCAATCGTTTCGCCTCGCTCGATCAGCTGCCGCAGGGCAGCGTGGTCGGCACCTCCAGCCTACGCCGCCAGTGCCAGCTGCGTGAACGCCGCCCGGATCTGATCGTGCGCGACCTGCGCGGCAACGTCGGCACTCGCCTGGCCAAGCTGGACAACGGCGACTACGACGCGATTATCCTGGCGGTGGCCGGCCTGAAGCGTTTAGGTCTGGAGCAACGCATCCGCAGCCCGCTGAGCGCCGAAGAGTGTCTGCCGGCGGTCGGCCAGGGTGCGGTCGGCATTGAATGCCGTCTCGACGACAGCGTCACCCGCGCGCTGCTGGCGCCGCTGAACCATGCGGCCACCGAAACCCGCGTACGCGCCGAGCGGGCGATGAACACTCGCCTGGAAGGCGGCTGCCAGGTGCCGATCGGCAGTTATGCCGAACTTGATGGCGACAGCCTGTGGCTGCGCGCCCTGGTCGGCGCGCCGGACGGCAGCCAGATGGTGCGCGGCGAACGCCGCGGCCCGGCCGCCGAGGCCGAACGGATGGGCGTTGAGCTGGCGGAAGAGCTGCTGGCGCGCGGCGCGCGCGAGATCCTGAGCGAAGTTTATCAGGGAAATCCGCCGGCATGACCATTCTGGTAACCCGCCCATCGCCTTCGGGGGAGCTGTTAGTGAGCCGGCTGCGCGCACTCGGCCGGGTTGCCTATCATGCACCGCTGATCGACTTCGCCCCCGGCGGCGATCTGCCGAAGCTGCCGCAGGCGTTGCAGCAGCTTAGCGCCGGCGATCTGGTGTTCGTGCTGTCGCAGCATTCGGTGAACTATGCCGATTCGGTTATCGGCCGCGCCGGGCTGAGCTGGCCCGCGCACCTGACTTATTACGCCATCGGCCGCACCACCGGGCTGGCGCTGCACCGCATCAGCAGTTTGCCGGTGGAATACCCGCGCGAACGCGAGATCAGCGAAACGCTGCTGCTGCTGCCGGCGCTGCAAAAGCTGGCGGGCAAACGCGCGCTGATTCTGCGCGGCAACGGCGGCCGCGAACTGTTGGGGTCGACGCTGAGCGAGCGCGGCGCCGACGTCAGCTATTATGAATGCTATCAACGCAGCCCGGTGCACTATGACGGCAGCGAGCAAAGCGCCCACTGGCAGCGCGCCGGTGTGGATACGCTGGTGGTGACCAGCGGTGAAATGTTACAACAGCTCTATACTTTAGTTCCTGATTACTATCGTTCTTCATGGCTGCTGCGTTGCCGCCTGGTAGTAGTGAGCGAACGCCTGGCTACCCTCGCTCGGGAATTGGGCTGGCGTACGATTCGGGTAGCTGACAACGCCGATAATGACGCGCTGATCCGCGCGCTACAATAATCTGACTATGGGATGTGCCACTATGACGGAACAAAATACCCCATCCGCCCCGGTTGAAGAGCCAACCACCGCGGTTGAGAGCTCCCAGCAGCCAGCCGCTGCCAGCCGCAAAGGCAAGAATACCGGCCCGGTGCTCGGCGCGATCGCTATCGTGCTGGTCATCGCCCTCGGCGCGGGCGGCTATTACCACACGCACAAGCAGGCGCAACAGCTGATCGCCGCCAATCAGGCACTGCAGCAGCAGCTCGAAGGCGTGAAGCAGAGTCAGCAGCAGGAAAGAAACGCGCTGGAAGGCCTGCTGCAACAGCAGGGTAAAACTCTGGACGCCGCCGATCGCGAGCAGGCGAATCTGGCGCGCCAGCTGAGCGAGCTGCAGGAAAAAGTGGCGACCATCTCCGGCAGCGACGCCAAAACCTGGCTGCTGGCGCAGGCCGATTTCCTGGTGAAAATGGCCGGCCGCAAGCTGTGGAGCGATCAGGACGTCAGCAGCGCCGCCGCGCTGCTGAAAAGCGCCGACGCCAGCCTGGCGGACATGAACGATCCGAGCCTGCTCGACGTGCGCCGCGCCATTACCGAAGACATCAGCACGCTTTCCACGCTGACCCAGGTCGATTACGACGGCATCATCCTCAAGGTCAATCAGCTGTCCAATCAGGTGGATAACCTGCGCCTGGCGGACAACGACACCGACGAAGCGCCGATGGATCAAAACAGCAGCGAGCTCTCCGGCTCGATCGGCGAATGGCGGCAGAACCTGGCCAAGAGCTGGCGCAATTTCATGGCCGACTTCATCACCATCCGCCGCCGCGACACCAGCGCCGAACCGCTGCTGGCGCCGAACCAGGACATCTACCTGCGCGAGAACATCCGTTCGCGCCTGCTGGTGGCCGCACAGGCCATCCCGCGCCATCAGAACGAGACCTACAAGCAGTCGCTGGAAACCGTCTCCACCTGGGTGCGCGCCTATTTCGACACCACCGACCCGGCGACCAAGGCCTTCCTGGAAGAGCTGGACAGCCTGAGCCAACAGTCGATCTCGATGGATGTGCCGGATCAGCTGAAGAGCCAGCCGCTGCTGGAAAAAGTGATGCAGACCCGGGTGCGCAACCTGATGACCCAGTCCCCTGCCGCTCACCAGGAGGGTTAAGCCATGTTACGTGTGCTATTTCTGTTCCTGGTGGTGATCGCCAGCGTGGTGCTCGGGCCGATGTTGGCCGGGCATCAGGGCTATGTGCTGATCCAGACCGATAATTACAATATTGAAACCAGCGTCACCGGCCTGGTGATCATGCTGGTGCTGCTGTTCGTGGTGCTGCTGGCGATCGAATGGATCCTGCGCCGTATCTTCCGTACCGGCGCCCGCACGCGCGGCTGGTTTATCGGCCGCAAGCGCACCCGCGCGCGCCAGCAAACCAAAGCCGCGCTGATCAAACTGGCGGAAGGCGACTACAAACAGGTTGAAAAGCTGATGACGCGCAACGCCGATCACGCTGAGCAACCGGTGGTGAACTATCTGCTGGCCGCCGAGGCCGCGCAGCAACGCGGCGATGACTTCCGTACCAACCAGTATCTGGAGCGGGCCGCCGAAGCCGCCGATACCGATCAGCTGCCGGTGGATATCACCCGGGTTCGCATCCAGCTGGCGCAGGGCGAGAACCATGCCGCGCGCCACGGCGTCGATCGCCTGCTGAACCAGGCGCCGCGCCATCCGGAAGTGTTGCGCCTGGCGGAACAAGCCTATCTGCGCACCGGCGCCTATGCGTCGCTGCTGGAAGTACTGCCGTCGATGCGTAAAATCGAACTGCACAGCGAAGAGCAGCTGCAGGCGTTGCAGCAACAGGCTTACATCGGGCTGATGAATCAGGCGATGGCGGACGAAGGCAGCGAAGGCCTGAAGCGCTGGTGGAAAGATCAGAGCCGCAAGACGCGTCACGAAGTGCCGCTGCAAATCGCGATGGTGGAGCACCTGATCGAATGCAACGACCACGAACTGGCGCAGGAGATTGTGCTCGATAGCCTGAAGCGCCAATATGACGAGCGCCTGGTGCTGTTGCTGCCGCGGCTGAAGTCCGGCAACCCCGAGCAGCTTGAGAAAGCGCTGCGTCAGCAGATGAAGCAACACGGCGCGACGCCGCTGCTGAACAGCACGCTGGGGCAACTGCTGATGAAGCACGGCGAGTGGCAGCAAGCGGCCGACGCCTTCCGCGAAGCGTTGAAACAGCGCCCGGATGCTTACGACTACGCCTGGTTGGCCGATACGCTGGAAAAACTGCATCGTTCGGATGAAGCGGCGCAGATGCGACGTGAGGGACTGATGTTGACGCTGAAACAGAACGGCGGCGAATAACGCCCTGCCCAAGTGAGAAAAGCGTGGCTCCGATGCCGCGCTTTTTTTTGCCCAGGGTTTTCTGTGGCGCAAAAAAAAACACTTGCCGTATGGCAAGTGTATAAAGAAGCAATCAGGTCTAGGACAACAGGGGCGGTGCCTCACTCAACGTTTTGCCCTGAGCGTGATGACGGGTTAGTCATCGTTCTCGTGGGCGATAGGCACCCTAAATCGGCTCTGCGTCATTCCCAGGGTTTATGAAGCCTAAGGCGAACATAAGAGGTGGAATGAGCATCTACGCTATAGATATTGCATTTGACGTGCCAACTTTCAGAACCAGGAAAGTCGCCATAAAAAATAGCATTCAATTTATTGAAAATATTGAATTTTTATTTACCCCCTAACTTTCTCTCAGCATGCCGTCCCCGGTCGTTCTTTACCCACGGCCGATCTGATGCTGTCGCCGCAAAACGACGACTTAAGCCAAAGCCACTTTTAATATTTAAAATCAATGGATTATTTGTCTCAAACTGGCGACAACGTCGAACCACATTGTCGCTGAAAACCTACACACGTGCCGGTTGAGACAAAATGCCAATGTTCAGATACGCAAAAACCCGTGCAATACCGCACGGGTTGGTCGCTATGCGTTTCCTCGCGGCGGCAAGGACTTACCCTCATCAACGGCGGACGTAAAAAAACCGACTTACGTCGGTTTCTTTGAAACTGGTCAGCGAGAGAAAGATTACGCGCATCCTGGATACGCGCCCTGCGGGCCGTTGCTGAAGCAACGTTGTCTCGCTTCGCGAGGCTCGAACCGCCTGCGGAAGGGCTCATGCTCATAAACTGCAGGCGTAAAAAAACCGACTTGCGTCGGTTTCTTTGAAAGTGGTCGGCGAGAGAGGATTCGAACCTCCGACCCACTGGTCCCAAACCAGTTGCGCTACCAAGCTGCGCTACTCGCCGATTTGTGTTGCTCATACTACCCGATTTATCAGACCGTTGTCCATATAAATCTTATATTTATCATATATTTTGCGTGGTGCGAAGAGAGGGACTTGAACCCTCACGTCCGTAAGAACACTAACACCTGAAGCTAGCGCGTCTACCAATTCCGCCACCTTCGCACTGTCACAAAATACTGCTAAATCTTCACTTCATCAGGAAGTGGGGTGGCTAATGGGACTCGAACCCACGACAACTGGAATCACAATCCAGGGCTCTACCAACTGAGCTATAGCCACCATTACTACTTCTTCTTACTCACGCGGTAATATTACCACCGCAGCTCCTGCGCACAAACTTAATGGCGCGCCCGACAGGATTCGAACCTGAGACCTCTGCCTCCGGAGGGCAGCGCTCTATCCAGCTGAGCTACGGGCGCGTAGCGCCGTTGCGGGAGGGGATACTACGGATTTACGCCAATCCTGTCTAGTGCTTTTTCGCAGAAATGTTGCGTTTGATTACGCTTTGCTCACTCCTGCGCAGGAAAGCGCACTCCGTAGCCCCTTTTCACCGTTTATTGCCGCGTTTCTACCCGATTTTCAGCCGGATGATGTTTCTTATGCATGCCGAAAGCGAAGTAGCACAGGCTGACGCCCGCTAAGAAAATCGCCCCGACCAGCAGGGAAATCCGCGTATCCGGGTTGATTCCCATGCCGACCAGTACGCACACCAGAAAAGCGATGGTCAGATAGTTCACATACGGGAACATGATCGACTTAAAGCTGTGGTTTTTGATCGCTTCCTTATGGGCGCGGCGGAAATAGAGCTGGCTTATCAGCACCACGAACCACGGCACCATGCCCGGCAGCACGCTGGCGCTGTAGACATAGACGAACACCTGCTCCGGATTCGGGATAATGTAGTTCAGCGCAGATCCCACCAGCAGGCAGCCGATGGTGACGGCGATGCAATTCACCGGCACGCCGCTGGCGGAAAGCTTGGTCAACGCCGCCGGCAGTTGGCGATTCTTGGCCAGGGCGTACAGCATGCGGCCGCCGCTGTACATGCCGCTGTTGCAGCCGGAGAGCGCGGCGGTCAACACCACGAAGTTGATGATGCCGGCGGCGGCAACGATGCCGATCTTGGCGAAGGTCAGCACGAACGGGCTGCCGGTAGTGCCGATGCCGTTCCAAGGGAAAATGGTGACGATGACGAAGATCGCGCCGACATAGAAGATCAGGATGCGCCACAGGATATTGTTGATCGCGCGTTTCAGCGTCACCTGCGGGTTCTTGGCTTCCCCGGCGGTGATGCCCACCAGCTCAACCCCCTGATAGGACGCCACCACGATGCACAGCGCAAACAGGAAGCCTTTCCAGCCGCCGGCAAAGAAACCGCCGTGCGCCGTCAAATTGGCGAAACCGATAGGTTCACCGCCGTTGCCGAAGCCGAAGAAGATCACCCCCAGCCCCACCAGAATCATCACGATGATGGTGGTGACCTTGATCATGGCGAACCAGAACTCCAGCTCACCGTACAGGCGCACCGCCGCCAGGTTGGCCAGCGCCACCATCGCCACGGCAATCAGCGCCGGCACCCACTGCGGTATTTCCGGGAACCAGAACTGCACATACACCCCGATGGCGGTGATCTCAGAAATGCCGACGGCAATCCACATAAACCAGTAGCCCCAGGCGGTCAGATAACCGAAGTAGGGATTCATGTACTTATGCGCGTAAACGGCAAACGACCCGGCGACCGGCTCAAGGAACAGCATTTCTCCCATCGAACGCATAATGAAGAATACGAACAGCCCGGCGATGATGTAAGCCAGCAGCACCGATGGCCCCGCCCACTTCAGCGTACTGGCCGAGCCCATAAACAGGCCGACGCCGATGGTGCCCCCCAGAGCGATAAGCTCGATGTGCCGGGCCTCAAGCCCCCGGTGTAGCCCTTGCGGTTTCTCTTTGTGTGCCATAAATCCTCAATAATTTTTCTCGGGTTGTGTTTGCCTGCCGGCCGCTGCCGGTCGTTATTGTCATTATTAAAAGAATAAATCATCCCCTGCCGATCGGACTGGCATCAACGGGTAGTCGGAGCGAAGTTACCGTGAGAAGGACATCGTTCAGCGCTGTCGCATCAGGCTTCAGCGGCCAGGGATAATTTCCGGGCGGTATCGTTTCGCATTTCGCCGCTATAAGCAAACCGCAATTTAAAACTTTATGGAATAAATGCAGCGGCGTTTAGGGCCGAGGGTTATAGATATGCGGGAGAAACGCGCAAAAGCAGATTATTGGTACAGCAGTCCGGAGCGGAACAGCACTTTCCACCCCGGATGAGAGGTTACATCTTGCCGCTGTAGTAGTAGCCGACAAACTTCAACAGCTTCAACTGCCGGCCGATGCGGCTGGGTTGGCTGAGCAGGCGGTAGAGCCATTCCAGACCAAGGTTCTGCCACACCTTGGGCGCACGCTTCACATGCCCGGTAAAAACGTCGTAGGTGCCGCCCACGCCCATATACAGCGCCTGCGGATGCACCTTGCGGCAGTCGCGCATCAGGATCTCCTGCTTCGGCGATCCCATCGCCACCGTCACGATAGCGGCGCCGCTGGCACGAATACGCTCGAACAGCGCCTCTCGCTGATCCGGTTTGAAATAGCCGTCCTGGCTGCCCACCAGGTTGACATTCCACTGGCTGCGCAGCTTTTGCTCGGTTTCCGCCAAGACTTCCGGCTTGCCGCCGACCAAGAAGACCGGCGTGCCTTCGCGGCCGGCGCGCTGCATCAACGCTTCCCACAGATCGGCGCCCGCGACGCGCGACACATCCGCCGCCGGGTATTTGCGGCGGATTGAGCGCACCATACTGATGCCGTCGGCGTACTTGTACTCCGCTTCATCCAGCAACGCATGCAGCGCCGGGTCCTCTTCCGCCTTCAGGATCTTTTCCGCATTCATCGCCACCAGCGTGCCCTGTTTGACCCGGCCGCCGTCGAACAGAAAGTCCATGCAATGCGCCATATCGCGAAAGCCCCACAGGCTGAAACCGCGCAGCTCATACTGCGGCACCGAAATCTTTGTTTCCATCGTTCTCATTACCCTTACAAAAGACCGTTGGCCCGAGGCGGAGACGCCAGCGCGCGGGCACGCGTCACTCTGGCCTTGATCAGCCCGGCGGTATCGAACAGCCAATACAGCAACTTCGCCAGCACCAGACAGGCGCCGAAAATAATGCAGAAGAACACCACGCGCGACACGAATGAGTCCACCCCTTCACGCGCCAACACGATCATGTTGAACACCGCGCCGAAGCAGAACCCCTGCAGAATGGCCGCCTTATAGCGGTTCGGCTCTGTTTTGCCCAGCTCATACAGCCAGTCGAACCACTTGATGATCATGCCCACCAGAATCGCGCCGAGCGGGATAAACAGCGCGCCGCCCATCACCACCAGCGAACCGATCAGCGTCGGCGAAATCGCCAGCCCGGAGTGGTTGTTCAGCACTTCCCAGGTGAAATAGTTGGCCGAGTTCAGCACCACGTCCGGCCGGCCCGGCCATAGCCAGGTTGGGATAAAGACGTAGAAATCACGCAAGATCGGCGCCAGGCCCTGGAAATCGATCTTGTCGTAATTTTGCAGCAGCAGCGCCAGGTTTTCCCACGGCGAGAAGGTATCGCGGGTCAGGTAGAGGAAGGTATAAAACGCTTCCGCGCCGCTGACGTCCAGGCTATAGCGCTTCAACGCCAGCCAGAACATGCCGACCACGCCGAATATGCCCGCCGCCGCCAGCATCCACAGCGTGATCCAGCCGCGCACGATGCCGATAAACAGGAACAACGCGAAAGCGATGATGATATTGGCACGGGTGCCGCCGACGATCACGTAGGTCAAAATGCCGAACGCCACCGTCGCCACCAGGAACAAAAACCAGGCGCGCAGATCCTGCCGCAGGAAATAAACCACCAGCATCGCCGGAATGAAGAAGTAGAAGAACCGCTTGAGCGCTACGCCGGACACATCGCTGGAGAAGATCTGACTGTAGGAATTGAGCTTGAACAGCAGGAAGCCGTTCTGCATGAAGAAGATCCCAACGGTACCGATCGCCACCAGCGCCAGCAGCACCCAGGTCATATGAGTCTCTACCCGGTTCATGGTAAACAGCGCCGCGCGCGGCTGAGTGCGGCGCTTGCGCAGCCGGGTCTTGTAGGTGACGTAATAGATGGCGTAAAACGCCGTCGCCGACAGCAGGGCGTACAGCAGAAACTCCACCGGCACCACCTCGACGTCAAACTGAAACACCAGCAGGCAGGTTAACGGGAAGCCGAAATAGAACGTCAGCAAATACAGCAGCGAGAAGAAGACGTTGAAGTTAAAGCGCACGCGCCGAAACTCCTGGTAGGTCAGCGTCAGGATAAACGTCAGGCTGACCAGATAGACGACAAACAGGCCGCCGAATTGCGCCAACGTCATGAGTGCTCTCCCGCCGCCAACGCCAGGGCTTGCTGCCAGCCGTCAACATAGTTCGGATTGAAGAAGGCGATCGCCTGTTTATCCACCGCCGCCAGCTGACGCTGCGCTTCGCGCACCACCGCCTCGTCCAGCGAATCGCCGTAGAACAGCACCGGCAGGTGCTGTTCCGCCAAATCCTGCCAGAACGGGTTTTGCCGGCTGAGCACAAAAGGCACGCCGAACTGAATCAGCAGGCACAGGGTGCCAATCCCCTGCTGGCGATTGAAAATGAAATAGCCCAGATCGCAGGCGCGCAGAATATTGAGGTAGTCCTCGAATGCCACCTGCTGCGTGAGCAGCTGCAGGTTTTTCTCGCCGAATAGCGGCAACCCGGCGGCGCGCACCTGCTCGATGTAGGCGTCGTTATTGGCCGGATAACCCATCGGCAGGATCACGCGCACGTCGGCGCCGAACTGCTGATGAATCGCCTGCAGCGCTTCGATATGCCGATTGCTGCGATCGCCGGAGTTGCCCACCAGAATCGTCATCGGCCCGGCCAGGTTTTTCTCGACGTGAACGTCGGTCAGCGCCGGATCCATCCGCGTCGGGAAGTACAACAACGAGGCCGGCACCCGCGCATGGCGCTGCTGATAGTGGATCACGTCGCCGCGGGTGGCGAACACGTTCCCCACTCGCCCCTGCGCAATGCGGCGCAGCAGGTAAAACAGCCGAAATTTCCAGCTGGTGGCGTCTTCGTACAGATCGGCGCCCCAAATATGCCAACTGGCCTGACGCGCCTTGATCTTGCCGCTCAGCAGCGCCAGCCACAGCCCCGGGTTGAACTGGCCGTGCAGGAAGAAACGCGTATCGCGATCGGCCTGGGCGCGCGCGATGACCGCCGCCGCCAGGCTTTTCTTGTCCGCGTAGGGCTCAATGTTCAGGGCGGGGAAATCTCCCAGTGCCGCCACATCCTTGGCCGCCACCATAAAATGCCGCGTCTGCTCAGCCGGCAGACGCGGCGCCAGCACGTCATTGAAGAAGCGCAGCACCGTCTGGTTATGATGCGGGATATCGGATCCCAGAACGTGAATCAGTGTGGTCATACTCGTCTACGATAGATAAGAAACACGCAGCTACAGAGCGTGAAATACACGATGTAGGTTGCCATATAGGCCTGAGCCGCCCCCAGCGCGCCGTGCAGCGGGATAAGCCAGTGTGAGAACAGCGTCAGCAGCAGAAACTGGCTGACTTCCGTCAGGATATAAAAGCGCAGCGACGCTTTGGCGATCACCAAATAGCCGAACACATAGGCCCCGACTTTCAGCACGTCGCCCACCAACTGCCAGGCAAACAGATCGCGCATGGCGACGAATTTGTCCGAGAACAACAGCCAGATGGCGAAATCACGCAGCAGCCATACCGTAAAGCTCGCCGCCGCTACCGCCGGCAGCACGAATTTCAGCGAGCGCACGATCTCCCGCGAGATGGCGCCCTTGTCCGTCAGCCGCGACAGCGTCGGCAGCAGATAGACGGTAAACGAGGCGGTGATGAACTGCAGATAGGCATCGGAAATGCTGCTGACGCCCTGCCAAATCCCCACCTCATCCCAACCGTAATGCGCAGCCAGCAGGTTACGCATCATCACGTAAGCCACCGGCAGCGTCACCGAGGTGATCAACGCCATGAGGGTGAATTTGCCAAGGTTGCCGGCCACGAGTTTGTCCCAACGCGGCGCCAGATAGCGCAGCGGCAGCGTTTTGCGCCGCCACAGCATCAGCCCGGCCGGCAACACCACCAACGCCGGCACCAGCGCCAGCCCCGCCAGCGCGCCTTCATAGCCCCCCAGCTTGAAGCACAGGTAATAAGCCACCACGCCAATCAGGCTGCCGCCGATCACCGCCAGCGCATTGCCCATCGCGTCGCGATAGCCTTTCAGCACCGCCATGAACAGGTTGGCGTAGGCGATGCCCATCTGAATGAAAGCGACGGCGCGCACCACATCGACGTAATCGGCATGCCCGAACAACCCGACGCTGATCGGTTCGGCGGCGAACAAAAACACCAGCGCCAGCAAGGTCGAAAAACCCAGCACGATGCTCGACGCAGTGCCCACCGCCAGGCGTAAACGCTGCGGATCCTGGTGGTACTCCGCCACGTATTTGGTGATACCGTTAAAAATGCCCGCGCCGGACAGCACGCCCAACACGGTGATCAACTGGCGGAAGTTACCCGCCTGCCCCACCCCGCTGGGGCCAAACGCCACCGCCAGCAGTTTCACCACCAACAGCCCCACGCCGATTTTGATCAGCGTGGAGCCGGCGGTCCATATCGATGCTTTTGCCAACGACATATCAGGCAAAGAAGCTCAGGATGGTATTGATTACCGTACGCTGATTGACATCAGACATATTGTAAAACAGCGGCAAACGCACCAGGCGCGCGCTTTCCTGCGTGGTGTAACGATCTTCGCCGGCAAAGCGGCCAAAGCGTTCACCGGCCGGGCAGTCATGCAGCGGGATATAATGGAACACCGCCATGATTTCGGCTTCCTTCAGGTAGTCGATAAAGGCCGTGCGCTCTTCAATATCACGCAGCTTGATATAGAACATGTGCGCGTTATGCACGCAGTCGGCCGGGATTACCGGCAGTTCGATGCGGCCTGACCGGGCCAACGGCTGGAAGCTGTCGTAGTACTTCTGCCACAGAGCCAAACGGCGCTGGTTGATGCGTTCCGCCACTTCCAGTTGGCCCCACAGGTAGGCGGCCTGCAGGTCAGACATCAGATAGCTGGAACCGATGTCGCGCCAGGTATATTTGTCGACCTGGCCACGGAAGAACTGACTGCGGTTAGTGCCCTTCTCGCGGATGACTTCCGCCCGATCGACCAGGGCCGGATCGTTCACCAGCGTCGCGCCGCCTTCGCCGCCGGCGGTGTAGTTTTTGGTTTCATGGAAGCTGAAGCAGCCGATATGGCCGATGGTGCCCAATGCCTTGCCTTTGTAGGTCGACATCACGCCCTGCGCGGCGTCTTCCACCACGAACAGGTTATATTTCTTCGCCAGCGCCATGATGGTATCCATCTCGCAGGCAACGCCGGCATAGTGCACCGGTACAATCGCGCGGGTTTTATCGGTGATCGCCGCTTCGATTTTGGTTTCGTCGATGTTCATGGTGTCCGGACGCAGGTCGACGAACACCACTTTGGCACCGCGCAGCACAAAGGCGTTGGCGGTGGAAACGAAGGTAAAGCTCGGCATGATCACTTCGTCACCCGGCTGGATATCCAGCAGGATGGCGGCCATTTCCAACGACGCGGTGCAGGAAGGCGTCAACAACACTTTCGCGCTGCCGAAACGCTGTTCCATCCACTGCTGGCAGCGACGGGTGAAACCGCCATCGCCGCACAATTTGCCGCTGCCCATGGCAGCCTGCATATATTCCAGTTCAGTGCCAACAACCGGTGGAGCGTTAAATGGAATCATGTCTACCTCTGTATAGCCAGTACGCGGTGCTTTCAATCACGGCACCCTGTCGTTGATAGAGTCGTAATGCGGCGATATTGCCTATCTGGGTCGCGACCCGCAGGCGCTGCATCCCTTGCCGTCGACACTCGGCGATCGCCGCCGTCATCAGCCTGGCGCCCACGCCCCGGCCGGATGCGCCGGGGAAAGCCGCCAACAGGCCGATGCGCGTTTCCTGGCCGCCAATGTCACGCAGGCTGACAAATCCCTCTGGCCGCCCCTGTTCGTCCAGCGCCAACAGGCACTGATGATCGAAAGTGCCCAAAACGGCCTTTTCGATCCACAAAGCATAAAACCGGCCGCTGTCATCAGGTTGATACCAGGGCGTACGAAAGCGGCTGACGGTGAACGCCCGAGCCGCCGCGGCACGCAATGCCGGGATATCGGCCTTTGTCGCCAGGCGGGAAGTCTGGGCGACGGAACCCGGTTCAACCGCGTGATCGTGCTCAAGAGCCAGAACCAGATCGACTTCGCCCTCAACCAGGCGAAATCCCAAATCAGCCAGGCCGTCCGCCAACGCAAGGTGCTGCGCGGGGACTTTGGCCTGCACCAGGGTATAAGCCGCCAGATCGGCTTCGGCAAGCGCCGGAGCCGAGGAGGAAAAGCTGAGTTTCGCGCTGTCTAGCGCGAAAAACTCGCTTTCCCATGACAAAGGCTCAATAGTGGCGTGGACGTGCATGCAGCAGATCCAGCAAATACTTGCCGTAGCCCGTTTTGGACAATGCGGTAGCGGCGCGTTTCAGCCCCTTGTCATCCAGCCAACCGTTGCGCCAGGCAATCTCTTCCAGACAGGCGATTTTAAAGCCCTGACGCTTTTCTACCGTCTGCACAAAGCTGCTGGCTTCCAGCAGACTGTCGTGAGTCCCGGTGTCCAACCAGGCGAAACCGCGCCCCAACAGCTCGACGGTCAGTTCACCGCGCTCCAGATACATCTGGTTGATGCTGGTGATTTCCAGCTCGCCGCGCTCGGAAGGCTTCACCTGCTTGGCAAACTCCACCACCTGGTTATCGTAGAAGTACAGGCCGGTCACCGCCCAATCGGATTTCGGTTTCTTCGGTTTCTCTTCGATCGACAGCGCACGGAAATTGTCGTCAAACTCCACGACGCCAAAGCGTTCAGGATCCATGACCTGATAACCGAACACGGTGGCACCTTCAGTGCGGGCCGCGACGGTTTTTAATTTCGGGCTGAAAGATTGGCCGAAGAAGATGTTATCTCCCAACACCAGGCAGCAAGAATCGCCGTTGATAAACTCCTCGCCGATCAGGAACGCCTGCGCCAACCCTTCCGGCTTAGGCTGCACCGCATAGCTGAGATTGACGCCGAACTGCTCGCCGTTACCCAACAAACGCTCGAAGGACGGCAGATCTTCCGGGGTCGAGATGATCAAAATGTCGCGGATCCCCGCCAGCATCAGTACCGACATCGGGTAATAGATCATCGGCTTGTCATAGATCGGCAGCATTTGCTTGGACACACCACGAGTAATCGGATGCAGACGCGTGCCGGAACCGCCGGCCAGAATAATACCTTTCATACTTACTCCAAAACCCGCCGCGCCACATCAGGGCAACGCGGCGTTAAATTAATCTGACAACCCCAAACGCTCACCGGCATAAGAACCGTCTTGCACCCGGCGCCACCAGGTTTCGTTAGCCAGATACCAGGCTACCGTCTTGCGAATGCCGCTTTCGAACGTTTCCTGCGGCCGCCAGCCCAACTCGCGATCGATTTTGCCGGCGTCGATGGCGTAACGCATATCGTGGCCCGGGCGATCCTTCACGTAAGTGATCAGATCGCGGTAGTGCGCCACGCCCTGCGGTTTGTTTGGCGCCAGTTCTTCCAGCAGATCGCAGATGGTCTGCACCACTTCGATATTCTTGCGCTCGTTATGGCCGCCGATATTGTAAGTTTCGCCCACCACGCCTTCGGTCACGACCTGATAGAGCGCGCGCGCGTGATCTTCAACATACAACCAGTCACGCACCTGCGCGCCGTTACCGTATACCGGCAGCGGTTTGCCGGCTACTGCATTCAGGATCACCAGCGGGATCAACTTCTCCGGGAAGTGATAAGGGCCGTAGTTGTTCGAACAGTTGGTCACGAGGGTCGGCAAACCGTAGGTGCGCAACCAGGCACGTACCAGATGATCGCTCGACGCCTTGGAGGCGGAATACGGACTGCTCGGCGCATATGGCGTGGTTTCGGTGAACAGATCGTCGGTGCCGTGCAGGTCGCCGTACACTTCGTCGGTGGAGATATGATGGAAGCGGAAAGCCTGCTTCTTCTCCGCCGCCAACGGCTGCCAGTAATGGCGCGCCGCTTCCAGCATCGTGTAAGTGCCAACCACGTTGGTCTCGATAAAGGCCGCCGGGCCGTCGATAGAGCGATCGACGTGGCTTTCCGCCGCCAGGTGCATCACCACGTCCGGCTGATAGCGGGCAAATACCCGATCCAGCTCGGTACGATCGCAGATGTCGACCTGCTCGAAGGCATAGCGCTCGCTCTCGGCCACCACCGCCAGCGACTCGAGGTTACCGGCATAGGTCAGCTTATCCACCACCACCACGCTGTCGCCGGTGGCCTCGATGATGTGCCGCACAACTGCGGAGCCAATGAAACCGGCACCACCGGTAACTAAAATACGTTTCAACGCCATACTCCTTTGGTATCAACAACCCATGTTTGTTTTACATCTTCCGGCCGGATGGCCTTGAACTGTTGGTGATCGACCAACATCACGATCACATCAGCCTGCTGCAACGCCTCAGCGATTGGCGTCAACGTCACATGGCCCGCCAGCGACTTCGGCAACTGTTCGACATTCGGTTCTACCGCCAGCGTTTCGCCAACGTGCCATTCGGCGATCAGGTGCGCCACTTCCACTGCCGGGCTTTCACGCAAATCGTCGATATTCGGCTTGAAGGCCAGGCCGAAGCAGGCAATTTTCACCTCGGACGCGCGCTTGTCAGTGGCGGCCAGGCAATCGGCCACCGCCGCTTTCACCCGGTCGACCACCCACAGCGGTTTGCCGTCGTTCACCAGACGTGCGGTGTGGATCAGACGCGCCTGCTGCGGGTTTTGCGCCACGATAAACCACGGATCGACGGCGATGCAGTGGCCGCCTACGCCCGGCCCCGGCTGCAGAATATTCACCCGCGGATGGCGGTTCGCCAGGCGGATCAGTTCCCAGACGTTGATCCCCTGTTCGGCGCAAATCAACGACAATTCGTTGGCAAAGGCGATGTTCACGTCGCGGAAGCTGTTTTCCGTCAGCTTGCACATCTCGGCAGTGCGTGAGTTGGTGACTACGCATTCCCCCTCGAGGAAAATCTTGTACAGCGCGCTGGCTCGTTCCGAGCACTTCGGTGTCATGCCGCCGATCACGCGGTCGTTTTGAATCAGCTCTACCATCACCTGCCCCGGCAACACGCGCTCCGGGCAGTAGGCGATATTCACGTCCGCCGCTTCGCCCGCTTGCTGCGGGAAGCTGAGATCGCTGCGCGCCTGCGCCAACCAGTCCGCCATTTGTTCGGTGGCACCCACCGGCGAGGTGGACTCCAGGATCACCAGATCGCCTTTTTTCAGCACCGGCGCCAGCGATTTCGCCGCTGCTTCGACATAGGCCAGATCCGGCTCGTGATCGCCCTTGAACGGCGTAGGCACCGCGATCAGGAACGCATCGGCCGCCAGCGGTTTGGTCACCGCCCGCAGGAAACCGCCGTCGACGGCGTCCTTGACCACTTTGTCCAGATCCGGCTCGACGATATGGATCGCGCCGCGGTTAATGGTATCTACCGCATGTTGGTTAACATCTACGCCCACCACTTTTTTCTTGCGGGAAGCAAACGCCGCCGCCGTTGGCAAGCCGATATAACCCAGGCCGATAACCGAAATAGTGTCAAAACTCATAGTGTCACCTGATGATTCTTTAAAGCTTCGAGGATACGCTGACAGGCATGCCCGTCGCCGTATGGGTTGTGCGCCCGGCTCATCGCGTGATATTCGCTTTCGTCCGTCAACAGCCGGGTCACCGCTTCAACAATTTTGGCCACATCGGTGCCGACCAGGCGCACCGTGCCCGCATCTACCGCCTCCGGGCGCTCGGTGGTGTCGCGCATCACCAGCACCGGCTTGCCTAACGAGGGCGCCTCTTCCTGAATGCCGCCGGAGTCGGTCAGGATCATGTAAGCGTGGGTCATCAAATAGACAAACGGCAAATAATCCTGCGGCTCGATCAGCATGACGTTGTCGATGCCTTTCAAAATGCGATTCACCGGCTCGCTGACATTCGGATTGAGATGTACCGGGTACACTACCTGCACTTCCGGGTGGCTGCGGGCGATCTCCGCCAGCGCACTGCAAATCCGCTCAAAACCGCCGCCAAAACTTTCCCGGCGATGGCCGGTGACCAGAATCAGTTTTTTGTCGGCATCGAGGAACGGGTAACGCTGCGCCAGGCTGGCGCGCAGCGCAGCATCGCTCATCACGCGATCGCGCACCCAGAACAGCGCGTCGATCACCGTATTGCCGGTCACAAAAATACGGTTGTCCGGCAGCAGCTCGCGCAGCAGGTTTTGGCGCGAGTTCTCGGTCGGCGCGAAGTGGTACATCGCCAGATGGCCGGTCAGTTTGCGGTTGGCCTCTTCCGGCCAGGGAGAATACAGATTGCCGGTACGCAGCCCGGCCTCGACATGCCCGACGGGGATGCGTTGATAGAACGCTGCCAGACTGGTCGCCAGCGTGGTGGTGGTATCGCCGTGCACCAGCACCACGTCCGGTTTGAAGTCTTCCAGCACCCCTTTCAGCCCTTCCAGGATGCGGCAGGTGATTTCCGTTAGCCCCTGGCCGGGTTTCATGATGTTCAGGTCGTAATCCGGCGTGATCTCGAACAGCCGCAATACCTGATCCAACATCTCACGATGCTGTGCCGTTACGCAGACTCTTGCTTCAAAGGCCTCATCCTGGGCCAGTGCATGTACCAGCGGTGCCATTTTAATGGCTTCAGGTCTGGTGCCGAAAACAGTCAACACTTTCACAGCGAATCTCTTTTGGTCGGTTAATCGCAGGCCCCGCCTGCGAATGGGGCGCTCACGCGCCCTGCATCAGATTATTATATTATTTTTTAACTACGCGGCCGACGCGCCAAGGCAACACCCGCGCCAACCAAAGCGCCCATCGCGCCCCATAGAATCAGCCAGAATACCCGGCGCGGGCTGTCGCGTTTTACCGGCTCTTCCGGCGTACGCAAATAACGATAGGTCTGGAACTTCTCATCCAACGTCGGGCCAACGTTCAGCGTCGCCAACATTGCACGATTCTGATCGTAATCCAGATCGTAGGTCGGGCCTGAGGCCTGCAGGCCTTCCAGACGCGCCTGCAGCATTGGCCGACCCAGCAGGAACAGATCCGAATCCGGCAACTGTTCTGCCGGGGTGTCGGTTTGCGTGCGGCTGATCCCCTGGCTTTCGGCGATTTTCAGCGCCTGCTGCGTGGTGTTCAGCTCGCGCTTGTAAACCGACTCCGCCACCGCTTCCTGACGTTTGACCTGCGCCTTCATTGAGGTGGTACGGGCGGCCCACGCCCCCTGAATCTCTTCGTTCAGGTGCAGAGCAGCGCGGTGGCTGGCGAAGGCCACGTATTGACGCAGCAGGCGATTGGCGTCCGCTGCGGTTTCCGCTGTCAGCTTCACGCCGTCGTTCGGGACTTTTTTGTCGTCGCGCGGCGTGAACAGAATGTTATTGATCAGCTCGTCGAGCAATGCCGCATCGGCACGGGCATCCCCTTCCTGACGCTGTTTGTAGTAATCGCTCTGCAGCCAGAAATCGCGACGCGTGTCGTAAGCCGCCAGCTGCATGATGAACTCATTGTACGCTTCATCCGCGATGCTCGGCTGATCGCCGGCCGTCGCCGGCAACGTGCGCACGTCCAGATTGCGCAGGAACTGCTGCTGGGAATAGTAACCGCCCAGCGCATTCACCGTGGGTTTGTCGGTGATTGCGGTCGCGCTCCACTCTTGCTTAACCAGGTAAGAAACGATCAGCGCGACCGCCGCGAACAGCACCGCAATGCCGATAATCCACGGTTTGCCGCGCCACAGGGTGCAGCACAGGCCGCGAATATCGAGTTCGTTATCCACCGCCGGGGTATGCTTGTCAGACGTTGTTTCTGGATTCATCACAGCCAAAAAGCCTCTGGTTAAGATACTTGCTTGTTATCGCTCGAACGCCGCAGCCGGCGCTTGATACGCTTAATGTACCGCGCAACCCGCCAGGCGCGCTTGATGCAGTAACCGTACAGGAAGAAAGCAAGCAAGAATAATGCCAACATAACCCACTCAGGGATAAAAGTCAGGCGTTCGCCGATCACGCCCACCGCCGCCAGCAATGCGGCCGCCAGGGTGATCAACACGAAAGCCTGCCGCGGCGTAAAGCCGGCGCGCATGATCAGGTGGTGAATATGTTGACGATCGGGAGAGAAGGGGCTCATCCCCTTGCGTAAACGACGGTACATGATTGCTATCATGTCCATCAGCGGAATAGCGATGATCCACAGCGCGGTCACCGGGTTGATCGAGTGTGCCTTACCCTGCGAGCTTTGCAGCAGCAGCCAAATGGCGGTAAAGCCGATCAGGGTGCTGCCGGCGTCCCCCATAAACACCTTATAACGGCGGCCGAGGATGCCGAGGTTGAGCAAAATATAGGGAACGATGGTGGCGATCATCGCAAAGCACCAGAACGCCAGCTCATGATGGCCGCTCAGGTACAGCAGCAGGCCCAGCGCCCCGAAGGAAACGCACGACAGCCCACCCAGCAGGCCATCAATGCCGTCGACCATGTTGAAGGCGTTGATCGCCGCCCATACCGCGAACAGCGTCACCAGATAGCCGAACGGCCCCAGCAGCATCTCCCAGTCACCCAGCACATGGCCGAAGCTGCGCAGATACAGACCGGCGAACACCATCATGGCGATGCCGACTAATGCCTGCACCAAGGCGCGGATTTTAACGCTGATGTCGAAACGATCGTCGAGCGCGCCCACAAACACCAGAATGCCGGCGCAGGTGAGATAAAGCTTGGCGTGCGCGATAGGTTGTTCGGAAATCCAAAACGCGAAGCACAACCCGGCATAAACGGAAATACCGCCGACCAGCGGAATCAACCCCTGATGGCGTTTGCGATAATTGGGTTTATCTACCAGACCAATACGTTTTGCCGCCTTGCGGGCAACAAAGAGAAAAGCCAAAGAAAACAGGAAAACAAATAGAATTTCAGTACTCATAGTGAGTAAGTTCACAGTTAACAGATCTCTGTAGAAGATAAGGCAGCTTACCACGGGCAATAGCTTGTGCCATCGACCCCCGCCACCTTTCGGTCATTTCCTATGACAACGGTGATTCATGCCTATTTTCTTCGCATCGGCTGACAAAACGACAGCAGCAAAGCCGACCGGCACCGGGCCGACCGACAAACAAGATGAATTCTCAATAAGTCGAGGAAACAACTTACTTTTCCATTACTGCTACTTATCGTATCCGCCAAAAGCGAAAAACGCCACGACTAGGCGTGGCGTTCAGCGAATTTTTTAACGAATTATGAGCGTTTCATCATATCGAAGAATTCATCGTTGGTTTTGGTCATCGCCAACTTATTAATGAGGAACTCCATCGCGTCAATCTCACCCATCGGGTGAATGATTTTGCGCAGGATCCACATTTTCTGCAGCTCTTCGGAAGTGGTGAGCAGCTCTTCTTTACGGGTACCGGAGCGGTTGTAATCGATCGCAGGGAATACGCGTTTCTCGGCGATTTTACGCGCCAGATGCAATTCCATGTTGCCGGTACCTTTAAATTCTTCGTAGATCACTTCATCCATCTTCGAACCGGTATCAACCAGCGCGGTCGCGATGATGGTCAGGCTGCCGCCCTCTTCCACGTTACGTGCCGCACCGAAGAAACGCTTCGGACGATGCAGGGCGTTGGCGTCCACACCACCGGTCAGCACCTTGCCAGAGGCCGGTACCACGGTGTTGTAGGCACGCGCCAGACGGGTGATGGAGTCGAGCAGAATGATCACGTCTTTCTTGTGCTCAACCAGGCGCTTGGCCTTCTCGATCACCATTTCGGCCACTTGCACGTGACGCGAAGCCGGCTCGTCGAAGGTCGATGCAATCACTTCGCCTTTCACCAGGCGCTGCATCTCGGTCACTTCTTCCGGACGTTCGTCGATCAGCAGCACCATCAGCACGCAGTCTGGGTGGTTGTAGGCGATGCTCTGCGCAATATTCTGCAGCAGCATGGTTTTACCGGCTTTCGGCGGTGCCACGATCAGGCCACGCTGGCCGCGGCCAATAGGCGCCGCCAGATCCAGTACGCGCGCCGTCAGGTCTTCGGTCGAGCCGTTGCCGCGCTCCATCCGTAGACGGGAATTGGCGTGCAGCGGCGTCAAGTTCTCGAACAGGATCTTGCTGCGGGCGTTTTCCGGCTTGTCGTAGTTGACTTCGTTGACTTTCAACAGGGCAAAATAGCGCTCGCCTTCTTTTGGCGGACGAATCTTACCGGAAATGGTGTCACCAGTGCGGAGGTTGAAGCGGCGGATTTGGCTAGGGGATACGTAGATGTCGTCGGGACCGGCGAGGTAGGAACTGTCTCCAGAGCGGAGGAAACCGAATCCATCCTGCAATATCTCGAGCACGCCGTCGCCGAAGATATCTTCTCCGCTTTTCGCATGTTGCTTCAGAATGGAGAAGATAATGTCCTGCTTGCGCATACGGGCAAGGTTTTCCAGCCCCATATTTTCGCCGAGAGTAATCAGCTCAGAAACCGGCGTATTCTTTAATTCGGTAAGATTCATAGTGGTGGGTTCTTAAACTCGGGGTATGTCTCGAACTTGTATCGTGAATGGTATGGCAGCGAAATGCGTGCCTGTTTACTGGACGTTCGATCACCGGGCGCAGAGCCGTCGCGGTAAGAAATGGCTTACATCGGGCGCACGCATTGACGGTTGAAGATCGAAGGTACCTTAAAAATGATTTTTGCAAAACCGTTTGATTGCCAAAACACGGGCTGAGTTCAGTTTACTTTCAACGCCAGTGATTCGACACAGAGTATAGCTTTAGATTCAAACTCTTTAGATTTAAAACTTCGGGCAAGTTCTATATGCAGTGTGGTTAAACTTAACACGCTTCTTGGCAGGCGTCTAGCGGTGAATTGAACATCACCGCCAGGCGCCTGATACTGGGCTTCCCGCCCGATTACAGATTCGCGTTCAGGAAATCTTTGAGCTGACCTTTGGACAACGCGCCAACCTTGGTCGCGGCCACTTCACCGTTCTTGAACAGCAACAGCGTAGGGATGCCACGGATACCGTACTTAGGCGCGGTAGCCGGGTTCTGATCGATATTCAGCTTGGTGATGGTCAGTTTGCCTTCGAACTCTTCGGCAATCTCATCCAGAATCGGAGCAATCATCTTGCACGGCCCACACCATTCAGCCCAGAAATCGACCAGGATCGGCCCTTCCGCTTTCAGCACGTCAGCTTCGAAGCTGCTGTCAGTCAGGTGAATAATTTTATCGCTCATGTTCTACTCCACAGGATTATGTCTACCTTGTTGGTGTAGCATTAACCAACTCAAGGTGATTTTATTGCACCGCGTTTATTTCAACGGATGTGCTTTCGTAAAGCAATAGTTAGCTGATATTCTACCACACTATGAGCAAAACACACTTGACCGAACAGAAGTTTTCCGACTTCGCCCTGCACCCGTTAGTCCTTGAAGCCCTTGAGAAAAAAGGGTTTCACAATTGCACGCCCATCCAGGCGTTAGCATTGCCGCTCACGCTCTCCGGGCGTGACGTTGCAGGTCAGGCGCAAACCGGTACCGGAAAGACGCTGGCGTTTTTGGCGTCTACTTTTCACTATTTGCTGACTCACCCGGCGAAACAGGATCGCCAGACCAATCAGCCGCGCGCCTTGATCATGGCGCCTACGCGTGAACTGGCGGTGCAAATCCACTCCGATGCGGAAGCGCTCTCCCAGAGCACCGGCCTGAAACTGGGCCTGGCCTACGGCGGCGACGGCTACGACAAACAGCTGAAGGTGCTGGAAAGCGGCGTGGACATTCTGATTGGCACCACCGGCCGTTTAATCGATTACACCAAACAGAACTATGTCGATCTCGGCGCGATGCAGGTCGTCGTGCTGGATGAAGCCGATCGCATGTACGATCTTGGCTTTATCAAAGACATCCGTTGGCTGTTCCGCCGCATGCCTGCGGCCGATCAACGCCTGAACATGCTGTTCTCCGCTACCCTGTCCTATCGCGTACGCGAACTGGCCTTCGAGCAGATGAACAACGCCGAATATGTTGAAGTGGAACCGGAACAGAAAACCGGCCACCGCATTAAAGAAGAGCTGTTCTACCCGTCCAACGAAGAAAAAATGCGTCTGCTGCAGACGCTGATCGAAGAAGAGTGGCCGGATCGCGCCATCATCTTTGCCAACACCAAGCACCGCTGCGAAGACATCTGGGGCCATCTGGCCGCCGACGGTCACCGCGTGGGCCTGCTGACCGGTGACGTGGCGCAGAAAAAACGCCTGCGCATCCTCGACGACTTCACCAAAGGCAATCTCGATATTCTGGTCGCCACCGACGTCGCCGCGCGCGGTCTGCACATCCCTTCCGTCACACACGTCTTCAACTACGATCTGCCTGACGACTGCGAAGACTACGTGCACCGCATCGGCCGTACCGGCCGCGCAGGCGCCAGCGGCCACTCCATCAGCCTGGCGTGTGAAGAGTATGCGCTCAACCTGCCGGCGATCGAGACCTATATCGACCACAGCATTCCGGTGAGCAAGTACAACAGCGATGCGCTGCTGACCGATTTGCCGGCGCCGAAGCGCCTGTCGCGCCCGCGCGGCGGCAACGGCCCACGTCGCAACTCCGCGCCTCGTCGCGGCGGCGCGCCGCGCAACAACCGTAAACGTTCGAGCTGATCGCCATGCTCAGTTCCAGCACGCTTTATGCTGCCATCGATCTCGGCTCCAACAGCTTCCACATGTTGGTAGTGCGCGAGGTGGCAGGCAGCATTCAGACTCTGGCGCGGATCAAGCGCAAAGTGCGCCTGGCGGCCGGGCTGGATCAGAACAATCACCTGTCGCATGAGGCCATGCAACGCGGCTGGCAGTGCCTGCGGCTGTTCTCCGAACGCCTGCAGGACATACCGCGCGAGCAGATCCGCGTCGTCGCCACCGCCACGCTGCGTCTGGCGTCCAACGCCGATGAGTTCCTGCAGGCCGCCGAGCAAATCCTCGGCTGCCCGGTACAGGTGATCAGCGGCGAAGAAGAGGCACGGCTGATCTATCACGGCGTCGCGCACACCACCGGCGGGCCGGATCGTCGGCTGGTCGTCGACATCGGCGGCGGCAGCACCGAACTGGTCACCGGCACCGGCGCACAGGCAACGCAGCTGTATAGCCTGTCGATGGGCTGCGTCACCTGGCTGGAACGCTACTTCAGCGATCGCAACCTTGGGCAAGAAAACTTCGAGCGCGCCGAACAGGCCGCGCGCGAAATGGTGCGGCCGATCGCACCGCAATTGCGCCAACAAGGTTGGCAGATCTGCGTCGGCGCTTCCGGCACCGTGCAAGCGCTGCAGGAGATCATGGTGGCGCAGGGCATGGATGAGCGCATCACCCTGCCCAAACTGCGCCAGCTGAAACAGCGCGCCATTCAGTGCGGCAAGCTGGAAGAGCTGGAGATCGAAGGGTTGACGCTGGAGCGCGCGCTGGTGTTCCCGAGCGGCCTGTCCATCCTGTTGGCCATCTTCCAGGAGCTGGGCATCGAGAGCATGATGCTGGCCGGCGGGGCGCTGCGTGAAGGTCTGGTTTACGGCATGCTGCATCTGCCGGTGGAGCAGGATATTCGCATCCGCACCATCCGCAACCTGCAGCGCCGCTACCTGATCGACACCGAGCAGGCCGAACGCGTCAGCCAGCTCGCCGCCAACTTCTCCCAGCAGGTCGCCAACGAGTGGCAGCTGGATGCACGATGTCGCGAGCTGTTGCACAGCGCCAGCCTGATCCACGAACTCGGCCTCAGCGTCGATTTCAAGCAGGCGCCGCAACACGCCGCCTACCTGATCCGCCACCTGGACTTACCCGGCTTTACCCCGGCGCAGAAAAAACTGCTGGCCACCCTGCTGCAAAATCAGAGCAACACCCTCGACCTGTCGCTGTTGAACCAGCAAAACGCCCTGCCGCCGCGCACTGCGCAGCGCCTGTGCCGCATTTTGCGCCTGGCGATCATCTTCGCCAGCCGCCGCCGCGACGACACGCTGCCGGCGGTGCGGTTACGCGCCAATCAGGACGATGAACTGACGGTGATCTTGCCGCCGGGTTGGCTGGAACAGCATCCGCTGCGCGCCGAGGCGCTGGAGCAGGAAAGCCACTGGCAGAGCTACGTCCACTGGACGCTGCGGTTGGAAGAACAACGTTGACATGACCAGGGCGCGAATCGCGCCCTTTCTTTTTAATTCCCGCCTTTGGCCTTGGCCAGCTGGGCGCGGATATTGGCCAGATGGCTCTGCCCCTTCTGCATCCGCTCCTGCGGGCTCACCACTTTGCGCTCGGTTTCCCACGCCAAATCGTCCTGCGGCAGCTCCAGCAGGAACCGGCTCGGCTCCGGCCGCACCAGCTCACCGTACTGACGGCGCTCGCGGCACAGGGTGAAAATCAGCTCTTTTTGCGCGCGGGTGATCCCTACATAGGCCAGACGCCGCTCTTCATCGACATTGTCTTCGTCGATGCTGCTCTGGTGCGGCAGCAGCCCCTCTTCCATGCCCACCAGGAACACGTAAGGGAACTCCAGTCCCTTTGAGGCGTGCAGCGTCATCAGCTGCACCTGATCCAGCTCCTCTTCACTTTCGCCGCGTTCCATCATGTCACGCAGGGTGAAGCGCGTCACGACCTGGGTCAGCGTCATCGGCTCGTCCAGATCGTTGCCTTCCAGCATTTCCGTCATCCAACCGAACAGCGTGTTGACGTTTTTCATCCGCATTTCGGCGGCCTTCGGGCTGGTCGAGGTTTCAAACAGCCAGCTCTCATAATCCACGCCGCGGATCAGATCGCGCACCGCCGCCACCGGCTCACGTTCCGCCTGCTGGGCGATGCCGCCCAGCCAATGGGTGAAGCGCTGCAGCGATTCCAGCCCGCGTCCGGTCAAGTGCTGGCTCAGCCCCAGATCGAAGCTGGCATGGAACAAACTTTTGTTGCGCTGGTTGGCCCACTCGCCAAGCTTCTGCAGCGTTGCCGGGCCGATCTCGCGCTTGGGGGTATTGACGATGCGCAGAAAGGCGCTGTCGTCTTCCGGGTTGGTCAGCACGCGCAGGTAAGCCAGCAGATCCTTGATCTCGGGGCGCGAGAAGAACGAGGTGCCGCCGGAAATCTTGTACGGGATACGGTTCTGCATCAGCATCTTTTCAAACACCCGCGACTGGTGATTACCGCGGTACAGGATCGCATAGTCGCCGTAATTGGTCTTTTTCACGAAGTGGTGGGCGATAAGCTCCCCCACCACCCGCTCGGCTTCGTGATCCTCATTGTTGGCGGTCACTACCTTCAGCTCTTCGCCATATCCCAGCTCAGAAAACAGCCGCTTTTCAAACACGTGCGGGTTATTGGCGATCAGAATGTTGGCCGCCTTCAAAATGCGCTCGCTGGAACGGTAGTTTTGCTCCAGCTTGATCACCTGCAGCGCCGGGAAATCTTCCTTCAGCAGCACTAGGTTCTGCGGCCGCGCGCCGCGCCAGGAGTAGATCGACTGGTCGTCGTCGCCCACCACGGTAAAGCGCGCGCGGTTGCCCACCAACAGCTTCACCAGCTCGTATTGGCTGGTGTTGGTATCCTGGTACTCATCCACCAGCAGATAGCGGATGCGCTGCTGCCAGCGTTCGCGCACCTCTTCGTTGCGTTGCAACAGCAGCGTCGGCAGCAGGATCAAGTCATCGAAGTCCAGCACATTGCACGCCCGCATATGGGCGTGGTAAAGACCGTAGCAGTGGGCGAACAGCTTGTCGCGTTCCGAGCGCGCCAACTCTGCCGCCCGCTGGGGATCGATCAGGTCGTTTTTCCAGTTGGAGATGGTCGAAATCAGCTGCGCCACCAGCGTTTTGTCGCTTTCCAGCCACTTTTCGGTCAGCTCTTTCAACAGCGCCAGCTGATCCTGATCGTCGAACAGCGAGAAGTTGGACTTCATCCCCAACGCCACGTATTCCCGCTTGATGATCTCCAGCCCCAGGGTATGGAAGGTGGAAATCATCAGCCCGCGCGCCTCTTTGCGGCCCAGGGTTTGCGACACGCGCTCTTTCATCTCGCGTGCGGCCTTGTTGGTAAAGGTCACGGCGGCGATGTGCCGCGCCTGATAGCCGCAGTGGTGGATCAGGTGAGCTATCTTGTTGGTGATAACGCGCGTCTTGCCGGACCCGGCGCCGGCCAACACCAGGCAGGGCCCGGTAACGAATTCGACGGCTTGTTGTTGGCTGGGGTTTAATCGCATGGTGCTGGCTTGCTCGACTGTAAAACGTGGAAGGGAATTGTAGCAGAAAGCGCCGATGAGATTTAGCGGGTATAATCAGCGCAATTTTCGCATCGACAAAGGCAATACCATGGCAAAAACGGCGTGCGCCCTGCACATTCTGGTAGACAATGAAAAGCTGGCCAACGAGCTGCTGGCCAAGCTGAAGCGCGGCGTCAGCTTCGACACGCTGGCACGCAAATATTCGAGCTGCCCGTCAAAACGCAACGGCGGCTCGCTGGGCGAATTCAACAAGGGCGCGATGGTGCCGGCGTTCGATAAAGCGGTATTCAGCATACCGCTGCTCAAACCTTACGGCCCGGTCAAAACCCAGTTCGGTTACCACATCATCAAGGTGCTGTACCGCAACTGAGGGGGCCTGCGCCCCCTGCTGCGAATTACTGCGCGCCGGCGTCCGTCGCCGGCGCAGCCACCGCGGTGTCGGCCGGTTTGGCTTCTTCCGTCACCACCGCCGGCGCCGGCATCATGATGCCGTCATAGGTTTCCTGCAGCTGCTTCATGCTCATTTCCGGCTCGCCCTTCGGCTGCATCAGCACCAGCGTCGCCTCCTGAGACAGCTGCAGCTTCAGCGCCTGATTCAGCGTCTCCAGCGTCAGGCTGGACAAGAACTCCTGGCGCAGTTTCTGATACAGCTCCGGCGCGATATCCACCACCCCGCTCTGCTGCGAACGCAGGCGCTGGCTCATCAGCACATCGGTGTCGGTGCGGGCGTAGGTGGCGAACAGCTTGCTCAGCTGATCGTTTTTCTGCGCCAGCAGCGCATCGAATTCCTCTTTCGACAGGCCGTTGTCACGCACGTTGGCCAGCTCGCGGGCGATAAAGCCCAGGCTGCCGTTCAGATTGTTGTTCGGCGTATCCAGATGGATGGCGCACTGCCCCCGCTGGTACTGCACACGGCAGTCAAAGCCCAGATGCAGGCTCTTCTGGTCGCTTTTTTCCAGCGTCTGCTGAAGATGCCAGAACAGCGCCTCGCGGGCGAGATCGCCACGCCAGTAACGGAGCAGGCTCTGCGAATCGCGAATCGGGTGCCACGGCGAATCCCACATGATCGACAGCGTATCCTGTTTCACCTGCTCGCTGATCAGGCTCACCGGCTGCTGCGGCAGCGGCGTCAGGGTCGGCATCGGGGCCGGGGTTTCACGTTTGCCCTGCAGCGGCGAGAACGCCTTGTTGATCTGCTCGCCCAGGCTGCGGCTGTCGACCTTGCCGACCACGAACAGCGTCATGGCGTCCGGGGTATACCACTGTTGATAGAATTTCTTCAGCTGCTCGAGGTTGACCGGCCGCTTCGCCGGCTGCGCCGGATCGTGCGCCAGCAGCGTCGAGCCTTTCAGGCGGTAACGCCACCAGGCATCTTGGGTATTGGGCGGGAAAGTGCCGACCGGATTGATGCTGGAATTCATCACCGCGTGCACCGTATGCTCGTCGATCGCCAGTTTGCCGGTAGTGTCCGCCAGCCAGGCCAGCGCTTCTTTCAGCAGGTCGGGCCGGTTGTTCGGCAGGCTGAGGTTATACATGGTGAAATCATACGAGATGATCGCCGGCGGCAGCGGCCGCTCGTTATCCACGCTCTGTTGCCACAGGGCGCGCAGCTGCGGCGCGGTAAAGCTTTCGCTGCGCGCCAACGCCAGCCGCGGCAGCAGATGGGCGAAACCGGTCTGCTGCGAAGACTCCACCAGAGAGCCGGTATTGACGATCAGCCGCAGTTCCACGCGGTCGCTTGGCCGCTGCGGCGTATCGAGAATCTGCCATGAAAACCCGTTGGCCAGCGCCCCCTGCTGCCAGGCAGGATCGGGTTGTAGTGCTTCAGCCTGCACGCTGCTACTGGCTGCCGCCAGTAGCAGCCCACCAACTATAAGATGAATTCTGGTGCCCTGCATGTGAACCCCTACTTAATGACTATCCAATTTCTTATGCAAATGCGTGTATTCCATTCAATGGAATCATAAAAATACGCCCTGAGTTTCACAGTGGGGCGGAAAGCAGAAAGTGTACCATCGTGTTAGACCGCGCGCCTTTGCGGATGTCACTCATTAGAGTGAAAAATAATAGATTGCGGGGTTTTTAATGCAAAAAATCGTTACGAGGCAGGGGAAGAAGCTCACCGGCCGCGGCTGCGGCCGGTGATTTACCGCCGAAATCAGGCGGAAGGCAGCGTTTTGTCCGCGCCGGTGTTTTTGTTGTTCAGGGTGTCTTTCAGCTGTTTCTCATCCAGCTGATTACACCATTTGGCCACGACCACGGTCGCCACGCCATTGCCCACCAGGTTGGTCAGCGCGCGGGCTTCCGACATAAAGCGGTCGATGCCGAGGATCAGCGCCAGGCCGGCCAGCGGCAGGTGGCCTACGGCGGAGATGGTGGCGGCCAACACGATAAAGCCGCTGCCGGTCACGCCCGCCGCCCCTTTGGAGGAAAGCAGCAACACCACCAGCAGGGTAATCTGATGCATGATATCCATGTGGGTGTTGGTCGCCTGAGCGATAAACACCGCAGCCATGGTCAGGTAGATAGAGGTGCCATCCAGGTTGAAGGAGTATCCGGTCGGGATCACCAGACCCACCACCGATTTCTTGCAGCCCAACTTCTCCATTTTATCCAGCATGCGCGGCAGCGCGGATTCGGACGACGAGGTTCCCAGCACGATCAGCAGCTCTTCTTTGATGTAGTTGACGAATTTGAAGATGCTGAAGCCGTTGGCGCGGGCGATGCTGCCCAACACCACCACCACGAACAGGATGCAGGTGATATAGAAGCACACGATCAGCTGGCCGAGTTGCACCAGCGTGCCGACGCCGTATTTACCGATGGTAAACGCCATGGCGCCGAAGGCCCCCAGCGGCGCCAGGCGCATGATCATGTTGATGATGCCGAAAATCACCCGCGAGAAGCTGTCGATCACGTTGTAGATCAGCTGCCCTTTGTCGCCCAGACGATGCAGGGCGAAGCCGAACAGTACCGCGAACAGCAGCACCTGAAGAATGTTGCCGCTGGCGAACGCGCCGATCACGCTGCCGGGGATGATGTCCAGCAGGAACGGAATGATGCCCTGCTGCTGCGCCTGCTCGGCGTAGATCGCCACCGCTTTGGCGTCCAGCGTGCCGGGATCGACGTTCATGCCGGCACCCGGTTGCACCAGGTTGACGATCACCAGGCCGATAATCAGCGCAATGGTGCTGACGATTTCAAAATACAGCAGCGCGATGGCGCCAGTGCGCCCCACCGCCTTCATGCTTTCCATGCCGGCGATGCCGGTCACCACGGTGCAGAAGATCACCGGCGCGATGATCATCTTGATCAGTTTGACGAAGCCATCGCCCAGGGGTTTCATTTGGGCGCCAAGATCAGGGTAGAAGTGGCCAAGCAGGATACCCAGCGTGATCGCCGTCAGTACCTGAAAATAGAGGCTCTTAAAAATGGTTGTTTTCATATGAACATCCTATGGGGGCAAGACACGCATCAGGTGGCAACCGATCCCCCCTCTCATGCAGGAAACGGGATTCATGCACGCTTTTTTTCTGGCATGGCGCCGTTTCAGTTATTGGGGGAATGAATTACTCAATCGGTTTATTGCTGCGCGGAAAATAACACCCACTTAACAACATGGAAATAATTTGTTGCACCCACCGTGTGGGGTTGATGTGAATTTAAGAGCTGAAACGCGTCAGTCGGGGTGCAAAGCTGAAAATTGCGTAAGCCTTTGTTTGCACTAACGCAAAAGAGGTAGATAAAGAATGGCGATTTTCGGACGAGGAAAAGTACCGGAAAGGTATCGCGACGCTCACGGCGCCGCGCGGCAAAACTCGGCTTCGAACGCTTCGCGCGGCAGCGGCCGAGCGAACAGGAATCCTTGCCCACTGCGAATGCCGTGCTGCAGCAGCCAGTCGCGCTGTTCGGCGTTTTCCACGCCTTCGGCCATCACCGGCAACGCCAGCACTTCGGAGATCGAACTGACGATGCGCACCATCGCATCGTCGCCCGGCAGCCCCTGAATGAAACTGCGGTCGATCTTAATCAAATCGATCGGCAGGGATTTCAAGCGGTTGAGGTACTCCAGGCTGGAGTAGCCCATGCCGAAGTCGTCCAGCGCGATCGACAGCCCCAGGTCGTGCAGCTCGCGCAGCAGTGCCAAGGCGCGATCGAGATCGTCGATGCGTACCGTCTCGGTGATCTCCAGCAGCAGCTTGCGCGGATCGATCCGATACTGCGCCAGCAGGTTTTTCAAATGCGGGACGAACGCTTCATCCTGCATCTGAATACCGGAAACGTTAACTGCCAGCGGTAGCGCAATGCCGCGTTGCTGCCAGTCCGCCAGGATACGGCAAGACTCTTCCAGCACCCAGTTGCCGAGAGGCACGATCACGCCCAGCTCTTCCGCGAGCGGGATAACGTCGGCCGGCAGGGTATAGCTGCCGTCATACTGCTGCCAACGCAGCAGCGCTTCGGCGCCGATCACCTCGTTGGACTGCATGTCGATCTGCGGCTGCAGGAACAGCGTGAAATGCCGCTGCTCGATGCCGTGCAGGATCTCGCTCTCCTGCGTCAGCCGCTTCTGCGTGCGTTCCGTCAGGCTGGGTTCGAAGAACAGGATCTGATTTTTTCCTTCGCGGTGCGCGGACATCATCGCCGAGGTGGCGCTGCGCAGCAGCTGTTCCGCGCTCTCCCCCTGATTGAGGTAGTGCGCGATGCCGATGCTGGCGTTGGGCCGCAGCGCCAGACCTTCCAGCGTCAACGGCGCATTGATCTCCGCCATGATGCGCCGCGCCAGCTGCATGGCGTGGAACGGCCGCTCAATGCCCTTGGCCAGAATGGCGAATTCGGTATTGCTCAGCTGTGCCAGCACGCCGTTTTCGTCGATGCAGCCGCGCAGCTTCTTCGCCAGCGCCAGCAGCAGCGCTTCACGCATCGCCGGGCTCATCACGCCAGACGCTTCATGCAGCGTCTCGATGCCGATCACCAGCAGGTTAAAACGCTCAGGGCGCAGACTGGAGGCGATATGCTGTTCCAGCAACGCGTTCAGCAATGCAGGATTCGGCAGTTCGGTCACCGGGTGGCGGGTACTCAGGCGGCTCATATCGGCATGCGCCTTGGCCAGCGTCTGTTGATTGCGGTTGTAATTGCGCACCAGCAGGCCGAGCTCGTCGTCCTGGTGCAGCGCCGGCAGCATCAGCTGGTGATAGGGCGCTTCGTCCTGCGAGATGTTCTCCAGCTCTTTGGCCATCGCGCGCAGCGGATGCACCATCAACCGGTTCATGCACCAGGTGATGGCCACCGACAGGATCAGCGCCAGCAGCAGGTAGGTCGACAGCATGGTCGACAAAATGCTGAGGATAAACTGGTACATGCGGAACGAATCGGCCTGCAGCACCAGATAGGCCAGCGGCTGCTGGTTGGCGGGCACGCGCTCCAGCGAATAGAGCGGCACGGAAATTTGGATAGGCAGTTCAAACAGCCGGGCGATCAGCGTCGGCACCGGCCGCTCCGGCGGGAAATTGGCGTGCAGCGCCTGAAACTCGTTCGGCAACACGATATCCGCCCGGCTGAGAATGCCGACCGGCAACAGCGTGTTCAGCACCCTTTTGGCTTCCGGCACGTCCATGCGCAGCACCGCTTCCGCCAGCGGCTGGCGCACGGAATGAGCGATATTCTCCAGTTGCTGGGCGTAGTCATCCCTGCGCTGCTGCACAAAGTGGAATAACTGGATCACGATAAAAATGCAGATCGTGACCAGCGCCACGCCGGACACTGTCGCCATCTGCTTAATCGTTAACGAACGCCTGACCCGCAAACCTGCTCTCCGTGAAATCGGGCTGAAACAAAAAAGGGGGCTGACTCTCACCCGCCCCCTCGAACCGGGCTGAGTATACTCGATCATCGGCTGTTTTTATCTGGCTATGCCGCAGGCAAAACCAAGAAAATCGCGGGTTTCAGTCTTTTCCTAAAGCGAACAAACGCGACCCGGACACAGGGTAACAAAACTCCCCGGCGTCCGACACTCCGAATCTTTCCCCTTCCGGCTACTTGAAGTCGGCGTAAGGCGTCAGCGGCTGCGGCGGCAAATCGAGATCCCCTTGCCAGCCGGCCAGGGAATAACGCAGATAAATCAACGCGTGGCTCGGCGTATAGTCCTTCGCCTGTTGAATATCGATGCCGGCGCCGAGCGTCCAGTGCGAACTGAGACGGCGTTCGACGATCGCCCGCAGGGTATAACCGACGCCGCTCGAAGAGCTGCCGTCCTCGACGGCGAACTTATCGGGCAACGAATCCGGGATCAGCCCCTGCAGCGGATAGCGGCGCTGGCTGTCGGTTTTCGAATGGGACAGCGAAACCGAACCGCCCAGCTCCCACGACCAGTTCTCGGTGCGCTGACGGTAGTTGACCGGTAGCGACACCGACAGATATTGCTGCGGGCTGTAATAGCCGCCCTGCCCCAGCGAATAGCCGCTCAAATCCTTCTGGTAGTGCCACAGCATGGTATTGAGCCCGACGCTCAGGCGGCGATTGTCTTCGTTGATCAGCTTGTAGTAGTAACCGGCCATCAACCGCTGCCGCTGGTTGTCCGCCACGTTCTTGCCGGTAATCTGGTGCGCGCTGAGATCGGCCCAGACGCCGTTCGCCTCGCCGCGATCGTAGCTGGCGCTCAGGCTGACGCCGGTAGCGCGCACGCCGCCCCAGGTGATGCCGGTATTCGGGTCTTTGGCGCCGCCGAACGCCAGCAGCGAGCTGGAGATCGGCCGTCGCGAGGCCGCCAGCGTCCAACCAATGTGGTTCCAGTCGCCGCTGTAGGCCAGGCCGCCGGTCCAGTCGACCACCTCAAACCCCATCGGCGTCGTGCCGATGTCGGCGGCCCAACGATCGTTTTTCCAGCCGGCCGCCACGCTGGTGCCGGTGGTTTTCTGGTGTTCATCGCCGCGGCACCCTTGCGTGTGGCAGGTGCCGAAGGTTTCGTAGTATTTGCCGCTGCCGTCGGTCGAAAAGCGGCCGGCATCCAGCTGCACGGTGTCGGTGCGCAAGAAGGCGCGCCCGTCATGCAGCGGCATGTCCACCTGCAGCATGGTATCGTGCGCGTTGAAGTCGGAGATGCCGCCGGTGCCGCTCGAGCGCCAGTAATCGTGATCGAGCGTGACGTTCACGTCTTGCTGTCGATACAGATCCGCGGCGTCGGAGCGGATGCCGCGTTTCAGCCAGTCGTCGCTCGGATTATTGCGCGTCAAATAGGTGTAGCTGTCATTATCCTGCGGCAGCGTCGGCGTGATGCCGCTGGCCACCATCGCCTGGCGGTAATCCTGCTGCGCCCGCTCAGGCTGTTGCTGAGCCCGCTCCAGCCGGGCGGCGTCACGGTAAACCAGCGCCTTGGTCTGTCCGACGGGCTCCGAAGCCGCCACCGTTTTCAGTCGGTCGAAGATAGCTTCGGCCTGCTGCGGATCGCCGACCGCCCCCCAGGCGTTGGCGACTCGCCGCTGGCTGTTGAGCGAAGCGTCTTGTGGCTGCGGTTCGGTTTTAAGCCGTTGACGCGCCGCGTCCAGATCCCCCTGCGCCACATAGGCTTCGATCTCGCCCAGCTGCGCATCCGGGTTGTTCGGCTCACGCCGTTTCACCCGCTGATAGTCGTCCAGCGCCGCCGCATACTCCCCGCGCGCCAGTGCCCAGTCGGCCAGCAGCAAATCGATGCGCGTGTCCGCCGGCTGCCGGCGCAGATAGGCTTCCGCCGCCGGTTCGTCACCGGCCGCCCGCAGCCGTTCGGCATGCTCGATTACCGCCTGCATTTTCAGCCGCTGCGCCAGCTCGCGCATGTTGTCGTTCCACTGTGCCGCAGGCAGCGTATTGAGTTGTGCCAGCGCCTGCCTGTCGCGATCGCTGCCGGAAAGATAGAGCGCATAGGCGTAGGTCAGCTGCGGATTGGCATGTTGGCGCTGCGCCAGCTGCCGGAACAGAGCGTCTGCCTGCTGCGGCTGCCCGGCCTGACGCAGCGCCTGTGCATAGCGATAGGTCAGCCAGACGTCGTCGGGATCCATCGGCTGAGCGCGGCGATAGATTTCCGCCGCCTGCTGCCACTGCTGCTGTGCCGCCAGCGTCTCCGCCTGCTGTTTCAGCATATCGAGCCGCAGTCCGTCGAGGGTGCTGCGCAGCTTGGCCTGTTGGCTGCGCGGCAGGCCGTTGAGGTAGGCCAGCGCTTTTTCCGGCGACTGGCGCTGATAGATATTCACCAGGCCGCGCAGCGCGCTGCCGTTACCGGGATCGCGCCGCAGCGCCTGCCGATAAAACCCTTCCGCCGCGGCGTCATCTTTACTCGCCACCGCCACATCGCCCAGGCCGATGAACGCGTCGCCGTCGCTGTCGTCGAGCTGACGCGCCTGCTGATATTTCTGCCGGGCCAGCGAGAGATTGCCGGCCTTGAGCGCTTTGTCGCCCTCGTCGATCGCCAGCCAGTAGCCGGTGCTTTTGATCAGGCTTTGCCACTTGCCGCTGTCGTAGCCGTTCTTGTCGGCCGCCAGCGCCTGGCGAAACAGCTTCAGCGCCTGTGGGCGATTGCCGGCGCGCGAATAGGCCTGGCCGAGCGCGCCCAGCACCTCGGCGTCGTTCGGCGTCGCCGCCAGCGCCTTTTGCAACTCAGGAATGGCTGCCCGGCTGCCGCCTTTATCCACCTGCGCCAGGCCGCGCACCCGCGCCTGATAGGCCGGATCGGCCAACAATTTCTGCTGTCTGGCCAGCTCTTCGCGGGCGCTGGTCGCCTGATCGCCAGTGTCGAACACGCCGAGGAAGCGGTTGAGCGCCGCCACGCTCTGCGCGCTGACCGGCATCGCTTTGACCTTGTCCAGCCACAGATCGGCGGCATCGCCTCGCCCGGCCGGATCGGCGGCGATCTTCTGCAGCAGTTCATAGGCCTGCGCGTCCTGGTTCTGACTGAACAGCATACGCGCCAGCGACATACGCAGCGCCACATTGCCTGAATATTGCTGATCCAGCGCCTGCAGCTGCTTTAACGCCTTCGCCTCCTGCCCCGGCAAACGCGCCACCAGCCGCCAGTATTCCACCGCCAGATCGAGCGTCGGCGGCTCGCCGTGAAACAGCGCATCGTACTGCGCCTTGGCTTCCGGCAACCGGCCGGCGGTCGCCATCAGGCGCGCCTGCTGCAGCTTTTGCCGGGTTTCCGGCTGGGTCAGCAGCATGTTCATTTGCGCCTGGCGATAGGCGCTGGACTGCGGCGCGAGGGTTTTCAGCTTGTCCAGCTGCTGCTGCGCCAGCGCCATGTTGCCCTGCCGCAGCGCCAAACGCATGCGCGCGGCGATCACGTCCGGGTTGTTCGGATCCATCAGCTCGAGCCGGTACAGCGACTGGCGCACCAGATCGTCCTTGTTGCCGGCCTCGCCAATGCGCACCTGTTCCAGCAGCCACTGTTCCGGGGCCACGGCCTCCGCAGCGCGCGCCTGCGGCAGCATCGCCAGGCTCAGCGGAATCAAATTCAGCCAGTTTATTTTGAAGTTGTGCATTGGCCGTCCCACGAGGGTTGCAATTCACCCTGACGATTAAAGCGATAACGTTGTTGATCCCACCCCTGACCGAACAGCGTCAGCGAAGCGCTGAAATAGGCGTCGTCACCCGGCGGGTGCTCGCTGATGCGCTGCCGCTGCACCGCCAGCGCTTCAGCCTGCGTCGCCAGCATCGGCAGCACAGAAGCGGAGAAACCGACCGGGCCGTCGCCGGTGGTTTTGCCGCTGGCGGTATCGGTTTTCTCCGGCGGAACGCCCTGTTTGGCAGTGAGCTGCGCCATCGGCTGGAAGCGTTCAAGCAGCGCCGCCTTGTGCTCATCGTCGTCCGCCAGCATGCCGGCCCACAGATAAACCCGAATAGCGTCGTAGCTGCCGACGTTCGGCTTGACGGTGTCCGGCTGCCAACCGGCACCGACCCGCCACACCACCCAATCCGGTGAGAAACCGTGCGGCGCGGTGTCCAGCCACAGCCGTTGATTGACCTCGCGCATCGCGCGCCATGGGCCGTTCAGAGCCGCAAAACGCGCCAACAGCTGCGGCGGCAGGTAGCTGGGATTCAGCCGCCAGCGATCTTCCGCCACGAACCCGACTTTGCCCGGTAGCAGCATCAGGCCCAGGCCGGGAATGTCGGCCACTTCCTCGCGGCCGATGCGTTGCAGCAGCAGCGTCCCCAGGGTTTGATAACGCCGGCTTTTCCACAGGCGGCCGGCTTCGAGCAGGTTGTAGGCGATCCACAGATCGGCGTCCGACGCCGAGTTGGCGTCCAGCACCTTCCACTGCTTATCGTCGCTCTCGCCCCACAGCCAGGCGGGCAAACGGGCGCCGAGATCGCCCGCCGCCAGATTGTTCTCCGTCCAGGTCAACAACAGGTCGAAGGCCGGCCGGTCGTTGGCCACCAGGGCGAAAAACAGGCCGTAACTCTGCCCCTCAGAGGTGGTGATTTTGTTCGGGCTGCTCGGATCGATCACCCGCCCCTGCGGGCTGATGTAGAACTGCTTGTACTGTTGCCAGCCAGGCCATTCGCAGGCCGCCGCCGCGCTGAAAGCGCACAGCAGCAGCATGCCGAGCGACAGGCGTTGCAGCATCGCGTTCACCGCCGTCAATCCCGATCTTCAGGCGCCAGACGCCGCCGGCTGAAGGCCTTCAGGCCGCGCCACAGCATCAGCCCCAGGATCACCACCAGCACCACCGCGAGCACCGCCAGCAGAACAGGGTGGGTGGAGAGGGCATACCACAGCCGCTCCCACCAAGGCAGGTGGCCGACATAGTAAACATCGCCGACGCGCAAGCTGTTGACCCCCGATTCGCGGATCACCGCCACCGAGCCGAACACCGCGGCGCGTTTGCCGCTGTCCAGCAGGGCATTGTTCAGCAACTCATAGCCGCGCGGGCTGTCCGCCAGCAGCGCCACGATGCTGCGCTGATCGTTGAACGGCGATTGCACGCCGATGATCGCCGACATTGCGCCCTCGGAGTTGACGGTGGTCTTGCTGTCCGGCTTGGCGTCCTCCGCCAGCAATTCCGCGCTCGGCAACGGCGGTTGGCGCGTCGGCTGCTTCACCCAGCTTTGAGTGGCGTCCACCAGCAGGCTGATTTTCTTGTCGTCGCGCAGCGCCGGCGGAATGGTGCCAATCATCAGGATATCGTCGTCACGATCCTTGGCCTGCGACCAGTCGTCGCTCAGCGTAAAGGCCAGCGCCGGGTAGCCGGTTTGCGCGCCGATCACGCCGAGCGCGTTCAGCAGCGCGCTGACCTGCGCCGGCTGCGGTTTCTGGTTCACCAACACCAGCGTTTGCGACAGATCCGCCAGGCGGCTGAACGGGAAGCCGGCGTTGGCGAAGGCGCGCAAATCCGGCATCGCCATAAAGTGGCGATAGCCGGAGAAATCGATGGTGGACGCGCCGTCGATCACCGCGTGGTTTTGCGTGAAGGAGTAGGTTTCGCAGCGCCCTTCCGCGCCGCTGGCCAGCAGCGTGGTGTAGTCAAAGTCAAAGCGCAGCTGGTTGGTGGCGCCCAGCCGCAACGCCGGGATACTGACGTTCCTGTCGGAGTCGAGCAGCCCCTGCGTCAGCGGTAGTCTCAGCAGCTGCGCGCCCTGCTCGTGTTCCGGCACCAGCGAGTAAGCCTGCACGAACTGGTTGTTCAGGCTGACGCTCAGCCGCGAACCGTCCTGAATGCGCGGCGCGGTATAACGGTATTTCAGGTGCATGTCGATGCCGGTGCTGCGGATCAGGAACAGATCCGGCGGCAGGTTCATGGTCAGCGAAATCGGGCCGGGTTCGATGCCGCTGGTTTGCAGCTGTTCGGCATATTGCTGCAGCTCGGCGAAGGTCATCGGCCGATCGGTGCGCACCCAGTTCGGCGCGTCGTAAGGCTGGCGCGCCGCGAGCTGTTCCACCTTGTCCACCGTCACGTTCTGGCCGCGGAACAGGATGTTACCCTGCGCGATACCCTTCACCGCGGTGATCAAATCGTTGTCGTCACGCCCCTGAATCAACAGCAGTTTGACGTACGGATTGTCGGGGTGGCTGATCATCTCCACCGTCGGGCCGTTGACCGCCGGATAATCGCGCAGGAAATCCGGGCGCTGCGAGTTGGTGGCGAACACCACCGCGTGCTGCGCCGGCAGCGCATTGTACAGCGTCGGGAAGGATTGCCCGCGCCACTGCGCCTTGCTGCCGAACCAGGAGGCCAGAATGCCCGCCGCGCGCTGCTGGGCGAGATCAGGCTGGCCGGCGAATACCATCGGCAGCGTCAGCGGCCGATTGTCGCGGCTGTCGAAGAACGGCTCAGGGAAGTGCGACAGCTCGTTTTTCACCGGCAGCGTCTGGAAACGCAGCTTCAGCGCGCTGGACTTGCTGACGTCGAGCCACAGCGAAGTGCTGGCCGGGTTTTCGCAGATGTTCTGATAATGGCCGACAAACACCAGCCGGACGCGGTTAAAATCGGTGATATAGCGCGGATCGATCGCCATTTGGATGCGATTGGGCTTGCCCAGCTGCTCCTTGGCGAGGGTGGTCACGCCCATCAGCTCGTCGTTGAGGTAGACCTTGACGTGCGACTCGACCGGGATCAGCGCCGGCGACGGCGTAAATTCCAGGTCGAGCATCGCCTGCGAGACCACCTCATCGCTGCGCACGCCGAATTCGATCTGCCCGTCCGGCCGGGTGCCGCGCAGAACAAAGGTGCCCGGCGGCGGCGCTATCTGCGCGAACGGCAGCGACACGTCGCGCACCGGCGCATTCGGATCCTGCGGCGCGGTCGCCGTATCGGCCGCCGCGGCGATCGGCGGCTGGGCCGCCACGGTCGGCGCGGTGGCGGTTTCGGCCTGCGACAGGGTGCTGATGCCTAAGGCCAGAGCAGTTAACCAGGTTATTTTTCGCGTCATCGTATCATCATCAATGTTGGAGCCTGTTCACCGGGCGAGTGAGCGGGCGGTTGAACTCGCAGCTAACCCACTGTTTCTTGTTGACCCAAGGTCGGATCCCTGCCGACGCCGCGCGGAATAAACGATACTACCCAGGCGGTCAGCGAAGTGACCCCGACCAGCAGGCCGCGCACCAGCGGCGGCGCGTAGTCCGCCATGCGCACATAGCCGCGGAAGCCCAACGCCAGCACGTCGCGCAGGCTTTCGATCGGCCGGTCTTCAGGGAACCCGTCCTGCCACAGTGCCCAGGTATCGGCGCGGGCGAAGGTGCACTGAATGAAATCGATGTGTTCACGGGTGGAGAGACTGACCAGACGCACCCCCACCTTGTTGCCGAAGGCGCGCGTCACCACACAGGGGAAGCTGTACTCCTGCTGGCCGCGCTTGAGCAACAGCGAGGCCTTGTCGCCGTCTTTCAACGCGTTTTCCACTCGCATCTCAATGCCCACGCCGCCGTCGGAGTAATCGCGCAGCGTGCAGGGGTAGAGGTGGCCATCAGCACGCGCGATCGCCGCCGGCATGGCGATCTCCACGCGGTGCGCCTGGCGCACCTGCTTGGCCTCCACCGCCACCGCCACCGCGCCGCCGAGAATGGTCATGTTGTACAGCACCCACACCAGGCTGATGATCACCGTCATCACCTCGTCCGTCGGGCCATAGGCCAGCCGCCAGGCGCCGAACGCCAGCCCGGCCAGATTCAGCACCACCAGGAACATGTAAGGCCGGGTGATCACCCAGTCGACGTGCTCCTCCTCCACCAGCCCGCCTTTGGCGGTGACGTTGAATTTGCCCTTGTGCGGATTGAACAGCGCTACCGTCGTCGGCCGCGCGATATACCAGGCCAGCACCGTTTCATAGATCTCGCTCCAGAACGAATGGCGGTATTTCCCCTGGATGCGCGAGTTGGTCAGGCTGGCGTGGATCATGTGAGGCAGCACATACAGCGCGATCGCCAGCGCCGGCGCGAAGATGATGTAGGCATGCAGCAGTAAAAACGCCAGCGGCGCGGTGAGGAAGATCAGCCGCGGAATGCCCGACAGGAAGTGCAGCATGGCGTTGGCGTAGCACAGACGCTGCGCCAGTTTCAGCCCTTTGCCCAGCAGCGGGTTATCGAGCCGGAAGATCTGCACCATGCCGCGCGCCCAGCGAATGCGCTGGCCGATATGCGCCGACAGGCTTTCGGTCGCCAGCCCGGCGGCCTGCGGAATGCGGATATAGGCCGAGGTGTGCCCGCGCCGGTGCAAACGCAGCGAGGTATGGGCGTCTTCGGTGACGGTTTCCACCGCGATGCCGCCGATCTCGTCCAGCGCGCTGCGGCGCAGAATGGCGCAAGAACCGCAGAAGAAGGTGGCGTCCCACATGTCGTTGCCGTCCTGCACCAGCCCGTAGAACAAAGTGCCTTCGTTGGGCGTCTGGCGGAAGCGGCCGAGGTTGCGTTCGAACGGATCCGGCGAGAAGAAGTGGTGCGGGGTCTGCAGCATCGCCAGCTTTTTGTCTTTGAAGAACCAGCCCATGGTCAGCTGCAGGAAGGAGCGCGTCGGCACGTGGTCGCAGTCGAAAATCGCCACGAACTCGCCGGTGGCCTGCTTCAGCGCATTGTTGATGTTGCCGGCCTTGGCGTGTTCGTGGGTCGGCCTGGCGATGTATTTCACCCCCACTTCGGCGGCGAACGCCCGGAATTCGGGGCGATTGCCGTCGTCGAGGATATAGATGTTCACTTTCTCTTTCGGCCAGTCGATGCCCAACGCCGCATAGAGGGTGGGCTTCACCACCCCGAGGTCTTCGTTGTAGGTCGGCACCATCAGATCGATGGTCGGCCAGGTGGCGCTGTCTTCGGGCAACGGCACCGGCTGGCGGTTAAGCGGCCAGATGGTCTGGAAATAGCCCAGCACCAGCACCACCCAGGCGTAGGTTTCCGCCACCAGCAGCAACAGGCCGCACACCAGGCTGAGCGGATCGTCCCAGTTCAGCGTGGCGGTATAACGCCACCACAGGTAACGACAGGACACGGTCAGCGACAGCACGATCAGCATCAGCGCAGGCAAACGCCCCGGCACCCGGCGCACCACCATCGCGATCCCCCACAGCAGCACGACGAACACGAACTGCGCCGACAGATCGAACGGCTGCGAAATGCACAGTATGGCGAGGATCGCCGCCAGCACGCCGACCAGAATAAACAGCGCGCGTCGCATGCCGCGGTTCATGCGGCCGAGGCGCTCTACCGAACGCTGTTCCACGCCGGCGTTTTTCAGCCGTTGCGGCAGGCTCTGCAGCCAATCGGCGTAGCGCTGCTGCAGCCGCCGCCACCCGGCGAAATAGTCGCGCGGCACCGGCGCGCGACCGCTGCGAAACAGCAGCAGCCACAGGCCCTGCAGCAGATAGCGCAGCGCATCCGCCGGGCGCGGGCGTTCGGCGGACAGATGCGGGAACCAGTAAGCGCGGCCGACGCGCACGCGCTGCCAGGCCGGTGACTCGAAGCGCAGCAGCATCCACCCCAGCGCCACCAGCAGCGTGGCGAAAAAGGCGGTCAGCGCAGACGCGCCGTTGCGGCGATAGCCGCGGTAGCGCGCCTGCACCGCCTGACGCACCGGCGGTACCAGCAGCAGGCTCAGCACCCGGCTCATGGGGCAACGCCCCGTTTGAGGTTGATCAGACACCAGTTGGCCAGCGTCAGCACTTCATCCGCCGCCAGGCTCTCGGGGCGATACTCGCCCAACGGCTGTTTGACCGCCAGCGCTTCCGCCAACGCTTCGTCGCGGTGGATCACCACCGGCAGCAGGCCGCTCAGGGTTTGCAGCCACAGCTGATGCAGATCCTGCTGCAGCTGGCTGGCGGAGGAGTAGTGATTGACCAGGAAACGGCAGTCATTCGGCAGCGTCTGTTGATGGAGCCGCACCTGACAGTTGGCGTCGGGGTTCAACAGCACGAACACGCTGTCGGCAAGCTGCAGCGCCTGCTGCGCGAGCACGCCGTCCCCGACCGGGACATCCAGCAGGATCCAGCGCTGCGGATCGCCGGCGATCAGTTGGCGCAGATTGTCGCGCCAACGCTCGGGCTGCTGCTGACATTGACGTTGTACTTCCAGCCGTTCCGCCCCATTCAGGCGGCCAAAAGGCAGAAAGTCGAGGTTTTCACAATAACGCAGCGCGCCTTCCTGCCAAACGCCGCCATCCCGCTCCGCGCGGGCCCAGCCGCGCGCCAGCTCGAACGGGGTGTTGAAATGCAAGCGCAGCAGATTATCCGGCGTGAAGTCGATCGCCAGCACCGACTCGCCCAGCTGCTGCAACGCCCAGGCGAGCGCCGCCGTGACCGAGGTCGTCCCCATTCCACCCCGCAACCCTTGCAGCGCGAGCACCGGCATAGATCAGTGGCTCCCCGTGGTCTGCGCCAATTCGGCCAACAGTGGCCAGCGCGTCATCATTTGCGTTAACCGCTCCTGCCGCGAAATATCGACATAGCGTAATTTCGGCAATGAAAAAGCCTGGCTGAGCGCCTGCAGGTCATCCTGGCTCTCCCCAGGCGCCGCTGCACGAAAATGGGTGGGTGCGTTATTCATTCTTCCGCCTTGGCGAAAATAGGCTATGTTAATTAACTATAGCAACGATACAAAAAGAGAGAGGCAATAAGATGATTCTCAACAAATATTGTTGAAGAGCGTCGGAGATTTGTTATTGCCAGCGTAAAAATGGCTATCTTTAAATATAAACGCCTTTAGTCGGCTTTCAACGAAAGTAGAACACATCCTATGGCGCACTCTTTTTCTCTAGGCATTCGGCAGATTTGGGAAGAGCTGTCGGTGATGCAGGCCCCCGGGCTTTATTGGATCAATATCGACAGGCAAAGCGACGCCGCGCTGCTGTGTCGCCAGGTCATCGCCGCTCAACCGGCCACTCACAAAGTCGCCCTGATCTGCAGCGGCGACAAACCCGAGCGCCTGCTGGCCGAGCTGGCTGCGCCCGCGTTGCAGAAGCTGCCGCTGTATCAATTACCGGAGAAAAAAGCCGCGCTGACACAGTTGAACGACGATCTGATGCGCGCCCTGCGGCCGCAAAATCGCTTACTTATCCTGCTTGCCCACGCCAGCCTGTGGCAAACCTTCACCACCGAAGAGCTGCGCGAGTGGACGCGCACCCTCGCCGCCTGGCTGCGGCGGCAGGGCTGTACGCTGTTGATCCTCAGCCACGGCGGCGGCATCAATAAGCTCAAAGGGCAGCTCAGCGCACAGCACCGCATCCTGAACGGCCTGTCCAGCCTGCAATGGCAGCAGGACAGCGCGCAATACCTGGTGAACTGGTGGAGCACCGAAAACGGCATCAACGCCAACCAGCTGCTGACCTTGTATGCGGCGGAAGGCGGCTGGCAGGGCGAGGATGAAAATAGCCAACCTTCCCCCACCGCCTTACGCAGCGACGAAAGCCAGTATCTGGCCGAGCGCAGCATCCTGGAAGGCGCGCCGCCGCTGTCCGCCAACTGGCAACTGCTGGAGAGCAACGACGAACTGGCGCAGCACGGCATGCTGAGACTCTCGGCGACGTTGATTTTCGCGTTGTATCAAAGCGACCAAATCGATCATCTGGCGCACCAGATCCACACCCTGCGCCGCAGCCGCGGCAACGGCCTGAAAATCGCGGTGCGCGAGATGAGCGCCAGCCTGCGCTACAGCGACGAACGGCTGCTGCTGGCCTGCGGCGCCAACCTGATCGTGCCGCACGTCGCGCCGCTGTCGCGTTTTCTGACCATGCTCGAGGGCATCCAAGGGCAGCGCTTCTCACGGCATGTGCCCGCCGACATCGATGCGCTGCTGGCCGGGCTGCGTCCGCTGCAGCTCAAAGGCTACATGCGGCCGGAAGCGTTCAGCCAAGCGGTGCTTTCGCTGATGGGCAACACGCTGCTGCCCGAGGACGGCAAAGGCGTGATGGTGGCGCTGCGCCCGGCCACCGGTCTGCGCGCCGAACAGGCGATGACCCTGTGCCACCTGCGGCGGTTCGGCGACGTGATGACCGTGGTGCAGGGGCGGCTGGTGCTGTTCCTTTCCACCTGCCGCATCAACGATCTGGATACTGCGCTGAAGTTCATCTTCCGCCTGCCGGTGGATGAAGCCTTCAGCAACCGGGTGGTGTGGCACCAGGACGTCGATATCATTTCGGAAATCAAACGCATGGCCCAGGGGCGCTGGCAGATTTCGGCCACCGGCACCGCCGGTGCCGCGCCGCGCCACCGCGTGGCGGCGGCCGAGGTGCCCGCGGAACGGCGGCAGCCGGTCGCCTTCACGCTGCCGCTTGGCCCGCAGGAGGAACCGCATGCTGAACCTTAACGACATCGTGCAACTGATCCTGCTGTGCGCGCTGATCTTCATTCCGCTGGGCTACGCCTTTCACCGGCGTTTTCCGCATTTGCGTCAATACTGGCAAAACCTGTTGTTATCGCCGCGCTATTTGAAATCCGCCGGTTTATGGGTGCGCACAGGCTCCTCATCTCAGATTAAACGTAAGAAGCAGCCATGAATCCAAACTCGAAGACGCAATCCGATAACGCTCTGTGGCGCTACTGGCGCGGGCTGGGCGGCTGGAACCTCTACTTTCTGGCCAAATTCGCCCTGCTGTGGTTCGGCTACCTGAATTTCCACGCGCTGCCGAACCTGGTGTTCATGGCGTTTCTGCTGATGCCGATCCCTTCGCAACGCCTGCATCGCTGGCGCCATTACCTCGCTATCCCGATCGGCATCGCGCTGTTCTACCATGACACCTGGCTGCCGGGCATCAACAGCATCCTCAGCCAGGGCTCGCAGCTGGCCGGCTTCAGCGCCCAGTATCTGCTGGAGCTGATCAACCGCTTTATCAACTGGCAGATGATCGGCGCGGCCTTCGTGCTGTTTATCGCCTACCTGTTCGTCGCACAGTGGGTGCGCGTCACGGTGTTCACCGTGGCGGCGCTGGCGTGGCTCAATATCGTCAACATCGCCGGGCCGGCGGTTTCACTGCTGCCCGCCACTTCCACGGCTGCCGCCGGCGGCGCCAATACCCCGGCCACATCAGCGCCGGCGGCGGGGGACGCTGCGCCGGCAGACAGCCTGCCGCCGACCAGCGCCAACCTGACGGCCTACCTGAACCAGTTCTACGAGCGGGAAAAAGGCCGCGCCACCGCGTTCCCGGCCACTTTGCCCGCCGACGCCCAACCGTTCGATCTGCTGGTGATCAACATCTGTTCGCTGGCCTGGGCCGATATGGAAGCGGTCAACCTGCAGAATCATCCGCTGTGGTCGAAGATGGACATCATGTTCGACAGCTTCAACTCGGCCACCGCCTACAGCGGCCCGGCCTCGATACGGTTGCTGCGCGCCAGCTGCGGCCAGCTTTCGCATCATGATTTGTACCAGCCGGTGAACCAGCAGTGTTACCTGTTCGACAACCTGGCGAAGCTCGGCTTCAAGCAACAGCTGATGCTCGATCACTCCGGAGTGTTCGGCAACTACCTGAAAGAGCTGCGTGAACAGGGCGACATGCAGGCGCCGTTAATGTCGCAGGCCGGTATCGGCAACGAGCTGACGTCGTTCGACGGTGAGCCGATTTATAACGATCTGGAATTGCTGACCCGCTGGCTGGATCAGCAGCAAAAAGCCGGAGACGCCCGCACCGCCACCTTCCTCAACGTCATCCCGCTGCACGACGGCAACCGCTTCGTCGGCTCCAACAAGAGCGCCGACTATCAGCCGCGCGCGCAGAAGCTGTTCGATCAGCTGAACACCTTCCTCGATCAGCTGGAAAAATCCGGCCGCAAAGTGGTGGTGGTGATCGTGCCGGAGCACGGTGCGGCGTTGGTGGGCGACAAGATGCAGATGTCCGGTCTGCGCGATATTCCCAGCCCGAACATCACCCATACGCCGGTCGGCATCAAACTGGTGGGCATGAAGGCGCCGCATCAGGGCAGCCCGCTGCAGATCAAAACGCCGAGCAGCTATCTGGCGCTGTCGGAGCTGGTATCACGTCTGGTGGACGGCAAGGTCTTCAGCGAATCCAGCGTCGACTGGCAGGCGCTGACCCAGGGGCTGCCGCAGACCCCGGTCATCTCCGAAAACGACAACGCCATCGTGATGCAATATCAGGGGAAACCTTACATTCGCCTGAACGGCGGCGACTGGGTGCCTTATCCGCAATAAGCGCGGCCTCATCAACCTAAAGCGCGCCGCCGGCGCGTTTTTTTTGGGCTTTTATAATAAAAATGGTGAAGCCGATAGGCCGATATAATGTTATTAACAACAACCCGTTGAATTCCATAATTCTATTATTATTTTCATGCGAAGATTCTTAGAAAAAAATAACTCTTATCAGAACTTAATTAGGGAGATAATTAAAATGGCGGACTGTGGTAGTTTTCTACTTATTAACCCTTTGATTAAGTAATAAAAAACGCCGGCGTGATGCCGGCGTGAATTTAAGCGATGACGTTCGACGCTTTACGTCCCCGGATGTTCGTCCTGATCGACCGCAAAGCAGGCCACCATCTGCTCACCGTACTGTTTTAACTGCGGCTGCAGCTGCACGCAGGTGCCGAAAGCGCGGCGGCAGCGGGCATTGAACGCACAGCCCGGCGGCGGATTCATCGGGCTGGGCAGTTCGCCGGTCAGCTTGATGCGCTCGCGGCGCATATCCGGGTTCAACCGCGGCGTCGCCGACAGCAGTGCCTGGGTGTACGGATGGCGCGGGTTGTTGAAGATCGCCTCTTTGCTGCCCTTTTCCACGCAGCGGCCGAGGTACATCACCATCACCTCGTCGGCGATGTGTTCCACCACCGACAGATCGTGCGAGATGAACACATAGGACAGCCCCAGCTCCTGCTGCAGATCCATCATCAGATTCAGCACCTGCGCGCGCACCGACACGTCCAATGCCGACACCGGTTCATCGGCGATCACCACATCCGGATTCAACATCAGCCCGCGGGCGATAGCGATACGCTGGCGCTGGCCGCCGGAGAACATGTGCGGGTAGCGGTCATAATGCTCGGTCTTCAGACCGACCTTCGCCATCATCTCCAGCGCTTTTTCCCGCCGTTCGGCGGCGCTGAGCGACGTGTTGATCAACAGCGGCTCCTCGAGGATCTGCCCGACCTTCTTGCGCGGGTTGAGCGATCCGTAAGGATTCTGGAACACGATTTGGATCTTCTGGCGCCGCAGTTTCTCGGCCGAGACGTCCGGCTTCAGCAGATCCTGCCCCTGGTAATACAGCTCGCCGCCGGTCGGCACTTCAATCATCGTCAGCAGGCGGCCGAGCGTTGATTTGCCGCAGCCCGACTCACCGACCACCGCCAGCGTTTTGCCGCGCTCCAGGGTGAAGGACACGCCGTCGAGCGCCTTGACCAGCCGCTCCGGCGCGAACAGGCCCTTTTTCACCGGGTAATGCTTCTTCAGGTCAATCGCCTGCAGTAAAGGTTGATTCTGGCTCATACGGTCGGCCTCCCCGCATCATCCAGCGGTGTGTGACATTTAACCTGACGGCCGGGAATGCTGCGCAGTTCCGGCTCCTCGTTACGGCAGCGTTCGTTGGCATACGGACAACGCGGGTTGAGCAGGCAACCGGCCGGGCGATCGTATTTGCCCGGCACCACGCCCGGCAGCGAAGCCAGCCGCGCCTTGTCGGCGGCGAACTCCGGCAGCGCGCGCAGCAGCGCCTGGGTGTACGGGTGGCGCGGCGCGCGGAAAATCTCCGCCGCCTTGCCGGATTCCACCACCTGGCCGGCGTACATCACGATGATGTGATGCGCCGCTTCCGCCACCAGCGCCAGATCGTGAGTGATCAGCAGCAGCGCCATGTTTTCGCGCTGTTGCAGGTCCAGCAACAGTTCGATGATCTGCGCCTGGATAGTCACATCGAGCGCGGTCGTCGGCTCGTCGGCGATCAGCAGCTTCGGCCGACAGGCGATGGCCATGGCGATCATCACGCGCTGACTCATGCCGCCGGAAAGCTGGTGCGGGTATACGTCCAGCCGCGAGGCCGGATCGGGGATACCCACCTGCGTCAGCAGGTCGATAGCGCGCTGACGGCGGGTGCGGCGGTTGCCGCCCTGATGCACCTTCAGCGCCTCCATGATCTGGTAACCGACGGTATAGCACGGGTTCAGGCTGGTCATCGGATCCTGGAAGATCATCGCCACTTCGGAGCCCACCAGCTGGCGGCGCTCTTTTTCGGAGATCTTGCGCAGATCCTGGCCGTTGAACTCCAGCTTGTCGGCCATCACCTTGCCGGGGAAATCGATCAGGCCCATGATCGCCAGCGAGCTGACGGATTTTCCGGAGCCGGATTCACCGACGATGCCGACCACCTGACCTTGCTCCACGCTGTAACTGATGCGGTCTACCGCGCGGAACGGGGTGCCTTCGTCACCGAAGTGCACCGAAAGCTTGTCTACATTCAATAACGCCATCTCTCTCGTCCTCTGTTACTGCTTGAGTTTGGGGTCGAGAGCGTCACGCAAACCGTCCCCCATCAGGTTAAATGCCAGCACCGTCAGCAGGATCGCCAGGCCGGGGAAGGTCACCACCCACCAGGCGCTTTGCGCGAACTGCAGCACGTCGGAGAGCATGGTGCCCCACTCCGGCGTCGGCGGCTGCGCACCCATGCCCAGAAAGCCGAGAGCGGCCATGTCCAGAATGGCGTTCGAGAAACCGAGAGAAGCCTGCACGATCAAAGGCGCCAGGCAGTTAGGCAGAATATTGACGAACATCTGGCGCAGCGCGCCGGCGCCCGCCACCCGCGAAGCGGTGACGTAGTCGCGGTTGACCTCCACCAGCACCGCCGCGCGCGTCAGACGTACATAGTGCGGCAGGGCGACGAAGGTCAGCGCCAGCGAGGCGTTGACGATCGACGGCCCGAATACCGCCACCAGCACCAGCGCCAGCAACAGGCTCGGCAGAGCCAGCATGATGTCGACGATGCGCATGATAATCGCGTCCACCACGCCGCCGAAGTAACCGGCCAGCAGGCCGAATATCACGCCCATGATCAGCGACAGCACCACCACCAGACAGCCGACCAACAGCGACAGCCGTGCACCGTACATCAGGCGCGACAGCACGTCGCGGCCCACGTCGTCGGTGCCGAGGATATATTGCCAACTGCCGCCTTCTTGCCACACCGGCGGCTTGAGCAGCGCGTCGCGGAACTGGTCCGCCGGCGCATGCGGCGCCAGCACGCCGGCGCCGAGCGCGATCACCAGCATCAGAACGATATACACCAGGCCGACCACGGCCCCTTTATTGCGCTTGAAATAGTGCCAAAACTCCTGAAACGGGGTCATCGGCTTCGGCGCACCTTTAACTGCAGACTCAGTGATTTGAGACATGAGAGCGCCCCTTATTTCTTGTGGCGAATACGCGGGTTGACCACGCCGTAGAGCACGTCTACCAGCAGGTTAACCAGAATGATCATACAGGCGACCAGCAATACCCCGCCCTGCACCACCGGGTAATCGCGGCGCTGCAGCGCGTCGATCAGCCAGCGGCCCAGCCCCGGCCAGGAGAAGATGGTTTCCGTCAGAATAGCGCCGGCCAGCATGGTGCCGACCTGCAGCCCGATCACCGTCACCACCGGCAGCAGCGCGTTGCGCAGCGCGTGGACGACGATCACTCGCATGCGGCTCACGCCCTTGGCGCGCGCGGTGCGGATATAGTCTTCGCCCAACACTTCCAGCATCGAGGAACGGGTCATGCGCACGATCACCGCCAGCGGGATGGTGCCCAGTACGATGGCCGGCAGGATCATGTGCATCACCGCGTCGACGAAGTCGCCAGGCTCGCCCCAGATCAGGGTGTCTATCAGCATGAAGCCGGTCAGCGGCTGGCTGTCGTCGAGGAATACCGTGTCGCTGATGCGCCCCGACACCGGCGTCAGGTTAAGCTGCACCGACACCAGCATGATCAGCATCATGCCCCACCAGAAAATCGGCATCGAATAGCCGGTCAGCGAGATGCCCACCGCGGTGTGATCGAAGACCGAACCGCGTTTGACCGCCGCCAGCACCCCGACCGGGATGCCCACCAGCACCGCGAACAGCATCGCGCAGAAACCCAGCTCCAGCGTGGCCTGGAAGCGCGGAACGAACTCGCTCCAGACGGAGATGCGGCTTTTGAGTGAGGTGCCCAGATCGCCGTGCAGCACGTTGGACACGTAGGAGAAATATTGTTGATAGAGCGGCTTGTCCAGCCCCATTTCCGCCATCAGCTGCGCGTGGCGCTCGGCGGAGATACCGCGTTCCCCGGCCATGATGGTCACCGGGTCGCCGGGGATCATATGGACGAATGCAAAAGTCAGCAACGTAATGCCGATAAACGTTGGGATAACTAACCCCAAACGTCGGAGTATGAACTGCAACATATCCCGAACTCTCTGTATCAATGCCCGGCAGCTCATCGTCCGCCAGGCTTATTAACGCTCACATGCCTTTGAACGATTCGACGGCCATACGCCGGAGACTGGTCAGCAGAGGCGCAAACCTGTTGCGCCCCTGCAAGTCCATTCGTGCGTCTCCGGTAAAGCGGTCGAAATCAGTCTACAGAGACATTCTCGAAGTGATGCTTACCGAGCGGATCCACGACGTAGCCTTTCACTTCCTTACGCACAGGCTCATACACGGTGGAGTGTGCGACAATCAGCGCCGGAGCCTGATCGTGCATCACCACCTGCGCCTGTTTGTACAGTTCGATACGCTTGTCGTGGTTGGATTCGGCGCGCGCCGGTTGAATCAGATCTTCAAACGGCTTGTAGCACCAGCGGGAGTAGTTGGAGCCGTCTTTCGCCGCCGCGCAGCTGAACAGCGTGGCGAAGAAGTTGTCCGGATCCCCGTTGTCGCCGGTCCAGCCCATCATCACCGTCTGGTGCTCGCCCGCTTTGGCGCGCTTGAGGTATTCACCCCACTCATAGGTCACGATTTTGGCTTTCACGCCGATCTTGGCCCAGTCGGCCTGGATCATTTCCGCCATGCGGCGCGCGTTCGGGTTGTAAGGACGCTGTACCGGCATCGCCCACAGATCGATGCTGAAACCGTCGGCCATGCCCGCTTCTTTCAGCAGCTCTTTCGCCTTGGCCGGATCGTAAGCGTAATCCTGCACCGCGTCGTTATAGCCCCACATGGTCGGCGGGATCAGGTTCTTGGCCGCCTGGCCCGCGCCCTGATAAACCGCATCGATGATCGCCTGCTTGTTGACCGCCATGGTCAACGCCTGACGCACCTTCAGGTTATCCAGCGGCTTTTTCTCGACGTTGAACGACAGGTAACCCACGTTCAGGCCCGGCTGTTCCATCAGGTTGATGGACTTGTCCTGCTTCATGCGGGCGATATCGGCCGGGTTCGGATACGGCATCACCTGGCATTCGTTTTTCTGCAGTTTGGCGTAGCGCACGGAGGCGTCAGGCGTGATGGAAAACACCAGGCGATCGATCTTCGGCTTGGTGCCCCAGAAACCGTCGAACGCCTTGTACAGGATCTTGGAGTCTTTCTGGTATTGCAGCAGCTGGAATGGGCCGGTGCCGATCGGGTTCAGATCGACTTTCTCCGGCGTGCCGGCTTTCATCATCACGTCAGCGTATTCGGCGGACAGAATGGATGCGAAGTCCATGCCCAGGTCAGCCAGGAACGGCGCCTCCGGGCGGTTCAGCACGAAGCGCACGGTGTTGTCGTCCACTTTTTCGATCTTGGCGATCAGCTTCGGCATGTCCATGCCTTCAAAGTATTCGTAACTGCCGCCGGACACTTTGTGATAGGCGTTGTTCGCATCCAACTGGCGTTCAAAGGAGAACACCACGTCGTCGGCGTTGAAATCGCGCGTCGGTTTGAAGTCTTTGCTGCTCTGCCACTTCACGCCTTTGCGCAGGTGGAAGGTGTAGGTTTTGCCGTCTTCGCTGACGTCCCACTTCTCAGCCAGGCCCGGCTGCAGCTCGGTGGTGCCGGTCTTGAATTCGACCAGCCGGTTGTAGATTGGTACCGAGCTGGCGTCATAGGTGGTGCCGGAGGTAAACAGCTGCGGGTTGAACCCTTCCGGGGAACCTTCAGAACAGTAAACCAACGTCTTGGCCTGTACGCTGGCCGCCACGGTCAGCGCGATCAGCCCAATACCGAATTTCAGAATCCCCGATTTACCCAAGGAACGTGTCATCGTTAGTGCTCCATTGTGTGATGTGATGTGTGTAATTGCCGCCAGACCTGTATTTTTTATTGCGTGGCCTGTGCGATCGGCGCCCGAAGGCAGAAGGCGTACGAGGAGAGAATGCCGGATGGAACGCATCGCGGCGGGGACGTCTGAGCGCGTGGAATTCACTCAAACAACTCTCGCTCTTACCCCTGAGGCTATCAAGTTGCCAACTGTTTGGGGTGTCGTCAATATAACCAGTGGGGATTTACGCAGACTGTGAGAAACAGCAAACAAACATAAAAAAAACCTTTTGTTAACAGTTCCAGCATGAAAATTTATGCTAAGCGGCCATTTTTAGCGCATTGGTCTGACCCTCACAAACTTACTGGTTTTTAACTCCGTTAAAAAACGCCAAAACTTTGTTGCTGAATGATGAATATCTGAACGGTTATTTTTGTGATCGCCGTTAAAGACAGGAGGAAATGCTGAAGGATTACCCAAAAGGGTGAGTCCGATGACCGCGTTTTGCTCGGGGCAGAGCCACAATCTGTGCGGCGTAAAAAAACTTTCGGCGGCGAAAAAGCCGGGGGCGAAAGGATATCCCCCGGCAACGCACTGCAACCGATTATTGAACGCCGGCGCTGTTGCCCAGGCTGGCGTTCATGCTGTTGAGAATATCGCCGTTATCCGCGTCGATCTCCCAGGAGAACAGGCCGCCCAACTGCTTATCCAGCACGTACTTGCCTTTGGCCTGCACCGAGCGGGCATCGTCGAAGGTGATCAGATCGCCAGTGGAAGGCTTGAACACGTATGGCGCTTCCGCCGTAGCGTCGTAGGTGTACTGCCACTCGCCGCTCATGAACTGGCCGGCGATTTGGCGGTAGTCCACGATGCCGTTCTCCCAGGTGCCTTTGACCGGCCCGGTGGCGGTACCGGTGAACGGAATGTTGTTCTGGTAGCCGTTCACCCCGGTCCAGCCGCGGCCATACATGGCGGTGCCGACCACGATCTTGCCCGGCTTGACGCCCTGCGCCAGCAGCGCATTGACGCCGTTCACCGTGGTGTAAGCGGTGTCCGGCTTCCAGGCCGGCGCATTCAGCGCGGTCTGATGCCCCAGGTTCTTCAGATCGAAGGCGCCATAGAAGTCGTAGCTCATCAGGAAGATGTGATCCATCGAGTTCTGCGCAACGTTGTAAGCCACCTTGTCGATCTTGTCCTTGCCGGCGCTGATGGCGGAGGTCAGTTCATATTTGCGGCCGGTTTCCGCCGACAGCTGATCCAGCATCGCCCGCAGCTCCTTCATCAGCAGCACATAGGTTTCCCCGTCCTGCGGGCTGCCCAGGTTCGGGTTGGCGCCTTTGCCGCCCGGGAACTCCCAGTCGATATCCACGCCATCGAAGAACTTCCAGGTCTGCAGGAACTCTTTCACCGAACCGACGAAGCGATCGCGCTTCACCTTATCGCCCATGAAGAAGAACGGGTCGGACAGCGTCCAGCCGCCGATCGACGGCAGAATTTTCAGGTCAGGATGCGCCTGTTTCAGCGCCATCAGCTGGCCGAAGTTGCCCTTGTAGGGGTCATCCCAGGCGGTAACGCCCTTCTGCGCTTTTTGCAGCGCGGCGAACGGATCGTGGATCGAGACTTTGAAGTCCTCGCGGCCCTGGCAGGAGCGCTGCAGCGCCTGGAAGCTGCCTTCGATCTCTTTCAGGCTGTCGTTGATGCCGTTGCCGCCGCAGATCGGGATAAAGCCGTACAGCAGGTGGGTCAGGTTCTGCGCCGGGATCTTGTCGACGGTGAAATTGCGCCCGTAAACGCCCCACTCGACGAAATAAGAACCCACCACTTTGCCGGAGTTCTGTTTATACGGTTTATTCTTTTCCAGCAGCGGCTCTTTCAACGGCGCCAAATGGCTGCCGTCGGTGTCGGCCACCACAATTTCGGTGGCATCGCTGGCGCTGCAGCCGTCGGCATTGCACAATGCCACCTGCATTTGATAACGGCCGCCTTTATTGACTTTAAAATTCGCCGTACCGGAAGAACCGGTTGACGGGCCGCTCCACGCCTCTTTGCCATTTAATAAAACTTTTGCCGTCGTACCGGTGTCGCCATTCCATAAATTCCAGGAGACCGAAACATCGGCGGCATTTTTTACCTTCACCAAATTATTATAAGCGGTAGCCGCTTGGTCAACTTCAACGATGGCGAACTTGGTGTTGCCCCAGGCGATGGTCGGCTTGCCCGGCGCGGCGGCCTGCGCCGCGGAACACAGCGTGCTGCCGATCAACAGCGCCAACAGCGGTTTATTAAATTTGCGCATAACTGATTCCTTTATTCCGAGAGGATAAACATAAAAGAGTTAATCGTCGCGATGCATTGCCGAAGCGAAAAAATTCCGCAATAATCCTCGAAGATTAACGTTAATAAATAATCACGATATTTTCCACGCAGCGGGAATAACATATCCCGCGTTGTCCATTCAGACTATAGGTAAAAAAAATGTGAAAACAAGAGCGCTATAAACCGGGTTTTATTCGGCAAGCATGAATTTATTTAAATATGAGAAAAAGAGCCCAATGGGAATAAGGAGTGTGAATTAATTAAGCGTAAAGGATAAATATATTTCACGAGGACGGTGGATTGACGCACGCCATAAAGCGAAGCCGACCGTATCGGAGGAGGTGCTCATCCTCATAAACTGCAGACGAAAAAAAACCTGCTTTAAAAGCAGGTTTTTCGAATGGTGGTCGGCGAGAGAGGATTCGAACCTCCGACCCACTGGTCCCAAACCAGTTGCGCTACCAAGCTGCGCTACTCGCCGATGCGGGGCGCATCTTACTGCTGGCGGTTATAGGCGTCAATCACTTTTTTTCCCCTGCATTTCAAGTGGTGATAAAAGCGCCATAATACGCTGCGCCGGGGGCTGCGCAGCGTATTTTACTCAGGCGTTGGCCGGTTTCAGCGCCGGCGTCTGCGCGCGCAGGAATGGCAGCAGGAACAGCGCCGACAGGCAGGCGGCGATGGAAATCACCACGAAGAAGCCGTTCCAGTGCCAGATCTCCATCACCCGCGCGATCGGGTAGCCGGACAGCGCCGCGCCCAGGTAGGCGAACAGGCCGACGAAACCGGTCGCGGCGCCCGCCGCATCCTTGTGCGAGCACTCCGCCGCCGCCATGCCGATCAGCATCTGCGGACCGAAGATAAAGAAGCCGATGGCGAAGAAACAGCAGGCCTGCAGCAGGTAAGTCACGCCCGGCATCAGCCACAGCGCCGCCACCGACAGGAAGATACCGATAGCGAAGATCAGGTTCATCGGGCCGCGGTTGCCGCGGAACAGCTTGTCGGAACCCCAACCGGCCACCAGCGAACCGATAAAGCCACCCACTTCAAACAGCGAGATAGCCGAGTTGGCGGTCATCAGCGAATAGCCCTTTTCCTGCGTCAGGTAGAGGTTGCCCCAGTCGTTGATCGCGGTACGCACGATATACACCAGCACGTAAGAGACCGCCAGCAGCCAGATGTACTTGTTGGTCAGCACGTAGCGCTTGATGATCTCGCGGTTGCTCAGCCCCTGGCCTTCCGATTCCTGCACCAGCTCCATGGCGTCGTTGCGCCATTTGCCGACGCTCGGCAGCCCCAGGGTGGATGGCTTGTCACGCAGGCGCCAGCACATCAGCAGGCCGAGCACCACGCCGATGATGCCGGGAATGATCATGCCGTAACGCCAGCTGAAGTGCAGCGAGATAAAGCCGACCAACAGCGGGATCAGCGCGCCGCCGACGTTGTGCGAGGTGTTCCAGATCGCCCACCAGCTGCCGCGCTCGGAACGCGAATACCAGCTGGTGAGGATTTTGGAGCACGGCGGCCAACCCCAGCCCTGGAAGAAGGCGTTGAGGATCCACAGCGTGCCCAGCATCAGCAGCGACGAGCTGAGGCCGAAGAAGATATTCAGCACCCCGGTCATGATCAGGCCCAGCCCCATAAAGTAACGCGGGTTGGAGCGATCGCTGATCATACCGGAAATGAATTTCGAGCAGCCGTAGGTGATGTAGAACAGCGTGCCGAGGATGCCGACGTCGGACATCGTCAGGCCCAGATCGCTCAGCATCGCCGGCATGATGAAGTTGAAGCTTTTGCGCGTGAAGTAAAACGCGGCATAACCGATGTACATGGTGCACATCAGCTGAATGCGCCAGTATTTGTAGCTGGCGTCGATCTGCCGTTGATCGGTGACCTGCGGCGCATCCGGGCGGCTTTTAAGGAAAGACCACATGTGGAACCTCAGAGGATTGAATTAAAGTGCCGTTATGATGCTCCTCGCGCGCGCAGGGGGCTTACGCCGGATTCTCGAGGCGGTTAGGAGTTTTTCCTAGTTTTGCGTTTGCGCCGGTGAAACTGTGGGCAAGATCACACTCAAACAGGCGCCCCGCTCAGCGGTGAACCGCAGGCTGCCGCCGAGGGCGCTGATGCGCTCTTGCATGCCGCGCAGGCCGTACCCCGGCTGATGGTTTTCCGCATCGAAGCCCACGCCGTTGTCGCGGATGGTCAGGGCGATCTGCGGCGCGGCGCCTTTGCGCGGCTGCAGGCGCGCATCCAGCTCCAGGCGACTGGCGCCGGCGTGGCGGCACACATTGGTCACCCCTTCCTGACACACCCGATACAGCGTGATTTTCAGCGTTTCATCCAGCAGCTCGTCCGGCACCTGCCACTGCATGCTGCTCACCAGCGACGCGTCCTGCGGCAGCGACTCCCGCAGCATCGCCGCCACCGCCGCCGACAGCGGCAGGTTGTTCAGCGCCGCCGGCCACAGCTGGGTCAGCACATCGTGCACCCCGTCGTAGACCCGCAGCGCCAACGCATCGATGGTGTCGGCGCAGCCGATCACCGCCGGTTCCGGCGCCAGACGCTTGACGATGCTGGCCTGAGTGCGGATCACAGTGATGGTCTGCCCCACTTCATCGTGCAGCTCGCGCGCCACCTCGCGCCGGGTTTGCTCCTCCGCCGTCACCAGCGCCCGCGCCAGCTGCCGATTCTCCGCCAGCCGCAGCCGCAGTTGCTGATTCAGCTCGCGCTGGCGCTGAATGCCGGCGCCCAGCAGCAGCCCGGTCAGGCTTTGGGCCAGCAGCGACAGCAGCAGATCGCGGTGCGACTCCGGCTGCGGCGGCTCGTTGACCATCAGCGCCACGCCGTTGAGCAGCGTCGCCAACAGCGCGCCCTGCCAGCCATAGCGATAAGACATGAACACGATGGGGATCGCCAGGCAGAACGGCGCGAAACGGCGCAGCTCGGCGGCGTTAACCTGCTGCTGCAGCCAGATGCTGAACGCAAACAGCAACAGATAGCTGGCCAGGTGGCCCAGACGCAGCTCCACCGGCTTGTGGATCAGCCCCGGCTCCAGCGGCACCCAGATTTGGCGCGCCAGATAGTGCCACAACAGCAGGCAGGTTGGCGCGATGGTGAAACCACCGGTCAGGCCGAGCAGCAGCGCGCGGGCGCCTTCGCCGCTCACCAGCTGCCATACCAACGCCTGCAGCAAGGCGGCGATGGCGACCACCGCGCCCTGCAACAGCGGCCAGCGCCATTCGCTGTCGCTCTGCTGATGGCGCAACAGCCACGGCGAGGCCAGCAGGCTGAGCAGCACCGTCAACACCAGCACCGCCACCGACGCCCACAGCGCCGGGCCGTAGCCGAACTGATCCGCCAGCAACGCCATCAGCAGCAGGTCAGCCAGCAGGATCCCCGGCCAGAAACGGTACGGGCTCTGCAGCAAAATGCCCATGCGCAGGCCGAACGGAAACAGCAGCAGCGCCTGCCAGGGGGGGTCGATCAGCGCGGTGCCGATGCCCCACAGGCAAAACGCGCTGGCGGCGTAGATGAAAAACAGCGCCAGCTGGGTGATCAGACGCTGCGTCACAGGTTCAGCATCCGTCTGGCCAGTTCGACGTTGTTGTTGATGCCCAGCTTGGCGAACAGGTTGGCGCGGTGCACATGCACCGTTTTCGGCGACAGCCCCAAGGCGGCGGCGATCTCACGCACCTCCTGGCCCTGCGCCAGCAATAGCGCGATCTCGCGCTCGCGGCGGGTCAACGGATCGACCCTCACCCGCGCCAGCTGCTGCGCGATTTCCGGCATCAGGTAGACGCCGCCGCCGGCGACGGTGCGCACCGCGGTGATCAGATCTTCCGGCTTGCAGCGCTTGGAGAGAAAGCCGCTGGCGCCGCGTTCCAGCGCCATTTCCACCAGCGCCGGGTTATCGTGCATCGACAGCATCACCACGCGGATGCCGGAGGGAATGTCCGCCAGCAGATCCAGCCCGCTGCCGTCCGGCATCGAAATGTCGCAAATGCAGATTTCCGCCTCCAGCCCCGGCAGGCCGGCGCGCGCCTGCGCTGCGCTGCTGAACTCGCCCACCACCTGAATATCGGCCTCCAGCGACAGCAGTTGCACAAAGCCCGAACGCACAATGTCATGATCGTCGATAAACGCCACGCGCAGGGTCATGGAAATCTCCGGTTAGCAGGGGAAGTGCGCAAGTATACCGTATGCGCACACCGGAATAATTGATGAAGAGAATGTATTGGGTGAAATTACCGGGTGCGCAAGGCAGGCACCCGGCGGGAGGGATCACAGGCGGGCAGGCGCCGTTTTATCCTGCGGCAGATGGCACCAGTTGTTTTTATCCACGATGCCGCCATCAGGAGAGGTGTAGCCGAGGCAGCCGAGGATGGTGTCAAACAGCTCGACGTGGCGATGCGTTTTGCCGATGCGCTGCTGCGCCTGCAGCTGCTCAAAAGCGCCGAGGTGCTGCGGGTTTTCGAGGAACTTGTCCGACGCCCACACGATCATCGGCACGCGGAATTGCTCCGGCGGCGCCATTTCGCGCGGCGTGCCGTGCAGGTGCGTATTCTCGCCGATCGATTCGCCGTGATCGGCGGCATAGAACACGATGGCCTTCTTGTCCCGCACCTGGTCGATCACATTACTGATAAAGCTGTCGGTATACAGCACCGTATTGTCGAACGCATTGATCAGCTGCGCCTTGGTGCAGGAATCGTCCACCCCCATGCACTCCGGCTGATAACGCGCATAGCTGCGCGGATAACGCTGCGAGTACAGGTAGTGCGAGCCTTTGGTATGCAGGATCACCAGGTGCTTGCCCTTCGGATAGCGCGCCAGCGACTCCTTCATTTCGTCCACCAGCAGCATATCGTCGACCGCCTTGCCGTCGTTGCGCTTCTCGGACGCGATCATCTCGCGGAACGAATAGTTGTTCACCTCGGTGTTGTTGTAGAACCACACCTCGCTCTGCATGGCGAACAGCTCGGAAGAGAAGCCCAGATCCTTCAGCACCGCGAACACGTTCTGCTCTTTCAGCGTGCGCTGCGGATTGTCTTCGGTGCCGCCTTCACGCACGAACATGCAGCGCAGCGACAGCTTGGTGGCGGTATCGCACGACTCGCCGCGGAACGCCACCAGATTCTTCTCTTTAGACAGCCGCGGCGTGGTATCGCGCTCGTAGCCCAGCATGCCCATGTGATCCCAGCGCGTGGTCTCGCCGATGATGAACACCACGTAGGTGTCGTCGATGTCCGCCGGCGGTACGTAGGTGAAGTGTTTGCCCGGATCGAACATCGTGCTCTGATCCTGGCTTTCGTCATAGCGGGTGTAAGCAAACAGCCCCAGCGCCGACAGCCAGTTGGACGGCAGATACGAGTGCGCCACCACGCCGCCGTAGCTCGGCAAATCGACGTTGGAAAGCTTCTCTTGCACGCTCTGCTCGTCGTCCAGCATGCGCAGCGGCAGCCAGACCAGCGCCACCACCGCCAGCAATACCAGCAGCGGCTTGATGCGATGACCAGGGGTTTTCAGCTGCTCTATCAGGGTATAGCGCAGGTTGTTTTTCCAGATCAGCAGCAGCGGCAAGGCGCTGAGCGCCACCATCCACAGCACGAAGTGCAGGCCAACCACCTCTTTCGACAGATCGATATCGGTGGTCATCACCGACACCACGATGCCGTAGCCGATCACCACATTGAAAAACGTCATGTAGTAGCTGGCGGCAACCGAAATCAACACCAGCAGCGAGGCGACGATGCGATAAAACAGCCGGCCGCCGAGCGATACCAGCCGCATAATGAAGAACGTAAACAGGACGATAGCGATGACTTCCGTCACCGCCGAAATAAGCTTAATTCCCTGAATGCCGTGCGCCAGCGAATCAAAACGGCGATAGAAAACGGACAGGTTTAGAAAGATGCCGATATAGATCGCTAACAATAACGATAAATTCTGCTGTGATAGCGATTTAACTTTGTTCATGTAACGCGGTGGCTCCGGGGACGGTGTAGCGGTTCTGACTCAGTCAGACACTGATTGCGGCTTCTGGTTCAGCCAACCGGCAATAAGCGTTATTTTGCGGGTAATAATCAAGAGAATTCTCACAAAACGGACAAAATTTACCGTTTTTTTGAGCGGTTTTCAGACAGGGCACGCAAGAAAATGGAGGGATAAACCCTCCATTTCTTCCAGATATCGGCAAAAATCTTACTTAACGTTCAGAGTTACATCGATATTTCCACGGGTGGCGTTGGAGTATGGGCACACCACATGCGCCTTTTTCACCAGATCTTCCGCCACGCTGCGCTCGATACCCGGCAGCGAGATATCCAGCTGCACTTCGATGCCGAAGCCATTCGGGATTTCACCGATGCCGACGGTGCCGTCGATCTTGGCTTCGGCCGGAATTTTGACCTTTTCTTTCGCCGCGACAAACTTCAACGCGCCGAGGAAGCAGGCCGAGTAACCGGCGGCGAACAGCTGTTCGGGGTTGGTGACTTCGCCGCCGGCGCCGCCCATCTCTTTCGGCACGCCCAGTTTCACGTCCAACACGCCGTCGGAGGAGGTCGCACGGCCGTCGCGGCCGCCGGTTGCAGTGGCGTGAGCGCGGTAAACCACTTTCTCAATAGACATCGTTCATTCCTTCTTGCTGGTTGGCGAGATGACTACGGCTTCCACGAGGTAAAGCCGGTCACATATTTATCTTTTGCGATTAAATCGTGCACTACTTATTTTTGACACTTATTAACCAGTGTAGACCACCCCTGCCGTTCTTGCGTCCGGCGCTGGAGGATCAAATCTGATCGATCAGGCTGCCGCGCAGCTTTTCCAACTGCTGTTTGAGCGAGACGATCTCGTCCAGGCTGCAGTCGGTGGCGCACATCACCGCCTCGGGCACCGATTGCGCCCGCTCACGCAGCGCGCGGCCGGCTTCGGTGAGGGCAATGATCACCTGCCGCTCGTCGGTGGTGGCGCGATAGCGCACCAGCAAACCGGCGGTTTCCAGCCGCTTCAGCAGCGGCGTCAGCGTGGCGGAATCGAGGAACAGCCGCTCGCCGATATCCGATACCGTCACCCGATCGCGCTCCCACAGCACCATCATCACCAGGTATTGCGGGTAGGTGAGTTCGAGCTGATTCAACAGCTTGCGGTAGACTTTGTGCAGCGCCAGGTTGGCGGAGTACAGCGCGAAACAGAGCTGCTGATCGAGCTGCAGCAGGTTCTTCGCGTTGGGTTGTGCGGTATCGGTGCTTTTCATGTTTGTGAATATAGATAGTGCACGATGTAATCGCAAGCTATTTCTTGTGAGGTATGCTACCTTTTTTTCATGCAGAGGATGCTCGGAGGGAAAGGAAATGACGAATACGCTTGCAGAACGCGCGCGCCGCTACGCCACCAAGGCGCATGCGGCCATCGATCAGCGCCGCAAATACACCGACGATCCGTACATCGTCCACCCACAGGCGGTGATGGAGCTGGTGCGCAACGTGCCGCACACCGAAGAGATGCTGGCGGCCGCCTGGCTGCATGACACGGTGGAAGATACGCCCACCACCCTCGGCGATATCGAAAGCCACTTTGGGCCAAAAGTGGCGGAACTGGTGCGGATGTTGACCAACGTCAGCCGCGCCGAGGACGGCAACCGCTTCGAGCGTAAAAACCGCGATCGGCGCCACAGCGCCGGCGCGTCGCCGCAGGCCAAAACCATCAAGCTGGCGGATCTGATCGACAACACCCGCTCGCTGCTGGACTACGACAGCCACTTCGCCCAAACCTATCTGATCGAGAAACAGCGCCTGCTGGAAGTGCTGACCGAAGGCGACCCGACGCTGTGGCGCCAGGCCAGCCATATCGTCGAACAGGGGCTGCTCAGATTGCAGCAGCCGCCGCACAACGTGCCGGCCAGCTGGTTTGAGCACGCCCGCCGGCGCTACCGCGAGAGCGACGCGGCCTGATCAGAAGGTCACCACCGTTTTCAACGCCGTCACCCAGGCGTCCTGCGTCTCGCTGACGCCCGCCGGGTGATGCCAGTATTGCAGGCCCGGCTGCAGCTGCAGCCACGGCGTGACGTTAACGCGATAATAGAGCTCCGCCGTCACCGAGTGGCCCGGCACCGGCCGATAGTTCGGATCGTGATAATCGCTGATGCCGCTCATCTGGTTGAGATAACGCTGATTGTCTTTGTAGCGGTCGCTCAGCTTCACCACCGAGACGCCGAGCCCCAGCCAGTCGTCCGGCCGCGCATCGAACAGCCCGCGATAGCGGATGCCGGTCGAGGTAGACCAATGCAGGTAGTTGCTGCGCTGATCTCCCAGCCCCAGGCTGTAAAACACGCTCAGACCGCGGTTGACGTCGTCCGCATGGCGCGTCACCTGCTGGTTGAAACCGGTATACAGGAACCAGGTGCGATCGTGGCTGCGATAGCCCTGCGGATCGCTGGCGCCCGGCCCGCCGGACACCCCTTCATAAAGATCGCTCTGGCGCGCGTTGGTGAACAGCACGCCCAGGTTATACACCCCCGGCAGCTGGTTGACGGCGTGGGTTTTCAGCTCCAGCTCCATCGGCAACAGGAAGCCTTTGCTGCCCTTAGTGGACCAGCTCCAGGCGTGGCTGCGGCTGGGGGCGCTCGGGTTCTGTTCCATCACGCCGCCCTTGAGCGTCAGGCCGTCGGTCAGTTTGTATTGCAGCGTCGTGCCCCAGTAATGCACGTTCCAGTTGTACCAGGTCAACGAGTTGGCGGACTTGCCGCCGCACAGCGTCAGCGTCTGAAAATCGCAGGGGATGATCTGATCGAAATCCTGCACCTTGTTCATCAGGCCGATGCGCCACTGCAGCCGGCGATCGAGGAAGGAGCGGCTAAAGGTCAACCAACCCAGCCGGGTAATCGACTGCCCGCCAAAGCTCTCCTGCGACAGATCGGTCAGGCCGACGCGCGGATCCTGCAGGCGATCGCGGGTCAGGTTGTTGTCATGGTTGCGGTTGACGATATTGCCTTCGATCGCCGCGTCCGGAATGCCGGTCAGCGCCTGCAAATCCTGGCTGAAGGTCAGCGAAAACTGGTCGATATACGACGCCTGTTTATCGTGGTTGTAACCGCCACCGGCGTTATACGACAGCTGGCTGAGGTAGCCGAGATTATAGTGGAAGCCGTGATCCTCCAGGATCGGCCTGATCCCCAGCATATCCCCCAACAGCCCGGGCTGCGGCGGCTCAAAGCCGAGCGCCACCCCTTCCCATTTGGCAGTGGGGGCTTCGACGTCCTTGCCGGTTTGCAGCGTTTCCGCCTGCGCCTGGCTACAGAGCAGCGCCAGCGCCGCCAGGGTCATGGAACGAGGTAATAAGCTTTTCATCATTATTATATTTCTCCGCATAACGGCTGACTGCGGGCAACAGCATTCCCTGGGAGAGAATTTCCCATCATGAACAGCAGCGAATAAGGTTAGGTTAACGCCCGGCGCTTGCCGCCGGGCTGAAGGGTTAGCGTCGGTCTTTCAGGCTGGTGCCGTTGCTGTGGATCACATCGCGGTACCAGTAGAAACTCTTCTTGCGGCGGCGCTCGAGGCTACCGTTGCCGGCATCGTCCCTGTCGACGTGAATGAAGCCGTAGCGCTTCGACATTTCGGCCTTCGAAGCGCTGACCAGATCGATCGGCCCCCAGCTGGTGTAGCCCATCACCTCGACGCCGTCGTCGATCGCTTCCGCCACCTGCACCAGATGATCATTGAGGTAGTTGATGCGGTAATCGTCGTTGATGCTGCCGTCGGCCTCGACGCGGTCTTTGGCGCCCAGCCCATTTTCGACGATGAACAGCGGTTTCTGATAGCGGTCGTATAGCACGTTGAGCAGGTAGCGCAGCCCGATCGGGTCGATTTGCCATCCCCATTCCGAGCTGGCCAGATGCGGGTTCGGCACCATATCGAGAATGTTGCCGCGCGCCGTCTCATACTGCTCCGGGTCGGCGGTGACACAGCCGCTCATGTAGTAGCTGAACGAGATGAAATCGATGGTTTCACGCAGCGTTCGCCGATCTTCCTCGGTGATCGCCACCTGAATGCCGTTTTCACGGAAGAAGCGCTGCATATAGGCCGGATAATAGCCGCGCGCCTGCACGTCGCCGAAGAACAGCCAGTCGCGGTTTTGCCGCTGGGTTTCCAGCAGATCCTCCGGCTTGCAGCTCAGCGGATACAGAATGCCGCCCAGCAGCATGTTGCCAATTTTGCCCTCCGGCACGATCTCGTGGCAGGCCTTCACCGCTTTGGCGCTGGCCACCAGCTGATGGTGGATCGCCTGATAGATGGCGCTCTTGTCGCTCTCCGGCGGCAGACCGACGCCGGTGAAAGGCGCGTGCAGGGACATGTTGATCTCGTTGAAGGTCAGCCAGTGTTTGACCTTGTGCTTGTAACGTTCGAACACCGTGCGCGCGTAGCGCTCGAAGAAGTCGATGGTGCGGCGATCGCCCCAGCCGCCGTAGCGCTTCACCAGGCCGTAAGGCATTTCATAGTGCGACAGCGTGATCAGCGGCTGAATGCCGTACTTCGCCATCTCGTCGAACAGCCGATCGTAAAACGCCAGCCCGGCTTCGTTCGGCGTCTCTTCATCGCCCTGCGGGAAAATGCGCGTCCAGGCGATCGAGGTGCGCAGGCATTTGAAGCCCATCTCGGCGAACAGCGCGATATCCTGCGGGTAACGATGATAGAAATCGATCGCCACGTCCTTGATGCCGCTGTCGCCCGCCGCGCGCGGCGTGATGGCGCCGAAGATGCCCTGCGGCTGCAGATCGGAGGTCGACAGCCCCTTGCCGTCAGTCTGATACGCGCCTTCAACCTGGTTCGCCGCTACCGCGCCGCCCCACAGAAAATGTTGCGGAAACTTGCCGTTCATCGCTTGCTCCTCAATTAGCGTAATAAAGTCAGCAGCGGCGCCTGTTCCTGCACCGGAGACAGGCCGCTGGTCAACACGTCCACGTAATCATCGCTGTTGCTGATGATGATCGGCGTGGTGGTGTCATAGCCGGCGGCATGGATCGCCGCCTGGTCGAACTCGATCAGCAGATCGCCCGGGGCGACCCGCTCGCCTTCCCGCACGTGGGCGGTGAAATGCGCCCCGTCCAGCTTCACGGTATCGATGCCGACGTGAATAAGAATCTCCGCACCGTCGTCCGATTCGATGCCGATGGCGTGTTTGGTTTTGAACAGCGACGCCACGCTGCCGCTCACCGGCGCCACCACGCGCCCCTGCTGCGGCGCGATCGCCACGCCTTTCCCCAGCAGGCCGCTGGCGAAGGTCGCGTCGTTCACCTGATCCAGCGGCACGATGTCGCCGGCGATCGGGCTGAGGATGGCCTGCTTACGGTTGAGCGGCGCGGCGGCTTCAGGCTGCGCCGCGTCTTCCGCCGGTGCGACGCCAAACAGATAGCTGGCCAGCGCGGCGAACACGAACGACAGCAGGGTGCCGCCGATCGCGCCCCATACCGTGGCGTCGATGCCGCCGCCGGGGATGATCTGCGCGAAGGTGAACACGCTCACCAGGCCGAACGAGTAAACCGAAGTATGGAAGTAGCCGATCACCGCGCCGCCCAGCGCGCCGCCGATGCAGCCGAAGATGAACGGACGCTTGTTCGGCAAGGTGACGCCATACACCGCCGGCTCGGTGATGCCGAAAATCCCGGCGCCGATGGCCGAAGCGGACAGCGCCCGCAGTTTGGCGTCGCGAGTGCGCAGCATCACGCCCAGCGTGGCGCCGACCTGCCCCATCACCGCCGGCAACAGCAGCGGCACCATGGTGTCGCGCCCCAGCACGCTCAGGTTGTTGATCATCAACGGCACCAATCCCCAATGCAGGCCGAAGATCACGCACACCTGCCACATCGCCCCCATAAAGGCGCCGGCGATGATCGGGTTAAAGGCGTAAATGCTTTGATAGCCGTTGGCCAGCAGGTGGCTGAGCCAGGTTGCCGCCGGGCCGATCAGCAGGAAGGTCAACGGCACGGTGATCGCCAGGCACAGCAGCGGCGTGATGAAATTGCGCAGCGCGCTGTGGATCACCCGGTTAAACAGCGGCTCCAGGCGGCAGGACACCCAGGCCGCGAAGATGATCGGGATCACCGACGAGCTGTAGTTGATGAAGGTCAGCGGAATGCCGAAGAAATACTCGCGCACCGCGCCCGGCTGCTGCGCCGCTTCGAAGGCCGCCATCATCAGCGGGTGCGTCAGCGCGCCGCCGATCGCCATGGTGACGAACGGGTTGCCGCCAAATTTTTTCCCGGCGGTATAGCCGAGCATGATCGGGAAGAAGTAGAACAGCGCGTCGCTGGCGGCGAACAACATTTTGAAGGTGCCGCCGCTCTCCAGCAGCCAGCCGCAGGCCAGGCTCAGCGCCAGGAAGCCTTTCAGGATCCCCGAAGCGGCCATCACCCCGAGCAGCGGGGTGAAAATGCCGGACACCAGATCGATAAAGCGGCTGAGCAGGTTGTCTTTTTTGCCGCCCGCGTCGTCGCTCGGCGCGCCTTCGGCCAATCCGCCAACGCGGTTAACCGCGTCGAACACCTCCGCCACGTGGTTGCCCACCACCACCTGGAACTGGCCGCCGCTCTCCACCACCATGATGACGCCCGGATTTTTCTTCAGCGCTGCCGCGTTGGCGCGATTGTCGTCGCGCAGCTTGAAACGCAGGCGGGTAGCGCAATGCACCAGGCTTTTCACATTGTCGCGGCCACCGACGCCGGCCAAAATCTCACTGGCTAATGTGTCATATTTCATACTGTTATCCTTAGACTTCGCGTTCTGCCGCTCCCCGCCCCGCGCTGGCCTGGCGCTGAGGCGAAATTCGGCGCAAAAAAAAACCTAAACCTCGCGGCCTCTGCCCCATCGGGGAACAGAAACGCGAGGTTTAGGTTTTGCCTGCCGTAGCAGTAACAACCCTAAATCGGTTGAGTTATGACGTTAACACCGCGGATTTTGCCGGGGCAAGGCTTTGCGTCGGCAAATTGCCGAACTGTGATCGGGCGGGCAAAACCGACCTGAGGTATCAAATAAGGCCTGTCGCCTTCTATCGGCTTCAGCACAGCAGTGATATATCGCGCAGGCGGAATAGAGAGGGGGCGGAATATCGCCCGCTTCAGGCAAAAACATAAGATTAACTAACCTAATAATTCACTGTCAGGCGAAAGCAAAGCGCTCGTCCATCCACTGTCAATCCCCGCTTTTTAGTCACAATCGGCAATCCATAAGGCAAATAGATCGCCAAACTTGATTGCACATCGTTAACATTCCACGATATTCACCCGCGCAAAAATCACCATGAGCAATTGACGATGGTGAAAGAAACATCAGAATGACTAATTAAAACGACTGGACAAAAGTCACGCGGGCGATTATTACTGGTCAACGCGTAATCGATTGTAAGGATGACAGCGACCATGACGTTGCGGACTGAGTTGGGACGGATTCTGATCACCGGCGCCGGCGGCCGGGTAGCCACGGCGTTTCGCCAGGCGATGGGCGATCGCTACGCGCTGCGGCTGGCGGAAAGGGATATCAGCCTGCTGCGCGATCTGCAGCCCGGCGACGAAGTCATCAGCTTCAACATCGCCGATCTCGACGCCTGCCGCGCGGCCTGCGCCAATATCGACACCGTGTTGCATCTGGCCGCCGATCCCTCCCCCGATGCCGACTTTTGCGGTTCGTTGATGGACAACAACATTCTCGGCACCTTCAATATTTTCCGCGCGGCGAAAGACGCCGGCTGCCGCCGGGTGGTGTTCGCCAGCAGCGCACAGGCGGTGGAAGGCTATCCGCTCGATTACCAAATCCGCCCGGATGACGCGCCGAAACCGAAAAACCTGTACGGCGCCAGCAAGGCGTTCGGCGAAGGCATCGCCGCCTACTTCGCCCATCAGGAAGGGCTTTCCGCCCTGTCGGTGCGCATCGCCAACTTCACCACTCTGAGCCGGGGCGAACAGCTTAGCGCCCGCGACATGAGCGCGTTTCTCAGCCATCGCGACGCCGCCGATCTGCTGGAGCGCTGCATTCGTGTCGAAGGGGTGCAATATGCGGTGGTGCACGGGGTTTCCAATAACCGCTACACGCGTTTGTCGCTGGAAGAGACCCGTCGCCTGCTCGGCTACGCCCCGCAGGACGATGCGTTCAGCCTGCTCGGCTTTGAGTGAGCGCGGCGGGGAACCCCGCCGCACGTTATCGTTTAACCGTTGGCGTAGGCCACTTTTTCGGCCTGACGGTGGGTGAACAGCACCAGCAACAGCGCCAATCCGGCAATAATCGCCCCCATCACCGGCACGAAGCTGTATCCCAGCCCGGCGGAGACTACCGCGCCACCGGCGGCGGCGCCCAGCGCATTGCCCAGGTTAAAGGCGCCGATGTTGACCGAGGACGACAGGCCCGGCGCTTCGCTGGCGACACGCATCACGCGCATCTGCAGCGGCGGCACCACGGCAAAGGTCGCCGCGCCCCAAATCACCATGCTGACCGCAGCGCCGATTTCACTGCGCGCCAGGAACGGGATCACCAGCATAATGACCACCAGCAGCAACAGGAAACCTTTCAGCGTCGCGCTTTCGGAGCGGTCGGCGAACTTGCCGCCGAGGTAGTTGCCGATGGAGAAACCGACGCCGATCAACACCAGCATGGACGTCACGAACAGCGGTGTCGCATCGGTGATGTGCTGCAACACCGGCGAGATATAGGTATAGAGCGTGAACATCGCGCCCGCGCCCAGCACGGTCGTCAGCAAGGCGGACAGCACCTGCGGGCGCACCAATACCGACAGCTCGCGTTTCACATCAGGGCGCGCGCCGGCGCTGCCTTGCGGCAACGAGAACCACAGCCCCAGCATGGCGATCACGCCCAGCCCGGCCGTCGCCAGGAACGACATGCGCCAGCCGATGGTTTCACCCAGCCAGGTCGCGGCGGGCACCCCGCCGATATTGGCGATGGTCAGGCCCATAAACATGGTCGCCACGGCGCTGGCCTGTTTCTCCTTCGGCACCACGCTGGCGGCCACCACCGAACCGAGGCCAAAGAACGCGCCGTGGTTCAGGCTGGTGATGATGCGCGACAGCATCAGGGTGGTGTAGTCAGGCGCAACGGCCGACAGCACGTTACCCAGAGTAAAGATCGCCATCAGGAAGATCAGCGCGCTTCTGCGTGCCCGGTGAGAAAGCAGCAACGTCATCAGCGGTGCGCCGACCATCACGCCGACGGCGTAGGCGCTGATCAACATGCCGGCCATCGGGATGGAGACGTCCACCCCTTTGGCGATGGTCGGCAGCAACCCCATCGGGGAAAACTCGGTCGTGCCGATGCCGAACGCCCCCACCGCCAGGGCTAATAAGGGAAAGTTAATTTTCATTCAACAACTCCGGTTAACCGCTGCCGAAGCGCGGGAAAGTTAAGATGCCAAAAGTATGACATTGATCACACCAAAGATAAGCAGGCGGGAGGCTAAAAGACTTTTGCGATTTTGTTAAAAATCGTGGGGAAAAACAGCAGCCGACTCTATCTCAACCACGCGCCGACAGGCAATAGCCGCCGTCGCCCGAGCGCACATCGGGTTCATTCCCGCCACCTGCGGCAAGCTGGCGGCTACCGCAACTATTGAACACAGAGCAAAAGTGTTTTGTTATTGTGCGCGTTTTTAGAATTAAACGACGAAATATAATGGCCTCAGTAAAACATCAATGCCCTACGGCCCCATTCACACAGAGGGAAGCGCCATGCTTTTTGACTCGTATTCTTTAAACGGTTTATCGCTGAACAATCGCATCGTCATGCCGCCCATGACCCGCTCTCGGGCCGGCGCCGGCGACGTCGCCACCGACATGATGGCTGAATATTATGCCCAGCGCGCCAGCGCCGGGCTGATCGTCAGCGAAGGCACGCAGATTAGCCAGCAAGGCCAGGGTTATGCCTGGACGCCCGGCATTTACACCCCGGAACACATCGCCGGTTGGAAAAAAGTCACCGACGCCGTACATCAGGCCGGCGGCAAGATCTTCGCGCAGCTTTGGCACGTCGGCCGCGTGTCGCATACCATTCTACAGCCTGGCCACGCCGCGCCGGTCTCCTCCTCCGCCATCCAGGCCGATGGGGTCAAGGTATTTGTAGATGTCGAAGGCCGCGGGCCGGAACATGGCGTGGGTGAAATGGTGCAACACTCCGCACCGCGCGCCTTAACGCGGGAAGAAATCCCGGCGATCGTCAATGACTACGCTCAGGCGGCCCGCAACGCCATCGCCGCCGGTTTCGACGGCGTAGAGCTGCACGGCGCGAATGGCTATCTGATCAATCAGTTTATCGACTCGCGGGAGAATCAGCGCGACGACGAATACGGCGGTTCACTGCAAAATCGCCTGCGTTTCCTGCGGGAAGTGGCGCAGGCGGTAGCGGACGCCATCGGCAAAGAGAAACTGGGCGTGCGCCTGGCGCCGCTGACCACCCTGATGGGCTCGCAGGACGATACCCCGGAAGCCACCTATCTGGCGGCGGCCAGCGTGCTGAACGATATCGGCGCCGCTTACATTCACATCGCCGAAGCGGACTGGGATGACGCCCCGGTGATGCCGGCGGCGTTCAAAGAATCACTGCGCCTGATTTTCCGCGGCACGCTGATTTACTCGGGCAAATACACGCGTGAACGCGCTGAAGAAGCGCTGGCCAAAGGCTGGGCGGATCTGATCGGCTTCGGCCGCCCGTTCATCGCCAACCCGGATCTGCCTCACCGCCTGCAACACGGGCTGGCGCTGAATGCGCCCATTAAAGAGAAATTTTTCGGCGGCAGCCGTGAAGGCTACACCGATTACCCGGCGATCGGGTAACGCTCGCCGACAACGCCGGCTCAAGCCGGCGTTATTTTTTTCTGTGCTTCGATCCAGTCAAGAAATTGCATCATTCTGTCGCTAAAATCCGCGTCATTCGCCTCCCCTGCCGCGTGCGCTAACCAATAGTCCATTTCATCGCGCTGCTCTGCATAAAGCGCCAACAGCTGATCGGCATAGTCGGTTAGCGTTATCGGCCAGAACGGGCTCCCCTCGGCGCGCAACATATTGGTGGCGCGGATCAGCTTTCTGGCCGCTTCGCGCTTTAAGCGCCTCTCATCCGATACCGTCCTTGCCTGCAGCAGTTGCTCCCGATAACGCGCCAACGCGGGCCGTAAATCAGCATTGACCGCCAGCGCGATGCGCCGATCGGGACGAAACAGCGAAAAAGCGGCGGACACGTCTTCGCCCCACAGGCATCGGCAGTGATGCTTCAGCCAAAATCCCCAGGAATCGTGATGCTCCGGCGCCAACGCTTCATCAACGCTGCCGATGTCAAAGTCGACCTTGCTCACGATCCGCTGCTCCAGCTGAAAGGCTTGCCGCCACGCTTCAAGGCGCTGCAACGCCCCGCTATCGGCCGGCTTGATGAGCAACAGCGTGATGTCCAGATCGGACACGCCGGGAAGGGCTTCGCCGCGCGCGACGCTGCCGTAGAGGTAAATGCTGTGGATGAGCGCCGGGAATTGGCGCGGCAGCCCCGCCGTCAGCGCCTCCAGCAGCGGGATAAAAGCCTGCTGCAGCGGAAATGCCGTCACCGTGGGAATCAACGCCACCTCATCCCCTCCCATTGCGCACTTTGCCCGCGCGCAGTTCGATGTTCCGCTGCAGTTCGCGCAGCCCGCCGGCCAGGAAGCAGGCTTCCGCCAGCACGAACAGCGGGCCGATGATAAGGCCCGTCACGTCGTCCATAAACGCCGGTTTTCGCCCCTCCCAAAAGTGCCCGACAAACTGAAACAGCCAGCCGATGACGAAGCCGCCGATGCCGACGCTCAACCACGCCGCCGTCGACAGCGACGCCACCCAGGCACCGAACCCGAGGCACAGCAGCAGCAACGCCAGCATCATGATGCCAAGGCGCAGGTTCAGCCGCAGGTAATAGAGCGCCGAGACGATAACCGCCGCGCAGGCCGGCGAAAATGGCAGCCCTCCCGCGCCCCACGCCGGCCGGGAGAGCAGCGCCAGCAGGCTGATGACGATCAGGGGGATACCGATAAAATGCGTGGCGATATTGCGCGCATCGCGGTGATAGGCAGCATAAGCGGCAAGGTGATCTTCCAGACTTCGCATGTTGACCTCCGGTATGTGCGGCCTTCGTCGCCGAACGCGCGCAGCCGCATGCGGCTGCCCTTACCCATAGCTTAGCGCGGGATCACCAATACCGGTTGACCGATCTCATCCAGCAGGCCACGCGTGACGGAAGCGTTCAGCCAGCGCCCCAACGAAGACAGGTGGCGGTGCGAGATGATCAACAGATCGCAGTTGAACAGCGCCATCTGTTCCGGGATCACCTCAATGGGCGAGCCCGCGGCCAGCAAGCCCTGGGCATTGAAGCCCTGCTGTTTCAGCGCCCGCGTCACCTGCCCGACCTGCTTTTCCGCCAGCGCTTCTTCCCGTTGGGCGGCGGGATACTCCTCGCGCTCATCGCTGTCGAAACGCAGGCCGCTGCGGCTGAGCGTGAAGGCATTGTCCACCACCGTCAGCACAATCACGCCGCCGATGCTGCCTTGCAGGCGCGCCATAAATTCCAGGGCGTTGCCGCTGTGTTCAAAGCAGTCCACCGCCAATAACACTCTCTCAATCATAACCATCCTCACTCGCCCGAGTTAAATCGCGCCCTTGAAATTGGCTTCGCCCTTTTTCCAATAACCTTTGGCAAACAAGGCGGCGCGGGAAATGCCCATTTCGTTGATAAAACGCGCCTTCAGATAGGCGGCGACCTGGTGCTCGCAGGCCAACCACACCTGCCCTTCGCCGGCCGGCAGCTCGCAATGGCTGACGGCCTGCACCAGCGGACTGTTCATCACGCTGTCGAAATGTCGGGTGCGGATTTGCCAGCTGTTCACCTGCAAAAAGGAGCAATCGACGTCCTGGATCTCCTGCGCATCGCCCACCTCGGCGAACCACAGCACCGGCAACGGGGCGGAGAGCGAGGCGAGAATGGTGCGCATGGCGGGCAGCGCGGTCTCATCACCCAGCAACAGCAGCCAGCGAGTTTGCGGCAACAGCCGAAAGCCGCCGGAGCAAGGGCCGGCGAACCCCAGCTTGTCGCCCGGCATCGCGTCGCGCGCCCAGTTCGACGCCGGGCCTTCGCCGTGCAGCACCATGTCGATATCGAAGGTGCGGGCGAGTTTGTCGATGCCGCTCAGGGTGTAGGCCCGCCCGGCCAGCGTGTCGCGCCACGGGAAGAACACCTTGACCCAGCTGGCCGGCTCCTGCGCGCGCGGATCGGCGATAAACTTATCCACATCGTCGCCGCTCAACGTGATGCGCCTGATCCGAGCGGTGACTTGCCGCACGGCGCTCACCCGGGCCTCCCGTTTGCGGCGGGTGTCCCTTTCCAGCATCTCGTCGACAATCTTATTCAGCGTGTTGTGCATCAGCCTTCTCCTGTGGCGCCGCAGACGGGTAGGTGAGTTCCCAGCCGCCGCCCAGCGCTCGATAGATATTCACCACGGCGATCGCCGTCTCCTCCTCTGAAACAATTTGCGCGGACTGCAGATCCAGCAGCGCGCGCTGCGTGCTCAGGACGTGGATAAAATCGCTGGCGCCGTTCAGATAGCTGTCGCGCGCCAGCGCAAACGCGTGTCGGTTGGCGGCCAGCGCTTCGGCCAGGTGCATCTGGCGGCGCTGTTGGGCGCGATAGCCGGAAAGCGCGTCGTCGATCTCGTGCCAGGCGCGCAGCACCGTTTGCTGGTAGGCGATGGCCATTTCCTGCTGGCGATATTCGCTCAGGCGTACCCGCTGGGTGATTTTTCCCCCGTCGAACAACGGCAGATACAAAACGGGGCCGATGGCGAAGGTATGCGTGGACCAGCTGCCCATATCCGACAAGGCCAATGCCTGGTAGCCCGCGTTGCCGGTCAGCGTGATGCGCGGGTAGTAGTCGGCGGTGGCGACGCCGATCTCGGCGGTCGCCTGATGCAAACGCTCCGCCGCTTCGCGAATATCCGGCCTGCGCAGCGCCAGATCCGACTGCCCCCCCATCGGCACCGCGCGCGCCAGCGTCGGCAGCGGCCCCGGCGGCGACAGCATCGCGTTCAGCGCGCCCGGCCGCTCGCCCAGCAACAGGCCGATGGCGTTAATCAGCCGTTCTTGCCGGTCGGCCAACGTCGGCAGCAGAGCATCCACCTGCGCCAATTGCACCTGCGCCTGATCGATATCCAGTTCGTTGCCCGCGCCGCTTTGATAGCGGCTTTGCGTCAACTGCAGCGTGCGCAGCGCCGTGGCGCGGTTTTCCTGCGCCACCGCCAGCTGCTGCTGCGTGGCGCGCAGGCGCAGATAGTTGCTCGCCACCTCCGCCGTCACCGACGTCAACAGCGCGCGTCGATTCTCCTGCGAAGCGGCAAAGCCGGCGCGCGCGCTTTCCGACGCGCGGCGCAGCTTGCCCCACATGTCCAGTTCCCAGGCGGCGCTGAAGCCGCCGCGCCAGAGGTTGTAATCCGCCTCTCCGCCGTTGCCGGACGGATCCATGCTGCCCACCGAGGTAGCTCGCTGGCGGTGATAGGCGCCGTCCAGGCTCAGATCCGGCATCAGCGCCGCCTCGGTCACGCCCAGCAGTGCGCGGCTTTGCTGCATGCGCGCCGTGGCGAGCTGCAGATCCAGGTTGCCGGCCGCCGCGCGCTGCACCAGTTGCGTCAGCGACGCATCGTTGAATATCGACCACCAGGCCACCGGCAGCGCCCCGCCGCCGGCCTGCTCACCCCAGCTCTCGGGCAGCGCGCTCTGCGGCCGAGCGTAGTCCGGCCCTACCGCCCGGCAGCCGCTCAGCGCCATCAACAGCAGCGGGATCACGGCCCTGTTCATTGCACGCCTCCGTCCAGCGTATTGATGCTGACGTCCGCGGACATGCCGACGCGCAGGGCGCTCAGCAAGGCGGCATGCTCTTTGTTGATATCAAACACAATCTTCACCGGGATGCGCTGAACGATCTTGGTGAAGTTGCCGGTGGCGTTCTCCGGCGCCACGGCCGCGAAGCTGACGCCGGAAGCCGGCGCGATGCTGTCCACCTGCCCTTTCAGCGTTTGGCCGGGAAAGGTATCGATATGGATGTCTACCGACTGCCCGTGCGCAATGTTTTCCAACTGGGTTTCCTGGTAGTTGGCGATGATGTACAGCTTGTCCTGCGGCACGATGGCCAGCAGCGCATCGCCCGGTTTGACGAACTCCCCGACCCGCAGACTTTTCTTGCCGATCACGCCGCCGATCGGCGCGGTGATGCGGGTGTAAGACAGGTTCAGTTCGGCCATCGCTTTCTTGGCCTGCGCCAGCATCAGCTCGGCATCGCTGTCCGCCAGCTTGGCCTGCAGCACCTGCTCCATGTTTCGCGCCGCTTTGAGCGTCGCCTCCGCCTGCGCCACATTGGCGGAAAGCGTGTGCACCCGCGTTGTCGCCTGCTGCGCCGCCTGCTGCGACCCCGCGCCGCTGCTGGCCATTCTCTGGTAGCGGTTCTGCTCCTGACGCGCAAACGCCAGCTCCGCCTGCGCCGCCTGCCGCTCCGCCAGCGCGGCGGCGATCAGCGCGCTCTGCCGGGTGAGGTTGGCCCTGGCGTCGTCCTGCCGGGCGCGGGCGGATTGCTCCTGCGCCGTCGCCTGCGCAAGGGCAACGTTGAATTCACGCGGATCGATCACCGCCAGCAACTCCCCCTGTTTAACCCACTGGTTGTCCCTGACCAACACCTGCGCAATTTCACCGGCAATCTGCGGAGAAATACGCGAGATATCGGCGCGAATATAGGCGTCGTTGGTATTCTGCTGTGTCTCTTTAATAAAAAACTTATTCATTAATAACCCCAGCGTAATGACGGTAACCGCCAATACGGCGACGGCGACTTTTTTGTTAGCCATAAAAGTGACTCCACTTAATATTTATTTCTGATGATAAAATGTCAGGCGGCGACCGAACGCGGCGGGTAAATACGGGTCGGCATAACTAAAATCAGCGCGGTCAGTAATAACGCCAGGCCGGCAACCAACAGATAAAGATCGGCGCTGGCCAGCACGTGGCCCTGCCGGGCGGCAAGTTGCGCCAGCTGCTCCGCCGACCCCGATGCGCTGCTGTAGGCCGAGCCAAAACCGTCGGCGATCGTGCCGGCGTGATAGTCCCCGCGCTGTCGGCTGAGCAGCGCGATGGCGCCGCCGGCCGCGGTGGCCGCAAAGCCTTTCACCGCGTTAAACCAGGCCGCCGCAAACGGCCCGTCGGTCGGCAACAGCCCACCGGTCGCCTGCATCAGCAGGGGGATGATCGCCATCGGTTGCGCGACCGCCTGCAACAGCGCGATAACGCGGAACGTGTCGCCGTTCCATTCCGGCGTCAGCTGGGCGGCCAGCACGTAGGCGGTGGCCATCAACAGCAGGCTGATCGCCAGCACCCAGCGGCAATCCACCCGCGGCGTATTGCAAATAATGGCGACAATCGGCAGCGTAATTAATTGCGGCAACGCCACCCACAGCATTAAGTCGGAAGTTTGTTCCTGACGATAACCCTGGATCGCGGATAAATATCCCGACGTAATATTGACCAGCGACACCATAATTAACAGCACGCCACCCAACGTAATTAAGGAGAAGGACAAATTCCTTTTACTTAATAGCTGCAAATTGAAAAAAGGCAGCGGGTGATACCATTCGTTCATCAGAAATAACGCCAATAATCCGCCGCCGCCCAACAATAAAACGTAGATCAGCGGCGAGTTCAGCCAGTCGAGCCGCTCCCCCTGTGAGATGCCCACCGTCAGCATGCCGAGCGCCATGCCGCCGAGCAGCAAGCCGCGCCAGTTGAACTGCCGCAGGCGCTCCAGCCGCAGCGGATCCTGCGGCAGACCGTAGCCGATACACACAGCGGCGATCGCCATCAGCGGCAGGTTCCAGTAGAAGTATCCGCTCCAACCCCAGTGAAAGGCGAAGGCGGCGGCGGTGGCGCCCAGCGTAGCGCTCCATGCCGAGACCCAGCCGTAGGCGCCCAGCCCCAACACCTTGATCAGCGGCGGCATAAAACGCAGCACCACCGTCATCAGCATCGGCGGCAACGCGCCGCCGGCGAAGCCCTGCAGGCTGCGCACCGCCAGCAACACGCCATACTGTTCTCCCAACCAGGGCGTCAGCAGCCCGCCGGCCAGGTAAATGCCGCACATCGTCAACGCCACCCGGCGCAACGAAAAGGTCGGCCAAAAACAGGGCGTGAACCCGGAACCGATCACAAAGCCGGTAACGTAACAGGTGGTCAGCCAACTGCCGGCATCGAAACTCAGCAGCATGCCGCCCTGTATATCCGCCAGCGCGAACTTGCTGGCGTTTTCCCCCACGCCGCTGGCCATCACCGCCAAAAACACGCCGAACAACCCCAGCCAGGTGCGGCCGTTGATTTCGCCGGCGCTGGCGAGCCATCGATTCTTGTGGTGCGGCGTAACAGACACCTCAACCATTCCCCACTCCTGCTGTTTCAGCCTCAATCTTTGTTGTCGTGGGCAGTATCCGGACTTATTTCGATTGTTTAAAATGAAATGATGTAATTAACTAATTGCACAAAACGCAATCCATTGAACGCACCACCACCGGAGAGGCCATGCCGCAAAAAATTGATTTCAACCTGATCTATGCGCTGAATCTGCTGCTGGAAGAAGGGAGCGTGAGCGGCGCCGCCGAGAAGATGAATCTGAGCGCGCCGGCGATGAGCCGCATTCTGGGGCGCATCCGCCGGCAGTTCGACGATCCGATCATGGTCAGGGCCGGCAAGCATCTGGTGCCGACGCCGCGCGCGCTGGAGTTGAAACGCCAGCTCGGCGAGATCATCGAGCAGGCCGCCGCGCTGATCGCACCGAATGATGCGTTCGAACCCGGCAAGCTGACCCGAACCTTCACCATTCGCGCCAACGACATTTTTATCGGCGCGCTGGCGGGCGGCTTGCTGGAGACGCTGCGGGACATGGCGCCGTTAAGCGGCCTGAAGTTTATCGCTGAAAGCGACGGCGAGGATGACGCGCTGCGCAGCGGCAAGGTGGATCTGGTGATCGGTTCCTCGCGCGACTGGCACCCGGAAATCAAGACGCAGAGCCTGTTCACCAGCACCTTTCAGGCGCTGGTGCGCCCTGGGCACCCAATCATCGGCCGGGTAACGCCCGAAACCCTGACTCATTACCCGCATATCAGCGTCTCCCGCCGTGGGCGCTCGCAGGGGCCAATCGACGACGCGCTGCGCGATCTCGGCCTGCAGCGCAACGTCGCCCTGACCCTGCCGGGCTTCCATTCGGCGATGATGCTGACCATGAAATCGGACTTTATCCTGCCGCTGCCGCGCCACGTACTGCAGGGGGTGAGCAACATCCGCCTGCCGTTGGCGGAGATCGAGCTACCGCTCGAGCTGGAATCGGTGTTTATCGTGCAGGCCTGGCACCCGCGCCTGGATCGCGATCCGGCGCATCGCTGGCTGCGGCAGACCATCAAGCAGTTCTTTTTGCAGAGGGAGTGAGGGGGTTAGGGGTTGGGGAGAAGAGACGCTCGCGGCAGAACCCAAATACGCCTGCCAGATAAGCCGGTAATATGGCATTTTGCCGAAGCCCTGCGCATACTCAGACGTCTTGGGTAAACCGAGCGGCGCGGGCAATGGCATCGATGTTCCATTTCGCCAAGCACGAAACAGAAAGGAACTCATGCGCAGGGAGGCGAAAATGACCAAAGTGTATTATTGGAAAAGTCAGGCGTGGGGCGTGACTTACTTTTTTATCGCGCTTTATTACATCTATTCTTTCCAGGACATGGTGAATATCGCACTTTCGTTGATCCTCTCCATCCTGAGCTTTTTACTGTATCCCTGTGCTAAAAAAGGCACTGAAACGGCCGCCCTGCAGTTCACGAGTGAAGAATTTTGGCACCGCGGACTGTTCGCCGATACCATAGGCAAAAATGGCGTGCTGATCCTGTATTATGCATTCTGTTATGTCATGGCCCTGCCGCTGGGCGCCCTGTATCTGCTTGCCCTGTTTCTCAGAAATAAAAAGGCCGCGTAAGCGGTTTTTACGTCAACGGCTTACTGCCTCATAGTCCTTCTTCATGAACGTTTCTTCTACCCACGCAAGCTGCACTAACACAAAGCGAAAGAAGCAAACTCACTCTACCGGAGCCGACAATCACAGAGGAGGTTGGGAGATATTGATTGGCGGAAGATCACAGGAGGGATAGTTAAAACCCATCACATTGATATAAAAGGCATTTATAAAAGTTAATTTCTGTATTATACAAATCCTTATACCACCATATTTTAAATGGTCAATTTTCAATCGAATCAAACAAACAGGTACTGATCAAAAAAGATTAATGACAAAACAGGTCACAGGGATCACACCTTTCAATTTTTAACAAAAAAATCAATACATTCACCGGTGATTACTTATCAAAAACTCGGCTAAAACCAGTCACTTCAGTGCGTACACTACCACTTCGAACTCCTACAAGAGTGTTACTCTAAATTAAGGATATTCGTGTTCGGCGCTTTACCTAATGGGTTTAACGTAAGTGTCGCATTTGAACCAACAGTCAGGAGTGAACTGTAAGCATCCCGGCTTTAGTTCCATGCACTTTTTGAGATATCCGGTGTTTCAGCCATCAGCCGGTACTCTGCCGGCGTCAGGTTGTTCAGGGATTCATGAGGCCGCTCGTTGTTATATTCCTTCAGCCAGCGCTCTGTAATTTCCCGCGCTTCATTCAGTGTTCTGAACAGATAAAAATCCAGGATTTCTGTTCGGTATGTCCGGTTGAACCGTTCGATAAAAGCATTTTGTGTAGGCTTACCCGGCTTGATAAATTCGAGCTGCACACCATGTTCTTCGGCCCATTGGGCCAGCGCCAGTGAGACCAGTTCGGGCCCGTTGTCCATCCGCATCTTCAGTGGGTAACCACGGTTTGCCACGATCCTGTCCAGCACCCGGACGACTCGCTGAGCAGGGATATTCAGGTCGATTTCTATCGCCAGTGCTTCACGGTTAAAATCATCTACCACGTTGAAGGTCCGGAAGCGCCTGCCGCAGACCAGCGCATCGTGCATAAAATCAATGGACCAGCTCTGGTTCAGCGATCCCGTTGTGGCCAGCGAGGCCGGATTACGCACTGGCAGACGTTGCTTTCCTTTGCGACGAAAATTCAGTTTCAGCAGGCAATAAATCCGGTGAACACGTTTATGGTTCCAGGTGTTGCCCTGTCTGCGCAGTAGTTGGAACAGCTTTTTAAAACCGTATCGTGGATAGCGTTCTGCCAGTTCAGTCAAAGCCCGGATCACCGGTTCATCACGCCGGGTATCGGGCTGATAAAAATACACCGTCCTGCTCAGCGATAATGTCCTGCATGCCTGGCGGATACTCATGGCAAACTGTGCCGCCAGATAACTGACGAGCTCCCGCTTTATCGCTCGCTTTAAAGCTTTTTTTCGATAACGTCTTTCAGGGCCAGACATTCAAGGCTGAGATCAGCAAACATCTGTTTGAGCTGCCGGTTTTCGTCCTCCAGATCCTTCATCTTTTTGATATCAGAAGCTTCCATCCCGCCATACTTTGCTTTCCAGTTGTAATAGGAAGCTTCGGATATTCCCGCTTCGCGGCAAACATCCTTAACGGTACGTCCGGCTTCGACAGACTTCAGAACGGTAATGATCTGGTGCTCGGTGAATCGGGCTTTACGCATGACGATCTCCTCAGGGGACATAATCAGTATGTCGGAAGATCTCTAAAAGTGAATGGTCCGTTTTACCGGGATGCTTACATAATAAGTAGAATCAGGCCATTCGCTGAAGATGCTTCATCGGTGTGTAACCATTCAACGCCATATTGGGTCGTTCGTGATTATAAAAAACCTTGCCACCCGGTGGCTTAGTTTTGTAATTCATCCTGTGATGTAAACAGATGCGGCCCCAGCCAGTCATAACACACAGTCCGTTTGTAACGATCAAAATAAGCATTTCTCCGCGGATTACCCGGCTGAACGAAATCAGTCCTGACTCCTACATAATTATCCATAATATCAAGGTATTACTGGTATATTCTGGACCGGTATCACAGCGGATTGCTTTGGGTTTTCCTTTCCATTCAATGAGTTGTTCCAGTACTCTGACAACCCGAATGGCGGGCTAGAAAAATCGACCTCAATGGTCAGCGCGTCACGGGATAGCCGGAAATGACATTCAGCAGACGGACAGAAAGTCCAGCCGCTCACCGCTCGCGTAGGAAGTCCATCGACCAGTATTCATTGCTGCATTCAGGTACGGCAAGCGGTTAAGGCTTATCCCTTTTCAGCAGTTTTTTGGGGTTTATTCGCATGTTCAGCGATAACTCGCAGTAAATCCGGTACACTGTTTTGTGGTTGAACTTAAAGCTTTTCACGTTACGAGGATACAAAAAACACAGACCAAACCCCCAGTTGTGCTGCCTGTCAGTGATACGAATCATCAAATCGGCAATAACGACATGTTCTTCATTCAACTCAGGTTGGTAGCGATAGCAGCTTTTTCTGTCAGAACCAACAGGCAGGCAAAATGTATGTTGATGCGTCGGCTTCGGACCTCGGTCCAAGTACCAGCTGCTTTCACTGGGAGGGCTGCACCACGTTTTTGCCATGGCCCCCATAATAATACCCGATTTAAGCCGCTCTTCGGCATACATCAGTTTGAGACAACGGTTTTCGTGTTCCAGCTCCTCCAGGGCGGGCGATCATGGAGGCATCCATCCCGCCAAACGGTGAACGCCTCCCATAGAACTGGCATTGTTCATTCCATGCTCGCGGCACAGTTCAGCCATAGGCATTCCGATTCGTCTTGCTTCTGGATGACCGAGTTCTATCTGTCTGTAAAACATGACTTTTTCATAAACATTCGCCGGTCCAGTCCACGAGACATTCTTCCTATGCACATACCGGTTTTTCGGGGGGGACTGTCATCACTTCATTTCACCAGATCTACCGTTACCCACATTCCCAATTCAGAACCCACTAAGCTGTCTAGCTAATCCCACGTGGCAGTCACCACTACCGATCCGTTATACGTCCCTGCAAATCTAACATCTGTGTCCACTACACTTATTACGTCCACAGATCCATGGGGAGCCGCGGTAACCGTCGCGGAATAAACTCCATCTCGATTTAAATAAATACCGGATTCGATTTGTTTATTCTCGGTTCGAAGTACCGCGGGGTTGCGGGGTACATCCAGGACCACGGACGCAGTACCATCACATTCCACCCCAAGAGAAACCTTATTCCGACGATAGACCGTACCAACAGAGGCAGTCTGGTGGACGATTTCACCACGCCCTACGATCGAGCATAAAACGGGTTTGGGCACGGCCCGCAATGTACAATGATCAGGCCATCCAGGGAGGGTGAACCCATGCTTTCTAAAATGAAACCTCCGCATCTCAGGCCATGTAGTTATACCGACGACAGCAGCATATAAACAAAGAGATTCGTTAACGTCAACATAACTACCAGGAGTCCCTGCTTGCGAGTGCGGCACCCTCATACCCGCCTTCATACGTTCGAACACGAGCTCGGCAGTTTCCCGTGGGTCCCCCACACCCTTCCCGGCAATCTGCACCCCCATGCAATAACTTTTCCCGGATAAATCCGATTCGCCGAAGTCCTTACGATATACTGTAGACCGTCTACCAGCCCCTGGCTTATCCCATACCTGGCCAAACACCCCGCAGCTCCCCGGTAAACCGTTAACAGACCCTACTACTGTCGGCCCCCCAGGGTATACGGTCACGTATGGAAGAGGAGGGACCTGGTAACCACCTTCCACCACACCTTCACATGTAGCGTCGAACGCCGCGATGGCCGACATCACCACCACGACCCTGATGTCTAGTATTTTTCTCACAGTAGTCCCTGCCTTTGCCAGCTATCGTTTTGAGAGCAATCATTCATCGTCGGAGCATTCCATCTGCCCATATGTTCCAGCGTTTTTCATACGCCTGCACCCGTGCGTCGGATTCTGCCACTGACAGTCCCCGCCCCCGGGCCTGCTCGTAAAGCCGCAGGCGTTGAGTACGGTAATTTTCTAACGCGCGCGGCGCGATGGTGGTGCCCTCAGGGGTAAACCACACGCCCAGCCAGTCAAAACCATGTTCAATTCTCCCCAGTCGAGTTTTGTCGGGGTGGGTTTCAAATCCACCCAAATTAAAAAATCCGTGCAGGCGTTTCACGCAGCGCTTCAGGTGCCAGCGTGTACGGGTAAACAGCAAAAAATCATCCATATAGCGCGAATAAAAGGTTCCTTCCTGCGCGGAAAAATAACTGTCGACATGATGCAATAGACTGGCGCCGATCAGCGGGCTAAGCGCACAACCGCGACAAATGCCGTACCGCGGGGTAAAAATCTCGCCCCCGTCCTCGACGCTGTAATACAAATACTGCTCAATCAGATCGATAAGCACCGGATCATCAATATGCTGCTGCACCAGGCTCAGTACTTGCGCCTTGCGGATATGCCGGTAATAACCGCGGATATCCGTTCGATAAACAAAGGCGTAATCACCGCAGGTGAGTTCACGCCATACATTCTCGACCGACAGTTTACCCCCACCACGCCCTTTGAGGTGAACGCAGCGTTCATGGGTGGGCAGGTCATTTTCCACCCGCAAGCAGACCCATTTCAGCACCAGCGCATCTTGCGCGCTCCATTGCACCCAACTGCGATCGCGATAGCGGTAAAGCTGCATCGGCAGCAAACGGTAATCGCCGTTGCGCACTCGCCGATAAATGGCGGCTCTACGCTCGGCCCAGTGGAAACGCAAATGCCAAATATCCGCATTGGGCGGCGCATGTCGCCGTCGACTCTTCACCCAGCGATAGGCCTCGAGCCAGTCCATATCCGCCTTATTCATATTCCAAGCGGAAGGTGGCAATCGCGCTGAACGGGCCGTGCTCTATGGTGCGGCGAGCGATAGCCTCCGGCTCACCCTGCACATAGGCCAGCACCGTCAGGGTATTATTGCCAGCAACCAGCCGGTATCCCTCACCGGCCTTGTTCAGCGGGAGAGGTTGGCCGCCCTGCGTTTCCATACCGATCGCGATGCCAGACGCCTGGCTGCCCCCCTCAATCGCCAGCAACCCCTTAAGACTCTGGTTTTCCGTTCCGCTGAAGGTCACCTTGACCGTTTTCCCCAGGCTCAAATCGCACTCCCCCAAGCGAATATCGAACGCCTGCCCGTGGGTACGTTCATTGGCGTACAAGTATTTGTCGATCACCGTGCCAAAATCGAGCCTCACATTTTCGTCCCCTGGCGCGATCACACAGGGCTCTGCCACCAATGCGCCATGCAAACGTACATTGTCGGCCAGTGCGGCACAGCTCAGCGCCAATAGCCCGGCAATCAGCGCCGTATTGAGAAACCGCGGATACCCGTTCATTGGTAAACCGCCTTTAGGGTAGCCGTAGCCTCAAATGGCCCTTCTTTTAGCGTCGCGCCCTGGCGTTTTACCGGCACAGCCTCCAAGTGGGGCAGGTTCGTCAGTTGGATGGGTATCGGCTTATTAAGCTCAAACGGGACACCGTTCTGTTTAATCTGAATGGCCAGATCCTTGACACCAGTCACCACCGCCGCCCGATCGTAATCCGCCGAGACGCCAACGATTTCCAGCGTTATTGCCCAAGCCTGCGCGTTGGGATCACAATTGACCTGGTAGTTCATTGGCTGCAAATAATTCACCCCATCGACCTTTTTTATCCCCACGCGATTGCCGAAATCGACGTCCACCAGTCCGCCGTTATTAATCGTGCAGGCAGGGGGTTCGACCAGGGTGCCGAAAAACGTCATGTTCTCCGCCGCCATTCCCGCTCTGCTCAGTGTGCAGCAGGCGAACAACAAGGCAACACCTGAATAAAGTTTCATCGATATTCCACCATCATCGTCGCACCGGCGGAAAAAACTCCGCCGCTGAGTTTGGCGCCAACCCGTTTTACCGGCACAGCCTCAAGCACGGGTAATGCGGGATAATTGAAGTTCAACCATCTATTAATTGGCAGCCGCTTGCCGCTATTAACGTTGAGCAGCTCGATGCCTAAATCTGTTCTATTGGTCTTTAATACCTCGGAATCAAACGTGGCGCCGTTACCTTCAATACGCATCCGTGCAGCGCCGGCCGCGCCTCCCTGGCACTGCACCGCATAGACGATCGGCATTTTTTTATATTCGCCGTCAACGCGGGTGGTCATCACGTCATTACCGAAATTCACTTCAATCAAGTTGTTGTTGTTGATGTCGCACGGCGGCTCCACTACCGTAATCTTGACGGTTACCGTCGCCGTAGCGGTTTTTGCCAGCACCGGTGCGGTTGCCCACCAGCTCGCAAGCGCCAAGCATGCCATAACCAGCGGCAATCGATATACGCGTTCAGCAGCCATCTCTTTCGCCCTAATCATAGTTAAGCCTGAAGTCGATATGGGCCAAATAAGCACCTGCCCGCAACGGAGCCCGCGTCCGTTCCGGCATCAGGCTATAGGTCAGGCTATCTTGCCCCGCCGCCAGCACCAGCGGCGCCCCACGGCTCCCCAGACGAATGTCCCGTCCCTGTGCATCAAGCATCCGTAACCCGATGCCGGAAGCCCCACGCACCCCGATCAATTGCGGATTATCCGTATCCGCCGGTGCAACGAAGCTAACGGAAACCGCAGGTTGATTCAGGTTCCACAGCAGGTTGCCGCTGCGCTGATCGCGACTGTTTGCCGGGCTGCGTAAACAATCCCGCAAACGCAACTGCACCGCCACCGGCGTACCCTGCGCTCCTACCTGCGCCAACCGGGCGGTACCAGTTTCCCCCAGCCACACATCCTGATAAGCCGAGGCCATTTCCAGGCGACAGGCGCTTTCGGTCAAGGCACCACGCACATGCAACACCCCATTGGCACCGTCAACGTTCCCGTTATCTGCCGCGCTGGCCGCGGGCATCAGCGCCAGCATGCTGCCGATCACCACCGGCACCATCATCACCGCAGCCACTCGGGCCAACAGGTATTGCCGTTCAGGGCAAGACAGGAAGCCGCTCCTCTGTTTTCTCTGTTGCATGTTCAGTTCCCTCTTTACGCCCGCTTATCAGCTTGGCTTGACTGGTTTAGCCTTGCACTCGGCCCCGCTACAGCTGAACTGCAACTGTGGGCGGCCGCCGTAATCATTGACGTAGGTCAGTACCGGCGCATTGCCCAGCGCAGACGCCCCCAGATTCAACGTCTCTTTGCTTTTTGGCGCCACCATCAGCGGTTCAAAGCCCTTAGCCCCCACCGCCCCTGGTTTGCTGCTGGCATCCACAATGGTGACGTAATACGGCGTTGGGTTGTTCACCTGAAATTTGTCGCCAAATTTGGTTAGCGTCAGCTGTTCCTGCCAGGGTGCCGCGCTTTCGGCACTGATTAGCGCTTTTGGCCGATAAAACAGTTTGATCCGCGTTTGCAGTGCCAGTTGCAGTGTGTTGGGTTTTTCGCTCTTTGGCGGGATCTCGCGCAGGTTGAAGTAGAACAGCGTCTCACGATCTTGCGCCAACAGGTTGGCAGCCGGTAAAGCCTGTACCTTCATCTGGCTTTTTGCCCCCGGCTCCAGGCGCTGCAATGGTGGCAGTACCGTCAACGGAGTGGTTATTTTATTGCCCTGGGCGTCTTCCACCCAACCTTGCGCCAGGTAAGGCAGTTGTTTGTTCTCGTTGCTAACGCTCAGGCTGGTCGATTTCTCGCTGCCGTTGAACACCACGCGGGTGCGATCCAGCGCTATCGCCGCCTGAGCCTGCTGCAGGCCCAACACACCGGCTAGCAGACCGCTCATCAGCGGAAAAAAGGATTGTTTCATTAGGTTCATCGTTAATTACTCACTTCTTTAAATTCAATAAAATGGCCAGTGGTAGAAAAGCAGCCCCGGCCTGTCTCTGTGGCTAAATAGGTTTTCGTTTCCGTCGTTATTCCGCCGCCGCCTCCGGCAACAGGCGGCACGGCAACAACAGCTTGGCCACATCGCCTGGCGGTATTTGCGCCGGTAATGTCAGCGCGCACTGCGCCCGCCCATCCCATCGCACGGTCATTTCCTCGTTCGGGTTAATGCCGCTCAGGTACACATTGCCGTCGTCGTTAACGATGCCCACATCCTGCTTTTTGTGGTTTTGCACCGTGGCACCAAACGGCGGCGTGGAGCCGTCCGCTAGGCGGATCACCGCCATCGCTTTCTCACCGGCGATCACTTCAAATCGGCGGTAACCAATCGCCCCTTCGGTCAGGGTGGCCTGCACCACTGATCGTGTCGCTTCGGCATTCTCTGGCAACTTGTTTACATCGATGCTGACCCGATTGCGGTAATAACTACCGACATCCGTCACCACCGCCTTGCCGAAGCGGTTGGTACGCGTCACCACGCCATAACCGCCGATCGGAATATCCGCAACGCCGCCGGTGTCCAGCATCATGCGGGTACCGCCAATCATCCCCGATCTGTGCAGCGCCGCGCCTTTCAGGGTGGCGGTGGCGCCCCCTTCCAGCGACAGGCCAGCGGATGAATAGCGCCCTTCCTGATAGCTGGCGTTGGCGTTAACCTGCGCTATATCGCCCTGATGGGTGTAATAACCGCTCGCCGTTGCGCCGTTGCGGGTGATGCCGCTGCTCAACTGATAGCTGTCGCCGTTGTCCAGCCGATCGTAATACCCCACCTGGTGGGTGTTGTCGTTGCGGTCGAAACTGCCGCTGTAACTGAGCGACCCACTGCCGCCCCACGGCATCGACAGCGAGAGATACATGCCGTCATCGTTGACGCCGTTATACTTATTGCGGTACCCCGTCAGCGACAGACTCAGGTTCCTGAACTGGCCAACATCAAAATTGCGCGACAGCGTCAGGGTGTAACGATCGTTCGCCGTACTGTTCCAGTAAGTCTGATGGTTGTAGTTCAGGTAGGCACTTAACCCAAGATCGCGGAAGTGCTGGCTGAAGCTGATGGTGTACATCTCTTTACTGTTCTGGTTACGCGTGCCGTAGGTACGCGCATCCAGATATTCGCTCATCGACATATAGTTCCGTTCCGAGAAGCGGTAACCGGCGAAGGTGACCTGGCTGTCGTACTCGTCGAAGTTTTTCGAGTAGCTCAGCCGGTAGGAGCCGCCGGTCAGGGTGCCGTCCTCCAGTTGTGGCAAGCGTGCCCGCGACTGAGTCACGTCGAACGACAGTGCGCCGAACATCATCAGATCCCGCCCGATACCGACCGCCAGTGCGTTGTAATCACCGCCCGCTACACCGCCACCGTACAGCGACCAGCCGTTGCTGACTCCCCAGGAAAATTCACCGGTCGCAAACAGCGGGCCGTTGGTACTGTGCTTCCAGTCCGAAGGGCGGCCGCTGGCCACTTTGTAGCGCACCGTCCCCGGTCGGGTCAGATACGGGATGCTGGCGGTATCGATACGGAATTCCTGCACGCTGCCGTCCTGTTCTTCCACCCGCACATCCAACTGCCCCGAAACCGCATCGTTGATGTCCTGAATACGGAACGGACCGGATGCGACCTGGGTTTCATACAGCACCCGCCCCTGCTGGCTGATCACCACCTTGGCGTTGGTGCGCGCCACCCCGGTGACCTCCGGCGCATAGCCGCGCAGGTTCGGCGGCAACATGCTGTCGTCGCTGATCAGGCTGGCACCGGTAAAGCGGAAGCTATCGAAGATGTCGGAATACAGGTAGTTCTCACCAACCGACAGCTTTGCCCCCAAATGCGGTATTGCGCGATAGGCGTAATAACGGCTCCAGTCCCAATTTTGGCGTGTGCCCTCACCGCTGCCGGTTTGATGATCCAGCCGTGTCTGCCAGTCCGCCCGTAACCGCCATGCCCCGAGGTTTGCGCCCAGCGTACCGTTGCCGCTGAGGTTATACCCCTGCTGCCCGCGTTGCTGTTGCCGCTGGGTCTGCGCGTTGAGGTAATAATCCAACAGCAAGCCCGGCACGCCCTCATCCCAACGCGACGGCGGATCCCAGTTATCGGCGGCATATTCCAGGTAGGCCTGCGGCACGCTCAGGGTCAGGCTGGCGGTACCTAAATCGCCGCGCACCGCGGTGCCCGGCAGGCTCTCCAACGATAAGCACTCGCCCTGATGCCACCAGGTCAGCTTTTCTTTCATGTCTGGTTTTAAGCCAAATTGTTCCACCATTGCCGTGCTGATACATGCAGCGCTATCGTTCGCGTCCTGTTCCGCCGGGTAAAAAATAACACTTTGCTCAGGCAACTCCTGCTTATTAACACGCACTAGCATCATGTAATCGCCCGGCATGATATAACCGCCACGCGAGAACTGGCCCAGGTCAATATTATCGCGATCTTTAACATCCAGAACGTCAGTATTGAACTGCACCTCTTCCGCACTGGCGTAATACCCAAACAAACCCAATGCGCAGGCAATATAAATACCCACAGCACGCGGGCGGAAGGGCAATAAAGTCCAGCTCGGCATCATCATGCTTATCAATCCCTTTTATTCTTATTTTTACGCCAAGGCTATCAATGCAAACCCTCTTTATTTCCACGAAAAGGAAATAAGTAAAAGGCACACCCTGTGAATTAAAATTTAATGTTTAACGCATCGCTAGAATCTATTCAGTAATAATCCATTTTAAATTTAATACTCGAAGTGTATTCCCCACTGCGTAATAACTGTTGATTACTGACCAGTCGCAGCGAATAATTTAATTCTCTGTTCCCTTCGGTAATGTCCAGCAACGGCGTTGGGTTGCCTGGCGAAACGATATTGCCTTCGCTGTCGGCAAGTTGTAGCGCAACCCCGCGCGCTTGCCCATCGACACCGAATAATCCATTATCCTCCCGACCATCAAATGTCACCTGAAATCGTTGCCACTTCGGTAAATTTTCATCTATGCGATCCAAAACACAATTAACCAGGCGAATACTGAAGGGTCGGGTAGCACCTTTCCCATCACGCATTATTTGGCTCAACGGCACCGTGGACATATCAATAGTCTGATCTCGGCTGTCGGTATCAATGGCGCAGGCCGTTTCTATTACGGCACCTTGCATGTTAACCCGCCCCCAACCTGCCGCAGCCAGGCTGCTCTCCATAGGTAACAGCATTAACAGGCAAAACGCCGAATAACGCATTTTTAGCCTTTTCATCTCATTATTCTCCTGCACGCCACCCTGACAAGAATGCATGCGGGCCTCTGCCCGCATGCATGATTAATCCAGTCAATAAATCAAATTATTTGTAGTTCAGGATGAAGTTAGCCACGCTCTGGAATTTACCCGGAACGATAGATTTATCATCGCCGCCGTCGCCTTTCAGATAAGCGCTGAAGGCCAGAGTTGCTTCTGTGGCACCCGCGCTGATCAGTTGGCCCGTGGTAGGTTTGCCCAGTTCAATGACATTATTGCTACCATCGGTAATCGCAATGCTGGCGCCTTTGGCATCGCCCGTCATACCCAGCAGGCCATTTTTGCCAGCCGCACCGTCAAAGGTGGTGGTCACGGTTTTAGCGGTGTCCAGGCTGCATTTTTCCAGATGGATTTCAAACGGTTTCGGGTCAGAGTTACCACCATTAAGCAGGGAAACGTTAGACACTGAGCCCAGATCTACAGTCTGATCAATAGACTTAGGGTCAATTGAGCAAGGTGCATCAATAATGGAGCCGGTGAAGGTCACTTTACCGTGTCCTTGATCAGCAGCCTGTGCGCCAGAAATAGTGCCGAATGCCAATACTGCTGCCATCATAATTTTATTCAATTTCATTTCTACTTTATCCTTAATTAAGGTCATTTCCCATTTGTGTGAAGTCGCCATGTATTCAGATTCACACAACCGGCCCATGGAATAGGAAACTTACGCCTCCGTTCTCAAGGCCGTGTTATCACTACCGGCAACTGGAAATCATGATATCGACAAAAAAACACAATAGCTAAATAATCTAATTAATTGCAATTAATTAGATTAAAACTCCAAAATCACAAAAAATTAAAATAAAATTAAGAATATAAAACCAATGATTTGAATTAATTAAAAAATAACACTCCTTTAAATTCAATGTCATTTCAGGTGGTGAATAATTTTTCTAAAGGGTGTTGACTACAAGTGTTAACCTCCCTTAGATTCCCCCTCACTACCCAAGCAAGACTATTCTTATCATTGACTAATTTTATGCTTACGCACCAGAATTAAACAGGTATCCAAATGAAATATATAATAAATCTCACCCTGATTTTCGATCCGGACAGTCAATTGTTGATGCTTAAGAACGATAACTTACTAACGGTAGGGTTATCTAATCCGGCTACACGGTTATTAAGCGAGCTGATAAGGAATAATAAAATTGAATTAACGCGTGAAGCGCTGATCAAGCACGTCTGGGAGGATTATGGGTTTTCTCCGTCCAGCGCCACATTGAGCAACCATATCAGTGAGCTGAGAAAAGCCTTTGAAGCACTTGGGCTAAGCAAAGACATACTGATCACCGTGCCGCGGATAGGCTTTAAAATGGATGCGGAAATCCACCCGGAGACCAAGCCGCCAAAGGAATCGCTATCGGCTGAACAGATGGATCTTCTGCCGCCGATAAGTCAGCAGGCGACAGAGGTAAACATCGTCGCGGGCGATGTGGCCGTAAGTTCGAAAAAACCATCACGCAAAATGAAAATGGCGGCATTGTCTCTCCTTCTTGCCCTGGGCGTCACCGCGGCGGCGACGACGTGGTTAACCCTGAGCAAAAATGAACAACCCGCACTCATCGGGACTCAGGATAAATGTCGGATCTTTACTCTGGGTGAAGGGAAACCTGAGCCCGATCAAGCAGGTCGAGTGAAAAAGATGCTGGCTGATGAAGAGGTCGATTGCACGCAGACCGATCGGGACATTTACTATATGGAAGCGCGCCCTGCCAACAACTTGCTTAAGGTGTCTTTTATGGCCGCTTGCGCCAAAAACAGCGATATGAGCTATACAAACTGTAACAACTTCAAACAGGTTGAGTAGGTTTACATGAAAAAGATTGTGATCGTTTTATCGAGCGTCATCATCGTTGTCTTGAGTGGCGCTTTTGTTTATCGCCACCACGAGAGCTGGAAACCTTTTCGCTGTAACACGCATTTGAGTTCGCACATCGTTTCAAAAGAGGGTAAAACGCTTGAACTTAATCTGGATATCAGCGTCGTCACCGCCCATAAAGGCAGCAGTGAATTGCTCGCGGTGGGCTCCCTCAAAGATCCTGATAATAGTTATGTTATTTCCAGGCGTCTTTTCATGGTCATTAAGCAATCTGATTTTAAAGGCTACTCGAAAACCATGATCACCCGGGAAGAGCACCACCCCATAGATAGCCTACCAGACCACCTCTGGCAACAGTATGTATTGCCAGAAGCACCCGGCATCGCTTTCTATATGGAAACCAAGAGATTAAATGATGAAGCCTATTTTATTAAAGGACTAACCAACCCCCATTTTGTTTGCGTGAAAACACCAGATTAACTTCATAAACAGGCTTAATCACCTGTCATTAATTGATTAAGCCACTTTAGAGCCTCACGCCCCCTGCAGCCCAACTATCTAATACCCCCCCCACACAACCAAATTCACAGAGAAAAAATCTAATAAAAACTAGATTATAAAAAACTATCACCAATCATGACCATTAAACATCGTTAACTTGAACAGAACACTTCTCGTTGGTTAGTCTATGGCTGATTCTGATTAGTCGATAAGTACATACCAAACTAAGTACATACATAACAATGATAATCGGAATCTAAAAATAAATTAATGACCAGGGCAAAAAACGAAAACCAGAGCGCAGAGCACATGACCGGTACGAAAAATGGCACCATAAAGACAACATTGGCCATCCGCATAATCGACGATGATAGCTTTTACACCATAGGGCTCATTAAGGCACTATCCAACCATTTAAAACATAGAAACATTCGTTTTTACACTGGTACCTGTGCGGGAATAGCTGCTGATATTGTCTTTCAGGCCATTCGCTGCGGTACATTAATCTCACCTGGCAATCGACCAGGGGGCCACAGTGCAACACTTTATTTTGCCATCGCGGAAAGAAAAGATGCTCACCTGCAGCATCTCTATCGTGGCCTGGCCAAGTCCAATATCTTATACCGGCATCAATCGGTGAACAGCGTGTTGCAGCTTATTGGGAACACCCTACTTGCCCCGCAACCTTCGCCCGAAAGAACGCGACAAGGCAGCAAAGTTTGCCACCACGAATCACTCACACCGCGTGAGCAAGAAGTTCTGTATCAACTCCAGCAGGGAAAAACACATGCCGGCGTTGCCAGCCTCTTGGGCATTAAGGAGAAGACCATAAGCTCGCACAAACGCGCAGCGATGAAAAAATTGAATTTTAAGCGAACTAACGAACTGTTCCATTGGATGCTACAAGGCGGTTTAACCAGCCATCAACAACGAAAAGGAAATTGAACATGAGCCATTCGTCTCTACCCATCACGGCAGTATTGATGGGCGTACTGTTGGTAAGCGGTTGCCAGTCCACCAAAACGCCTCAGATAAAAACCGCCTCGGCCAGCACGTTGCAGGATGAAAAGGTCAAGCGTGAAACCCAGGATTTAAAGCAGTGCCAACAGAATTTAAACGCACTGGGGACGCTGAAAACGGCGGATTACCCGACTAAAAAACAGGTGTTCGACAACCTGATGTCCGGCGCTTCGCAATATGCCGGTGTGCGCCCCCAGGTCAACGAGCGCACGCAAGAGACCGTTGATGCCCTCTATCGTTATCAGGTGAGCTATCAATGCGCCGAGATTAATCAGGCATTGCTTACCGAACTGGCGAAACGCGGCGGTGCGATAAAATGATCGTCTGGAAACGGCTGACCTACCGTTTTTTGGCCTGCCTGGCTGGGGGGATGCTGCTGCCCGCGGCTTCATCGGCGCCAAGCAAGGGTAATGCCGATATTCCGGCCTTGCTGCAGTTTGCCGAGCAATACAGCGACAAAGGCTACCCGGCAGAAAAAGCCCCTGCCGCGCGGGATCGCCCTCGCACCGAAAAACACCCAACCCCAAGCCCCGAGAAAGGTAAGCCCGACAACAAACCGCCAGTACAGCGCGAATCCTGGCGAATGAAGGATAAGGCTATCGAGCAACAGCGCACGGAAATAGCCCAGCTAAAATTACAGATAACCCGTCTGCGACAAAACGCCGTAACGGCAACGCCGGATTGGGCCGCGCTATCCCAACTGGCGCAAAGCTTGCGCCAGGCGTTGGGGGTGACACCGACAGAGCGTCAGGCAAAAGCCAACCTGGTACAGATACAGCAGCGGTGGGATCAGGATCGGGCGGTATTGCAGCAACAGTTGTCCAAAGCAAAAGCAGAAAACCAGGCCTTATCAGCGGCAGCCAACCAGCAAAAAAATTGGCTGCTGGAAGCAGAAAAGCGCGACGTGGTGCTGCGGGAACAGCAAGCTGAATGGCGGTCACAGCGTCAACTGATGCAAACCGAACTGGATGAAACCGTTAAGAAACTGGCAGATACGCGAGCCGACATGGCTTCTTTGCAAGCGCGAAGCCCCCTTCTGGTGACGGCCGATGCGCTCAAAGGCGCACAACCGCGTGAGGATTACGCCGCAGGCGTTTCACTGGGAGAGGAAATTCTGCAAATGCAGGAAGAACGGCAGCGTTGGGGAGTGAGATCGGAGAAGGGAATGCTCTTGGCTGGCATTGCAGATGCCTTTGCGGGCAAGCGGATGTTGTCGGATGATGAACTCAATAACATCCTGGCCACCGCCGAGGAAAAGGTGGTATCCGCAAGAGAAAAAATCAGCGCAACCCAACGGCAAAAAGGCGCGGCCTATCTAGGGGAGTTCAAGAAAGATAAGCGCGTTCACCGGGCATCGTCCGGGTTCTGGTACCGTATCGACTATGCGGGCGATGCGAAGATCCCCGCTACCGCCTCGGTGGATATGGTGGTAAAAGAAACGCTGGTCGACGGCACCGTGGTGCAAGATATGGAAGCAACTGGCGCCACGCTGTCGCAGCCGGTGGCGGATTTCCCACCGTTGTTTAAAGAGGCCATTTCGCTGCTGCAAAACCACGGTACGATGACCCTGGTGGTTCCTCCTGAACAGGCTTACGGGGAGAAAGGCTACCCACCGAAAGTTCCCCCCAACGCCACCATGATCTACACCTTGCGCATAGCGGAGGTATACCCACCCGCTCAAGCTAAAACACGGCCCTAGCCCTGATATCTCTCGTGAATTTAATAGGGCTATCAGGCTGATGCGCAACCTATCAATGACAGATAAAACCTAGTATTGCGATTAAATTAAATTAAATTAAATTAAATTACAAAAATAAACGCCTTCAGAATCGAGCTGCCATCAATACATTGTTAAAATAAATATTAATTATAAAAATTATTTCCTCAAATTATAAAAATTACATAATAACAAATCAAAAAAACCATCCTATTGATGTTGACTTTAATGAGGACAAAAAACATGATTAACGCCACAGACAATTAGAAGCTTCAGCACCCGTAATAGGCTAGCTATTGAATGCACCACCATTAGCCGGCTATACATTTATGGCAGTGATTTCAACCCAGGTTACGTAGAGGGCTATCCGGCCCATTATTTTTATTTTCCCTTACGCCTATGCGTAAATATGCCCCTAACCGAGGAGTTGTTATGTCGGACCATCAAGTCACCTGTATCAGAAAATCCGATCGCCAAAACGCGCATGAGCGCATTCAGGCTATCGGCGGCGTCAATGCTGATGGCACCCGTTGGTCTCTGTCCCAAGCAGACGCCATTGCCGGTATCGAGGCGGGCACCTGGCGCTTTTGGGTCACCGCGAATGGCCATTCCGTCTGGGTGATTGTCTCAATCAGCGCGGCGGGGAATAAATACCTCAAAACGCAAAATGACGGCGAACACCCCAATAACCTGCTCAGCCTGCCGGAATGCCCCTGACGTCACCCGAGTGTCATGACTGATACGGTGTGTGGGCCTGCTTGCGGCCCATCGCTTCCCCCCTTTTTATTATTGGCCGCTGTGGCGTTCTCACGCCCGCAGTACAGCGGCCCCCATAGCATAAGGAAATACTATGTACGGTTCCGCTACCGCCAGAAGCCTGCCGGCAGGAAAAAAGCAGCGTATCGCCGATTTATTATCGCAAATTATTGAAACGCTGGATCTCACCAAAACCCAATACGCCAACATCAAAAGCGCCTATAACGGGGTCGGCACCTTCCTGTCTGAAGGCGACGATCCGCTATTGCAAGATGCCGTTATTTACCCGCAGGGCAGCGTGCGGCTCAACACCACCGTTAAGCCCAAAAATGAAGAGCAATACGATATTGACCTGATTTGTTATCTGCCCCATGCCACCCAGGCGGATTATACCGGCGTAATATCGGCCATTCGCCGGCGACTGGAGTCGCATAACACTTATAAAGATCTATTAAGCGATTTACCCCGTGGATTCCGTATCAACTATGCCGGAGATTATCATCTGGATATCACGCCGGGCCGCGATCACACCGGCGCACAACATCCGGGCCAGCCGCTGTGGGTCGTAGATGCGCAAACCGCCTGGAAGGAGTCCAACCCCAGCGGCTACGCCGAGTGGTTCGATAGCAGCGCCAGCGTGCAGCCCCTCCGCACCATTCTGGTCATGGATTCCGCCAGCCGCGTGGGCACCGAGGCGCTGCTCCCGCTGCCGGACAGCACCGACAAAAAATTGCTTAATCGCATCGTACAAATTCTCAAACGCCACCGTGACGAATGGGCCGTCGAGCAGGATGACCTCCAGCAGCGCTGCCGCCCAATTTCGGTCATCATCACCACGCTGGCTTGCCATGCCTACAACCACATCATTGCGGCCAGGCGCGCCTACGACAACGACCTGGATATTCTGTTAGACGTACTGGAACTGATGCCGGATTTCATCGTGTCGACGCAGGGAGAGTTCCAGGTCAGCAACCCGCACATGCCGGAGGAAAACTTCGCCGAGAAGTGGAACCGCTCAGAGCAGGATGAGGGCCCTCAGCGCAGTGAAACCTTTTACCAGTGGCATGCCGCGGCCCAGGCGACGTTTAACACCATCGCCGCCAGCGTGGGGGAAGATAACCTGTTCCTGAGCCT
>NZ_JBJNOO010000005.1:0-603735 GCF_052166595.1 Serratia sp. CY81684 | reverse complement strand
GGCGGCAATAGCGCGGTGGTCCCACCTGACCCCATGCCGAACTCAGAAGTGAAACGCCGTAGCGCCGATGGTAGTGTGGGGTCTCCCCATGCGAGAGTAGGACACTGCCAGGCATCAAACAAAGCCGAAAGCCCTGAACTGACGTTCAGGGCTTTTTGCTATGCGTAAAACACAAAAAGCGCAGCTAGGCTGCGCTGCTTTCCCCAGCTTCTCTCCGATAAACAGCCAGAGAAAAGGCCCCGAAGGGCCTTTGATTAGGGTGTGTTTGCTTTTTTCACTTATTATTCGATCAATGCGAGCTGCCCTGAGAGATGCCCAGCCCGGTTTGCGAACGGACAAACTGGGCCCGGAAGCGTTCCCGCTCCTGCTGCCCGGCCAGCGAGCTGTCGGTGATCGAGAACAGCCAGGTGCCGACAAAGGCCACGATCATCGAGAATAGCGCCGGGTATTCATACGGATAAATCGGTTTCTCATGGCCGAGGATCTGCACCCAGATTGTCGGGCCGAGGATCATCAGAATCACCGCCGTTAACAGACCCAGCCAGCCGCCAATCATCGCGCCGCGAGTCGTCAAACGCGACCAGTACATCGACAGGATAATGATAGGGAAGTTACAGCTGGCGGCGATGGAGAACGCCAGCCCGACCATAAAGGCGATATTCTGCTTCTCGAACAAAATCCCTAGGGCAATGGCGACCAGCCCCAATACCACGACGGTGATCTTGGAGACCTTCAGCTCATCGCGCTCGGTCGCCTTGCCATTTTTAATCACGCTGGCGTACAGGTCATGGGACACGGCCGAGGCGCCGGCCAGCGTCAGGCCCGCAACCACTGCCAGAATGGTGGCGAACGCCACCGCCGAGATAAAGCCGAGGAAGAAGTTGCCGCCAACGGCATTGGCCAGGTGCACCGCCGCCATGTTGGTCCCGCCCAGCAGCGCGCCGGTGGCGTCTTTGAACGCCGGATTGGCGCTGACCAGCAAGATGGCGCCGAAGCCGATGATAAAGGTCAGGATATAGAAGTAACCGATAAAGCCGGTGGCGTAGAACACGCTCTTGCGCGCTTCCTTGGCGTCACTCACGGTGAAGAAACGCATCAGGATGTGCGGCAGGCCGGCGGTGCCGAACATCAGCGCCAGGCCAAGCGACAGCGCGGAAATCGGATCGGACACCAGCCCGCCGGGGCTCATGATGGCGATGCCTTTCGGGTGCACCTTCACCGCTTCGGCGAACAGGGTATTGAAGTCGAAGTTGACCGACTTCATCACCATCAGCGCCATAAAGCTGGCGCCGGCCAGCAGCAGCACCGCTTTGATGATCTGCACCCAGGTGGTGGCCAGCATGCCGCCGAACAGCACGTACAGCACCATCAGAATGCCGACCAGGATCACCGCCACGTGGTAGTTGAGCCCGAACAGCAGCTGGATCAGTTTGCCGGCGCCGACCATCTGCGCGATCAGATATAGCGCCACCACCACCAACGAGCCGCAGGCCGAGAGGGTGCGGATCGGTTTCTGCTGCAGACGGTAAGAGGCGACATCGGCGAAGGTATAGCGGCCGAGATTGCGCAGGCGTTCCGCGATCAGGAACAGAATGATCGGCCAGCCGATGAGGAAGCCGATGGAGTAGATCAGCCCGTCATAGCCCGAGGTGTAGACCAATGCGGAGATGCCGAGGAACGAGGCGGCGGACATGAAGTCACCGGCGATCGCCAGGCCGTTTTGCAGGCCGGTAATGCGCCCGCCAGCCGTGTAGTAGTCCTGACGGGAACGGGTGCGTTTGGACGCCCAGTAGGTGATGTACAGGGTGGCACCGACAAACAGGATAAACATCACGATCGCCTGGATGTTCAGCGGCTGGCGATGCACCTCGCCGCCAATGGCGTCGGCGCAGGCCAGGCCCGGTAGTAACAGCAGCGCGGCGGCGGACAATAAGCGCTTCATTGTTTCACCTCGCGCAGGATCTCTGCGGTGAGGCGATCGAACTCGCCGTTGGCGCGAAACACGTAGATCCCGGTCAAGACGAAAGAGATCACGATCAACCCGACGCCGACCGGGATCCCGCGGGTGATGGTCGATCCGGCGGCGATCGGCGTGCCGAGCCATTGTGGATCGAAGGCGATCAACAAAATAAAGCCGACGTACAGCGCCAGCGTAATCAGCGAAAGCAGCCAGGCGAACCGGCCGCGTTTTCTCACCAGCTCTTTAAAGCGCGGGTTTTCTTCAATCCCTTGATAAATGGTGTCATTCATCAGAGTGTCTCCAGTCGGTATTGAGAGAGTACGCCGCGCCAGGGCCGCTCAACGGCGCGTTATCCGAATGAGCGGCCTGAAGCGGCGTAAATTATGACGGCACTTTCATTGATTGTTTTTCTTCCAACAGCTTGTCGACTACGGCCGGATCCGCCAGCGTGGAGGTATCCCCCAGGTTGCTGGTGTCGCCGGCGGCAATTTTGCGCAGGATGCGCCGCATGATCTTGCCGGAGCGCGTTTTGGGCAGCGAGTCTGTCCAGTGCAGCACATCCGGCGTAGCGATCGGCCCTATCTCTTTGCGCACCCAGTTGCGCACTTCGGTATAGAGCTCCGGCGTCGGTTCTTCGCCGTGGTTCAGCGTGATGTAGGCGTAGATCGCCTGGCCTTTGATGTTGTGAGGAATGCCGACCACCGCCGCTTCGGCGATTTTCGGGTGCGATACCAGCGCGGACTCGATCTCGGCGGTGCCCAGACGGTGGCCGGAGACGTTCAGCACGTCGTCGACGCGGCCGGTGATCCAGTAGTAACCATCCTCGTCGCGGCGGGCGCCGTCACCGCTGAAGTACATGCCTTTGAAGGTCGAGAAGTAGGTTTGCTCGAAGCGATCATGATCGCCGAACAGGGTGCGCGCCTGGCCCGGCCAGGAATCGACGATCACCAGGTTGCCTTCGCAGGCGCCTTCCTGCGGCGTGCCGACGTTATCGACCAGCGCCGGCTGTACGCCAAAGAACGGCCGCGTGGCGGAACCGGCTTTCAGCTCAGTGGCGCCCGGCAGCGGGGTAATCATGAAGCCGCCGGTTTCGGTTTGCCACCAGGTGTCGACGATCGGGCATCTCGCGTTGCCGATCTTGTTGTAATACCACTCCCAGGCTTCCGGGTTGATCGGTTCACCGACCGAGCCCATGATGCGCAGCGAATCGCGTCGGGTGCCTTCGATCGCCTTGTCGCCTTCGGCCATCAACGCGCGAATGGCGGTCGGCGCGGTATACAGAATGTTGACCTGATGTTTGTCGATCACCTGCGACAGGCGATTGACGCCCGGATAGTTAGGCACGCCTTCGAACATCAGCGTGGTGGCACCGCAGGCCAGCGGGCCGTACAGCAGATAGCTGTGGCCGGTGACCCAGCCCACGTCGGCGGTGCACCAGTAAATGTCGCCGTCGTGGTAGTCGAACACATACTTAAAGGTCATCGCAGCGTAGACCAGGTAGCCGCCGGTGGTGTGCAGCACGCCTTTCGGCTTGCCGGTCGAACCGGAGGTGTACAGGATGAACAGCGGATCTTCGGCGTTCACTTCTTCCGGCGGGCAGTCTGCGGAGACGCCCTGGGTCAGCTCATGCCACCACAGATCGCGCCCTTCCTGCCAGTAGCCCGGTTTACCGGTGCGTTTGAATACCACCACGTTGGCCACGCTGACCACGCCGGGATTTTTCAGCGCATCGTCGACGTTCTTTTTCAGCGGCACGGCGCGGCCGGCGCGCAGGCCTTCATCGGCGGTGATCACCAGTTTGGCGTTGGAGTCGATAATGCGCCCGGCGACGGCTTCCGGCGAGAAGCCGCCGAAGATCACCGAATGTACGGCGCCGATGCGCGCGCAGGCCAGCATGGCGACCGCCGCTTCCGGCACCATCGGCATATAGATGGCCACCACGTCGCCTTTTTTAACGCCGAGCTGTTTCAGCACGTTGGCGAATTGGCAGACATCGTGGTGCAGCTGCTTGTAAGTCACCTTTTTGGATTGGGTCGGGTCATCGCCTTCCCAGATAATGGCGGTTTGGTCACCGCGCTCGGCCAGATGGCGGTCCAGGCAGTTGGCCGCCAGGTTCAAGGTGCCGTCTTCAAACCAGCGAATGCTGATGTGGCCCGGATCGAACGAGGTATTTTTCACTTTGGTATAGGGTTTGATCCAATCCAGGATTTTGCCATGCTCACCCCAGAAAGCCTCTGGGTCTTGAACCGACTGTTGATAATACTGTTGGTATTGTGCCGGATTAATCAGGGCGCGTTCTGCAATTGCAGAAGGAATAGCGTGTTTATGCAGTTGGCTCATAGCTTTTCTCCTTGAAGTTGTTAATGATATGTCAACTGAAGGTTAAGTATAGTTTGCTACGATTCTTTGTTTCTTTTTTGCGCGGCAGATCACGCAACAAAGATATTGATTTGTAATCGTTCTGTCGCATTTGCAGGGCGTATCTATCTCTTTGGCGCTTAAATCCTCATAAACCCACGTTTTTAACCAAAAACACTTATATAAAGAACAAAAAAGAATAAATAAAAACGGACTCAACTGCCGCGAAATTAATAGATACGATCAGGGTCGCCATTATTTCTCGCTATAAATCTTTTTGGGTTGTTTTTCGCTATTAATATTCTAAGTTGGCATTAGCACGATATAAAGATGGACTGCACCGCGTGAAATAACGTTTTATTAACGCTTAATTCCTGATGAAAACTCGGGAAATACCCTGTGGCATTCATCCTGCGGTGTCGTTCGATTTTTAATCGAAATATAAAGTGGCGCTGCATTTATGGACGAAAGTGTCACTCGGCAAATTCTCATTTGTTTGACTTTTGAGTAACAAAATATAAACATACGATGCGGATTAAATATGCAGAATGAGCGAAAAATAACGCATTTTAATCGCGTTCAAAAAATCGTCGTCGGCGCGGTTATGTACTTCATTATATGAAAAATTATGTTTTTAATAACAAGCAATTATGCCATTTGAAATAGTTACGCGAAATTTTTGTGATTCGATTCAGCGCTCAAGCCTGACAAATCAAGGCTTGCAGAGCATACCGCCCGGATGATACAGATTTATACTGCGTCGCACCCAGGGCAGGTGAACGCTTCCACTGAATTAACATAAGCCTGTAATAAATGATTAAGTATTCTTTTCGCCGTGTTGCGACTTTGTACGGCGCAAAGAGTCTTTGAGGACTTTTTGGGTATGAAAAGTGTAAAAATTAGCCTGGCTTGGCAAATCCTGATCGCGTTGGTACTGGGTATTATTGTTGGCGCGGTATTGCACAACCAGACCGAATCTCGTGAGTGGCTGGTGAGCAATATTCTCAGCCCGGCGGGTGATATCTTTATTCGTCTGATCAAGATGATTGTGGTGCCGATCGTTATTTCCACGCTGATCGTCGGTATTGCCGGCGTGGGGGATGCGAAAAAGCTGGGCCGCATCGGATTGAAAACCATTATCTACTTCGAAGTGATCACCACCGTCGCCATCGTGGTGGGGCTCACCTTGGCCAACGTCTTCCAACCCGGCCACGGCATCGATATGTCGACGCTGACCACGGTGGACATTTCGCAGTACGAGAAAACCACCGAACAGGTGCAAAGCGGTTCGCACAGTCTGGTGGCGACCATTCTGTCGCTGATCCCATCGAACGTCTTCTCGTCGATGGCCAAGGGCGACATGCTGCCGATTATCTTCTTCTCGGTGCTGTTCGGCCTGGGGCTGTCGTCGTTGCCGAAAGAGACCAAAGAGCCGCTGCTGAAGGTGTTCAAGGCGGTGTCCGAGAGCATGTTCAAAGTCACCCACATGATCATGCGCTATGCGCCGATCGGGGTGTTTGGCCTGATTGCGGTCACGGTAGCCAACTTCGGTTTCGCCTCGCTGCTGCCGCTGGCCAAGCTGGTGGTGCTGGTGTACTTCGCCATCGCGTTCTTCGCCCTGGTGGTGCTGGGGGCGGTCGCCCGGCTGTGCAACCTGCGCATCTGGACGTTGATCCGCATCCTGAAAGACGAACTGATCCTGGCTTATTCCACTGCCAGCTCGGAAACGGTGCTGCCGCGCATCATCGAAAAGATGGAGGCTTACGGCGCGCCCAAGTCGATCACCAGCTTCGTGGTGCCTACCGGCTACTCCTTTAACCTGGATGGCTCGACGCTGTACCAGAGCATCGCCGCCATCTTTATCGCCCAGCTGTACGGCATCGAGCTGTCGTTGGGGCAGGAGATCGTGCTGGTGCTGACGCTGATGGTGACCTCGAAAGGGATCGCCGGCGTGCCGGGCGTCTCGTTCGTGGTGCTGCTGGCCACGCTGGGCAGCGTCGGCATTCCGTTGGAAGGCCTGGCGTTCATCGCCGGCGTGGACCGTATCCTGGATATGGCGCGCACCGCGCTGAACGTCGTGGGCAACGCGCTGGCGGTACTGGTTATCGCCAAGTGGGAGCACCAGTTCGATCGCAAGAAGGCGCTGGCCTACGAAACGGAGTTCCTGGCGCAGAAGGTGAAGCCAGCCAATCAAGGCTAATCACCGGCTAGCGGGATATGAAAATCGCCCCGGGCATCCATGCCCGGGGCGTTTTGTTTTTATGCCCTTTCAGCCTGCCACTTTCTTTTCTCTGCCCCCGCTGCGTCGCTTGCATCCCCGCTTAACAGAATCTAAAGTGTTACCAAATTAATAGAAATGATAATAGATGTTATTATCATTTTCATTTGATGATGTATGGAGACACGCAAAAGCCGCTGAACGGCGGGGTTACGCCCGTTTGGCGTCTTTATTCGGGCTTATCAAAGGTAGGTAACATGTCGGACACCGCTTTGGCCTCTGAATGGTTGCCGCTGGCGCCAGCGCAGCTTGATTTCTGGGAAGAACACACCTTGCACCCTGGGCAGACGCTGTCCACCGTCGCACATTGCACCGAACTGTGTGGCGCGGTAGAGGAAGAGACGCTCTGCCGGGCGATCGCCACCACTCTCGCCGAGACGCAGGCGTTTGCCTTGCGCTTTGGTGAGCGGCATGGCGACGCTCCTCCGTCGTTACGTTACGATCCACAGTGCACACCGCCATTGCAACGCATCGATCTGCAAACGCACGGCGATCCCTGGCAGGCGGCGCATAGCCTGATGCGCGAAGATATCGCGCAGCGCCGGGCGCTGCATAGCGAGCCGCTAGCCGCAGCCTGGCTGCTCAAACTGGGGCCGGAGCGCTACCTCTGGTACGTGCGCGCGCACCATATTCTGATTGATGGCTTCGGTATGGCCCTGATCGAACACCGCTGCGCCGCGTTATATGCGCACTACCTCGGCCAGGGCAACGCGGGTATCCCTCTGGGCGCCTTTGGACCCTTTCAACAGGCTGAGCTGGCCTACGCTGATTCTGAGCGATGCGAGCGCGATCGGCGCTTTTGGCAGAGCTATCTGCCGCCGTCGCAGGCGCTGCCGACGGTGCACAAGGGCGGTGAGGACTATGGCGTGCGGCGTCTGAGCACCCGCCACCGGCTACCGGCGGCGGTATCGCAACGACTGGCGCAGTTGGCGGAGCGCAGCGGCATCAATTGGCCCGACTTGCTGGTGGCGCTGTCGGCGGCCTGGCTATTTCAGGTGATGCCCCGCGACACCCGGCAGGGCGATACGCTGCCGATGTGGATGCCGGCGATGAATCGCCGCGGGCAGGCCGCCACCAACGTGCCTTCGTTGGCGGTCAACACTCTGCCGCTGCTGGTGTCACCGCCGCAAGCGGAGACGCTGGGGAGCTTTCTCACCACGCTGACGCAGCAACTGCGGGAGCTGCGCAGCCACGCCGGCTACCGCCTGCGCCAACTGGCCGCCGATCGCGGCGTGGATCCGGACTCGCGCTTCTTTATTTCCCCTTTCATCAACGTGCAACCCTTCGATGCGCCCCGTTTCACCGGCTGCAGCGGTACGCGCAGCGTATTGGCCGGCGGCTCGGGCGACGGTTTCAACCTGACTTATCGCGGCCGCACCGACGCCCGCGATCTGCAGGTGGATATCGATATCTATCTGGAGCAGTTTCCGCCGGAGGATGCGCTGGACTATGGCGAGGCGCTGCAAGAATTTCTGTTGCGTGCGCTGCAGCGGGAAGCCTGGGAGCAACCGCTGGCGGCCCTGACGGCGTTGCCCGCCTGAGAAAGTGCGGGCGGGAGGATGCTCCCGCCCGAGTGGCAGGGCTTCAGCTGGCCAGCAACGCCGCCACTTCGCGCGCGTTCTTGCACGGCAAGAGCGAACTGCTTACCAGACGGGTGCCGAAAGCGTCATTGAGGCGTGACGCCACCTGTTTGATATGCGGCAGCTTCAGCCCCATGGCGATAAACGCCGTCTCTTCCCCCCATTCCGGGCGCGGAGTCACGCCGATCGCCTGCCAGTAAATGGTCAGGATCTCGGCGCTGCGCGCCAGCGGCGCGTTCGGCGGCGGGGCCGCGCAGGCGTTCAACGCCGGCGCGGTTTGCTGGTGGCTCAGGTCGGCGCGGATGCGATGGCGGTCGGTTTTACCGTTGGCAGACAACGGCAGCGCCTCGGCATGGATAAAGCGCGTGGGAATATGGGTACAGGGCAGATAGCCGGTGGCGAAGGCGCGGATCTCGGACAGCGGCAGCGGTTTGCCGTCGCGGGTCAGATACAGGGCGCCGAGCGCCGCCTCGTTGTTCTCTCCGCTGGGATAATCCACCACCACCATATCCAGGATCGCCGGATGGCGGCGCAGCACGTCTTCGATTTCCGGCAGCGAGACGCGCACGCCGCGGATCTTCACATAGCCGTTCACTCGGGTGGCGAACATGATGTTGCCGTCCGCACGGTAGTAGCCCTGATCGCCAGTGCGGAAAGCGCGCAGCGGTTGTCCGTCCGGCCCTTCGAGGGTGATGAAATCGTGCTGCCTCAGCTCACCCTGCTCCAGGTAGCCCAACGCCAGGTTGACCCCGGCGGTATGGATGCGGCCGACCACGCCGGCCGGGCAATGGCTGCCGTCGTCATGGCAGATGAAATAACGGTTGGCGGGCAGCGGGCGGCCGTAAGGCACAGTGCCGCTCTCCTGCGGGGTGATAGGATGCCAGATGCTCCAGATGGTGGTTTCGGTCGGCCCACCGAGCGAGAACAGCGCGAGATCCGGGCGCAGAGTTCGCAGGGTTTGCACCGTCGCCGGCTTGATGTAGTCGCCGCCTTGCGCCACCAGACGCAGCGAACGCAGGCTGTCGGCCGTTTTGCAGGTGAGCAGCATCTCCAGAATGGCCGGCACCGAACACCACAGGCTGACCCGATGTTTTTCCACCAGCTGGTTCCAGCTGATGGCGTCTTTTTCCTGATGCGGCGCCGGCAGCACCAGCGTAGCGCCGGCGCACAGCGAACCGAACAGATCGAACATCGACATGTCATGGTGCGGCGGCGTGACGGAAATGAACACGTCGTCGGCGGTGACCGCCCAGCGCTGCTGGGTCTGGTGGATAACGTTGGCGGTGGCGCGGTTGTTGAGCACCACGCATTTGGGCTTGCCGGTGGTGCCGGAGGTATACAGGTAGTAGCTTGCGGCCAGGCTGGCACTGCGTTCCACCAACGTCTGTTCATCCGGCAGCGCAGGCGCGCGATCCGTCGGCGCCAGCAGGATCGCCGGCGTCACGCCGATCGGCGTCTCCAGATCGCCGCCGTGCACCACCAACGTCGGCCGGCAGTTCTCCAGCAGGTAGGAGGTGCGTTCCGGCGGTGAGTTGATATCGATAGGAACCCAGATCACGCCCTGCAGGGCGCAGGCGAGGCTAAAGATGACCTGCTCAGGGCTGCGCGGCAGATACAACGCCACCACGTTGCCCGGCTGCACGCCGCGGCTTTGCAGGTTGGCGATCGCCGTGGCGATCTGCTGGCCCAGTTCGCGGTAGGTCAGCGTCTGTTCGCCGCAGATCAGCGCGTTGCCGCCGTTTTGTGCGCCAAACAGCCGCTTGGCCAGCTGCGCCAGATAAGGATAAGGCGCGTAATTCGCTTCGCTGTCATTGTGGCGATAATGCGCCAGATCGATGAAATCTCGCGGCGCGATCGCCAGGTCGGCGCGTTGGCAACTGCGCAGGATGCGTCGCTGCAACGCCGCCAGCATGGCTTCTACCTGCTCGCCGTGCAGCGCCTGTTCGGCGTAGTCCACGCACAGCTGCAGGTTTTTTTCGCTGTCCAGCGTCAGGCGAATATCTATGGCGACCTGCGGCGTTTGGGTCAGGCCGTCGTGAAAGCGCACCGGCGCCTCGGCCGGCAGCGTTTCCCAACCCAGACAGTTGGTCAGGATCACCGGCAGCGCCGGGCCGCCCTGGCTTTGGCCGAGCAATTGCCGCGCCAGATCGACGCCGGAAAACGTCAGGTGGTCGAGCGCGCCGAGCACATCGTCCTGCAGGGCTTGCGCGCGCTGGATAAAGTCTTCACCGTGACGGGAATAGCGCACCGCCACGAAGCTGGAGGCGTTGCCCAGGGCACCATCGGCGGCGGGGAACGCTACCGGCACCCCGACGCACAGCTCACCGTCGGTGGTCCAGTGGGCCAGCGTATCGAGGACCAGCGCCGACAGCAGGCTGTTGCGCAGCAGCGCATGCGGCGATCCCAGGCGGCCAAGCTGTTTTACCGTATCGCGTGGCAGCGTCAGGGTGGCGCGGCGATAGCGTGATGAGGTGAGATTGGCGAGCGGGGCGCGCCACGGCAGTGCCGACGGGGTGGTGACATCTTGCAGCTTTTCACGCCAGTAGGCGGCATCGGCCTGGCGCTGCGCCGCCGATGCGGCGGGGGGCGGCAGTGCGGCGGCGGTCGAGGTCAGAGGGCGAGCGTCGAACAGGCGCGCGATCACGGTGGAGATCCCCTGGCCGTCGAGGATCAAGGCATCAAAGCTGGTAAAGATCAGCGTATCGTACGGCGATCCCGTCGGATCCTGCTGTTCGGCAAGTTGGATCACGGCGATGCGCCACAGCGGTTGGCTCGGATCGTGGCGCTGGTGGGAGTAACGCTCGCGCAGTTGTTCGACCTGGCGCTGCGACGTTTCGCCATCAAGGGCGCGCAGATCGTGGCGATCCAGATGCAGCGTCACCTCCGGGCGTACGTGCTGCGTGCCGCGCTGCACATCGATGCAGGTGCGAAGCGCCGGGTAGTGCTGTACCAGCTCGGTCAGGCGCGCTTCAAGGCGCGGTACGTCCAGCTGCCGGGCGCGGTATTCGCGAAAGTCGTGCATCGCCACGCCGCCGAGCGGCCATCGATCGCTGCGGCCCAGAAGATAGGCCTGCTGCAGTGCGGTTAAAGCTGTCTCCATGGTACTTCCCTATAGTCGCTAACCGATTAAAACGAGCCGGGCGCCGTGCGCCCGGAAACCGATCTCAGTGCTGCGGCGCCAGCGCGGCGAGCAGCGTTTTCGCATGCCTTCCTGCCTCGGGCGACCGTTGGCAGATCAACGCCGCCAGCGCAGCCGGGGAGGGATGCGCCGTCAGATCCTGCGCCGTCAGCGCCGCCGCCAGATACTTGTTGAGCACCGTCAGCAGCGCGTTCACCCCGGCATCCGGCAAGGCCAACCGGCGGATATCGTCGTGGTCGCGCACACTGGCCTCGGGAGCCACCCGCGCCAGCAGCCGGTGCAGCACCTGGAGCACCGGCGCCTGCTGCGCCAGCGCGTCGGGCGTGCATTGCGCCAGCAGCTGCGACAGCGGGCGATCGAATGCCCCCGCTTGCCGCGCGGCCAGGTGCAGCAGCGCCCGGTAACAGGCCAGCAGGCGCGGCAGCACCTGCTCGGGGAACGCGTCCAGCCGCACGTCCCAGTTGATCAGAATGCCGTCGTCGACGTGGGCGACCTGCACATCCAGCGCCACCTGCGGCCCCTGAGAGATCACCCAACCGAGACGGCCAAAGGTGTTGGTGACCCGTTCGGAAAACAGCGTTTTGCCGCGGATGCCGAAACCGGCGGTAAACACCACCGGCGAAGGCTGCAGGCTGCCGTGCAGGCGCGACAGATCGCGCATCACGCTGACGCCGGGGTAATCCGCATGCTCGATCAGCTCCGCCAGCTGCGTCATCAGGCGCCGGCAGAAGGCGTTCAGGTTTTCCGTCGGGTTCAGTTCCACGCCGAGCAGCACCAGGTTAGAGAAATCGCCGATGAGGCGATGTGCGTCCTCCCGTTCGCTCTCGCGGTGGAACAGCGGCACGTTGAGCCGGAAGCGCGTCATGTTCCAACCCTGGCCGACGGCCAGCGCGAACAGCGCCAGAAACAGCGTCGAGAGGGAGGTGTGATGCCGTTTGGCGACGTTTTCCAGCGCGCGGCTTTCTTCTGCATTCAGCTGTATGGCCAGGCGATCGCTGCGGCAGCGGTCCGGCGTGCGCAGCAGGCGCGGCGCCGGCGGCATCTGCGCCAGGCGTTCACGCCACCAACGCTGGCCGCGTTCGCGCCGTTGGCGCAGCGCCACGTCGGCGTCGCGTCGTTCGAGGTGATCGAAGTAGGCCGGCGGCGCGTCATGGGCTGGGGCCGCCGGACACTGGTGATAAAACGCCGTCAGATCTTCCATCAACAGGCGAAAGCTCATGGCATCGCCGGCGATCATGTCGAGATCGACATGCAGGCGGCTGCGTCCTTCCGGCAACAGGCTCAGGCTGATATCGCAGGGAACGCCCTGTTCCAGCGGCAGCAACTGGGTGCTTTTCGCCTGGCGTTTGGCGGCGAGCGCGGCTGTCAGCGTTGCTTCATCGGTGTGTCGCCAGTCGTCGAGATGCAAAGTATGCCGGGAGCCGGGAGGTGCGATCGTCTGCCTGCCATCGTCGGTAATGCGCAGGCGTAACAGCGGATGACGCAGGTACAACGCCTCGACGGCCTGGCGCAGCCGGGCGATGTTCAGCTCGCCGCCGTCGAATTCCGCATAAAGATGGGCGGCCATGCCGCCCAGAGGGGGAGCGGACTGTCGGCCAACCCAATAGGCGGCCTGCATCGTGGTCAAAGCTTTCATCGGGTATCCATTTTGATTCAGCCAACGAGACTGCAAGAATATATCCAAATGTTAATAGGAATGAAAATTATTATTATTTGATCCATTTGACGCGAGGGTGCTATCTATAAGGGGTTTTAGCTGTAACGGGCAGGCATGGGGTTGGGTGTGAATAATTTATTCATATTATTCTTAGCATTGTAATTATTGTCTGTTATTGCAGCGCTTGTTTTACCTGCGAAAGTATAAGGTTTTCTGGCGGTTATCGTGGCCGCTCTCACACCTTTATTGATAATGATTTGCATTAGAAAATGCAAAATATTATCATTCTTAACATTATTTTACGTTTTTATACAAGCTGCCGGCCGCTTCGCCGGCGGCTTGGTCGTGGACGGGGCCGCGCCCGTTCGGCCGCGAAAGACATGGGTTTGCCGCAGGGATAAGCAACAGCAAGGCCGGGAAGGCCGCAGCGTCATGGTCTGTGTGAGTGTCGATGTAGGTTGTGTAAAAAAAATCAAATTTTGTGCACCTCTGGGATGAAAGGAGAAGACATCTATGGGCAAGCATTTTGCGGCTCAACGGCATGAAAGCGTAGGAAACGGGGAAAAGGCGGGGATGAAAGCCATTGGGGCGTTTTCCTCCGTATTTTTAGGGGTTTGTTCACTGGCGATCGGTAACGTCAACGCGGCGGAAACGAAGAGCAACGAAACCTACCAGGATGCGGAAACGCTGCTGGTTACCGGTGAGAAGATCAAACGTTCCATTTTCGACACCGGCTCCAGCGTCGAAGTGTTCGACAGCAACCGCATCGCCTCGATGCCTAATGCGACACAGGTTCCCGATTTGCTGCGCATGACACCCAACGTGGTGGATGTCGGTATCGGCAACGATCTGCCAACCGTGCGTGGCGTTGACGGTTCCGGCCCGACCACCGGTGCCGGCGCTTTTCTCAGCGGCACCAGGCCGCGCCTCAACCTGTCGTTGGACGGCCGTTCGCTGACCTATAACGAACAAGCCTACGGACCGCAATCGCTGTGGGATCTGGATCGCGTCGAAGTGTTCCGCGGCCCGCAAAGTTATATTCAGGGGCGCAATGCCATCGCCGGCGCCATCGTCATGGCCAGTAAAGACCCGACCTTCGAATGGGAAAGCGCCTTCAAGGGCGGGGCCGGCAACCAGCACTCCTCGCAGTTGGCCGCCATGGCGTCCGGCCCGCTGGTGGAAGACCAGTTGGCGTTCCGCGTCAGTGTCGATCGCCAGCGCCGCCGCAGCGACGCTGACCTGCCGGCCTATGAACCTGTGGGCGATCCGCGTGAGGTGGAGGCCACCACCGCTCGCGCCAAGCTGTTGTTCAACCCGGCCGGTTTGCGCGATCTGACTACCAAGCTGACCTTTAACCACTTTGGCAGCACTGCGCCGCAGAACGAAAGCCTCAACCCGCAGCCGCATCCTGCCAGTGCGCGTCACGACATCCGTCGGCCGGTGTTCAAAAGCAATGTGAACAGCGGGATCTGGGATCTGGCCTGGGAGGCCTCCGATGGCCTGGCGTTGGAAAACCGCGTTATCTATACCGATTTCAACATTAACCGCGCCACGGCTTATAAGCTGCCGTACGCCGACATCGGCGGCAAAGAGGTGCACGTAGAACCGGTGGTGCGCTTCGGCGGCGCGGACAGCCGCCTGCACGGGTTGGCGGGGTTGCGTTATTTCCACGCCAAGCAGGATGAGTTCGTCAATATCTTCGGCGGCGCGACGTTTAAAGATAAAACCGACACTAACTCGGCCTTCGCCGAGCTGACCTATGCGCTGACGCCACAGGTGGACGTGACTGCCGCCAGCCGTCTGGAACGTGAACATCGCCAACGCAACGGCGGCAGCCAGGCGGTGCGCATCGACTTCGACGAAACCTATACCGTGTTCCTGCCGAAGCTGGACGTGGCCTGGAAACCGACGGACACCCAAACCTACGGCGCCAAGATCGCTCGCGGCTATAACGCCGGCGGTGCGGGCATTACTCTCAGCAGCCCGATCGTCAGTTACACCTACGGTTCCGAGTATGTCTGGAACTATGAGTTGTACACCCGCCATCACCTGAAAGACGCCAACGTAGTGCTGACCAGCAACGTGTTTTACAACGATTACAAAGACATGCAGCTGCCTTATTACCTGGGTGAGAATTCCAGCGTGATCCGCAACGCCGACAAGGTGGAAACCTACGGCGCGGAAATCGGCGCCACCTGGCAGCCGCGTTGGGACTTCGAACTGTTTGGCAACGTTGGCCTGCTGAAAACCAAGATCAAAAAGTTCGCGGGCAGCGGCGTGGAAGGGCATGAATTGGGACGCGCGCCGGCTTACACCGCCAACATGGGCGCCAAATATCAGTTCCTGAAAGGGTGGGAAGTGAGCACCAACGTGGCGTTCTCGGACTCCTATTACTCGGCGTATGACAACGATTCGCGCGGGCGCATCGGCTCCTACTGGTCGGCTAACGCCCAACTGGCCTACACCTTCGCCTATGGGCGCGCCACGCTGTTTGCGCAAAACCTGTTCGACTCCGAGCGCCGCATCATGGTTGGCGGCAACGACATCTACACCGCGACGCAGCAGCGCCCGCGCATGGTCGGCGCAGCGGTTGAGCTGAATTTCTAACGCTATCGCGATGACGGGGGACGCATGTCCCCCGTTTTATGCGCTATCCCGGCACGGCCGGGCAAAGGAGATAACGCAGTGATCGGTGATTTTGACAGCATTCTGAGCGATGAAGAGGCCCAGCGGCTGGAGAGCGCATTTCAGGCGCTGGGCGCGGCGTCGGCGGACGGCGAACGGCCGGTAAGCGAAGCCGAAGAGCGGGCATGGTTTGCCCATCTGCAGCAGGGTGACGCACGCGGGCAGCGGGCGCTGGCCTGGCGCCTGACGGGGGACGTGGATATCGCCCGGCTGACGGCGGCGCTGCAGGCGCTGGTGCGGGAAACGCCGGGCGTGGACATGCGCTACGTTTTTGATGACGAAAACGGTCTGGTGAAACGCCCCGCCGGCTCGGCGCCGTTGCCGGTGAGCCTGCGTCAGGTGGCGGACGAACAGCACGTCATGGGTTGCCTGCTGCAGGCGCAGGCAACGCCGTTTGAACTGGAAAACGAAGCGCCGCTGCGCTGCCTGCTGTTGCTCACGCCGGGCGATGCCGTGATTTTGGGCGTGGTCTTGCATGACATCCTGGCGGAAGCGCTGCCTTGGCGCCACCTGCCGGCGATGCTGTCCGCCCGTTACAACGGGGATGTGATGCCTCTGCCTTTCGCGGCGGAGCCGGTCGAGCTGGCGGAAACCCCGGAGCCACAGCTGCCGTGGGTGCGCCAGGCGGTCTCGCTGCAGGATTACCGCAGCCCGGCGCAGCGTGCTGAAGCGTTGCCGCCGGTGGGCGCGCGCGTGGTCACGCGCATTGCGCGCTCGCTGTTGCCCGCCAACGACACGCCGCGGGCTATGCTGGCGGCGGTAGCGGCGCGGTTTGCCGAGTTCGTCGCCGCACAGGCCGGCGGGCAAGCGGTGCAGCTGTGCGTGCCGGCGGCGGAGACGGCGGAGTGCATCGGTCTGGAACTGGGGCTGACGGCGGCGCCACTGATGCGCCTGACCGTGCTGCATGGCGAGGGCGACGTCGGGCAGCGGCTGCTGGCGCAGACCGTGGCCGAACAGCCGGATCCGCAGCGGGCGCAGCTGCTGGTGGCCTGGCATGACGATCTGGCTGCGGACTGGTGCATGGAAGGCGTTCACGCCGAACGCCTGTTGTTGCCGCCGCTGCATACGCCGTTTGAACTGGCGCTGCTGTTGGGCTTGCCCGAGGCGGAAGCGCTGACGCTGGAGCTGGTCACCGACCCGCGTCTGTCTCCGCACGCGGCGCCGTTCCTGCTGGAGCAGTTCAGCGCCTTCCTGGCCGGGCAGCGAATTGCCGTCGCCTTGCCGGCGGCTGAGGCCGCTTCCCCGGCGATGGCCGCGCCGGCGGCGAAGGGTGACGCAGACGAAAGCGTTGCACCGCTGATTTTGCAGGAGTTCCGTGAGGCGCTGGTGGCGCCGGAAATGACCCTGGATGAAGACTTCTTCGATCGCGGCGGCCATTCGCTGGTCGCTACCCGGGTGATCGGCCGCTTGTTGAGCCTGCATCAGATCGAAATCAACATTAACGATCTGTTCAGCCATCCGACGGCGCGTGGGCTGGCGGGGTACGCCAAACGCCTGAACGTCGCGCAGCCGAATGCCGCGGTGGCCGCCGCCGACGATCATGATCGGGCGCAGGCGCCGCTGTCGCTGGCGCAGGAATCGCTGTGGAAGGTGTATGAAGCCTTCGGCCATGACGAGATCTTCAACCTGCCGTTCTCTCTGCGCTTCTTCGATGTGGTGGATGAAACGGCGCTGCATCAGGCGTTTATCGACGTCATGACTCGCCATACCGTGCTGCGTTCACGCTTCGTCGAGCAGCAGGGCGAGGTGGTGCAGGTGGTGGTGCCGGCCGCAGAATTGCCGGATTATCAGTGGTTCCGCTTCTCCCACGAGACGCCGGCGGGCAACGCCGCCGCCCTGTTGGCCGATGCCGGCCAGCACCGGTTCGATCTGGCCGCCGAGCTGCCGCTGCGCGTCACGCTGCTGCGCGATGCGGACAACGGCCAACAGCTGCTGTCGCTGCTGTTCCACCACGTGGTATTGGATGAATGGTCGCTCAACCTGATGATGGATGAGCTGGGCATCGCCTACCGCCATCGCGTCGTCGGCCAGGTGCCGCAGTGGAGCGGGCAACCGCCGCAGTTCCACACCTTCGCCCGGCAGCAGCGGGCCTCCGGGGTGCAGCAGCAGCATCTGGACTACTGGCTCGATGCGCTGCGCGGCGCGCCGGTCGGCCAGCCGATCTTCCGGCAAGAACCCTCTACCCACCCGGCGGTGCCGGCGCCGGCGGACGTCAACGGCGGCTGGCTGGAGTTCGAGGTCGATCCCGCCGTGGCGGAAGGCCTGTATCAGCTCGCTCGCCGCAATAACGCTTCGCTGTTCAACGTGGTGTATGCCGGGATCACCTCGGCGCTGCGCCTGCTTGGCGGCCCGGCGGATCTGCTGGTGGGCACTTCGACCTCCGGTCGTAACGACGCCGAGTTCTTCGATACCGTCGGCTACTTCACCACCGTGGTGGTGCACCGCGTGCGCTTCGACGAAGGGTTGACGGTGGCCGGCTTGGTCAGCCAGGTGAAAAACACCATCAACGGCTCGCTGCCATACACCGACATTCCGATCGATCTGGTGGAGGAAGGGCTGTTCGGCGTGGACGCCGACCGCAAGAACCACATGTTTGAAGTGTTCATCCAGATCCACAGCCGCATCAAGCTGAACGGCGAGTTCCGGCTGCAGGACGGCAGCGCGATCGCCTACCGTCAGGTGGAGCCGGAGAAAGCCGAATCGTTGCTCGGCCTGCAGTTTGAGGTGATGGAAGACGATCTGGCCGGGAAGAAATCCCTGCGAGTGATGATGACCTACCGCCAGGATCACTACAGCCGGGAGCAGGCCAATCTGATCGCCGACGGCGTTCAGCACGTCTTTACCCAGTTTGCGCAGCACATCGCTGGCGATATCGCTCTGGCGGCGCTGCCGCCCGGGCCGCAGGCATGACGTTGTTTCACTCTAACCGAAAGCATGATTTTCAAGGAGATAAAAGGATGTCTGGAACCCTAGCAACCCCGCGCGCGTTACTGTCGCTGCTGGTGGCGGCCTCTCTGGTGGTCGCCGGCGCCGCGCAGGCCGACGATGCCGGCATCAAACCGCAGGACATCAAGCGCCAGGCGCTGTCGTCGACGGTGGTGGAGATGGCCTACAGCACCTCGCAACAGGCGCTGTTCGTCAGCGCGCCGGACTGGAAGGAAGAGGCGCGCTCCCGCGTGCTGCGGCTGGATCCCAACACCCTGACGATCAAGGCGGAGATCCCGTTGCAGGTGAAAGGCTTCGGCGTGGCGCTGAACGACGCGGGCAATCGCCTGTACCTGACGCAGGCCTTCAACGGCGAAGTCGGGGTAGTGGACACCACCACCAACCACGCGCTGGGCAGCATCAAGTTGCTGGACAAAGCGGTGCTGGAGCAGGCTTACAAGCAGGCGGGCATCAGCGGCAAGCGTCTGGATTTCCTGTTGGCGGAGCTGAAGAAGTTTAAAATCACCGAGGACTACCTGTACCGCCTCCGCGAGCTCAAGTATGACGCGCAAAGCGGCCGTCTGTTCCTGCCGGGTCTGGGCTTCGGCGTCGACAGCGTGCTGTATGTGGTCGATACCAAGGCCGGCAAGCTGGAGAAAGTGATCCCGGGCTTCGGCTACAACGCGGTGGGCATCACGCTGGATGAGAAGGGCCGCCGGGTGTTCGTCTCCAACATGCAGGGGCAGGTGATCACCCTGAACGCCGACACGCTGGCGATCACCGCCACGCACGAAGTACAGGCCGATCAGCTGCTGAACCTGGTGTATGACCCGGCGAGCAATCGCCTGCTGGGCGTCGATCAGGGCATCGATCGCGACGACTACCGCAATCATCATCTGGGGCACGACTATGTGAAGCGCAGCAGCGGCCACCGGGTATTCGCGCTGGATGCGGACAGCGGAAAAGTGCTGGCCAGCGAGCTGACGGATGAGGTGCCGATCGGCCTGCTGCTCGATGAGCGTAGCCAGCGGCTGTATGTCGCCAACCGCAAAGGCGTGCGCGTGGATCACGGCGCCGGGACGCTGACTGTGTTTGACGCCAAGACCCTCAAGCGCCTGCAAACCGTAGACCTGCCGCCGCACCCTAACAGCCTGGCGCTGGATCCGAAAGGCGACGCGCTGTTCGTGACGGTGAAAAACGACGGCGCTTCCACCAAGGCCGGCAAGCCGGAAAGCGTGGTGCGCATTCAGCTGCACACCAGGTAACGCAACGGAAAGATAAAAAAAGGGGCGCCGCGGCGCCCTTTCTAGTGGCTGACAAAGGAGGAAAAAGCGTGGTTTTTCCTCCTTTGTGGTTATCAGCCGAAAATCAATGAATTGATTTTCCTTGTTTTCTATCTGTCGCCTAATGAAAGCCCGGCAACGTCATCCGCTTTGTCATTTACCTCAAGGGGTGCTGAGCACCCCTTTGTCGTTGGGTCATGTCATCAGAAGTGGGTGTTGATGCTCATGTAGTAGGTACGGCCCGGTTCGTTGTAGGTGGCTGCGCCCGCGCCGGCGATGTTGATCGCGCCGGTGTTCGGATCGCCCACGTTCTGCGCGTTGCCGGCGCGGAACTGGCGTTTGTCGAACAGGTTGTCGATGCCGGCGGTGACGCTGACGTTTTTGGTCAGGTCATAGGTTGCGCTGGCGCCGACGACGGCGTAAGGGCTGACCTCGTGGGTTTCGCCGCCGGTGGCCGGTTTACCCTGATAGTTGTACTTCTTCGGCTTCTGCCGGCCGTACCAGGTCAGGGTGGACTGCATCGACAGATCCTGCGTGGCCTGCCAGCTGAGGGTCGAGTTGACGGTGAACTTCGGGATCACCGACAGGTAATCGCCGGTGGTCTTGTTCTTGTTCTCGATCATGTAGGTGGCGTTGTTGCTCCAGGTGACGGTTTCGCTGACCGGCACGTTCAATGAGCCCTCTAGCCCCTGCACCACCGCCTTCGGCACGTTTTCCCACTGGTAGACCGCCGTGCCGGTGCTGCTGGTGGCGATGCGCGAGTTACCCGCCTCAATCTTGTTGTGGTAATCGTTGCGGAAGTAGGTCACGCCGGCCAGCCAGCCTTCGTTATGGAATTCCAGCCCGATCTCTTTGTTAACGCTGGTTTCCGCTTTCAGATCGTCGTTGCCGAGCAGGTAGCAGCCGTTTTTGGTATCGCTGCCGGCACATCCCTGGCCTTTGCTGTACAGCAGGTAGTTGCCGTTGGTTTGGAACAGCGTCGGGGCTTTATAGGAACGCGCGATGCCCATCTTCAGCGTGAAGTAGTCGCCCAGTTCCTGCGACAGGTTCAGCGCCGGGCTCCAGTTGTTGCCGGATTCCGAATGCAGATCGTAGCGCAGACCCGGCGTCAGCATGGTGGTGTCGGTCAGCTCAATGTTGTCTTCGGCGAACAGCGAGAAGATATGTGCGGAAGCGTAAGGGCTGCGCGTGCCGGTAGTCATGCCGGGAATGGTGCCGCCCATCAGCGTTTGGCTGGTGGAGGTGCCGTCTTTCATCCGCTGCTGGGTCCACTCGGTGCCCAGCGTGGCGGTTTGCGCGACGCCCAGCTCAAACGGCACGCTGACTTCGCTGTGCGCCAGGAAGTCGTCCAGCTTGGTGGTGCCGAAACCGGTGTTTTTGGTGTCGAAGATGCCTTCGGTGCCGCCGGCCAAGCCCTCGTTCAGGCGGGTGTTGCGGGTGCGTTCGAACTGCACATAGTTGTTGGTGCTCACGCCGTTGTCCCAGGCGCCGCGGTGGGTCAGGCCGAAGGTTTCACGGTAGATGCGGTTGGTCTCTTTGCCGTAGTTGCTCTGCACCAGGGCGTTGGTGTTGGTGTTCTGGGTATCGCCGGCGTACAGGTTGCCCTGGCGGCCGTAAGCGTACTCGAACTCCAGCGACTGCAGATGGGCGAAGTCCCAGTGCAGCAGGGCGTCGATGTTTTTATCGACTACCCCTTCGCGCCCGGCCGGGACGCTGTTGGCGTAGGCGCCGACGCGTTCGGATTTATGCGATTCGTTAATGTCCCAGGCGTCGGCCTGCGTTTTGCTGTAGCCGCCGAACAGGCGGAAGCTCAGGGAATCGCTCAGCGGGCCGGACAGGCTGAAGTCAGTGCGCTTGGTGGCGCCTTCCTGCTTGTGCTGCGGCACGTTGAAGTAGCCGTTCAGCGAGCCGTGCAGCGCATCGCCGGCTTTCTTGGTGATGATGTTGACCACGCCGCCCGCGGCGCCGTTGCCGTAGCGTGCAGCAGCGGGGCCGCGCAGCACTTCGATGCGTTCGATCATTTCCGGCGGCACCCAGGCGGTATCGCCGCGGGAGTCGCGTTCGCCGCGCCAACCCTGACGCACCGAGTTGCGGCTGGAGGCCGGTTTGCCGTCGATCAGAATCAGGGTGTTTTCCGGGCCCATGCCGCGGATATCGATCTGGCGATTGTTGCCGCGCTGGCCGCTGGTGGAGTTGCCGGTCAGGTTAACCCCGGGCATGGTGCGGATCAGTTCGCTGATGTCGCGCGCCGGCGGGCGTTTTTTGATCTCGTCGGCGGTGATGGTGGACACCCCCGGCGCCTGCAGGTTCTGCCGGGCGGCGGTCACGACGATGGTGTCTTCGCCGCGCGGCTTTTTATCCGTGGCGCCGCTGTTCTCTTCCGTGGTGGTGGTGTCGGTTTGCTGCGCGGCGTTGGCGAACGCGGACGCGCCCAATCCCAAGCCGATAAGAGTGGCTAAAGAATAACGTGATAGCTTGCTTTTCATCTGAGTGTCCTACCTTGCTGCCATCCCTCGCCGAATGGGGGGAAGGGCGGTTGTAGTTTTTGTGTAGTCGGAAATAGAAAATCGGCTGCGGCAAGGGATGCCATTGATGTATCCCCGATCCCTGTCCGTTGCGCGCAATACCAGCACGATCTCCAAGCCTTACACACTATTGCAAATGCAAATTATTATCAATAGTATTTGGCGTACAGTGCGTTCGGGCGGTGGCCGGCGATAGGGAAAAGTCGACGTTCCCGGTGCCGCCAACTACAAAATGGGTAGGCGTTGTGAATACAGAACTACAGTCAGAAAGCAGCAGATTATTGGCCAGCAGCAATGCGGGCAGTCCAGGGTGGTGGTTGACGGTGGCACGACGCGGTACGCCATGGGTAGAACCGGCGGGTAACGGCCGCTGGCGCACCACCTTTTTCTGGCGCGATCCCCAGGGATGCGAATTGACCTCCGCCTACCGTCGCGTGTGGATCAACATTAACTGCCTGACCGACCACCATCAGCCAAATCCGCCGCAAAGCCTGCAGCGTTTGGCCGGCACCGACGTGTGGTATTGGCAGACCGAACTGAGCGGCGCCTGGCGCGGCAGCTACTGCTTTATCCCCTGCTTCGACGAGCGGCCGCCGGCGTTCAGCGGCGACGATGCGCACGCCAACATGCACAACCTGCGTCACTGGTGGCATCAGGTGTTCGCCAGCGCTACCCCCGATCTGCTCAACCCGTATCGCTCCTGGCAAAGCGCCAGCGGTCACAGCGTCTCCGGGCTGCACATGCCGGATGCGCCGCCGCAGCCGGTATGGCGTTCGTTCGACGAATATGAGATCGCCAGCGGGCGCTGCACGCCGCCGCTGCCGGCGCGTTTGCAGCGTCATACCTGGCAGAGCGAGCGCCTGGGCAACAGCCGCGATGTCTGGATCTACACCACCGGCGACAGCAAACCGGCCGAGCGCCCGCTCGCGATCTTGCTCGACGGCCAGTTCTGGGCGAAGCAGATGCCGGTTTGGGCGCCGCTGATGCAGCTGACCCGCGAGGGGGCGTTGCCGGAAGCGGTGTATGTGCTGATCGACATCATCGATCTGCCGCACCGGGCGCGAGAATTAACCTGCAAGGACGATTTCTGGCTGGCGGTGCAGGAAGAACTGATGCCGCAGCTGGCCGACTGGGCGCCGCACAGCGACAAGCCGGCCGATACGGTGGTGGCGGGGCAAAGCTTTGGCGGCCTGGCCTCCCTGTATGCCGGGCTGCGCTGGCCGCAGCGCTTCGGCGCGGTGATCACCCAGTCCGGTTCCTACTGGTGGCCGCGGCGCGATATGCTGCAGCTGCCAAGCATTCCCGACGACGCCTGCTGGCTGATGCAACAGGTCGAACGCCACGGCCTGGGCAACCACGGCGCGCTGAAGGTCTTTATGGAAGCCGGTTCGCAGGAAAAACTGGTGCATCGGGTCAGTGGCGAAATGGCGGCGCGCCTGAGCGACGCCGGCCATCGGGTGCACTACCGGGTGGTGGAGGGCGGGCACGATGCGCTGTGCTGGCGCAGCGGCCTGACCGATGGGCTGCAGGCGGTATGGGCTTCCGCTTTCGCCACCGCTTACCCGGCATCGGCGACGGCACGAGGAACACATGATGGAAAGCCTGAATCCGTTCGATGATCAACAGCAGCGCAGCCTGGTGCTGCGCAACGTACAACAACAATACAGTTTGTGGCCGGATTTCCGCGCCATTCCGTCCGAGTGGACGATCGTCTTTGGCCCGGCGGCGCGCCTCGAGTGCGCCGAATGGCTGGAACAGCATTGGCAAGATATTCTGCCGGTCGCAGCACGCGAGGCGTGACCGGCGCCAGGTAATCACGGGAGCAATAAGCAGTGTCACACACCCCTAACTCTCTCAGCGGCCCGGCGCTTGCGGGCGAATGGCCGCTGGTCGCGGCACAACCCGGCATCTGGGTCGCCGATCAAATCTCCCCGCATCGCAATGCCTACGCGGTGGCTCACGCCATCGAACTCAACGGCCCTGTCGCCGTGGAGCCTCTGCTGCAGGCCATCATCCAGGGCCTGGGCGAGGTGGACATGCTGCGCCTGCGTTTTGCGGAACGCGACGGCGTGCCGGTGCAATGGCTGGATGACACGCTGGCGGTGCACGCGCCGGAACTTGTCGATCTGACGACGTCGCCGGACCCTGAAGCCGCCGCGCGCGCGCTGATGGACATCGATCTGGCGGGCGATCTGCGCGCCGGCAGCGGCGCGCCGCTGTATCGTCATGTGGTGATGCGTCTGGCGGATGACCGCTGGTTCTGGTATCAGCGCTATCACCATCTGCTGGTGGACGGTTTCAGCTTCACCGCCATCGCGCGCCGCGTGGCGGCGATTTACACCCATCTTTGCCGCGGCGACGCGCTGGAACCGACGCCTTTCACGGCGTTCAGCGACGTGGTGGCGGAATACCAGGCTTACCGGGAGGCGCCGGCCTGGCAACGCGACGCCGATTTCTGGCGCGAAAAAGCACGGCAGTTGCCGCCGCCGGCCACGATCTGCCCGCAGCCGCTGGCCGGGCAAACGCCCACGCCGCGCATCCACCGGCTGGAACAGCGCTGCGATCCGCAGGCCTTCGCCGAACTGGTGCAGTGCGGCGCGCAGCAGAAGCTGAACGCCGCCGATATGGCGGTGGCGCTGGTGGCGCTGTGGGTGTCGCGTCTGAGCGGCCAACCGAGCTTCAGCGCCGGTTTTATCTTCATGCGCCGTACCGGATCGGCCGCCCTGTGCGCCGCCGGCCCGGTGATCAACGTGTTGCCGATGGAGATGCACCTCGAGCCGCAGGCCACGCTGTATGAGGCCGCCGCCCGCATCAGCCGCGAGCTGAAAACGGTGCGCCGCCATCAGCGCTACGACGCCGAACAGGTGCAGCGCGATCTGGGGCGCATCGGCGACGGCGAACCGCTGTACGGTACGGTCTTCAACTTCAAAATGTTCGATTACCAGCTGGACTTCGCCGGTATCGAAGGCATTACCCACGATCTGGCCTCCGGGCCGGTGCGCGATCTGGAGATTGCGCTGTTTATCGACGAACACCATCAGCTGAAGGTGGAGCTGCTGGCCAACGCCGAGCGTTACAGCCGTCAGGAACTGCTGGCGCATCTGCAGCGGTTGCCGCTGCTGCTGGCGCAGTTCGCCGCGCAGGCAACGTTGCCGATCGGCGAAGCCGACATGCTGACCGCCGACGATCGCGCTCTGCTGGCGCGGGTCAACGACACGGCGCATCCGGTGCCGGCGACCACGCTGAGCCAACTGCTGGCGCAGCAGGCGCAAAGCACGCCGAACGCGCCGGCGCTGGCGGATGCGCATTTCAGCTTCACCTACCGCGAAACGCGCGAACAGGTCACGGCGCTGGCGCGCCAGCTGGTTGTGCAGGGCGTACGGCCGGGCGACATCGTGGCGGTGGCGCTGCCGCGCTCGGTGTTCCTGTCGCTGGCGTTGATGGCGATCGTGGAAGCGGGCGCCGCCTACCTGCCGCTGGACACCGGTTATCCGGACGAGCGGCTGGCGATGATGCTGGAAGACGCCGCACCCCGGCTGGTCATCACCAGCCCGGCGCAGCAGGCGCGTTTCGCCGACAAGGGCGAAATTTTGCTGTATGACGCACCGCTGGCGGCCGATCACGCCGCCGGGGTGGCGATCGCGGGCCCGACGCCGGATCATGCGGCCTATATCATCTTTACCTCCGGCTCCACCGGGCGCCCGAAAGGCGTGCTGGTCGGCCATCAGGCGATCGTCAACCGCCTACTGTGGATGCAACACCAGTATCCGCTGGGGGCGGACGACGCGGTGCTGCAGAAAACGCCGTGCAGTTTCGACGTCTCGGTGTGGGAATTCTTCTGGCCGCTGATGGTCGGCGCCCGGCTGGTGATGGCGCCGCCGGAGGCGCATCGCGATCCGCAGCAGCTGCAACAGCTGATCGCCCAACATCGCATTACCACGCTGCACTTCGTGCCGTCGATGCTGGCGGCTTTCGTGGCCGCCTTGGACGACGACGCGGCGGTGGCGAGCTGCGCCGCGCTGCGCCAGGTGTTCTGCAGCGGTGAAGCGCTGCCGGCGGAGCTGTGCCGCCTGTGGCAAAGCCGCACGGCGGTGCCGTTGCACAACCTCTACGGCCCGACCGAAGCGGCGGTGGACGTGACCTGGCATCCGGCCTACGGCGACGCGCTGGCGAAGGTGACCGGTGCCAACGTGCCGATCGGCCTGCCGGTATGGAACACCGGGTTGCGCATTCTGGACGCGCGCCTGCGGCCGGTGCCGCCGGGCGTGGCGGGCGATCTGTATCTGACCGGCGTGCAGCTGGCGCACGGCTACCTTGGCCGGCCGGATCTGACCGCCAGCCGCTTTGTCGCCGACCCGTTCGGCGAGGGCGGACGGATGTACCGCACCGGCGACGTGGCGCGCTGGCTGCCGGACGGCGCGGTGGAATATTTGGGCCGCAGCGACGATCAGCTGAAGATCCGCGGGCAGCGTATTGAGCTGAGTGAAATCGATCACGCCTTGCTGTCGCTGCCGGGCGTGCGCCAGGCGGTGACGCACGCGCTGGTGTTGCAGGGCACGCCGGTGGACGCCGGCGGCGATGCGCGCCAGCTGGTGGGCTATCTGGTGATGCAGCCAGGCGCGAGCTGGGATGCGGAAGTTTTACGTGCGGCGCTGGCCGACCGCCTGCCGCCGCACATGGTGCCGGTGGCGCTGGTGGAAATGCAGGATTTGCCGCTGAGCGCCAACGGCAAGCTGGATCGCAAGGCGTTGCCGCAGCCGCAGGGCGGTGAGCGCAAGGCGGGGCGGCCGCCACAGGCCGGGTTGGAAAGCGAGATCGCGGCGGTATTCGCCCGCTTGCTGCAGCGCGAGCAGGTGTTCGCCGACGACGATTTCTTCGCGCTTGGCGGCCACTCGCTGCTGGCGATGCGCCTGGCGGCGGAGCTGCGCCGCGATCTGGGCAAGGCGGTGTCCGTCGGCCAGGTGATGGTGGCGTCGCGCGTTGAGCAACTGGCCGCCTTGCTGGCGGAAGATCGCACGCAGGAAGAGGCCGATCGCAGTGGCTTCGACAGCGTATTGCCGCTGCGCGTTACCGAGGGGCCGACGCTGTTTTGCCTGCACCCGGCATCCGGCTTCTCCTGGCAGTTCAGCGTATTGCCGCGCTATCTCGACCAGCACTGGTCGCTGGTCGGCATCCAGTCGCCGCGGCCGGACGGCCCGCTGGCGCTGAGCGAAGACATGGATCAGGTGGTGGATGCCCACCTGCAGACGGTGTTGCAGGTGCAGCCGCACGGGCCGTACCACTTCATCGGCTACTCGCTGGGTGGCACGCTGGCGCAGGGCATCGCCGCCCGGCTGCAGGCGCGCGGCGAGCAGGTGGCGTTCCTCGGCTTGCTGGATACCTATCCGCCGGAGACCCAAAACTGGGACGTGATGCTGGACGACAACGTGTTGAAGGAAGTGCAGCGCGAGCGCGAGCAGTTCCTGGCGGTGTCGCAGGACACGCTCGATCCGGCGCTGGGCGAGACGCGCACGGCGATGTTCGACAATATCGAAGCCAACTACGCCGATTCGGTGCGGTTGCTGTCTCGTACCCGCACCGCCCGTTTCCACGGCCAGGCGACGCTGTTCGTCGCCAAACGCACGCTGCAGGAAGGGATGGACGTGCAGCAAACCTGGTCGCAGTACGTCGATGCGCTGCAGGCGCACGAGCTGGACTGTGCGCACGTCGATATCGTTTCGCCGGCGTCGTTCAAAGTGCTGGGGCCGCTGCTGAACCGGATCTTGCGCACGCTGTAATGACGCCCTCATCCCGCCGCCAGGCACGGGGATTGCCCCGCGTTTGGCGGCGTTTCTTGCGGTCGCTCACAATTGAATATCAATGAGTTTTATTATCATTATTGATTTCGTCATCTGTGCTAGCATAGCGCTCCGCAACTGCAGAATCCCCGTTTAAAGATGTGGTGAACAACCGATGAGTAGCAAACCCTCCATCCTGCTTGATTTCAGCCTGCTGAAAACCAATCGGGCTTTCCGCGCGGTGTTCTGCGCGCGCTTTATCTCCATTGTGGCGCTGGGGCTGATGGCGATCGCCATCCCGGTGCAGATCCAGGCGCTGACCGGTTCCACCCTGCAGGTCGGGCTGGCGGTGACGCTGGCCGGCGGCGGCATGTTCGCCGGGCTGCTGATGGGGGGCGTATTGGCCGATCGCTATGAGCGACGCCGGCTGATTCTGTTTGCGCGTTCCACCTGCGGCGTCGGTTTTGTCGGCCTGTGTCTCAACGCCCTGCTGCCGTCGCCTTCGCTGGCGGCCATTTATCTGCTGGCGGTGTGGGACGGCTTCTTTGGCGCGGTGGGGGTGACGGCGCTGCTGGCGGCCACGCCGGCGCTGGTGGGCCGCGAAAACATCGTGCAGGCGGGCGCCATCAGCATGCTGACGGTGCGCTTCGGCTCGATTCTTTCTCCGGCGATCGGCGGCCTGGTGATCGCCCATATGGGCATCGCCTGGAACTACGGTCTGGCGGCGTTCGGCACCCTGCTGACGCTGCTGCCGCTGCTGAGCCTGCCGCAGCTGATGCCGCCGCCGCAGCCGCGTGAACACCCGCTGCGCGCGCTGGCGGGCGGTTTCGCCTTCCTGTTCCAGAACAAGGTGATCGGCATGGTGGCGCTGATCGGCGCGCTGCTGACCATGGCCAGCGCGGTGCGCGTGCTGTACCCAGCGATGGCGGAAGGTTGGCACATCGACGCCGCCCACCTCGGTTATATGTACGCCGCCGTGCCGCTCGGCGCCGCCATCGGCGCGTTCACCAGCGGGCGCGTGGCGCATGTGGCGCGCCCCGGCTGGGTGATGCTGCTGACGGCGATCGCGGCGTTCGCCGCCATCGGCCTGTTCGGCCTGATGCCGTGGTACAGCCTGGCGTTGCTGTGCCTGGTGGCGTTCGGCTACCTGAGCGCGCTGAACTCGCTGCTGCAATACGGTCTGATCCAGAGCCTGACGCCGGACAACTTCCTCGGCCGCATCAATGGCCTGTGGACGGCGCAGAACGTGGTTGGCGATGCGCTGGGCGCGTTGCTGCTGGGGGCGATGGGCGCCTTTATGCTGCCGGCGATGAGCGCCAGCGGTTTCGGCTTCGGCGCGGCGCTGCTCGGCATCCTGTTGCTGTTCGCCATGACAGGTTTGCGCCAGGTTACGCTGCACAAACCGGAGCCGCAGCCCGCCACAGAAAAGTAGTCGAACGCGTTAAAACAACGCTGTGGGATCAAATAGCAATGCTTATCATCGGCATGCGTAAAACCCACAGCGTTTATGTCATGATTTCGAAATGAAAGAAGTGCTTACGTTTATTGACATAGCAAATATCGGCGAGTAATTTAGCGCGGAATTAACTCAAATGATAATCATTATTATATTGGTTATCACTTCAAATTCTTGAGGGCGAAGCGATGGATACTGCCGTGAACGACATCAATCGAAAGGAAGTGCAGGAGTGCGAAGAGCAGCGGTTTGCCGCTGATTTTTCTCCCGCGTCGGGCTTCTTCTTTACTTCTCCTTTCCGCAGCTTGACCACCACCGGTTGTTTCAGCCGCATTCGCCTGCCGGCCGCAGACGGCGCCGATCTGAACGGCGAGTTCCAGCGCAGCGTACGGCAGGCGTTTGCCGAGGCCCGCCAGGCCGGCATCAAAAAACCGCTGTTGTGCGGCGCCATCCCGTTCGATACCCGGCAGCCTTCGGCGCTGTTTATTCCGCAGCAGAGCCGCTGGTTCGATCGCGCCGCCTTTATGGCCGGCGTTAGGCCGGCGGCGGACGGGCCGGAGCTGGCCGGGGTAACGGAACTGCCGCCACAGCAGCCGTTCATGAATATGGTCAGCGACGCCGTCGACGCGATGAAGGCCGGTGAGTTGGACAAAGTGGTCTTGTCGCGCCTGCTGGAGATCGAAACGCGTCAGCCGGTGGATCGCCATGCGCTGATGGCGCGCGTGATTGCCCAGAACCCGCACGGTTTCCATTTCCATGTGCCGCTGGAGCAGGGCGCGCTGTTGGGCGCCAGCCCCGAGCTGCTGCTGCGCCAGGACGGCGGCCGTTTCTATTCCAACCCGCTGGCCGGTTCCGCCCGGCGCGAGGCCGACCCAGAGCGCGATCGCGAAGTGGGAGAGCGGCTGATGGCCTCGGCGAAAGATCGCCACGAGCATCGCATCGTCACCGAAAGCATGCGTGATGTGCTGGCCGGCCGCTGCCGCTACCTGAACGTGCCGCACACCCCTGAATTGTTGACCACCACCACGCTGTGGCATCTCTCCACGCCGATCGACGGCGAGGCGGCGTCTCCCGACGAAAACGCCCTGTCGCTGGCCTGCCTGCTGCACCCGACGCCGGCGCTGTGCGGCATGCCGACGGCCGAGGCGCACGCCCTGATCGGCAAGCTGGAGCCGTTCGATCGCGGCCTGTTCGGCGGCATCGTCGGCTGGTGCGACGACGAAGGCAACGGCGAGTGGGTGGTCACCATCCGCTGTGGCACCGTTGACGGCAACCGGGTGCGGCTGTTCGCCGGCGCCGGCATCGTGGAAGACTCTTCACCCGAATCTGAATGGCATGAAACAGGCACCAAACTCAGCACCATTCTGCGTGCCTTTGGTATAAATCAAGGATAACGACAAGATGAGCATTGCCTTTACCCCCTGGCCGGCGGAGTTCGCCAGCCGCTATCGCGAGCGCGGCTACTGGATTGACAAACCGCTGACCGAGATCCTCGACCGCCAGGCCAACAACGACGCCCCGGCGATTATCGACGCCCAGGGCAGCCTGACCTACCGCGAGCTGCAGCAGCGTTCCGATCGTCTGGCGGCCGCTTTGCTGCGCCGCGGCGTAAAATCCGGCGACACCGCGCTGGTGCAGCTGGGCAACGTGGCGGAGTTCTATATCGTGTTCTTCGCGCTGCTGAAAATTGGCGTGGCGCCGGTCAATGCGCTGTTCAGCCATCAGCGCAGTGAGCTGAACGCCTATGCCGAGCAGATCAAACCGGCGCTGCTGATCGCCGATCGCCGGCACGCGCTGTTTGCCGACGATCAATTCCTGAACGCCTTCCGCGATGCGCATCCTTCGCTGCGCGTCGTGGCGCTGCGCAGCCAGGCCGAGGGCGAGCTGGCGCTGGCCGCCTGGCTGGACGAAGCGAGCGACGGTTTCGTCGCGCAGCCTTCCGCGGCCGATCGGGTGGCGTTCTTCCAGCTTTCCGGCGGCAGCACCGGTACGCCGAAGCTGATCCCGCGCACCCACAATGATTACTACTACAGCATTCGCCGCAGCGTGGAGATCTGCCGTTTCGACGCGCAGACCCGCTATCTGTGCGCGCTGCCGGTGGCGCACAACTACCCGATGAGTTCGCCGGGCGTGCTGGGCGTGTTTTATGGCGCCGGGCTGGTGGTGTTCGCCGCCGATCCGGACGCCGGGCAATGCTTCCGCCTGATCGAACAGCACCAAATCAACGTGACGGCGCTGGTGCCGCCGGCGGTCACGCTGTGGCTGCAGGCGATCGAAGAGTGGGGCGGCAATGCCCAGCTCGCCAGCCTGAAACTGCTGCAGGTGGGCGGCGCCAAGCTGGGCGAAACGCTGGCGGCACGCATTCAGAACGAAATCGGCTGCCAACTGCAGCAAGTGTTCGGCATGGCGGAAGGGCTGGTGAACTACACCCGGCTGGACGACGACGAACGCCACATTCTGGCGACGCAAGGGCGGCCGATGTCGCCGGACGACGAAGTGTGGGTGGCGGATGACGACGGCAATCCGTTACCGGCGGGCGAGGTTGGGCGGCTGATGACGCGCGGGCCTTACACCTTCCGCGGTTACTACCAGAGCCCGGCGCACAACGCCGATGCCTTTGACGCCGACGGTTTCTATTGCTCCGGCGATCTGATCAGCATCAGCGAAGACGGCTACATCACCGTGCAGGGGCGGCAGAAAGACCAGATCAACCGCGGCGGGGAGAAGATCGCCGCCGAGGAGATCGAGAACCTGCTGCTGCGTCATTCGGACGTGATCAACGCCGCACTGGTGTCGATGCCGGATGCGCTGATGGGGGAGAAGAGCTGCGCCTATATCATTGCCAACGCGCCGCTGAAGCCGGTAGTGCTGCGCCGTCACCTGCGCGAACAGGGCGTGGCGGACTTCAAACTGCCGGATCGCTTTATTCAGGTGGACAGCCTGCCGCTGACTCCGGTCGGCAAAGTGGACAAAAAACGGCTGCGCCAGCAGCTCGACGCGCAACTACAGACTCAGGCTCAGGGAGATTAATTGATGGCCATTCCAAAACTTAATGATTACGCGCTGCCGACGGCGGACGAACTGCCGCAAAATAAAGTCACCTGGCAGGTAGAACCGCAGCGCGCCGCGCTGCTGATCCACGATATGCAGCAGTATTTCCTCAACTTCTGGGGCGAGGACAGCGCGCTGATTAAACAGGTGGTGGAGAACATCGCCAACCTGCGTCGTTACTGCAAACAGCAGGGCATTCCGGTGTTCTATACCGCGCAGCCGAACCAGCAGAGCGATGCAGATCGCGCGCTATTGAACGACATGTGGGGGCCGGGTCTGAACAAACACCCCGAGCAGCAGGCGGTGACCGCCGCGCTGGCGCCGGACGAAGACGATACGGTGCTGGTGAAATGGCGCTACAGCGCCTTCCATCGCTCGCCGCTGCAGGAAATCCTGCAGGAGTCCGGCCGCGATCAGCTGATCATCTGCGGCGTGTATGCGCACATCGGCTGCCTGACCACCGCCATCGACGCCTTCATGCGCAACATCCAGCCGTTCATGGTGGCCGACGGTCTGGCGGACTTCTCGCGCGACGAACACCTGATGGCGTTGCGCTACACCGCCGGCCGCTGCGGCCGGGTGGTGACCACCGCGTCTCTGCTGCCGGCGGCCGGTATCGCCAGCATCGATGCGCTGCGTCAGCAGATCCTGCCGCTGCTGGACGAAGACAGCGAAGACATGGGCAACGATGAAAACCTGATCGATTACGGCCTGGATTCGGTGCGCATCATGGAGTTGGCGACCCGCTGGCGCAAGATCCGCGGCGACATCGACTTTATCGCGCTGGCGCGCAACCCGACCATCGACAGCTGGTGGGCGCTGCTTTCCGAAGAGAAAGCCTGATTTTAATCACGAGCAGAGGGCGGCCGTTCGGCCACCCTGTTGGCTTTATAAGGAGATTTTGATGAATACTTTGATCACCAAGGGAAAACGCGCGGCATTTCCGCTGATGCTGCTGTCCACGCTGCTGTTCTCCAACACCTTGCAGGCGCAAACCGCGCCGGAAGTGCTGCGCAAGCCGGTCGGCAAGGGCGCCTATGAAATGGCCTACAGCCCGAGCGAGAACGCGCTCTACCTGGCCACCTCGCAGAGCCGCAAGTTGGACAAGGGCGGCATCGTTTACCGTCTGGATCCGACCACGCTGGACGTGACCCAAATTATCCATAACGACATCAAGCCGTTTGGCGCCGCCGTCAACGCCAAGACCGGCACGCTGTTCTTCGGCAACACCGTCAATAACTCGGTAACCGCCATCGACGCCAAAACCGGCGACGTGAAAGGCCGCCTGGTGCTGGACGCGCGCCAGCGCTCCGAAACCGTCAAGCCGCTGGCGCCGCGTGAACTGGTGGCGGATGCCGACAGCGACACGCTGTACATCACCGGGCTGGGGGATTCCAGCGTGGTGTGGGTGGTGGACGGCAAGGATCTGACCCTGCGCGCCACCGTGACCGACACCGGCAAATACGGCACCGGCCTGGCGCTGGACGCCGCCGCCAAACGCCTGTACGTCACCAACGCCGACGGCGAGCTGGTGACCATCGATACCCAGAGTAACAAGGTGCTGTCGCGCAAGAAGCTGGATGAGTCTAAAGAGCACTTCTTCCTGAACATCAGCCTGGATACCGCCACTCACCGCGCCTTCATCACCGATTCCAAGCAGCCGCAGGTGCTGGTGGTGGATACCCGCAACGGCAACATCCTGAGCAAGATCGACGTGCCGGAATCGCTGGCGGTGCTGTTCAACCCGGCGCGCAATGAAGTCTACGTCACCCACCGCCAGGCGGGCGAAGTAAGCGTGATCGACGCCAAGAGCTACAAGGTGCTGAACACCATCAAGACGCCGACCCATCCGAACAGCCTGGCGCTGTCGCCGGATGGCCAGACGCTGTACGTCAGCGTCAAACAGGCTTCCAGCCGCGAAAAAGAGGCGACTGCGCCGGACGACGTGATCCGCGTCGCGCTGAAATAATCCTACGCTGGGTAAGCGCACACCGAACAGGCGAAGCGGCGACGCTCCGCCTGTTTTTTTTCGCCGTGCGATCTGCGGTATAAAGTGTGGATTGCCTTATTGACCCGAAGGAACGTTGGTTATGCCCGTCTCACGCGCACCGCTGTTGTTATCCGTTATCACTCTGCTGCTGCTGGCCGCGCTGATCCACAGCGGCATCAGCCCTTACGATCGCACCACCTGGCTGATGGAGGTGGCGCCGGTCTTGATCGTTTTGCCGCTGCTGTGGCTGACCCATCGCCGTTACCCGCTGACGCCGCTGCTCTACACGCTGATTTTCTTCCACGCGCTGATCCTGATTTTCGGCGGCATGTACAGCTATGCCCGCGTGCCACTGGGGTTTGAGGTGCAGCAGTGGCTGGGTCTTGGCCGTAACCCGTACGACAAACTGGGGCACTTCTTCCAGGGGTTGGTGCCGGCGCTGGCGGCGCGCGAGATCCTGCTGCGCGGTGGTTATGTACAGGGGCGCAAGATGCTGGGCTTCGTGGTGTGCTGCATCGCGCTCGCCATCAGTGCCCTGTATGAGCTGATCGAATGGTGGGCGGCGCTGGCGCTGGGCCAGGGCGCCGACGAGTTTCTCGGCACCCAGGGCGACCCGTGGGACACCCAGTCCGACATGTTCTGCGCGCTGCTCGGGGCGATATGCGGCCTGTTGCTGTTCGGGCGTTGGCAGGAGCGGCAAATCGCTCGCTTGGGCTGAAAAACTCAAATGATCACATCGCGTAATAGCCCGCCGTATGGCGGGTTTTTTGTTTATATTCATGTGGGTAGCTGCATCAGAAGACGATATGGAGCATAAAACCAGCCTTGAGTGCAGCCGCTTGTTATCATTGCTGTGTTGTTATCTTGTTGTTTTATATTAATTTATATTTATTTGGTAAGAATTTTCTTATCAATAGTGCTGTGCTAATATCATTACGCTTGGTAGGGGGTCATTAGCGTTATTAGTTATAGCGCAGGGGATTATGAGATATATAATTAATAATAATATTAAGTATCATGAAGATAGATCGGAATTGGTCTCGCTGCATGATGACATCCCACCTATCACATTGACGGCCACGCTGAATCGCCTGCTTTCCGCGTTGGTCAGAAATAATAACCTGGTGCTTTCCCGCGATGCGTTGCTGGCGCAGGTGTGGGAAGCGCACGGCCAGGTGGCCTCCGGCAATAATCTCAATAACACCATTTCGATTCTGCGCAAGATGTTCGCCACGTTGGGTGAGGATGACATTATCGTCACGCTGCCTCGACAGGGATTTATGTTTCGCGCATCCCAGCTAAAAACCGCAGACAGCCAAGTGAAAGGCCCGGTTGAACCGGCTGAACTGGCTGAACCTTCTGAGAGTGATACATCACCCGCATTGATACCCCACATGCCACGGTTGAAAAGGTATGCATTGATGGTGCTGATCGCACTGGCGATAGGGAGCGGTATCTGGGCGTGGTTGGCGACAGGGTATCCGCCGCTCCGCGTGGCAAACGTTGGCAAGATAGACAACTGCGAAGTGCAATTTGTGACTTCCTATCATAAAACGGGCCCCAGTGAGATAGACAGGCAGCATTTTCAGGAAATGCTGAAGAAAAATAATCATGTTCAGTGCCATGAACCGGCGACGTTGTTGTATTTCGACTCTCAGGCCATTTTGCCGAATACCACCGGTAAGGTGAGAATTGCTTATCTTTATTATTGCCCACAGGTAAAAATGGCGGCTGGAAAGGTCCAATGCGAGAACTTCTATGAAAGCTGGGGTTTATAAATTGTTATGGCGGTATCGCTATGGCGCACTAATGGCTATAGCGCTGTTTATCAGCGCTTGCGCCATTTACCGATTGTTTTTTACCCCCCGGCTGCCTGAATGCAGCGCGGTAATGCGCGTGGCTAATCATAACGGTGAAAGCCGCCATGAGCGCGTGTTGCTGCTTAAATTGATTCCACATGGGACACGGGAAGCGACGCTGTTGCTTAACGGAAGCTTTCTCGACGGCAATAATAAATATGTGATCTCCAGGGTGGCGCGTCTGGAATATCATCGCCGTGGGGACAACTATACCTTCTGGGTCAAAAGCAATATCAGGAATCCGCAGGATACCTTGGTGTCAGAGGCACTTAACCGCCGTCTGCCGATGAAAGGCCAGCAATACCACGTACGCATTGAACAGGTTGATGCAAGCCATTTCTTGTTTGTCGACAATCTCTCTCCCTATTTTGTCTGTTCGGTGGCATTGTAACTGTGCCCCCTGCGGATTGACGTATCGGCAGAGGGGTGGCGAGTTAGTGAATGATAAATAAAATTGCAAACATGGATTAATTATTGTCAATGGGTTTGCTGAAACAGGGGGTATTAGCCGTTCTGGGGCAGAATGTGAGCAGCCCGGCACCGTCTTTTATCCCTTCTTGTTGCACCCGGTCATAGTAGTAAACATCTGCTTTACTGGCGCAATTCAAACTTTCTCGCTGAATGAATTCGATAACCTTTACCTTGTCCCCGCCCCCCGCTTTCATGCTGTAGAGCTGACAAGACGCATAGTTGCCCAGTGGATAAACATTGATATGCATGCTGTGTTTATAAACCATGAACGCGGTAAAAGGCAGTAGGCAAATAAGCATGGCTACGACCGAACGACGCAACAATAACCAGGCGATTTTGCGCCTGAAGAACCCACCTCTTCGAGCCTCCTTGGTATCGTCCGCTTCATATTCAGTTTTTATACTCCTTTTGCTTTCATTTTCTACATGAATGCTTTCTGCGGTGAATTTAAAACCTTGTCGGGGGAAGGTGACTATGATTTTCTCTTCGCCGAATTGTGCAAGGGATTTGCGTAGGCCTGAAACATAATTATTCAGATTGTTATTTGAGGCCTTGAGCCCATGCTCCACCCAAACTTCATTAAGTAACTTCTCCCGCATAAGAAGAACATTATTGTTACGGATGAACAGTGATAACAGCCTGGCGCTGGGTCTAAGTAACACTATTTTAGTCGCCGCATTATCGATATGCGCTAGCGTGTTCTCTTCTTCATCGTAGAGAACATTGTTGTTTATATGGAAAATCATTTTTTCAACCTGTCAACTTACCTGTCGAGAGATGATTCTGAGACCTGCGACCTGTTTTTTCAATCCTCCAGGGGGGGGAGTCAATAGGATTTTTCCATGTATTTATATAATTATCGTAATGATTGGCTTGGTTTATAAGTATTAAAAAATAATCGTTATTACTTAATTTCTATTTTACAGAATTAAAATCTATTTAATTTGTATTTATTTTGTATAAATCCTGTGTTTTTGTATTTTTGCGACATAACATTTTATTTTCGTGCGATGGAGGGTAGATTTGTTGCCACTGATACGGAGCGTGAAAATGCCGCGTGTCAGCAAGAAAAGCGATGTTCCGACAATTAGATGGCTAACTCTAACTGAGTAAGATAATGACCAGGTGCAAACACAAGGAGTTGCCTGCGACTTAATCGGACTAATTAATTGTCATTTATTACAACCTCATGCTTACTAAGGAATGTAAGGGATTATTATGAAACTGAATAAAATCATGATGGCAGCGGTATTGGCTTTTGGCGTTTCTTCCATGATGGCACAGGCGGCAAATCAGGGTAGCGGTACTGTCACTTTCACGGGTGAAATCATTGATGCGCCATGCTCTATTGCACCGGGCAGCATCGATCAAACCGTACCGCTGGGTCAGATTTCCAACCTGAGCCTGAAAGACGGCCGCGAGTCTGAAGTAAAAGAGCCGTTCAGCATTAAGTTGGAAGACTGCTCTAATACTACGACAAAAACCGTCAAGACAACCTTTACCGGTGAAGCCGGTGGTTCCGCCGGCACCGATAAGAAGATGATTGCACTGGGCAGCGGCAGCACCGCCAAAGGTGCGAGCATTGTGATCACCGATACCCTTAATTCTAACGCCGTTGTAGAGCTGGGCACAGCGACCACCGGGCAGAAGATCGAAATTGGTGATACTGGTGCCGAACTGGCATTCAAAGCCTTCCTGAAAGGGAACGGCGGTGCTCTGGATACCATCACTCCAGGTGCATTCACCAGCGTGGTTAACTTCGCGCTGAGCTACCAGTAATAGTTTTAATTCAGTGATGCCAGCATGCGGGCGGGCCCGCATGCTTTTTTCTCCTGATGGATTCATATTCGCAAGGAATAACGTATATGGCCCCCATTGGCAAAAATAGAATGGCGCCTTCCCTATTGGCCGTGCTTTTTATTACTCAGACGATGCCGGCAGCGGCCTCGGTTATTGGCTGGGGAAGAGTCAATATGGAAGGCGCTATTGTTAACGCAGCCTGCGCAATTGAATCGGCAAGCCGCGATCAAACTATAGACATGAAAAGTTTGCCGATAGAGCAAATATCTCGCGATGGGCACGGATTAACTCGCCCTTTTACTGTGCAATTGGTGAATTGCGGGCTGTCTGGCGATGATACTGGTATTTCTGGTCGCCAGCATTTCCGCATGATATTTGATGGGCACGCAGAAGGTAAAAACTTCGGTGTGATAGGGGATGCCCGCGGCGTTGCATTGCGAATTGCCGATAGTATTGGTAAAGAGGTTAATCCCGGGGTGCCAGTGTCGATAGAAAATACTCTAACAAAAGATTATAGATTGAATTATTCAATGCAGCTGGTGGCTAACCGCCAGGTATTACGTGCAGGGGATTACCGCTCCGCCATTCGTTTTAAATTGGATTATTACTGATTATAAATAAGTCAAAGGTTGGCGGAATCATGGATGCGAAAAAATTTAAATCGGGAGCGCTCCCGTTAAGCTTGTTAGGGATATGCATTTCGTTGGCCCTGTGCAGTCTGGCGTTTCCGTTACGTGCAGATGATGCGATTCAATTCAACACCGACATTCTGGATATAAACGATAGGAAAAATATCGATCTCAGCCGCTTTTCCACCGGTGCTTACATTATGCCGGGTACGTACAACATGACGGTATTGATGAACAAGCAGGCATTGGATGAACAGCCTGTCACCTTCTATCAGCCGGAAAACGATCCTAAAGACAGCGTGGCCTGCATTTCACCGCAGTTGGTCGAGCAATTGGGTTTTAAAGCAGAATTTCTCAAGCAGCTGCGCTGGTGGCACAACGAGCAGTGTCTGGATCTTGCCAGCCTCAACGGCATCGAAGCCCGGGGCGATCTGGCGGCTTCGGCGCTGTACCTGAACATCCCGCAGGCCTATCTGGAATATTCCTCGCCGGACTGGGATCCGCCGGCGCGCTGGGATAACGGCATTCCCGGCCTGTTGTTGGACTACAACCTGAATGGCCAGGCACAGAGCAACAGAAATGGCGGCGGGCAGACGCAGCGGCTGGGCGGCAATGGTGCGGTGGGCGCCAACCTCGGCGCCTGGCGGCTACGTGCCGACTGGCAGACTAGCCTGAGCCATCAGACCGGCTCGGGCCAGTCGAGCCAGAAGTCGTTTGACTGGAGCCGTTACTACGCCTTCCGCGCTCTGCCGAAGCTGGGTGCGCGCCTGGCGCTGGGTGAAGACTATCTGCAGACCAACCTGTTCGATAGCTTCCGCTTTACCGGCCTCAGCCTGATATCGGACGACAACATGCTGCCACCCAACCTGCGCGGTTATGCACCGGAGGTGACGGGTATCGCCAAAACCAACGCCAAGGTCACGATCAGCCAGCAGGGGCGGGTGCTGTACGAGGCGCAGGTCGCCGCCGGGCCATTCCGTATCCAGGATCTGAGCGATTCGGTAATGGGCAAGCTGGATGTGAAAGTAGAAGAACAGGATGGCAGCGTGCAGCAGTTTCAGGTGGATACCGCCAACATCCCTTACCTGACCCGCCCTGGCATGGTGCGTTACAAACTCGCCGGTGGCCGGCCGTCGAACTGGGAACATAACCTGCAAGGGCCAGCCTTTGCGGCCGGTGAGTTCTCTTGGGGGGTGAGCAACGGTTGGTCCTTGTATGGCGGGGCTATCGCCGCGGGCGATTACAACGCGCTGTCTCTGGGGCTGGGGCGCGATCTGCTGGCGTTTGGCGCGTTGTCGTTCGACAGCACGCAGTCACGGGCCAGGTTGCCGAGCGAAGACGGCACCAAAAGCGGCGGCTCATACCGCCTGAGCTATTCGAAAAGCTTTGACGAATACGACAGTCAGGTCACCTTCGCCGGTTACCGTTTCTCGGTGCAGGACTTTATGACCATGAGCGAATACCTGGATGCGCGCTATCACGGCATGCAGAACGGCAAAAGCCGGGAGATGTACACCATCACCTTTAACAAGCAGTTCCGCGATCTGGGGGTCAGCGCCTATCTCAACTATGACCACCAGACCTATTGGGATAAACCAACCAGTGAACGCTACAGCCTGGCGGTGTCACGCTATTTTGACCTGGGCTCGTTCAGGAATATGAGCGCGTCGTTAACCGCTTATCGCAATAAAGCCCAGAGGGCCAATGACGACGGCATGTATCTGAGCCTGTCGGTGCCGTGGGGGGTGAATGCCAACCTCAGCTACAGCAGCGCGTGGAACCGCAACAACAACAGCCAGCGGGTGGGGTATTACAGCCGGCTGGATGAGCACAATAACTATCAGCTGAGCGCCGGCAGCTCGCGCAGCGGCGAATCCGCCAGCGGCTTCTACAGCCACGATAGCGACATTGCCAAGATTGACGCCAACGTGAGCTATCAGGGCGGCCAGTACAGCTCAATCGGCATGGGCCTGCAGGGCGGCGCCACGCTCACTGCCAAGGGCGCGGCATTGCACCGCAACGGCGCCTTTGGCGGTACGCGCCTGATGCTGGACACCGACGGCGTAGCCGGGGTGCCGGTGCGCGGCTTTGGCGCTACTACCCGCACCAACATGTTCGGCAAAGCGGTGGTGGCGGACGTCAGCAGTTATTACCGCAGCCGGGCTAGCATCGATCTGACCAACCTGGCGGACGATGCAGAGGCGACCCAGTCGATGGTGCAGGCGACGCTCACCGAGGGTGCGATTGGCTACCGGCGCTTCAATGTGATTTCCGGGCAAAAAGCTATGGCGGTGATTCGCCTGGCGGACGGCAGCACGCCTCCGTTTGGCGCCGAGGTATTCAACCGCCGCAAGCAGCAAACCGGGATAGTGAACGATGGCGGCAGCGTGTACCTGAGCGGTATTCGCGCCGAGGAACAAATGACGGTGCATTGGGAAGGGAAAGCGCAATGTGAGATTGACCTGCCGGCGGTGCGCGCGGATGTCGCTTTGAGCGACCTGCTGCTGCCGTGCCGGCCGGTGACCGCGGCGCAGGAAGGCTAAGCCGTACCCTTGAAAACCAGTAAGTGCAACTTTGACCAAATGGGACCTTTTTTATGCGAAACAACACTGTAAAAACGCTTTCGGTAGCCGGCCTGCTGACAGCCACCTTACTGAGCGGCCAGGCGCAGGCCGCCATTGCGCTGGATCGCACCCGCGTGATTTTAAACGGCGGCGATAGCGCGGCCAGCATGACCATCAGTAATAAAAATACTCAGCTGCCGTATTTGGCGCAGGGCTGGCTGGAGAATGAGCAGGGTGAGAAGATCACCAGCCCATTGATCGTGCTGCCGCCGGTGCAGCGCGTGGAGCCGGGCGCGCAAAGCCAGGTCAAGGTACAGGCGTTGCCGAGTATTAAGGTGCTGCCGCAGGATCGCGAGAGCCTGTTCTATTTTAACCTGCGCGAGATCCCGCCAAAGAGTAGCAAGGCCAACACGCTGCAGATCGCTCTGCAGACGCGCATCAAGCTGTTCTATCGCCCGGCGGCGATAGTGCCGAACAAAAACAGTGCGTTCGCTCCGTGGCAGGAACAGCTGACCCTGACGCGCCAGGGTGATGGCTTTAAGGTCAACAACCCGACCCCGTATTACATCACGCTGGTTGATGCACGCAGCAGCAAGAACGGCAAGACCGCCGCCGGCTTTGAGCCGCTGATGGTACCGCCGAAGGGCAACATCGCGTTGGGGGCTTCGGGCCTGGGCAATGCACCGGTGCTGACCTACATCAATGACTACGGCGGCCGCCCGGAGTTGACCTTCAAGTGTGGCGCTGGCGATTGCCAGGTGGTGCCTGAGAAGCAAGGATAATCGGAGCCGGCAGCGGTGCTCCGCTAGTTGAAGCGGCAGGGGAAAAGCAATGGAAAGGAATGGCGTGGGCTACGGCAGCCAAAGAAAAGGCATTTTAACGCGACGGGCAGGCCGGGCGGCAGCGCTGGCACTGGCGCTGATGGCGAATGCCAACGTTCAGGCAGCGCCAGGCAATAGCGGCGTGCTGTTTGTGCATGGCGCCCTCACCGAAGGCGCTTGTCGGCTGGAAATGTCATCGGCCTATCAGGATATCTGGTTGGGCGATACCACCACCGGCAGCCTGAGCATGCCCGGCAGCCGCGCAGAACCGGTGGCATTCCAGCTGCGGTTGCGTGACTGTATGCGCATGGGGGCGGCGATCAGAGACCCGCGCTTGGGTTATCGGCTATGGGATGCCTACCAGCCGGCGGTGACGGTAAGCTTCAGCGCCCCGGCCGATGCGGATAACCCGCAGTTGGTGCAGGTACAGGGCGCCAACGGCCTGGGGCTGCGCGTGTTGGATGCCGGTAAACAGGACGTTCGGTTGGGTAGCCGCAGCCGGCCGCAGCTGCTGGCGCTGGGCGATAACGGTCTGCAGTTCTATGTGATGGCGGAACGCACCCGCGCGCCTTTGCTGGCGGGGGCCTACCGCGCCGCGATTGATTTTCGGATGAACTATGACTGAGGTAGACGCAATGGAAACTCTATGGCGAGCCAGGCTGCAAACCGGCGCAGAATATCTGCGCCTGGGGTGTGGGCTGGCGGCTACCGCCACCGCTGCCTCGGCGTTAACCCTGCTGGCGGTGCTGCTCATTGGCCAACCCGCTCAAGCCGCCACGGTGGGCGTAACGGTCAAAGGCGTAGTGATCGCCAAACCGAAGTGTGAAATTAACGGCGGCAACGACATTGACGTGCCCTTCGGCGAGCTGAAGATCGCAGATATTGACGGCGTTAACTATGGCAAAAAAAAGATCCCCTATCGGGTAGTCTGCCATGGCGATACTTCCGGCATGAATGGGTATATGAAGATTAAATTGCAGGGCACTAGCCCGAACTTTGGCGACGGCTTGCTACGCACTGACAAGGATGACTTGGCGATCAAGCTGCTGTTTCAAAATACCCAGCAGCTAAAGTTGAATGAATGGCTGAATTTTTATTATCCCAATCTGCCGGAGCTGCACGCCGTACCGATAAAACACAGCGGCGCCACTTTGCGCGGCGGGGACTTTTCCGGTTCCGCCACATTGCTCGTAGAAGTTCAATAATAAGGAGATGAAAATGAAGATAATGAATATGGAAAAAATGAATATGGTGCGTGGCTCAGGCTTGGCCGCAATGCTCTGCGCAGGTTTACTGACCATGGGGGGGGCTGCGCAAGCGGTAAATGTAAAGTTTACCGGAAAATTGGTCGAGCAACCAATTTGTACGCTGAATGATGGCAAAGATATTAGCGTGGATTTTGCCAACGTAGCCATCAATAAAATTGATGGCATCGCGTACAAAAAAATGGAAATTCCGTATAGCGTATCTTGTAACGGCGGTTCTGCGGGATACGGTGATCTGAAAGTCAAACTGGGTTTTGCGCCGGTGTCTTGGGGGGATGGCAAACCGCTGCAGTCAAGCGTCGGCAATCTTGGTTTGCGCATTACGCAAGGTACAGGCGACACGACTTACGTCAGCGATACCAAATTGATCATTGATGCCGCCAACCCGACTAAGCTTTACGCGGTGCCAATTGCACGGCCAGGGAGCATGCTGGTGGGAATTGATTTCACCGGAACTGCCACGTTAACGGCGGAATATGAATAGCAACGCTTTCTGCAGTTGGCTGGAATACGCTTAGTTGCAGGAATAGAGGTTTCAGCATTCAACTATTAAGAAGCTAATGCCCTACCTAGCCTTAATTTTGATAGGTAAGGTGTTTGCGTTTAAGCCAAAGCCTCTCTGTTTTTTATGCACGACTTATAGTGAGTCTTATTTTTTTATATGTAAATAATTTTAAAGGGTGCTTATGATTCGCTACAAATCGGGTTTTAAAAATAAACTTCTATGGATGAAACGTACTTTTTTTACCTCATTCTTGCTTGTTTTTTTTGTCTGTAAAGCAAGCGCTAGCATGGTTTGGGAGACAGTCAAGGCGCCAATAATTGATGGCCAGATTCACTCTGCGAATTCTTCTGGCGCAGGTAGCACAGGCCGACTTGTAAGCGTTGATTTTAATGATCAAACACCGAGCCCTTGTTTTAATCCCACTAATACAGTGGGATGCATAATAACTGTTGGGGTGTTTACCAATCTGGGGACTTTAAGTGCGCCCTATTACTATGTAGGTACAAACGGTTCCCCCTCGATAAGTAGTGGGCTGCATCCTGCGTTAAAGAAGGCGCGTACAATGGGGGAATTGTATTCCTATCTAAGGCAAGTAGGAACGCCTATGGTTGAAGTTGGATTTAGCCCGTTCGGCTATCCACGTCCGGGCTGGTATTGTGATCCGGGGATAAGCCCATTAGCTAACTGTGTTATTAAGACTCGATGGGAGGCCTATTCGAAGGTGTGTTATGCGCTGGTTTACGCGCACGCGTCAACTTCATATTATGCGTCTTTACCAGGGCAAAATTGTATTGGCCCGACTCCACCAAATAATGAGTGCAACATTGATGCGGGGGCGGCAATACTGAATCATGGGCAATTAGGTACTGACGAAGTTAATGGCCATAAGAAAAAAGAAAGCGTTAGGCTTTCTTGTTCTTACCCAGCCAACGCAAATATTTCTGTGGTGAGCAATAATGCCAGTGAGAAAATAGAGTTAAAAGCCGACGGGAGTCTTTTCTCGACCGTCACTATCGATGGAGTTCCCGGTATCACTGGCAAGAAAATCAACATTCCTACTGGTGGGGTCCTTATTGATCTGGAATCTACCTTGCACACTGCCGGGAATGTTGAAGAGGGGCCGTTCAGCGGTAATGCCATACTTATTATAAACTCATATTGATTGTGTGGGTTTTACTCGATCGGCCAGAATAAGACGGTCGATTATCCTTGAATTTATTTTTTTGGCCGTTAATAACGGTAAGCGAAAGTGTCCTTTAATTTTGTAGGGCTTATCGGTATATGGTTTTTTTTGAGGCAAAGATGAAGGTTATCAATATTATCATCAATGATGACAATCGTTTTTTTTCTGCTGGTCTGAAAAGTAGTTTAAATAAGTATGCCCAAGTCAATAATAAGGTACTTTGTTTTTTAAATCAGGATGCTATAGCCCGACCTGATGTGATATTCGTTTCATCAAGGCGAAGCGCAGCGCATGGAAATGGGGGGGCGCCTGTCGTCATGATAAAGGAAAGGCCGATTATTTCCCATGAAGCTTCCCGCGTGCTGTATCGAACGGATAGCCTTGATAAATTGTTTGTACTGTTGTCCGAAATACTAAGTGATATCAGAGCTACAAGTCGGTTTGAATATCAGCCTTTAACCCGGCGCGAACGGCAGGTGGTGAACTATCTTCGCAATGGGTTCGATCAGTCGCAAACCGCCAGGCTGTTAGGGGTCAGCGTAAAAACCGTGCACAGTCATAAACGATCGGTTATGCGCAAGTTGATGTTAAGCCGGAATCATGAGTTTATTTACTGGCTGTTGTCCCAGGAGGGAGAACATTCTTAACCTTGATGAGGGATACTCTAATTCTTCTTTTTTGTTATTCTGACACCCCCTGTTATTTTTAATTCTAATGAAATGGCTATGTGTTTTTTTTAATATATTAATGGCGTGAATGTTAAATTTAAAAAGAGAGTTCACAAGCACGTCACACAGGTTGTGAAAAAATACTATAGGTTTATTAATGGCTATTTATCGATGAGCGGGGGTTAGCCCTGTTTTTTTTGGCTCGTAACGCGCTATGGCTTATGAGTTATGAAAAACTATTTATCAAGTGAATGTTATATTTTGTGTGGTGCCGAGATGTACCCAGGGAAGGTAAAGTGAGTCTTTTTTTTCTGGCGATACTGCTGTTTTTTCTGAGCCTGTATGCATTTTTCAAACATGAACAGCGTATGAGGAAAAGACGGCTGATGATAGGTGAAAGAGAGGGATTAACTGCAGCAGGGAATGGATAAATGGTCTGAAGTACGAGAAATCAAGTCAGGTAATTCAATAAGGAAAAGGCAATGATAAGTAAGAAAATTGCATTACTGAGCTGCGCACTGCTGATGTGTTCGCCGCTGGCCCAGGCAGGTTTGGTGATTGAAGGCGGCATTAATGGCAATACCGGCAGCGGCGGCAACACGTCCGTTGACGTGAGTATTAACGGCAGCACCAGCGGCAGCAACGGTACCGGCGTCAACATCGGCGATGCGCAAAAACCGGCGTCCACTGCCAGCCAGCGGCAAAAAGATATCTATGCGTCAATTTGCGCCAGCCCGTTTATGAAGAAATATGCTTCGATTTGCCAGTGAGGCATGAGTCTAAACTCGCCGTACTGGCGGGTTTTGTATTAATAATGCCTGAGTAACGCAAGCGGGGCTGAAGGTGCCGCCTTTTCACTCTTCTTTCGCATAGAGATACACCGAAGCGCGGGAAACGCCGAGGTGCTGCGCCACAATCTCCATCGCCTTTTTCACCTCGAGCAGGCCTTGCTCCCTCAGTTCCTGAATCAACCGCTTTCTCTCCGGCGTTTTCAGCGCGCGCGGCGTGGTGGCGTGGCGTGCGGCGAAGCGATCGATACGGTTGCGGATGGCCTCCGCGCCGCTGGGCTCCAGGTGTTCCGTCACCGCGCCGGCCGCCGTTTGCGTGAACTGCGCCAGCGCGCTTTGCATGCCGCGGAACAGCGTCATATCAACGTTCAAACAGAGTGCGGCGACGTAGTCGCCCTGCGCATTCTTGATGCCGATCGAGGTGCTTTTCGCCGGGCGGCCATCGGCGAACTGGTTGCCGTAGTTGGCGATCACGCTGGGAAACTCCGCCGAAGCGATGCGAGCCAGGCCAAGTTCCGTCGCCGCCTGGCCGACTTCTCGTCCGGACAGGTTGTTGTGGATTGCCAAAATGGCGTGTTCGGGATTTTGCAGATCGTGAACCACCACTTCGCAAAATGGCGCGAAGGTGGCGCTCAGCCCCTCGGCAATCACATTCAACTGGGATAACAGCAAATTTTCCGGCACTTCAGGCATAGGGCACTCCGATCACTTTCTTGGCGGCGTTGGCTCATTTCGAGCCAGATGAAGAACATACCACAAGTGCGGCGCACGGCGGTTTTCATCTGGCGCCTGGCGGCACTAAAAATGATCCTGCTCCCAATTCTGCACTTCCCGATTGGCATTTGGCCGTCGCGCAGGTATATAACATCATTATTGGACTTATTTTCTAATTTTAGATTATTTGTTTTAAGTATGACAATGTTCGTGCGTTAAAAGCCGTATCGCACACACCGGGGTTTTTCAGCGCTAGCTTCAACGGCCCGCAAGGGCATGGAGAACAATAATGTCTGCAACTTCAGTCGTCGGTTCTGCACGAAAACCTTTTTATTACACGTTGACCTTTCAACTGGTATTGGGGCTGGTGGCCGGTGGCGCGCTGGGCCTGTTGTGGCCGCAAATCGGCGCTCAGCTCAATCCGCTGGCGGCGGCCTTCGTCAAACTGATCAAAATGGTGGCCGGCCTGATTGTGTTTCTCACCGTGGTAGCCGGTTTTGCGCAGGTTAAACGCGGTGCCGGCGTTGGCCGCCTGGGCATGATCTCGGTCTGTTATTTCGAAGTGGTCAGCACGTTGGCGCTGCTGATCGGCCTGGCGATGGGCAATCTGTTTGAGCCGGGCAAAGGGCTGGCCCTGCATGCTGATGCCGCCACGGCGCTTAAACCGGCGGAGCCCCTGCAAGGCGTGGACTTCGTGATGAGCATCATCCCGAAAACGGTGGTTGATGCGTTGGCCGGCGGTGTCATGCTGCAAATCTTGTTGGTGGCTCTGCTGTTTGGCTATGCGCTGTACGCAATGGGCGATAAAGGCAAGCCGGTGGTTGATTTGGTGAATCTGCTGACCGACGCCACCTTCAAAGTGGTCAATATCATCCTCAAGCTGGCACCCGTTGGCGTATTTGGCGCGGCGGCGTTCATGCTGGGCAAATACGGCATCGGCGCGCTGATGCCGGTGATGAAATTGGTGGGGCTGGTCTATCTGGGGTGTCTGTTCCTCATTGTGGTGGTGTTTTCCGTGGTGGCCTGGTTGACCCGTTTTAGCCTGTTCGGTTTCTTAAAACTCATCAGGGAAGAGCTGATCATCGCCTTTACCACCACTTCATCGGAAGCCGCCCTGCCTGGCCTGATGAAAAAACTTGAATCGGCCGGCTGCAGTAAAGCCACCGTCGGTTTTGTCGTGCCGACCGGTTACTCCTTGAATCTGGACGGCTCTTCAATCTACATGACGTTAGCGGCGCTGTTTATCGCTCAGGCCGCCGGTTTGGAGCTGAGCCTGGTGCAACAGACCGGTCTATTGATGGTGTTTCTGTTGACCTCGAAAGGCGTAGCCGGCGTGACGGGCGGCGCTTTTGTCACGCTGTCCGCTTCGCTGTTGATGTTTCCAGAGATACCGATGGAGGGGCTGGCGCTGATTCTCGGCGTGGATCGCTTGATGGATACCATGCGTACGTTGACCAACGTGGCCGGCAACGGCGTGGCGACCATGGCGATTTCTTACTGGCAGAAAGAGCGTGTGGGTTTTCAGGCGAGGCTGCCTGAAGCGGCTGCGCGCAAACCCGTCTGAATGCCGCCCTGCGCCGTTTCCGCAGGGCTTTTCGAACCTGTGCAAGGATTAAATATGAAGCATGATGTGGTTTACAACGCCGGCGGCGGCTTTCCTCTCGCCGGTCATTATTCACCCAGTTGCACGGCCAATGGGACGGTCTATATCTCTGGTCAATTGCCGATCGCCTTTTCCGGTGAGAGTCTGGCCGAAGAACCTTTCGCGCGGCAAGCCCGCCAGGTGCTGGCCAATCTGGATGCCTGCCTGGCAGGGGCCGGCGTCGGCCGCGCGCAGCTGGTTCAGGTGCGCGTCTATCTGACGGATATCGATTTGTGGCCGACCTTCAATGCGCTGTATGCCGAATGGATCGGCGAGTTTCGCCCAGCGCGCGCGGTGGCCGGCGTATCGCAACTGCATTATGGCGCCGCCGTGGAAGTGGAAGCCGTCGCGTTGGCCGCCCTTTAACCCTTACTGACAGGTAACGCTATGACCGATTTGATTTTACCCGTTTATGACGACGTGGCCGCCGCCGCCGCGCGCATCAAGGATTATGCTCACCGCACGCCGGTGCAGACTTCACGCACGGTTGACGACGATTTCGGCGCCAGCGTATTTTTCAAATGCGAGAACCTGCAGCGTATGGGCGCCTTTAAATTTCGCGGTGCGATGAATGCCTTGCTGCAGTTTTCTCCGGCGCAGCGCAAGGCCGGGGTCGTGGCCTTTTCTTCCGGTAATCATGCGCAGGCGATCGCGCTGGCCGCCAGGCTGCTCGACATTCCCGCCACGATCGTTATGCCGCACGACGCGCCGGCGGCCAAAGTGGCTGCGACGCGCGGCTATGGCGGCAAAGTGGTGGAGTACAACCGTTATCATGAAGATCGCGAGCAGATCGGCCGGGATCTGGCGCAGCAACAGGGATTAACGCTGATCCCGCCTTACGATCATCCACAGGTGATCGCCGGGCAGGGCACCGCGGCTAAAGAGCTGTTCGACGAGGTTGGCGAACTGGACGCGCTGTTCGTTTGTCTGGGCGGCGGCGGGTTGCTGGCCGGTTCTGCGCTCGCCGCGCGCCGGCTGTCGCCGGGTTGCCGAGTCTATGGCGTAGAGCCTGTGGCGGGCAATGACGGGCAGCAATCATTCCGTACCGGCCGCATAGTTCACATTGAGACGCCGCAGACCCTCGCCGATGGCGCGCAGACGCAGCACCTGGGCCAATATACTTTCCCGATTATCTGCCGGGACGTTGACGACATTCTGACGGTGACCGACGATGAGCTGATTAGCGCCATGCGCTTTTTCGCCGAACGAATGAAAATGGTGGTGGAGCCAACCGGCTGCCTGGGATTCGCCGCCGCCTGCGCGCAGAAATCGATGCTGCGGGGAAAACGCGTCGGTGTGATCATCAGCGGTGGCAACGTCGACATTCGCCGCTACGGCGAGTTGCTGGCAGGTCAATAGAAACAGGCAGGTGACGAGAGAGAACCATGGTGACAGACAAGACGGTATTTGAGCAGGTCGTGGCGTTGCTGAGCGCCGGAGAGGCCGCATTCCGGGTGATAGAACATCCGGCGGAGGGGCGCTGCGAAGCGGTGGCGGCGCTGCGCGGCACCGAACAGGGGCAGGGCGCCAAGGCTCTGGTGTGCCAAACGCGCATCGACGGCGGCAAGCATTACATTTTGGCGGTGCTGGCGGCGGATCGGCAGGCGGATCTGCAGCGGTTGGCGGCCGAGTTGGGCGGTAAAAAGGCGTCGTTGGTCAGCCCGGCGGAAATCGCGACCCTGACGGCCTGCGTGCCGGGGGCGATCCCGCCGTTCAGCTTCCACCCGCAGCTCAGGCTGGTGGCCGATCCGGAGCTGTTTGACCGTTACGATGAAATTGCGTTTAACGCGGGCGATTTGGAGCGCTCCGTGGTACTCAATGCGCAGGATTATCTGCGTATTGCGGCGCCTGAGTTTATTCATTTCGCGCGTACGGAGACGATGGCGGAGTGAGAAAAAGAGTGTCTGTTCAGACGATTTGAACAACAACGCTGAACCGCCGTTTACCGCCGGTTCAGCGTTGTTATGCTATATCCTTTGTTCGGAACCGCTGGCTGAACGAGAGACTGAGTTTGATCACCAATCCCCTATCCCGCAAAGAGTACGCAGTATGGATGTCGTTAACGATAGGGCTCAGCTTTGCGTGGCTAAATCTTTTAGAGCTCTATAACAACGACGCATTATTCTTTCAGAAATTGACGATTTCCGTCATCAATAACGTATCGTTCGCCGATGTCGTCGCCTCTTACCTGAGGCTGATACTGTATCTTCCTGTCGGGCTATTGGCGGTGGTGCTGACGCTGCTGTTTTGCGCCCGGCGACTATGTGACACCCGGTTCTTCGTGCTTGCCTGGCCGGTTTCGTTGGCGATCTTCTTTGTTTTTTGGTTTATCAACGTCGATTTTCCCGGACATCTCAATCTGGTGCTGGCCGCCAAATCCTGTGTGCTGGCGCTGATTGGGCTGATCCCGCCGAGTCAACGAAAGCCCGAATAATCGAACGCAGTTCGATGGAGAATCCGTACCCCAGAAAGCGAAAAACCCGCCATAGGCGGGTTCTTCTGAATAGGGTGCCCGGACTCGGACAACCGGCGCTGGCGCCGCGTTGAACAGCGCTTCAGCGCTGGCCCGCAGGGTGAGGCCCTTGGCCGAATAATCGAACGCAGTTCGATGGAGAGTCCGTATCCCAGAAAGCGAAAAACCCAGCCATAGGCTGGGTTCTCTAAATATGGTGCCCGGACTCGGACAACCGGCGCTGGCGCCGCGTTGAACAGTCCTTTAGCGCTGGCCCGCAGGGTGAGGCCTTTGGCCGAATAATCGAACGCAGTTCGATGGAGAGTCCAGTCCCTGAAAAGCAAAAACCCAGCCATAGGCTGGGTTCTCTAAATATGGTGCCCGGACTCGGACAACCGGCGCTGGCGCCGCGTTGAACAGCGCTTTAGCGCTGGCCCGCAGGGTGAGGCCTCTGGCCGAATAATCGAACGCAGTTCGATGGAGAGTCCTGTCTCTGAAAAGCAAAAACCCAGCCATAGGCTGGGTTCTCTAAATATGGTGCCCGGACTCGGAATCGAACCAAGGACACGGGGATTTTCAATCCCCTGCTCTACCGACTGAGCTATCCGGGCAACGGGCAGCATTAAACCGTATTGGCCGAAAGCCGTCAACGGCTTTATGCGTGAAAGACGCTAAAATGCCTCCGGTTGCTGGCTTTTCAGGCAAAGGGCGCAAAAAATGCGCCTGTTGGGGCTATCGCCTCGGGGTGGCGGCTTCACCAACCCTGCCGATTCAGCTCAGCGCCCCGTTGCGCCGGCACTGCGCCACCTGCAAGATGTCTTCCGCCAGCCGTTTGGCGACCGATACGTCATGGAGCTGGCGTTTTACCAGCAGTTTGCTCAGGCAACCTTCCTGAATCAGCTCCATTTGCTGCGCCACCATGTCGGCGTCGTCGGCGTCCATTTCACGCAGTAATTCGCGGGTCAGCTCCAGCGATGTCAGCTTTTGCTGCTCCGCCAGCTGGTGGATCGGGTGGTCCGTTTCCGGGAAGAAGCTGCAGGCGGCGATAAACAGGCAGCCGGGATAGCGGTCTTGCTGCACGTATTCTGCCAGCACGTCATAGCGCGCCAGCAGCTTTTGCTGCGGGCTCAGATTTTCGTCCAGCAGCAGCTGGCGGCGCCAGGTGTCGATCTGTTGGCCGTGGTAGCGCAGGCAGTCGTACAGCAGCGCTTCGCGATCCGGCCAGAACCGTTTGAGATCGCCGGGCTGAACGTCGAGTTTTTCCGCCAGCATCTCTAATGTGGCGGTCGCCAGGCCCTGTTGTTCCAACAGGCCCAGCGCGGTATCAAGGACGTGTTCACGTTGCACTTGTGCTTCCTCCCATTCGCTTCCGATCTTCAGTGTCAGTTATCGCATCACTTTCTGCAAATGCGCGTTGAAGGCTTCCGCCTTCATAAAACCGGTGACCCGCTGCACCGTCAGTTCCTGGCCCGCCGGATCGAAGAACAGGATCGTCGGCAGCCCCAGCACCTGCAGATGCTTCAGCAGCGCCGCCTGTTCCGCGCTGTTGGCGGTCACGTCCGCCTGCAGCAGCACCGCGTTGGCCAGGCTCGCCTGCACCGCCGCATCGCTGAAGGTGTATTTCTCGAACTCTTTACAGGCTACGCACCAGTCGGCGTACAGATCGAGCATCACCGGCTTGCCGCGTGCCTGTTGCAGCGCCAGATCGAGCTGTGCGACGTTGTTGATGCGGGTAAAGGACAGGTGTGGCTGAGCGGCCTGCTGCGCCTGGTCGGCGCCGAAAGCCCAGTCCTGCAGCGGCCGTGCGGCGATCACCGCCGCCGCCAGCAGCAGCAGTTGCAGGGCGCGAGCCCAGCCGCGCGCGCTTCTTAGGCTCAGGGCGAAGGCCCAACCGAAGAACGCCAGGCCGAGCAGGCTCCACAAACGCATGCCCCACAGATCGCCGATCACCCGCTCCAGCAGGAATACCGGCAGCGCCAGAATGACGAAGCCGAAGGCCTCTTTCACGTACTGCATCCACGGGCCGCTGCGCGGCAGCAGGCGGTTGCCGAACAGGGTGACGATCACCAGCGGAATGCCCATCCCCAGCGCGTACAGGTACAGCGTGCCGCCGCCTGCCCACAGATTGCCGCTCTGGGCGATATACAGCAGGATGGCGCTGAGCGGCGCGGTGGTGCAGGGCGAGCAAATCAACCCGGCCAGAGCGCCCATCAGGAACACGCCGGTCAGCGAGCCGCCGCGCTGGGTGTTGCTCCAGTTAGCCAGCCGGGTTTGCAGTGCGGAAGGCAGCTGCAGGGAATAGAGGCCGAACATCGACAGGGCCAGGGCGATGAACAGCACCGACAGGCCGATCAAGACATAAGGATGCTGCAGCGCCGCCTGGAACTGCAGGCCGGCGGCGGCCACCACCAACCCGAGCAGGGTATAGGTCAGCGCCATGCCCTGCACGTAAACCACCGCCAGCGCCAGAATGCGGCCGCTGCTTTGCGGCCGGTCGCGGCCGAGAATGATGCCTGAGATCAGCGGGTACATCGGCAGCACGCACGGCGTGAAGGCGATGCCGATGCCGATAAGCAATGCCCACAGCGGCGAAAACGGCAGGCTGGCCGGTGCGGCGGGCGCTTCAGCCGGTGCTGCGGTCGGGAGCGGGGCGGCAGCGCCGGCGCTGACCGCGTCCAGCGGGATGACCCGGGTTTCCGGCGGATAGCAGAAGCCGGCCTCGGCGCAGCCCTGATAGGTGACGCTGAGGCTGGCGTTGGCCGCTGCCTGTTGCAGCGGCACCTGCAGATTAAGCTGCTGCTTGAAGATGGCGACTTCGCCGAAGAACTCGTCCTTGTGGCTCAATCCTTCCGGCAGGGTAAAGGCGCCGAGCGTCGCCTGCTGTGGCACCAGTTTGATCTGCTGACGATACAGGTAATAGCCGGGGCGGATCTGCCAGTTCAGCGTTACCTGGTTGCCTTGCTGTTTGAAATCGAAAGCGAAGGCCCGATCGACGGGCACGAACTGGCTGCCGCCCGTCGGCGCGAACAGTGAAGCCTGCGCCGCCTGCGGCAGGAAGAACAGGCTGCACAGCAGCAAAATCAGTTTAATGAAGCGTTGATCCATAACAGGTAGTCTTTATCTCCGGCCATCACCGGCAATACCAGCAGCTCGGGTATCTGGTAGGGGTGATGTTGTTTCAGGGTGTCGAGCAGGGCCTGCTGACGGCGGCGATCGCTTTTGAACAGCATCTGCACCTCGTATTCCTGTTCCAGTTTCCCTTCCCAGTAATACAGCGAGGTGGCGCCGGGCAGCAGCGTGGCGCAGGCCGCCAGCTTATCGCCCAGGATCCGCGCCGCCAGTTCCTGGGCGCTGGCTTCATCGGGTGCGGTACAGAGTATGACGACAGCTTCGCAATCAGACATCTTCAGCCCTCTCATCGGTTCGAATGGGCACTATACCCTGAAGGCGGATTGGCTAGAAGGCGAGTTTATCGCCAGAAGGAAAACCGGGGCCGCAGCCCCGGTCGAAGCGTTACAGCATGACGCTGCCGAGCAGGAAGCCGAATACCACCGCGAAGATCACGCCCATGGTGCCGGGAATGAAGAACGGATGGTTGAACACGAAGCGGCCGATGCGCGTGGTGCCGGTATCGTCCATCTGCACCGCGGCGACCAGCGTCGGGTAGGTCGGCAGGATGAACAGGCCGGAAACGGCGGCGAAGGAGGCGACGGCGGTCAGCGGCGACACGTTCAGCGCCAGCGCCATCGGCATCAGCGCCTTGGCGGTGGCGGCCTGCGAGTACAGCAGCGCCGAGCAGAAGAAGAAGATCACCGCCAGCAGCCACGGGTGCGCCTGAATGACGCTGCCGGCCGTCTCTTTGATCCAGTCGATGTTGGCCTGCACGAAGGTATCGCCCAGCCAGGCGACGCCGAGGATACAGATACAGGCGCTCATGCCGGCCTTGAAGGTGCTGGAGTTCAGCACCATGTCGGTGTCGACGCGGCACAGCAGGGTGGTCAGCGTGGCGACGCTCAGCATGATGATCAGAATGGCGTTGGTGGTGTTCATCAGCGGCTTGGCCACCAGGCCCAGGCCCGGGCTGTTGATGATGGCGTAGGCCACCACGCACAGTACGCCCAGCAGGAACAGCAGCACCGAGGCTTTGGCGCGCGGTTTGATCGCCAGCGCGTTGTTGCCGCGCAGGGTGATCAGGCCCTCTTCCAGGCGTTTCAGGTAGACCGGATCGTTAGACAGCTTGGAGTCGAACAGCCAGGTCACCAGCAGCGACATCACCAGCACCGCGCAGAAGGTGGACGGGATCACCACCATCAGCAGGTGCAGGTAGCTGACGCCGTGGCCTTCCATCACCGAAGATATGTACACCACCGCGGCGGAGATCGGCGAGGCGGTGATGGCGATCTGGGCGGAGACCACGGCGGTCGACAGCGGCCGGCAAGGTTTGATGCCCTGTTCTTTCGCCACCTCGGCGATCACCGGCAGCGCCGAGAGCGAGATGTTGCCGGTGCCGGCGAAGATGGTCAGGAAGTAGGTGACGATAGGGGCGAGAATGGTGATATGTTTGGGGTTCTTGCGCAGCAGCTTTTCGGTCTGCTGCACCAGGTAGTCCATCCCCCCGGCGACCTGCATCGCGGAGATCGCCGCGATCACCGCCATGATGATGGAAATCACGTCGAAAGGGATGCTGCCCGGCTTGACGCCGATCAGCGCCAGGACCAGAACGCCCAACCCCCCCGCGAACCCGATACCGATACCGCCCAACCTGGCCCCTAAAAAGATGGCCAGCAGAACGATAACCAATTCCAAGGCTAGCATAGTGTTTACTCCTTAAAATGAGAGAAATTGAAAATCAAACGTTAAAATTTTGTGGGCGCCTAAAAGTAAAAAGGCACGCTATCCAGAGGATTTAGCGTGCCTTTCAGGGCTACCGGGTAGGTCTGTTATTGTTCATTTTCATCCGTATAGCGTTTGGCTTTATAGGCCGGGTGCATCAGGTTCTCCACGGAGAAGATGTCATCCAGCTCGGCTTCGGTCAGCAGGCCGCGTTCCAGCACCACTTCACGCACGCTCTTGCCGGTTTCGGCGCAGATCTTCCCGACGATGTCACCGTTATGGTGGCCGATGAACGGGTTCAGATAGGTGACGATACCGATCGAGTTGAAGACGTAGTGTTCGCAGACTTCTTTATTCGCGGTGATGCCGTTAATGCATTTTTCCAGCAGGTTGTAGCAGGCGTTGGTCAGGATGTGGATCGACTCGAACATCGCCTGGCCGATCACCGGCTCCATCACGTTCAACTGCAGCTGGCCCGCTTCGGCCGCCATGGTAACGCAAGTGTCGTTGCCAATCACCTTGAAACACACCTGATTGACCACTTCCGGCACCACCGGGTTCACTTTGGCCGGCATGATGGACGATCCCGCCTGCAGCTCCGGCAGGTTGATTTCGTTCAGGCCAGCGCGCGGGCCGGAGGAGAGCAGGCGCAGGTCGTTACAGATTTTGGACAGTTTCACCGCCAGGCGTTTGAGCGCACTGTGCACCATCACGTAGGCGCCGCAGTCGGAGGTGGCTTCGATCAGGTCTTCTGCCGGTACCACCGGCAGGCCGCTGACTTCCGCCAGTTTTTGCACCGCCAGCGGCTGGTAGCCTTCCGGGGTGTTGAGCGCGGTGCCGATGGCGGTGGCGCCCAGGTTCACTTCCAGCAGCAGCTCCGCGGTGCGGTGCAGGTTGCGGGTCTCTTCGTTCAGCAGCACGCTGAAGGCGTGGAATTCCTGGCCGAGGGTCATCGGCACCGCGTCCTGCAGCTGGGTGCGGCCCATTTTCAGGATGGTTTCGAACTCTTTCGCCTTGCGATCGAAGCCTTCGCGCAGCTGGTTGATGGCGTCGATCAGTTTCTGGTTGGAGGCGTACACCGCGATGCGGAACCCGGTCGGGTAGGCGTCGTTGGTGGACTGGCATTTATTGAGGTGATCGTTCGGATTCAGGTACTGGTATTCGCCTTTTTGGTGGCCCATCAGCTCCAGGCCAATGTTCGCCAGCACTTCGTTGGTGTTCATGTTCAGCGAGGTGCCCGCGCCGCCCTGGAATACGTCCACCGGGAACTGATCCATGCACTTGCCTTTATCCAGCACCTCGTCGCAGGCCTGGATGATCACGTCGGCGATTTTGCGCGGAATGGTTTTGAGTTCTTTGTTGGCCATCGCCGCGGCCTTTTTCACCATCACCATGCCGCGAACGAACTCGGGGACATCGCTGATTTTGCTGTTGCTGATGTAGAAGTTTTCAATCGCACGCAGAGTGTGAACTCCGTAGTAAGCGTCTGCGGGGACTTCACGTGTTCCTAACAGGTCTTCTTCGATACGAATGTTGTTTGACATGAGAACCTTCTCTATGTGTTGCTGCCGAATTAATAATTTGTCAGGTCAAGGCTAAAGGGCACAGCCTAAATTAATATTGCCGAAGGCTTGGGGCGTGAAACGATTAACCAAATCGCCCGTTGCTGCCCAGATCATATGCTGGTTGATAAGAAATGACTGAATCCAGATCACCTTATGGTGTTTAAGGATATGCCCTTTTCCGGTTCTGTGACTTCTTTCACGTTTGTGAACTTTAGCAATAAAAACCGGCTCTCGGTTGAAATGGTGGGGGGATGCCCTCATTGTAATAGCGTCGGCCGTTTACGGCCTCTTTTTTCGCGCCGTCGCCCCCGTGGCGGCCGCGCTTTACCTACCGATAGGAGAACCAGGTGCGCTGGTTACCGCTACTGCTGATATTTCTGCTGGCTTACATAGAAATATCCATCTTTATCAAAGTCGCCGCCGTGCTCGGCGTGGCTGTCACCCTGTTGCTGGTGGTGTTCAGCTCCTGCGTCGGCATTTCGCTGGTGCGCAATCAGGGCATGAAAACCTTCGTGCAGATGCAGCAAAAACTGGCGGCCGGCGAAAGCCCGGCGGCGGAAATGGTGAAAAGCGTTTCGCTGGTGCTGGCGGGCTTCCTGCTGCTGATTCCGGGCTTCTTCACCGACTTCCTCGGCCTGCTGCTGCTGCTGCCGCCGGTGCAAAAATCGCTGACGCTGAAGCTGATGCCGCATCTGTCGGTGTATCGCCCCGGCGGTTGGACGAGTGGTGACGCCGCCAACGGCAACACCTTTGACGGCGAATTCCAGCGCAAGGACGACGAGCGCCCGGTGCTGGAACACCGCCCGGACGAGGATCGCAAACCTCACGATCGTTAAGCAAACGCGGCCCAGGCCGCGTTTTTCATCTCTGCGGCACTCGCCGAACCAAAAATGCGAAATTTTTTTCGTTAGCCCCCTTGAAGGGGGCTGGAACGCCCCCATCTCAAATGCCACGAGGCCGGTAATAACAACCATCCGGTGTACAACCCTAAATCTGATAGAGACCTTCTTACAGGAGAGCGTTCAATGAGTATTCGTCCATTGCATGACCGCGTTATCGTCAAGCGCAAAGAAGTTGAATCAAAATCTGCTGGCGGCATCGTCCTGACTGGCTCTGCTGCGGGTAAATCCACTCGCGGTGAAGTGGTTGCAGTGGGTAAAGGGCGTGTGCTGGAAAACGGCAACATCCAACCGCTGGATGTGAAAGTTGGCGATATCGTGATTTTCAACGACGGCTACGGCGTGAAAGCAGAGAAGATCGACAATGAAGAAGTGTTGATCATGTCCGAAAGCGACATTCTGGCAATTGTTGAAGCGTAATTGCGCTTTATCTTCTGAACTGAACGAGTTGAAGGGAAATACCAATGGCAGCTAAAGACGTAAAATTCGGCAATGACGCTCGCGTGAAAATGCTCCGTGGCGTGAATGTTCTCGCTGATGCAGTAAAAGTGACCCTGGGCCCGAAAGGCCGCAACGTAGTGCTGGATAAATCTTTCGGCGCACCGACCATCACCAAAGACGGCGTTTCCGTTGCGCGTGAAATCGAGCTGGAAGACAAGTTCGAGAACATGGGCGCACAGATGGTGAAAGAAGTGGCCTCCAAAGCGAACGACGCGGCGGGCGACGGCACCACCACGGCAACCGTACTGGCTCAATCCATCATCACCGAAGGCCTGAAAGCGGTTGCTGCCGGCATGAACCCGATGGATCTGAAGCGCGGCATCGACAAAGCGGTTGTCGCTGCGGTTGAAGAACTGAAAAAACTGTCCGTACCTTGCTCCGATTCCAAAGCTATCGCTCAGGTAGGCACCATCTCCGCCAACTCCGACGAAACCGTGGGTAAACTGATCGCGGAAGCGATGGAGAAAGTGGGCAAAGAAGGCGTTATCACCGTTGAAGAAGGCACCGGCCTGCAAGACGAGCTGGACGTGGTTGAAGGTATGCAGTTCGACCGCGGTTACCTGTCCCCATACTTCATCAACAAGCCGGAAACCGGTTCTGTTGAGCTGGAAAGCCCGTTCATCCTGCTGGCTGACAAGAAGATCTCCAACATCCGCGAAATGCTGCCGGTGCTGGAAGCCGTTGCCAAAGCAGGCAAACCGCTGCTGATCATCGCTGAAGACGTAGAAGGTGAAGCGCTGGCGACCCTGGTGGTCAACACCATGCGCGGCATCGTGAAAGTGGCTGCCGTTAAGGCGCCTGGCTTCGGCGACCGTCGTAAAGCCATGCTGCAGGACATCGCGACCCTGACTGCCGGTACCGTTATCTCTGAAGAGATCGGTCTGGAGCTGGAAAAAGCCACCCTGGAAGACCTGGGTCAGGCGAAACGCGTTGTCATCAACAAAGACACCACCATCATCATCGATGGCGTGGGCGACGAAGCGACCATCCAGGGCCGCGTTGCTCAGATCCGTCAGCAGATCGAAGAAGCGACCTCTGACTACGATCGTGAAAAACTGCAGGAGCGCGTAGCGAAACTGGCCGGCGGCGTTGCCGTTATCAAGGTTGGCGCAGCGACTGAAGTTGAAATGAAAGAGAAGAAAGCCCGCGTTGAAGACGCCCTGCACGCAACCCGCGCTGCAGTGGAAGAAGGCGTGGTTGCCGGCGGCGGCGTCGCGCTGATCCGCGTTGCAGGCAAAATCGCCGCGCTGAAAGGCGACAACGAAGACCAGAACGTGGGTATCAAAGTTGCGCTGCGCGCAATGGAAGCCCCTCTGCGTCAGATCGTGGTTAACGCCGGTGAAGAAGCTTCCGTTATCGCCAACCAGGTGAAAGCGGGCGAAGGCAGCTACGGCTACAACGCTTACTCTGAAGAATACGGCGACATGATCGCGATGGGTATCCTGGATCCAACCAAAGTGACCCGTTCTGCTCTGCAGTACGCGGCTTCCGTGGCTGGCCTGATGATCACCACCGAATGCATGGTCACCGACCTGCCGAAGGCTGACGCACCGGATCTGGGCGCAGCAGGCGGCATGGGTGGCATGGGCGGTATGGGCGGCATGATGTAATCATCCCCCACACGCTTGTGTGCTGAGAACCCCGGTCAAACGACCGGGGTTTTTTTATCTTAAAAATCAATAAAAAGAATGTTTGTTTAGCGCGTTATTAGTTCACTGAATGAATTATTGCATTATTTTGCTTTTGCCCTAAACCGCTGTCGTTTCGTACCGATATAGCCCCTACCGGGCGGGGAATTTTCCCCCGCCGGGGTGACTGTCAACGGAGACGACTTATGCTGAAAAATATGAAAATAGCCACCTGGTTGATGTTGATGCTGTTGCTGCTGGGCTTGATGCCCATGGGAACCGGCGCCATCGCCTTCTATTTCATGCAGCAAAACGGCAACAGCATCGGCAGGATGAGCACTTTCTCCGACGAGGAAGCGGCGCTGAACCGCAGCTGGCGTTCCTTGCTGCAAACGCAGACGCTGATCGACAACCTGGCGTTCGAGCGTATGGCGCAGACCAGCAGAGCCGATATTCAGCAGGGCATTGATGAGGCGCGCGGCGAGCTGCGCGGCGCCGATGTCGCTTTCAATCTGTTCTGGGATACGCCGGGCCTGACGGTATCGCGCCCGGAGCTGGGCGAGGCGATGAAAAAGGTCTACCTGGCGCAGCAGAGAGTGCTGAAGCAAGAGTTGACGCTGCTGGCCGAGACGCCGCAGGCATCGTTGATTGAACGGCTGCACGCCATGGCGGCCGAGAAGCGTCAGGTGCGCCAACGGTTGGACGGCCAGTTTGCCGACTACATGCGGGCCACGGTGGCCGCCCACCGTCTGGCGGTGGAGGAGGCGGAGCAGACTCAGAAAGTGTTCGCCCGCCTGCTGAGCGGCACCCTGGCGGCGATCCTGCTGCTGCTGGTCGCCGTACAGCGTGATTTCCGCCGGCGCCTGATCCTGCCGCTGCGCCAGATTGCCGAACATTTGCAAAAGGTTGGGCGTGGCGATCTGCGCAGCAAGATCGTGGCGCGCAGCAACGATGAGATTGGCATGCTGTTCGCCAGCCTGCAGGCGATGCAGCAGGAGCTGAGCGCCACCGTGCAGCAGGTGCGTGACGGTGTGGAGTCGATCAACCACGGCACGCATGAGATCGCCGTCGGCAACGCCGATCTCTCCAGCCGCACAGAAGAACAGGCCAGCGCGCTGACGGAAACCGCCGCCAGCATGGAACAGATCACCGCTACGGTGCGGCAAAACGCCGATAACGCCAACCAGGCCGCCGGGATGGTCAATCAGACCGCCGGCATTGCCCGCAACGGCGAAACGCTGATGGCCAGCGCGGTCGACAAGATGCGGGCGATCAACGACAGCGCGCGTCAGGTGGGGGATATTACCAGCGTGATCGACGGCATCGCCTTCCAGACCAACATTCTGGCGCTGAACGCCGCCGTCGAGGCCGCGCGCGCCGGGGAGCAGGGGCGGGGTTTTGCGGTGGTGGCCGGCGAAGTGCGCAATCTGGCGCAGCGCTGCGCGACTTCGGCCAAGGAGATCAGCAGCCTGGTCGACGGCGTCACCGGCGATATCGCCGCCGGCGTGCGGCTGGTGGAACAGGCGGGTGAGACGATGAATGCCATCGTCGGCTCGGTGAACCAGGTGACGTCGCTGATGGATAACATCTCGTACGCGTCGCAAGAGCAAAGCAAGGGCGTTGAGCAGGTCGGGGTGGCGGTGACCCAGATGGATCAGGTAACCCAGCAGAATGCCGCGCTGGTGGAAGAGGTGGCGACCACCGCCGTCGGCGTGGAGGAGCATGCGGCCTTGCTGGCGCAGGCGGTGGCGGTATTCCAACTGGCGGGAGAGCCGGAAGCGTCGGCTTCGGCGGCCGGTGCCGGCTGGGTATAATGCCGCCGCTCTGTATTTGATGATATTTTTGCCGCCCGGGGCGATTTAGCTGGTAAACTGGTTAGTCATCAGCTGTCGCTCAAGACGTTGGCCTGCTCGCGCGGCAACGGATGCTTAAGAGATGGCATCGCTTTCTGATAAGCTTTTGCGTAATTCTCAACATCGAATGGGGAACAAGATGCGGATTAAAGCCTTACTGGGTCTTTCGGCAGCGGTGCTGCTGGCGGGTTGCAGCACCACTCATGAACTGACCGCTGCGGGTCAGCAGATCAAGTTCACCGACAGCAAGCCGGCGGCGGAATGCCAGCTGCTGGGGGAAGTGACCGGCACCCAGAGCAACTGGCTGTCCGGCAATGGCGGTGAGGGCAGCTCCATGCGCGGTGCGGCCAACGATCTGCGCAACAAGGCGGCGGCAATGGGCGGCAACGTGATCTACGGCGCCAACAGTCCAAGCCAGAACCTGCTCTCCAGCTTCGCGCCGCTGGACAGCAAAATGGTCGGCCAGGTTTACAAGTGCCCGTAAGGCGCTGAGGCCAAACGCCGCACAGAGATAAAAAAAGAGGAATGCCACGGCATTCCTCTTTTCGTTCCATCAGGCCATGTGGCGCGCATCACTCCTGCATCAGGCGCAGGTCGATCGGTGTTTTGCTCGGTTCGCCGCCCACTTCACGCGTCAGGCGCGGCACCAGATAACCGGACACCTTGCTCAGCAGCGCCTGCATGATGACGCGCGCTTCATCGTCGCTGACCATGAAATGCGCCGCGCCCTGCACCTTGTCCAGCACGTGAATGTAGTAGGGCAGGATGCCGGCGTCGAACAGCGCGTTGCTGAGCGCGGCCAGCGTGTCGGCGTCATCGTTGACGTCGCGCAGCAGCACGCTTTGATTGAGCAGCGTGACGCCGGCGAGGCGCAGCTGAGCCATGGCACTCTGCAGCTCGCGGTCGATTTCGTTGGCGTGGTTGATATGCGTGACCATCAGCACCTGCAGGCGCGAGGCCGACAGCAGGCGGCACAGTGCCGGCGTAATGCGCGCCGGGATCACCACCGGCAGACGGGTGTGAATGCGCAGGCGTTTCAGGTGCGGGATGGTCTCCAGCTCGCCGACCAGCCACTCCAGCTCACTGTCTTTGGCCATCAGCGGATCGCCGCCGGAAAAAATGATTTCGTCGAGTTCCGGGTGTTGGCGGATATAATCCAGCGCCTGCCGCCAGTTGTTCTTGTTGCCCTGATTATCCTGATAGGGGAAGTGGCGGCGGAAGCAGTAACGGCAGTTGACCGCACAGCCGCCTTTGACCAGCAGCAGCGCGCGATTGCGGTATTTGTGCAGCAGGCCCGGCACCACGCTGCGCTGCTCATCGAGCGGATCGGTGGTGAACCCTGGGGCGTTGATGAACTCCTCTCTGGCGGTCAGCACCTGGCGCAGCAGCGGGTCGTTGGCATCGCCGGGGCGCATGCGCGCAGCGAAGGCGCGCGGCACGCGCAGGGCAAACAGCCGGCGGGCATCGCGCCCCTGCGGCAGTTCCGGGTGCGTATTCAGTGACAAAAGCTGCAGTAATTCATCGGGATCGGTAATAACATCGGCGAGTTGATGCAACCAATCTTCTCTATGTGCCGTACTTTGGGTTATAATGTGTGCCATTTTTTTGGCTAAGCTACCAGTTCAAATATTCAGAGGGCCATCATGGCGACTTATTCTAGCAACGATTTCCGTCCGGGTCTTAAAATCATGTTCGAGGGCGAACCTTACGCCGTCGAAGCCAGTGAGTTCGTTAAGCCGGGCAAAGGCCAGGCGTTTGCACGCGTGAAAATGCGTCGTCTGCTGACCGGCACCCGCGTGGAAAAAACCTTCAAGTCTACCGATTCTTGCGAAGGCGCAGACGTGATGGACACCAACATGAACTACCTGTACAGCGACGGTGAGTTCTACCACTTCATGCACCCTGAGTCTTTCGAACAGCATCAGGTTGACGGCAAAACCGTCGGCGACGCGGCCAAATGGCTGCAGGATAACGCAGAGTGCATCATCACCCTGTGGGATGGCCGTCCAATCGCCGTTCAGCCGCCGAACTTCATCGAAGCGGAAATCACCGATACCGATCCTGGCCTGAAAGGCGATACCGCAGGGACTGGCGGCAAGCCGGCGACCCTGAGCACCGGCGCCGTGGTAAAAGTGCCGTTGTTCGTCCAGATCGGCGAAGTGATCAAGGTTGACACTCGCTCTGGCGAATACGTCTCTCGCGTTAAGTAAGTTTCAAAACAGAGGAACCCCCGCGGTTCCTCTGTTTTATCCCATCCTCGTTCGTTGGCAGAAAATCCGCATGTTCAAGAAAACGCTGTTGGCCGTGCTCTCCCTGTTGTTCCTTTTCTCCCTCAGCAGTTGCAATACGTTTCGCGGTTTCGGCGAAGACGTTCAGCATCTCGGCGGCGCCATCTCCCGCACGGCCAGCTGATCCTGCCTTTAACCCGATGTATTTGCGCCACAAAGCCGGTCACGATCCCACACCCTCCGTCAATTTTGACTACGCTTAGAAAGCCGTACTTTTTCATCAACGACAAATAAGGACTTTCTTATGCTGAAGAAAAGTATTATCGCGATCTTCTCTTTGATGATTTTGAGCTCGCTGACCGCCTGCAATACCACCCGAGGTGTGGGTGAAGACATTCAGGCCGGCGGCAAGGCTATTCAGCGCAGCGCGGAATAATCCGCATTCCACCCGGCGGCGTTCCGGCTGCGGAGAGCCGCCACATTTCTATCCCTTGCCTGAGCGTTAACGCTGCTGCTATCCTGCCGCAGTGCGGGTGAGGTTACCCGTCATGCATCACCTCGCTGAACGGGACGACCCGTTTACGCGTCATTTTATCGGGGACGACCCCAGTGGTAGGGAGGCCGTCTCATGGCCTGGATTATTCTGCTTATCGCCGGTTTGCTCGAAGTGGTTTGGGCTATCGGTCTGAAATACACCCACGGTTTTACCCGGCTGACGCCGAGCATCATCACCATCGCCGCGATGGTGGTCAGCATGTTGCTGTTGGCCAACGCCATGAAAACGCTGCCCGCCGGCACCGCCTACGCGGTGTGGACCGGCATCGGCGCGGTGGGCGCGGCCATCATGGGCATGGTGCTGTTGGGGGAATCGACCAATATCGCGCGCATCATCAGCCTGTGCCTGATCGTGGTCGGCATCCTCGGGTTGAAGTTCAGCAGTCACTGATCGGCGGACTGCTGCACCCAGATCAGCTTGTCGGTGGCGAAACCGTAGCCTTTGGCTGTCTGCAATAAACGGTCGCGCACGGCGGCGTCAAGCGTCGGCGTGCGCGACAGGATCCACAGATAGTCGCGGTTCGGGCCGCAAACCAGCGCGTAGCGGTAGTCCGGGTCCAGGGCAATCACGTTATAGCCGCCGTAGAAGGGGCCGAAGAACGACACTTTCAGCGCCGCGACCTGCGGTGAACCGATAAAGTAGGCTTTGCCTTCGCTTTCTTGCCATTGCTGTTTCTGCGGATTGAAGCCGCGATTGATGACTTTCAGTCCGCCGTCGGCACGCGGGCTGTAGTGGGCGGTCACCTGCTGTAAACCGCGTTCAAAGCGATGATCCAGACGTGCAATCTCATACCAGGTGCCGAGATAGCGCTGGCTGTCGAAAGGGGTCACGACCTTGATGTCTTTAGGCGGGGAGACGCTGCAAGCGACGGAGAGCAGGGCGGAAAGCATGACGCTAAGCTTTGACCATAAACGCATCGGTGACTCCTGTTTACCGGGGGCGAGTAGACAGTGTAGCCGATGAGAAAAGGGCGGCCAACGGGCGTTGGCCGCCTGAGCGGTTTACAGCGTGACGACGCCGATGACGGTGACCACGCTAAGGATCGCCGCCAGACCGTAGAACACCCACTTGCCGGCCGGCACGTGGATCTTCAGATCGTGCATCGCATGGTGGATGCGGTGCAGGCCGCACCACAGCGGCAGAATGATCATCAGCAGCAGGAACAGGCGGCCGATCAGGCTCTGGCAGAACGCCAGCACGCGCTCGTAACCCAGCGCCTCACCGGGGAACAGCCCCAGCGGCAGCAGAATGCCGATCAGCAGCACGATGGCCGGCGCGACGATCGCGCCCCACATGCCGCCGGCGCCGAACAATCCCCAGAAAACCGGCTCGTCGGAGCGTTTAGGTGCTTGATTTATCATGTTTCCTCCGGATTAGATCAGGGCCACGGCCAGGATGACCACGCTGACGACGATGGTGACGGCCCACAGCCCTTTCACGATGGGGCCCGGCCCCATTTTCTCGCTGTTGACCACGATATTGGCGGCCTTCGGCGCCAGATCGAACCAGGTTTTGGTATGCAGCGCCGCCGCCAGCAGGGCGACGACGTTGATCAACAGCACCAGCGGATTCTGCAAGAAACCGACGAAGCCGGCCCAGCTCTCGGCGCCGCCCTTCAGCGCGAACACACCGTAGAGCAGCACGATGCTGAACCACACCGCCAGCACCGAGGTGCCTTCGCGCAGCATGTAGAAACGGTAGAAGCCGAGCTTTTGCCACCAGGTGGGCGTCATGGTGCGCACATAGGGCTTACGTTGAGTTGTCATGGCAATTTTTCTCCCTTATTGCGGCTTCAGCATGGCGATCATGAAGTCTTTGGCGCTCTCCACCTTGCCCTGCTGGATGGCGGCGGCGGGATCGACGTGTTTCGGGCAGACTTCAGAGCAATAGCCGACGAAGGTGCAGCTCCAGACGCCGTTTTGGCCGTTGAGCTGCGGCATGCGCTGTTTCTTGCCGTGGTCGCGGTTGTCCAGGTTATAGCGGTGCGCCAGCGTGATCGCCGCCGGGCCGATAAACTCGGGGTTGAGGCCGAACTGCGGGCACGCGGCGTAGCACAGGCCGCAGTTGATGCAGCCGGAGAACTGGTGGTATTTGGCCATCTGCGCCGGGGTCTGCACGTTCGGGCCATCCTCCGGTTTGCGATCGTTGCCGATGATGTACGGTTTGATCGCCTCCAGGCTTTCGATGAAGTGGGTCATGTCCACCACCAGATCGCGCTCGATCGGGAAGTTGCCCAGCGCTTCGACCTTCATGCCGCCGACGTAGTCGCGCAGGAAGGTTTTGCACGCCAGCTTCGGCACGCGGTTGACCATCATGCCGCAGGAGCCGCAGATCGCCATGCGGCAAGACCAGCGGTAGGAGAGGTCTGGCGCCAGGTTATCCTTGATGTAGCCCAGCGCATCAAGCAGCGAGGTCTGTTCATCATAAGGCACGGCGTAAGTGACGAAATGCGGCTCGGCGTCACTTTCCGGGTTATAGCGCATGACGTCGATCTTCAGGGTTTGCATCTCAGCCATTTGCCTGCTCCTTATTCTTTTTCTCCTGCGCTTCGGCTTCTGCGCCGTAGACGCGTTTGGCCGGCGGCAGCTTGGTGATTTTCACGTCGCTGTATTCGAGACGCGGTGCGCCCTGCGGGTTGTGGAACGCCAGCGTATGCTTGAGGAAGTTGACGTCGTCACGCTCGGTGCAGCCTTCGTCCAGGCGCTGGTGGGCGCCGCGCGACTCTTTGCGGTTAAATGCGGAGTGCGCCATGCATTCGGCGACGTCCAGGCCGTAGCCCAGCTCGATGGTGTACAGCAGATCGGTATTGAACACGCTGGTGTTGTCGGTGATTTTGACGCGTTTGAAGCGCTCTTTCAGCTCGGCCAGCTTATCGATGGTTTTTTGCATCAGCTCCGGCGTGCGGTAGATGCCGCAGCCTTCTTCCATCGACAGCCCCATTTCGTCGCGGATCTTCGCCCAGTTTTCGTTGCCTTCCTGCTTCATCAGGTTGCTCAGGCGGGTTTCGACGTCGCGGGTTTGCGCATCCAGCGCGGCGCCGTTGGCCGGCGCGGTTTCCAGCGCGCGGCGCGCCGCGTGCTCACCGGCGACGCGGCCGAATACCACCAGTTCCGCCAGCGAATTGGAGCCGAGACGGTTGGCGCCGTGCAGGCCGACGGAGGAACATTCGCCGACCGCGAACAGCCCCTTGATGCGGGTTTCGCAGTTCTGGTCGGTTTCAATGCCGCCCATGGTGTAGTGCGCGGTAGGGCGCACCGGGATCGGATCTTTCACCGGATCGACGCCGACATAGGCCTTGGCCAGTTCACAGATGAACGGCAGCCGCTCCAGCAGCTTTTTCTCGCCCAGATGGCGCAGATCGAGGTAGACCACGTCGCCGCGTGGGGTGGCGATGGTGCGGCCGGCGCGCCATTCGTGCCAGAAAGCCTGCGACACTTTATCGCGCGGGCCCAGCTCCATGTATTTGTTCTTCGGCTCGCCCAGCGGGGTTTCCGGGCCCATGCCGTAGTCTTGCAGGTAGCGGTAGCCGTCTTTGTTCACCAGGATGCCGCCTTCGCCGCGGCAGCCCTCGGTCATCAGGATGCCGGAACCGGGCAGGCCGGTCGGGTGATACTGCACGAACTCCATGTCGCGCAGCGGTACGCCGTGGTGGAACGCCATGCCCATGCCGTCGCCGGTGACGATGCCGCCGTTGGTATTGTAACGGTAAACGCGCCCGGCGCCGCCGGTGGCCATCACCACCGCGTTGGCGCGGATCTGCACGCGGGTGCCTTCCATCATGTTGAGCGCCACCAGGCCGCGCGCCTGGCCGTCATCCACCAGGATATCCAGCACGAAGTGCTCGTCGAAGCGTTGAATTTGCGGGTATTTCAGCGAGGTCTGGAACAGGGTGTGCAGCATGTGGAAGCCGGTCTTGTCGGCGGCGAACCAGGTGCGTTCGATCTTCATGCCGCCGAAACGCCGCACGTTGACCGAACCGTCCGGTTTGCGGCTCCACGGGCAGCCCCATTGTTCGAGCTGGGTCATCTCGCGCGGGCACTGATGCACGAAGTGATCGACCACGTCTTGCTCGCACAGCCAGTCGCCGCCGGCGACGGTGTCGTGGAAGTGGTAGTCGAAGGTATCGTGATCCTGAGTGACGGCGGCGGAGCCCCCCTCGGCGGCGACCGTGTGGCTGCGCATCGGGTAGACCTTAGAGATCAGCGCGATTTTTAGTTGGGGATTGGCTTCCGCTGCGGCTATTGCTGCACGTAAACCAGCGCCCCCGGCCCCAATAATGGCAAGATCGGCGTTAAAGGTTTGCACTGCATTCCTCCAATGTTCTTGTTAAGAACGGCAAGTTAAATATCTATGCTTAAAATTTAGCGAACTCTTCGGGTGCTAACTAATTGAACCGATTAATGTTGCTTAAAGGTTAAGGATAGATATCTCCCACCAATAATGGGGAATTAACTATACCTAAAGTTAAGTAGTCGAAATTTGATGTGATCGATTGTTTTGTCGATTAACGCTTGCCCAACAGGCTTGCCTGCCTTTTCGCGCGTTCGGCGTGCTTTACCCTTTTTAACGCGCTTTTGCCACCTATTTATCGGAAATTGGCGTTATGGCCGGTTGCGCATCGTGAAGAATTTGTTTGGCTGCAAGGATGCGAGTAGACTGCATCCCCTGTTTGATTTCGGAGTTAATTACCATGAGCGAAACGGCAAGCTGGCAGCCTAGTGCACCCATCGCCAATTTGTTGAAACGCGCAGCGATTCTGGCTGAGATCCGGCGTTTCTTCGCCGATCGTGGCGTGCTGGAAGTTGAGACGCCCACCATGAGCCAGGCGACGGTCACCGACGTTCACCTATTCCCGTTCGAGACGCGTTTCGTCGGGCCGGGGGCGGCAGAGGGCCTGACGCTATACATGATGACCAGCCCGGAATATCACATGAAGCGCCTGCTGGCGGCGGGCAGCGGCCCGATCTACCAAATGGGGCGCAGCTTCCGCAATGAAGAGGCCGGGCGGCACCATAACCCCGAATTCACCATGCTGGAGTGGTACCGTCCGCACTACGACATGTACCGCCTGATGAATGAGGTGGACGATCTGCTGCAACAGGTGCTGGACTGCGAGAGTGCGGAGACCCTGTCTTATCAGCAGGCGTTCCTGCGCCATCTGGACATCGATCCGCTGTCGGCGGAGAAGGCGCAGCTGCGCGAAGCGGCGGCCAAACTCGATCTGAGCAACATCGCCGATACCGAAGAAGATCGCGATACGCTGCTGCAGCTGCTGTTCACCGTGGGCGTGGAACCGCATATCGGCCGTGAAAAGCCGGCGTTCGTTTACCACTTCCCGGCCAGCCAGGCGGCGTTGGCGGAGATCAGCACCGAAGACCACCGCGTGGCGGAGCGTTTTGAGGTGTACTTCAAGGGCATTGAGCTGGCGAACGGTTTCCGCGAGCTGACCGACGGCCGTGAACAACAGCAGCGCTTCGAGCAGGACAACCGCAAACGCGCGGAGCGCGGTCTGCCGCAGCAACCGATCGACTACAACCTGTTGGCGGCATTGCAGCACGGCATGCCGGAATGTTCCGGCGTAGCGCTGGGCGTGGATCGTCTGGTGATGCTGGCGCTGGGCGCCGAGAGCCTGAGCGACGTGTTGGCCTTCCCGGTCGGGATCGCCTGACGTTTCAGGCGGTGAAAAAAGCAAAAAGGGTCGGCATTTGCCGACCCTTTTTTTATCGCGAGAAGCGCTTACAGCCCCCCGGCGTCGCGCTTGGTGTTCGGCGCCGGCGTAGACGGCGGCGTACGGCCGTTGTTGGTCAACCGCGACAGCGTCTCGGTGCGCACCTGGAACGGCGGGTACGGCAGCGTGATGCCGTGCTCGCGATAGCCCGCCAGGATCAGCTGGTGGATCTCGTGGCGCAGCGGCATGCGGTGGCCCATCTCGGCGGCGTAAATACGCATCTCGAAGATCTGGATGCCCTGTTGCAGATCGACCAGGTAAACCTCCGGCGCCGGATTATCCAGCACCAGCGAACAGCGCTCGGCGGCGTTCATCAGGATCTTGGTCACCTCCTCGCTGTTGGCTTCGCCCGGCGCCGGTACGGTCAGCACCACACGGGTCAGGGTGTCCGACAGCGACCAGTTGACGAACTGTTCGGTGATGAACGCTTTGTTCGGCACGATGATCTCTTTGCGATCCCAGTCCGAAATGGTGGTGGCGCGGGTATTGATCTTGGTGACGGTGCCGGTCAGGTTGCGGATCGTCACGGTGTCGCCGATGCGGATCGGTTTCTCGAACAGGATGATCAGGCCGGAGATGAAGTTGGAGAAGATCTCCTGCATGCCGAAGCCCAGCCCCAGACTGAGTGCGGTAACCACCCACTGCAGTTTTGACCATTCGATGCCGATCCAGGCGAAGCTGAGCACCGCGCCGAACAGCAGCAGCAAGTACTTGGTGATGGTGGTGATGGCGTAGCCGGTGCCCGGCGACAGATCCAGGTGCTGCAGCACCGCCAGCTCCAGCAGCGCCGGCAGGTTGCGCACCAGCTGCATGGTGATGATCAGCACCAGAATGGCGATCAGCACCGCGCCGAGGGTGATCGGATGGGCGGTTTCCACGCCGTTGACCGTCGAAGTCACGTCCCACAGCGAGATGTTTTCCAGGAAGGCGAACGCGGAGTGGATCTCGGACCACAGCACGATCACCGACACCAGCGCGATCAGCGTCAGGATCGACCGCACCAGCCGCAGCGACTGGGCGCTGATGGTGTCCAGATCGAAGTCCGAATCGTCCGGATCGATGGCGCCTTCGGTGCTGTTCGGGGTGTGCGAGGTTTCGTCTTCGCCGCGGGCGCGCTGGGCCAGGATGTCGGCGCGGCGCTGTTTGGCGCGATCGAAGGCGATGCGCCGCCGTTGGATCAGCATCCAGCGGCGGATGATGTGGTAGATGACCAGCAACAGGAACCAGATCGCCACCGAGGTCTCCAGGCGCGCCAACAGCGCCTGCGCGGTGGTGAGGTAACCGACGGTCGACGCCAGCGCCGCCAGCAGCGGCGCCGACAGCAGCAGCCCCCAGAAGGCGCTGTTGAGCATGTTGTCGCCGGAGCCGTTTTTATCCAGATACAGCGGAATGCCGGCGCGTTTCAGGCTGTGGGTGACCAGCGCCAGCGCCAGACACAGCAGGATGAAGCACAGCCGCCCCAGCGTATTGGCGAACTCGCGTTCTTTCAGGCTATCGAAGGTGATCAGCGCCATGATCAGCGGCACGATCAGCCAGATCGACATCTTGTAGTAGCGCATGGCGCGCGAAACCTGCTTCGCCGGCCAGCGGAAGTGCACGATGAACAGCCCCTGCGGGTGGGCGAAGGCGGCGCAGATCATGCAGATCCACAGGATCGGCAGCGTGGCGGTCACCCCTTTGCCGATCGCTTCCGCCACCGGGTAGTTCCAGGCGCTTTGCAGGCCGTAACCGAGCGCGGCCCACAGCACCGGCAGCGGCATCGCCACCAGAATCGACCAGAACACGGTGCGCACCGTGAGGAAGAATTCGTCCTGCGTCACCTTGCCGACGCGGCTGCTGGCGCGCTCGAGGAAGGCGTGGTAGTGCTTGCGCGAGCTGATGCTGAAAATCACCAGCAGCAGGGCGCCGAAGATCGGGATCAGCGTTTCGCGGCTGGTCACCATCATCATGAAGGCGCCGCCGAGCTGCGACAACGTGTCCAACGACAGGACGCGCGTTAGATCGTGTGCCACGTTGAGCGGATAAGAGAAGTTGATCGGATTGACGTCCGGCACCCAGAACAGATAGCGGTGGGTGGCGTCGCGAATTTCGTTCAACGCTTCGATCAGCTGGGTGTTGGCCACCTTCAGCTTGGTCAGCTCGAGGATTTGGGTGTCGCACCCGGACAACAACGAGTTGAGCAGCTCGCGCTGGGTGCGCAGCTGGGCATCGACGATGCGTTGCTCCTGGCTGGTCAGCGCGCTGCCGTCGTCGCGCTTGAATTCGCGCTGCGACAGCTTTTCCAGCTGATTTTCAAACTGCAGGCGCTGCACGCGCAGCTGGGCCATGTCGCCGTCCAGCTGTTGCGGCTTGGGCATTTCCGGCAGCGTCGCCACCTGGGCGCGCAGGGTTTCCCCCAGCGCCGACGACGAGCCGAGCCACTGGGCCTGTTCGATGATGGTGCTCAGCGCCTGGCGCACCTGCAGCGTCTGCGCCGCCGCCTGCCGCTGCTGCGACGAAATCAGATCCATGCGCTGCGCCTGGCTGTTCAGCGCAGCGGACAGTTCGCGGTTGATCTGCAACTGCTGGCTGATGCTTCTTGGCAAGTCGCCGTTCTGCTCGGCCAACTGCTCGGTTCTTTCCAGCGCCAGTTCCGCTTCGCGTTGGCGCTGGGCATTGAGGTTGTTGCGCAGCGCCTGCAGCTGCACGTCTATTTTCTCGTGGCGCTTTTTATAGACCTCGGCGCGCATGCGCGCCAGCTCCTGCCGGTTGTTGGCCGACAGTTGCGCCAGCTCCAGCTCGTCCACTTTGGCTTTGCGCGCCGCGGCTTCGGCCTGCAGCAGGGCCAGGGCGGCCTGCGCGTACGGCGTGGTCGGGTTGGCAGGCTGCGCCTGCAGGCGGCGCTGCACTTCCGTCAGCGCACGGCGAGCTTCGGTCTGCTGCTGCGGCAACTGGCCGAGCGAATCGCTGATTTCCCGCGTGCGATCCTGCTCTTGCTGCAGCAGGCGCGCCTGTTCCAGCAGCAGGCTGCTGGTTTGCAGGATCTGCTGTTCCAGCTCGGCGGCCGGCAGATCGTCGCCGTTCGGCAGGATCTTGTTGCTTTCCAGCACCAGCTGACGGCGCAGTTCCTGCGTCATCTTCGGGAAATCGTCGATCACTCTCTGATACTGCTCGGAGCGAGTCTGCGACTCTTTGCGCTCCGTCAGCCAGTTGAGGGCGCTTTGCAGCGCCTCGGTGGTCTCCGCCTGATTCGGCGCGTTTTTGCTGCTTTCCGCCTGCTTCAGCTCCTGTTTGAGCTGGGTCTCGGTCGGCACGGGGGCGGCCAGCGCCGGTTGCCACAACAGGCAACCGAGCAAAAGCGTGATGAAAAGGCGCACGGCGTCGATTCCTTTAGATCGGGGTCTGTGGTGTTTCAGCGGCGGCCGGGATTTCGGCGAAGGCTTCACCCATGCGGGTGACGGTGCCGTTATGCAGCTGCGGCGCAAACTGCACGCTGCCTGCGGTAAACAGGTTGATCACCGTGGAGCCGAGTTTGAAACGGCCCATCTCGGCGCCTTTTTCCAGCGCGATGGCGCCTTCTTCACCAGCGGCCGGGTAGGTCCAGCGCTTGATAATGCCTTCGCGCGGCGGCGTGACGGTGCCGGCCCAGACGGTTTCGATGCTGCCGACGATGGTGGCGCCGACCAGGATTTGCACCATCGGCCCGATGTCGGTGTCGAAGACGCAGATCACGCGCTCGTTGCGTGCGAACAGGTTAGGCACGTTGGCGGCGGTGAGCGGGTTGACCGAGAACAGATCGCCCGGCACATAGATCATTTCGCGCAGCACGCCGGCACACGGCATGTGGACGCGGTGATAGTCGCGCGGCGCCAGGTAGGTGGTGGCGAACAGGCCGTTGCGGAACGGCTCGGCCAACAGGTAGTTGCCGGCCAGCAGCGCTTCCAGGCTGTAGTGGTGGCCTTTGGCCTGGAAGATTTGGTCCTCGCGGATCGGGCCGAGCTGGCTGATGGCGCCATCGGCGGGCAGCGCCAGCCAGTTGGCGTCGGCGACGATCGGGCGCGCGCCATCGCGCAGCGGGCGCACGAAGAAATCGTTGAAGGTGGCGTAAGACGCCAGATCCGGGTTTTGCGCTTCCTGCATGTCCACGCGGTAGTAGCGGGCGAAGGTTTTGACCACCAGTTGGGTCAGCCAGCCGGCTTGTTTGTCGGCGCCCCAGCCCGCCAGGCGGGTCAGCGCCAGCTTCGGCAGCCAATATTGCAGTTTAATCTTGATGCTATCCAGCACGTTAACCTCGTGAATCAGGGTAAAGGGCGCGCATTGTAACGAGGGCTCCGCCGTCGTCAATGCCCGCCCGTCAGTGTCAGTCTGCGGCGTCCGTGAAGTTCTTGCGAACCTTCACCTGCGCCATGCTTTCCAGAATGCGGTGGTAGTTGTCGAAACGCTCTTCCGCGATATCGCCTTTCTCCATCGCCGCGCGGATAGCGCAGCCGGGATCGGTATCGTGGCGACAGTCGCGGAATTTGCAACCGCCTAAATAATCACGGAATTCGACAAAGCCGCGGGTAATTTGTTCCGGCTCCAGGTGCCACAGGCCAAACTCGCGCACTCCGGGGGAGTCGATCACGTCGCCGCCGTGCTGGAAGTGGTACAGCCGCGCGGCGGTGGTGGTATGTTGCCCGAGGCCCGAGACGTCGGAAACCTGATTTACCAGAATTTGCTCTTCAGACGGCGGCAGCAGCGCGTTCAGCAGGCTGGATTTGCCGACCCCCGACTGGCCGGCGAAGATGCTGATGCGCCCGGCCAGCGCCTGTTCGAATTCCGCCATGCCTTCCCGCGTCTGGCTGGAGACTTCCAGCACCCGGTAGCCAATCTTGCGATAGATATCCATCATGCCGTCGACCAGCTTGCGCGCTTCGGCGTCCAGCAGGTCAATTTTGTTGAGCACGATCAGCGGCTCGACTTCGAGCGTTTCGCAGGCCACCAGATAACGGTCGATGATGTTCAGCGACAGCTCGGGCAGGATCGCCGACACGATGACGATCTGATTGATATTGGCGGCGATCGGCTTCACGCCGTCGTAGAAGTCCGGGCGCGTCAGCACCGAGGTGCGCTCGTGCACCGCTTCCACGATGCCCTTCACCCCTTCATGGGTGCCCAGGCCGGGGCGCCACACCACGCGATCGCCGGTGACCAGCGAACGCAGCGTGCGGCGGATGTTGCAGCGGTGCTGAGTGCCATCCGGCGCCTCAACGTCGGCGTGCATGCCGAAACGGCTGATGACGACGCCTTCCTGCGGCTCGCCCAGCTGGGAATCATCCGGTTCCGGTTTGTTATCGGCGCGCTTCAGACGGCGCTGATGGTTCGCCTGCACGCGGCGTTGCTGACCTTTGGACAGTTTGTTCTTACTCACTGCGCCTCACTTGAATCGGTTTTATACCTTTACGTATACGCACAGCTGCGGCGGGGAGTTGCCCCCGGCGCAGCCTTGAACCCGTCTGGGTATATGTCGCCCAAGGCGACCAAAAAGACTATGATACACGCTATTTTATATTAAATAACCGTTGTTAGCCGCCGGCTGCGGCGCGTTGCCACCGGCGGCGCCCGTCGTCTCGTCCGCACAGCGTTTTTCTCTCGGCTTTTAGGCAGGAAACATCATGACAGGAAACGAAAATAACCTGATTTGGATCGATTTGGAGATGACCGGGCTGGATCCCGAGCGTGACCGCATTATCGAGATCGCCACGCTGGTCACCGACGCCAACCTGAACATCCTGGCGGAAGGGCCGGTGATCGCCGTGCACCAATCCGACGAGCAGCTGGCCTTGATGGACGAGTGGAACGTGCGCACCCATACCGGTAGCGGGCTGGTGGAGCGGGTGAAAGCCAGCCGCCAGGACGATCGCGCCGCCGAGCTGGAAACCATCGCCTTCCTGCAGCAATGGGTGCCGGCCGGCAAATCGCCGATCTGCGGCAACAGCGTGGGCCAGGATCGCCGTTTCCTGTTCCGCTACATGCCGGAGCTGGAGGCCTACTTCCATTACCGCTACCTGGACGTCAGCACGCTGAAGGAACTGGCACGCCGTTGGAAGCCGGAAATTCTCGGCGGCTTTAAGAAGCAGGGCACCCATCAGGCGCTGGATGACATCCGCGAATCGGTGGCCGAACTGGCTTATTACCGCGAACATTTCATTCAGCTTTAAGGCGATGGCGGCCCCTGCGGGGAAAAAACGCCGTTTTTAGCCGCTTAATTCGCCAATCTGGCGCTTTAATCGGCAATCAAACAAAAATCGCGTTTTTTTGCTTTCAGGGGCTTGCGGCAAAAAGGATTTCTCGTATAATGCGCACCCCGTACCGATGAAGAATTTCGTAACGTTCCACCATCGATACGCCGGGCGGGAATAGCTCAGTTGGTAGAGCACGACCTTGCCAAGGTCGGGGTCGCGAGTTCGAGTCTCGTTTCCCGCTCCAAATTCAACAATGTCGCGATGCGGCATGATGAATAAATAAAGCAGTATCAAGCAGTACCTATGCGACGCGGGAATAGCTCAGTTGGTAGAGCGCAACCTTGCCAAGGTTGAGGTCGCGAGTTCGAGCCTCGTTTCCCGCTCCAAAAATTCAAAGGTCACGCCAGTGTTTGGTGACCGGATGCCGAAAGCATCTCTATGCGGGAATAGCTCAGTTGGTAGAGCACGACCTTGCCAAGGTCGGGGTCGCGAGTTCGAGTCTCGTTTCCCGCTCCAATTTTCTCTTCGTTTCAAATTCAAGTCCAACGCCTTATCCGGCGCGGATTTTTGTCCCGTTTTACACGCCCGGTAAAAATGTTGTGAACAGAGTTATCCACAGCCTCTGCACATAAACTCACCTGCCTGAAAAATCAACGTCATACAAATTAAATATTTATCTATTTGATTTATATGCTTATTTATTTATCCCAAAACGTTATGCCGATCACTTGCTCTTTTTGTTGCAGTTGAAAGACAACGTGTTTTTATTTTTATGCACAAATCCACAGAGTAAGGATGCCGGTGATACGGCCGCGCGGCGCACGCCGTCAGGCGTCCCTCGGCAAACCTTTTTCCACAGCCCGTATCAGCCGTTTTTTCTGTGCCGTCTGCACCTCGATGCCCTGCGCTTCACGGCGAGCAAGCTGTTGCGCCAGCGCCCAGTGGATATGTTCGTCCAGCATGCTGTCCTGGCCCAAACGCGTGCGCAGCGCGAGCACGACGCCGTCCTCATAAGGCGCATTGCCCAGAGCCACGGCGATATTGCGCAACCAGCGCAGGTGGCCGATGCGGCGTATCGCCGAGCCTTCGGTGATGCGCAGGAATTTTTCTTCTGTCCAGTTGAACAGATCGATCAGCTGCGGCGCATGCAGTGCGGCGCGTGGGCTGAAATCGTCTTCGTCGGTGAGCTGCGAAAAGCGGTTCCACGGGCAGATCAGCTGGCAGTCGTCGCAGCCGTAGATGCGGTTGCCGAGCAGCGGGCGGAATTCTTCCGGGATCGCACCTTCCAGCTCGATGGTCAGGTAGGAGATGCAGCGCCGGGCGTCGACGGTATAGGGGGCGACGATGGCACCGGTCGGGCAAGTGGTGATGCAGGCGACGCAGCGGCCGCACTGTTCTTCCTGCGGCTGATCCACCGGCAGCGGCAGATCGATCAGCAACTCGCCGAGGAAAAACCACGACCCGGCTTCACGGTTGAGAATTAGTGAGTGTTTACCAACCCAGCCGATGCCCGCCTTGGCGGCCAGCGCGCGCTCCATCACCGGCGCAGAATCGACAAAGGGGCGGAAATTCAACTCGCCGCAGTATTCCTGGATCTGATCGCCCAGCTTTTTCAGGCGCTGGCGCAACAGCTTGTGATAGTCACGCCCCAGCGCGTAGCGGCTGACGTAGCCCAGTTGCGGATTCTGCAAGGTGCTGGCGAACGCCGCCTTGGCCGGCAGGTAGTTCATGCGTACGCTGATCACTCGCAGCGTGCCCGGCAACAGTTCGTGAGGGCGTGCGCGCAACATGCCGTGGCGCGCCATCCATTCCATCTCGCCGTGGTACTGCTTGTCGAGCCAGGCCTGCAGCTTCGGCTCTTCAAGGCTCAGATCGGTATCGCAGATGCCAACCTGCTGGAATCCTAGCGATTGCCCCCATTGCTTGATATGTTGGGCGAGTTGATGGAGATCGAGGGGGTGCGTCATGACGGGCCACAGTGAAAAAGCATACGCTGATAGTTTACCACACTCTGTCTGGCCTGCGGATTGGATCCGTCGTTCGGAACCCGCGGCGGCGGCCTCGCTCGGTATTTCTCTTTACGATTTGATGCAGCGCGCCGGTCAGGCAGCCTACGCGCTGGCGCGCAACGCGTATCCCTCCCGCGACCACTGGCTGGTGCTGTGTGGCCACGGCAACAACGGCGGCGACGGCTATGTGGTGGCGCGCCTGGCGAAGGCGGCGGGCGTGCAGGTGACGCTGATCGCCTGCGAAGGCGCACGCCCTTTGCCACCGGAAGCCGCAGCGGCTCGCGAGGCCTGGCAAGCTGCAGGCGGCGACATTCTGCCGGCGAACAGCCGCTGGCCGGCGTCTGTTTCGCTCATTATCGACGGCCTGCTGGGCACTGGCCTTGGCAGCGCGCCGCGTGCGCCTTACGACGCGCTGATCGAGGCCGCCAACCGCCATTCGGCGCCGGTGGTGGCGCTCGATATCCCGTCCGGCCTGCTGGCGGAAAGCGGCGCGGCGCCAGGCGCGGTGGTGCGTGCCGCGCACACCGTCACGTTCATCGGCCTCAAACCGGGGCTGCTGACCGGCCAGGCGCGCGACTGGGTCGGGCAACTTCATCAGAATGCGCTAGGCTTATCGGGTTGGTTGGCGAAGCAACCGGAGCAGATTCAGCGGCTTACCGCCGAGGTGTTGCCGCGCTGGCTGCATCCGCGCCGCCCCTGCGCGCATAAGGGCGAGCATGGCCGCCTGCTGTTGGTGGGCGGCGATAGCGGTTTCGGTGGCGCCATTCGCATGGCGGCGGAGGCGGCGCTGCGCAGCGGGGCTGGATTGGTGCGAGTGCTTACTCACATTGATCATGTTGCGCCGCTGCTGGCGGCCAGGCCGGAGCTGATGGCGCAGGCGCTCGACGAGGCGACGCTGCGGCAGGCGATGCAATGGGCGGATGTGCTGGTGATTGGCCCGGGGCTGGGCCAGGCTGAGTGGGGCAAAAACGCCTTGAGCGTGCTGCAAACCAGCGATAAACCAGCCTTGTGGGACGCCGATGCGCTGAACTTGCTGGCATTAAATCCCGAGAAACGGCAGAATCGCGTGATGACTCCGCATCCTGGAGAGGCGGCGCGGCTGTTGAGCTGCAGCACTGCCGACATCGAGAGTGATCGCTTACTTGCCGTGCGCAAGCTGACGGCGCGCTACGGCGGCGTGGCGGTGCTGAAAGGCGCCGGTACGCTGATCGCCGATGAGCAGGGGCAGATGGCGATCGCCGACGTCGGCAACGCCGGCATGGCCTCCGGCGGCATGGGTGATGTGCTGTCGGGCATCATCGGCGGTTTGCTGGCGCAAAAGCTCCCGCTGTATGATGCCGCCTGTGCGGGCTGCGTCGTGCATGGCGCGGCCGGCGATCGCGTAGCGGAAAGACAAGGAACAAGAGGCATGTTGGCGACCGATTTACTGCCGGACATCCTTCATTTCGTTAATCCTGAGTGGGCAAAATAGACTTTATCGAATGAAAGAACTCGTTTTACCTCTGCCGGACGAGGCAGCGACTGTCGCTTTGGGCACCACTTTGGCCAAGGCCTGCGATCGCGCCAGCGTCATCTATCTCTACGGCGACCTGGGCGCCGGTAAAACCACCTTCAGCCGTGGCTTCTTGCAGGCGTTGGGGCATCAGGGCAACGTCAAAAGCCCGACCTACACGCTGGTGGAGCCCTATGCCTTGCAGCCCTTGGCGGTATATCACTTCGATCTGTATCGCCTGGCCGATCCGGAAGAGCTTGAATTCATGGGCATTCGCGATTACTTCGCGCAAGACGCCATCTGCCTGGTCGAATGGCCGCAGCAGGGCACCGGCGTGCTGCCGGAGCCGGACCTGGCGCTGCACCTCGGCTATCAGGGCGAGGGGCGAGAGGCGAAGATTGAGGCGATTTCCGCATACGGCAGCCAGTTGTTAGACCGCATTCATGGATCACAGGGATGATGCTGCAATGACGCAGGTGTTGAAAAAATTTGCGGTCATCATGCTGATCGCCGTGCTGGGGCCGCTCGGCGCGTTGAACGCGCTGGCGGCGTCCTCGCTGTCCGATATCAAAGTGTCGAACGCCCAACGCGAAGCGACGGTGTCGGTGAGCTTCAATGGCCCGCCGGACTATGCGTTTTTCCCGCTGCACGGCCCGGAACGGGTGGTGCTGGACGTTAACCAGAAGGGCAAAGTCGGCGGCCTGCCGCTCAACTTTAGCGGGCAAAACCTGGTGAAGAGCATTCGCTCCAGCGCGCCGAAAGACGCTCAGAGCGTGCGCCTGGTGTTTGATCTGACCCAGCGCGCCAAAACCCGCGTTTCCACTCGCCAGAACGGCGGCGTGCATACCGTGGTGTTCACCATTTCGGCTGAAGGCGGCGCCAATATCGTGGCGCGTAAAGCGCCGGTGCAAACGCCTCCGCCGGTCGCCGTCAGTCAACCGCCGCGCCAGGCGCCGGTTGCGGTGCGTGAAGCGCCGGAGCCGCCGCTGCGCAAAGCGCCGACGGGATCGAATCCCTTTACCCAAAAACAGACTGTGGTCGCAGGCACCGCCACTGAGGTCACGCCGCGCAGCAGCCGCGTTTCCGCCGGTTCCGGCGATCGGGTGGTGGTGGCGATCGACGCCGGCCACGGCGGCCAGGATCCGGGGGCGATTGGCCCGAGCGGGTTGAAAGAAAAGAATGTCACCATCGCCATCGCACGCCGCCTGCAGGCGATGCTGGACGCCGATCCGCAGTTCAAACCGGTGCTGACGCGTAACGGCGACTATTTCATCTCGGTGATGGGGCGTTCCGACGTTGCGCGCAAACAGGGCGCCAACGTGCTGGTCTCCATTCATGCCGACGCCGCGCCAAACCGCAGCGCCAGCGGCGCTTCCGTCTGGGTGCTGTCTAACCGCCGCGCCAACAGCGAAATGGCCGGCTGGCTGGAACAGCACGAGAAGCAGTCTGAGCTGCTCGGCGGCGCCGGCGATTTGCTGGCCAATAGCCAGGCCGACCCTTATCTGAGCCAGGCGGTGCTGGATCTGCAGTTCGGCCACTCGCAGCGCGTCGGGTACGATGTGGCGGTGAAGGTGCTGCAGCAGCTGCAGAGCGTCGGATCGTTGCATAAACGCCGGCCGGAACACGCCAGCCTGGGCGTGCTGCGTTCGCCGGATATTCCATCGCTGCTGGTGGAAACAGGATTTATCAGTAATAGCACGGAGGAGCGGCTGCTGGGCAGTAGCGCGTATCAGGAGAAGATTGCCAAGGCCATTCATAACGGCCTGCGCAGCTACTTCCTGGCGCATCCGCTGCAAGCCGACCCAAAGGTGGAAAACCGACCGCTGGACGTCGCAGCGGCGGTTAACACCTCAACACCAGACGTGCGCCAGCCGGAGCCTATCGTTAGCCCGGCCGGCGCGAGCCGCAGCGTTAGCGGCAAGACCCAGATCCACGTGGTGAAGCGGGCGGAGACGCTGTCCGGCATCGCCGACAGCTACGGCACCACCATGGCGGCCCTGCGGGATCTGAACAAACTGAAGAAAGACGGCGTGTGGGTCGGGCAACGCCTGAAGGTGCCGGCGGGGAAAACCGCCGCCGTCACCGCCGTCGCCAAGGCGAAAACGCCGGCGAAGAAGCCGTCTAAACATAAAGTGGCCCGTGGGGACACGCTGTCCTCTATCGCTTCTCGTTATGGGGTCAGCGTCGGCGATCTGAAACGGGTCAATAATCTGAAGTCGGACGTCGCGCCGCTGGATCGGACGCTGACCATTCCGCAGGCCTAGCGCCACCGCTACAGGAGTCAGCATGCCTATCCAGGTGTTACCGCCACAGCTCGCCAACCAGATCGCCGCCGGAGAGGTGGTTGAACGCCCCGCGTCGGTGGTCAAGGAGCTGGTGGAAAACAGTCTGGACGCCGGTGCGACGCGCATCGATATCGATATCGAACGCGGCGGTGCCAAGCTGATCCGCATTCGCGACAACGGCTGCGGCATCGGCAAGGACGATTTGGCGCTGGCGCTGGCGCGGCACGCTACCAGTAAAATCAGCACGCTCGACGACTTGGAGGCGATCGTCAGCCTCGGTTTTCGCGGCGAAGCGCTGGCCAGTATCAGCTCGGTGTCCCGTTTGACCCTGACGTCGCGCACCGCCGACCAGAGCGAGGCGTGGCAAGCCTATGCCGAAGGGCGCGAGCAGGCGGTGACGGTCAAACCCGCTGCACACCCGGTCGGCAGCACGCTGGAAGTGCTGGATCTGTTTTACAACACGCCGGCGCGCCGCAAGTTCATGCGCACCGAGAAAACCGAATTCGGCCATATCGATGAAGTGGTGCGGCGCATCGCGCTGGCGCGTTTCGATGTGGCGATCAACCTCAGCCACAACGGCAAACTGATCCGCCAATACCGGGCGGCGAAAGAAGAGAGTCAGCACGAACGCCGTTTGGGCAGCATCTGCGGTCCGGCGTTTTTGCAGCATGCGCTGAACATCGATTGGCAGCATGGCGATCTGAACATCCGCGGTTGGGTGGCGGATCCGGACGGGGCGCGCCAGTTGGGTGAAATGCAGTATTGCTACGTCAACAGCCGCATGATGCGCGATCGCTTGATCAACCACGCCATTCGTCAGGCCTATCAGGATCAGTTGAAGGACGATCAGCAGCCCGCTTACGTGCTGTATCTGGAGGTCGATCCGCACCAGGTGGACGTCAACGTTCATCCCGCCAAGCACGAGGTGCGTTTCCATCAGGCGCGGCTGGTACACGATTTTATCTACCAGGCGGTGACCACGGTGCTGCAACAGGCCGGGCAGACGCCGTCGCTGCCGCTGGCGGAAACGCCCGACGAAGCGCCCGCGCCGGTCTGGCAGCAGGAAAACCGCGTCGCCGCCGGCGGTAACCATTTTTCTCAGCCGGCGCCGCGCCGTGAAACGCCGCCACCGGCCGGCACCGCCCGCGAGCGGGCGCCGCAGCCGAGCCGGCAAGCGGCGGGCGGCTATCAGAAACGCGAAGGCGAGCTGTACGGTAAACTGATGCAGCCCGCAGCCGAGCCGCCGGCCGAGGCCGCGCCGGAAGTCTTGAGCAAGCCGCCGCTGTTCCCGCCGGCGAAAGCCGCAGCGGAAACGCCGTTGGCGGGCGGCCAGCACAGTTTTGGCCGGGTGTTGATGATCTATCCGCCGTGTTATGCGTTGATTGAACAGCGCCAGCAGCCGGCGTTGCTTAACCTGACGGTGGCGGAACGCTGGCTGCGCCAGGCGCAGCTCAACCCGCCGGCAGAAGGGCTGCGGCCGCAGCCGCTGCTGATCCCAGTCAAGCTGACGTTGGAGAAGAGCGAAGCGGCGGCCATTGCGCGGCATCAGGCGCTGCTGACGATGATGGGGCTGGATCTGCAGACGGATCACGGCCGTGTGACGCTGCGCGCAGTGCCTTTACCATTACGCCAACAAAATTTACAAAAACTGATACCCGAACTGTTAGGCTATCTGGCCGAACATCAGGAGATGTCGCCCGCGGTGCTGGCCACCTGGCTCGCTCGCCGCCTTGGCAGCGAACATGAACAGTGGAACACCTCGCAAGCGATACAATTGCTGACCGACGTTGAACGACTTTGCCCGCAGCTGGTCAAATCGCCACCGAGCGGACTTTTACAACCCGTTGATTTACAGGCCGCACTGGCGGCCCTCAAGCATGACTGACACTGAAATGACACCACGTCCCCCGGCTATTTTCATCATGGGGCCAACCGCCTCGGGCAAGACCGCGCTGGCGATCGCGCTGCGCGAACGCCTGCCGGTGGAACTGATCAGCGTCGATTCCGCGCTGATTTACCGCGGCATGGATATCGGCACCGCCAAGCCGAGCGCCGAAGAATTGGCGCAGGCGCCGCACCGGCTGATCGATATCCGCGATCCCGCCGAAGCTTACTCGGCCGCGGAGTTTCGCGCCGATGCGTTGAAAGAGATGGCCGACATCACCGCCGCCGGTCGCATTCCGCTGTTGGTGGGCGGCACCATGTTGTATTTCAAGGCGTTGCTGGAAGGATTGTCGCCGTTGCCGTCCGCCGATCCCGCGGTGCGCGAGCGCATCGAACGGCAAGCGGTGGAGCAGGGCTGGGAGGCGTTGCACCGTCAGTTACAGGCGATCGATCCGGTCGCGGCATTGAGAATTCATCCGAATGATCCGCAGAGACTGTCCAGAGCACTGGAAGTTTTTTTTATTTCGGGTAAAACTTTAACGGAACTGACTAAAATTTCGGGTGAATCGTTGCCGTATCAAGTTCACCAATTTGCGATAGCGCCGACCAGCCGTGAGTTGATCCATCAACGCATCGAGCTGCGGTACCATCAAATGTTGGCGGCGGGTTTTGAGACGGAAGCGCGTGCACTTTTCGCACGGGGTGATTTGCATACGGACTTGCCCTCCATTCGCTGTGTCGGTTACCGCCAGATGTGGTCATACTTGTCTGGTGAAATTAGTTACGATGAGATGGTTTATCGTGGTATTTGCGCAACGCGTCAGTTGGCTAAACGCCAGATGACCTGGTTACGGGGTTGGGAGTCGGTCCATTGGTTGGACAGTGAAAAGCCGGGAGAGGCTTTGGACTCGGTGACACAGGTTGTTAGTGCATAGGTTGGGTGATTGTGTACAATTGCTGAGTATTCAGCGCGCAAATTTTTTACGTCGTTTATTTTAGAGCCGACAGGTTCTTAGTTACAAACAACAAGCAAATAAGGAAAAGATAGAATGGCTAAGGGGCAATCTTTGCAAGATCCGTTCCTGAACGCATTGCGTCGTGAACGTGTTCCGGTTTCTATTTATTTGGTGAATGGTATTAAGCTGCAAGGCCAGATTGAGTCTTTTGACCAGTTTGTCATCCTGTTGAAGAACACGGTTAGCCAGATGGTGTACAAGCACGCTATCTCTACCGTTGTCCCGTCACGCCCGGTTTCGCATCACAGCAACAACCCGAGCGGCGGTTCAAGCAACTATCACCATGGCAACAATCCGTCTGCGCAGCAACAGCCGCAGCAGGAAAGCGATGACGCTGAATAAAGCGCGTTGCAAGTCAACCATGACGGGGAGCATAAGCAGCCGCGGGCTGTTTATGTCCCCCAAACTCACGGTGAGTGTCCGTTTGAGAGGTTGCACGCTTGTTTGACCGTTATGAAGCCGGTGAGCAGGCCGTACTGGTTCATATCTATTTCTCGCAAGACAAAGATACGGAAGACCTCAACGAGTTCGAATCGCTGGTCTCCTCAGCCGGTGTCGAAGCTTTGCAAGTGGTGACTGGTAGCCGCAAAGCCCCGCATCCGAAGTACTTTGTCGGCGAAGGAAAGGCCGAAGAAATTGCAGATGCGGTGAAAGCCAGCGGCGCGTCTGTTGTCCTGTTTGATCATTCCCTTTCCCCGGCGCAGGAAAGAAACCTCGAGCGCCTGTGCGAATGCCGGGTGATCGATCGCACCGGGCTGATTTTAGACATCTTTGCCCAGCGTGCCCGTACCCATGAAGGTAAGCTGCAGGTGGAGCTGGCGCAGTTGCGTCACATCGCCACGCGTCTGGTACGCGGCTGGACGCACCTGGAGCGGCAAAAAGGGGGGATTGGCCTGCGCGGGCCGGGGGAAACCCAGCTTGAGACCGACCGTCGCCTGTTGCGCGATCGCATCAGCTTGATTCTGCGCCGCCTGGAGCGGGTAGAAAAGCAGCGTGAACAAGGCCGACGCGCGCGGACCCGCGCCGATGTGCCGACCGTATCGCTGGTGGGCTACACCAACGCCGGCAAATCCACCCTGTTTAACCGAATAACGTCTGCCGAGGTGTATGCGGCGGACCAGCTATTTGCCACCCTGGATCCTACGTTGCGGCGCATTGACGTGCCGGACGTGGGGGATACCGTGTTGGCGGATACCGTAGGCTTTATCCGGCACCTGCCGCACGATCTGGTGGCCGCCTTCAAGGCGACGCTGCAGGAAACGCGCCAGGCATCTCTGCTGCTGCACGTCATCGATGCCGCAGATCCGCGCGTCGATGAGAACATCGAAGCGGTGAACACCGTGCTGGCGGAGATAGACTCGGATGAAATTCCTACACTGTTAGTGATGAACAAAATAGATATGCTGGACGATTTTGTGCCGCGTATCGACCGCAACGACGAAAACCTGCCGATCCGGGTGTGGCTGTCCGCCGCCAGCGGAGAGGGTATTCCGTTGCTGTATCAGGCGTTGACGGAGCGCTTATCGGGGGAGATCGCGCATTACGAATTGCGCTTACCGCCACGGGCAGGCCGTCTTCGCAGCCGTTTTTACCAGCTTCAGGCGATTGAAAAAGAGTGGAACGAAGAAGACGGCAGCATTGGCGTGGTGGTGCGAATGCCGATCGTCGAATGGCGTCGTCTCTGCAAGCAAGAACAGGACCTGATTGACTTTATCGTATGATCATATCCTGTTACATTTATGCTTCGCGAAAGCCTGAAGTACCCAATCACAGAATATGGAGCTAAAACATGGCGTGGAATCAGCCCGGTAATAACGGACAGGACCGCGACCCGTGGGGGAGCAGCAATAACAATGGCGGCAACTCTGGCGGTAACAACAAAGGCGGTCGTGATCAAGGGCCACCTGATTTGGACGATATCTTCCGCAAACTGAGCAAGAAATTGAGCGGTTTCGGCGGGGGCAAAGGCTCCAACAGCAATAGCGGCGGCACCGGCACCTCTGGTCCGGGCTTCAGCGGCCGCATTATCGGTATCGCGGCGGTCGCCGTGGTGGTGATCTGGGCCGCCAGCGGCTTCTACACCATCAAGGAAGCCGAGCGCGGCGTCGTGACGCGTTTCGGTAAGTTAAGCCATCTGGTGCAGCCGGGCCTGAACTGGAAGCCGACCTTCATCGACGACGTGCGTCCGGTGAACGTGGAGTCCGTGCGCGAATTGGCAGCGTCCGGCGTGATGCTGACCTCCGATGAAAACGTGGTGCGCGTGGAAATGAACGTGCAGTACCGCGTGACCAACCCGGAAGCGTATCTGTTCAGCGTCGTCAATGCCGACGACAGCCTGAGCCAGGCGACCGACAGCGCCCTGCGCGGCGTGATCGGCAAATACTCGATGGACCGCATCCTGACCGAAGGCCGTACCGTGGTGCGTAACGATACGCAGCGCATGCTGGAAGAGACCATTCGTCCTTACAACATGGGCATCACGCTGCTGGACGTCAACTTCCAGGCGGCGCGTCCGCCGGAAGAGGTGAAGGCGTCGTTCGACGATGCGATCGCCGCGCGTGAGAACGAGCAGCAATACATCCGTGAAGCGGAAGCTTACGCCAACGAAGTTCAGCCGCGTGCGAACGGCCAGGCGCAGCGTCTGCTGGAAGACTCCAAGGCTTATAAGGACCGCACCGTCCTGGAAGCTCAGGGTGAGGTGGCGCGCTTTGCCAAGCTGTTGCCGGAATACAAGTCTGCACCGCAGATCACCCGCGAGCGTCTGTACATCGAAACCATGGAAAAAGTGCTGGGCCATACCCGTAAGGTGTTGGTGAGCGACAAAGGCAACAACCTGATGGTGCTGCCGCTGGATCAGATGCTGCGCGGCCAAGGCGCGGCGACGGAGAGCGGCAACAAGGATACCAGCCTGATTCGCCTCAATCCGAATCCTGCGCCGGCTGCCAACAGCAGCGCTCCGCGCACCAGCGGCGGATCGGTTATGGATCAGCGCCGGGCGAATGCGCAGCGTGACGACACCACTCGCGTAGGGAGAGAGTAATCAATGCGTAAGTCTTTTGTAGTTATTGTCCTCGCGGTGCTGGTGGTGCTGTACGCTTCGCTGTTCGTGGTGCAGGAAGGCCAGCGCGGCATCGTGCTGCGCTTCGGCAAGGTTCTGCGCGATGGCGAAAACAAGCCGCTGGTGTATGCGCCGGGTCTGCACCTCAAGATCCCGTTCATTGAGACCGTGAAGAACCTGGATGCGCGTATCCAGACCATGGACAACCAGGCCGATCGCTTCGTGACCAGCGAGAAGAAAGACCTGATCGTCGACTCCTATCTGAAGTGGCGCATCAGCGATTTCAGCCGTTACTATCTGGCGACCGGCGGCGGCGACGTCTCCCAGGCCGAAGTGCTGCTGAAACGCAAGTTCAGCGACCGTCTGCGTTCCGAAATCGGCCGCCTGGACGTGAAAGACATCGTGACCGACTCGCGCGGCAAGCTGATGTCTGACGTGCGTGACGCGCTGAACACCGGCACAGTGGGCGACGGCGAAGAAGTGGCGACCACCGAAGCCGATGACGCTATCGCCTCTGCGGCGGCGCGCGTTGAGCGGGAAACCACCGGCAAACAGCCGCAGGTGAACCCGAACAGCATGGCGGCGCTGGGCATCGAAGTGATCGACGTGCGTATCAAGCAGATCAACCTGCCGGCCGAAGTGTCCGACGCCATCTACCAGCGTATGCGCGCCGAGCGTGAAGCGGTAGCCCGTCGTCTGCGCTCGCAGGGCCAGGAAGAAGCCGAGAAACTGCGCGCCAGCGCGGACTACGAAGTGACTCGTACCCTGGCGGAAGCCGAGCGTCAGGCGCGTATCACCCGTGGTGAAGGCGATGCCGAAGCAGCCAAGCTGTTCGCCAACGCGTTCAGCCAGGATCCGGACTTCTATGCCTTTATCCGCAGCCTGCGCGCCTATGAAGCCAGCTTCAAGGACAACCAGGACGTGCTGGTACTGAGCCCGGACAGCGATTTCTTCCGCTACATGAAGTCGCCTGATACCCTGCGCAAATAAGCGCGGGAGGCAATCTGATCGAGGGCCCGTTTATGCGGGCCCTTTCTCGTTTTTGGGGGATGCATGAACTCAACGATTTGGCTGGCGCTCGGGCTGGTTCTGGTGCTGGAAGGATTGGGGCCGATGCTGTTTCCGCAGGCCTGGCGCAAAATGATTGTGGCGATGTCGCAGTTGCCGGACGCGACGCTGCGGCGATTTGGCGGTGGAATAGTGGTTGCGGGCTGCGTGATCTACTACATGTTGAGCGGCCGCACGGGTCTTTAAAGTCTAGCCCAAAATTTATGCAATCGTATGCTAAAAGTGCTGAAAATCGAAAATTACGGTGGTAGAATCCATTTTTAAGCAATCGGTGATTTTGAAAAATGGGTAAGAACGTCGTCGTACTGGGCACCCAATGGGGTGACGAAGGTAAAGGCAAGGTTGTAGACCTGCTGACTGAACGGGCTCAATATGTTGTGCGCTACCAAGGTGGCCATAACGCTGGCCACACTCTGGTAATCAACGGTGAAAAAACCGTTCTTCATTTAATTCCTTCAGGTATTCTGCGTGAAAACGTCACCAGCATCATCGGCAACGGTGTTGTTCTGGCGCCGGACGCGTTGATGAAAGAAATGGGTGAACTCGAAGCGCGTGGCATCCCGGTACGCGAACGTCTGTTACTCTCTGAAGCTTGCCCGTTGATCCTGCCTTACCACGTTGCGTTGGATAACGCGCGTGAGAAAGCGCGCGGCGCGAAAGCGATCGGCACCACCGGTCGCGGCATCGGCCCGGCTTACGAAGATAAAGTGGCTCGTCGCGGCCTGCGCGTCGGCGATTTGTTCAACAAAGAAACCTTCGCCGTTAAGCTGAAAGAGATCGTCGATTACCACAACTTCCAGCTGGTCAACTACTACAAAGTTGACGCCGTCGATTATCAGGCGACGCTGGACTACGTGCTGTCTATCGCCGACATCCTGACCGCCATGGTGGTTGACGTTTCCGAACTGCTGGACGGCGCGCGCAAGCGTGGCGACCTGATCATGTTCGAAGGCGCTCAGGGCACCCTGCTGGATATCGACCACGGTACTTACCCGTACGTCACCTCTTCCAACACCACCGCCGGCGGCGTGGCTACCGGTTCCGGCATCGGCCCGCGTTATGTGGACTACGTGCTGGGCATCGTGAAAGCCTACTCCACTCGCGTGGGTGCAGGTCCGTTCCCAACCGAACTGTTCGATGAAACCGGCGAGTACCTGTGCAAGCAGGGTAACGAGTTCGGCGCCACCACCGGCCGTCGTCGTCGTACCGGCTGGCTGGACGCGGTAGCGGTGCGCCGCGCCGTGCAGATCAACTCCCTGTCCGGCTTCTGCCTGACCAAACTGGACGTCCTGGACGGCCTGAAAGAAGTGAAGATCTGCGTGGGCTACCGCATGCCGGACGGCCGCGAAGTGGACACCACTCCGCTGGCGGCTGAAGGCTGGGAAGGCATCGAGCCTATCTACGAAACCATGCCGGGCTGGAGCGAAACCACCTTTGGCGTGAAAGAGCACAGCAAGCTGCCTCAGGCTGCGCTGAACTACATCAAGCGCATCGAAGAAGTGACCGGCGTACCGGTAGACATCATCTCTACCGGCCCGGATCGCAGCGAAACCATGATCCTGCGCGACCCGTTCGACGCATAATCAGGCTTTGCGGCACTAAACAAACCGGGCGCGTCCCGGTTTGTTTTTATCCTGACTCCCTCCGATTGCGGTTTCACGTCAAAAAATCCTTTCATAAACCCGCCTTAGGGCGCGGGATTCGCTAAATAATTAGCGACGAACTCTCCGGCTGGTTTATTATCCAATGAGTAATCTTTTGAATAGCGCCGAAAAGCGGCGTATCAGACGGGTAAAGTGATACCCAGAGGTAAGATGTGCAGTTAACAAGTTTTACTGATTATGGCCTGCGGGCGTTGATCTACATGGCCTCGTTGCCGCAGGACAAGATGACCAGCATCTCGGAAGTGACCGAGGTTTATGGCGTGTCTCGCAACCATATGGTGAAGATCATCAATCAGTTGAGCCGGGTGGGGTTTGTCACGGCGGTGCGCGGTAAGCATGGCGGCATCCGTTTGGGCAAACCGGCCGAGAGCATTCGCCTCGGCGACGTGGTGCGGGCGCTGGAGCCGCTCGCGCTGGTTAACTGCAGCAGCGAGTTTTGCCACATCACCCCTGCCTGCCGATTGAAGCAGGTGCTCCACCAGGGCGTACAGAATTTCCTTGAAGAGCTGGATAAGCATACGTTGGCCGACATGGTCGAAGACAATCCGCCGCTCTACAAGCTATTGCTTGTCGAATAAAACGACGTTGAGAAGACAAGGCTCAACGTCATCCTGCTGATGACAACGGAGGAACCGCAATGTCACAAGATCCATTCCTGGAACGAGAAGCAGAAAAATACGAATCCCCTATCCCCAGCCGTGAATATATCCTGGCCCATTTGGCGAAAAGAGAAACGCCGGCCAGCCGCGAAGAACTGGGCAACGAATTGGGTCTCAGCGGTGAAGAACAGCTGGAAGCGCTGCGCCGCCGTCTGCGCGCCATGGAGCGCGATGGTCAGTTAGTGTTTACCCGTCGCCAGTGCTACGCGCTGCCGGAACGTTTGGATCTGCTGCGCGGCACGGTGATCGGCCACCGTGACGGCTATGGCTTCCTGCGCGTTGAAGGCAGCAAAGACGATCTCTATCTGTCCGCCGAACAGATGAAAATGGCGATCCACGGTGACGTGGTGCTGGCGCAGGCCTTGGGCGCGGATCGCAAAGGGCGCCGCGAAGCGCGCATCGTGCGCGTGCTGGTGCCGAAAACCAGCCAGATCGTCGGCCGCTTCTTCATGGACGCCGGTACCGGCTTCGTGGTGCCGGACGACAGCCGTCTGAGCTTCGATATTCTGATCCCGGCGGACAGCGTCAGCGGCGCGCGCATGGGCTTTATGGTGGTGGTGGAGCTGACTCAGCGTCCGACCCGCCGCACCAAAGCGGTCGGCAAGATCGTCGAGATCCTCGGCGACAAGATGGGCACCAGCATGGCGGTGGACATCGCGCTGCGCACCCATGAGATCCCGCATACCTGGCCGCCGCAGGTGGAAAAACAGGTGGCCGATCTCAGCGAACAGGTGCCGGAAGCGGCCAAGAAGGGCCGCATCGATCTGCGCAAGCTGCCGTTGGTCACCATCGACGGTGAAGACGCGCGCGACTTCGATGACGCCGTGTACTGCGAGAAAAAACGCGGCGGCGGTTGGCGCCTGTGGGTGGCGATCGCCGACGTCAGCTACTATGTGCGTCCGCGCACCGCGCTGGACGACGAAGCGCGCAGCCGCGGCAACTCGGTCTATTTCCCGTCGCAGGTGATCCCGATGCTGCCGGAAGTGCTGTCCAACGGGCTGTGCTCCCTGAACCCGCAGGTCGATCGCCTGTGCATGGTGTGCGAGATGACCATCTCCGCCCAGGGGCGCCTGTCCACGGCCAAGTTCTACGAGGCGGTAATGAGCTCTCACGCCCGCCTGACCTACAACAAGGTGTGGCACATTCTGCAGGGCGATCAGGAGCTGCGCGAGCATTACCATCCGCTGGTCAAGCACCTGGAAGAGCTACACGCCATGTACAAGGTGCTGGATAAGGCGCGCGCCGAGCGCGGCGGCATCGCGTTCGAAACCGAAGAAGCCAAATTCATCTTCAACGCCGAGCGTCGCATCGAGCGCGTAGAGCCGACGGTGCGCAACGACGCCCACAAGCTGATCGAAGAGTGCATGATCATGGCCAACGTGGCGGCCGCGCGCTTCGTCGAGAAACGCAACGAGCCGGCGCTGTACCGCGTGCACGATCGTCCAAGCGACGATCACATCTCCGCGTTGCGCAGCGTGCTGAGCGAACTGGGGCTGACGCTGGGCGGCGGCAATAAGCCGCAGCCGAAGGACTATGCGGTGCTGATGGATGAAGTGTCTGAGCGCCCTGACCACGAAATGCTGCAAACCATGTTGCTGCGCTCGATGAAACAGGCGATTTACGATCCGGAAAACCGCGGCCACTTCGGCCTGGCGCTGGCCTCTTACGGCCACTTCACCTCGCCGATCCGCCGTTATCCGGATCTGGCGCTGCACCGCGCGATCAAATATCAGCTGGCCAAAGAACACGGCGAGCCGAAAGAGCGCTGGACGCCGACCGGCGGCTGGCACAGCGAATTTGAAGAGATGCTGCAGCTGGGCGAACACTGCTCGATGACCGAGCGCCGCGCGGACGAAGCGACGCGCAACGTCGCCGACTGGCTGAAGTGCGACTTCATGCAGGATCACGTCGGTGAAGTGTTCAGCGGCATCATCTCCAGCGTGACCGGCTTCGGCTTCTTCGTGCGCCTGAACGATCTGTTTATCGACGGGCTGGTGCACGTATCAACGCTGGATAATGATTACTATCGCTACGATAATATCGGCCAGCGCCTGATCGGCGAGTCTTCCGGCACGGTCTATCGCCTGGGAGATACGGTGGAGATCCGCGTGGATGCAGTGCATATGGACGAGCGCAAGATCGACTTCGCGCTGGTGTCCAGCACCCGCAAAGCGCGCGGTGAAGGCAAAACCGAGCGCGATCGCGCCAAGAAGGGCGGCCAGCGCACGCTGCGCGACAGCGGTAGCGCGGGGCGCGGCAAGCGCCGCGGCGGCAAACCGCCGGCCAACTTCGAGCCGGACAGCGCCTTCCGCAAGCAGGATGACGCCAAGCCCGCGGACAACGTGAAGAAGGCGAAGAAGAAAGCCAAGAAAGCGTCCGACAAAACGCGGAAAATCGCGGCGGCGACCAAAGCCAAACGCGCAGCCAAGAAGAAAGGTGCCGAGCAGGCTTAACCTGCCGCACATCGTTACCATCGGCCGGTTATCGCCGGCCGCACGAATTTAAAAGAGCATCATGAGCGAAATTATTTACGGCATCCACGCCGTCAAAGCCCTGTTAGAGCGCGACCCGCAACGCTTCCTGGAAGTGTTTATCCTGAAAGGCCGCGAAGATCGCCGCCTGCAACCGCTGATCGCCGAGCTGGAAGCGACCGGCATCGTGATCCAGGTGGCGAACCGCCAATGGCTGGATGACAAGGTTGAAGGCGCGGTGCACCAGGGGATCATCGCCCGGGTGCGCGAAGGGCGCCAGTATCAGGAGAACGATCTGCCGGGCCTGCTGGAAAGCGTGGAGACGCCGTTCCTGCTGGTGCTGGACGGCGTGACCGACCCGCACAACCTCGGCGCCTGCCTGCGCAGCGCCGACGCGGCCGGCGTGCACGCGGTGATCGTGCCGCGTGACCGTTCCGCCCAGTTGAACGCCACCGCCAAGAAAGTGGCCTGCGGCGCCGCCGAAAACGTGCCGTTGATCCGCGTGACCAACCTGGCGCGCACGCTGCGTCTGCTGCAAGAGATGAATGTCTGGGTGGTGGGCACCGCCGGCGAAGCCGACCATACGCTGTATCAAAGCAAAATGACCGGCCCGATGGCGCTGGTGATGGGCGCGGAAGGCGAAGGCATGCGCCGCCTGACCCGCGAACACTGCGACGAGCTGATCAGCATCCCGATGGCCGGGACCGTCTCTTCGCTGAACGTGTCGGTCGCCACCGGCATCTGCCTGTTCGAAGCGGTGCGTCAGCGCGGCTGATTCTCCTGACGGGGGCCGCGAGCCCCCGTTAATTCCCCCTCTTGTGATCCCGCCTGCGGCAGAAATCCCTGCGCCGACCATACTTACTCCTGACGCTTTTTTCAGGGAGCACTCTCATGGTCTGGACTACGCACACCGTTTTTAACCAACCCAAGCCGCTGGGCAACAGCAACCTGTTTCTCTCCGATACGCCGCTGCGTGAAGCGTTGCAGCGCGAGCAAGGCGGTTGGGACGCCGAGGTATTGGCTTCGCTGGGCCAGCAGCTCGGCACGCAGGAGTCGCTGGAGCTGGGACGGCTGGCCAACGCCAACCCGCCGGAGCTGCTGCGCTACGACGCCACCGGCCAGCGACTGGACGACGTCCGCTTTCACCCGGCCTGGCATATCCTGATGCAGGGGCTGATCGCCAACCGGGTGCACAACCTGCCCTGGCAGGAGGATGCGCGCATCGGTTCCTTCGTGGCGCGCGCCGCGCGCTTTATGCTGCATGCGCAGGTCGAGGCCGGCACGCTGTGCCCGGTGACCATGACCTTCGGCGCCACACCGCTGCTGCAGCAGGCGTTACCGGCCGAGTTTCGCTCCTGGCTGACGCCGTTGCTGTCGGATCGTTATGACGCTCACCTGCTGCCGGGCGGGCAAAAGCGCGGCCTGCTGATCGGCATGGGCATGACGGAGAAGCAGGGCGGCTCCGATGTCTTGAGCAATACCACCACCGCCACGCCGCTCGGCGCGCGCGGGCCGGGCGAAGCCTACCGGCTGGTGGGGCACAAGTGGTTCTTCTCGGTGCCGCAGAGCGATGCGCACCTGGTGCTGGCGCAGGCCGAAGGCGGGCTGTCCTGCTTCTTCCTGCCGCGCATTTTGCCGGACGGCAGCCGCAACGCCATTCGCCTTGAGCGGTTGAAAGACAAGCTGGGCAACCGCTCCAACGCCAGCAGCGAGGTGGAGTTTCAGGACGCCACGGCCTGGCTGCTGGGCGATGAGGGCGACGGGGTGCGGCATATCCTGAAGATGGGCGGCCTGACCCGTTTCGACTGCTCGCTGGGCAGCCACGGCCTGATGCGCCGCGGGCTGTCGGTGGCGCTGTATCATGCGCTGCAGCGGCAGGCGTTCGGCAAGTTGTTGATAGAACAACCGCTAATGCGCCAGGTCTTGGCGCGCATGGCGCTGCGGCTGGAAGGGCATACCGCGTTGCTGTTCCGGCTGGCCCGCGCCTGGGAGAGCCGCAGCAATGAAGGCGAACTGATCTACAGCCGGCTGCTGACCCCGGCGGCCAAATACAGCATTTGCCGTCAGGGCATGCCGTTCATCGCCGAGGCGATGGAGGTGCTGGGCGGCATCGGTTACTGCGAGGAGAGCGAGCTGCCGCGCCTGTACCGTGAAATGCCGGTGAACAGCATCTGGGAGGGCTCCGGCAACATCATGTGTCTGGACGTGTTGCGCAGTCTGCATAAACTGCCGGGCGCGCTCGAGATGTTGCAGTTCGAGCTGCAGCCGGTGCGCGGCCAGAATCGGTTGTTCGATCACGCCTGGCGGCAGTGGCAGCAGCGCGCCCGGCAACCGCGTGAAGAGATGGGGCGGCTGCTGACCCAGCAGCTGTTCGACCTGTGCTGCGCCGCGCAGCTGCTGCAGCACGCCAGCCCGCAGATAGCCGACGCCTGGTGCCACCTGACGCTGGATCACCGCGGCGAGAGCCTGCTGTCGGCCGAGGTGTGCGAACTGCTGCTGAACCGCGCCATCGGCGGTTAGGGAAAAGGGTGGCGCGCGGCGGCGAAAACCTTTTTAATTCAGCCTCACTCTGACAGGAAAATGCACATGGATATTCTCAGCGCGTTGGCGGCGTTCGCCTCTTACTTCTTCAGCGGCTTCGCCATGATTTTGGTGTTTCTGTTCGTCTATACCCGCATCACCCCGCACGACGAATGGGCGTTGATCAAGGCCGATAATCAATCCGCCGCCTTTGCCTTTATCGGCGCTTGCCTGGGGTATGTGATCCCGCTGGCCAGCGCGGCGATTAACTCGATCAGCCTGCTGGATTACCTGCTGTGGGGTGTGGTGGCGCTGGTGGTGCAACTGCTGCTGTTCGCGGCCGTGAAGATCTACATGCCGCGCATCAGCGAAAAGATCGAAGCGAATCACCTGGCCGCCGGGATTTTCCTGGGGGGCGTCTCCGTTAGCGGCGGCGTGTTGAATGCGGCTTGCATGAGCTACTAAAGGTATAAGATGGCCGAGGCGCGCCAGCCAAGCGGGTGCGCCTGCTCTTCCATCCGCAGGATGCGGTAATAGCTGGCGCCGTGTTGGCCGGCAGTGCGGGCGATGGCCAGTTCCGCTTCCTGCGGCGAGCCGGGCAGATCGCTGAAGGTGATCTCGGCGATTTCACTGAGCGGCGTCACGCGATCGGCGGGCGCCAGCTCGGCGGACTGTGCGCCGGTGCTGAGCAACCCCATGGAAAGCAAGAGGGAGGTGAGTGCGGTGGAGCGTTTCATGGCGTTCCCCTTCGTCAGATCCTGAATCGCACCCGCAACATGCGGCATGCTGTCCCTCAGTGTGCAACACCCTGCTTCAGCCTGTGCAAAGCCAGTGTAAATCTGCTTAAAAAATCCCCGCCTTAGCGATACAGGATCGCCTGGGAATACCATTGGCCCGGCACGACGGTTTCGCTGTTCATGATGATCACATAATAACGGGCGCCGGCGGCGGTGGCCTTGCGCTGGATCTCCGCTTCCACGTCCATCGGGCTGCCGCGTACCACGGCGGTGACGGTGCCGATTTTCACCAGCTCGGCGGTCTGCGCGCGAACGATCTCCTGCGCCTGCGTGGTGGGCGGCGGCGGCGGTTTCGGCGTGGTGGTCATGATGCCGCAGGCGGAAAGCTGTGCGGCCAGCGTCAGGGCGATGAGTGTGCGGACAAACGTCATGGGAACCTCGAAAGAGCCGGTGCGATGGCTTCAGTGTAACGCAATATAAGCTGGAACAGATTGAGCTAACGCTGGCTGGCGCAAGTTTGTCATGATGAATGCCAACAGGTGAGTTGAGGATGAACGGATGATCGAAATTCATGACGAGCGGGCGGGCGATATTGCGGTGATCCATGCGGTGCCGGCGGGGCAGTATCATCGGCCGCTGCCGACGGTGTTCTTCTGCCATGGCTATACCTCGTCGAAAGAGGTGTACGCCTACTTCGCCTATGCGCTGGCGCGCGCCGGTTTTCGGGCGGTGCTGCCGGATGCCGATCGGCACGGCGAGCGGTTCGACGGCGATGAGACGCGGCGCCTGGCGGCGTTCTGGGAGATCCTGCGCAGCAATATCGACGAGCTGCCGCAGATCAAGGCACATTTTGAGCGGCTTGGCCTGATTGCCGACGGACGCATCGGCGTTGCCGGCGCCTCAATGGGCGGCATGACCGCGCTTGGCGCCTTCGCGCGCTTCCCGTGGATCCGGGCGGCCGCCAGCCTGATGGGCTCCGGCTATTACCGTTCACTGGCGCAAACGCTGTATCCGCCGTTGAGCGAAGAGGGCGAGGCGCTCTCGCCGGCGGCGTTTGCCGCGCGCACCGCCGTGCTGGCGGAATATGAGCTGGAAGGGCGTTTGGAGACGATAGCCGGGCGGCCGTTGTTGCTGTGGCACGGCGAGACGGACGACGTGGTGCCGGCGGCGGACAGCCTGCGTTTGGCGGCCGAACTGCGGCGGCAAGGCGCGGATGGCCGTTTGACGTCGCTCGTCGAGCCGGGGGTGAAGCACCGCATCACGCCGTTGGCGCTGTCCGCCACGGCCGACTTTTTCCGCCGCGAGCTGTGATGCGCCGCCGGGCACGATGCATGGAATTGCAGCGCTCTGTGCCTGCTGTTTCGGCCATCGTTTGGCCGAATGAAGGGGAGAATGTCAGCGTGAATTCTTTCTGGGGCAGCAAGGAGCAGGGCATGATAAAGGGTATCAGCAAGACGGCCGACGCCGATCGCAGTTTGATGGGAACGATGAAAGCGCGCGCCGAGCTTAACTCAGCGGCCTTCAGCGAGATGCTGGAGGCAGCCGACGGCAAGGTGCATCCGCTGTCGCGCATTACCGCGCATACGGTGCAAAACATGACGGCACTGTTCTCTTTCGCGCCGAAAGCGGCGGCCACTCACACTACGGCTCCGGGAGCACTCTCGTTCGAACAGCGGGCGACCCTGGCGGAAAGTGCCGATCTGCTGCAAATGCGCACCCACTATCTGCGGATGGCGTTGCAGTTGCACAATCCGGGCAAGGCGCTCAACGCGCCGGCGTTGCTCAAGCTCTGATTGGCGGGGGAAGCGGAGCGCCCAACGGGCGGCGCTCCGGTGCGGACTGAACGGGCTTTCTGATGAAGCCCTGGGATTTCCCTGGCGTGGCGCGTCTCTTTAGCGGTACAGCTCGGCGCTGACGTGCATCGTGCTGTTGTCGCCCGGTTCGTGCAGGGCGATGATGCGATAAGAGCTTGCGCCGCGTTGGTCGGCGATTTTACTGACCTGGCTGCTGGCGTCGTCCGGCGAAACCACATTCTGGTTCAGGGTGACGAAGCCGACGCTTTGGCGTTGATCGGCCTGGTGCGAGGTGATCTCCGTCGCGGCCATCACATTGGCGGAGAACAGGGCGGCCAGCGCCGTCGCGAGAATAATGCGTTTCATAGTGCCTCTCTTACTTTTTGCCGTTACGGCCTGACAGCGAGTGTCGCTGCGGCAAAAAGTCATTTATCTGCATTGAATAACCTGGGATCTTTTTCGTCGCGCTGTCTGCGGCGGATATGGTTAATTTTAGTCCGTTGCCGGCGATTAAAAAGCGGGGTGTTTTGAAGGCGTCTTTCAAAAAAAATGAAATAGATTTGTGACTCAACGCTGATTTCATTGAAAGATTTTTGAAACTGATGGATCGGTGTACATAGGTTCACTCACGAGCAAATCGTGCTATTTCCCATAGCGCCTCGCATTAACGCGAATAAAACCCACGCAGTCCTTGAGTTTCCCGCCCTGCGTCAGTATGATTACGCGTCATTTTTCAGCCGCACACTAAACACGTTCCTTGCTTCCATGGGCCGCGGTTGACCCTGACAGGAGGCTGAATAATCCGTAAGGAGCAATTCGATGCGTCATTACGAAATCGTTTTTATGGTCCATCCTGACCAAAGCGAACAGGTTCCGGGCATGATCGAGCGTTACAGTGCTACCATCACTAACGCGCAAGGTCAGATTCACCGTCTGGAAGACTGGGGCCGCCGTCAGCTGGCTTATCCGATCAACAAACTGCACAAAGCTCACTACGTTCTGCTGAACGTTGAAGCGCCGCAGGAAGCGATCGATGAGCTGGAAACTAACTTCCGCTTCAACGACGCCGTTATCCGCAGCATGGTTATGCGCGTTAAGCACGCGGTAACCGAAGCATCTCCGATGGTTAAAGCGAAAGACGAACGTCGTGGCGATCGCCGCGAAGATTTCGCTAACGAAACCGCAGATGATGCAGATGCTGGGGATTCTGAAGAGTAATTGCCGCCGTGACGGCTAATCGTCTGGTTTTGTCGGGCACTGTGTGCAAGGCGCCGGTTCGAAAAGTGAGTCCTTCCGGGATACCGCACTGCCAATTTGTGCTAGAGCACCGTTCGCAGCAGACGGAAGCCGGATTCAGCAGACAAGCATGGTGCCGAATGCCCGTGGTTGTCAGCGGACAACAGTCACAAGCACTAACTCAAAGATTAACGGTCGGCAGTCAGATTACCGTGCAAGGCTTTGTAAGCTGCCATCAAGGGCGCAACGGGCTGAGCAAATTGGTTCTGCATGCCGAGCAGATTGAATTGATAGATTCTGGAGACTAGCCAAATGGCACGTTATTTCCGTCGTCGCAAGTTCTGCCGTTTCACCGCGGAAGGCGTTCAAGAGATTGACTATAAAGACATCGCTACGCTGAAAAACTACATCACCGAAAGTGGTAAAATTGTACCGAGCCGTATCACCGGTACTCGTGCAAAATATCAGCGCCAGCTGGCCCGTGCTATCAAGCGCGCGCGCTACCTGTCTTTGTTGCCGTACACTGATCGTCATCAGTAATCGGCCACTGTCCATTAACGACTTTGAGAGGATAAGGTAATGCAAGTTATTCTGCTTGATAAAGTAGCAAACCTGGGCAGCCTGGGTGATCAAGTTAACGTTAAAGCGGGCTACGCTCGTAACTTCCTGGTACCACAGGGCAAAGCTGTTCCTGCTACCAAGAAAAACGTTGAGTTCTTCGAAGCACGCCGTGCTGAACTGGAAGCCAAACTGGCTGACGTTCTGGCTGCTGCTGAAGCTCGCGCAACCAAGATCAACGAACTGGGTTCAGTCACCATCGCTTCCAAATCTGGCGACGAAGGTAAACTGTTCGGCTCTATCGGCACCCGCGACATCGCTGACGCAGTGACTGCGGCAGGCGTTGAAGTTGCCAAGAGCGAAGTTCGTCTGCCGAACGGCGTTCTGCGTACCACTGGCGAGCACGAAGTGCACTTCCAGGTACACAGCGACGTGTTCGCACAGCTGAATGTAGTTGTGGTTGCAGAAGCGTAATTTACGCTGCTGTTAACCGGTTAAAACGCCAGCCTCGCGCTGGCGTTTTGCTTTTCTGCGCCCGGCAAAACGCGCTACGCTTGAAGACGGGATGAAAAGGAGAGCGTGCGATGGCAACGATTACGCTACAGCGGGTTTACGATTTCAGCGCGCCGGCGCCGGAACACTGTTATCTGATAGACCGGCTATGGCCGCGCGGCATCAGCAAAGAGCGGTTGACGGGCGTGCAGTGGTTGAAACAGGTGGCGCCGGATGACGAGCTGCGCAAGTGGTTCCATCAGCATACCGACCAGTGGGAAGCCTTTGAGACGCGCTATCGCCAACAGCTGGCGGCCAACGACGCCTGGCAGCCGCTGGTGGCGCTGTTACGGCAGGGGCAAACGCTGACGCTGCTGTATGGCAGCAAAGATACCGAGCACAATCAGGGCGTGGTGCTGCGCGAGTTTCTGCTGGCGCAGCTGTAGAGATTAGCGTTCCCGGCGGTAGCTGCCGTCGGCCTGGCGGCGGAACAGCGCCTGGCTGTTGTCTGCCGTGGTGACCGACAGCGCGCTAATCACACCGTTGGCGTCGCGTTCGATGCGCACTTCCTGGCCGGCTTTCATGTTGCTCAGCGGCTTGTCGCCGCCTTCCACCTGTGCCATGGCGAACACTTCATTCACCGGCAGATTGTTGTCGCGAAACAGTTGGGCCAGGGTCTGGCCGGGCTGGATCTGATAACGCTGCCAGTTGCCCGCCGGCGTCGGTTCGTTGGCAGGCGTGGCGGCGCTACCGCCGTTTTGCAGCTCGGCCTGCAGCGGCACGCTGGTTTCCTGCTGAGAGACCGGGAACGGCTGTCTTTCGGGCGAGTAGGGCCACAGCAACGCCAGCAGCAGAATGATGCCGAAGATCAGCACCCAGCGGCGATGAAAGTAGGGCAGCGGTTCCATCCAATGGAAACCGTCCGGCAGATGCCAGACTTTAATCAGCAGCGCTTTGACCCGCTGCATTTTGTCGTTGGCCGACGGCGGCTCCGATGGCGGTTCCGCGCCTTCAGCCGTGGGTGCGGCGCCCGGTTTCAGGCGCTGGCTGATGTTCAGCCAGGTGCGCAGCAGCGGCTGGTAGATGCGGGTGGTTTTCCTTCTCCTGGGCGCGATTCTGCCCATGGTGACCTCTCTTCGACGGCGTAATAATCAGTGCGGCGCGGCAAACGCGTCGCCTGCCCGATATCCTGCTTTCAGTATAGTCCGCTAACTGATTGAAGTGAAAGGCGGCTGAGCGGCAGAGCCGGGGTTTGCGGCTGCGGGCGTTAACAGAAGGTTATTGTTTCTTTTTCTACGACAAAAGTCATCATTCTCCACACAAGATTTTACCCGGCATTGACGCGCTGTTATGCTGCGCTTTCGACTTTTTACAGACTTAAGGAAAACCCCATGACAACCCCTTCTTTTGACAGCGTTGAAGCGCAAGCAAGTTACGGGATTGGTTTACAGGTCGGCCAGCAGCTGCAAGAGTCCGGGCTGGAAGGTTTGCAACCGGAAGCTTTGCTGGCGGGTTTGCGTGACGCGCTGGAAGGGAATGCCCCGGCGGTTCCGGTAGACGTGGTGCACCGCGCGCTGCGTGAAATCCACGAGCGTGCGGACGCGGTGCGCCGCGAGCGCCAGCAGGCGATGGCGGTTGAAGGCCAGAAATTCCTGGACGACAACGCCAAGCGCGACGACGTGACGCTGACCGAGTCTGGCCTGCAGTTCTCCGTACTGGAGCAGGGCAACGGCCCAATTCCGTCCCGTCAGGATCGCGTGCGTGTGCACTACACCGGCCGTCTGATCAACGGCGACGTGTTCGACAGCTCGGTTGAGCGCGGCCAGCCGGCAGAATTCCCGGTCAGCGGCGTGATCCCAGGCTGGATCGAAGCGCTAACCCTGATGCCGGTCGGCTCCAAATGGCAGCTGTATATCCCGCACAACCTGGCCTACGGTGAGCGTGGCGCAGGCGCGTCCATCCCGCCGTTCAGCGCGCTGGTGTTCGACGTCGAGCTGCTGGAAATCCTGTAATCCCACCGAGGATTGTTCTGGGCGCCTTCGTGGCGCCCTTATTTTATGCGCCGCGCAGACGGGCGATGAATGGCCGGGCGCGCCGGCCATAAACCGTGTTACTTACCGCTTAAATCGATGCGATAAACCGCGAAGCCGATGCTGTCGCTGCCTGCGGCGCTCATCGGATATTGGGCGTGCTCTTTGATAAACCTTGTCGCTTTGTCCGAAGGCGAGGTCTCGAAGCGGATATCCAGCGGCTGCTGGCTGCTGAAGTTCGCCAAACGCCAGTTGTTGTCCGCCTGCGGGCGTACCGCGCCATGCCGCTGGGTTTCGGCGCTGATGTAGGCCGCCAGCACCGAGCGGTTTTCATCCGGCGAAGCGAAGGCGATATGTTTGTCGCCGGTGCCGGCAAACTTACCGCCGTAGGCGCGGTAGTTGTTGGTGGCAACCAGGAAGGTGGCGTTCGGATCGATCGGCTTGCCGTTGAAGGTCAGCTGCTTGATGCGCTCCGCCTTAGCGTTGATCAGTTGGCATTCGCCGTCGTAGCGCGCCGGCTGGCTGACGTCGATCTGGTAGTTGACGCCGTCGATCAAGTCGAAGTTGTAGGTGCGGAAGCCGTCCCAGTTGATCAAGCCCTGCGGCTTGGCGCTGTTGACGTCGATCTGGTTGAACTGGCCGGCGGAGCACTCCAGCCACTCTTTCACCTCTTTGCCGCTGGCCTTCACCACCACCAGCGTATTGGGGTAGAGATAGAGATCGGCGGCGTTGCGGAAGGTGAGCTGGCCTTTTTCCACTTCGACGAAGCTGGCGGGGTCGTTCTTGCGGCCGCCGACCTTGAACGGCGCCGCCGCCGACAGCACCGGCAGATCGGCCAGGTCCGGGTCGCCCTGGATGTAATGTTCGACGTAGGCCTTCTGCGCATTGTTGACGATCTGCACCGTCGGATCGTCCTGCACCAGCGCCAGGTAGCTGTACATGTTGCCGTCGGATTTACCGATCGGCTGGCTGACGAACTCGCGCGTGCCTTTGTGATCGTCCGCCAACACCTTCACCAGCGCGGCATCTTCCGCCGCCAGCGATTTCTTGTTCTCTTTGTCGTAGATCGGCCGCGCTTCCGCTTTGGCGGCGGTCACTTTCCAACTGCCGCCATCGTTGTTGAGCTGCAGATCGACCACGCCGAGGTGGTCGCCCCATTGGCCCGGCATCACCGCCGGTACGCCGTTCAGCAGGCCTTTGTCGATATCCGCGCCTTTGATGTTGGCGAAGTCCTTGCTCGGGAACACCGCGTGGGCGTGGCCGAACATGATGGCGTCGATGCCGGGCACCTGGCTGAGGTAATAGACCGAATTTTCCGCCATCGTCTTGTAAGGCTCGCTGGACAGCCCGGAATGCGGGATCGCCACCACCAGATCGGCGCCCTCTTTACGCATCTGCGGCACGTAGCGCTTGGCGGTGGCGGTGATGTCGTCCACCGTCACCTTGCCCTGCAGGTTGGCCTTGTCCCACACCAGGATCTGTGGCGGCACGAAGCCGATGTAGCCGATGCGCAGCGTATGCGCCTTGCCGTCGCGATCTTTCACCGGCGTATCGACGATGATGTACGGCGTGAACAGCGGTTTTTGCGTTTTGGCGTCGATGACGTTGGCGTTGATATACGGGAATTTGGCGCCCGCGATAGCGTTCTTCAGGTAGTCCAGCCCATAGTTGAACTCGTGGTTGCCGATGTTGCCGACGACGTAGTCCAGCGTGTTCATCGCCTTATAGACCGGGTGCACGTCGCCCGGTTTCAGCCCCTTGGCCGCCATGTAGTCGCCGAGCGGGCTACCCTGAATGATGTCGCCGTTGTCCACCAACACCGCGTTGGCGGCCTGCTGGCGCGCCTGTTGGATCAGGCTGGCGGTGCGCACCAGACCGAACTTGTCGGTCGGCGTGTCCTTGTAGTAATCGAAGTCCATCATGTTGCTGTGCAGATCGGTGGTTTCCAGCACGCGCAGATCGACGGTGGCCGCTTGCGCGGAGGCGCACACCAGCAGCGCAAGCGCGGACAGCGTCAGTGGATGCTTCATCATTTGGGATTCTCTCCATTCCATTATTCGAGTGTTATCGCAGAGGGAAATGTAATTAACACTGCTTGCCACAGTAAACTGTGAAGTGTGGCAGAAAACGGCGGCGGGTAACGCGGGGAAGCTCACAGTTGTGCCCAACAAGAAATGAGGAATTCCCGAGGCTTAGGCGGTTGAGATGGATATTCGGCGTAAAAAAAACTAGTCTGCTAGCAGAGACAGAGGGAAATTTCCCACGGAGATGCGGAGTTGAGGTGCATGATGTTAGAGCGAATTTGCCAACTGTCCCGCGAGGCGGGGGCGGCGATCATGGCGGTGTACGACGGCGAACAACCGCTTGATGTCGCACAGAAAAAAGATGACTCACCGGTGACGGCGGCCGATCTGGCGGCGCATCACATCATCAAGCGCGGCCTGGCGGCCCTGACGCCGGAGGTGCCGCTGCTGTCGGAAGAGGATCCGCCGGCGTGGGAAGAGCGCCGCAGCTGGACGCGCTACTGGCTGGTCGATCCGTTGGACGGCACCAAAGAGTTTTTACATCGCAATGGTGAGTTCACGGTCAATATCGCCCTGATTGAAGACGGGCAGGCGGTGATGGGTGTGGTGTATGCCCCGGCGATCGACGTGTTGTATCTGGCGGAGCGCGGCAAGGCCTGGAAAGAAGAGAAGGGCGTGCGGCAGGCGATCGGCGTCAGCAACGCGCATCCGCCGCTGGTGGTGGTGAGCCGCTCGCATATCGATGACGAACTGAAAGATTATTTGCAGCAGTTGGGCGAGCACCAGACCGTGTCCGTCGGTTCCTCGCTGAAGTTCTGTCTGGTGGCGGAAGGCAAGGCGCAGCTCTATCCGCGCTTCGGGCCGACCAACATTTGGGATACCGCCGCAGGGCATGCGGTGGCGGTGGCCGCCGGGGCGCAAATTCACGATTGGCAGGGTAAGCCATTGCTCTATACCCCGCGTGAATCTTTCCTCAACCCCGGCTTCCGGGTGTCGCTGTTCTGAGTTAGTTCGCCAACAGCTGGTGCAGCTTGGACATCACCTGCTGCACCTCTTCCGGCGTCAGCGCGCCGTCTTTGGCGAACTGGATGCGCCCTTGCTTATCCAGCACCACGATGGCGGAGCCTTTTGGCTGCAGATCCCAGGCTTTGCGCACGTTGCCGTCGCTGTCGACGATAAACTGCGACCATGGGAACTCCTTCTTGCTGTCTTCAATGCTGCTGCGCACGAACATCGCGGTGCCCATCAGGGCATCGTCGGTGTTGACGATTGTCGTCGTTTGGTAACGATCGTGTGGTAGCTTCGCCTTCTTAATCGCTTCAATCAGTGGGTCGTTCATGTCTTTGGCGGAGCTGCGGCCGGCAATATGTTGTATCACTCGCACTTTTCCACTGAGCTGCGCGCTGTTCCAGTTCTGGTAGCTAAAATTACCGTCAGCGTAATTGAGCTCTCCTTTGTCGCTGACGCCGACCGGCGCCACGCGCTGCTGGAGCTGGAAGTTGTGCGCGGAAGCGAAAAGCGGGGCGAGCAGCAGGGATACCATCAGCATGCGACTTGTTTTCATGCTTTCTCCTTGTAATGGGGGGAATTTGTGCGACAGCACTTCGACAGCCTAAAGCATAGGATGTGATAAGAGGTCTGTCCTGTTAACCGGATCGCAGATTTTCCCTTGGTTCGCTAATCATCAGATTTTGAAGGGATATCCTGAAAACGTTATAAATTATCATATACAATTCTGTCAAAAAGTGTAAATCCAGCGTAGATATCCGGGCAGAAGTGAACGTTCTGGTCTTTACTGGGTCTACTACATGCAATCAAGTTGCGTTCTGAATTTCGAGGCTGCCACCTTTGGCGGCTCGCTGAGCGCATGGATCAACGGGAGGAGCGTAAAAGAATGAGAATCTTCCAGCGTTATAACCCTTTGAAAGTGGCAAAGTACGTTAAGACCCTGTTTCGCGGAAGGCTGTATATCAAGGACGTGGGCGCATTTGAATTCGACGAGGGGAAAATCCTGCCGCCGAAGATTCGCGACAAGCGCCATTTCAGCGTGATGTCTGAAGTGAACCGTCAGGTGCTGCTGTTGCAGACCGAGATGGGGTGAGCACCTCGCTGACAGCGGTAAAAAAAATGCGGCCCCGATGGGGCCGCTGATGTTTTTGTCTTACCGCCGTCAGGCCGCAGGCGTGTCGTCCGGCGCTTTCGGCAGCACCGCCGCCGGCTTGTCGCTCAGCCGGGTGACCAGCAGCTGGTCTATCTTGTAGCTGTCGATATCCACCACTTCGAACTTGTAGCCGGCGTATTTGACGAAGTCGGTGCGTTTCGGGATCTTGCGCAGCATATACATCATAAAGCCGCCGATGGTCTCGTAGTTGCCCGCCTGCGGGAACTCGTCGATGTCCAGCACGCGCATCACGTCGTCGATCGGCGTGCCGCCTTCAATCAGCCATGAACTTTCGTCGCGCGCCACGATCTGCTCTTCCTGGCCCTGGCCGACCAGATCGCCCATCAGCGTGGTCATCACGTCGTTAAGGGTGATGATGCCCACCACCAACGCATATTCATTGAGGATCACCGCGAAGTCTTCGCCGGCGGTTTTGAAGCTTTCCAGCGCTTCGGACAGCGTCAGCGTATCCGGCACGATCAGCGCCGAGCGGATCTGCACGCCGCTGCTCAGCACCAGGCTTTGGTTGCCCAGCACGCGGTTCAGCAGGTCTTTGGAATCGACGTAGCCGACCACCTGATCGATATGGCCGTCGCACACCAGGAACTTGGAGTGCGGGTGAGTCGAGACTTTCTCCTTGATGCTCTCTTCGCTTTCGCGCAGATCGAAGTACACCACGCTTTCGCGCGAGGTCATCGAAGACGGCACGGTGCGCGATTCCAGTTCGAACACGTTTTCAATCAGCTCGTGCTCCTGTTTGCGCAGTACGCCCGCCAGGGCGCCGGCTTCCACCACCGCATAGATGTCATCGGAGGTGATGTCGTCTTTACGCACCATCGGCAGCTTGAACATACGGAAGATCAGGTTGGCCATGCCGTTGAAGAACCACACCAGCGGGCGGAAGATCATGATGGAGAAACGCATCGGGTTGATGATCCGGACGGCGACCGTCTCTGGTGCAATCATACCGATGCGCTTCGGGGTCAAATCGGCGAACAGAATAAACAGGCTGGTCACCAGCACGAAAGAGCAGATGAAGCTGACCTGTTCCGCCAATTCGGGCGACAGGAAACGATCGAACAACACCTTGAAAGTGGGCGAGAAAGCCGCGTCGCCGACGATACCGCCGAGGATGGCCACGGCGTTCAGGCCGATCTGCACCACGGTGAAAAAGATGCCAGGGGTTTCTTGCAGCTTGAGCACTCTGGCGGCGTTGACGTTACCTTCGTCAGCCATCAGCTTCAGTTTGATCTTGCGCGAGGCGGCCAGAGAGATTTCCGACAGTGAGAAGAACGCACTCACCGCGATCAGAAAAAGAATCAGTAAAATACTGTTTAACATAATCTATCCATACGTGCCGACGGGATGCCGGCGCTCTTGAGGAAGGGTAGTACATAGTAAAAAAAGCAGCGATAACAACCAGAAGGGAAGCTATCGGGCCGCAGAAGCGGCCCGCATAGTATAGCAGTTGCCCCACAGGGGCCGCCAGCGGTTAAAAAAGTGCCGCCGGCCGGCATCAAATCAGCCCTGCGGCGGCAGGCAAACGCCGATGCCGCCCAGCCCGCAGTAGCCTTCCGGGTTTTTGAACAGGTACTGCTGGTGATCGTCTTCCGCATAGTAGAACGGCTGCGCCGGTGCGATCTCGGTGGTGATGGCGCGCTTATCGCCCGCCGCGTCCATCGCCTGCTGGAAGCGTTGCAGGCTGCTTTCCGCCTCGGTCTGCTGCTCTGGGCTCAGCGTATAGATCGCCGAGCGGTACTGCGTGCCGACGTCGCCGCCCTGGCGCATGCCCTGCGCCGGATCGTGATTTTCCCAGAACAGCTGCAGCAGCTGTTTGTAGCTGACGACCTGCGGATCGAACACCACGCGCACCACTTCGGCGTGGCCGGTCTGGCCGCTGCACACTTCGCGGTAGGTCGGGTTCGGCGTATAGCCGCCGCTGTAGCCGGCGGCAGTGCTGTAGACGCCCGGCTGCTGCCAGAACAGGCGCTCAACGCCCCAGAAACAGCCCATGGCGAAGATCGCCACCTCCATGCCGGCCGGCACCTGGGTCATCGAGTGTTCGGTGACCACGTTGAGCGTTGCGACAGGCATTGGCGTGGTGCGGCCAGGCAGCGCGCTTGCCTTATCGACGGTTTGTGATTTATCAAAAAATGGCACCACGGTTGACTCCTGTTGTCACAGTAAGAATTGACCCTACATGGCGGCGGTTCGGTTGTATCTCACCGCGTCTTTGCCCACAATAAGCGGCAAGTTGGATTTTGTATAAGCTTAACGCAGTATTTTGAGCGCCAAAAGTGAAGAATTCGCCTGTTGCGCGGCGGTGGCAAAGCGCGGCGGGCGGCGTCCGGAAGAAGGTTGAAGAGGGCTGCCGTCATGATAGCGCGGAGTCTGCCCTGGCCCCGGAGCGAACACCATAACAGGACAGTAAAATCAATAAGGAGAACACGTGCCAAAGTACCCGGTCATGTGCTTGATATCTGTGTTGCTTGCGGCACCTGCAGCCTATGCGGCGAACGTGCGGCTGCAGGTGGAGGGGTTAAGCGGAGAGTTGGAAAAAAACGTCCGGGTGCGGCTGTCGTCGATCACGCCTGAAGAGGTCGGCACCGACGGCCGCTTCCGCGCACGGGTGGACGAGGCGGTGCGCCAGGGGCTGCGCGCGCTCGGCTATTACCAGCCGACCATCGAGTTTACGCTGGACGATCGGCCGGGGATGTCGCGCCCGGTGCTGCATGCCAAGGTCAATCCGGGCGAGCCGGTGCGCATCGCCGGCGCCAACATCGTGCTGGAAGGTGGCGCAAAGACCGATGAGGACTACCTGACGCTGGTAAAGAAGGGGCGGCCGACCATCGGCGAGATCCTCAACCACGGCAAGTATGACAGTTTCAAAGGCTCGCTGACCGGCCTGGCGCTGCGCAAAGGCTACTTCGACGCCGACATGACCAAAAGCCAGCTCGGCGTGGCCGAAGATCTGCACAAGGCGTTTTGGGATATCGATTTCAACAGCGGCGAACGTTACCGCTTCGGCAAGGTGAAATTCACCGGTTCGCAAATTCGCGAAGACTATCTGCAAAATCTGGTGCCCTTTCATCAGGGGGATTACTACAGTTCGGAGGATTTGGCCGAGCTGAACCGCCGTTTGTCCGCCACCAACTGGTTCAACTCGGTGGTGGTGTCCCCTGATTTCAACGATGCCAAAGAGAACAAGATTTTGCCGTTGGACGCGCTGGTGACGCCGCGCACGCGCAACACCGTCGAAACCGGTATCGGTTATTCCACCGACGTCGGCCCGCGGGTGAAAGGCACCTGGAAAAAGCCCTGGCTCAACGATCGCGGGCATAGCCTGGAAACCAGCGCCAGCGTGTCGGCGCCGGAGCAGCAGCTGGATCTGACTTACAAGATCCCGCTGCTCAAGAACCCGCTGGAGCAGTATTACCTGCTGCAGGGCGGGCTCAAGAACGTCGATCTTAACGACACCAAATCCGTGACCTCCAAAGTGGTGGCCTCGCGCAACTGGGATCTCTCCAGCGGCTGGCAGCGGGCGATCAACCTGACCTGGCGCTGGGATAACTTTACCCAGGGCAACGTCAGCAACACCACCATGCTGCTGTACCCCGGCGTCAGCTTCAACCGCACCCGTTCGCGCGGCGGGCTGATGCCGACCTGGGGCGACAGCCAACGCTATTCCATCGACGTGTCCGACACTTCCTGGGGTTCCGGCGTGGACTTCGCGCTGATGCAGGCGCAGAACGTCTGGATCCGCACCCTGGCCGACAAGCATCGCTTTGTAGCGCGCGGGCAGGTGGGCTGGATCGAAACCAACGACTTCGACAAGGTGCCGCCGGATCTGCGCTTCTTCGCCGGCGGTGACCGCAGCATTCGTGGCTACAAGTACAAAGACATTTCGCCGCGCGGCGACGACGGCAAGCTGACCGGCGCCTCCAAGATGCTGACCGGCTCGCTGGAGTACCAATACAACGTGACCGGCAAATGGTGGGGGGCGATGTTCGTCGATTCCGGTGAAGCGGTGAACGATATCAAGCAGAGCAACTTCAAGACCGGCGCCGGCGTAGGCGTGCGCTGGCAGTCGCCGGTGGGGCCGGTGAAGCTGGATATCGCCGCGCCCGTAGGGGACAAGGACACCCACGGGATGCAGTTCTACATCGGTTTGGGGCCTGAACTATGAGCCTGGTTAAAAAGATTTGCCTCGGATTTCTGGTCATTCTGCTGTTGCTGATCGGCGGCCTGGCCTTCCTGGTGGGGACCACCACCGGTTTGCATATGGTCATCAACGGCGCGGCGCGCTGGGTGCCGGGGTTGGAGATCGCCGGCGTCAGCGGCGGCTGGCGCGATCTGACGCTGAAGGGCGTGAAGTATCAGATGCCGGGCGTGACGGTCAACGCCGGGCAGTTCCATCTCTCCCTCGATCTCTCCTGCTTTAAACGCAGCTCGCTGTGCGTTAACGCCTTGACCGCTCAGGACGTGGACGTGGCGGTGAACACCAAAGAGATGGCGCCCTCCGCGCCGGTGGAGGAGAGCAGTGAACCGACCACCAATCTCAGCACCCCTTATCCGATCACCCTGCGCCTGCTGGCGCTGAATAACGTCAAGGTCACCGTCGACGACACCGCCATTTCTCTGGCCGAGTTCCGCACCGGCGCGCAGTGGCAAGAGCGCGCGCTGACGCTGATGCCAACCAAGATCGGCTCGTTGCTGATTGCCTTGCCGAAAACGCCGCAAAATCCGTTGCCGGAAGCGGTGCAACCGGCGGTCGAGGTGGCGAAAAAGGTCGGTGAGCAGGTTACCGACGCGGCGAAACCGGCGCCGCAGCCGGAGGAGAAGCCGCTCGGCGAAACGCTGAAGGAACTGTTCGCCAAACCGCTGTTGCCGGATCTGCCGGACATCCGTCTGCCGCTGGATATCACCGTGAAAGAGATCAGCGGCGAACAGCTGCGCTTGACCGGCGATACCGACGTGCTGATCACGAGTCTGTTGCTGCAGGCCAGCACGCAGGATCAGCATATCCAGTTGGACAACTTCGACGTGAAGTCGCCGCAGGGCACGCTGTCGGTGCAGGGGCAAGCGACCCTGACCGGCGACTGGCCGGTGGCGCTGACCGCCAACAGCGCGTTGAATATCGAGCCGCTGAAGGGCGAGAAGGTGAAGCTGAACATCGGCGGTGGGCTGCGCGATGAGCTGAAGGTGGCGCTGAACCTGTCCGGCCCGGTCGGCGCCCAGCTCGATGTGCAAACCCGGCTGGCCGAAGCCGGCCTGCCGCTGGCGCTGACGCTGCAGAGCAAACAGCTGAAATGGCCGCTGAGCGGCGAGGCGCAGTACCAGGTTAACGATTTCCGCCTGCGCTTTAACGGCAAGGCGACCGACTATGCGCTGTCGACGCGCGCCAATCTGAAAGGCCAGGATCTGCCGCCGGCGGTGCTGACGCTGGACGGCAAAGGCAACGTCGAGCAGTTCAAGCTGGAGCGCCTGCGCCTGGCGGCGCTGCAGGGCAATACCGATCTCACCGCGCTGGTGGACTGGAGCAAGGCCATCAGCTGGAACTCGCAATTGACGCTGAGCGGCATCAATACCGCCAAGCAGTGGCCGGAATGGCCGGCGAAACTCGACGGCAAGATCACCACGCGCGGCAGCCTGCACGGCGGCAGCTGGCAGCTGCAGGTGCCGGTGCTGCAGCTGGACGGCAACGTGAAGCAGAACAAGGTCACGGCGCGCGGCACGCTGAGCGGCAACGCCGCCGGGCAGTGGAAAATCCCCGGCATCGATCTGACGCTGGGGCGCAACCAGCTGAACGTCAAAGGACAGCTGGACGAGAAGAGCTGGAACCTGGACGCCAACATCGACGCGCCGCGTCTGGACGGCGCGCTGCCGGGCCTGGGCGGCACCGCCAAAGGGCTGCTGAAGCTGCGCGGCAATCTGCAGGCGCCTCAGCTGCTGGCGGATTTGACCGCCTCCGGTTTGCAGTGGCAGGCGCTGCGCATCAACCGGGTGAAGATCGACGGCGACGTGCGCTCCACGGATCAGATCCAGGGGCAGCTGGCGGTACGCGTCGAGCAGCTGAAGCAGGACGCGCTGGAAGTCAGCCTGCTGACCCTCGACGCCAAAGGCAGCGAGAAGCAGCATCAGCTGCAGTTGAAGATCGATGGTAAGCCGGTCTCCGGCCAGCTGGCGCTGCAGGGCAGCTTCGATCGTCAGCAGCAGCGCTGGCGCGGCAATCTGAATAACACCCGCTTCGATACGCCGGTCGGGGAGTGGCGCCTGACGCGCGCCATCGCGCTGGACTACCTGAACACCGCGCAGAAAATCAGCATCGGGCCGCACTGTTGGCAGAACCCGAACGCCGAGCTGTGCGTGCCGAAGACCATCGAAGCCGGCCAGAGCGGCCAGGCCAGCGTGGTGCTCAACCGGTTCGATCTGGCGATGATCAAGCCGTTCCTCGGCCCGGAAACCGCCCTGAGCGGCGTGTTCACCGGCCGGGCCGACGTCAGCTGGAAACCGGGCGGCGCGCTGCCGGAGGCGAAGGTCACGTTGGCCGGCAACGGCGTCAAGGTGGTGCAGCAGGTGCAGGGCAACGCGCTGCCGATCGCCTTCGATACGCTGACCCTCAACGCCGGTCTGAACAACGGCCGCGCGCAGGCCGACTGGCGGATCAAACTGACCAACAACGGCCAGTTCGACGGCAATATCCAGGTGGCGGATCCGCAGGTGCGGCGCACCATCAGCGGCAACGTCAATATCACCAACATCTCGCTGGCGCTGATCAACCCGGCGCTGATGAAGGGCGAAAGCGCGGCGGGCATGCTGAACGCCAACCTGCGTCTGGGCGGCAGCGCGCAGAAGCCGCTGGTGTTCGGCCGTCTGGCGTTGGATCGGGCGAAGGTGCAGGGCCACTGGATGCCGTTCGATATGACCGATGCGCGGCTGGCGGTGAATTTCAACGGCATGACCTCGACGCTGGAAGGGCTGCTCAGCACCACGCGCGGCCAGCTGAATCTGGCGGGCGACGCCGACTGGCGTGACATCAATGCCTGGCGTGCGCGCATCGCCGCCAAGGGCGACAAGCTGCGGGTGACGGTGCCGCCGATGATCCGCATCGACGTATCGCCGGATCTGGTGTTCGAAGCCACGCCGCAGCTGTTCTCGCTCAACGGCAAGGTCGATATTCCCTGGGCGCGCATCACGGTGCAGGAGCTGCCGGAAAGCGCGGTGGGCGTCTCTTCCGACGAGGTGATGCTGGACGATCAGCTGAAGCCGATTCAACCGAAGACGGCGTCGATCCCCATTAACAGCAACCTGATGATTCACGTCGGCAACGACGTACGGCTGGACGCTTTCGGCCTCAAAGCCCGCCTGAAGGGCGACCTGAAGGTGGTGCAGGACAAGAAAGGGCTGGGCCTCAACGGCCAGATTGACATCCCTTCCGGTCGATTCCATGCTTATGGTCAGGATTTGATCGTGCGTAAAGGGCAGCTGATGTTCTCCGGCCCGCCGGATCAGCCGCTGCTCAACATCGAGGCGATCCGCAACCCGGAATCCACCGAGGACGACGTGACCGCCGGCGTGCGCGTGACCGGCCTGGCGGATGCGCCGAAGCTGGAAGTGTTCTCCGATCCGGCCAAATCGCAGCAGGAAGCCTTGTCTTATCTGCTGCGCGGCCAGGGCTTAAGCAGTTCCGGCGCCGACGGCAACGCCATGACGTCGATGTTAATCGGCATGGGGGTTGCACAAAGTGGTCAACTTGTGGGTAAAATCGGCGAGGCATTCGGCGTGAGTAATTTGGCCCTGGACACTCAGGGGGTTGGCGACAATTCCCAGGTTGTCGTGAGCGGCTATGTCCTCCCAGGCTTACAAGTAAAATATGGGGTGGGCATTTTCGACTCGCTGGCCACGCTGACGTTGCGTTATCGCCTGATGCCTAAGTTGTATCTTGAAGCGGTGTCTGGTCTCGACCAGGCATTAGATTTGCTCTATCAGTTTGAGTTTTAGCGATGCGAATAATTGTCTACGGCAGTTTACGACGCAAACAGGGAAACAGCCATTGGATGACCAACGCCCAATGGCTCGGCGAGCACGAGCTCGAAGGCTATCAGATTTATAATCTGGGCCATTACCCGGCGGCGATCCCTGGAGAGGGCACGATACATTGCGAAGTGTATCGTATTAACTCATCGATTCTGGCAGAGCTGGACGAACTGAAAAGCAACACCAAGGACTATAAGCGCGAGCTGATTCAGACGCCTTATGGGAGTGCGTGGATCTACCTGTATAAACACAGCGTGGACGGTTACCCGCGAATTACCAGCGGTGACTGGCTGAAACGCCTCGAAGATCAGTAATAAAAAAACACCGCTCAATGAGCGGTGTTTTTTCATCGGACGGCGGCGAAAATTACTTCTTGGCGGCGCGTTCGAAGGAGGCGATGATTTCCGCTTTAGCTGCGGCAGCGTCTGCCCAGCCTTCCACTTTCACCCATTTGCCTTTTTCCAGATCTTTGTAGTGCTCGAAGAAGTGAGCGATCTGGGCTTTCAGCAGTTCCGGCAGGTCGTTCACGTCTTTCACGTGATCGTACTCTTTGGTCAGCTTGCTGTGCGGTACCGCAACCAGCTTGGCGTCTTCACCGGCTTCGTCGGTCATCTTCAGCACGCCAACCGGACGGCAGCGGATCACGGAGCCCGGCTGCAGCGGATATGGGGTTGGGACCAGCACGTCAACCGGATCACCATCCAGAGACAGAGTGTGGTTGATGTAGCCGTAGTTGCATGGGTAGAACATCGCGGTGGACATGAAACGGTCAACGAACAGCGCGCCGGTTTCTTTGTCGATTTCGTATTTGATTGGATCGGCGTTGGCCGGGATTTCGATTACTACGTAGATGTCTTCCGGCAGGTCTTTGCCAGCTGGGACCAGATTCAAGCTCATGTCGGTTTCCTTTAATCATCAAACCAGAAATGGAGTGGCGGCTATTATAGCGGACTCTTTTGCGATTTCCTGCCCTTTTCATCGTCGAAAACCCAGTGTCTCTGCGCGCGGAGAATTTCCAGATTAATCCCGCCGCGGCATGAAGTTTTGCCTCCGCCTGCCGATAACTTCAACAAACAATAATGAGCCAGCAAAGCTGGCTCCGCGTTTTGCCACCCCTACTACGTCTGATCTCACTATTCTGAAGCCGGGAAGAACTCATGCTAAAAAAGATTACGGTGAAGGCTGGGCTGATCGCCCTGCTGAGCCTGATGACCATGCTGCTGATCATGGTCAGCGTTATTGGCGTCAACGCGATTAACGAAGGATCGCGCTCGATCCATACCTTAAACCAGATCCTCGGCGAAGAGCTGGGCTCGCTGGCCAACAGCTCCAACCTGACGCTGCGCGCCCGAACCGCCGCTTCGCTGGCGGTGCGCCAACGGGAGATCGGCCAGACTGATGTCTCCGACGCCACCGTGGGCCGCATCTACGGTTACCTCGAACAGTCGAACAAGGAAATGGCGCGCTTTGTCGGCGTCGGCACCGTGACCGAGCGCGGCCGCGAACTCTCCAGCCGCCTGCAAAACAGCTATCGCGCCTATCTGGAGCAGGGCGTGAAGCCGATGGCCGCCGCCATCAAGGCCGGCAAGATCGATGAGTATTACCATATCCAGGAGACGCGCATTTCCGCCTTGAGCATCGCGTTTGAAAAGGATCTCACCGATTTCCGCAGCTTCGCCATGAAGCTCGGCGCCCAGCAGGTGCATGACGCGGAAAGCAACGCCAGCACCAAGATCTCGCTGATCGTGGTGGCGGGCCTGCTCAGCGTGCTGCTGGCGGTGCTGGCCTGGTTTGCGTTGCGGGTGATCATTTTGCGTCCGCTGGATGAGTCCATCGCGCAGCTGGAATACATCGCCGGCGGCGATCTGACCCATGAGATCCGCGGCGAGGGCGATACCGAGATGGGCCGCCTGGTGCGGGCGATGCAGCGCATGCAGCAGGCGCTGGCCAATTCGGTCAGCAAAGTGCGTGACGCCAGCAGCCAGATCGACACCGGTTCACGCGAACTGGCGGCCGGTAACCTGCATCTGGCGCAGCGCACCGAAGAATCGGCCGCTTCGCTGGAAGAGACTGCCGCCAGCATGGAACAGCTGACCTCGACGGTGAAAATGAACGCCGAGAACTGCGAGCAGGCCAATCAGCTGGCGCTGAGCGTGTCCGATATCGCCAACCAGGGCAGCGACGTGGTCAGTCAGGTCATGAGCAAGATGCAGGCGATCACCGACAGCTCGCGCCGTATTGCCGACATCATCAGCGTGATGGACGGCATCGCCTTCCAGACCAATATCCTGGCGTTGAATGCAGCGGTAGAAGCGGCGCGCGCCGGCGAACAGGGCCGCGGTTTCGCGGTGGTGGCCGGCGAAGTGCGCAATCTGGCGCAGCGTAGCGCCCAGTCGGCGAAAGAGATCAAAGGGTTGATCGAAGCGTCGCAGAACCGGGTGCAGGAAGGCGAGCAGATGGTGGAGTCGGCGGCGCAGACCATGAGCGGTATCACCGGTGAAGTGGGCCGGGTGACGGCGTTGATGCGTGAGATCTCGGCGGCGACGCGCGAACAAAGCAGCGGTATCGAACAGGTAAACCTGGCGGTGGCGCAGATGGATCAGGTGGCGCAGCAGAATGCGGCGCTGGTGGAAGAGTCGGCGGCGGCGACGCGCTCGCTGGAAGATCAGGCTCAGCTGCTGGCGCAGAGCATGGCGGCGTTCAAGCTGTAAGGCGATAAGGGTTCGGCGCGGCGCCGAACCCTTGCCAGTAACGCGTTACTCGTCCGGGTTTTCGGCGATGAAGCGTTCTGCGTCTTCTACCATCGACTTGGTGCCGACGAAGAATGGCGCGCGCTGGTGCAGTTTCACCGGCGTGATGTCCAGAATGCGATTTTTGCCGTCGCTGGCCTTACCGCCGGCCTGTTCGGCCAGGAACGCCATCGGGTTGCATTCGTACAGCAGGCGCAGCTTGCCTTGCGGGTGGCTGGCGGTGCTTGGGTAAATGTAGATGCCGCCTTTCAGCAGGTTGCGGTGGAAGTCCGCCACCAGAGAACCGATGTAGCGCGAGGTATAAGGGCGCTGCGTCGCTTCGTCCTGCTCCTGGCAGTACTTGATGTATTTCTTCACGCCGAGAGGGAACTTGATGTAGTTGCCTTCGTTGATGGAATACATGTTGCCGCTCGCCGGGAAGCGCACTTTCTCGTGAGAGAGACAGAACACGCCCAGAGACGGATCGTACGTGAAGGCGTGGACGCCGTAACCGGTGGTGTACACCAGCATGGTGGACGAGCCGTAAACCACGTAACCCGCTGCGACCTGGGCGCTGCCCGGCTGCAGGAAGTCTTCTTCGGTCACCGGCGTGCCGACCGGCGTGATGCGACGATAGATAGAGAAAATCGTACCGACCGAGACGTTGACATCGATGTTGGACGAGCCGTCCAACGGATCCATCAATACGACATACTTGGCATTTTCAGCTCGCTCGCCGTCGAATATCACGATTTCATCTTCTTCTTCGGAAGCGATACCCGCAACTTCACCACGCGCTTTCAACGCCGCTTTCAGTTTTTCGTTCGCGTACAGGTCCAGTTTCATCTGAACTTCGCCCTGTACGTTGGACACCCCGCTGGTTCCCAGAATATCAACCAGGCCGGCCTTGTTGATGTCGCGGTGGATGATTTTGGCGCCCAGTTTAATTGCAGAAAGTAACGCGGTCAGCTCGCCGGTGGCGTGAGAGAAGTCGTGCTGTTTCTCGACGATAAATTCGCCTAACGTTTTCATGACACAATCCCTGAATCTACGGATGGATAGCGGCCTGTTAACAAACCGCCAACGTTTTCGCGTGCAGTGTAGCCCAAAGATGCGCGCCATTCATAGGCAAATCCATTTCTTCTGGACGATTCTGAGCGTTAGAATATGCCGACATTCGATGCACTCACATGAGAAACCTATGCGCATTCACATTCTTGGGATCTGTGGCACCTTTATGGGCGGGCTGGCGATGCTGGCGCGCTCACTGGGGCATGACGTCACCGGTTCGGACGCCAACGTCTATCCGCCGATGAGCACGCTGCTGGAGAACCAGGGGATCGATCTGATTCAGGGTTATGATCCCGCCCAGCTGGATCCGGCGCCGGATCTGGTGATCATCGGCAACGCCATGACGCGCGGCAACCCGTGCGTGGAGGCGGTGCTGGAGCGCGGTATCCCTTACGTTTCCGGCCCGCAGTGGCTGCACGACGCCGTGTTGCGCGATCGCTGGGTACTGGCGGTCGCCGGCACCCACGGCAAAACCACCACCGCCGGCATGGCGACCTGGATCCTCGAGGCCTGCGGCTACCAGCCCGGCTTTGTCATCGGCGGCGTGCCGGGCAACTTCGACGTATCGGCCCGCCTCGGCGGCAGCCCGTTCTTCGTGATCGAGGCCGACGAGTATGACTGCGCGTTCTTCGACAAGCGCTCCAAGTTCGTGCACTACAGCCCGCGCACGCTGATCATGAACAACCTGGAGTTCGACCACGCCGATATTTTCGACGATCTGAAAGCCATCCAGAAACAGTTCCACCACCTGGTGCGTCTGGTGCCGGGCAAAGGCAAAATCATCCTGCCGGACAACGACAGCCACCTGAAGCAGGTGATGGCGATGGGCTGCTGGAGCGAACAGGAGCTGGTGGGTGAAGAGGGCGCCTGGCGCGCGCAGAAGCTGACGCCGGACGCCAGCCATTACGCGGTGTTCCTCGACGGTGAGCAGGTCGGCGAAGTGAAGTGGGCGCTGGTGGGCGAGCACAACATGCATAACGGCCTGATGGCCATCGCGGCGACCCGTCACGTCGGCGTGCAGCCGGCGGACGCCTGCCGCGCGTTGGGCGATTTCATCAATGCCCGCCGCCGCTTGGAGCTGCGCGGCGAAGCCAACGGCGTCACGGTTTACGACGATTTCGCGCACCACCCGACGGCGATCCTGGCCACCCTGGCCGCGCTGCGCGGCAAGGTAGGCGGCACGGCGCGCATTCTGGCGGTGCTGGAACCGCGCTCCAACACCATGAAAATGGGCATCAGCAAAAACGATCTGGCGCCTTCGCTCGGCCGCGCCGACGAGGTGTTCCTGTTCCAGCCGCACCACATTCCGTGGCAGGTGGCGGAAGTGGCGGATGCCTGCGTGCAACCGGCGCATTGGAGCGCGGATCTCGACACGCTGGTGGAGATGGTGGTGAAAACCGCACAGCCGGGCGACCACATTCTGGTGATGAGCAACGGCGGTTTTGGCGGCATTCACGATCGCCTGCTGGACGCGCTGGCGAAAAAGCAGGAACCGAAGGTGACCTACTGATCGCTTAGCCGCATCAGCCAACAAAGGGCCGCATTCGCGGCCTTTTTTACGCCCATAAAAAAGCCCTCGCGAGCGAGGGCAACGGGGTTCGTCGGATAGGACGACGAGAGGGTCTCTGGGAAATCGGCGTTTGCGTCAGAACTCGGCAGTGGCAGTGACGAGGGTAATCAGCTCTGCAAAGCCGTTCCCAGAGTTGTTATTTGTAAATCTCGGCGGTGGCGTGGTAGTTGCCTTCGTTACGGGCTTCGATCACGCGGTAGGCGGTCGCGCCTTTCGCGTCGGCTTTCTCCGACAACGCCTGGCGAATGTCGGTCGGCGCGCCGTCGATGCCGCTGACGGTAATGGTGCCGATAGATTGCAGATTGGCGGTCTGATCGTTAGTCACCAACTGGGCGGCAGACGCGCCGAAGGAGATGACGGACAGCAAACCGAGTGCAGCAACAGTAGTTTTCATGTTCATGATAGCGATCCTTGGTCATAACAGCCTGGAAGGGCTTGGCAGCGATTTTTATTCTTGAAGGCCGTTATGACAGCGTTTGATTCCAGAGATGTATTGCCCGTTGCCGGGTAATGCCGTTACTTATTTGTAGATTTCAGCGGTCGCGTGGAAGTTGCCGTCGTTGCGCGCTTCGATCACGCGGTAAGCGGTCGCCCCTTTGGCGTCAGCTTTGTCGGACAGTGCCTGGCGAATGTCGGAAGGCGCAGCGGCGACGCCGCTCACGGTGATCACACCGGCGGGCTGCAGTTTTGCGGCCTGGGTTGCATCAACAGATTGTGCTGCGAATGCACCAAAGGAAAGCATGGACAGAACGCTCAGGGTTGCAACGGTAGCTTTAATTTTCATCATCTCACCTCATCGTATTCTTTTATCAGTTCCAACGAACTGTGATTCAGTTCACGAAAATGAGTATACAGCTAGTAACGCGAAAAATTAATAGTTCGCTAACAGTTGCTAGTGAAACTTTAACCTCATGATCCTTATTTTTTATAACCGTAAGGAATAAAAAACGCTCATAAAACGATCTTTTGATGTTAAATTTATGTAATTTCAATAAGGTAAGTGATTTTGACCAAAAGTGCGGAAGATCACAGTGGGTACTGCTGGTTACGTGGAGATGTCATGGAAATGTGTTGTTGCGGGATAAAAAAGCAGTGTTAAACGCGGTTGAAGGCTGGGAAGGTAACGCGAGGGTTAAAGAAGCGCTAACAAAATGCGGTTTACAGCCGCACTTTGTTAGCGCCAGGTTTCACAGCTCTTGTTCGAACACGCCCAAGATCGCTTCATGCAGCTTCTGAGCGGTAAAGCCGTTGGACGGAGTGACGAAAATCGTGTCGTCGCCGGCAATTGTGCCGAGGATACCCTGGGATTTACCCAGTGAATCGAGCAGGCGGGCGATCAGCTGTGCGGCGCCCGGGCTGGTGTGGATCACCACGACGGCATCGTTATGGTCGACGTCGAGCACCAGATTCTTCAATGGGCTGGTGGTGGTCGGCACGCCGAGTTCGGCAGGAAGGCAATACACCATTTCCATTTTGGCATTGCGCGTACGTACCGCGCCGAACTTGGTCAGCATGCGCGATACTTTGGATTGGTTAATGTTTTCGAAGCCTTCTTCTTGCAGCGCCAAAACGATCTCGCCTTGAGAACTGAATTTTTCTTCTTTCAATAACGCTTTGAACGTCTTGATCAGATCTTCCTGTTTTGCGGGATTACGCATTTTGCACCGTGGAATGTTGATAGTGGAAGTCATGATTATGCATATAGATGAATTTTTATGCAACAAAGGCCGCCCCAAAGAAAATAAAAATGACCGGACGGCGAGGAAAGGGCGGCATTTTAACAAAATCCGGCCGCGATGAATATGCCCTTTTGACGACGGAAAATCGGCCTGCGCTGGTAAATAAAATGTTATTAAAATGATGTTGTTCTGATGTTGCGTAAGGGTGTAATGTAACGGCCGGTTAACTTGCTCGTGAATAACCTCGCACTATTTTTGATTAGTGTGCGCTATGCCCTTCATGCGTAAGCGATTTAATCTAAAATGGGCGCGACAGCGGCCATTTTATTACACCTGCAGGCAAGAATTGGCTAATTTATTGTTTTGAAAGGTGTAATAACTTAAGGTCCGTAACCAACACATTCACGGCGCTTTATATATTTAAGATAATAAAGGAGTATAGGATGAAAGTTGCAGTTCTCGGTGCTGCTGGCGGTATCGGCCAGGCCCTCGCCCTTCTACTCAAAACCCAGCTTCCTTCAGGTTCTGAACTCTCTCTCTACGACATTGCCCCCGTTACCCCAGGCGTTGCCGTCGACTTAAGCCACATCCCAACCGCAGTTAAAATCAAAGGCTTCAGCGGCGAAGACGCGACTCCGGCTCTGCACGGTGCGGACGTGGTGCTGATTTCCGCCGGCGTGGCCCGTAAGCCAGGCATGGATCGCTCTGACCTGTTCAACGTTAACGCCGGCATCGTGCGTAACCTGATTGAGCAAGTGGCGAAAACCTGCCCGAAAGCCTGCATCGGCATCATCACCAACCCGGTTAACACCACGGTCGCCATCGCGGCGGAAGTGCTGAAAAAAGCCGGCGTTTACGACAAGAACAAACTGTTCGGCGTGACTTCGCTGGATATCATCCGTTCCAATACCTTCGTGGCCGAGCTGAAAGGCAAGCAGCCTGAAGAACTGAACGTGCCGGTGATCGGCGGCCACTCTGGCGTGACCATTCTGCCTCTGCTGTCGCAGATCCCTGGCGTGAGCTTCACCGACCAGGAAGTGGCGGATCTGACCAAACGTATTCAGAACGCCGGCACTGAAGTGGTGGAAGCCAAAGCCGGCGGCGGGTCTGCAACGCTGTCCATGGGCCAGGCGGCCGCCCGTTTCGGTCTGTCTCTGGTGCGTGCGCTGCAGGGCGAGAAAGGCGTTGTGGAATGCGCTTACGTTGAAGGCGACGGCAAATACGCTCGCTTCTTCGCGCAGCCGCTGGTGCTGGGCAAGAACGGCGTTGAAGAACGCAAAGATATCGGCACCCTGAGCGCCTTCGAGCAGAAAGCACTGAACGAGATGCTGGACGTGCTGCATAAAGATATCGAACTGGGCGAGAAGTTCATCAATAACTGATCGACACCGATAGTCAGCCGATAAACGCCGCCGGACGCTGTTCCGGCGGTTTTTTTTGCTCCGCGTTCACGATTTGATGCGTGCTTTGCGATCCAGCAGGCAATCGCTGTGCGGATCGTAATAGCGGCTTGGCCAGATCTCCGAAGGGTGGATGCCTATCGCTTCGGCGATCAGCCATTCCCCCTTTGGCCACGGGCGCGACAGCGCATTGGCCAGCGTCGATGAGCTTAATCCGGCCTTGCGCGACACTGCCGCCAGCGTGGTGCCCTGCTTGCGTAGCGCCGCGATGATATCTGCCGGATGCCAATCTGGGTTCCTTGAATTCATGTTTACATTCCTTTTCTGATTAGCCAAAGTTGCGTTAGTGGTATAACTAACGGGTCATGGTTAAGCGTTTGAACAACGTGAAACGCTTATTCGGAAACAAGAATACCATTAAATTTCCTAAAAAATACCCAGGTAATTTCCAAAAAACGACATTGCCCACTATTGCCCAGAGATGATGGCTATGAAAAACGAGTGGTTTGCCGCCAAGGAACTGACAGGCATCGCAGGATTACCTTCCTCACCACAGGGAATCAATCTGATGGCCCGACGCGAAGGCTGGATCAGCCGCAGGCGTAAAGGCGTGCAGGGAAAAGCGTTGGAGTACCATATCGACAGCCTGCCTCCAGGCGTGCGTAACCTGCTGGCGCTGAAAGAAGACGGGGCGACATATGACGTAGAACGCCAGGATCCGTTGGCGGTCTGGATCGAGTATTACTACCATTTGACGGAGAGCGAGCGCGAGAAAATGGTGGCTTTCCTGATGCGGGAAGGGATTGGCGGCCTGCTGGCGCGTATCGACGAAGAGAGCAATACCTAGGCAGGCCCGCGTGGGCGGGCCTGATGAATGTATTGCGAAATTAAAATTTCTTAAAAATCGCGTTGTACCGCCAAATGGGCCAGGCCCTCCAGCGCTGTACGGTGCTCTGATGCCGGCAAGACCTGCAGCGCGGCGATCGCCTTGTCGGCTTCTTCCTCGGCGCGTTTGCGGGTGTATTCCAGCGAACCGCATTGCTGCATCGCCTGCAGCACCGGCTCCAGCAGGTGGCGGCCGTTGCCTTGCTCAATCGCGCCGCGGATCATGTCACGCTGGGCGTCGTCGCCGTTGTGCATCGCGTGCAGCAGCGGCAGGGTCGGTTTCCCTTCGTTCAGATCGTCGCCGGTGTTTTTGCCCAGCGTGCTGCCGTCGGCGCTGTAGTCGAGCAGATCGTCGATCAGCTGGAAAGCGGTGCCGAGGTAGCGGCCATAATCTTGCAGCGCCTGTTCTTGCTCAGCGCTGGCACCGGACAGGATCGCCGACGATTGCGCCGCCGCTTCAAACAGACGGGCGGTTTTGCTGTAGATCACCCGCATATAACTTTCTTCGCTGATGTCGGGATCGTGCACGTTCATCAACTGCAGCACTTCACCTTCGGCGATGACGTTGACCGCCTCCGACATCAGCGCCAGCACGCGCAGGGATTCCAGGCTGGTCATCATCTGGAAGGCGCGGGTATAGATAAAGTCGCCGACCAGCACGCTGGCGGCGTTGCCGAACGCCGCGTTGGCGGTGGCTTTGCCGCGGCGCATGTCCGATTCGTCGACGACGTCGTCATGCAACAACGTGGCGGTATGAATGAATTCGATCAGGGCGGCTACGGTGACGTGCTTGTTGCCTTCGTAGCCCAACGCCCGCGCCGCCAGGACGGCGATCATCGGCCGGATGCGCTTACCGCCACCGCTGATAATGTAATAGCCAAGCTGATTGATGAGCGTGACATCGGAATTCAGCTGTTCGAGAATTGTTGCGTTCACGGCCGCCATATCTTGCGCGGTTAACTCGGTAATTTGCTCTAGGTTCATTGTGTTTTTTTCAGCTGTGTTTCTCTTCACCGCGTTGAGATCGCTGCTCACATCGGTACATGGCGGTAACTGTCCCTATGATTGTACTTGAAAAACGGTTCAGATAAACGCCACGAAAGAAACTGCGCTTTTTTTCTTCTTTTTTCTCCTTCTGGTCTTATTCTGCTCTTGTCATGCGCCGCTTTTTTGCGTAGAATTCGCGCCCTATTGTGAATATTTATAGCGCGCTCTGAACTAACACAGTCGGGCACGCGGAAAGCGGAGTTTTATATGTACGCGGTTTTCCAAAGTGGTGGTAAACAACACCGAGTAAGCGAAGGTCAGACCGTTCGCTTGGAAAAGCTGGACATCGCAACTGGTGAAGCGGTTGAGTTTGACCAGATTCTGATGATCGCTAATGGCGAAGATATCAAAATCGGCGTTCCTTTCGTCGATGGCGGCAAGATCAAAGCTGAAGTCGTTGCTCACGGTCGTGGCGAGAAAATTAAAATCGTTAAGTTTCGTCGTCGTAAACACCACCGTAAGCAGCAGGGCCACCGTCAGTGGTTCACTGACGTTAAAATCACCGGCATCAGCGCTTAAGTTAGGAGAGCGGATTAATGGCACACAAAAAGGCTGGCGGCTCGACTCGTAACGGTCGCGATTCAGAAGCTAAACGTCTGGGCGTAAAACGCTTTGGCGGCGAAGCAGTACTGGCAGGCAGCATCATCGTTCGTCAGCGCGGCACCAAATTCCACGCTGGTACCAACGTGGGTTGCGGCAAAGACCACACTCTGTTTGCTTTGAAAGACGGTAAAGTCAAATTCGAAGTTAAAGGCCCGAGCAATCGTAAATTCATCAGCATCGAAGCTGAATAATTTTTCGAGCCTTACGAAATAGATGTAAGCCCCGCAATTCGTTGCGGGGCTTTTTACATTTATGGGTTGCCTGAGGGCAGGCCCGTCAGCGTTGGCGAAGGTGATATGGATACGAAGCAGCAGGTCGGCGTTGGCATTTCTCTGGCGTTAACCACGGCGGTTTGCTGGGGCGCGTTGCCGATCGCGATGAAAGAAGTGTTGGTGGTGATGGAGCCGTTTACCGTTGTCTGGTATCGCTTTACCATGGCCGCCATCGGTTTGGGCGTGATCCTTGCGGTGCGCGGCAAGCTGCCGCCGCTGACGATGTTCCGTCAGCCGCGTTGGCTGCTGCTGTTGGCGATCGCGACGGCGGGGCTGCTGGGCAACTTTGTGTTCTTCAGCTCCTCGCTGCAATACCTGAGCCCGACGGCTTCGCAGGTGATTGGCCAGCTGTCGCCAGTCGGTATGATGTTCGCCAGCGTGCTGATTTTAAAAGAACGCATGCGCATCACCCAGGTCATTGGCGCCCTGATGCTGATTTGCGGGCTGATGCTGTTTTTCAACGTCAGTCTGATAGAGATCTTCACCCGGCTGACGGACTACACGCTGGGCGTCATGCTGGGCGTGTGTGCGGCGATGGTCTGGGTGAGCTATGGCGTGGCGCAGAAGGTGTTGCTGCGCCGGCTGGCTTCGCCGCAGATCCTGGTTATGTTGTACACTTTATGTGCGATTGCGTTGTTCCCTCTGGCCAAACCCGAGGTGATTTTCCAGCTTAGCGGCTGGCAATTGGCGTGCCTGCTGTTTTGCGGCGCCAACACGCTGATCGGCTATGGCGCGCTGGCAGAAGCGATGGCGCGCTGGCAGGCGGCGCAGGTGAGCGCGTTGGTTACGCTGACCCCGCTGTTTACCCTGCTGTTTTCAGATTTATTGGCGCTGGCTTGGCCCCAGGCATTCGCCATGCCGACGCTGAACATCGTCGGCTATGTCGGTGCGTTTGTGGTTGTGGCGGGCGCCATGTTTTCCGCAATTGGTCACCGGTGGTGGCCGCGACGGGCAGACCCCCCCCTGGTTGCTCCTTTGAAGCAGCCCGGTGAATGATTTACGGAGACGGTAAATGAAGTTTGTAGATGAAGCAGCGATTCTGGTCGTTGCAGGCGACGGCGGCAACGGGTGCGTCAGCTTCCGCCGCGAAAAATATATCCCGAACGGTGGGCCTGACGGCGGTGACGGCGGCGACGGCGGCGACGTCTACCTGCTGGCGGACGAGAACCTTAACACCCTGATCGACTACCGCTTTGAGAAGTCTTTCCGCGCCGAACGCGGCCAGAATGGCCAGAGCCGCGACTGTACCGGCAAACGCGGTAAAGACGTCATCATCAAGGTGCCGGTCGGCACGCGCGTGAAGGATCAGGGCACCGGCGAGATCCTCGGCGACATGACCCGCCACGAGCAGAAGCTGATGGTCGCCAAAGGCGGCTGGCACGGTCTGGGCAACACCCGTTTCAAATCTTCGGTCAACCGCGCGCCGCGTCAGAAGACGCTGGGTACCGCCGGCGAAGCGCGTGACCTGTTGCTGGAGCTGTTGCTGCTGGCCGATGTGGGCATGCTGGGGTTGCCGAACGCCGGCAAATCGACCTTCATCCGCGCGGTGTCCGCCGCCAAGCCGAAGGTGGCCGATTATCCGTTTACCACGCTGGTGCCGAGCCTGGGCGTGGTGCGCATGGATCACGAGCAGAGCTTTGTGGTCGCCGATATTCCGGGGCTGATCGAGGGCGCCTCCGAAGGCGCCGGCCTGGGTATTCGTTTCCTGAAACACCTGGAGCGTTGCCGCGTGCTGCTGCACCTGGTGGACATCGCGCCGATCGACGAATCCGATCCGGTGGAAAACGCCAAAGTCATCATTAACGAGTTGAACCAATACAGCGAAAATCTGGCGCAGAAGCCGCGCTGGCTGGTGTTCAACAAAATTGATGTGATTGGTGAGGAAGAAGCCGCCGAACGCGCCAAGGCGATTGTGGAAGGCATGGGCTGGGAAGGGAAGTACTACATGATCTCCGCCGCCAACCGCGAAGGCGTCAACGCGCTGTGCTGGGACGTGATGAACTTCATCAACACCCAGCCGAAAGCGATGGCGATCGAAGAAAGCGCACCGGAAAAAGTCGAATTCATGTGGGATGACTACCACCGCGAGCAAATCGCGGAAGTGGAAGCCGAAGCGGAAGATGACTGGGATGACGACTGGGACGAAGACGACGACGAAGGCGTCGAAATCATTTACCAGAAGTAATTCGGTGATAAAGGGCTCAGCAACGCTGGGCCCTTATTATTTGAGCGCCTTTTCCGGCAGCCAGCACTGGGCATTCAGGCCGCGCGCATCGCGGCGGTTTTCCAGCGTCAAACGCCCCTGGTGCAGTTGCGCGATGCGGATCACGATATTCAGGCCCAGTCCGCTGCCGCCGTAGCGTTGATCCATGCGGCGAAACGCCTGCGTCAGTTCCCCGACCATCTCTTCCTTGATCCCCGGGCCATCGTCGATGACCTGCAGCAGATAGCCGTTGTCTTGCGGCGTTAACCGCACCTGTATTGCGCCGCCTTCCGGGCCGTAACGGTGGGCGTTTTCGACCAGGTTGCGCAGCAGCAGCCGCAGCAGCACCGGATCGCCGTTCACTGTGGCAGCAGCCGGCAATTGCCAGCCCAGCGTCTGCCTGCGTTGGGCGGCCATTTCGTCGAGCTCTTCGCGCAGCGGCTGGATCACATCGGCCACCCAATCGAAATGCTGATAATGGCCGCTGGCGAAGTCTTGCCCGGCGCGCGACAGCATCAGCAACTGCTCGACGGTATGCATCAGCTGATCGATGCGGGCGATCAGCGCCTGGCTGCCCTTGACGCCCTGTTTTTCCATCAATTCCAAATGCAGGCGGATGCCGGCCAGCGGCGTGCGCAGTTCGTGGGCGGCGTCGGCGGTGAACAGGCGTTCCTGTTGAATGGTGTTGTCCAACCGTGAGAACAGCTGATTGAGCGCATTGGTGACGGCCACCATTTCCTGGCTATCGCTGGTGATCGGCAGAGGCGTCAGGTTATCGGCAGAGCGCTTTTCCAGCCGCTGCTGCAGTTGGTTGAGTGGGCGGATGATCCAGCTGATAGCCCAGAATGACGCCAACAGGGTGACGATCATCATGATCAGCGAAGGCGCCAACAGCGATGCGATGGCCTCGGCGATCTCGGTATCGACGCGTTCGGTACGCACTTTGGCGGACAGGGTTTCGTCCACCAGGAAGCTGATCTGCTCCTGGCTTTCGTGCCACAGCCAGAAGGCGCTGATGAGTTGCGTGACCAGCAGGATCAGCGCCAGCATCAGCAGCAGGCGGCGGCGCATGCTGATCATGACGAGGGTTCCAGGCGGTAGCCGATGCCGCGCACGGTGCGAATGCGATCCTTGCCCAGTTTGCGGCGCAGGTTGTGAATATGCACTTCCAGGGTGTTGGAACCTAAATCATCTTGCCAGGTGTAGAGATCCTGCTGCAGGAGTTCGCGGTTGACCGTCTGCCCGGCACGCATGATCAGGCGCGCCAGAATGGCGAACTCTTTCGGCGTGACCTCCACCGGCTGCTGTTGCAGATAGACCTGCTGGCTGGAGAGATTCAACTGCAGGTCATCCACCTGCATCAGATTGTCGCTGTGGCCCTGGTAGCGCCGCAGGAGAGCGCGCACGCGCGCCTGCAGCTCAACCAGCGCGAAGGGTTTGACCAGGTAGTCGTCGGCGCCGGCGTCCAGCCCATCGACGCGGTCTTCCAGGGCGTCGCGGGCGGTCAGGATCAGCACCGGCAGATCGATCTGCTGGCGGCGCCACTGCCGCAGCAGCGCTGCGCCGTCCATGTCCGGCAGGCCGAGATCCAGGATCACCATGCTGTATTGGCTGGTGATGAGCAGGCTGCTGGCCTCCGCCGCTGTGGCGGCGCAGTCGCACACGTAGCCTTCACCGGTCAGCGCCAGCGCCAGCCCTTGTTGCAGCAGTTCATCATCTTCAACGACCAGCAGCTTCATGGCGATCCTCAGTTGTTTTGGTAAATATCCCGATACAGGCGGCTTTCGAAACGCACCAGCGGCGCGCGGCGCTGTTTCTGATCTTCCGGTGGCACGGCGTAGCCGGAGAGATACTGCACGAAGGCCATGCGCTGGCCGCTGGCGGTAGTGATGAAACCCGCCAGGTTGTAGACGCCCTGCAGCGCGCCGGTCTTGGCCGACACCTTGCCGTCTACGCCGGCCTCATGCAGGCCGCCGCGGTAGCGCAGGGTGCCGTCATAGCCGGACAGCGGCAGCATCGAGATAAAGTTCAGCTCGTTGTCGTGCTGCGCGATGTACTGCAGCGCCTGCATCATGGTCGCCGGGGCCAGCAGGTTGTGGCGCGACAGGCCGGAACCGTCGGCGATGATGGTGTTGCCCAGATCGATGCCGGCCTTCTGGCGCAGCACCTGCCGTACCGCATCGGAACCGGCTCGCCAGGTGCCCGGCACGCCGAAGCGTTCGTGGCCGATGGTGCGGAAGACGGTATCGGCGATCATGTTGTCCGATTTCTTCAGCATGATTTTCAACAGATCGTGCAGCGGCGCCGACTGGGTTTGCGCGATCACCGTGCCGGTGATGCCGGGGCGCGTCTGGCGTTTCAAATGCCCGTCGATCTGGATGTCGGCCTGCTTCAGCTCGTCTTTCAGGATGGCGCCCGCATAGCTGGCACCGTCCTGGATGGCGAAGGCCAGCGGCAACGGCTCGCTGCGCTGCGTCAGGCAGCCGGTCAGGGTAAAGCGGTTCAGCTCGCCCGGCACCACGTCCAGCTCGCAGTACTGCGCATCTGCCGAGCCGCGCGCCAGGGTGCGCACCTGGCTAAACATATTAACCGGATAATAGGAGGCGACGCGGATAAACGCCATGTCGCCCGGATTCGGCGCGCTGTACAGCGAGACCGAGAAACAGTTGCGATCGACAATGGCGGCGGCCGGCGGCGCGCTGAAGCACTGCGTCAGATCGTTCCACGGCCAGCCGGGCGCTTTGTCATGGCTGGCGAAGACCGAGGTATCGACCAGCACGTCGCCGCTGATTTGGCGCACGCCCTGCTTTTTCAGGACGGCCACCATATTGCGCAGGCTCTGGCGTTTGAAGGTCGGATCGCCGCTGAAGCGGGCGATCAGGTTGCCGCGCAGCACGCCGTCGCGGATATCGCCCTGGCTCTCCAGCGTGGTGGTGAAACGGTAATCGGGCCCGAGTTGCAGCAATGCCGCCAGCGCCGTCAGCACTTTTTGGGTACTGGCCGGCAGCGCCATCTGCTGAGAGTGGTAATCGATCGTCGGCGCACCGGCGCCGATCTTCTGAACGACCAGGGCAAGGTTGGCCCCATCAGGCAGATATTGTGTGTACTCTTCAACCGGGGCCGCATTCGCATTCAGAACAAATGCGCAAGCCAATGCACTGACAATTCGTGAAAAACGCATAATCTCGGGATAACAGCTGGATAACGTGCCGTCATACTACGGTGCAATCAGGGAAAAAGTAAACGATGACCCTCAAGGAACTCTAGGCTAAAATGCGTATCAAAATGCAAAACCGATCTTGGCTTGGGCTACGTTCCGAGTCAGGTTTCTTTTGTTTGTCGCCTGGAGGCGGGGGGCGGTATGCCAACCGTGTTTTCATACGAATACGTCAGGATGACGGTTATTTGAACAGGAAAGATTTAGAGGTATTTATACGATGAACCAAATTCCGATGACCTTGTTTGGCGCTGAAAAACTGCGCGAAGAGCTCGAATATCTGAAAAGCGTGCGCCGCCCGAAAATCATTGCGGATATCGCTGAAGCGCGTGAACACGGCGACTTGAAAGAAAATGCCGAGTACCATGCCGCCCGCGAACAGCAGGGTTTCTGCGAAGGCCGCATTCAGGAAATCGAAGCCAAACTGTCCAATGCGCAGGTGATCGATATCACCAAGATGCCGAACACCGGTCGGGTGATCTTCGGCGCCACCGTATCGGTGATGAATCTGGACAGTGAAGAAGAAGTGACTTACCGCATCGTTGGCGACGATGAGGCCGATTTCAAGAAAAATCTGATTTCGGTAAACTCGCCGATGGCGCGTGGCCTGATTGGCAAAGAGCAAGACGATGTGGTGGTGATCAAAACCCCAGGCGGCGACGTGGAATACGAGATCCTGAAGGTCGAGTATCTCTGATCGAGTCCGTTGGTCATTAATGCGCCAACGTTTTGTAAAGATAGGAAAAAGGCCGCAAGCGGCCTTTTATCTTGGTCAGGCGCATGGCACCTTTTCGTTAACCTGATGGTTATTAACGCGGTAGACTGATCTTGCGCTCTTTCGACGGGCGGTAAAGAATAAGCGTACTGCCGATAACTTGCACATTGCAGGCGCCCGTTTCACGCACGATAGCGTCGGCGATCAGGGTCTTGGTTTCGCGATCTTCAGCGGCGATTTTTACCTTGATCAGCTCATGATGCTCCAGAGCCTGTTCAATTTCAGCCAGCACCCCTTCGGTAAGACCGTTATTGCCCAGCATCACCACCGGTTTTAACGGATGCGCCAGGCCTTTCAGGTGCTGTTTTTGTTTATTATTCAGATTCATTGTCTTTTTTGCTTAAGTTGGGATTGAAAACGGTACATTCTACCGCCATCTCATGTATATCACCAAATCGGTCTTCACCGGTGTGAGTCTACGTGAGCAGCGACCCTGACATAAGACTCTTTTTATGATAGTTGGAAAACGAGATGGCTAATAAAAAGCGTTCGGCTAGCTCCAGTCGCTGGTTACAAGAACACTTTAGCGATAAATATGTACAGCAGGCGCAGAAAAAGGGACTGCGTTCCCGTGCCTGGTTTAAACTTGATGAAATACAGCAGAGCGACAAACTGTTCAAACCGGGCATGACCGTGGTTGACCTGGGCGCCGCACCGGGCGGCTGGTCGCAGTATGTGGTCACCCAAATCGGCGGTACCGGGCGCATCATCGCCTGTGATATTTTGCCAATGGATCCTATCGTTGGCGTCGATTTCCTTCAGGGCGATTTTCGTGATGAACTGGTGCTGAAGGCACTGTTGGAACGAGTAGGCGAGAGTAAGGTTCAGGTGGTCATGTCCGATATGGCCCCGAATATGAGTGGCACCCCGGCGGTCGATATTCCAAGGTCGATGTATCTGGTGGAGTTGGCGCTGGATATGTGTCGTGATGTCCTCGCACCAGGCGGAAGTTTCCTGGTGAAGGTGTTCCAGGGAGATGGCTTTGACGAGTACCTACGGGAAATTCGCTCCCTGTTTACGAAGGTTAAGATTCGTAAGCCAGACGCTTCCCGCGCCCGTTCGCGCGAAGTGTACATTGTAGCGACAGGGCGCAAACTGTAGTACCCTAACGCTGTTTGTTAACACAGTTGTAAGATGAGGTTAATCCCTTGAGTGACATGGCGAAAAACCTAATTCTCTGGTTAGTCATCGCGGTAGTGTTGATGTCTGTATTCCAGAGCTTTGGGCCCAGCGAGTCGAATGGCCGTAGGGTGGATTACTCTACCTTCATGTCCGAACTGACCCAGGACCAGGTTCGCGAAGCGCGAATCAACGGACGTGAAATTAACGTTACCAAGAAAGACAGTAACAAATACACGACCTACATCCCTGTCAACGATCCTAAGTTGCTGGATACGTTGTTAACGAAGAATGTGAAAGTTGTCGGCGAGCCGCCTGAAGAGCCGAGCCTGCTGGCTTCTATCTTTATCTCCTGGTTCCCGATGCTGTTGCTGATCGGGGTCTGGATCTTCTTTATGCGGCAAATGCAGGGCGGCGGCGGCAAGGGCGCGATGTCCTTCGGCAAGAGCAAGGCCCGCATGCTGACGGAAGACCAGATCAAGACCACTTTCGCCGATGTCGCCGGGTGTGACGAAGCGAAAGAAGAGGTGAGCGAACTGGTGGAATACCTGCGCGAACCGAGCCGTTTCCAGAAGCTGGGCGGCAAGATCCCGAAAGGCGTGCTGATGGTTGGCCCGCCGGGGACCGGTAAAACGCTGTTGGCGAAAGCGATCGCCGGCGAAGCGAAGGTGCCGTTCTTCACCATTTCCGGTTCCGACTTCGTCGAAATGTTCGTCGGCGTGGGCGCATCCCGCGTGCGTGACATGTTCGAACAAGCGAAGAAAGCCGCGCCGTGCATCATCTTCATCGATGAAATCGACGCCGTCGGCCGCCAGCGTGGCGCCGGCCTGGGTGGCGGTCACGATGAGCGCGAGCAGACCCTGAACCAGATGCTGGTTGAGATGGACGGTTTCGAAGGCAACGAGGGCATCATCGTCATCGCGGCCACCAACCGTCCGGACGTGCTTGACCCCGCGCTGCTGCGCCCGGGCCGTTTCGACCGTCAGGTCGTGGTCGGGCTGCCGGATGTGCGTGGCCGTGAGCAGATCCTGAAGGTGCACATGCGCCGCGTGCCGTTGGCTGCCGACATCGACGCCTCCGTCATTGCGCGCGGTACGCCGGGCTTCTCCGGTGCCGATCTGGCCAACCTGGTCAACGAAGCGGCGCTGTTCGCCGCCCGCGGCAACAAGCGCGTGGTGTCTATGGTGGAGTTCGAGAAAGCCAAAGACAAGATCATGATGGGTGCGGAACGCCGCTCCATGGTAATGACCGAAGCGCAGAAAGAGTCGACCGCGTATCACGAAGCGGGCCACGCCATCATTGGCCGCCTGGTTCCTGAACATGATCCGGTACATAAAGTGACGATCATTCCTCGTGGCCGTGCGCTCGGCGTGACCTTCTTCCTGCCGGAAGGGGATGCGATCAGCGCCAGCCGTCAGAAGCTGGAGAGCCAAATCTCCACCCTGTACGGCGGCCGTCTGGCGGAAGAGATCATCTACGGGCCGGAGAAAGTCTCTACCGGTGCGTCGAACGACATCAAAGTGGCGACCTCCATCGCCCGCAACATGGTGACCCAATGGGGCTTCTCCGAGAAGCTGGGGCCGCTGCTGTATGCGGAAGAAGAGGGTGAAGTGTTCCTGGGCCGCTCCGTGGCCAAGGCGAAGCACATGTCGGATGAAACCGCGCGTATCATCGACCAGGAAGTGAAGTCGCTGATCGAACGTAACTACACGCGTGCTCGCTCGTTGCTGATGGAAAACATGGACATCCTGCACTCGATGAAGGATGCGCTGATGAAGTATGAAACCATCGATGCGCCGCAGATCGACGATCTGATGAACCGCAAAGACGTGCGTCCGCCGGCGGGCTGGGACGATGCGAACAAAGGCAACAGCTCCGACAACGGCGGCACCCCGAAAGCCCCGACGCCGGTAGATGAGCCGCGCACCCCAACGCCGGGCAACACCATGTCCGAACAGCTCGACAAGTAACAACGGCTGTGTAATAACATCAAACCCCGGTACGCCGGGGTTTTTTTTTGCCCGGCGGGCAGTGAACCAGGCAACAGTAAGGTGGACCAACATGCAGTTAACCGTGCGCGACATGACGCTCAATCTCTCCCATCCACAGGTGATGGGCATCCTCAACGTGACACCGGATTCGTTTTCCGACGGCGGCCGCCACAACACCCTGAACCAGGCGCTGGTGCATGCGCATGCGCTGATTTCGGCCGGCGCCACGATGATTGATATCGGCGGCGAATCGACAAGGCCGGGGGCGGCGGAGGTGAGCGAAGAGGAAGAATTGGAACGGGTCGTGCCGGTGGTGGAAGCGCTGGCGCAGCGCTTCGAGGTCTTTATCTCGGTCGATACCTCGAAGGCGGGCGTGATCCGCGAATCGGCGCAGGCCGGCGCCCATCTGATCAACGACATCCGTTCGCTGCAGGAGCCGGATGCCCTGGCGGCGGCGGCGGAAAGCGGCCTGCCGGTCTGTCTGATGCATATGCAGGGGCAGCCGCGCACCATGCAGCAGGCTCCGCACTACGACGATCTGATCGCCGATGTTCAGACGTTTTTCGAACACCATATCCAGCGCTGTAACGAGGCAGGGATAACAAATCAGAAATTGCTGCTCGACCCCGGCTTCGGTTTCGGTAAAAATTTGTCGCACAACTATCAGCTTCTGGCTCGGTTGTCGGAGTTTCATCGTTTTGGTTTGCCGCTGTTGGTCGGCATGTCGCGCAAATCGATGATTGGACAACTGCTGAACGTGCCGCCGGATCAACGGGTTATCGGCAGCGTGGCCTGCGCGGTGATCGCGGCGATGCAGGGTGCGCAGATTGTCAGAGTGCATGACGTTAAAGAAACCGTCGAGGCGATGCGTGTCGTCGAGGCAACACTTTCAGCTAAGGGACAGTAGAGACATGAGCGAGCGCAAATATTTTGGCACCGACGGCATCCGTGGCAAGGTCGGGGACAGCCCCATCACGCCGGACTTCGTGCTGAAGCTGGGCTGGGCGGCCGGTAAAGTGCTGGCGCGTCACGGTTCGCGCAAGATCATCATCGGTAAGGATACGCGCATCTCCGGCTATATGCTGGAGTCCGCGCTGGAAGCCGGCCTGGCGGCCGCCGGATTGTCCGCTTCCTTCACCGGGCCGATGCCCACGCCGGCGGTAGCCTATCTGACGCGCACCTTCCGCGCCGAAGCGGGCATTGTCATTTCCGCTTCGCATAACCCGTTCTATGACAACGGCATCAAGTTTTTCTCGATCGACGGCGCCAAGCTGCCGGACAATGTCGAAGAAGCGATCGAGGCCGAGATGGAAAAGCCGCTGACCTGCGTGGAGTCCTCGGAACTGGGTAAAGCCAGCCGCATCATCGACGCCGCCGGCCGCTATATCGAATTCTGCAAAGGCACCTTCCCGAGCGAGCTGAGCCTGAAAGGGCTGAAAATCGTGGTCGACTGCGCCAACGGCGCGACTTACCACATCGCGCCGAGCGTGCTGCGCGAGCTGGGCGCTACGGTGATCGCCATCGGCGTTGAGCCGGACGGCATGAACATCAACGAGAAATGCGGCGCTACCGATGTGCGTCAGTTGCAGGAGCGCGTGCTGCAGGAAAAAGCGCACGTTGGCCTGGCATTCGACGGCGACGGCGACCGCGTGATGATGGTGGATCACCTGGGCAATAAGGTGGACGGCGATCAGATCCTGTACATCATCGCCCGCGAAGGCCTGCGTCAGGGGCAGCTGCGCGGCGGCGCGGTCGGCACCCTGATGAGCAATATGGGGCTGGAGCTGGCGCTGAAGCAGCTGGGCATTCCGTTCGCTCGCGCCAAAGTGGGCGACCGTTACGTGCTGGAGAAGCTGCAGGAGCTGGGCTGGCGCATCGGTGCGGAAAACTCCGGCCATGTGATCTTGCTGGACAAAACCACCACCGGCGACGGCATCGTGGCCGGGTTGCAGGTGCTGACCGCCATGGTGCGCAACCACATGAGCCTGCATGACCTGTGCAGCGGCATGAAGCTGTTGCCGCAGATCCTGGTCAACGTGCGTTTCGCCGGCGATCACAATCCGCTGGAGTCCGAAGCGGTGCGCAAGGTCACCGAACAGGTGGAAGCCGAGCTGGCCGGTCGCGGCCGGGTGCTGCTGCGCAAATCGGGCACTGAACCGCTGATCCGCGTGATGGTGGAAGGCGAGGACGAGCAGCAGGTGACCGCGCTGGCACATCGCATCGCCGATGCGGTGAAATCCGCAGGTTAAAACAGACAGTTAGCCGCCGGGCTTGGCATCGCTGAGCCCGAACAGACGATTGTTGGCGTTTTTTTCCGCAAACGCGCCGGCGGCTGCAAATTGCCCTTGCGCGGGTTGGCGGCTTTGGTTAGTATTCACACCCGCTTCAGTAGGCAGTTTATAAACACGCCTGCTTGATGAGTGTGAAGCATTTGGCATGCGGTGAGGCCGCAAGGATACGGGTACTACTATGTACGAAGCTCTTCTGGTAATTTTCCTGCTGATTTCAATCGGGCTGGTTGCTCTGATTATGTTGCAGCAAGGTAAAGGCGCTGATATGGGAGCCTCTTTCGGAGCAGGTGCATCAGGCACGTTGTTCGGTTCGAGTGGTTCCGGTAACTTTATGACCCGCATGACTGCTGTATTGGCGACGCTGTTCTTCGTCATCAGCCTGATTCTGGGCAACCTCAGCAGCAACCAAAGCAAGAAAGGCAGCGAGTGGGAAAACCTCGGTCAGCCGGTGAAAACTGAGCAGACAACCGCGCCGGCAGCACCTGCCAAGCCGAGCAGCGACATCCCGCAGTAAGCCGCAACAAAGTTTGTAAACGGTGGTTGTGAACTCGAAAGAACAACGGCCGTTAGCAGTAAGAATCAGTACCGAGGTGGTGGAATTGGTAGACACGCTACCTTGAGGTGGTAGTGCCCTAACGGGCTTGTGGGTTCGAGTCCCATCCTCGGTACCAAATCCCAGAGATAACTTGCAATTTTGCGATTATCGGCGTAGTATTTGCCACGTTTTCGGACGCGGGGTGGAGCAGCCTGGTAGCTCGTCGGGCTCATAACCCGAAGGTCGTCGGTTCAAATCCGGCCCCCGCAACCACTTTCCTTTAAGTGTTTATTTTCAAATACACTTTTCGATTGAAATCCGCTTTTCTCGATCAACATTTGAAAATGACACTTGCTCGAAAGTTGTACCGAGGCCGCCTAGCGGCAAACAGGGTCCAGTTGCATAAAGCCCCGATTTTTCGGGGTTTTTTGTTATTTGGCAACAGAATCACTGGGCTATTTAGCCCTTTTTTTATGTCTTGGGGGTGGGCTTGTCCACATTAGAGCAACAGTTAACAGAGATGCTTTCGGCACCCGTAGAAGCGTTGGGCTTTGAGCTTGTAGGCATCGAATTCATTCGTGCGCGCCAATCGACGCTCCGCATCTATATTGATAGTGACAACGGCATCAATGTTGATGATTGCGCTGATGTCAGCCACCAGGTCAGCGCTGTATTGGACGTCGAAGATCCAATCACGGTCGCTTACAACTTGGAAGTCTCCTCTCCTGGCCTTGATCGCCCGATGTTCACCGCAGAACACTATACGCGTTACCTCGGTGAAGAAGTCAGCCTGGTCCTGCGCATGGCGGTACAGAACCGTCGCAAGTGGCAGGGTATTATCAAGTCTGTCGAAGGCGAGATGATCACGGTTACTGTGGAAGGGAAAGATGAAGTGTTCGCGCTGAGCAACATCCAGAAAGCGAACCTGGTACCCCACTTTTAAAGTTTGGAAGAGGCAACTAGGATGAACAAAGAGATTCTGGCTGTTGTTGAAGCAGTTTCCAATGAAAAATCCCTTCCGCGCGAGAAGATTTTCGAAGCGCTGGAAACTGCATTAGCCACCGCAACCAAGAAAAAATACGAGCAGGAAATCGACGTGCGCGTCAGCATTGACCGCAGGACCGGCGATTTCGATACCTTCCGCCGTTGGGTCGCCGTAGACGAAGTGACTCAGCCAACGCGTGAAATCACGCTGGAAGCCGCTCAGTTTGAAGATCCGAGCATCGAGCTCGGCGGCTACGTCGAAGATCAGATCGAATCCGTGACCTTCGACCGTATCACCACCCAAACCGCCAAGCAGGTTATCGTGCAGAAAGTGCGCGAGGCCGAGCGCGCGATGGTGGTCGACGCTTTCCGTGAACACGAAGGCGAGATCGTCACCGGCGTGGTGAAGAAAGTGAACCGTGACAGCATCGCGCTGGATCTGGGCAACAACGCCGAAGCGGTGATTGGCCGTGAAGACATGTTGCCGCGCGAAAACTTCCGTCCGGGCGACCGCATTCGCGGCGTACTGTACGCCGTGCGTCCTGAAGCCCGCGGCGCGCAGCTGTTCGTCAGCCGTTCCAGCCCGGAAATGCTGAAAGAACTGTTCCGCATCGAAGTGCCGGAAATCGGCGAAGAAGTGATTGAAATTAAAGCGGCAGCCCGCGATCCTGGCTCCCGTGCGAAAATTGCAGTGAAAACCAACGACAAGCGCATCGACCCGGTCGGCGCCTGCGTAGGTATGCGCGGTGCGCGCGTTCAGGCCGTGTCGAGCGAGCTCGGCGGCGAACGCATCGACATCATCCTGTGGGATGATAATCCAGCGCAATTCGTCATCAACGCCATGGCGCCGGCCGACGTCGCGTCGATCGTGGTAGATGAAGATAACTGCACCATGGATATCGCCGTTGAAGCCAGCAACCTGGCACAGGCGATCGGCCGTAACGGCCAAAACGTGCGTTTGGCTTCCCAGCTGCTGAAACAACACCGCGGCGACGATCGTTGGGAACTGAACGTGATGACGGCGGACGACCTGCAGGCCAAGCACCAGGCCGAGGCTCATGCCGCTATTGATACCTTCACCAAGTATCTTGATATCGACGAAGATTTCGCCACCGTACTGGTTGAAGAAGGCTTCTCCACGCTGGAAGAGCTGGCCTACGTGCCGATCAAAGAGCTGTTGGAAATCGACGGTCTGGATGAAGATACGGTTGAAGCATTGCGCGAACGCGCCAAAGCTGCATTGACCACGCTGGCCCTGGCACAAGAAGAAAGCCTGGGCGACAACAAACCGGCCGACGATTTGCTCAACCTGCCGGGTCTTGAGCGCAGCATGGCCTTTAAACTGGCCGCGCGTGGGGTTTGTACGCTGGAAGATCTTGCCGAGCAGGGTGTTGACGATCTGGCTGATATTGAAGGGCTTAGCGACGAGCAAGCCGGCGAGCTGATCATGGCTGCGCGCAATATCTGTTGGTTTGGCGACAACGCGTAATAACTGTAGCAGGAAGGAACAGCATGACGACAGATGTAACCGTAAAATCGCTGGCAGCAGAGATTCAGACTCCGGTTGATCGCCTGGTACAGCAGTTTGCTGATGCAGGGATCAACAAGTCCGAGTCGGACTCTGTTACCCAGCAAGAAAAAGAAACATTGCTGGCGCACCTGAACCGTGAACACGGCAGCGCGCCGGGTAAACTCACTTTGCAGCGCAAAACGCGCAGCACCTTGAATATCCCGAGCACCGGCGGTAAAAGTAAATCGGTGCAAATTGAGGTCCGCAAGAAACGCACTTATGTAAATCGCGATACGCAGGAAGCCCAGTTGGCTGAAGCGGCAGAGCAGGCACAGCGTGAAGCGGAAGAGCAGGCACGGCGCGAAGCGGAAGAGCTCGCAAAACGCGAAGCGGAAGCGAAGCGCGCAGCCGAAGAGCAAGCCAAACGTGAGGCCGCGGAGATTGCTAAGCGTAATTCAGCGGAAAAAGAAAAAGTGACCAATCAACATACCGACGAAATGACCAAGCCAGCTCAGGCGGAAAAAGCACGCCGTGAAGCCGAAGCCGCTGAACTGAAACGCAAAGCGGAAGAGGAAGTGCGCCGCAAGGTTGAAGAGGAAGCCAAGCGCGTGGCGGAAGAAGCCCGTCGCATGGCCGAAGAGAACGGCGAGAAGTGGGCCCAGGCAGACGCGGCAAGCGCCGCGGTTGAAAGCGCCGACTATCACGTGACCACCTCTCAGCACGCCCGTGCCGCGGAAGATGAAAACGACGCCAAAGTTGAAGGCGATCGTCGCAGCCGCACCCGCGGCGGCAAAGCCACCAAGCAGAAGAAAGGCAACAAGCTGTCCGAATCCAAAGCGGATCGCGAAGAAGCGCGCGCCGTTACCCGTGGTGGTAAAGGCAAACGCAAGCCTAGCGCTCTGCAGCAGGGCTTCAACAAGCCGGCGCAGGTGGTTAACCGCGACGTGGTGATCGGCGAAACCATCACCGTGGCCGAGCTGGCCAACAAGATGGCGGTAAAAGGTTCTCAGGTCATCAAAGTGATGATGAAGCTGGGCGCCATGGCCACCATCAACCAGGTTATCGACCAGGAAACCGCGCAGCTGGTTGCCGAAGAGATGGGCCACAAAGTTATCCTGCGTCGTGAAAACGAGCTGGAAGAAGCGCTGATGAGCGACCGTGATACGGGCGCTGCGGCCGAGCCGCGCGCGCCGGTCGTGACCATCATGGGCCACGTTGACCACGGTAAAACCTCTCTGCTGGATTACATCCGCTCCACCAAAGTGGCGGCGGGCGAAGCCGGCGGCATTACCCAGCACATCGGTGCCTACCACGTAGAAACCGAGAACGGCATGATCACCTTCCTGGATACCCCGGGCCACGCTGCGTTTACCTCGATGCGTGCTCGCGGTGCTCAGGCGACTGACATCGTGGTTCTGGTGGTGGCGGCCGACGACGGCGTGATGCCACAAACCATCGAAGCTATCCAGCACGCGAAAGCGGCGCAGGTGCCGTTGGTGGTTGCGGTGAACAAAATCGACAAGCCGGAAGCCGATCCGGACCGCGTTAAGCAGGAACTGTCCCAGTACGGCGTTATGCCGGAAGAGTGGGGCGGCGAAGCGCAGTTCGTCCACGTGTCCGCGAAAGCCGGTACCGGTATCGACGAGCTGCTGCAGGCTATCCTGCTGCAGGCCGAAGTTCTGGAACTGAAAGCGGTACGCAGCGGCATGGCGAGTGGCGTGGTGATCGAGTCCTTCCTGGATAAAGGCCGTGGCCCGGTGGCTACCGTGCTGGTTCAGGAAGGTACGCTGAACAAGGGCGACATCGTCCTGTGTGGCTTCGAATACGGCCGCGTGCGTGCGATGCGCGACGAGCTGGGTCGTGAAGTGACCTCCGCCGGTCCGTCTATCCCTGTGGAAATCCTGGGTCTGTCCAGCGTGCCTGCAGCGGGTGACGAAGCGACCGTGGTGCGTGACGAGAAGAAAGCGCGTGAAGTGGCGCTGTATCGTCAGGGCAAGTTCCGCGAAGTCAAACTGGCGCGTCAGCAGAAGTCCAAGCTGGAAAACATGTTCGCCAACATGACCGACGGCGAAGTGTCCGAGCTGAACATCGTACTGAAATCCGACGTTCAGGGCTCTTGCGAAGCGATCAGCGACTCGCTGCTGAAACTCTCCACCGACGAAGTGAAGGTGAAGATTGTCGGCTCCGGCGTAGGTGGTATCACCGAAACCGACGCGACGCTGGCAGCGGCTTCCAACGCCATCATCCTGGGCTTCAACGTGCGTGCCGACGCTTCTGCGCGCCGCGTGATCGAAGCGGAAAGCCTGGATCTGCGTTACTACTCCGTGATCTATAACCTGATCGACGAAGTGAAGCAGGCGATGAGCGGCATGCTGGCGCCGGAATACAAGCAGCAGATCATCGGCCTGGCCGAAGTGCGCGACGTGTTCAAATCGCCTAAGTTCGGCGCTATCGCCGGCTGTATGGTTACCGAAGGGACCATCAAGCGTCACAACCCAATCCGCGTACTGCGCGACAACGTGGTTATCTATGAAGGCGAGCTGGAATCCCTGCGTCGCTTCAAAGATGACGTTAACGAAGTCCGTAACGGCATGGAATGTGGTATCGGCGTTAAGAACTATAACGACGTGCGCGTCGGCGACATGATCGAAGTGTTCGAAATCATTGAGATCCAACGCACCATCGCTTAACGATTGCACATCTGCTTATATCTGTTTACGGGGGGCCTTTGTGCCCCCCGATTTGTCTGGAGAATCCAAAATGGCAAAAGAATTCAGCCGCGGTCAACGCGTGGCGCAAGAGATGCAGAAAGAGATTGCGATCATTCTGCAGCGTGAAGTGAAAGATCCGCGCGTCGGTATGGCGACCGTTTCCGGCGTGGAAGTGTCCCGTGACCTGGCGTATGCCAAGGTTTACGTCACCTTCCTGAACGTGCTGACCGAGAACCACGATCCGGATCTGGTCACCAACGGCATCAAAGCGTTGCAGGACGCTTCCGGTTACATCCGCACTCTGCTGGGCAAAGCGATGCGCCTGCGCGTGGTGCCGGAGCTGACCTTCGCTTACGACAACTCCCTGGTTGAAGGCATGCGCATGTCCAACCTGGTGACCAACGTGGTGAAGAACGACGCCGAGCGCCGTTCCGCCTCAGGCGATGACAAGGAGGACTGATGAGTCGCCCTCGTCGCCGCGGCCGTGATATCCACGGCGTGCTGTTGCTGGACAAGCCACAGGGTTTGTCGTCCAACGATGCGCTGCAAAAAGTAAAGCGCCTGTACAACGCCAACCGGGCGGGCCACACCGGCGCGCTCGATCCGTTGGCGACCGGCATGCTGCCTATCTGCCTGGGTGAAGCGACCAAGTTTTCGCAATACCTGCTCGATTCCGATAAACGTTATCGGGTGATCGCCAAGCTGGGGCAGCGTACCGATACCTCGGACGCCGACGGTCAGATCGTGCAGGAGCGCCCGGTGAACTTTACCCAGGCGCAGCTCGACGCGGCGCTGGACACCTTCCGCGGTGACATCCAGCAGGTGCCGTCGATGTATTCGGCGCTGAAATACCAGGGCAAGAAACTCTACGAGTATGCGCGCCAGGGGATTGAAGTGCCGCGCGAAGCGCGCAGCATCACGGTGTACGAGCTGCAGTTTATCCGCTGGGAAGGGGATGAGCTGGAGCTGGAGATCCACTGCTCGAAAGGCACCTACATCCGCACCATCACCGACGATCTCGGCGAGCTGCTGGGCTGCGGCGCGCACGTGATCTATCTGCGCCGCCTGCAGGTGGCGACTTACCCGATCGCGCGCATGGTGACGCTGGAACAGCTGAACGCCTTGCTGGCGCAGGCGCAGGAACAGGCGATCGCGCCCGGCGAGCTGCTCGATCCGCTGCTGATGCCGATGGACAGCCCGGTTGAGAACTATCCGGAAGTGAATTTGCTGCCGGTGGTGGCGGGCTACGTCAAGCAGGGGCAGCCGGTGCAGGTGGCCGGTGCGCCGGCCTCCGGCATGGTGCGTATCACCGAGGGTGAAGAGCGGAAATTCATCGGCGTTGGTGACATCGCCGAGGATGGTCGCGTGGCGCCGCGCCGCCTGGTGGTCGAACATTTCGACTGACGGCGGGGCACTGCGTCGCCTTGCGATCGCACTGCGCTAAGAGTAGAATGGCGCAGCTTATGCATTGGGTTGCTGAATTAGAGATCGGCGCCTGTTTTTATTATCTATAATCTGGAGTATTACAATGTCTCTAAGTGTTGAAGCTAAAGCTCAAATCGTAGCTGATTTCGGTCGTGGTACTAACGACAGCGGTTCTACCGAAGTTCAGGTTGCCCTGCTGACTGCGCAGATCAACCATCTGCAAGGCCACTTCTCCGAGCACAAAAAAGATCACCACAGCCGTCGTGGTCTGCTGCGTATGGTTTCTCAGCGTCGTAAGCTGCTGGACTACCTGAAGCGTAAAGATGTAGCACGTTACACCAGCCTGATCGAGCGTCTGGGTCTGCGTCGCTAATCTAGCAAGTTTCAGTGGAAAGGGGCCTATTTTGGCCCCTTTCTTCTAGGAAGCATAAGCAAATCAGGTTAATGTATTACTGATGTTTCCAAACAGGTTCTTCCGTTACAGAGGTTCGCGCGGCTAATGAGAGGCTTTATCTCCTGCCTGAGATAAGGATTGTCATTAGTCGCGAGGATGTAGTGAGAAGGCAAATCGAGTCACAGGCGTGTCGAGTCGTCAATGCGATTGCGCGCCGTTAATCAAGGATATAATTTTGCTGACACCGATCATTCGCAAATTCCAGTATGGCCAGCATACCGTCACCATCGAAACCGGTATGATGGCTCGTCAGGCCACCGCCGCCGTTATGGTGAGCATGGATGACACCGCCGTATTCGTTACCGTCGTTGGCCAGAAAAAAGCCAAGCCGGGCCAGAGCTTCTTCCCGCTGACCGTTAACTACCAAGAGCGTACCTACGCCGCCGGCCGTATCCCGGGCAGCTTCTTCCGTCGCGAAGGCCGTCCGAGCGAAGGCGAGACCCTGACTTCCCGTCTGATCGACCGCCCGATCCGCCCACTGTTCCCGGACAGCTTCCTGAACGAAGTTCAGGTGATCGCGACCGTGGTTTCCGTTAACCCGCAGGTGAACCCGGACATCGTTGCGATGATCGGTGCTTCCGCGGCCCTGAGCCTGTCCGGTATTCCGTTCAACGGCCCAATCGGCGCAGCGCGCGTAGGTTACATCAACGATCAGTACGTGCTGAACCCGACGACCGACGAGCTGAAAGAAAGCCGTCTGGATCTGGTGGTTGCCGGTACTGCCGGTGCGGTGCTGATGGTTGAATCCGAAGCGGACGTGCTGAGCGAAGATCAGATGCTGGGCGCCGTGGTGTTCGGCCACGACCAGCAGCAAGTGGTTATCGAAAATATCAACGCGCTGGTTGCCGAAGCGGGCAAACCGAAGTGGGATTGGCAGGCGCCTGCGGTCAACGAAGCGCTGCACGCGCGCGTGGCTGAACTGGCCGAAGCTCGCCTGGGCGACGCTTACCACATCACCGAAAAACAAGAGCGTTACGCTCAGGTTGACGCGATCAAAGACAGCGTGGTTGAAACCCTGCTGGCGCAGGACGAAACGCTGGACGCCGGTGAGATCCAGGACATCCTGGGTAACCTGGAGAAAAACGTGGTGCGCAGCCGCGTACTGCGTGGCGAGCCGCGTATCGACGGCCGTGAAAAAGACATGATCCGTGGCCTGGACGTGCGCACCGGCGTACTGCCGCGCACCCACGGTTCCGCGCTGTTCACCCGTGGCGAAACTCAGGCGCTGGTTACCGCGACCCTGGGCACCGCGCGCGACGCCCAGAACCTGGACGAGCTGATGGGCGAGAAGACCGACAGCTTCCTGTTCCACTACAACTTCCCTCCGTACTCCGTAGGCGAAACCGGCATGGTCGGTTCTCCTAAGCGTCGTGAAATCGGTCACGGTCGCCTGGCGAAACGCGGCGTATTGGCTATGATGCCTAAACCGGAAGATTTCCCGTACACGGTTCGCGTGGTGTCTGAAATCACCGAATCCAACGGTTCTTCTTCCATGGCTTCCGTGTGCGGCGCGTCTCTGGCGCTGATGGACGCCGGTGTGCCAATCAAGGCCGCCGTTGCGGGCATCGCGATGGGCCTGGTGAAAGAAGCCGACAACTATGTGGTTCTGTCCGACATTCTGGGTGACGAAGATCACCTGGGCGACATGGACTTCAAAGTGGCCGGTAGCCGCGACGGTATCACCGCGCTGCAGATGGACATCAAAATCGAAGGCATCACCCGCGAAATCATGCAGGTGGCTCTGAACCAGGCCAAGGGCGCGCGTCTGCACATCCTGGGCGTAATGGAACAGGCTATCAGCACTCCGCGCGGCGATATCTCCGAATTCGCACCGCGTATTCATACTATCCGCATCAACCCGGATAAAATCAAAGACGTGATCGGTAAGGGCGGTTCCGTTATCCGTGCACTGACCGAAGAGACTGGCACTACCATCGAAATCGAAGATGATGGTACAGTTAAAATCGCTGCGACCGACGGTGAGAAAGCGAAATTCGCTATCCGTCGCATCGAAGAGATCACGGCAGAGATCGAAGTGGGCCGTATCTACCAGGGTAAAGTGACCCGTATCGTTGATTTCGGCGCATTCGTCGCTATCGGCGGTGGTAAAGAAGGTCTGGTGCACATTTCTCAGATCGCCGACAAGCGCGTTGAGAAAGTGACCGACTATCTGCAGATGGGTCAGGAAGTGCCGGTTAAGGTACTGGAAGTTGACCGTCAGGGCCGCGTGCGTCTGAGTATCAAAGAAGCGATGGCGCCGGAAGCAGGTTCACCTGCGCCTGAAGCAGAATAACTGTATAGATAGTTTTACAGCTCCCCGCCACGGGGTTGGGGGCTGTTCGTATCGCGCGGGTAGGATGCCCGCGTTTTAGCAAACGGAGGACAGGACGTTCATCCAATGTTTGTCTTCGGGAGTGGGAAATGAAGCCTTTCTTGCGCTGGTGTTACGTTGCGACAGCACTCATGCTGGCAGGATGCAGCAACCATGATTGGCGTAAAGACGAAGTTTTGGCAATCCCGTTGCAGCCAACGTTGCAGCAGGAAGTGATCCTGGCGCGCATGGAACAAATTCTTGCCAGCCGGGCACTGACGGATGACGAACGCGCACAGCTTTTATATGAGCGCGGTGTGCTGTATGATAGCCTCGGGTTACGTGCATTAGCGCGCAATGATTTCTCGCAGGCGCTGGCGATACGTCCCGACATGCCGGAAGTTTTCAACTACCTGGGCATTTACTTAACGCAGGCAGGCAATTTTGATGCTGCCTATGAAGCGTTTGATTCTGTACTAGAGCTTGATCCAACTTACAATTACGCGCGTTTAAACCGGGGCATCGCACTGTATTATGGCGGCCGCTTCCCGTTGGCGCAGGATGATCTGCAGGCGTTTTATCAAGACGACCCAAACGATCCCTTCCGTTCGTTATGGCTGTATCTGGTGGAGAGAGAAATCGATCCCAAGAAGGCCGAGGTAGCGCTTCAGCAGCGCTATGACAAAGCGGACAGAGGGCAATGGGGATGGAATATTGTCGAATTCTACCTGGGCAAGATCAGCGAAAAAACGCTGATGGAACGCCTCAAGGCAGATGCAACGGATAACACTTCGCTCGCTGAGCATCTCAGTGAAACTGACTTCTATTTGGGTAAACACTACCTGAGTCTGGGGGACAAGGACACCGCTTCGGCGCTGTTCAAACTGACGGTGTCTAACAACGTTCACAACTTCGTTGAGCACCGCTATGCATTGTTGGAATTGGCGCTTTTGGGCCAAGAGCAAGACGACCTATCGGAATCGGACCAGCAATAGCTGACGAACACCTATCAGCCTGATGGACATTGGTTTTTAACCAAAGTTATCGCCTTCACGGGCGAGGGCTTTTTTGTTCGTTTTATAATCTAATTTGAGCCGGTTCACACTTTTCAATGAAAATGACTGAAAATTTTCTCGACGAGTTATGTAGACTGGCTGCCATTATTAATGAGGCACGTGTACATGACGACTGAGTTTGAAACCTCTTTTGCTGATCTGGGGCTGTCTGCTCCAATCATTTCCGCCCTGAACGATCTGGGCTATGAAAAACCATCTCCGATCCAGGCTGAGTGTATTCCTCACCTGTTGAACGGTCGCGACGTGCTGGGCATGGCACAGACCGGTAGTGGTAAAACTGCAGCGTTCTCGCTGCCGCTGCTGCACAACCTGCAGGCAGACCTGAAAGCACCTCAGATCCTGGTGCTGGCACCGACCCGCGAACTGGCGGTTCAGGTTGCTGAAGCGATGACCGATTTCTCCAAACACATGAACGGCGTCAACGTGGTAGCCCTGTACGGCGGCCAGCGTTACGACGTGCAGCTGCGCGCTCTGCGCCAGGGCCCGCAAATCGTTGTGGGTACCCCAGGTCGTCTGCTGGACCACCTGAAGCGCGGCACCCTGAACCTCTCCAACCTGAGCGGTCTGGTGCTGGATGAAGCCGACGAAATGCTGCGCATGGGCTTTATCGAAGACGTAGAAACCATCATGGCTGAGATCCCGGCTGAACATCAGACCGCGCTGTTCTCCGCCACCATGCCGGAAGCGATCCGTCGCATCACCCGCCGCTTCATGAAAGAGCCGCAGGAAGTGCGCATCCAATCCAGCGTCACCACCCGTCCGGACATCAGCCAGAGCTACTGGTCGGTCTACGGCATGCGTAAAAACGAAGCGCTGGTGCGTTTCCTGGAAGCCGAAGACTTTGACGCGGCGATCATCTTCGTCCGTACCAAGAACGCGACCCTGGAAGTGGCCGAAGCGCTGGAGCGCAGCGGTTACAGCAGCGCCGCGCTGAACGGCGACATGAACCAGGCGCTGCGTGAGCAGACTCTGGAGCGCCTGAAAGATGGTCGTCTGGATATCCTGATCGCGACCGACGTTGCGGCCCGTGGCCTGGACGTTGAGCGCATCAGCCTGGTTGTCAACTACGACATCCCGATGGACTCCGAGTCTTACGTTCACCGTATCGGCCGTACCGGTCGTGCGGGCCGCGCCGGCCGCGCGCTGCTGTTCGTGGAAAACCGCGAACGCCGCCTGCTGCGCAACATCGAACGCACCATGAAGCTGACCATCCCTGAAGTGGAACTGCCGAACGCAGAACTGCTGGGCGAGCGTCGTCTGGCCAAGTTCGCCGCGAAAGTTCAGCAGCAGCTGGAAAGCAGCGATCTGGACCTGTACCGCGCACTGCTGACCAAACTGCAGCCGGAAGAAGAGCTGGATATGGAAACTCTGGCCGCCGCGCTGCTGAAAATGGCACAGGGCGAACGTCCGCTGATCCTGCCGCCGGATCCGGTCTTCAAGCCGCGTCAGCGCCGCGAGTTCAACGACCGTGACGATCGTCGCGGTGATCGTGGCGACCGTCGTGACAGCCGTGACGGCGATCGTCCGCGTCGCGAACGTCGTGACGTTGGCGAAATGCAGCTGTACCGCATCGAAGTGGGCCGTGACGATGGCGTAGAAGTGCGTCACATCGTTGGCGCTATCGCTAACGAAGGCGACATCAGCAGCCGTTACATCGGTAACATCAAGCTGTTCGCTTCCCACTCCACCATCGAGCTGCCAAAAGGCATGCCGGGCGAGATCCTGAATCACTTCACTCGCACCCGCATCCTGAACAAGCCGATGAACATGCAGCTGCTGGGCGATGCACAGCCGTTCGAACGTCGCGAGCGTCGTGACGGTGGCAACGGCGGCGAGCGTCGCGGCAACGGTCGTCCGTTCAACGGCGAACGTCGCGAAGGCGGCCCGCGTCGCTCCTTCGGCGAACGTCGTGAAGGCGGCAACGGCGGCGAGCGTCGTGGCGGTAACTACAACCGCGACGGCAAGCCGGCGCCACGCCGTGATGACGGCGCACCGGCAGCACCACGTCGTCGTTTCGGCGACGCGTAATCGCTGATTCGCCGTTCGCGGTGAAGCGCTCTGAAAAACCAGCCTGCGGGCTGGTTTTTTTATGCCTGAAAGTTGCCGTCAAACGCCCCTGAATGACGTATCATTCATAAGGTTTTTTCTTACGGATGATATGCACGGGAGATGCCATGAGTTGGCAGCAGTTTAAATCTCAATACCTGGTGCGCTTTTGGGCGCCGCTGCCGGCGGTGATCGCCGCCGGGATCCTTTCTACCTACTACTTCGGCATGACCGGCACCTTCTGGGCGGTGACCGGCGAGTTCACCCGCTGGGGCGGCCATGTGCTGCAGTGGTTCGGCCTGCACCCCGAGCAATGGGGCTATTTCAAGGTCATCGGTTTGCAGGGCACGCCGCTGGAGCGCATCGACGGGCGCATGATCATCGGCATGTTCGCCGGCTGCATCGCCGCCGCGCTGTGGGCCAACAACATCAAACTGCGTCAGCCGCAGCACCGCATTCGCATCATGCAGGCGCTGCTGGGCGGCATCATAGCCGGCTTCGGCGCGCGCCTGGCGATGGGTTGCAACCTGGCGGCGTTCTTCACCGGCATTCCGCAGTTTTCGCTGCACGCCTGGTTCTTCGCGCTGGCGACCGCCGCCGGCTCCTACTTCGGCGCCAAATTCACGCTGCTGCCGATGTTCCGCATTCCGGTCAAATTGCAAAAGGTGAAGGCCGCCGCGCCGCTGACGCAGAAGCCTGAGCAGGCGCGCCGTCGCTTCCGGTTGGGGATGGCGATCTTCGGCCTGGCGGTGGCCTGGTCGTTGTGGACGCTGTTCGATGCGCCGAAGCTCGGCATCGCCATGCTGTTCGGCATCGGCTTTGGCCTGCTGATCGAGCGCGCGCAGATCTGCTTCACTTCGGCGTTCCGCGATCTGTGGATCACCGGCCGCACCCACATGGCGAAAGCCATCATCATCGGCATGGCGGTGAGCGCCATCGGCATCTTCAGCTATGTGCAGCTCGGCGTGGCGCCGAAGATCATGTGGGCCGGCCCGAATGCGGTGCTGGGCGGTTTGCTGTTCGGCTTCGGCATCGTGCTGGCCGGCGGCTGCGAGACCGGTTGGATGTACCGCGCCGTGGAAGGGCAGGTGCATTACTGGTGGGTGGGGCTGGGCAACATCATCGGCGCTACGCTGCTGGCCTATTACTGGGACGACCTGGCGCCGGCGCTGGCGACCGACTACGACAAGATCAACCTGCTCGATACCTTCGGCCCGATCGGCGGCCTGCTGGTGACTTACCTGCTGCTGGCGCTGGCCTTCGCCGCCATGCTGTGGTGGGAGAAACGCTTTTTCCGCGCCCGGCCTGAGGCGCAGGTGGTGAATTTGAGGAGCATGCCATGAAAGAGACGACGATAGTGCCGGACTACCGGCTGGACATGCTGGGTGAGCCTTGCCCGTACCCGGCGGTGGCGACGCTGGAGGCGATGCCGCAGCTGAAGCCGGGGGAGATCCTGGAGGTGATCAGTGATTGCCCGCAGTCGATCAACAACATCCCGCTCGATGCGCGCAACCACGGCTACAAGGTGTTGGATATCCAGCAGGACGGGCCGACCATCCGCTATCTGATCCAGCGTTAACGCCGAGGCGGTGGGGTTCCCACCGCCTTTTCGCTTTTTAGCCCTTCACGATGTCGCCCTTCACGCCGGCGACGATCTCGAACGAACGCAGCCGCGCCTGATGATCGAAGATCTGGCCGTTGACCATGATCTCGTCGGCATCGGTTTCACGCAGCAGCGTTTGCAGCCCGTGACGCACCGTTTTTTCATCGCCGACGATCGACATCCGCAGCGCCTGTTCGACGCCGTACTGCTCGCCGGCGGTCCACAGCGCGTGGATGTTATCCACCGGCGGCGGCAGCGGGCCGGGCGAACCGCGGCGAAGATTGATGAACTGCTGCTGCATCGAGCTGAACAGGAAGCGCGCGTCGCGGTCGCTGTCGGCGGCGATCACGTTGACGCACACCATGGCGTGCGGCTGCGCCAGCTGTTTGGAGGGTTTGAAGTTCTCGCGGTACAGCTGCAGCGCCTGGAACAGCATATCCGGAGCGAAGTGCGAAGCGAAGGCGAACGGCAGGCCGAGCTGCGCCGCCAGCTGTGCGCTGTAGAGGCTGGAGCCGAGCAGCCAGAGCGGCACATGCAGCCCCTGGCCCGGCACCGCCTGCACCGGCTGGCCGGGCTGCGCGTCGCAGAAATAGTTTTGCAGCTCCTGCACGTCGCGCGGGAAGGTATCCACATCGCCGGACAGGTGGCGGCGCAGCGCCATCATGGTGCGTTGATCGGTGCCGGGCGCGCGGCCCAGCCCCAGATCGATGCGGCCGGGGTAGAGCGATTCCAGCGTGCCGAACTGTTCAGCGATCACCAGCGGCGCATGGTTCGGCAGCATTACGCCGCCGGAGCCGAGGCGAATGCTCTGGGTGCCGGCGGCCAGATAGCCCAGCAGCACCGAGGTGGCGGCGCTGCCGATGCCGGTCATATTGTGGTGCTCGGCCAGCCAGTAGCGCTGGTAGCCCCAGCGTTCGGCGTGTTGCGCCAGATCCAGCGAACAGTGGAAAGCGTCGCGCGCCTTGGCCCCTTGCGGGATTGGCGATAAATCCAGTACCGAAAGCGGTACGGCAGTGTGTTCAGTCATGACATCGTCCATCAGAGAGTGGATCGCTTAAAGGGCGATTGCAGGAATCTGCATACTAAAAGGCCGAAAAAAGATGCTTTTTAGTGTTAAAAGCATAATCCAATTTATAGTTATAAAAGAGGAGATATGTGCTTGTGATATCCTCATGAGTGCAATGGTGTTTTTTGGAGCAATTTGAGACATGGAAATGATGATCCCCGCCCGCCGCTTACCGTTCCGGGAGCCGATATAATGAAAAAAAAGACGCTGTTTACCCTGTTGCTGATGATGGTGGCGATCGCATTGGCGATCCTGTTCCGCGCGCACAATCAGGATCTGTTACTGCAGGGTGAAGTGGATGCCCCCGAAGTGATCGTCGCATCCAAGGCGAAAGGCCGGGTTGTTGAACGCCTGATCGAACGCGGCGATGACGTGAAAAGCGGCCAGCTGATCATCCAACTCGACAGCCCCGAACTGATGGCGCAGCTGCGTTCCGCGCAGGCGACGCGCGACGAGGCCAAAGCGCAGCTCGAGCTGTCGCTGCACGGCACCCGTGAAGAGAGCATCCGCAACCTGCGCGCCAACCTGGCGCAGGCCGAGGCGCAGTACCGCAATGCGCAAAACGACTACAACCGTAACCTGAGCGTGGCCGGCAAGGGCTATATCTCGAAGTCCGAGCTGGACGCTTCGCGCCGGTCGCGCGACACCGCCTTCCAGCAGGTGCAGGCCGCCAAGGCCAACCTGGATGAAGGCATCAACGGCGACCGCGTCGAGCAGCGGCAGCAATATGCGGCGGCGCTGCGGGCGGCGGAAGAGAACCTGCTGCAGATCCAGGCGCAGAGCGATGATCTGCAGGTGAAAGCGCCGGTGGACGGCGAAGTGGGGCCGATCCCGGCCGAAGTGGGCGAATTGCTGAACGCCGGCAGCCCGCTGGTGACGTTGATCCGGGTGCCGGACGCTTACTTCGTGTTTAACCTGCGTGAAGACATCCTGGCCCACGTGCGCAAAGGCGACAAGGTCAAGCTGCGGGTGCCGGCGCTGAAGGACAAAATGATCGACACCGAGGTGCGTTACATCGCGCCGCTGGGGGATTACGCCACCAAACGCGCCACCCGCGCCACCGGCGACTTCGACCTGAAAACCTTCGAAGTGCGCCTGTATCCGTCACAGCCGGTGGACGGCCTGCGTCCGGGGATGAGCACCTTATGGCAATGGAAAGAGTAAGGGCCGGCTGGCGCTGCTTCAGTCACGCGTTCGACAAAGAGTGTCGCGTCGCCTTTCGCAGCCCGGTGGTGCACTGGCTGAGCTGGATCTTTCCGCTGATCCTGTTTGCGCTGATCAGCAGCAACTTCTCCGAAGGCACGCTGCTCGATCTGCCGGTCTCGGTGGTGGACAGCGATCACAGCCCGCTGTCCAAATCGCTGACGCGCCGGCTGGACGCCGGGTCGCACGCCCACGTCGAGGCATACGGCGGCGGGCTGCCGGAGTCACTGAGCCGCCTGCGCAGCGCGCAGGATTACGCGTTGCTGTATATCCCACCGGACTTTGAGGCCAATGCGCTGTCGGGCAAACAGCCGAGCGTGGTGATGTACTACAACGCGCTGTTTTACGGCGCCGGGCTGTACTCCACCCAGGACTTCGGCGGCCTGATGAACGAAATCAACGCCAGCACCCGCAGCATCATCGCCACCGAGATGGGCAAAACGTTGCCGCCGCTGGCGGACGTGACGCTCTCCTACGGCAGCCTGTTCAACGCCAGCGGCAGCTATATCTATTACCAGCAGTTCGCCGCCACCATCCACCTGCTGCAGCTGTTCGCGGTGACCTGCATGATCTATGTGCTGGCGCGCAGCAAGTCGCTGCTGCAGGCCAAGCCGTTCAGCCTGGCGCTGCTCGGCAAGCTGGCGCCGTACACGCTGTGTTTCACCACCCTGCTGATGGTGGAGATCGCGGCGCTGGTGGGCATCTTTGACGCCCGCGTCAGCGGCAACCCGCTGTTTATGCTGATGATCGGCCTGTTCTATGTGATGGCGGCGCAGAGCATCGGCCTGCTGCTGTACACCTTTACCGGCAGCACCATCACCGCCTACAGCCTGATCGGTATTTTGGTCAGTATTGCAATGACCTTCTCCGGCATGGCGGTGCCTGAGCTGTCGATGCCGCTGCCGGCGCGCATCATTTCCAACATCGAACCGCTGACCCACGCGCTGTACGCGATGTTTGACGTGTTCCTGCGGCAGGTGCACGCCAGCGCCATCTTCAGCGTGTGCGCGCTGCTGGCGGTCTATCCGCTGGTGGCCGCGTTGCTGGTGCGCAATCGCCTGCCGGCGCGGCTGGCAAAAGAGGGGAGTGCCGGATGAAGCTCTATTGGCAAACCTTCGTTAAGGTGCTGCTCGGCATGCTGGAGCGGCCGGTGTGGCTGATGCTGATCCTGTCGCTGTGCATCATGAGCCTGGTGTACGCCAACCGCACGGTGTGGGATCTGCCGGTGGGCGTGATCGATCAGGATCACAGCACCGCCAGCCGGCAGCTGATCCGCCAACTGGACGCTACCTCTAAGATCGCGATTGAAACCTACGACAGCCTGGAACAGGCGCAGCGCGATCTCAGCTGGCGCAAGCTGTTTGCGGTGATCATCATGCCGGTGGATCTGGAGAAGAAGATCCTCAGCGGGCAGAACATCGTGGTGCCGATGTACGGCGACGCCACCAACCGCCTGGCCAATGGCCAGATCCAGCAGGACGTGGTGGCGGCCTATCAGCAGCTGCTGACGCAATACAACAACGGGCTGCTGCTGCGCAGCGGCTTCAGCGAACGGCAGGCGCAGATACTGCTGACGCCGATACTGGGGCAAACGCTGGACGTGTTCAATCCCGGCATCAGCTTTGCGGCGATCATCTTCCCCGGCCTGCTGGTGATGCTGTTGCAGCACTCGCTGCTGATCGCCTGTATCCGCGTCAATATCGCCATGAAGAGCATGCCCGGCGGCAAGGCGCCGCTGGCGGCGCATCTCGGCGGGCTGACGGCGCTGCTGCCGATCTGGCTGTTCCTGTCGATCGTGTTGTTCGTGCTGTGGCCGTGGGTATTGGGCTATAGGCAGACGGCGAACATCGCCGAACTGCTGCTGCTGACCTTCCCGTTCCTGCTGGCGGTATTGGGGCTGGGCAAGCTGGTGACAGAATGTCTGCGCAGCGTCGAGATGATCTACCTGACGCTGGCGTTCATCACCACGCCGATCTTCTACCTGTCCGGCACTATCTGGCCGCTGCAGTCGATGCCGGCCTGGGTGCGCGCCATCTCGTACAGCATTCCCTCCACCTGGGGCACCAAGGCGATCGCCGGCGTCAACCAGATGGGGCTGTCGCTGAATGAGGTGTGGGGCGACGTCGCCATGATGCTGGTGCTCGGCGTGGTCTATACCCTGCTGGGCTTCGGCGTCGGTTTCTTGCGCAACAGCGTGGCGCTGCGCGGGATGTTCAGGAAACGGCGGGCGTAGGGGATAAATAAAGGCGCCATTTTCGGCGCCTTTATTATTTCGTATTATTGATATGTTTAAGGTGATTTATTTAGCGGGACGTCTACTCTTATTTTTAATTTGATCTGTTATGTTGATTTTGGTAATTGTAATTGCTTGCCTGCTTAGGGAATTAATGGTTGGCGTTAACTTTATCTATAACATGTTATTTAAAGGATGGAATAATATGTCAACAATAAGATCGCTTGATTTTGATGAGATGAAATTGATTGGCGGTTGTGGCGATGGAAATAACGGCGGCGATCGTGACAGGCCAAGCAGAGGTGCGTCAAACTCTTGTGCCAATCAGGTTGGAATGGGCATTATCATTGGCGCATTTACCGGTTTTTCCGGCGGCCCGCCAGGGATGATGGGTATGGCGGTTGCCGGTGGCTTAATGGGGGGCGGTCTCTTGCGCAGATAACAGCCCTGCCGGGAATAATAAGAATAACGGTGGTGCCTTGGGTGGGAATAAAAACGCCAATAGCGTTAATGGGCAATGTCGCTGGTGATGAGTAAATCGCTTTTAGAGTGTCAAAAATAGAGGGTGGGTTATGGTTAACAGACGTCTTTTAAACCCGCTGTGTAATATGATTGCGCTAACGTTGAGTATGTTACTTGTCTCGTTCTCCTCACTGAGTATTATTTCATACGGAGAACATTTGGTAGATGCGGCCATCGCGGTTTTCACTTATTTTGGTATCAGAAGCTGCTGCCTGATGTGTGTAAGTTTATTCCATTGGTTCCACGGTGGAGATGAGCGCATTAATCTTGATAAATAAACAGTGCCGGCAGCGCCCGCCGCCGGCACTGTCCTCGTTAAGACACCAACTCTAGCCCCGCCACCCGGCGCCAGTAGCCGTTGCAGTCGGCGTGGTCGGTCAAGGCCAGCGGCTGCTCACCGCGCTCGTTGGCGCGGAAGGTGTCGATCTGCGCCAGCGTCTCGGCGCCCTGCGGCGACAGCCGCACGATGTCCACCAGCCCCTGCATGCTCGGCAGCTCGTTGCCGAGGTTGTAGCAGTAACCGCTCATGGTCTGGATGCCGTTGAGCACGAACACCTGCTGTTGCTCCTGCGAGCGCATCATGCGGCCCTGCGGATATTTGATGCAGCAGGTTTCGCACTCGTCCTTGCCGCGGTTCTCCGAGCGGGCGGTGAAGCAGCGCGCCGAATAGGCCAGCGGCAGATGGCCGTAGCTCAGCACCTCCACCTCGAAATCGTGGCGGAAGCCCAGCTCGTCGCACTGCGTCAGCAGGTTGGCCAGCCAATCGCGCGACAGTTCGACCGGCATGCACCAGCGCATCATGCCCTGGCGGCGCAGCAGGCGCAGGGTATAGGCGTTGTAGCAGTTCAGCGCATGGCCGGCGACGAATGGCAGACCGCGTTCCGCCGCCATGTTCACCGCGCCCAGATCGTTGGCTTCAAACAGGAACTCGCCGTTTTCCACATAGCGTTTCAGCTCATTCAGCTCGGACGGCGCCTGCAGCAGCGCCAGCGTGGAGAGCACCACCTGTTTGCCGCTGTGGGCGATCTCGCGCGCCAGCGCCAGCCAATCGCCGACCTTCATCTCGCGCCGCTTGGTGCAGACGCTCTCGCCGAGGTAAATGATGTCGGCGCTGCTCTCCGCTGCCTGCTGATAGAACGCCGCGATGTCGTTTTTCGGCCAATAGTAGAGTACCGGCCCCAGTGCGTATTTCATGTTTCCTCCGGCTACTGCCATTTGCGGTGATAGGCGCCCAGCGTGGTCTGGGTGCCTTCGGACATCGCGCCCAGCGTCTCCATCCAGGCGGCGTCGGCGCGGTAGGCGGCGGGATTGGCCTGGCAACGGTCGATCGCCTGGCGCCAGACGCGCGCCACCTGGCTGACGTAAGCCGGGCTGCGCTGGCGGCCTTCGATCTTCACCGAGGCGATGTTGGCGGCCAGCAGCTCCGGCAGCAGCTCCAGCGTATTGAGGCTGGTGGGCTCTTCCAGCGCGTGGTAGCGCACGTCGTCCACCAGATAGCGGCCCTTGCACAGCGTCGGGTAACCGGCGTTTTCGTGGTCCTGGTAGCGGTCGATCAGCACGTCGTTCAGGCGCGACTCCATGCCCTGCGGGGTTTGCTGCCAGCGCACGAAGCGCGCCGGCGAGCAGGCGCCGACGGTGTTCGGCGACTCGCCGGTCAGGTAGGAGGAGAGGTAGCAGCGCCCCTCGGCCATGATGCACAGGCTGCCGAAGGCGAACACTTCCAGCGGCACCGGGCTGGTGCGCGCCAGCTGTTTCACCTGGTGCATCGACAGCACGCGCGGCAGCACCACCCGGCCCACTTCGAAGTTGCGTTGGTAGAAACGGATCGCCTCTTCGTTGGTGGCGGAGGCCTGCACCGAAACGTGGCGCTCCAGCTGCGGGTAGCGCTGGGCGGCGTATTCCAGCATCGCCAGATCCGCCAGAATCAGCGCGTCGGCGCCCAGCTGGGCAGCCATATCCACCGCGCGCTGCCAGCGGGCGTAGCCGTCGGGATGGGCAAAGGTGTTGATGGCGATATGCAGTTTGCGGCCGTGGCGATGCACGTAATCGACCGCTTCCTGCAGCTTTTTCTCGGTGAAGTTAAGGCCGGCGAAGTGGCGCGCGTTGGTATCGTCTTTCAGACCGATGTAAACGGCGTCGGCGCCGTTATCCACCGCGGCCTTCAGGGCCGGCAGGTTGCCGGCGGGACAAAGCAGCTCCATAGATTTATCCTGGCTTAGCCGTGCGCCCGGCCGGGCGCACGCTGTCTTTAAAGATTGCCGGCGGCGGTGTTCTGCCGGCAAACGCGAATCGGGGAGGCCATTTTAGGCAAAGGGGCGCACACAGGTTTTGATTTGGGGCAGCTTATGGCGTATTGATAAACATGGCGGTGAAATGCACTATTTGTTGATATAGACCGCTGAAGCCGCGCGCCAGTGTGGCAAAATAGCGGTAGTCCGTATTGAAAGGAGTGGATGACCGTGTTGGAACAACTACGAGCACGTCTTGTGCGCCAGGGGCCGTCGCTGCTGCGCATCCCGCTGAAATTCACGCCGTTCGCCCTGCAGCGCCAGCTGCTGCAGCAGGTGCTGAGCTGGCAGTTCCGCCAGGCATTGGCGGATGGCGATCTGGAATTTCTCGAATCGCGCTGGTTAAAGATCGAAGTTCGCGATCTGGCGCTACAATGGTTTATGACGGTAGAAAACGACAAACTGGTGGTCAGCCAGCACGCCGAAGCGGACGTCAGCTTCAGCGGCGACGCCAACGATCTGATCCTGATCGCGGCGCGCAAGCAAGATCCGGATACGCTGTTCTTTCAGCGTCGGCTGCAGATTGAAGGGGATACCGAATTGGGCCTGTATGTGAAAAATTTGATGGACGCCATCGAGCTGGAAAGCATGCCTGCGCCGCTGCGCATGGGGCTGCTGCAGTTGGCTGATTTTGTCGAAGCAGGGCTGCAGGAGGGCACGGCGTCGGCTTCCCGTGTGGCGGTATCATGCTGATCCGCGTAGAGATCCCGGTAGACGCGGCGGGCATCGATGCCTTGCTGCGCCGCGCCTTTGGCCGCGACGACGAAGCCGATCTGGTGCAGCAGCTGCGCGAAGACGGCCTGCTGACGCTGGGCGTGGTCGCCACTGACGACGAAGGCGGGGTAGTGGGTTACGCCGCGTTCAGCCCGGTAGACGTGGCCGGCGAAGACCGCCAATGGGTGGCGCTGGCGCCACTGGCGGTAGACGAAAGCCTGCGCCGTCAGGGGCTGGCTGAAAAGCTGGTGTACGAAGGCTTGGATTCGCTGAACGAATTCAGCTACGCCGCGGTGGTGGTGCTGGGCGATCCGGCCTATTACGGCCGCTTCGGTTTCAAACCGGCCGCCGCCTATGGTCTGAATTGTCGCTGGCCGAACACGGAAAGCGCATTCCAGGTGTATCCGCTGGCGGAAGACGCCCTGAATGGCGTCAGCGGCGAAGTGGCTTTTTCGGCGCCGTTTAATCGCTTTTAACGACCGGCAATAGATACTCCAACGACAGCGGCGGGTGATTCACCAGCCGCTCTTTTTGTATTTTGCTCAGCTGTTTGACGCGGTATTCCAGCTTCAGCGCCGTTGAGCGATCCCCCACCTGGCAGTGAAACGCCAGCGTCAGCTCCCCTTTACCGCGCAGCGCCTTGGCGCCTTTGCCGGCTTGATGTTGCGCCAGGCGGCGCGCCACGTCGGTGGTGATGCCGGTATACAGCATGCCGCTCGGTAAACGCAGCATATAGAGATACCAGTGGGGTAAGTCCATCATTGGGGTCCTGTGCAAGGGTAGAGATGACATCAGGCCGCCATAGCTAAGCGCGGCATCTCTATTTTGTCACGATTTAACGATGGATTTCACCACTGGCGGAACGGTTTGTTTATTCCGTCTTGACGATAAGGGATTATTTTACACCCACGGTAAATTTGTTTTCCTCCCCTTTATGATGCTGAATTGTCCACTCGCCACTGACGCGGAATGAAGCCGCGGAAGCATAGGTGTCTTCCATAAACTGGAAATAAACGATTTTTCCGTCTTTGACCTGCGCTTTTATTGCGAAAGGAGAGGTGAACTGATGGCCTAACGCTACTGAGGTATAGGTGAATTGACCAAATACGGCCACGGTGCCTCCGTCGGCAAGAATGTCACCGATCGTGAAGTCGTTTATTTCCCAGTAAGTTCCGACATTTGAAAAGGTATCGATGTAAACCTGTCGCCCTTGAGAAGTGCCCGCCCAGGGCTCGATCTGTTTGAGCTCTTTGTTTTCAAAGTTCAGGGAAGTATAAACCGCGTTTTCATCGATAAGACGCATGGCGGCATTGGTGACGTCTTCCTTTGCCGTGTTCATCAAGAATGCATAAACCACATCTTTTGGCAGTTGAGTCTCTTCTGCTTTCACAATGAGTTTTTCATTGTTTTTCATATAAACCTCGTCACGTGACTTCCGGGGTGAATAATTGGCCGTTTATTCCGATGATGATCCGGTGATTGGTTGTAAATCAACGGTGATCATAGCACCGCCGGAAAGCAGAGCAGATGATAGAAAGTGCTTAGGCGTTCGGGAAATAAAGTCCCTGCAAAACGGCATTAATCATCATAACGACATATTAAATAAGGGGTTTTATTCATGGTAAAGGCGTTGGCGCACATGGGATGACGAAGCGAGAACGCTGTTTTAAATGGATTTATATAAGCGGTATCAATGATGTTTTGATGATTTTTATTTATGAATGGCGGTAGTGAACAGGAATTATGCTTGGTGGCTTGGATTTACTGATAATAAAGCCCGAGAGTAAGAAAGAGAGTGAGTCATTCCAGTCACTAGAGCGGCGTGGGCGACAGAGAGCGTCGGCTGGCCAGGGTTGCGATGAGGTGATATTGCGCCCCATCACAATCCCACCCCCCGGCCGCCGGTGCCCTACCGCTTTACCCCTTTTTTCCCGCCAGCTCAAAGCGCGGCGAGACGATGCCGTACAGCGTCCAGCCGAGGAAGGTGGCGATGGCGCCCCACATCATCGCTTCCTCACCGGAGCTGTAAAGCGCATAGAAGCTGTACAGCGCGCCGATGCCGGCGATGATATTGGCGATGCGCGCCTTGTTGTCCGGCACCTTCGCCACTTTCTGAATAATGACCAACGCCGCCATCGACAGGATGTACGGGATGATGTTGGTCACCACCGCCAGGTTCACCAGCACGTTGAACTGCTTGTTCAACGATGGGCTGATGGTCATCAGCGACAAACCGCTCTGGATGACGACGATGGTCAGCATGCCTTTAACCGGCGCGTCGGCCTTGCTCAGCTTGGAGAAGATTTTCGGGAAGAAGCCGCTGTCGGCGGAGGATTTGAACACCTGCGCGATGGTGAACTGCCAACCGAGCAGCGAGCCGACGCAGGACATCACCATCAATGCCATGATGATCTTGCCGACCGTCGGGTTGAACATGTGGGAGAACGCCAGCCCGAACGGGGCGGTGGAGTTGGCCAGATCCATGTTCGGCACGATGCCGGCGATCACGTTGGTCGAAACGATATAGATCACCGCCGCGCTGAGGGTGCCGCCCAGTACGGCGATCGGCACGTTGCGCTCCGGGTTTTCCACCACGTCGGTGTTGGCGCAGGCGGATTCCAGCCCCAGGAATGCCCACAAGGTCATCGAGATCGAGGCGCCGATGGCTTCGAAGGTCGGCACCTGATGCGGGTTCCAGGCGGCGACGTAGGCGCTGCCGCTGAACCAGTACCAGCCGATGACCGAGATGCCCACCACCGGAATGATCACGCCCCAGACGGTGATGCCGCTGATTTTGCCGGTAATGCGCGCACCGCCGAAGTTGGCGACGGTCGCAAGCCACAGCACGCCGATGGTGGCGATACAGATCCCGAGCGGGCTGAGCGTAGCGCCAAACAGCTCGGTGCCGTAGCCGACGGCGGAAATGGCGATGGCGATGTTGGCGATCAGCAGCGAAACGCCATAGGTGTAGTTCGCCATAAAGTTGCCTGATTTACCGAAGGCGTATTCAGCGTAGCCGCCCATGCCGCCGGATTTACGGCTGAACATGCCGCATTTGGCGAAGGCGTAGGCCAGCGCCATCGAGCCGACGGCGGTCACCAGCCAGGAAACGATCGAAATCGTGCCCACTTCGGCCAGCTTGGTCGGCAGCATAATTATGCCGGAACCCATCATGTTCACGGCGGTCAGGATCGTTAATTGCACGACCCCCATTTTATTATTGGACTTACTCATGATCATTTTCTCTTTTAGGATGCGATCCGGGCGGCGAGAATAATCACCGCCCCGTAAGGTGATTAATTTTTCATGACGTAGCCGTAAGCGCGGTTCCAGCCGTCCTCATCCTGTTGGATATAAACGCCCTGCAATTCCGGTGCGAATCCCGGCAATAAATTGATGCCTTCTTCCAGTGCCAGGAAATAACGCTGCGCGGCGCCGCCCCAAATCTCGCCGGGCACCACGCACAGCACGCCTGGTGGGTAAGGCAGGGCGCCTTCGGCGGCGATGCGGCCCTCGGCCTTGGCCAGCGACACCAATTCCACATTGCCGCGCACGAACTCGGTATTGGCGTCCTGCGGGTTCATCACCACGCGTGGGAAATAGCTTTTGCGGAACATCTCTTTTTGCAGTTCTTTAACGTCATAGCTGACGTAAAGGTCGTGCATTTCCTGGCACAGCTGGCGGATGGTGTAGTTTTTGTAGCGCTGCTGGTGGTTTTTATAGACCGCAGGCAGCACCTCGCTGAGCAATGAGTTTTGCTCGATGTGCTTCTCGAAGCGGGCGATCAGGGCCACCAGATGCTGCATCTTGGCGATGTCTTCCGCCGGCGTCAGCAGGAACAGGATCGAGTTGAGATCGCATTTTTCCGGCACGATGCCGTTTTCGCGCAGGTAATTGGCCAGAATGGTCGCCGGGATGCCGAACTCGCTGTAGCTGCCGGTCGCGGTATCGATGCCCGGCGTGGTGAGCAGCAGTTTGCACGGATCGACGAAGTACTGCGACTCGGCATAGCCTTCAAAGGCGTGCCACTTCTCGCCGGGCACGAAGTTGAAGAAGCGCAGATCGTTGGCCATCGCCGCGGTGTCATAGGCCTGCCAAGGCTTGCCGTCGATCTGATCCGGCACGAACGGTTTGATCATCGTGCAGGTATCCAGCAGCATTTTGCGCGCTTCGATGCCCACGCGCACACATTCTTGCCACAGGCGCTGGCCGCTTTTGCCTTCGTGCATCTTGGCGTTGACGTCCAGCGCGGCGAACAGCGGGTAGAACGGGCTGGTGGAGGCGTGCAGCATAAAGGCGTTGTTGAAGCGCTTATGGTTGCAGTAGCGGCTCTGCCCCTTGATGTGCTTGTCTTTTTTGTGGATCTGCGAGGTCTGCGAGAAACCGGCCTGCTGTTTGTGCACCGACTGGGTGACGATGATGCCGGGATCGTTTTCGTTCAGTTCCAGCAGCAGCGGCGAGCAGTCTTTCATCATCGGAATGAACTGCTCATAGCCCACCCAGGCGGAGTCGAACAGGATGTAGTCGCACAGGTGGCCAATCTTGTCGACCACCTGGCGGGCGTTGTAGATGGTGCCGTCGTAGGTGCCGAGCTGGATGATCGCCAGGCGGAACGGGCGGGCTTCGTTGGCGCGTTCCGGCGCCACTTCGCGGATCTGTTGGCGCAGGTAGCGTTCGTCGAAGCAGTGCGCGTCGATGCCGCCGATAAAGCCGAACGGGTTGCGGGCGGTTTCCAGGTAAACCGGCGTAGCGCCGGCCTGGATCAACGCGCCGTGGTGGTTGGATTTATGGTTGTTGCGGTCGAACAGCACCAGGTCGCCGCGCGTCAGCAGGGCGTTGGTCGCCACCTTGTTCGAGGCCGAGGTGCCGTTGAGCACGAAGTAGGTCTTGTCGGCGTTGAACACCTTGGCGGCGTGCTGCTGCGCGGCGCAAGGCGCGCCTTCGTGGATCAACAGATCGCCCAGTTTGACGTCGGCGTTGCACATGTCGGAGCGGAAAAGCGTTTCGCCGTAGAAGTCGAAGAACTGGCGGCCCGCCGGGTGTTTGCGGAAGAACTCGCCGCCCTGGTGGCCGGGGCAGGCGAAGGTGGCGTTGCCCATTTCTACGTATTGCGTCAGCGTGTTGAAGAATGGTGGCAGTAGCTCGCTCTCATATTTGGCGGCGGCGGCCTCCAGCTGTTTGCCGTAGAACTGGGTATTCTTGCCGCACAGTTCAAACACGCCGTGCAGCGCCGGCAGTACGGCGTTATCCAGCTCTTCTTCGCAGCAGACGGCGACGAACAGCGGAATGTTCAGGCCGTGTTCTTCGATGCGCGCCACCATGCCTTGCGCGACGTCGTCTACCGACAGCACGATGGCGGCGACGTCATTGAAATCGCTGTGATGCACATCGACGATGTCGCGTTCAGTTTCAAAGCAGCCGAGGGTTTGGGTGTTGGCGGCAATTTTTAATTTTTTCATTTTTCTCATTCTTCAGGCAAAGGCATTCCGCCGGCAAATAATTTCATTTGCCGCTAACGCCTTCACGAAAATAAAGGTGTGCGAGAACCCAGTGATGCCGAAAGGCATTAACTGTGTTCGCTGTTTTATTTATCCTGGATGCGCTTGGCCGAAATTAAAAATGTATTGCGTGCCCTTCCCGCTTAGCGAGAAAAAGACATTATCACCGGAGTGCGGAGAATAAAGTGAAACGCAAAGACACTCTTAACAACGGCGTAAGAGCGAGGGGGAGGGTTATCTGTAGTTGAAGAATGCGAAGCTAAAGCAGCTGCGATGAGCCATCATCATAATATGGGTTGTACGCCTGATGTGCGCCATTTTTCGGTTATTGTTTTCCATTTTCTAATCCACCTTGCTGAGTGAAAAGATGGCGCTATTTTAGCGCAAGACGCACTAAAAATTGTGATGAGAATCACATAAACGCCGGTTTTGATAAATAACTATTCACCGGTTATGCAATGTGTTGCATAAGTATCATCCAGACGCAGAGGTTGGCATGTAAATGAATTGCTAATGTTCGCGGGCCTTGAGCGCTTAATTTTGATGCCGCCTGAGAAGGAATAAAAAAAGCGGTCAAATAACCGGCTGCATAACGATCAAATAAATCCGCATTGTGTTATTTATGTTATCAATCTGCTTTATGCTGGATTGGGTAAAAATTCAAATATAATGGTTTTGTATTCACACGCGGTTTTTGATGATTATCATTATTTGTGACTCGCCTCAACAACGCAGGGTAAGATGAAGTGAGTGAACAGGGAGGCGAGTAACCTTGAATACCCCAGAACAACGGCAACAGATTGCGGATTTTATCGGTAAACAACACGTCTTGACGCTGTGCGCCAGCGACGGCCTCGACATGTGGTGCGCCAACTGTTTTTACGTGTTCGACGCCGCGGCGATGGCGCTGTGGCTGATGACCGAACCGCACACCCGCCACGGCGGGCTGATGCTGAACAACGGCCGGGTGGTCGGCACCATCGCACCGAAGCCGAAAAGCATCGCGCTGATCCGCGGCGTGCAGTACCGCGCCGAGGCGGTGCTGCTGAGTGGCGAAGAGGCCGAGGCGGCGCGCGCGCGTTACTGCAAGCGCTTCCCGATCGCCAGGGCGATGAAGGCCTCGGTATGGCGGCTGGATCTGCACGAGGTGAAGATGACCGACAACACCCTCGGCTTCGGCAAGAAGCTGCACTGGGCGCGGTCTATACTTTAAGTCGAGATAGCCATTACAACGGGAGATCGCATGGCGCGAGCACTGTTAGTCGGCGCAACCGGGCTGGTGGGGCGCGAGTTGCTGCAGCGGTTGCAAAGCGATCCGCAGATAACGGCCATCGTGGCGCCGACGCGCACGCCGCTGCCGCCGCACGGCAAGCTGACCAATCCGGTCGGCGATGCGCTGTTCGAGCTGCTGAGCGGCCTGCAGCAGCCGGTCGATCTGGTGTTCTGCTGCCTGGGCACCACCCGCCGGGCGGCGGGCAGCGCCGATGCCTTCCGCTACGTCGATTACCAACTGGTGGTGGAGAGCGCGCTGACCGGCCGCCGGTTGGGGGCGCAGCACTGTCTGGTGGTGAGCGCGTTGGGCGCCAACGCGGATTCCACCTTCCTGTATAACCGCACCAAAGGCGAGATGGAGCAGGCGCTGCGCGAACAGCGCTGGCCGCGCCTGACGCTGGTGCGGCCTTCCATGCTGGTGGGGGATCGCCCTGCGCCGCGCCTGATGGAGCGCCTCACGCTGCCGCTGTTCAGGTTGCTGCCCGGCAAATGGCGCGCGGTCGCCGCCAAAGACGTGGCGCAAACGCTGCTGCAGCAGGCGTTCACGCCGGGCGAAGGGGTCAGGGTGCTGGAGTCGGATCGGCTGCACTGCTACCGAGACTGACGCTGAGGTGGTCGAACGCCAGCTCCAGCCCGGTGGGCAGCTCGTGGTCCAGCAGCCACAGATCGAGATGATGGCTGATGTGCGTCAGCAGCGTGCGTTTGGGCTGCAGCAACCGCTGCGTCTCCTGCGCGCGGGTCAGATCGTTGTGGTTGCGCGGCGCCTGCGGCTGAGGCGGCAGGCTGCAATCGAGCACCAGCAGATCCAGCGCCACGTTCTGCAGATAGTCGGCGGTGGCCGGCGGCAGGCCGACGGTGTCGGTCAGGTAGGCCAGCGCAGCGCCCCCCGCCTGGATCAGATAGCCGTGGGTCAGTTTGGAGTGTTGCAGCGGCAGCGGGGTGATGCGCATGCCGCCCAGCTCGACGGTGGCGAAGGGCGCCAGCGGCGGCTGAAACGCCAGAATGCCGGGGTGTTTGAACAGATCGTCGCAGCCCTGTTCATCCGGCGGGCCATATACCGGAATGGAATTTCCGCACCCCCAACGCAAAGGAAATAACCCCTGAACGTGATCCATGTGGTAATGTGTCAGTAAAAAACGTTGAATTTGCCCCGCCGAAAACCGCCGCTCCAAAGCCGGTAATCCCGCATCCAATAAGGTCGTTTCCCCCTGATAGTTGAGCATGGCGCTGCACGCACGCCGCCGAAATGCCGGCTCGCGCCGCGCCCGTTGGCAGATAGGGCAGTCGCAGCCGAACACCGGCACCTGCTGCGCGCCGCCGGTGCCGAGAAAGGTCAGTTGCATCGCTCCCCTCCGTTAAAGGTAGTTCTGCGCAAAGCGGTTAATGTCGCGAAAATCCGCCAGCCGCGCCTGCAGCGTGGCGTGATCCCAGTGCCACCACTGGCTGCGTTCGATGCGTTCTATCAGCGCGTCGTCAAAGCGCATGCCGATCTTCTTGGCTGCCACGCCGGCGACGATGCTGTAGGGCTCCACGTCTTTGGTGACCACCGCCGCGCTGCCGATCACCGCGCCGTTGCCGACGCTGACGCCCGGCATCAGGATGGCGTTATGGCCGATCCACACGTCGTGGCCGACGGTGACGTGGTGCTCGCGCCGCCAGTCGAAGAACGCTGCGTCATCTTCCCCCAGCCCGTATTCGGAAGCGCGGTAGGTGAAGTGGTGCTGCGCGATGCGCTGGTAGGTCGGGTGGTTGCCGGGATTGATGCGCGCATAGGAGGCGATGGAGACGAACTTGCCGATAGTGGCGTAAAAGATCTGGTTGTGCCCGGCGGTGTAGGAGTAGTCCCCCATCTCCACCTCTTCCAGGATCGCATCGTCGGCCAGGTGCACATACTGGCCGAGCCGGGTGCGGTTAAGGGTCACGTTGTCGCCGATTTTCGGCTGGGCGAAGTCGTTCATGGCGTCGCGTCCTGAGTTTGTCGGGTAGAGGTCGGCAGCAGCGCCAGCAGCGCCGCCAGGGTGTCGTCGAGTGGGCCGTCGTTGTGCAGCACCCGGCAGCCGGCGGGCAGGCTCTGCTGATATTCCGCCGCCCGCGCCAGCCGCTGCTCGATCTGTTCGGCGCTTTCCCGCCCGCGATCCTGCAGGCGCTGGCGCAGGATCGCGGCGCTGACCTGCAGGCACACCGGCAGCAGCTGCGCCCCGTAGCGCTGCTGCGCCTGCGGCAGGTGGGCGCGCGAACCGTTGACCGCCACGTCGATCCCCTGCAGCAGCCAAAGATCCACTTCGATCCCGAACGCGTAGCGCTGCTGGTGGGCCTGCCAGTCGAGCGCGAACAGCCCCTTGGCGCGGCGGCGCAGAAATTCGGGTTCGCTCAGCGCGATGTGATTCTCGCAGCCGGCGTCCGCCGGCCGGGTGATGTAGCGGTGCGCCACCAGCGGCGCGCGGTCGGCGTCGGCCCGCAGCGCGGCCAGCAGGCTGTCCTTGCCTGCGCCGGAAGGCCCCATCAGATAGATGAGCCGCGCCATCAGAACACCTGCCTGCCCTGACGCCACACGTTCTGCACGTAAACGTGCTCGCCGTGCGGCCGCGCCAGCACCAGATCCGCCCGCAATCCTTCGGCGAGGGTGCCGCGATCCTGCAGATCCAGCGCCCGCGCCGGGTTGCGGGTGATCATGCGCACCGCCTGGGGCAGATCGTAGGCGTTGCGCTCGTCCGCCGCGAGGCGAAACGCCGCGTCCAGCAAGCTGGCCGGGTAATAATCGGAAGAGAGAATGTCCAGCACCCCCAGCGCCGCCAGATGGTGCGCCGCCACGTTGCCGGAGTGGGAACCGCCGCGCACGATGTTTGGCGCGCCCATCAGCACCTGCAGGCCCTGCTGGTGCGAGGCGCGGGCGGCCGCCTCGGTGGTGGGGAACTCGGCAATCGCGCTGCCCAGCGCGCAGGACTCGGCCACGTGCGCGGCGGTGGCGTCGTCATGGCTGGCCAGCGAGATGCGGCGCGCGCGGCAGTGGGCGGCGATCGCCTCGCGGTTCGGCGCGGCCCAGCGGGCGGACAGGGCGACCTGCTGCTCCTCGTACTCGCTCATCTGCTGGTCGTTGAGGTGGTATTTGCCCTGATAATATTCGCGGTATTTTTCGCGTGAGGCGAACTGGCGCTGGCCCGGCGAATGGTCCATCAGCGACACCAGCGACACGCCCGGTTTGTCCATCAGCTGTTCGAACAGCGGCAGGGTGCTCTCGTGCGGCAGCTCGCAGCGCAGGTGCAGCCGATGCTCGGCGCGGTTCACCCCGGCGCGCTGGCTGTGGATCACCGCGTCGATCATCTTCTGCAGGTTTTCCAGCCGGTGGCCGCCGTCGCGCACGTCGCCGATCGCCACCGCGTCCAGCACCGTGGTGATGCCGTTGGCCACCATCAGCGCATCGTGGCTGCTCATCGCCGAATGGGCCGGCCAGTCGACGTTCGGGCGCGGGGTGAAAAACTTGTCCAGGTTGTCGGTATGCAGCTCGATCAGCCCCGGCAGCAGCCAGCCGCCGTCGCCGTCCAGCGCCTGCGGCAGCCGGCTCGGGCCGTCGGCGAAGCTGCGGATCACGCCATCCTGCATCTCCAGCGAGCCTTGCACCACCTGGTCATCCAGCACCAGCTTAACGTTATTGACGATCATCAGAGGGCCTCCAGCGCCTGCGGCGCCTGCATGTCATAAAGCCGGTCGGCGACCTGTCGGCGGACGCCTTCATCGTGAAAAATGCCGACGATCGCCGCGCCGCGCGCCTTGGCGCGTTCGATAAGCTGCACCACCGCCGCGCTGTTGCGGCTGTCGAGCGAGGCGGTCGGTTCGTCCAGCAACAGGATCGGGTAATCGACGATAAAGCCGCGCGCGATGTTTACCCGCTGCTGTTCGCCGCCGGAGAAGGTGGACGGCGCCAGCGGCCACAGGCGCGGCGGCACGTTGAGCGCAGCGAGCAGCGCTTCGGCGCGTTCGCGGCACTCGGCGCGCTCGACGCCCTGTTCCAGCAAGGGTTGCATCACCACCTCCAGCGCGCTGATGCGCGGGATCACCCGCAGGAACTGGCTGACCCAGCCCAGCGTATGGCGGCGCACCGCCAGAATCTGGCGCGCATCGGCGCTGACCATGTCCAGCCAGTCGCCCTGGTGGTTGATCCAGATATGGCCGCTGTCCGGCAGGTAGTTGGCGTACAGCGAGCGCAGCAGGGTGGATTTTCCGCTGCCGGAGTGGCCGTGCAGCACCACGCATTCGCCGCCGTGGACCGTCAGGTTGGCGTCGTGCAGCACCGGCAGGCGGGTGCCGTACTGCTGATGCAGCACAAAGGTTTTACTGAGATGTTCAACTCGAATTTGCATAGTCATCTGTTATCGCCTTGGGTTACGACAGCACCGAAGAAACCAGCAGTTGGGTGTAAGGATGGTGCGGATCGTCCAGCACCCGGTCGGTCAGGCCGCTCTCCACCACTTCGCCCTGTTTCATCACCAGCAGGCGGTGGGCCAGCAGCCGCGCCACGCCAAGATCGTGGGTGACGATCACCGCCGCCAGCTGCATCTCCACCACCAGGTTGCGCAGCAGATCGAGCAGGCGCGCCTGCACCGACACGTCCAGCCCGCCGGTCGGCTCGTCCATAAACACCAGCTTGGGGTGGGTGACCAGGTTGCGGGCGATCTGCAGCCGCTGCTGCATGCCGCCGGAGAAGGTGGTCGGCAGATCGTCGAGGCGCGACAGCGGGATTTCGACGTCTTCCAGCCACTGGCCGGCCTGGCGGCGAATGTCGCCATAGTGGCGCTGGCCGATGGCCATCAGCCGCTCGCCGATGTTGCCGCCGGCGGAGACCTGCGGCCGCAGCCCGTCGAGCGGGTGCTGGTGCACCACGCCCCAGTCGGTGCGCAGCAGGCGGCGGCGATCGCTCTCCGCCATGGCGTACAGGTCGTGCTCCTGGTCCGCCTGCGGGCGGTAAAGGATCTGCCCGCGCTGCGGCGCCAGCCGCGCCGAGATCGACTTCAGCAGCGTGGTTTTGCCGGAGCCGGATTCGCCGACGATGCCCAGCACTTCACCGGGGTAGATGTCGAACGACACGTCGCTGAAGCCCTTGCCGGGGGCGTACAGGTGGGTGAGCCGGTTCACCGACAGCAGCGGGGTGGTGCTCAAAGGGGTGGAAGTCATCAGTGCTGCGCCTCTTGCGAAGATTGCGCCAGCTGCTGCCGGCAGTAGTCGGTGTCCGAACAGACGAACATGCGGTTGCCCCGATCGTCGAGCACTACCTCGTCCAGATAGCTGTGGCGCGAGCCGCACAGCGCGCAGGGTTCGTCCCACTGCTGCACGCTGAACGGATGGTCGTCGAAGTCCAGGCTCTCCACCTTGGTGAACGGCGGCAGGGCATAGATGCGTTTCTCGCGCCCGGCGCCGAACAGCTGCAGCGCCGGCATCATGTGCATTTTCGGGTTGTCGAATTTCGGGATCGGCGACGGATCCATCACGTAGCGATCGTTGACCTTCACCGGGTAGGCGTAGGTGGTGGCGATATGGCCGTAGCGCGCGATGTCCTCGTACAGCTTCACCTGCATCACGCCGTACTCCTCCAGCGCGTGCATCTTGCGGGTCTCGGTTTCGCGCGGTTCGATAAAGCGCAGCGGCTCCGGGATCGGCACCTGATAGATCAGGATCTGGTCTTCGCGCAGCGCGGTTTCCGGAATGCGGTGACGGGTCTGGATCAGCGTGGCCTCCGGCGTGCGTTCGGTGGTTTCCACCCCGGCGACGCGCTGGAAGAAGCGGCGGATCGACACCGCGTTGGTGGTGTCGTCGGCGCCCTGGTCGATCACCTTCAGCACGTCGGCGCGGCCGATGACGCTGGCGGTGAGCTGAATGCCGCCGGTGCCCCAGCCGTAGGGCATCGGCATTTCGCGGCCGCCGAACGGCACCTGATAGCCGGGGATCGCCACCGCCTTGAGGATGGCGCGGCGGATCATGCGCTTGGTCTGCTCGTCCAGATAACCGAGGTTATAGCCGGTCAATACTTCACTCATCGCGGGCCTCCTGACGCTCGCTATATTCCTGTCGCAGCCGCTTGAGCAGCTCCAGTTCGGCCTGGAAGTCGACGTAGTGCGGCAGCTTGAGATGGGAGACGAAGCCGGCGGCCTCGACGTTGTCGGCGTGGGCCAGCACGAACTCTTCGTCCTGCGCCGGGCCGGCGACGCCTTCGCCGTAGTCGGGGCTCTGCAATGCGCGGTCCACCAGCGCCATCGCCATCGCCTTGCGTTCGGCGCGGCCGAACACCAGCCCGTAACCGCGGGTGAAGTGCGGCGGGTGGTCCTTGGGATCGACGAAGCCGTTGACCATTTCGCATTCGGTCAGCAGGATTTCGCCGATATCGATAGCGAAACCGAGCTCTTCCGGCACGATCTCCACCGAAACGTGGCCGGTGCGGATCTCGCCGGCGAACGGGTGGTTGCGGCCGTAGCCGCGCTGGGTGGCGTAGCCGAGCGCCAGCAGGAAGCCTTCGTCGCCGCGCACCAGCTGCTGCAGGCGCGCCGAGCGCGAGCAGGGGTAAACCGGCGGGTTGCGGGTGATGTCGTCCGGCGCGCTGCCGTCGTCCTGTTCCTCGTGCGCCAGCTGCTGGCGACACAACAGATCGAACACGTGGCTGCAGTTGTCCGGCAGCGGTTCGTCGGCCTGCGGCGCGCGCGGCGCCTCGCCTTCCGCCAGCAGCGCGAAGTCCAGCAGCCGGTGGGTGTAGTCGTAGGTCGGCCCCAGCACCTGCCCGCCGGGCAAGTCCTTGTAAACCGCCGAGATGCGCCGTTCCAGCCGCATATTTTCGCTGGCCAGCGGCTCGCTGACCGCCAGGCGCGGCAGGGTGGTGCGATAGGCGCGCAGTAGGAAAATCGCCTCCACCAGATCGCCGCTGGCCTGTTTGATGGCCAGCGCCGCCAGCTCGCGATCGTAGATGCCGCCTTCGGTCATCACCCGATCCACCGCCAGCCCCAGCTGCTGTTCGATTTGTTCCGCGCCGATCGCCGGCAGCGCCTCGTCGCCACGCCGCAGCTGTTCCTGCAGCTGGTGGGCGGCCTCAATGGCTTTTTCGCCCCCTTTTACCGCTACGTACATCAGCACACCTCCACGCGGGTGGTCCGCGGGATCGCCAGCAGGCGATCGCCGCAGGTCAGCAAAATATCCAGCCCCAGCGGGAAGCGCTGCGGGCGGTTGACCAGATAATCCAGCAGCGCCGGCGGCAGGCGCGGTGCGATCAGGCGTTGGCTCTCGATGCCGGGGCCGGTCAGGCGCAGCGCGGCGCCGTTCTCCAGCTCGCCGAGCTGCACGATGACCGTAGCGCCGTATTCCGGCGAGATTTCAGTGCCGTGCGGCAACGCCTGCAGATCGGCGGCCTGAACGTGCTCATCGAACAGGGCAAAGCAGACCTCCTGCGCCGTGGCGGCCAGCGGCGCACCGCTGTGAAAACGAATGTTGGTTAGCACTTGCTCACTATTGAGCGCAGCGCACAGCTGCAGCGGCGTTTCCTGATCGGCCAGCGTCAGCAGCGCGGCGGTGCTGGCGGCGTTCAGCGGCGCCCAGGCCGGGCCGACCGGCAACGTCACCCGGTGGCCCGGTTCGCTCAAGGCTTTAAGAATCAAACGGAAAGCGTGCTGCGATTGGTCTATCGGTTGTTCAAAACCGGTCAATAAACTCATGGCTTAATCCCCTCGCACCAGCGTAAAGAAGTCCACTCGGCTGGCGGCGATCGCCTGGGCGCGCAGCTGGCGCTGTTCGTGCTGCAGCGCGGCCAGCGGCGCGATCAGCTGTTGTTGCAGGCGTTCGCCGTGCTCCGGCTGTTGCAGCAGCGCATCGGCCAGCGCGCACAGCTCGGCGTGCGCCTTGTCGCGCCCGGCGATGTAGCTGTAGCCGTAGCCGCCGTTGTCCAGCTGCACCACCGCGCGGGTGACCGTCATGTCCCCCAGCACGAAGCGGCGGCCGGTGGCGCCCATGCGCCCCTGCAGCTGGGCCAGGCCGATCTCCGGCGCGCGGATGCTGCGGTAACCCGGGCTGAGATTCAGCGCCTGCCAGTGGCTGCGCAGTTGCTCGGGCCGGCTGTGCGCCAGCACCGACATCCAGCGTTGTCTCGACTCTAAGGCGTGCATTCAGTGCTCCATCGTCAGTTCAATCATGTCGGCGCGGGCCAGGCTGACGGAGTATTCCGCCACGTCTTCGCCGCCGCTGCGGACGTTAAGGGTGCGCACGCACAGCAGCGGCGCGTGGGTAGCGATCTCCAGCAGCCGGCTCTCTTTGGCCTGCGCTCGGCGCGCGCTGATGCGCGTCTGGCGACGGGTCAGCGGCTGCTGGAGGTGCTGTTCGATAAACTGGTGCAGCGAACCGCTGTGGAACTGCTGCAGCGCCGGCCACCAGTCCAGATCGGGCAGATAGTGGTCGATCACGCTCATCGGCACGCCGTTGACCCGGCGCAGGGTGCGCAGGTGGATCACCATTTCGCCTTCCTCACGCGAGAGCGCGCTGGCGACATGCCCATTGCACGGGCGTAAAACAGCGAGTAAGCGCTCACTGGTGGGGTGGCTGCCCTGCTCGAACAGGTTCTGGCTGAAGCGGGTATTGGCGTGCAGCGGGTAGTCGTAAGGCCGCATCAGCACCAGAATGCCGACGCCGTGGCGGCGCTGCAGCCAGCCGCGTTCCACCAGCTGATCCACCGCGCGGCGCAGGGTGTGGCGATTAACCTGATAACGCTCGGCCAGCTGCTGTTCCGAAGGCAGGTAGTCGCCGCAGCGGTATTGCGTGCGCAGCTCCTGTTCCAGCTGCGCGGCGATCTGCTGATAGCGGGTGGGGTAAGTGGTCGGATGTCTAGATAACTCCATCATAATAAAAACCTCGTCATGCCGATGGCGGTGCGATGAAGGCGGAAGCGGTGCGTTTCATCGGGCGTCTACCCTGTGGTTTTCAAGTTGGCATCATGGTGACGGGCGCAGATGACAATCGCGTTACGCCTCGGTGGCGAACAGATGAACTATTTAGGACAGCCCGGGCGTGCACGAGCGGCGGCGGCGCGCTATGCTGGCGCCACTGTTGACTCACTCTGGCCGCTACCATGCCGCAACCTCTGAACGCCCCTGAACACGCCCCACGCGCCTGGCCGCTGTGGAAACCGATCCTGTTTCTGCTGGTGGTGGCCGTCGGCCTCTACTACGTCAAATGGCAGCCTTACTACGGCAAGGCGTTCGTGGCGGCGGACAGCCATTCGATCGGCAAATCGATCCTGGCCGACGGTGCCGCGAGCCCCTGGCTGGCGGCCTGGCAGTACGCGCTGGTCTACTTCACCGCAGTATGGAAGGCGGCGCTGCTCGGGGTGCTGTTAGGTTCGCTGGTGCAGGTGCTGATCCCGCGCGACTGGCTGGCGCGCACGCTCGGCCACCGGCGTTTTTCCGGCACCGTGCTGGGGGCGCTGATCGCGCTGCCGGGCATGATGTGCACCTGCTGCGCCGCGCCGGTCGCCGCCGGCCTGCGCCGCCAGTCGGTGTCCAGCGGCGCCGCGCTGGCCTTTTGGCTCGCCAACCCGGTATTGAACCCGGCGACGCTGGTGTTCATGGGATTTGTGCTCGGTTGGCCGTTCGCCGCCATCCGTCTGGTGGCGGGCGTGGTGATGGTGCTGGGCATCGCCTGGCTGGTGCAGCGCGTGACCGCCAACGACCCGCAGCCCGCCGCGCCGCAGCCGCCGGTGATGACGGCGCAGAGCGACGAGCGGCCGTTCCTCGCCCGCTGGGGCAAAGCGCTGTGGGCGCTGTTTTGGTCGACCATCCCGATCTATGTGCTGGCGGTGCTGGCGCTAGGCGCGGCGCGGGTCTGGCTGTTCCCGCACGCCGACGGCGCCGTCGACAATAGCCTGCTGTGGATCATCGCGCTGGCGATCGTCGGCTGCCTGTTCGTTATCCCCACCGCGGCGGAGATCCCGATCGTGCAGACCATGATGCTGGCGGGCATGGGCGCAGGCCCGGCGCTGGCGCTGCTGATTACCTTACCGGCAGTCAGCCTGCCTTCGCTGCTGATGCTCAACAAGGCCTTCTCCGCCCGGGCGCTGTGCCTGACGGCGGCGCTGGTGGCGCTGTGCGGCGCACTGACCGGCGTGGTGGGGATGGGGTTGGTGTAACTAATTTATGACCCGATGCTGTCTCAAGGAGGAGATGGAAGTGGAACAGCGGAATAAATCTGAAATGGACGTAGAGGCGATGTTGCTGGAGCAGTCGCTGCGTGAAAGGGTGGATGCCGACCTTGAACGCTTAAGAAACGGTACCGCGGTTTATCTCAGCCATTCGGAGGTAGAAAACCGAATGGCTCGATTCAAAGCGAAAATATGGAGGGGAGGGTATCGATGAGGATGTTGGGCAGAACTGGCTGTTTCTAGGGGTAGAACAGACGGGCAGCTTTGAGCGAGAAGCGGAAGTACAAAACTGTTTGTACAATTAATGGGCGTTACTAACACGCTAATTCTGTGGCCATCCAACATTCCGGGCCTTTATTCGGGTCTACTTTTCCACTTTGATGTAGATGTTTTTTGATGTCATAATATTGTCATAATTAGCAAAATTAGATGTTATCAACTCATCGGATGGAGTACTCATGATGGTGAGGGTTTAATGAAAATTTCTCGTTACTGGGTTGAAATTGTACAAGGATAGCTATGAAGATCACGCCTGTGAATACTAGTTTGTTTGGAAAAGATTCGAAGCTGATAAAAAATCATTTCGAATATTTTTCCGAGTTATTAGCAGAAAGATTTGAGGTCCAACCTGAGGTATTTGCTACTTATTTAGGTACTTTTGAATTGTTTTTAATGACAAGGACATGGGATGGGGATTTATCTTCTCTAGAGGAAAAAATCAACATGTTGTTGGAATGGTTTGCTTCGCTAGATAAGTCGGTTGCAAAAGCTGTTTTTGTTAAGGCGGATGAAGGTTGCAGAGAGGCAAATGATTCCTTCTGGTCAATGATTAATTCTGACCCAAGAACTAACAATGAATATTCTTTTAAAGAAAATATTGATAAGCGATTTGAGACAATCAACAGTATTTTGGAGTTCATGGTGGCAAGAGAGGGTTGGCTGATTGCTGCTTACCAAATCAAAAAAGCTGATGTGAGGAAGGTGATCTCTTTGAATGATTTGTTGAGTAGTTGCAAATCTTTTTTGGGTGAAGAAGGTAATCTTGCTATTGTTAATGAGAATTTATTCGATATTCCACTTAATCAGTGGCGAAATATCGCGGCGCACAAGAGTTACAAGTGTTTTGGCGGAAAAATTAATGCAAGCTATGGTAGAAACATAATAAAAATTGCTACGCTTTCTGAGGATGAGCTAGAGCGCGCATGCATGGAAATCTATAAGTTAAGGATTGGAATTAAACTTATTGTAGGACTGACTTTGAACATTGTGGCAGCAAGAAATCAAGATTTCATTGACGTTGCTCTGTCTTCTCCAAGGTCTTTTTTACATGATCTAAATTATTTGCTTGAAAAGTATGGTGCTCAGGTAGAGAGTTTCATGCTTTTGAATGAATTAGCTGTGGGTGGGAATAAAATTGAAGTACCGGATGATTTTTCTATTTTTGAAGTGAAATTTACTTACTATGGTAGTGATACTAGCGATGATGCTCGTCTCATTGATATTGTACTACGCATTGCTAACGTGCTTTCGCATATTTTTAGTGAGAACAATTCTCTTCCTGAAAAAGAAAAAGTTCTACTTCATTTTTCTCGAACGCCCGATAATGAATTTCACATGCTATATTCTTATGATGAGTATAATGACTTGGCTTAGAAATTGTTCTTGGGTAAGGGAGGCATGCAGAGATTGCCAGAGAGATATGATCAAAAGCCGAAGCTATCCCGATATTTTTGCGCAAAATGTGAATCGCCACGGATAATCTAGACACTTCCGAGCCGTTGATAATATTGGTTTTCGTATTCTGCCGGTGGCATCTGATTGCTCGAACCATGCCGACGCCTACAGTTATAAAACATTTCGATGTAATCAAAAATATCGCTGCGGGCTTCTTCCCGTGTTCCGTAGATCTTTTTCTTAATCCATTCGCGTTTCAGTAGCTGGAAAAAGCTTTCCGCAACCGCGTTGTCGCGGCAGTTACCGCGACGACTCATGCTGCCTTCCAGAACATGTGATTTCAGGAACGACTGCCACTCATGGCTCGTGTACTGACTGCCCTGATCAGAGTGAACCAGTACCTGTTTTTGAGGATTACGCCTCCACACCGCCATGAGTAATGCGTTCAGGACAATCTCTTTTGTCATGCGGGGTTGCATTGACCAGCCGATAACTTTCCGGGAGAACAGGTCAACCACCACGGCCAGATACAGCCAGCCTTCGTGAGTTCGGATGTAGGTTATGTCCGTCACCCAACGCTCATCTGGTGAGTCCGGATTGAACTGCCGCTGGAGCCTGTTCGGTGCCACGATGCTGGCTTCGCCTTTACGTACCCGTGGGCTACGGTACCCCACCTGAGCTTTTATTCCGGCACGCTTCATCAGCCGCCAGACCCGGTTCACTCCGCACTGCTGCACGGTACCACGCAGATCGAGATGGATCTTGCGATAACCATAGACGCAGCCAGACTCAAGCCAAAACTGTTTGCTCTGCCCGGTCAGCATCTGGTCTGCCTGGTGACTCTGTGAATGTGGCTGCTGAAGCCAGACATAAAATCCACTCGGATGGACGTCCAGAACCCGACAGAGCACACGAACAGGCCAGTAACGGCTGTTGTCGTGGATAAAGACGTACCTCAGTCGGACAGTTTTGCGAAGTACGCCGTGGTTTTTTTAGTATGTCTCTCTCGTCGGTAACCCGCTTCAGCTCTTTCTGAAGCCGCCGGATCTCAGACTGGGCATCAGACTGCGTTTTAGTAGCTGATGAATCAGGACCGTACTTTTTTACCCAGGCATAAAGACTGTGTGTGGTGATATCAAGCCGGGTGGCGACGCTTGCGATGGAATGACCACGATCAACGACCTGTTTAACCGCTTCAATTTTGAACTCTTCGGGATAACGTTTACCGCTCATGACCACCTCTCTTTTAAGTCATCTAAATGGACTGACTCCACGACCGTAGACATATCCTGTCCTCACGACGAGGCCTGTTCAAAGGCCTCCGGACTGACGCCGCCGAGGTGGCTGTGACGCCGGACCCGGTTGTAGAACACTTCAATGTAATCGAAGATATCCGCCCGAGCCAGATCCCGAGTTCCTTAAATTCAGGTGTAAATCGTGATGTGCCCATACGCTCCCCCTATGCTCAAACTATAGGGCAGGATCGTCTACCGGGCTGGGGTCAGTCCAAAAATGACTCTCAGGTGTCTGTTAAACCCGTGGCTATTCACACTCGTATGGAAAGAGGTGACTCAGACCTACAAAAATTTGACATGCCCGGGAACCATCTTGCGTCAACACAAAATACTGGATATAACCTTACTATTCATTTTAGCAATAGCCATTGCTTACCATGGCTAGCTAATCTAAGCAGATGCAGGGCATAACCGTGTCATTAAAAGATACTGGTGGAACAAGTTCTGAAGTATGAGTGCTCTTCTTTTTAATTTATTCGGAATCAAAATGTGGATGTGATTGTTAATGGCAAATAAAAAAAAACTGAGCAATCCTTTTTCTACAGGCGGTGGTGGTGTTCATTTTGAAGCGCATGTCCAAGCGTCTTTTGTTGCCCTGATGCTAACAGGCGGTAATGCACCTTGTCTTCCTTGCTGGCCAATAGTGGACATCAAACTCCAGGGCAAAATTGATGGTTTTGATACCGACGACTTGATAGTTGTTGTTGAAAATGTCAATAGCAATGAAAAACGGAAGCTCTTAGGGCAAATCAAGCATTCTATTTCATTTACGCAAGGTAATGCGACATTTGGGGAAGTGATACAGGCTGCTTGGAACGATTTCAACAATCCTGACGTGTTTACCAAGAAAAAGGATGTTATTGCACTGATCACCGGTCCGCTCAGTTCTACCGATACACACAATGTGCAATGGTTATTGAACCAAGCTAGACATACAAAAACAGTTGATGAATTTTTGAGAAATGTACAGCAGGGCAAGTTCAGCCCAGCTAAAAGTACCGAGAAGCTGGAGGTCATCCAGTATCATCTGAAGGTAGCAAATAGTGGGAACGATTTAACAAACGATGAGCTTTATGACTTTTTGAACCATTTTCATTTACTAGGGTACGACCTGGGTAATGAATCAGGCGTCGTCCTTTCTTTGCTGCACTCCCACATAGCGCAATTCCACCAACAGTATCCTCAGTGGGTTTGGTCGCGGATAGTTGATATCGTACAAACTTGGAATAAAGATGCTGGCACTATCATTTCAAGTAAGATACCAGAAGATCTTTTAGATGTTTTCAAACAAAGGGTTGTTGCTGAGATTCCTGAAAAGTTAAGGTTAGTACAACAGATAGTCAAAACCGACTGGACTCACCATCCCGATGCTTCCTATCTAGCCCTAACAGTGTTGATTGGGAGATGGAATGAGAAAAATGAGTGCGATCTAAATATACTAACCCAATTGCTTGGTATCAGTTATGACGAATGGCTAAGGAAGGCACGAGAGATTTTACATAGCCCAGACAGTCCTTTGTCTCTTAAAAACGGCATTTGGAAAGTAACTAATCGAATGGAGCTCTGGAGTCTTCTGGGATCCCGAATTCTTGATCAGAATCTCGAATTGTTTAAGTCTTTCGCGATTTCCTTACTCAAAGAGCCAGACCCTGCTTTCGAATTACCTGCTGAGCAGCGTTACGCTGCTAGTATTCATGGTAAGGTGCTGAATTTTTCCCCCATGCTGCGACAAGGCATAGCCGAGGGTTTAGCCATAATCGGGAGCCGACCAGAGGTTTGCGTTAACTGCTCTCAAGGGAATGCCGAAACTTCCGTTAACATCGCAATACACACAATTTTGACTGATGCGAACTGGGTTTTATGGGGTAGCCTGAACGGTTTGCTACCAACTTTGGCTGAAGCCGCCCCCGCAAAATTTCTTGATGCAGTTGAGAAGGCAATGCGTCAAACGCCTTGTGCATTTGATGAGCTATTTTCTCAGGAAGGAAATGGTATCACTGGTGGTAATTATCTGACTGGACTGCTATGGGCCCTAGAGGGACTAGCCTGGGATGAGCAATATCTTGTACGCGTCTGTGTTGTACTGGCTGAACTTGCCAGCCACGACCCTGGGGGCAAGTGGGCTAATCGGCCATCTAATTCGCTTACCACTATATTATTACCGTGGTTGCCGCAAACGCTAGCATCCATAGAAAAACGAAAAGTTGCAGTCAAAGTCATTTCTAAAGAATGGCCTAATATAGCTTGGAATTTACTCGTACAGCTTCTACCCGGTCACCATCAAACCTCTTCTGGATCACACAAACCCTCCTGGCGCCGAATAATCCCAGATGGCTGGGAAAACGGCGTGACTAATCAGGATTACTGGTCGCAGACATCTTTTTATGCTGAGCTTGCCGTCGAAAGCGCCGGAGAAGATACTGAACGCCTTACTTTGTTGATTGATCATTTTGATAGTCTGCCATCTCCTGCCTTCGAAAATCTTCTTGAGATCCTCTCTTCGAAAAGAACTACTGGGCTTAATGAAGAGCAGCGAGTTTTAATTTGGGATCATCTTAATCGATTCTCAAATAAACATCGGCGATTCTCTGATGCTAATTGGGCTTTATCTGATGATCTGCTAACCCAAATCGAAAATGTTACAGAGCAACTAGCTCCTGCCAATCCATTCAACTTATATCAACACCTTTTTTCAAATCGAGATTTTGATCTTTACGAAGAAAATGGCGATTGGGAAGAACAGAGAAAAAAACTCGAAGCAAGGCGCGAATCAGCAATTTCAGAAATTCTTAAGCAAGATGGTGCAGAAGGCGTTATGCGGTTTGCTGAACACGTTTCTGCAACCCATCAAATAGGAAGTGTACTCGGCACTATTAACGATGATGTGTTCGAAAAAATTCTTTTGCCCCATTTCCTGAATACAACAGAAAATAAGTATAAGACATTGGTAGGCGCTTTTATTTGGAAACGTTTCTCTCTCAAAGGTTGGGAGTGGTACGACAATCTGGATAAAACTGACTGGACTCCTGAACAGTTAGGCCAATTCTTGGCTTATCTTCCTTTTAACAAGGAAACCTGGACCCGAGTCTCTCATTATCTTCAAGCTTCCGAGAACGAATACTGGGCCCGCACCGATGCAAATCCTTACCAGGGTGAAGGTGATCTTACTCATGCCATCGATAAACTGATTGAACATGGCAGACCACATGCGGCAATCAACTGTCTGTACAGGATGCAACAGGCGGAGCAACCAATCGATACTGAACAGTGTATCCGCGCTTTGATTGCTGCCCTTTCAACTGACGAATCTAGCTCCAACATGGATGGTTACAACATAACTACTCTTATCCAATTTCTTCAGACTGAACCCAAAGTGAATCCGGATGATCTATTTCAGATCGAGTGGGCTTACCTTCCATTGCTCGATGGTCGCCAAGGTGCTGAGCCCAAGCTCCTTGAAAATAGGATGGCTAATGACCCAGAATTTTTCTGCGAGGTAATCCGACTCATTTACCGTTCTGACAAAGAAGACCAAACGGCGAGTGAACCAACAGATGAATTGAAATCCATCGCAACAAATGCATGGACTCTTTTGCGCAATTGGGAGACACCGCCAGGAAGCCAATCAGACGGAACGTTCAACGGAGAACGCTTTACTGAATGGCTTCAGAAAGTTAAGGAAATTTCTACGGCGTCAGGTCACTTGGACGTTGCACTCAGCAAAGTTGGTGAAGTCTTAATTTCTACCCCCTCCGACTCGAATGGCTTGTGGATAAACAGAGAGGTCGCAGTTGCTCTGAACGATCGCAATGCTGAGAGTATGCGTGAAGGCTACAGAATAGGAACCTACAACTCACGTGGTGCTCATTGGGTTGACCCAACTGGAAAACCTGAGAGAGAGCTGGCGGACCAGTTCCGAGCAAAAGCAGAGGAAGTAGAAAACGCTGGTTTTCAGCGATTCGCCGTTACCTTAAGAGTTTTAGCGGATAGCTATGACCACGAAGCTGAACGGGTCATCAGTGATCTAAATGTTGGAAAGGATGATTAATCTAAACACCTAAATGTGGAAAAACTGGCTGTCAATCGATCTTCCAATCACAGACAGCCAAGTTTAATGTTATTCACTGATCTACACTTCGTTGATGGGCTTAAACTTATCTTAGCAATATCCGCTCTTGGCACAAAGCCGCCTATCAGATCAGGTTTAGCTCTGTACTGTAGCCGTGCCCGGTTGAACTGGGACCAATACATGTTGCGACACGTACCACTAGCTCAACGCAACCTATGCACCACCTGGTTGCTGCTGCCGCGCCAAATCAGCGCCGGGTCTTTCAAATCCTGCACGAACTTGCCGTCGATCAGCACGTTGATCCTGTCCACCACCTGCATTTGCTGTGCGTCCAGCTCCGCCAGCCGGTAGCCGGTCCACAGCCAGATATCCTTGCCGGGGCATTCGGCGCGCACCCGTTTCACCAGTTGCAAGATGCTCGGCACGTTGGCCGGGTGCAGCGGATCGCCGCCGGAGAGCGACAGCCCCTGGCGCGGCACGCGCGTATCGTTCAGATCGGCGATGATGCGCTCTTCCAGCGCCGGGGTAAACGGCTGGCCGGAGTTGAGCCGCCAGGTGCTTTTGTTGTAGCAGCCGGGGCATTGGTGCACGCAGCCGGCGACAAACAGCGTGCAGCGGGTGCCGGGGCCGTTGACGACGTCGATCGGGTAATACTGGTGATAATTCATGTGAGGCCTGCCCATCAGGCTATTTTACTGGCCATTTTGCCTCCGGGCAGTGCTCCCAATCCTCACGTACTGCGTGTACGCTCCGGTTGGTGCGCGCTGGCCGAAGGCAAACTGGCGGCGACAATCACGCCTGATGAACAGGCTTCTGCCTAGGCTGCACGGCGTTTTTCAGCCGAGCTGCCCGTTGCCGAGGTGTTTCACCCGGCGTTTCACCTCTTCCTGCTTGCCGGCGTTGAACGGCCGGGCATCGGGGCTGCCGAGATAGCCGCACACCCGGCGGGTGACCGAGACCTTGGCCGAATCGTGGTTGCCGCATTTCGGGCAGGTGAAGCCCTTGCTGGTGCAGGAGAATTCACCGGTGAAGCCGCATTCGTAGCACTCGTCGATCGGCGTGTTGGTGCCGTAGTAAGGCACCCGGGTGTAGCTGTAGTCCCATACGTCTTCCAGCGCCTTCAGGTTGTGCTGCAGGTTCGGGTATTCGCCGTAGCAGATGAAGCCGCCGCTGGCCAACGGCGGGTAGGGCGCTTCGAAGTCCAGCTTGTCGTACGGATTGACCTTCTTCTCCACGTCGAGGTGGAAGCTGTTGGTGTAATAACCCTTGTCGGTGACGCCCGGCACCACGCCGAAATCGGCGGTGTCCAGCCGGCAGAAGCGATCGCACAGGTTTTCGCTCGGCGTGCTGTAGAGGCTGAAGCCGTAACCGGTCTCGTCTTTCCAGGCGTCGACGGCGGCGCGCAGCCGCGCGACGATCGCCACCGCTTTGGCGCGCAGCGCTTCGTCGTCATACACGTGGTTTTCGCCGCCGAACAGCGCGTTGATGGTCTCGTGCAGGCCGATATAGCCCAGCGAAATCGAGGCGCGGCCGTGCTTGAAGATCTCGGCGATATTGTCGTCGGCCTTGAGCCGCACGCCGCAGGCGCCTTCCATGTACAAGATTGGTGCCACCCGCGCCTTGATGCCTTCCAGCCGGGCGATGCGCGTCATCAGCGCCTTTTTCGCCAGCTGCAGGCGCTGATCCAGCAGCGCCCAGAAGCGCGACTCATCGCCCATCGCCTCCAGCGCGATGCGCGGCAGGTTGAGGCTGATGACGCCGATGTTGTTGCGGCCGTCGTGCACCAGCTCGCCGTCCTGCTCGTAGGTGCCAAGGAAGCTGCGGCAGCCCATCGGCGTTTTGAACGAGCCGGTCACCTTCACCACCTGATCGTAGTTGAGAATGTCCGGGTACATGCGCTTGCTGGCGCACTCCAGCGCCAGCTGCTTGATGTCGTAGTTCGGATCGCCGTACTGGTGGTTGAGGCCGTCGCGGATGGCGAACACCAGTTTGGGGAACACGGCGGTCTTGCGGTTTTTGCCCAGCCCGGCGATGCGGTTTTTCAGGATCGAGCGCTGGATCAGGCGCGACTCCCAGCTGGTGCCGAGGCCGAAGCCGAAGGTGACAAACGGCGTCTGGCCGTTGGCGGTGTGCAGGGTGTTGACCTCGTACTCCAGCGACTGGAAGGCGTCGTAACACTCTTTCTCGGTGCGCGCCATGGCATAGCCTTTGGCGTCCGGGATCTGCCACTCTTCCGCCACCTGCAGGTGTTTGCGGAAGCTCTCGTCGACGAACGGCGCCAGAATTTCATCGATGCGGTTGATGGTGGTACCGCCATAAATATGGCTGGCGACCTGGGCGATGATCTGTGCGGTCACGGCGGTGGCGGTGGAGATCGACTTCGGCGGCTCAATCTCGGCGTTGCCCATCTTGAAGCCGTTGGTCAGCATGCCTTTCAGATCGATCAGCATGCAGTTGAACATCGGAAAGAACGGCGAGTAGTCGAGATCGTGGTAGTGAATTTCGCCGCGTTCATGGGCCAGCACCACGTCGCGCGGCAGGATGTGCTGCTTGGCGTAGTGTTTGGCGACGATGCCCGCCAGCAGGTCGCGCTGGGTGGGGATCACCTTGCTGTCCTTGTTGGCGTTTTCGTTCAGTAGCGCGCGGTTGCTTTGCTCGACCAGGCCGCGAATTTCCTGGTTCAGGCGGCCGCGCAGCTCGCGCGCCACGTCGCGATCGTGGCGGTATTCGATATAGGCGCGCGCCAGCTGTTTGTACTCGCCGGCCATCAGCTGGTTTTCCACCGCCTGCTGGATCTCGTGGATATCGACGCGCGGCTGTTGCTCCATGCGCTGAGCGACCACGCGGGCGACGGTGGCGCAGTAGTCGGCGTCGACCACGCCCACCGCCAGCGCGGCGCGCTCGATGGCCTGCGCGATGCGCGCTTCGTCAAAAGGTACCTGGCAACCGTCCCGCTTAATCACTACTGGTTTCACGTTGTACTCCTTGTTCCCCGAGGGAGCGTTGATACCCGCCTGACGCGGCGAGCAACCGTCAAATTTCGCTTATCCACAGGGCAAAGCCGCAGCGCGCAAGGGCTGTGGCGACGTGTGGATGATCTTGTGGATAACTACTATATATAGGTGTTAGCAATTCTTAATGCACTATATATAGATATTGGCGCGATTCTTTTGATGTAGAACAAGGAAAACGGAAGAGCGTGCGTAAGCTGAACAGACGTCAATCGCCCGCCGGCCGATCGCGAAAATGTTCCAGCAGAAAGTCGACCCAGACGCGTACCCGCGGCGGCAGATCCGCCGAGGCGTAATAGAGCCACAGCTGCACCGGGCGCGGCCAGCATTGCGCCAGCACCGGCCGCAGCGTGCCTTGCTCGAAGTGCTTTTCAACGTACCAGCGCGCCAGGTTGACGATGCCGAGCCCGGCCAGCGCCGCATCCAGCAACATCTCCGGGCGGCTGGTCATCAGCCGGCCGTTTAGATCCAGCGCCAGCGTTTCGCCCTGATGGCGCAGCTGCCATTTGACGTGGCGGCCGTTGGCCGGGTTGCGGTGCAGCAGGCAGTCGTGGCGCAGTAGATCGTGCGGCGTTTGCGGTTCACCGCGCCGCGCCAGATAGTCGGGCGACGCCGCCAGCACCATGTGCATCGGGTAGAGCGGGCGGGCCACCAGCCGGCTGTCGGGATCGACCCGGCTGCCAATGCCGACGTCGAAGCCTTCGCCCACCAGATTCACCACCCGGGCATCCAGCGACAGATCGAGATCGATCTGCGGATAGCGCGCCAGAAATTGCGGGATCAACGGCATCAGCATCCGGCGGCCGAAGCCGGGGATCATGCTGACGCGCACCACGCCGGCCGGCGCCTGCCGTTCGCCGCCGGCGCTTTCCAGCGTCGCCGCCAATGCCTGCCACAGCGGCGCTACCTGCGCCAGTAGCGCTTTGCCCTCGTCGGTCAGCAGCACGTTGTGGGTGTTGCGCTGAAACAGCCGCAGCGCCAGCTTCTCTTCCAGCGCGCGGATGTTTTTGCTGACCGCCGCCGGCGTCACGCCCAGCTGGCGAGCGGCGGCGGAGAAATTTTGCGCCTGCGCGGCGGCGAGGAAGGCCGGCAGCAGGCGGTGCACGTCAAAGGGCAGCGACATAGTGGTTGATACTTTTGGTTGAAATTGAAGTGACCTCTAACAGCCTACACCCGCAGCGGCGGAAATGGAAAAATGCCCTCATCTTCTTATGACCGAGGAATCGTTATGTCGCGCATTTTAGTGTTAACCGCCCACCGCACCCCCGACGAGTCGCGCATTAATAAGGCGTTGATCGAGGCCGTACGCCCGCTGCCCAACGTGACCGTTCACGAACTGATCCGCGCGTACCCGGATTACCGCATCGACGTGGCGCGCGAACAGGCGCTGCTGCAGAGCCATGATGCGGTAGTGATGCTGTTCCCGTTTTATTGGTACAGCTCACCGGCGATCCTCAGCGAATGGCAGGATGCGGTATTAACCTACGGTTTTGCCTACGGCAGCGAAGGCACCCAATTGCACGGCAAGCCGCTGCAGCTGGTGGTGAGCACCGGCGGCAACGCGCAGGCCTACACGCCGGCAGGGTATAACCGTTATCCGGTGCAGGATCTGCTGCTGCCGTTCCACGCCATGGCCAACCTGACCGGCATGGATTATCTGCCGCCGCATCTGGTGCAGGGTGTGTTCGACATGAGCGATGAACGCCTGGCGCAAGAGGCCGCCGGGGTGGTAGCGCTGCTGGGGAAATGGTAGGGCGCAGCGCTCGCCGCGCCCTGCGGGGTTAGTCTTCGAGCAGCCACCACACCGCTTCGAACGGCCGCAGCGTCAGCGCCTGCGGCTGGTCTGCCGAGTCGCTGTAGTTGCTCATCAGCGGGCGCCACTGGGCGGAAGGCTCCACGCCCGCCGCCGTCCAGGCCTGCGGCTCGCGGCTCAGGTTGGCCGCTACCAGCAGGCGCTGGCCATTCCAGCTGCGCTGATAGCACCACAGCGCCGGGTGTTCCGGCGCCAGATCCTGATAGTCGCCGTGGGTCAGCAGCGGGTACTGCTTGCGCAGGGTGATCAGCTGGCGGTAGGCGTAAAACACCGAGTCGAGGTCGGCCAGCGCCGCTTCGGCGTTGATCTGCGGGTAGTTCTCGGCGCAGCCGATCCACGGCGTGCCGGTGGTGAAACCGGCGTGCGGCGCGGCGCTCCACTGCATCGGCGTGCGGCCGTTGTCGCGCGATTTGTCGGCCAGGATCGCCAGCAGCTCGGCGTCGCTGCGGCCCTGGGCGCGCAGTTCGGCGTACATGTTCAGGCTTTCCACGTCGCGATACTGCTCGATGGCGCGGAAGCCGGGGTTGGTCATGCCGAGTTCTTCGCCCTGATAGATATAAGGCGTGCCCTGCATGCCGTGCAGCACCATCGCCAGCATTTTGGCGGCCGGCGCCCGCAGTGCGCCTTCATCGCCGAAGCGCGACACGATGCGCGGCTGATCGTGGTTGCACCAGAACAGCGCGTTCCAGGCGCGGTTATGCATCCCTTGCTGCCAGTGGCGGAAGATCTGCTTCAGTTCCACGTAATCCGGCGCCGCCCGCGTCCATTTTTCGCCGCCGGCGTAGTCCACCTTCAGGTGGTGGAAGTTGAAGGTCATCGACAGCTCTTCGCCGCTCTGCGCCGCGTAGCGCTGGCAATGCTCAAGCGTGGTGGAGGACATCTCGCCCACCGTCATCAGGCCGCGCGGCTGAAACACGTCGCGGCTCATCTCCTGCAGGAACTCGTGGATGCGCGGGCCGTCGGTATAGAAGCGGCGGCCGTCGCCCTGGCAGTCGGACGGGAAATCCTGCTGTTTGGACACCAGGTTGATCACGTCGAGGCGCAGGCCGTCGACGCCTTTGTCCGCCCAGAACTGGCACACTTTCTTCAGCTCTTCGCGCACCGGCGGGTGCTCCCAGTTGAGATCCGCCTGCTCGGCGGCGAACAGGTGCAGGTAGTACTGGCCGCTGTCGGCGTGCCACTGCCAGGCGTTGCCGCCGAACTTGGAACGCCAGTTGTTCGGCGGCGTATCGCCTTCGCCGTCGCGCCAGACATAGAACTGGCGATACGGGCTGTGGCGATCCTGCGCGGCCTTGAACCACGGGTGTTCGGTCGAAGTGTGGTTGAACACCATGTCCATCACGATGCGGATGCCGTGCTGGTGGGCGGCGGCGACCAGCTGCTCGAAGTCCGCCATCGTGCCGTAAGCCGGATCGATGGCGCAGTAGTCCGCCACGTCATAGCCGTTGTCCACCTGTGGCGACACGTAGACCGGCGTCAGCCAGATGGCGTCCACGCCCAGCTCCTGCAGATAGTCCAGCCGCCGGGTCACGCCGGCCAAATCGCCGTAGCCGTTGCCAGTGCTGTCCTGAAAACTCTTCGGATAAATTTGGTAGATGACGCCGTTCTGCCACCAGGGGGTTGGGTTGCTCATAGTTCAATACCTTTGAATCGTGACAACGGGCCCGCGCGAGCAGGCCCCTACATTCATTTTGCGTCAATTAAACCGGCAGCTCGCCGCGGGCGGCCTTGCGTTTGTAGACCATGATGGTCAGCACCAGCGGGATGACGATCGCCACCAGAATCGCCAGCGAGTAAATCAGCCAGAACTGCGGTTTGATAGACAGGATGCCCGGCAGGCCACCGACGCCGATGCCGTTGGCCATCACGCCGTCCAGGCCGCAGATAAGGCCCGCGATTGCGGAGCCGATCATCGCGCACAGCATTGGGAAGCGGTATTTGAGGTTGATGCCGTACATCGCCGGTTCGGTCACGCCGAGGTAGGCGGAGATCGCCGCCGGCACCGAGATTTCACGCTCGTTGGCCTTGCGGCTGATGATGATGATGCCGAGTACCGCCGAGGCCTGCGCGATATTGGACAGCGCAATCAGCGGCCACACCGGGGTGCCGCCCATGCTCTGGATCATCTGCATGTCGATAGCCAGCGTGGTCTGGTGCACGCCGGTGATCACCAGCGGCGCATACAGGAAGCCGAACAGCGCGGCGCCCACCGGCGCGAAGCTGCCGGTCATCACCGATTTCACCGCCCAGGCGACGCCGTCGCCGATCATGCGGCCGAACGGCCCGATCAGCGCGTGCGCCAGGAACACCGCCAGCAGCAGCGAGACCACCGGCACCACCACCAGATAGAGATAGTCGGGAACGATCTTTTTCAGCCGGGTTTCGATCCAGCCCAGCGCCATCCCCGCCAGGATCGACGGGATCACCTGCGCCTGATAGCCGACTTTCTGGATCACGAACCAGCCGAAGTTCCACACTTCCGGCGTTTGCTGGCCGAGCAGGTAGGAGTTCATCAGCTGCGGCGACACCAGGGTGACGCCCAGCACGATGCCGAGCACCGGCGTGCCGCCCATCTTTTTCACCGTCGACCAACAGATGGCCACCGGCAGGAACATGAAGATCGCTTCACCCAGCAGCCACAGGAAGTCGTAAACGGTTTTCCACGCCGGGTGCATCTGCGCCAGCGTTTGGCCGCCGGACATCGGGATGTCGCCGATCACGTTGCGGAAGCCGAGGATCAGACCGCCGCTGATCAGCGCCGGCAGCAGCGGGAAGAAGATCTCGGCGAAGTGGGAGATGGTACGCTCGGTCCAGGTCATGTTCTGGCGGGCGGCTACCTTGGCCTGCTCCTTGTCGGCCTCGTTGACGCCGGTGCTGGCGATCAGCGCCTGATAGTAGTCGCCGACGTCGGTGCCGATCACCACCTGGAACTGCCCGGCGTTGGTGAAGCAGCCTTTGACCATCGGCAGCTCTTCGATTTCCTTTGGGCTGGCCTTGCTGGGGTCATTGAGGACGAAACGCAGCCGGGTGATGCAATGGCTGACGGTGGCGATGTTCTCGCGGCCGCCGACCAAAACAATCAGGCGATCAATATCCTGCTGTTTTACTTTGCTCATTATGGGATACCTGCAGAGGTGTTGACTGAGTAATGATCAAAGCTTAGCCACTCGGCTTTTTGAATGAAATGGGAACGTTCCCGGTTTGGGGCGAGGATCACAAAATGGCAAAAAATGGTCAACTTCTAATCAGGGAGTCAGGAAAGTTTGCTGGGCACCACCAGGCGGCGGATCCCCTGTTCGCCGCTGAGCTGCGCCAGCAGCTGCTGCGCGGCCAGCAGGCCGGCGCTGCCGTAGCCGAACTCCACCGACAGAGTGTCGGGGAACAAGAAGCTGAGCAGCGGGGTGTTGCCGATGGCGCACACCTGAATGGCGCGCGCCGGCTGCTGCTGCAGGTACTTGATCGCGCCGAGGGCGATGCTGTCGGAGGCGCAGATCAGCGCGCTGGTGTGCGCATCGATCACTTCGGCGGCGTGCTGGAAACCGCTCTGGTAACTCAGCTCGCCCAGCGTGGCGCGCGGCGTGAGCGTGAGGCGTTCACAGGCGTCGAGATAGGCCTGGTAGCGGCGCTGGCCGGTGGTGGCGTCGCTGAGCTGCACCCCCAGATAGCCGATATGCCGATGCCCCTGCCGGTACAGACGATCCATCAACAGGTTCACCGCGCCGGCGTCGTCGTAGCAGACGGACGAGAAGCCGTCGTATTCGCGCACCATCACCACCATTTTTTCCTGCCACGGCTTGAGCATCGCCGCGGTCAGGCCGGTGAAGCCGAACAGGATCACGCCGTCGACGTTGCGCTGGCGCAGTACGTGCAGATGCTCCTGCACCAGGCGGGTTTCGAACTGGCTCTCCATCACGATCGGGTCGAAGCCCTGTTGGTACAGCAGCGGCAGCATGGTGCGCACCGCCTGGTTCTCCGACGGCGAATCGAGACGGGAAACGATGATGCCCACCACCTTGTCGCTCTGGCCGCGCATGGCGCGCGCCGACTTGGAGGGGGTAAACCCTTGCTGACGGATCACCGCTTCCACCCGTTCGCGGGTTTGCGGGCTCACGCTGCCTTCATTGTTCAACACGCGTGAGACGGTGGATTTGCCTACGCCGCTCAGGCGCGCGATGTCCTTGATGGTCAGCCGGTTTTGCATGGTTTACTTTTCGTTGAGGTGGACAGGCGTAACATAATGGCCTGTAAAACAATGCCCGTCAGCATAGCTCATTTTCCCACGCGGATCTTGATGCAAAACGGGATTGTTGCACTGCGCTGAACGGCCGCTCCTGCCGCTCTGTTTTTCCCTTTACCGGAGGTTATACCCCATATGGACCCCGACCCGACTGCTTTAGACACTCACTCGGTTCTCCGGTAAAACCTCTCCGCCTGGCGCTGCTGTTTTACCGGTGAAAAACATCACGGTAACCGGTGGCGCGCGCTTCGTCGTTCGCTCCTGCTGCTGAAAAAAAGAATAAGGATCTGCGTTGGCAGAGGCTTTTTGGCGCATCCGCCATTCGCCCGGCCGATGACGATCCCCGTTTACCCGCTGCCGTGAGGCACCGGGCGACGAGGTGCGAACCATGAAACTGAAAAAACTCCCCCGTCAGCTGCTGGGCCTATTCGCCCGCGGCCTCCCGCGCCGTTTGGTGCGCCGCGACAGCCTGCTGGACGGCGTTAGCGGCGCTGCGCGCGATATGCCTGCCGGCCTGGCGCAGCAGCGGCTGGAATGCGCCGCCGCAGAGACGATGCAGCTGTTTGAGCGTTTTCACAGCCATCCGGAAGGCATCACCGCCCATGAGGCGGAACAGGTGCGCCAGCGCTGCGGCGAGAACGTCATCGACGATCAGCAAAAAGAGGCCTGGTGGCAACACCTCTGGCACTGCTACCGCAACCCGTTCAACCTGCTGCTGACCGCGCTCGGCATGATCTCTTACGCCACCGAAGATCTCACCGGCGCGTTGGTGATCGCGCTGATGGTGCTGATCTCCACGCTGCTGAACTTCATCCAGGAGGCGCGCTCCAACCGGGCGGCCGATGCGCTGAAAGCGATGGTGAGCAACACCGCCACGGTGATCCGCAGCGATGCGCTCACCGGCAGAAGCGAGCATGTGGAGCTGCCGATCGCGCAGCTGGTGCCGGGGGATATCATCAAGCTGGCGGCCGGCGACATGATCCCGGCGGATCTGCGCGTGCTGTCGGCCAAGGATCTGTTCATCAGCCAGGCGGCGCTGACCGGCGAATCGCTGCCTGTGGAGAAATCTGCGGCGCCACAGACGCTGGCGGCCGATCCGCTCGACTGCCGGAACCTGTGCTTCATGGGCACCAACGTGGTCAGCGGCACCGCGCTGGCGATGGTGATCGGCACCGGCGGCGGCACCTATTTCGGCCAGCTGGCGCAGCGCGTCACCAGCCAGGATGAGCAGCCGAACGCCTTCCAGAGCGGCATCAGCAAGGTCAGCTGGCTGCTGATCCGCTTTATGCTGGTGATGACGCCGATCGTGCTGCTGATCAACGGCTACACCAAGGGCGACTGGTGGGAAGCGGCGCTGTTCGCGCTGTCGGTGGCGGTCGGGCTGACGCCGGAAATGCTGCCGATGATCGTCACCTCGACGCTGGCCAAAGGGGCGGTGAAACTGTCGCGCCAGAAGGTGATCGTCAAACGGCTGGACGCCATCCAGAACTTCGGCGCCATGGACATTCTGTGCACCGACAAGACCGGCACCCTGACCCAGGACAAGATCGTGCTGGAGCGCCACACCGATGCGTTCGGCGCCGGCAGTGAGCGGGTGTTGCGCTACGCCTGGCTGAACAGCTTCTACCAGACCGGGCTGAAAAACCTGCTCGACGTGGCGGTGCTGAGCTGCGCGGAGCAAAATCAGCAGCCGCAGGCGCTGCAAAACTACCGCAAGGTGGATGAGATCCCGTTCGACTTCGTGCGCCGCCGCATGTCGGTGGTGGTGGCCAAAGACAACGCGTATCACGAGCTGGTGTGCAAGGGCGCGCTGGAAGAGATGCTGGCGATTTGCAGCCACGTGCGCCACGAAGACGAGGTGATCCCGCTGAGCGAGGCACTGCTGGCGAGGATCCGCCGCATCACCGACGATCTCAACCAGCAGGGGCTGCGGGTGGTGGCGGTGGCCAACAAGATCCTGCCGGCGCAAACCCATGAATACGGCGTGGCGGACGAGTCGGATCTGATCCTCGAAGGCTACGTCGCCTTCCTCGATCCGCCGAAGGAGAGCACCGCGCCGGCGCTGGCGGCGCTGAAACAGAACGGCGTCACGGTGAAGATCCTCACCGGCGACAACGAGCTGGTGGCCGCCAAAGTGTGCCGTGACGTCGGGCTCGAGGCCGATCATCTGCTGCGCGGCAGCGAGATCGAGCAGATGGACGACGAGCAGCTGGCGCAGGCGGCGGCGCGCACCACGGTGTTCGCCAAGCTGACGCCGCTGCACAAGGAGCGCATCGTCAAACTGCTGCGCCGCCAGGGGCACGTGGTGGGCTTTATGGGCGACGGCATCAATGACGCGCCGGCGCTGCGCGCGGCCGATATCGGCATCTCCGTCGATTCGGCGGTGGACATCGCCAAGGAAGCGGCGGACATCATCCTGCTGGAAAAAAGCCTGATGGTGCTGGAGCAGGGGGTGATCGAAGGGCGCCGCACCTTCGCCAACATGCTGAAATACATCAAGATGACCGCCAGCTCCAACTTCGGCAACGTGTTCAGCGTGCTGATCGCCAGCGCCTTCCTGCCGTTCCTGCCGATGTTGCCGCTGCACCTGTTGATTCAGAACCTGATGTACGACATCTCGCAGATCGCCATCCCGTTCGATAACGTCGACGACGATCAGATCACCCAGCCGCAGCGCTGGAACTCCGCCGATCTGGGGCGGTTTATGGTGTTCTTTGGGCCGATCAGTTCGATCTTCGACGTGCTGACCTTCAGCCTGATGTGGTGGGTGTTCAAGGCCAATACCCCGGAAATGCAGACGCTGTTCCAGTCCGGCTGGTTCGTGGAAGGGCTGCTGTCGCAAACGCTGATCGTGCACATGATCCGCACGCGCAAAATTCCGTTTATCCAGAGCCGTCCGTCCTGGCCGCTGTGCATCATGACGCTGGCGGTGATCGCCACCGGCATCGGCCTGGTGTTCTCGCCGCTGGCCGGCTTCCTGCAGCTGCAGGCGCTGCCGCTCGCCTACTTCCCGTGGCTGGTGCTGATCCTCGCCGGTTACATGGTGTTGACCCAGTGCGTGAAAGGCTGGTTCGTGCGCCGCTACGGCTGGCAATAACCCGTTCGCCCCCTCCGGCCGGGAGGGGCAACTGTGATCCCGTCCGCTTTTTCACCGCAACGGTTGGACATCTGTTCTGTGCTGAGTCTTTATCTACAGCGTTGGCTGTTTTTATTGATTTTTTTCCTCTGAGGAATTTCCGATGCACAGACCTTTCCGTTATACGCTACTGGCTTCATCGTTATGGTTTTCTTGCGGCGCGCTGGCGCAGCCGGCGGGTGATTTGCCGCTGATGCCCTGGCCGCAGCAAGTGGAAGTGACGCAACCGGCGGGCAAACTGATTTTGGATCACCGGCTGTCGTTAAGCCTCCAGGGCGATGATTTGGGCGACGCGCTGCCGCGCTGGCGCCAGCGCATCGAACTGCAGACCGGCTGGACGCTGGCGCCGAGGGAAGAAGCGAACGGCGCGGCGATCAAGGTAGTGATCAAGGATCGGGTGGCGGCGCAGCCACTGCCGGGCAGCGACGAAAGCTACCGGCTGGCGGTCACGCCGCAGGGCGCCACTCTGACCGCCAACACCCGCTTCGGCGCGCTGCGCGGCATGGAGACCCTGCTGCAGCTGCTGCAGACCGATGGGCAAAACACTTTTCTGCCGCTGGTGGATATTCGCGACGTGCCGCGTTTTCCGTGGCGCGGCGTGCTGCTGGATTCGGCGCGCCATTTCCTGCCGCTGCCGGACATTCTGCGCCAGCTTGACGGCATGGCGGCGGCCAAGCTCAACGTATTCCACTGGCACCTGACCGACGATCAGGGCTGGCGCTTCGCCTCCGAGCATTACCCCAAATTGCAGCAGCAGGCCAGCGACGGCCTGTTTTACACCCGCGAGCAGATGCAGCAGGTGGTGGCTTACGCCACGGCGCGCGGCATTCGCGTGGTGCCGGAGATCGACATGCCGGGGCACGCCTCCAGCATCGCGGTGGCCTATCCCGATCTGATGAGCGCGCCGGGGCCGTATCGCATGGAGCGCGAGTGGGGCGTGCATAAGCCGACGCTCGATCCGACCCGCGACGAGGTTTATCAGTTTGTCGACACGATCGTCGGCGAGCTGGCGGCGATCTTCCCCGATCCTTATCTGCACATCGGCGGCGACGAAGTGGACGCCAGCCAGTGGCGGGCGTCGCCGTCGATTCAGGCGTTTATGCAGCAGAACGGGCTGGCGGATACCCATGCGCTGCAGGCCTACTTCAACCAGAAGCTGGAAAAGATCCTCGAGAAGCACCAGCGGCAGATGGTCGGCTGGGATGAGATCTACCACCCGTCGCTGCCGCGTTCGATCGTCATTCAATCCTGGCAGGGGCAAGACTCGCTGGGCGCCAGCGCGCAGGATGGCTATCAGGGCATTCTCTCCACCGGTTTCTATCTCGATCAGCCGCAAAGCACCGCCTATCACTATCGCAATGAAATTCTGCCGCAGCCGCTGGGGGTCGAAACGGCGGTGCAACCCGGCGAGCAGGCGCAAAGCTGGCGTTTCAGCATGCCGCGCCTGAAGGGCAGCGCGGTGGAAGGCAGCTTCACGCTGATCGAGGGCAAGCAGGGCTGGCGCGGCTTTATCGATTTCAACGGCAAGTCACGCCGCGCGGTGCACGACATCGTCTGGCGCACGCCGCAGCAGGTGACGTTCCGCGTCGATACCTGGATGGGCGACACACGGCCGGTGTTTACGCTGCAACAGGACAAGCTCAGCGGCTATACGCTGGTCGGCAACGTGCGTTACCCCACCAGCGGCGACAAGCTGGCGGCGGCGCCGGCGGGCAAGATGCCGGTGGTGCCGGATGAGAAGGGGCAGGCCAACATTCTCGGCGGCGAAGCGGCGCTGTGGGCGGAAAACGTGCGCGCGCCGCTGCTCGATCTCAAGCTGTGGCCGCGCGCCTTCGCGGTGGCGGAGCGGCTGTGGTCGGCGCAGGACGTCACCGATGAAAGCAACATGTACCGGCGGCTGGCGGCGATCGACGCCTGGTCGGTGGTGTCGGTCGGCCTGCAGCAGCACGTGGAAACGGCGCGCGAATTCACCCGGCTGAGCAACAGCGTGCAGATCATGCCGCTGCAGATCCTGGCCGAGGCGGTGGAGCCGGCGCAGTATTACACCCGCCAGCACCTGAAGTTCCAGGCCGGCAACTATCATCAGTTCGAACCGCTGAATCGCTTTGCCGATGCGCTGCCGCCGGAGAGCGAGGCGGTGCGCGAGATGCATGCGCAGGTCGCGGCTTTGCTGAAGGATAAGCGCGATAAGGCGGCGGCGCAGGCGCTGCGCGAACGGTTGCAGCGCTGGCAGGCGAACGGCGCGGCGCTGCAGACGGCGATCGCGGGCAACCGTGCGCTGCGGGAGCTGGCGCCGGTGGCGCAGGACGTCGATGCTTTGGCCTTGCTGGGCTTAACGCTGCTGGAGCGCCATCAGCAGGGCAAACCGCTGAGCCGGGCCGAAGCCGAACAAGCGCAGCGCCAGCTGGATGCGGCGGCGCAGACGCGCGACGAAGTGGTGATTGCGGCGGTGTACCCGCTGGAGGCATTGCTGCGGGGGCTCCAGCCGCAATGAAGCGGACGGGCTCGTGTGAGCCCGGATCCCTACAGCTGCAGCGGCGGCAACTGGGTAAAAATGCTGACCAGCCCTTCGCCCCAGCCCTTGCGGATGGCGCTGAAGTACGGATGATCTTCGGTAATGCGGTATTGCCGGGCATGGCTGAAGCTGTCGCGCGGGTAGATCATCACGTCGAGCGGCAGCCCGACGGACAGGTTGCTGCGTAAGGTTGAATCCAGTGAAATCAGCGCGCATTGCATCGCTTGTTCCAGCGGCGTGTCGTAGTGCAGTACCCGGTCGATGATCGGTTTGCCGTATTTGCTTTCGCCTATCTGAAAATAGGGCGTGTCGCGGGTGGCTTCGATAAAATTGCCTTGCGGGTAGATATGGAACAGCCGCATCTCTTCCCCGCTAATTTGGCCGCCGAGCAACAGGTTGCAGCTGAAGTCGGTGGTGCTGCCGCTTTGCTGCGCCTCACTGTCGCGCTGGATCACCTCGCGCACCGTTTCCCCCACCAGCGTGGCGGCGTCGTAGAGGCTGGGAGCGTTGAGCAGGTTGGGGCGTTCGGCGTCCTTGCTGCGGTGCAACAGCAAACTGATGATGCTCTGAGTGGTCGCCAGGTTGCCGGCGCTTTGCAGCACCAGCGTGCGATCGCCGTCCTGTTGGAACACGTGCAGTTTGCGGAAGGTGGAAATATGATCCACCCCGGCGTTGGTGCGCGAATCGGACGCAAAGACCAGCCCGGACGACAAACGCATGGCCACACAGTAGGTCATACTACAATCCCTCAAAACAAGACCGGCACGCCGCCAACGCGCAGCGTGCCCGAAACCTTTTCCATCGGCAAGCGGCTACTGGCCGGTTGGCATCATTTGTACGGCGGCGATGGCGCTCATGTCTTCGCAGCCGCCGCCCAATCGCATACCGCGCACCGGGCAGGCGTCCAGATAATCGATGCCGACCGCCAGCTTAAGGTGCTGATTCGGCATGCGTGTATTGTTGGTCACGTCGAAGCTGTGCCAGCGTTCCTCCACCCACACTTCCGCCCAGGCATGGGTGGCGACATGGGTCGAGTCTTCGCTGTACAGGTAGCCGCTGACGTAGCGCGCCGGGATGTTCAGGCTGCGGCAGCAGCTCAGAAAGACATGCGTATGATCCTGACACACGCCGCTGCCGGCGGCGAACGCCTCGGCGGCGCTGTCGGTCACGCGCGTGGAGCCAGGGCTGTAAGGCATCTTCAGCAGCAGTTCACCCATCAGATGTTCCAGGCCGCTCAGCACCGCCTGCGGTTGATGATAACGCAGGGCGAAGGCCTGAATGGCGTCATCGGGCTGGGTCAGCGGGCTATGGCGCAGAAATACCAGCGGCGACAGGTGCCCGAGCGCCCGATCTTCGACGCCGTCTTCAATCTCCACTTCCCCGAGCACCCGAATGGTGATGGCCTGATGCGGTTCATCGAGCGTCAGCACGTGCAGTACATTGCCGAAGGCGTCGGTGGTGCGCACCGCGTCATCCGGCAACGACAGTTGCCAGGAGAGGATGCGCTGATGGGGCGAATCCTGCGGCGTCAGCCGCAGATATTGGGTGCTGCGCTGCACCGGCTGAGCGTAGCGATAATGGGTGTTGTGCTCAATATTCAGTTTCATTGCGCCTCCAGATAAGTGTGATGGATGCTTTCGGCGATGCCGTTCACCTGGCCGAGAAAGGCGCTCAACCACTCTCCCAGGCCGATCTTGTTCAGATCCTTCATGCTGCTGAAGCGCAGCTCGGCATGCAGGGTGTGCGCCAGACGTCGCGGTTGGTTGGCGCCGCCGCCGATCAGTTCCAATTGCTGCACCATGTCGCCGACGCAGGCCAGCAGTGAACGCGGGATTTCATTGCGCAGAATCATCAGTTCGGCGATGGTCTCGCGGCTCAACGGCTGCTTGTAGATGCTGTGGTAGGCTTCGCGCGCGCTCACCGCCCGCAGCAGCGTGTCCATGCGGTAATATTCGCGCACCGGGTCGCCGTCGATGTCCATCAGCGTGTTCTTCACCTCCAGCAGACGGGCGGTGCCGTCGGCCCGCTCCAGCAGGGTGCCGAGACGGATAAAGCGCATGGCGTCGCTGCGCAGCAGCGTGCCGAACATGGCGCCGCGAAACAGATGGGCGCGCTCCTTCACCCAGTCGAAGAAGGCATCGGCGCCCACCGAGCCGATGCCCTGGCGGCGGATCAGTTTCATCTCTATCCAGGTGGCGTTGATGCACTCCCAGACTTCGGACGACAGGCTGCCGCGCACCGCGTGGGCGTTGTTCCAGCCCATTTGCAGGCAGCTGAAGATGCTGCTGTGGTTGCGGTTGTCGAGCGCGAAGAAACTGACCAGATTCGGCATCGTCAATTCCGAGTAGGCGGCGGCATACAGCTGGCCGGTGCCGGTCAGGTTGAGCGGCACCTGCAGATCCTGATCGCCGCCGTCGCGGATCGGCATCATCGACAGCTTGTTGGTGACGTCCAGCACCCGGGCGATGCTTTCCGCCCGCTCCAGATAGCGGGCCATCCAATAGAGTTCACTGGCGGTGCGGCTCAGCATAGGTCGTCCTCCAATACCCAGGTGTCCTTGGTGCCGCCGCCCTGCGACGAGTTCACCACCAGCGAACCTTCCGCCAACGCCACCCGGGTCAGGCCGCCGGGCACCAGGCGGATCTCCGCGCCGCTGAGGGCGAACGGCCGCAGATCGATATGCCGCGGCGCCAGACCGTCGTTGACGAAGGTCGGGCAGGTGGACAGCGCCAGCGTGTTTTGCGCAATGTAATTCTGCGGGCGAGACAGCAGCAGCGCGCGGAAGCGGGCGAGCTCGTCCTTGCTCGCCGTGGGGCCGATCAACATGCCGTAGCCGCCGGCGCCGTGCACCTCTTTCACGACCATCTGTTCGAGGTTGGCCAGCACATACGACAGTTCGTTTTTATGTCGGCACTGCCAGGTTGGCACGTTGTTGAGGATCGGTTCCTCTTGCAGGTAGAAGCGCACCATATCCGGCACGTAGGGGTAGATCGATTTGTCGTCGGCCACGCCGGTGCCGATGGCGTTGGCCAGCACCACATTGCCGGCGCGATACACCGACAGCAGCCCCGGTACGCCGAGCATCGAGTCCGGCCGAAACGCCAGCGGATCGAGGAAGGCGTCGTCCACCCGACGATAGATCACGTCCACTTTGCACGGCCCGGCGGTGGTGCGCATGAAGACCGCGCCGTCCTTGACGAACAGATCGGCGCTTTCGACCAGCTCCACCCCCATCTGCTGCGCCAGGAAACTGTGCTCAAAATAGGCGCTGTTGAAGCGGCCCGGCGTCAGCACCACCACGGTGGGATCGTTGATGGGCGAGCTTTCGCGCAGCGTTTGCAGCAGGTGCGACGGGTAGCGCTCCACCGGCGCGATGCGTTGCCGGGCGAACAGTTCCGGATAGAGACGCATCATCATTTTGCGGTTTTCCAGCATGTAAGAGACGCCGGACGGGGTGCGCAAGTTATCTTCCAGCACGTAGTATTGGCCGTCGCTGTTGCGGACCATGTCCACGCCGACGATATGCGCATAGATATCGCGGTGCAGATCAACGCCTTGCATACAGGGTTGATACTGATCGTTGGCCAGCACCTGCTCCGCCGGAATGAGGCCGGCCTTCAGAATATGCTGCTGGTGGTAAATGTCATGCAGGAAGGCATTGAGCGCCTGTACGCGCTGGCGAATGCCGCGATCGAGCATCGCCCATTCGGCGGCCGGAATAATGCGCGGCACGCTGTCGAACGGGATCAACCGCTCGGCGCCGTCATCGTCGCCGTAGACGTTGAAGGTGATGCCCACCCGGTGAAACAGCAGCGCAGCCTCTTCCCGCTTGCGTTGCACGGCCTGGTGATCGGCCTGCTGCAGCCATTGCCAGTAGGCGTCGTAGTGGCCACGGTGTTTTCCCTCAGCCAGAAGCATCTCATCAAAAAACGGTGAAGCGGAAAGATTGATATTCAGCATCGTCACCTCGTCGACATTGCAGGCTGTCAATCAATCGAGCATAAAACGTGCCAAGGCGATAACGGGCGAAAATGGCGCAGAGCGAGGCTGACGCGGCGAAAAACGCCCGTTTGCGGTGCAGGTGCGGCGTAGCGACGCCTTAATATAGGGCGAAAAGGCGGCGGCGGTGAGCGCTAAAGTCGCAGGGACGACAGGCTGTCGGGGCAGAGCAGAAATAAAAACGGCCAGTCTGCACTGGCCGTGATGCGCGTACGTGTCGATTAACGACGCACGGCGATGGCTTCGATTTCGATCTTCACGTCTTTTGGCAGACGCGCCACTTCCACGCAGGAGCGGGCCGGGAACGGCGCGCTGTGCTCGGTGAAGAAGGCTTCGTACGCGGCGTTGACGGTAGCGAAGTCGTTCAGGTCTTTCACGAACACGGTGGTTTTCACGATGTCGGCAACGTTCAGGCCGGCGGCTTCGACGATCGCTTTGACGTTTTCCAGCGACTGGCGCGCCTGAGCGGCCACGTCGTCGGCGACGGCGCCGGTTTTCGGATCGACCGGGATCTGGCCGGAAGTGATGATCATGCTGCCCAGATCAACGCCCTGCACGTAAGGACCAATGGCTGCCGGGGCGAGTTCAGTGCTGATGTTACGTGACATGTTTTCTCCTGATAAACGAGGATTGTTCTATCCAGAAATCCCATTATAGGGCGTCACCGGGAGAATAACAGCGCCATCTCCCGGCACCCATACCGGGCTTAGTCCGCCTGCAGCACCACCTGGTGCTCGAACTCTTTTTCGCAGTAGCGGCACTTCAGGTGCACTTCGCCGCCGCGCGATTTGACGCTGAAGCTCGACGCCACCGGCTCGCTGCGGCTGATGCAGTTGCCGTTCGGGCAGGTCAGCACCCCGTCGATGTGGTCCGGCAGGCTAAGGGTCAGTTTGCGCACCACTTCATAGTTGTCGATGCGGTTCACCGTGGCCTTCGGCGCGTACATCGCCAGCTGGTTGGCCTGCTGCTCGGTCAGGAAGGTGTTCTCGATCTTGATCAGATCCTTGCGGCCCAGCTCGTTGGAAGGCAGGTTCAGGCCGATGGTGATGCGCTGGTCGGTGGCGGTCAGCTTGAACAGCGTCAGCAGTTTGAAACCGATCTGCGCCGGAATGTGGTCGATCACCGTGCCGCATTTGATCGCTTCGACCTGCAGTTTGTTGTCGTGAGTCATGGCGGTTCCCCCTTAAAGAGCCAAATCTGCGTTGAGCACCAGCGCCAGCAGCGCCTGGCGGGCGAAGATGCCGTTGCCCGCCTGCTGGAAGTAGTAAGCGTGCGGCGTTTTATCCACGTCGGTGGCGATCTCGTCGATGCGCGGCAGCGGGTGCAGCACCTTGAGGTTGGCGCGCGCGCCGGCCAGATCCGCGGCGCGCAGCACGAACTGCGCCTTCACGTTGGCGTACTCGGACGGATCGAGGCGCTCTTTCTGCACCCGGGTCATGTAGAGAATATCCAGCTCCGGCACCACTTCTTCAATGCTGCTGTGCAGGCTGTACTCGATGCTTTTCTCGTCCAGCATTTTCAGGATGTAGGCCGGCATCGCCAGCGCGTCCGGGGCGATGAAGTAGAAGCGGTTGCCTTCGAACTTGGCCAGCGCCTGAGTGAGCGAGTGCACGGTGCGGCCGTACTTCAGATCGCCGACCATGGCGATGCTGAGGTTGCTCAGACGGCCCTGGGTTTCCTGGATGGTGAACAGATCCAGCAGGGTTTGGGTCGGGTGCTGGTTGGCACCGTCGCCGGCGTTGAGCACCGGCACGTTGCCGGAGAACTCTGAAGCCATGCGCGCCGCGCCTTCCTGCGGGTGGCGCATCACGATGGCGTCCACGTAGGTGCTGATCACCGAGATGGTGTCGGCCAGGGTTTCGCCTTTCTTGCCGAGCGAGGTGTTGCTGCCGTCGGCGAAACCGACCACCGAGGCGCCGAGGCGGTGCATCGAGGTTTCGAACGACAGGCGGGTACGGGTCGAGGCTTCAAAGAAGCAGCTGGCGATCACCTTGTGTTTCAACAGTTCCGGCTGCGGGTTGGCTTTCAGACCGGCGGCGGTGCGCAGCACCAGCTCCAGATCCTCGCGGCTGAGATCGTTAATAGAGATGATGTGTTTGTGATACAGCGGGTTGGCCATTTTTCACTCCTCCTCGACGCGTGCCCGTGGCGCGGGACTTTTTAAGGCAAAAAAAAGCCCCTCAATGAGGGGCTTGAAACGATCGGTTTAGCAACAGGAGAAACAACGGCAGCTGGCCGCCGATAGGCAGTCGGTTTTGTCGATTGCGGCTAACAAAACAAACGTCGTTTTTCATGCTTTCTCCTGGCAAATTGTGGCGCATTATACTCGCGCTTTTTGCCACTGCAAGCGTTAAAACGCCGTTTTTTGCCGCCCCGCAATCGATTGGCCGGCGATGGCCGCTCGCCGGCTATTTGCTGACGCGATCGTAGTAGACCATGTCGGCGTTCAGCCCTTGTTGATAGCCTTTGACGTTGTCGCGCAGCACCACTTCGGTTTTGGCCTGATCGATAAACACGTACGGCGAACTGCGCTGCAGCTCCTGTTGCATGGCGGTGTACAGCGCGCGGCGCTTGGCCGGATCGGCTTCGGCCAGCGCCGCCAGCGTCTGCTGGTTCAACTGCGGGATCTGCCAGCCGTTCAGCCCGGCCACCGTGCTGCTCTTGCCGTCGTTGTAGGCGAAGGCGCTGGCGTTGGAGTGGGCGTCGAAGTAATCCGGGATCCACAGGCGGATCGCCGCCTGATGCTGCCTGGCGCGCACGCGGGAGTAAACCTGGCTGCCCGCGGCCGGCAGCAGCTCGATCTTCACGCCGGCGGCGGCGAAGCTGCCCTGCAGCGCCTGAGCGATGGTGATGAACGGCGGTTTGTTCTCTACGTCCAGCGTAAAGGCGGCGTGGGTGATGCCCGCCTTGGCCAGAATGGCTTTCGCCTTGGCCGGATCGTAGCTGAACGGGTTGGTCTCCAGCGCGCCCGGCAGCCCGACCGGCAGGAAGCTCTGGTGCACGAAGTATTGTCCCTTCAGCAGATCCTTCGTGATGCCTTGATAATCCACCAGGTAGCGCGCCGCTTCCCAGAAGGCCGGGTTGTTCAGCAGCGGATTGGCGCCGTTGCCGGTGTTGAACACCAGATAGTTTTGCTCGGCGGACGGGATCTCCAGCACCTTAACCCCCGGCTGGTTCTTCAGCGTGTCGGTCTGGTCGGCGCCCAGTTCGCGGGCGATATCGGCGTCGCCCTGCTGGACCAGCAGGCGGCGGGTGGCCGGATCCGGCACGTTTTTAATGATGATGTTTTTCAGCTGCGGCTTGTCGCCCGGCGTGGCGGGATTGGCGTCCAGCACGATCGCCTGGTGCGGCTGATAGACACGCATCTTGAACGGACCGCTGCCGGCGGAGTGCATCTTCAGCCAGGCGCTGCCGAAGTCGCCGTCTTTGACGTTGGCCAGTGCCGCTTTGCTGTCGACGATCGAGGCGATCGGCGTCGAGAGGATATTCAGCGCCACCGCCGGGCTGACATCCGCCGTCCAGCGCAGCTGCACGGTATGTTCGTCGATCTTCTTGAGCTGCGCGTCGATGTTGTCCGGCTGCCAACCGAGCACGTTGAGGATGAACGCCGGCGATTTGTTCATCTTGACCGCGCGGCTGTAGGAGAAGATCACGTCGTCGGCGGTCAGCGGGTTGCCGGAGGCGAACGCCGCCTGCGGCCGCAGTTTCACCGTCAGCGTTTTGGCCGCTGCATCGCTCTGCCAGCTTTCCGCCAGCACCGGTGCCACCTTGGCCGGATCGTCGCGATCCGCCTGCACCAGCCGCTGATACAGGCTGGGCACCGTCTGGATGCTGGAGAGTTCGTTGGCTTCCGCCGGATCGAGGCTGACGATGTCATCCAGCGATTGCACCACCACCAGCGTATTCGGCGGCGTGGCGGCTAACGCGGCGGCGGGCAGGGCGGCGAGCAGGAACAGCGGCAAGAGTTTGGCTTTCATCGGTGTATATCCCCTGAAGGCACCGCAAGGCGGCGCTGAGAACGGTTTGTTATCGTTGGTTTTTACGGCGCGGGCGCCGTCGGCCTGTCACGGTAGAACCTTTGCCCGCGTCGGGCAAAGGTCAATCCGCTATTTGATATTCCTGGAATATATTAGCCGCCCTGGCCGGGGGCGCCAGGGCGGAGGGGAGGACTGTCAGAGGGTTTCGCTCAGCGTGGCGACCAGCACCGCCTTGATGGTATGCAGCCGGTTTTCCGCCTGATCGAACACCACGCTGTGCGCCGACTCGAACACCTCGTCGGTCACTTCCATGCCGCCGTGCAGATCGTACTGCTGCGCCATCTGCTTGCCGAGCGTGGTTTGGTCGTCGTGGAACGCCGGCAGGCAGTGCAGGAACTTCACGTTTGGGTTGCCGGTCAGTTTCAGCATCGCCATGTTGACCTGATACGGCCGCAGCAGCGCAATACGCTCCTGCCAGGTCTCTTTCGGTTCGCCCATCGACACCCACACGTCGGTGTAGAGGAAGTCGGCGTCTTGCACCCCTTCGGCGATCTCTTCGGTCAGGGTGAGTTTCGCGCCGGTTTGTTGCGCCAGCGCCTGGCACTCGGCCACCAGCTCCGGCTGCGGCCAGCAGGCCTTCGGCGCCACCAGCCGCAGATCCATGCCCGCCAGCGCGGCGGCTTCCAGCAGCGTGTTGCCCATGTTGTTGCGCGCGTCGCCGACGTACGCCAGTTTCACCTCGCTCAGCGCCTTGCCCGGCAGGTGTTCCTGCACGGTGAGCAGATCCGCCAGCAGCTGGGTGGGGTGGAACTCGTCGGTCAGGCCGTTCCACACCGGCACGCCGGCGTGCTGCGCCAGGGTTTCCACCAGCGCCTGGCCGTAGCCGCGATACTGAATACCGTCGTACAGGCGGCCCAGCACCCGGGCGGTGTCTTTCATCGACTCTTTATGGCCGATCTGGCTGCCGCTCGGGCCGAGATAGGTCACCTGCGCGCCCTGATCGAATGCGGCAACTTCGAAAGAGCATCGCGTGCGGGTCGAGTCTTTTTCGAAGATGAGCGCAATGTTTTTGCCCTGCAGCCGGCGCTGTTCCTGCCCCAGCTTTTTGGCCTGTTTCAGATCGGCCGAAAGCTGCAGCAGCGCCTGCAGTTCGGCGGGGGTGAAATCCATTAACCTCAGAAAGTGACGTTGGTAGAACGCATTGCCGGTGCTCATAGTCCGATTCCCTGATTGTGCAATTGAATTAAAATTCACTTTATATGTATGAATATTCAATTTCAACCCCGACGAGGAAATCTTTCACGTTTATCGTGGAAGCAATGTCGGCGGTGTGTGAAAATAGAAGGAATGAAGGCCATTTGACTTGAGGATATAGGCATGGCAAACCGCGAATTGCTGGAAGAACAACGTGAAGAGACCCGCCTGATCATCGAAGAGCTGCTGGAAGACGGCAGCGATCCGGACGCGCTCTACACCATCGAGCACCATCTGTCCGCCGAGAAATTTGAGGTTCTGGAGCAGGCCGCCGTTGAAGCCTTCAAGTTGGGCTACGAAGTGACCGACGCCGAAGAGCTGGAAGTGGAAGACGGTTCGCTGGTGATGTGCTGCGACGTGATCAGCGAAGTCGGCCTGAACGCCGAGCTGATCGACGCCCAGGTCGAGCAGCTGGTGGCGCTGGCGGAACGCTGCGGCGTCAACTACGACGGCTGGGGCACCTACTTCGAAGATCCGAACGGTGAAGACGGTGAGGATGACGAAGACGGCGACTACATCGACGAAGACGACGACGGCAAACGCCACTAATTAACCCCGCTTATTCACATGGGCCGGTTCTCGCCGGCCCCTGATAAACGCCATGACATACCAATCTCTGCTAGCCCCGATTTTAAGCTTCCTGCACTGTGAAACCCCCGACGCCTGGATCGACGCCGCGCGCCGTCCGGAAAACCTGCAGCTATTGCTGACCGACCACCTGGTGTGCGAGCTGAAAGCTGCGCAGACCGGCATGTGGCTGATCCGCCGTTACGTGGCGGACAAAGAGAGCGGCGACGCGCTGTTGGCGCTACTGCGGCCCTACGAGGCGTTTCTGCACGAAGCGCAGGGCGCGCCGGACACGCTGTTCCGCCAGGGCCAGTTCACCCGCAAGATCCTGCCGAAAAACGGCTCGGCCTACGGCCAGGATCTGGCGGATCGCATGGTGCTGTTGATCAAGGAAGAACTGCATCACTTCTCGCAGGTGCTGGAGATCATGCAGGCGCGCGGCATCCCGTATCGCAAGATCACCGCCAGCCGCTACGCCAAGGGCATGATCCGTGAGATCCGTACCCACGATCCGGCGACGTTGATCGACAAACTGATCTGTGGCGCCTACATCGAAGCGCGATCCTGCGAACGCTTCGCCAAGCTGGCGCCGCACCTGGACGATGAGCTGAACCGCTTTTACGTCTCGCTGCTGCGATCCGAAGCGCGCCATTATCAGGACTACCTGACATTGGCCGAGCAGATCGCCGGCGGCGACATCAGCGAACGGGTGGCGCATTTCGGCCGCCTCGAAGCTGAGCTGATCCTGTCGCCGGACAGTGAACTGCGCTTCCACAGCGGCGTGCCTGCCGCCGCCTGAGGTTGAGGCGCGCCCTTACTGCGGCGCGCCCAGCAGCAGATCCACCGCCTTTTCCGCCAGCATGATGGTCGGCGCATTGGTGTTGCCGCTGGTGAGCTGCGGCATCACCGAGCCGTCGATCACCCGCAGCTGTTCAAAACCGTGCACCCGCAGCTGCGGATCGGTCACCGCGTCCTGCGGCGACGGCCCCATGCGGCAGCTGCCCACCGGGTGATACACCGTCTTGCAGAAGTTGCGCACGAACTCCTCCAGCTGCGCCTCATCGCGCGTCCATTCCGGCTGCGGCATCAGCAGATCTTTGATCAGCGGCTTCAGCGCCGCGGTTTGCAGGAAATCCAGGCCGAACTTCACCGCGCGCACGCTGCCGGCCAGATCGTCCGGGTGGCCGAGGTAGTTGGCGTGCAGCTTGACCGGATCGCGTGGGTTGCTGCTGCGCAGCAGCACTTCGCCACGCGCCTTCGGCTGCAGGTAGCCGACCTTGAGCGTAAAGCCGTGAATGTTCGGCAGCGGCTCGCCGGGCACGTCGTCCCAGCTGTCCAGCAGCGGCAGGAAGTGGATCTGCACGTCCGGCCGGCCGTCGCCCTGGCTGTCGGTGAAGGCGGCGCCTTCCAGCACGTTGGACGAAAGCACGCCGCTGCGAAACGCCAGCCACTGCGCGCCGTGGCTCAGCGCCTGCAGGCCGCGATCGGCGCCGAACAGGCTGATCGGCTCGCGGGTGCTGACGTTGATCGACATGTGCAGGTGGTCGTGGAAGTTTTTGCCCACCGGCAGATCTGCCCGCACCTCGATGCCCAGCTGCTGCAGGTGGTCGCGCGGGCCGATGCCGGACAGCATCAGCAGCTTCGGCGATCCGACCGCGCCGGCGCTGACGATCACCTCTTTGGTGGCGCGGGCGGTCATTTCCGCGCCGCCGTTTTGGCTGTAGACCACGCCGGTGGCGACGTTGCCCTCGAAGGTCAGCCGATGCACCAGGGCGTTCAGTTTCACAACCAGCCGCCGTTCGTCGCGCACCGCCTTCAGGTAGGTGCGGGCGGTGCTGGCGCGCTCGCCGTTGTGGGTGGTGGTTTGGTAGAAACCGACGCCGTGCTGGCTGTCGCCGTTGAAGTCGTTGCGATAGGGCAGGTTCAGCTCCTGGCCGGCGCGGATAAACGCCATGCTGAGCGGATGGCGGTAGCGATTCTCGCTGACCGGCAGCAGCCCGTCGGCGCCGTGGTAGTCGTCTGACAGGCTTTCATTGGCCTCGGCGCGTTTGAAGTAGGGCAGCACCTCGCGGTAGCTCCAGCCGGCGCAGCCGTAGCGTTCGGCCCAGTCGTCGTAGTCCTGCGGCTGGCCGCGCAGGTAGATCATGCCGTTCACCGAACTGCTGCCGCCCAGCACCTTGCCCTGCGCGATCTGCATGCGGCGGTTATTGGCGTGCGGTTCCGGCTCCGTCTCATAAGGCCAGCTCTTTTTGGCGATGATCTTGGCCACCCCGGCCGGCATCTTGATGAACAGGTTATTGTCGTCGCCGCCGGCTTCCAGCAGTAGCACCCGCGCCTGGGTGCGGCGGATCAGCTGCGCCGCCAGCACGCAGCCGGCGGAACCGGCGCCGACGATGATGTAATCAAAGGTATTTTCCGACATGACAGCTCTCCGTGCGCGATTGGGATACTGGCAGAGTAACGCGGGGGAAAAGGCGGTCAATTTACGATCATTAATTTATTAACGAACTTCACAATAAATTTACATCGTGGTTTTTAACGTCAGTTTATCTGCTTGAAAAACGGCGTTATAGCGAGTTTTACTGATTGATTGCGATATTAATAAAAAAGGCGCAGCAAGCTACGCCCTGATGAAGAGGCGGGGCGATTACAGCGTTTTCAGCATGGTGACTTCGCAATCGACGTGGCCGGTGGCGCCCATCGCGTGGTCGATGTGTTCAAAGCCCAGGTGTTCGTACAGCGCAACGGCCTGCGTCAGGCTGGCGGTGGTCTCGAGGTAACAACAGCGGAAGCCGTGCTGGCGGGCGAAATCCAGCGCCTGCAGCGCCAGGCGTTTCGCCAATCCCTTGCCGCGCAACACCGGCAGGAAATACATCTTCTGCAATTCGCAAATATCGTCTGCGCCGCCCTGCAGCGGCGCGATGCCGCCGCCGCCGGCGACCTGGCCGTCCACTTCGATCACCCAGTAAGCGCTGCGCGGCAGGCTATAGAGCTGATACAGGGCGTCCAGATTGGGATCGGAGACGGTATAGCCTTTATCCGCCGTCAGGCCGTGCTCGGCGGAGACTTCGCGAATGACGTGAGCAATGGCGGGATTGTCTTCCGCAGTGATGGGGCGCACCAGCAGGCGCGCCGGGGTTGCTGTTGTCATGTTTACACTCGCCATTGAAAGAGACCACGTTCGTTTTTCGTTTTTATCGCAGCGCGAAACGCGCCGGGGGTTATTTCCCGGCGGCGTCCCTGCAGCAGTAATATCTTGTAATAACATCTAACCCGGCCCGGATGCAACGGCGATAAAAAAACAGCGGGGAAGACCCCGCTGTTTTCAGGCGTTGGCGTGAGCCGGTGGATTACAGCGCGGCGATGGTCGCCTGCTGTTCCTGCAGCTTCACTTTGCCTTCTTTGCAGGCCGCCAGGCGATCGCGCTCTTTGGCGACCACCGCTTCCGGCGCGCGCGCCACGAAGCCTTCGTTCGCCAGCTTGCCTTCGATCGAAGCGATTTCCGCATCCAGCTTGCCCATCTCTTTGGCCAGACGCGCGATCTCGGCGTCCTTGTCGATGAAACCGGCCATCGGGATCAGCAGCTCGGCGCCGTCCACCAGCTTGGTGACGGAGACCGGGCCTTTCTCACCGGCCGGCAGCAGCGCGATGGATCCCAGGCGCGCCAGGCGGGCGATAAAGCTTTGGTTCTCCTGCACGCGGCGCTGGGCGTCGGCGCTGCAGTTGCGCAGCAGCACGTCGAGCGCTTTGCTTGGCGCGATGTTCATCTCGGCGCGGATGTTGCGCACGGCGATGATGGTTTGCTTGATCCACTCCAGATCGTTCAGCGCCTGCTCGTCTTCCAGCGCGGCGTCGTAGGCCGGGAACGGCTGCAGCATGATGGTGTCTGCGGTCGTGCCGGTCAGCGGCTTCACGCGCTGCCAGATGGTTTCGGTGATGAACGGAATGATCGGGTGCGCCAGGCGCAGCAGCGCTTCCAGCACGGTGATCAGCGTGTGGCGGGTGCCGCGCTGTTCCGCTTCACTGCCGTTGCTCACCACCGGCTTGGTCAGCTCCAGATACCAGTCGCAGAACTGGTTCCAGGTGAATTCGTACAGGATGTTGGCCGCCAGATCGAAGCGGTAGGTATCCAGCGCTTCGCGGTAGGCTTTCACCGTGCGGTTGAATTCGGCCAGGATCCAGCGATCCGCCAGCGACAGCACTTTCTCGCCGCCGTTGAAGCCGCAGTCGTGTGCTTCGGTGTTCATCAGCACGAAGCGGCTGGCGTTCCACAGCTTGTTACAGAAGTTGCGGTAGCCTTCCAGGCGCTTCATGTCCCAGTTGATGTCGCGGCCGGTCGAGGCCAGCGCCGCCAGGGTGAAGCGCAGGGCGTCGGTGCCGTGCGGCTCGATGCCGTTCGGGAACTGCTTCTCGGTGCGCTTGCGGATCTTCTCCGCCAGCTGCGGCTGCATCATGTTGCCGGTGCGTTTTTCCAGCAGATCTTCCAGCGAGATGCCGTCGACCATGTCCAGCGGATCGATCACGTTGCCTTTCGACTTGGACATCTTCTGGCCTTCGTCGTCGCGGATAAGACCGGTCATGTAGACGGTCTTGAACGGCACCTGCGGCTTGCCGTTTTCATCCTTGATGAAGTGCATGGTCAGCATGATCATGCGCGCGATCCAGAAGAAGATGATGTCGAAGCCGCTGACCATCACGCTGGTCGGGTGGAAGGTTTTCAGCGCGTCGGTCTGCTCCGGCCAGCCCAGGGTGGAGAAGGTCCACAGGCCGGACGAGAACCAGGTGTCCAGCACGTCTTCGTCCTGGGTCAGCACCACGTCGGCGCCCAGGTTGTTCTCGCTGCGCACTTCTTCTTCGCTGCGGCCCACGTAGACTTTGCCGTTCACGTCGTACCAGGCCGGGATGCGGTGGCCCCACCACAGCTGACGAGAGATGCACCAGTCCTGAATGTCGCGCATCCAGCTGAAGTACATGTTTTCGTACTGCTTCGGCACGAACTCGATTTGGCCCTGTTCGACCGCTTCCACCGCCACTTTGGCCAGCGGCGCGGTGCGCACGTACCATTGGTCGGTCAGCATCGGCTCGATCACCACGCCGCCGCGGTCGCCGTAAGGCACCGTCAGATCGTGCGGTTTAATCTCGTCCAGCAGGCCCAGATTTTCGAAGGCGGCAACCACCGCTTTACGCGCCGCGAAGCGCTCCAGGCCGCGGAACTCGGCCGGGATCTCGTTGCAGTAGTCGGTGCAGACTTCGCCCAGGGTGTTGAACACTTCCGCTTCCTGACGGATGTCGCCGTCGAAGGTCAGAATGTTGATCATCGGCAGGCCGTGGCGTTTGCCGACTTCGTAGTCGTTGAAATCGTGCGCCGGGGTGATCTTCACGCAGCCGGTGCCTTTTTCCATATCGGCGTGTTCGTCGCCGACGATGCGGATGCGGCGGCCGACCAGCGGCAGAATAATCTCTTTGCCGATCAGGTCTTTATAGCGCGGATCTTCCGGGTTGACCGCCACGCCGGTATCGCCCAGCACGGTTTCCGGACGGGTGGTGGCGACCACCAGGTAGTCTTTGCCCTCGGCGGTTTTCGCGCCGTCGGCCAGCGGGTAGCGCAGGTGCCACATCGAGCCTTTGGATTCGCGGTTTTCCACTTCCAGATCGGAGATGGCGGTGCGCAGCTTCGGATCCCAGTTCACCAGGCGCTTGCCGCGGTAGATCAGATCTTCTTTGTGCAGACGGACAAACACTTCGCGCACCGCGTTCGACAGGCCTTCGTCCATGGTGAAGCGCTCGCGCTCCCAGTCCACGGAGTTGCCCAGACGGCGCATCTGGCGGGTGATGGTGCCGCCGGATTCCGCTTTCCACTGCCAGATCTTGTCGATGAACGCGTCACGGCCGTAGTCGTGGCGGGTTTTGCCTTCTTCTGCGGCGATCTTGCGTTCCACCACCATCTGGGTGGCGATGCCGGCATGGTCGGTGCCCGCCTGCCACAGGGTGTTTTTACCCTGCATGCGCTGATAGCGAATCATGGTGTCCATGATGGTCTGCTGGAACGCGTGGCCCATGTGCAGGCTGCCAGTGACGTTCGGCGGCGGGATCATGATGCAGAAGCTTTCCTGGCTGGTATCGCCGTTCGGCTTGAAGTAACCCTGATTCTCCCAGTGATCGTACAGCTTCTGTTCGATCTGTTTTGGGTCGTATGCGGTATCGAGCTGACTGTTTGTCTTTTCCATTCTTTATCGTATTCAGTGAGTTGGCGGCGTAGCCGTGGTCAAATGGAAGCCGACGCTGCGATAGGCCTTGTAACGGTCGCGCGCCAACTGTTTCAGAGTGTCTTCGTAAGGAACGAAGTCTACCACTTCATGGAAAGCGGTAGCAAAATCGGCAAACTGCGGCAGTAGGGCGATCAGCAGATCGCGCGGGGCGTTGCCGCGCTTGCCGGGCCAGCACAGTTCCACCGGCGCGCCGTAGTGCGGCCCTTCGCCGGCCAGGTTGTGCGGCACGAATTCATGCGGCTCGCGCTGCCACAGCGCTTCGTCCAGTCGCTGGGCCTGCTCCTGGCTCTCGCAGGCGATCAGCACCCGCTTGCCGGTGCGCCAGCGTTCGGCGGCAACGGCGCAGGCCACGGCCTCATGGGCGCTGAGCGCGCCTGACGGTTCCGCGTTGTCGAGCAAATAAAACGTCGCCTGTTTCATTAAGGATCCACCGCTGCCGATAAAAAAACAGGGCACAACATGTAGGTTGCGCCCTTTTTGGGAACGGAGCAGATAACTCTACCCCTTCGCTGCTGAGAGGATTATATACCCAATAGATTTCAAGTTGCAGCTAGGCGGCAAGTTCGTTCATCCCCAGGAGCTGACATCAAGTCAGTGACTGGGGTGAACGAATGCGGCCAACAACGCTGCGGCTTGAAAGATGAAGGGTATTTAATCGTCGCCGTTCAGGCCTGCACGGTTCAGTAAGAACTGCGACAGCAGCGCCACCGGGCGGCCGGTCGCGCCCTTGGCTTTACCGGAGCGCCAGGCGGTGCCGGCGATATCCAGATGCGCCCAGGTGTACTTGCGGGTGAAGCGCGACAGGAAGCAGGCAGCGGTGATGGCGCCGCCAGGGCGGCCACCGATGTTCGCCATGTCGGCGAAGTTGGAGTCCAACTGCTCGTAGTACTCGTCGGCCATCGGCAGGCGCCAGGCGCGGTCGCCGGCCTGCTCGGAAGCGCCCAGCAGCTCGTGCGCCAGCGGGTTGTGGTTCGACATCAGGCCGGTGATGTGGTGGCCCAAAGCGATCACGCAGGCGCCGGTCAGGGTGGCGATGTCGATCACCAGCTCCGGCTCGAAGCGCTCGACGTAGGTCAGGGTGTCGCACAGCACCAGACGGCCTTCGGCGTCGGTGTTGAGCACCTCGACGGTCTGGCCGGACATGGTGGTCAGCACGTCGCCCGGACGATACGCCCGGCCGCCCGGCATGTTTTCACAGCCGGCCAGCACGCCGATCACGTTCAGCGGCAGGTTCAGCTCCGCCACCACGCGCATCACGCCGTACACGGTCGCCGCGCCGCACATGTCGTATTTCATCTCGTCCATGCCGTCGGCCGGTTTGATCGAGATGCCGCCGGAGTCGAAGGTCAGCCCTTTGCCTACCAGCACGATCGGCTTAGCGTCCGGATTTGGGTTGCCCTTATATTCCATCACCGACATCAATGATTCGTTCTGCGAACCGGCGCCGACCGCCAGATAGGCGTTCATGCCCAGCTCTTTCATCTGCTGTTCGCCGATGACGCGGGTGGTGATGTTGGTGCTGAAGGCGTCCGCCAGCTGACGGGCCTGCGAGGCCAGGTAGCCGGCGTTACAGATGTTCGGCGGCATGTTGCCGAGATCTTTGGCCGCCTTGATGCCGGAAGCCACCGCCAGGCCGTGCTGAATCGCGCGCTCGCCGCTGGTGAGCTCACGGCGGGTCGGCACGTTGAACACCATTTTGCGCAGCGGACGACGCGGCTCCACCTTGTTGCTTTTCAGCTGATCGAAGGTGTAGAGCGTCTCTTTGGCGGTTTCCACCGCCTGACGCACTTTCCAGTAGGTGTTGCGGCCTTTCACGTGCAGCTCGGTCAGGAAGCAGACCGCTTCCATTGAGCCGGTGTCGTTGAGGGTATTGATGGTTTTCTGGATCACCTGCTTGTATTGGCGCTCATCGAGCTCGCGCTCTTTGCCGCAGCCGATCAGCAGGATGCGCTCGGAGAGAATGTTGGGCACATGGTGCAGTAGCAGCGTCTGCCCGACCTTGCCTTCCAGTTCGCCACGGCGCAGCAATGCGCTGATATAACCATCACTGATTTTGTCGAGTTGTTCTGCGATAGGGGACAGGCGGCGCGGTTCGAAAACGCCGACTACAATACAGGCACTGCGCTGTTTTTCCGGGCTACCGCTTTTTACACTGAACTCCATGCACTCTCCTGAATCTTAAAGACAAAGGCGGACGCTACGGCTAGAATAATCGACTCCGTAACGATCTCCCGCCATTTGAGTTAACGGATTATGTTAACCTGAACGGCGTAAATTGCTCTGTTTTGGCGACTATAAGCAAGTTCCTATAGGACACCCAAACGGCTTGATGTTGTAATACTATTTTAGCTGTGAAGGTTGCCATATGATGAGAATAAATGGCGGATTAGCGATGAAATTATCGATTTTCCTGCAAAAAGACAAGTTTTCACAGGCGTAATAAGCGTGATCATCATAAGATATCTGGTACGGGAAACGCTCAAGAGCCAAATCGCCATCCTGTTCATCCTGCTTCTGATCTTCTTTTGTCAGAACCTGGTCAGGGTGTTGGGCGACGCGGTGGACGGCAATATCCCGACAAACTTAGTACTCTCTCTGCTCGCTCTGGGCGTGCCGAAGATGGCGCAGCTCATCCTGCCTTTGAGCCTGTTTCTCGGCTTGCTGATGACGCTTGGGCGGTTGTATACCGAGAGCGAAATCACCGTCATGCACGCCTGCGGGCTGGGCAAACGCACCCTGATTATCGCCGCCATGATCCTGGCGCTGTTCACCTCTGCGGTCGCGGCGGTGAACGTGTTTTGGGCCGGCCCCTGGGCCTCGCGCTATCAGGACGTGGTGGTGAACGAAGCCAAGGCCAACCCGAGCATCGCCGGGCTGGCGGAAGGGCAGTTCAAACCCTCGCAGGACGGCAACGCGGTGCTGTTTATCGGCAACGTGAAGGGCAGCACCTTCAACGACGTGTTCCTGGCGCAGCTGCGGCCGAACGGCAACCAACGCCCGTCGGTGGTGGTGGCCGAGCACGGCAACATCGTGCAGCAGAAAGACGGCTCGCAGGTGGTGACGCTCGACAAGGGCACGCGTTTTGAAGGCACCGCGCTGCTGCGCGACTTCCGCATTACCGACTTCACCGACTACAAGGCGGTGATTGGCCACCGCACCGTGGCGGCGGACAACACCGAATCCGAACAGATGTCGATGCAGACGCTGTGGGAATCCGACGATCCGGACGCGCGCGCCGAGTTCCACTGGCGCCTGACGCTGGTGGTGTCGGTGGCGCTGATGGCGCTGCTGGTGGTGCCGCTCAGCGTGGTGAACCCGCGCCAGGGCCGCGTGCTGAGCATGCTGCCGGCCATCCTGCTGTATCTGATCTTCTTCCTGCTGCAGACCTCGCTGCGCTCCAACGCCGGCAAGGGCAAGCTGGATCCGATGCTGTGGCTGTGGCTGGTTAACGGCGTTTACTTCGCGATCGCGCTGGCGCTGAACCTGTGGGATACCGTGCCGATGCGCAAGCTGCGCGCACGCCTGAGAGGAGCGGCCTGATGTTTGGCGTATTAGACAGGTATATCGGTAAAACGATTTTCAACACCATCATCATGACGCTGTTCATGCTGGTGTCGCTGTCCGGCATCATCAAGTTCGTCGATCAGCTGCGCAAGGTCGGCCAGGGCGAATACACCGCGCTGAGCGCCGGCATGTACACCCTGCTGAGCGTGCCGAAAGACATCGAGATCTTCTTCCCGATGGCGGCGCTGCTCGGCGCGCTGCTCGGCCTGGGCCAACTGGCGACGCGCAGCGAACTGGTGGTGATGCAGGCTTCCGGCTTCACCCGCCTGCAGATCGCCGGCTCGGTGATGAAAACCGCCATTCCGCTGGTGCTGCTGACCATGGCGATCGGCGAGTGGGTGGCGCCGCAGGGCGAGCAGATGGCGCGCAACTACCGCGCCCAGCAGATGTACGGCGGCTCGCTGCTCTCTACCAAGAGCGGGCTGTGGGCGAAGGACGGCAACGACTTCATCTACATCGAGCGCGTCTCCGGCGATAAAGAACTCTCCGGCGTGAACATCTACCACTTCAACGATCAGCGTCGCCTCGAGACGGTGCGCTATGCGGCCACCGCCAGCTTCGAGAACGGCCTGTGGCAGCTTTCGCAGGTGGACACCTCGGATCTGACCAACCCGAAACAGGTGACCGGCACCCAGACGCTGACCGGCGAATGGAAAACCAACCTGACCCCGGACAAACTGGGCGTGGTGGCGCTGGATCCGGATTCGCTCTCCATCAGCGGGCTGCACAACTACGTGAAGTACCTGAAGCAGAGCGGCCAGGAAGCCAACCGTTACCAGCTCAACATGTGGAGCAAAATCTTCTCGCCGCTGTCGGTGGCGGTGATGATGCTGATGGCGCTGTCGTTCATCTTCGGCCCGCTGCGCAGCGTGCCGATGGGCATCCGCGTGGTGACCGGCATCAGCTTCGGCTTCCTGTTCTACGTGCTGGATCAGATCTTCGGCCCGCTGAGCCTGGTGTACAGCATGCCGCCGGTGCTGGGCGCGCTGCTGCCGAGCATGCTGTTCCTGCTGATCAGCGTGTATATGCTGCTCAAACGCAAGTAGCGGGGCAAGCGGTAGTGAAGAAAGGCGTGGCCGCGGGGCCGCGCCTTTTTTGTTGGTGTGGCATGCCCCCGCCTGCGGTTTTTGTCGTGCTATAGTCACTTCAGCAGCAATGCAGGAGAGGGAGCAGGCAGCCAATGGAAGACGAATATAATCTCAGCAACATTATCGGCAAGCGCCTGGAGGCGGCATTAGGAGAGTTGGGCGATCTCCTGTGGGCGTATGTGGTCCTATCCAAAAAAGACATTGCCTGCATCTTTGGCGTCACCAACTACCCGAGTGAATGGGTAAAAAAGTACCAAGAGCAGGGATTGCAGTACATTGATCCGGTAGTGCTTACCGCCCGCAACCGCCTGACCCCGTTCGCCTGGGACGAGCAAATCATGGCCGACGCGGGGCTGCACTTTCCTGAGTTGTTTGAACAGGCCCGCGAGTTTGGCGTAACGCACGGCTATACCTTCGTGCTGCACGATTACAACGACAATCTTGTCACGCTTTCCTTTGCCTTCAACCTTGAGCAAAGAGCGGAAGCCATCCAGGCGCTCACCGATCGTAAAGGTGATATTTCGGTATTGCTGGCCTCAATCCATGAGTCCTATCTGGCGCTGTCCCCACTGACAGCAAAAAACGCCGCAGCCCTGGAGAGAAACGCCCGCTTTACCGACAGGGAAAACGAGATCCTCTATTGGGCCAGCGTAGGTAAAACCTACCAGGAAACGGCGATGATCCTCGGTATAAAGACCGGCACCATCAAGTTTCATATGTCCAACGTCGTCAAAAAGTTGGGGGTCACGAATGCCCGACATGCCGTGCGCCTGGGGATGGAGCTGCGGCTGATTAAACCGGTGGATGGATAGGCTGCTAGCGCCCCGTGGAATACTGAGCCGGCGGCAGCGCAAAGCTAAATAAGTCGGGAGGCGTATAGAGGTAAAAAGTATCGGCTAACGAACAGAGCCTTTCGATTCAGGAAATGACGGGCGTTAACCGGTATTGATTTTGCACCGTGGCGATTAACGTGAAGGCCGCAATAGCATAGCGGCCTCGAACTCTGCGATATGAAATAATCACCGCACTGAACTTATAAAGGTCTAGTAAGGGACTGTACTTTAGTCTAACTAGTTTCTTGCCCCTTGAGGCGATACACTTTCCCGGTAATGTTTTGATAAAAAATACAAAAAAAAACCTGACCGCGTAGGGCCAGGTTGCCAATATTGGCCAACACCAGGGAAAATTTTCTTGCACCATCTTAAAGCTATTAACTCCGCAGAGGCAAGCGATCTCAGCTGGTTTTTAGGCATTAACTAGCCATTTTGTTATGTATGTACGCTATTTTCTGGTGATTTAAGATAAAACCCATCTAATAGAATTATTCTTTCTCCTTTGAGAGCGCCATTCCAATTTTTTTATTTCCTGCCTGATATCTACCAATGAAAAAATAGTGTTCTCGAAATGTTGCGCAACCTCATTCTTTATTGACTGACACATTGTTATGAAATTATTTGGAGCGTTGTCATTGCGGCTGGGGATTATTTTATTTTTGAGTGGCGCTGGGTGAGTCAGTGGGGATGGGGGAGGCAGGTGCTACCTTCCGCGTGGCGGGTTCCTGAATGTATCCCGCTAACGCGGTGAGCGGTTCTGGCTCGTGGGAATGAATGACGTACGGCACAGGAGCCATCATTGCTCTGCGCAACGTCGCTGGAGCCTGGCATCGGACGGCATCGTGTGAGCGTGGTGTGCCTCACCCCCAGATGCTCGTTGCAACAGCCTGTGGATGTAGCATGCTCATCATCAACGTGGTTGGGAAGGGCGCGCAGCGGGAAGACGGGGCGGGCAAACGCGCGTTGCGGCGGTTTTTTCGACACTTAACTCATTGAACAACGGATAAGTGTTGCGTGCTGGTCGCGGGAAGGTATAATTCACCCGTTTTCCGCATACTACTTCAGTGCCGAAGTGGCGAAATCGGTAGACGCAGTTGATTCAAAATCAACCGTAGAGATACGTGCCGGTTCGAGTCCGGCCTTCGGCACCATCGGAACATCAATAGACGTCAACGGACGTCTTTTTTTGTGCCTGAAATCCAGTATCCGCAAGCCTTTCCTCGATTTTCCTTTCAACAGAAGTCAATCTGAGTCAACCCACATCAACAAGCTTGTGAGTATACTAATGATGATCTGCCCCCAGGATTAGATACAACCTTCAGTTAGTAATGTCGGTTGGTTTTTCTTCATATTTCCTGTTTCGCCAGTCCGTTGCAAATTCAGCTGGTGTCTGGTAATCCAGCGATGAATGGGGACGGCGCTCGTTATAATCCTGCCGCCAGTCATTAATCGTTTTCCGGGCATGAAGAATATCGCTGAACCAGTGTTCATTCAGACACTCATCGCGAAAGCGTCCGTTAAAACTCTCAATAAATCCGTTCTGCGTTGGCTTACCTGTGGCTGGATAAGCCGTAGTTCCACACCATGCTCAAAGGCCCATTGATCGAGCGCGCGGCAGGTAAATTCCGGGCCCTGATCGGTTCTTATTGTCGCCGGATAGCCCCTAAACAGCGCGATGCTGTCCAGAATACGCGTGACATGAACGCCTGAAATACCGAAAGCAGCGGTGATCGTCAGACACTCCTTCGTGAAATCATCCACACAGGTCTGGCACTTGATCCTCCGACCGTTGACCAGTGCGTCCATAACGAAATCCATCGACCATGTCAGGTTCGGCGCATCTGGGCGCAGAAGCGGAAACCGTTCGGTTGCCAGCCCTTTACGGCGTCGTCTGCGTTTTACGCTCAGTCCATTAAGATGGTAAATACGGTATACCCGCTTGCGATTGACGTGAAAGCCCTCCCGACGCAGCAGCTGCCAGATGCGGCGGTAGCCAAAACGCTTGCGCTCCAGTGCCAGCTCAGTGATGCGCCCTGATAAATGCGCATCAGCTGCCGGACGCTGAGCCTCATAGCGGCAGGTCGACAGGGACAAACCTGTAAGCCTGCAGGCACGACGTTGCGACAGACCGGTCGCATCACACATAAACTCAACGGCTTCCCGCTTCTGGCCTGTCGTCAGTACTTTCGCTCCAGAGCCACCTGAAGTGCCTCCTTATCCAGCATGACTTCGGCAAGTAGCTTCTTGAGGCGGGCGTTCTCCTCTTCAAGAGATTTAAGCCGCTTCACCTCAGGAACTTCCATGCCACCAAACTTCTTGCGCCAGGTGTAGAAAGTGGCATCGGAAATGGCGTGCTTACGGCAGACCTCACGGGCAGAAACTCCGGCTTCCGCTTCGCGAAGAATACTGATGATCTGTTCGTCGGAAAAACGCTTCTTCATGGGGATGTCCTCATGTGGCTTATGAAGACATTACTAACATCGGGGTGTATTAATCAACGGGGAGCAGGTCAATGAGTATATTTGTCGATTCGATATTGCTTGTATGCTCACGATATACGAATGGAAGGAGTGTAAATGTCCCTGAAAAACGAACCATTCACTTTTAGAGATCTTCCGACATACTGATTATGTCCCCGGAGGAGATCGCCATGCGTAAAGCCCGATTCACCGAACACCAGATCATTGCCGTTCTGAAGTCCGTCGAAGCCGGACGTACCGTTAAGGATGTCTACCGTGAAGCCGGTATTTCTGAAGCCAGCTATTACAACTGGAAAGCAAAGTTTGGCGGTATGGAAGCGTCTGATATCAAGAAGATGAAAGACCTGGAGGATGAAAACCGGCGATTAAAAAAAATGTTTGCTGATCTCAGCCTTGAATGCCGGGCACTGAAAGACGTTATCGAAAAAAAGCTTTAAAACCAGCGATAAAGCGGGAGCTCGTCAGCTATCTGACGGCACAATTTGCCATGAGCATCCGCCAGGCCTGCAGGACATTATCGCTGAGCAGGACGGTCTATGTTTACCAGCCCGATACCCGGCGCGATGAGCCGGTGATCCAGTTGCTGCGCAGGCAGGGTAACACCTGGAACCATAAACGCGTTCACCGGATTTATTGCCTGCTGAAACTGAATTTTCGACGCAAGGGGAAGCAGCGTCTGCCGGTACGTAACCCGGCGCCACTGGTGAGGCCTGAGGCACTTAACCAGAGCTGGTCGATAGACTTTATGCATGATGCGCTGGTCTGCGGCAGGCGTTTCCGGACCTTCAATGTGGTGGATGACTTTAACCGCGAAGCCCTCGCAATAGAAATTGATCTGAATATCCCGGCGCAGCGGGTGGTCAGAGTGCTGGACAGGATAGTGGCGAACCGGGGGTATCCGCTGAAACTGAGGATGGACAACGGCCCGGAACTGGTCTCGCTGACACTTGCGCAGTGGGCTGAAGAGCATGGTGTGGCACTGGAATAGCCGACGCAGAATGCGTTTATCGAACGGTTCAACCGGACGTACCGGACAGAAATACTGGATTTTTACCTGTTCAGAACGCTGAATGAAGCACGGGAAATCACGGAACGCTGGCTGAATGAATACAACAGCGAGCGTCCCCATGAATCCCTGAATAACCTGACGCCGGAGGAATACCGGCTGATGGCTGAAAAACCGGAACTCTCAAAAAGTGCATGGAACTAAAACAGGTGTGCTTACACTACCATACCTGATTCTCTAATGTTTTTTGCATGCCTCCTGTAATACCGCTTGATAATTGACCAAAAAATTGCCTAACTTTGTGATCTGTAGGGACTAACATCATTGAACATAAGTAGAGTGTTGTTCATAATCCCTCTAAAAGGTCTGGGGATGGCCGTAAACCTCAGGGCGGTAGCGTGGGTTTAAATTAATAATATGGTGATACAGACATGGCGAACTTTGAAGTCGCAGCTCGAACACTGATCCATCTAGGAGCAGAACTTATAACTTCGGATGCTATTGCTATTAACGAATTGATTAAAAATGCAATAGATGCACAATCAGAAAATGTCAATATTTACTTCATCTGCCCTATACCAAATAGGGTTTTGGTTGAGTGTATTGACAAACTCAACTCTAAATTGACAATAGATGAAGAAACAATATTAGACTTGGTTGATATATTGAATATTAATCGACTACCAAATCTAGATGATCGGGTTAAACAAAACCTTGAAAATAAAATTAACAAATTAAAGAAGCTTAAAGATAAAAATTCTATAATTGATACTATTTATTCTATAAATCACATTATAATCAGTGACTCCGGCCATGGAATGTCAAAGGATACTTTAGAAAACGTTTTCTTGACGGTTGGAACCGGATTTAAGATGAACTCAGATGGAAGTATATTAGGAAATAAAGGAATTGGGCGCTTGGCGATGATGCGTCTAGGTAAAAAGTCTATAATTACAAGTTGGGAAGACTTGAGTAATGTGCATCAAATCATATTTGACTGGAAAGAATTTGAATCAAGTGATAAAAAAATAACAGACATAATAATACCAATTACAAAAATAGATCTACAAAAAACAACCAATAAAAGTGGAACAAAAATACGGATATATGAACTAAATAATGAATGGACGGAATCCTATATTCAAAAAGAATTAATTGATGGTTTTCTCAGAAGATTGAGAAATCCATTTCAGAGTAAAAATAAGAAATTCCCCATAAATGTTTACTTTAATACTTATGATATTAATAACCGAATACCTATACGTAAAATATCTAAGAACCTTTGGGATCTCGGGCAAAAAAGTGTTGAGCTTACATTTGATCCATTCAATGAAGAGCTGATAAACAATCAATTGAAAATTATCGTTGAAGGTAAAGCAGCTGGAGACAATCCTCCACCATACGAAACAGGGTTAATAAATCTAGCCCATGAACTTGATTGTAGTATCGAAGATCTCCAAAAAATTGGTCCTTTTAAATTTAAACTGCGCTGGTATAACAGACAAACTTTAAAAAGTGATATAAAAAACCAAGGACTAAGTAAAGAGCAAAAAGAGTTACGCCATGAACTAGATATATGGAGCGGCGGTGTTGCCATATATAGAGATGGATTCAGAATTGGATACTCAGGTTCACAATCAGATAAAGATTGGTTCGAAATTGACAGTAAGGCCTTAAAGGGACAAGGTTTTACAGTTAATAGGATTCAGATTATAGGTGCACTTGAGATAACAAAGGAGAGAAACCCATTATTACAAGATCGCTCTAATAGAGAAGGGCTCTTAGATAACTTACAAGTTGAACTGGTTAAAAGAATAATATCCCAGATAGTATTGCCTGAATTTAGAGAAGCGATAAATAGCGATAAAGGAATAATAGCGACAAGAAAACTAGATGAAATTATAGAAAATGGTTTTTCGAATACTGAGGGCAAATTATCTAAAGTTAGACAAACAGTCTCTAAGCTCAGAAAAGAAATCGATGATCCTGAAAAAGCAATATTATTAACAACGATTGAAGAAGAACTGAATAAAGTATCTAATGAAATAAAAGAGTTTGGCACTGCTACCGATTATATAAAAGAACAACGAGAAGACATACTAGAATTAGCAGGTGCAGGTACTATGCTACATAGTGTCCTCCATGAATTAGTTCGTTCAACAGCACAAACAAGAGAATTACTCGATAAGTTATCAAAAAAATCCGATGGAGTGACATCTCAATTACTTGAAAAACTCCAGAATGAGATAAAAACAATAAACGTTAGACTAACTCAATTCAGCCCCTTAAATCCATCCGCTAGGAATAGAAAAACATCATTCGATATTATTGAAGCAATAAATATAATATTATCTGGCTATGAAAAAAAGCTAATTGAGAATGATATTAAAGTCTATTTTACTAAAGATGGAGGAACTCTTAGTGGTAATTACAAAGTAAATATGGTAAGAGGCTTTTTTTCAATTGCTATTGAAAATTTACTTTCTAACTCAATTTATTGGTTAATGCAAGATAAATTGTTTACTCGATTACCATCATCCACTGAAAGAGCTATATATATAGATCTTGATACACAAACTAATGTGGTAACCTTTTCCGACACAGGTCCTGGAATATCAGTAAATGATCGAGAAAGAATATTTAATGCTGGTTTCACTACTAAGAAAAGCGAAAAAGATGGAAAGGGGTTTGGCCTATTCATAGCAAGAGAAGTAACCAAGCATTATTCAGGAAATCTTTATCTTGATCTTGATACAGATGAAGATGGTCGCTTAAGGCAATTTGTTCTCGAACTTCCAAAGGGCTTATAAATGGACATTTCAAATAAACTTCCATTATCAGGAATAAATTCAGTATTAATAATCGATGATGACACTAAAATATTTTATAGCAAAGATTCATTTCTAACGTATGGTGTGCCAGAGGAAATAATAAATAAACTAGATGATGAAGATGACCCAAATACATCTGAATTAATTGATCTACTTGATAGATATCATCACCCTTCGGATACATTAGAAGACAAAATAAAATCATTCGGTTTTACTGACTTAGAAAATGAAATCCCAGAGCATTTTAAAGAAAAAATAGTAAAGTTAATAAAAGATAAACATAATGGTTTATATCATAGAATCGAAACTGTAAAAAAATGCCTTAACGAATTAGGTGTTGATAATGCAAATATAAAAGAGGTAGGAACATCTCTAGAGGCAAAAATTGATTTAGAAAATAATTCATATGACTTAATAGTTGTCGATTTGATGTTAAGCGATGATGAGCAATCATTGTCTCTCCTCAACGATATACTTAAAAAGCCTACCTCAGATAATACACAATTCATTCTTACATCTTACAGAACCGAAGCATTAAAAGAAAACTATCGTTCAATACATATTAATAATCATATATCCAGTGCGAAACTAAAGGTTTTAGATAAGCCATCTGTTACCGAGTTAAATTCTATAATTACATGGAAGCATGCCCTAATTCAAATAAGTCATGAACGACAATTTATGCATGAGCTACAACAATGCCAAGAAGATTGGGCTAAATGCATTACAACTGTCTCAAAAAAGCTTTGTGAGAAAATTTGGACGCTTGATAGCTGTTACATTAACAAATTGAGAATGACAGCAGAAGCCGATCATTTATCATTTAGCGAATACTTGTCAGAAGCAATGGCAAAAAACATGGTAAGTGAATATGAAAATGCAGATGCGCCAATATCAAAGACAGATGAGTTATCTGAGAAAATAAAAAACACGGATAATAGCGATTTCATTTTTGGTTACTCACTTGAAACTATTGACCCGTATGAGAATTTAAAGATATTGTTATCTGACCTGACAAGCCATAGATCAGATAAATTATTAAAAATGCCTGTTCGTCAGAACGAAAAAGATGATAAAAATAACTTTCACCCATTATTAAATTGTTTAAAATTTGGTACTATTCTAAAACACACACAAATCTCAAATGGTAAAGAGGCAATTCAATACTACGTTCATCTAACACCACCATGTGATTATATCCACCTTGATTCTTCTTCAAAAAATAAAGAAAGCCTACTCTTCTTTCCAGGCCAAGAATATAATGTTTTAAAAGGAGAGGGGAAAAGTGACAAAGTATTCCAAACACCATATGTTAATATTAACGGTGGGATTAAAAACTTCAGGTGGAATCTCCGGAACCCTACAAGCTACACCATAGGACGTCTTTTATCGAAATGTTCTAATTTCGAAGTTGTAGGACAATTAAGAAATGAGTATGCGCAATCTATAATACAAAAGTTCTCTTCATCTGCATCTAGAATAGCAACCCCTAGATTGCCCGTTTTCGACAACAGTTTTATTTATCACATTACTTATAAAATTGAAGAAGGCTTTGAAGGTTTTCACTTATCAACATTGAGTGAAACTGAAAAAAAACCTAATATAGATTTTAAAAAATTAAACGATAAAATAAAAATTATAGCAAGGAAATTCAGAAATTATAAAACCCATAACGATAAAGTAATATTTCCTAGTGAATCAGCAAGTCGGATAGCAGAGCTGTCTTATGATAGTGAAGAAGAGAAAGATAAATATTGTATTAATATGATGTATGGAATAGATTTAATCAAAGGAGAGGCATATTCCTTCAGTCCAGAACTCAAATTCATTACATTAGAAGATTTTTCGAAAGTAAAAAAGAACATTGAAAAAGAACTTGAAAATACAGCTAAAAGTGGAAACAAAAAACTAAGCTATGTCGTAATTTGTGACTAACTAACTAACTAACTAACTAACTAACTAACTAACTAACTAACTAACTAACTAACTAACTAACTAACTAACTAACTAACTAACTAACTAACTAACTAACTAACTAACTAACTTCATCATCATTAGATGGGGCCTAAAGTTATTTACTACTTTAGGCCTCACAACTTAGAATTAATCGAGTTGGTTATTTATGACAGATATTACAGGCCCCACCACCTTCATCTTCATAAAATAAGTCATCAATATCGATACAAACATCATTAGGTCGTAATGGATTAACCAATCGACGTTTTCTTTCTCTTCTCAATCTTAACTCATAATCATTTTTTATTTGGGCAATTCTTTCTGGTTTCTCTAACTCAGATAATGACTCACCTTTAGACCACGTAAATGGTGAGCCGTGCTCAAGGGAATCTTTCTCAAGAGCTTTGGCTGCTTCAAATGCTTCAGGGTGCCTTTCTTTCAATCGGGCCCATTCTATTTTTTGCTGGAAAAAGCAAAAAGTACATCCACTGCGCGAACGCCATTCATAATATTTTGGATAACCAAGCCCTGATGATTCCAGGATATCAATAACACCTGGTTTATCTATACCAGCTTCGCGGAAAGGTAGCTTTATATATAAGTTAGAAGATCTTGAGGTATATCCCTCCCGATAATCTTCATCCGCTCGTATTGCAACATATGATGTCACGTCATCCCCGGCAGTTAGCCAAGGCCTAATCCATTCTTCAAATGGCAATAGTTTTAGCTGTCTGGTACACCATCGAGTCTGAGGACTAGGTAGAAAATGGTTGTATTGCTTCAGCCAGAATCTAAAATCTCGACGGGGATTTAGACGAATAATTGGCTTGCCTAAGTAGCCCTCAAGTCGCCCGAGGAATTCATACACCTCAGGTAGCTCTTCACCTGTATCAGTAAAAAAATAATCTATATCGAGATGGGGATAGGCATCACGCATATACACTGCCAGCGCAGCGCTATCCTTACCTCCTGACAATCCTAAAACATGTCGTTCTGCCATCTACTCCTCCTTTTCACTTGTAACAAGCTCCATACCTACCTTGGCAATAATAGCCAGGGCTACTTCAGTGTTTAGATCCTGGTTTTGCAGTATTGAAACAATCTCTTTGATTTTTGATTGTATAGTGTCCTTATGATGTTCCGAAATTGCGAAGGAACGAGAAACAGTTACAGTTTCAGAGCCGGTTCCCAGAACCAATGCAATTGCTTCACTATGTGATTTTCTCCCTTGCACAGATGCAAATGCTTCTGCCTCTCGAAAACGTCGGGCTAATTTACTTAGCTCTAATATTGCAGCATCCATATGACGGTCAACCCATCCTTTTGGTGGAGTCTCAACAGCAAAACTCACCAAACCTTCGATAGATGCTATATCATTCTCAAAATTAGCTAAACGTCCAGCAAAGGCATCTAGTCTTATATCCCCTAAAATACCAGATACAGCACTAGCCCTAACCTTCAGAGACTGGATGTCATTAGTGTTAACATCTAATGCCAGGAAAAGTTTCTCTTTTACTTTTGATAATTCTTTTTCATAGGCATAGAATAATTCTTTAATTATTGGCCTTAAAACTTCTATATAACTTTTTCCATCCGATACCTTGAGCAAGGTTACCAAATCAACAAAAAGTACCTTGTGTGGATCATTAGCTTTCAAAAGCATATCGCGAACAGATTTTGCAATAGAGCTAATTTTCTGCGTTTTTCTAGTCCAATCAGGTAAGTCATAAACCATGCCGACCAGACCTCTTGCTGCATCAAGAGGGTCGATGCTAGTCCTATTGTTACATACCTCGCTCAATAGGCTTGATATACCTTCTAAAATCTCGCTCTTGTTCTTATCGAGAGCAACCCATCGCAATGAGAACCGAGCTGGTGCTTGTAAGCACTCGTCAATATCTACATCTTCAAGATATGGCATAAACATGCCATCTTTATATATTGCAACCGTAGATTTATGTGCTAATACAAATGCAATTATAATGATTGGCAGTAACCCTTTTTTAATGCCGAAAGGAGGTAATGACCAAAACTCATAGAGTGTATCTATCGAGATTTTTCTATCAACATCGGTGAATAATGCTTGTGTTGCATCCCACAACCCATTCAAATTACTAGCCGAACCTTTTTCCGGCGAAAGAAACGATAACTCTCCATCTTTATTTTTACGGTGTAAGCCAGTTTGGCTTATGAGAGTATCATAAAGCCCTCTCTCTGCAGGGTATCCAGAGAATCCAACGAAATCTTCTTTCTCATGCTGAATCATTGCATGCAGTAATAAACGTCGAGCCTTAACACTGCTGCTAGACAGATTATCTCTATTCACCAGTTCACTATAAATACGAGGTGAAGAGTAATACAACCTATCTGCAAAATCAGAAGCTAGTATAGCGATTTTTTTAACTTCAAGTGGTTTATCATTCAATCCATCATACCAATAGGTTTGTAACAAAGCAGACTGAAGTTGATGTTCAAGATCTGCACTTGTTGCAGACAATAAAGCATGAACTTCTCGACGAGCGATGCGGTCACCTTCTAATGAATTATAATTCTTAATATTTTCAAGAACTACAAGCTTTTCAGCTAACGAGCTAATACTGTTAGAATTTTCTGGTATTCCAATAATGACAGGGAAAGGAGAGAAGCGAGAAAACTCTTTTGCTTTTTCTCTCGCCTTATTTTTTCCAACACCACGATTTGGTATCGCAAGGATAAAACAACCGAATTCACCTCTTAACGGAGTATAGTTATTAGCGTATTTTTCAACTTGTTCAAAATCGCAAAGAATAACATCCATCCATCTCATGGTACCTGTTTTATGATAGTGTCTCTTAGCAACAACAGGGTGTAATCCCATAAGCTTTGATAATTTTTGATAGTTAATACCAGGAAACTTTGCCATTTCTTGAGAAATGGCACTATCAATATCAAAGTCACTACCTTCAAATACAGACCATGTATCCAAATAACTTTTGAATAAAATAACCTTATACGAAGCTAACTCATCTAATGCTTTAGTTAATTCATCGTTCTTTTTTTCTGGGAATAACGTACCAAGAGATTTAGCATTTGCTACTAAACCAGAACCATTTCTAAACAGGTCGATAATGGCAATCGATTTAATCAGATTTACCAAAAACACATTGGAAGTTTTGGATTCTGTTCTTTCAACTGCATCAACAGCTTGTGCCCAGCGGTGTCCATCCGAGGATGCTAAAATGCTTGGTTCAAGATTTGCTCGCAAGTAGTCCCAATAATTACTCGGCCCATAGTTTGAATAATTATCAAAATTAGTAGTTTTCAGATAATGCGAAAAACCAGATGGTTCTACTGAAGAGATAAAACCAAAGATGCTTCGTTCATTCTGCCCAAACTGCCTTTTCGAAATTGGTCCAAGCAACGTTGCCATAACCGGATGTAGTGGCCAACATTTTTCTAATGAAGCAGAGAATTGCTCTCTAATATTTGTTCTTTTATGTCTAACAACATCTGTTATGATATTTGCTGCATCAGATATCCATGTTGGATACACCTCAGCTTGTATTGCCTTACTAAGTAATTCAACAATTTCATCACTAGCTGCAATAAATGGCAGGTCAATATATCGACCTTGTACCTTAGACCAATCATCTCTTGTATTTACGCCCAATCTCATAGCATACTGAGAAAATGACTGATGCAGTATTCCAATAATGACTAACCGTCCCTCGGAACGAGCAGCTGCTTCTGCCAACTCCTGGAAAAAGAATACATCATCACCGATATTTAGCGCTGCCGCTTCGAGATACTTACCCATTTCATCAATTAAGATGATAACGCCGTCATCGACTTGTTGTGATGCAAGATGAAGTAATTCATCTATTAGTTCAGAAGGAGAAATTTTTTTACTGTTTTCCCTTCCTAAAGATTTATTTAGTGCTGCATAAAGATCTAAAACAACACTCCCACGCCTCCCAACTAGAGGAAGAATATTCCAACCATTTTTTACCGGAAATGCCTGTTCAAAACCATTAATTGACTCGGTATTTAATACGCTGCGAGCTTTATTTCTTACTATTTCATTTGAATGCACAGCACTTCCCAGGACAACGGCAAGAGAAGATTTCCCTCCGCCAAATGGTCCCGTTAAGGTAAAACCACGCTGATTTGTACTCAATATCTGATTACATATATTTTCGATAACAGATGATGCGGTATTATGGCAAAAGTAGCCATTTAAGGCATCAGATAGCCCCATATCCGAATCGATCCTAATCGATCTTTGATATTGCGGGGATATGCTTACCACATCAGATAGTAGTTTTTGTGATATATTATTCGTCATATGCCCACCTAATCATTTTTTCTTTAAAATTCTCTTGCTCTGTTTCTGTTAACACTTTTTTGTGTATCTGCCTTAACCCTGCCGAGTCAGTCCAAGCCAACACGCCCTCTGTAAACTCAGACAATTCGATCAAATATTGCGCAACCGATTCTTCATCGAGTTTAAATACTCTCCCCGGAGAACCCTCGGTATAAATAATATTTTCAAAAGCTAAGGCACTCAAACCATCAGCCTTCTGTTGCCAAAAGTCCATTAATGCAAAAGCGAATATCCCTTTATGTAACGATGCTTTTGGCCCACGGCGAAAAGCATACTGCCCTTTGTGTATTTCCTGTAAAAGACCTATTTCACCGAGTAAGGGCTCAGCATAATCTTCAGGGGAACCACCCGAAGAGCGTGGGGCATAGCTACGGAGACATACTTCCAAATCCCGCTCTAATGTTGCAGGAGAAAGACGGTGTTCAGGAACAATCTCTTGAGCATAGTTAGCTAATACACCCTCTAAATCCTTACGCGTAAAAGCGGGCATCGTCACATGATTGAAGAGCCAATACCAAGTGGTTGAACGTAAACATTTACCGGCAAGATGCCAATGGATTAACCATGCTGTTGATGGATGTTCAGCATAGGGGTCAAATCCGTTATCGCTCAGGATCGATGAGGCTAACTTTGTTAAAACAAATTCTTTTGTTGTTGCATCTTCAATGATCCCACAAGCCAGAGCCCAATGGCGGATTGAGCTCACCATATTTTTACCTACACCAAAAGTTGCTATAGCATCTTTATTAGTAAAGACCGATTTAGGTAATAGACCATGTTTAGTTGATTGATCTACAACCTTTTTTAACCACATTTGACGTAGGGGAAAGGTCTCATGTCCGGAGAAATGAGCAGGAACTTTACGATTACTCTCTGAAGTACTTTGCATTATCATTGCCTAACAATCTGTGGACTGGTGAATACTACCAGTTAGATCAACTAGGCACCATAACTCACCCAACTTCGTCTACCAATACCTTGTTAGCTTCTCTGTTTCAGGCTTAATACTCGATTCACTCTTGTTTACAAGTAGTGGTCTAACCAACTGAATTTAATGGAAATATTTTTCAATATCTAATGTTTTTTGTACTGGTTCTTCTCTACAAGAAGAAGTATGTTTAATGATTGCACACTGCAACCTGTCTTGATGGTTAAAGGATGTGATGATGCAGCGGCGTAGATGATTGACGCTATCAGAATGGCTCATAGTCTCTCTGATGCGGTTGTGGACTGACCCCACGCTCGTAGACAAATTCTGTCCTCACGACGAGGCCCGTTCAAAGGCCTCCGGACTGACGCCGCCGAGGTGACTGTGACGCCGGGCCCGGTTGTAGGACACTTCAATGTAATCGAAGATATCCGCCCGGGCCAGATCCCGGGTTTTGTATATTCTCTTCCTGATGCGTTCTTTTTTCAGTGAACTGAAGAACGATTCGGCCACTGCATGTCCCAACAGTTACCACGCCGGCTCATACTGGGTGCCAGGTTATTGGCCCGACAGAACCGTTGCCAGTCGTCGCTGCCATACTGGCAACCCTGGTCTGAGTGCACGATGACCCGCTGTCCGGTTTATGTCGCCAGACCGCCATCATCATCGCATCCAGTGCCAGTTCGCGTGAGAGGGTCGGCTTCATCGACCAGCCCACCACGTTATGGGCGAAGAGGTCGATAACCACCGCCAGATACAACCAGCCCTGCCAGGTGCGGATGTAAGTTATGTCGGTGACCCAGACCTGATTGGCCCGGACAACGGTAAACTGTCGCTGTACGCGATTAGGGGCAACCACCGAAGGTCGGCCGGCGATACGCCGTGGTGCTTTATAGCCCCGCACGGCTTTAATCCGGTTCAGTTGCATAAGACGGCCCACCCGGTTTTTGCCGCAGGTTTCCCCGATTTCGTTCAGATCGCCATGAACCCGCCGGTAACCGTATACGCCTCCGCTCAGTGAATATGAATCACGGATAAGCGTCAGCAGACGCTGGTTATCTTTATCACGCGCCGAGACCGGGTTGTGCAGCCACGCGTAGAACCCGGCCCGGGCGACATGCAGTACCCGACACATCGTCATCACACCCCATACAGTGCGGTGCTCATTGATAAAGCGGTACTTCAGTCGGGCTCCCTTGCAAAGTACCGCGCGGCCTTTTTCAGGATATCCCGTTCTTCTTCGGTACGTTTTAGCTGTGCCCGTAGTTTCAGGATCTCGCTTTTGGCTTCCAGTAAATCCCTGGCATGCTGTTCGCTGTTATCAGGTTTGATAGCTCGTAGCCACTTATAGAGGCTGTGTGCAGAAACACCCAAACGGTCAGATACTTCGGCAACGGAATAACCGCGTTCCGTTATCTGACGGACGGCTTCTTCCTTAAATTCAGGTGTAAATCGTGGTGTGCCCATACGCTCCTCCTATGCTCAAACTATAGGGCAGGATCGTCTACCGGGGTGGGGTCAGTCCACCAGGCTGAACTATATAACGTCAGCCTCTTTCAACTCCAACTTCACTATCAGCTGCTTATTCACCTCTTTCCCATCTACTCCGCTATGAATCCGCCGATGGCAAGTAGGGCAAATAGCACCCACCCACTGCGGGTGATCGGGGCCTTCGTCGGCTAGGCGTTTGGTGTGATGGGGTTCGAGGTAGGGCTCGCCGTTCCTTTTCATGAACGGTGCAGGTTGGTCGCAGGCTTCACAGATGCCATTGGCGCGCTTGAGCACGTATTTTTTTACGTCTTCGCTGCGTTTGAACCAAGATTTTTTGCTGTCGCTCTGTTGGCGCTGGCCCGATTGCTTTGAGGACTGCAGTGCCTTCTTGCGCAACTGTTCGAGCGTCTCTGTCTGCGTATCAGCTTTATCGGTTTCTGCATCTTCTTCAACCGCGTGCAGTGACGAGACTTTGAACAGGTTAAAGGTAATGCCTTGCCGCATGTTATTTTCTAAGTCTAAGCACTGAATGTGATCCCAAGAATCGCACTCGAACATGCCAAGATAGCGGACGCCTTTTTCTTTTTTGTTGTCTTCAAACAGGAAGATGTCTTTGCCGTCTTTTTTATGGTCACGGATGGATTTATTACCTCGAATAAATTCCATAGGGCCTTTTTGGCCTTCTCCCGTATAAGCGAAGCTGCCTTCGGCTGTCCATCCATCTTTGTAGCCGTAGGTTTCGCCGCTTTCACCGGTGAAGATAAAGATCACTGGGAATTCCCGCGGGGTCCAGATACCGCCTTGCAGCTGCCCGCCGTAAAGCTCGATAAGCGCTTTGCGTGTGTACAGTTTGCCTTCGGTTAAATGGTCAAAAGGATGCGGTGTTTCGGCGATCTCAAAACCGAGGTCTTTGAGAAATTGGACGGCTTTTTCTGTTCCGCTATCGGCGTTGATTCCCTTTAACGGATAACCATACTGCTCACTGTATGCTCTAGCCGCAATGCCTCGGATATCGTACTTCTCGCCATTATAAATAAGGGTGAATTTTTTAAATCGCTTTATTTTATGTTGTTTTAAGAATTCATCTCGGCCAAGTTTTTTATATTCTTCGATGGCTTTTAAAACGGATTCTTTTGAAGATAACGCCTCTATTGCAGTTGCCAAAACCACATCCTCACATTGCCGAGTTGGCTCTGGGCAATGTGCTTGCTGACGAGAGCAGTATGCATCAATACCCAGCAGTTAACTCATCGATTTACCGAATGCGTTAACTATGCCAGGTAGGGGAGGAAATGCCTACCTTGATGAATGCTTTTGTTGTGATATGTCAGTCAGATCTATTGGAAATTGTGGGTGGGAAGGGCGATGAGCATCGCCCTGATTGCCATTTACGTTAGCCGCAGGCTTCCATCTCCCGCAACGCTCGCCCATAAAGGTTACAAAGCGCAGGAACCAGATGCGCCGTAGCGTTGAGATAACGATTCAGCTGTTCCCAGTTCTCGGTATCCAGCTGTGGGTGCTTTTGCAGTAAATGGCCGAATAGCATCAGGCCGTGGCACAGACCTTCCGCCTGTTCGGCTGAGAGGGCGGCCAGGTCTAAGAGTTCTGAGGGATTGAAAGCGCTGAGATCGAGGTGGTTAAACAGTTGGCGGTAAAGGGTGAGGGTGCTTGTGATGTTTTCGGTGATGGCGACATTTTCCATGTGTCTTTATCCTTAGTGTGTAGTATGTGTACTACCACATGAGACGCTAAACTCATGGTGGTAGCCCAAGCAGAGTTAGCGTTACCGGACACTAAGGAAACCGGCGCTTCTTGCGAAGCCTCCACTTGGGCCACCATAATTCTGGATGTTTAAAGCCCCAACATTATATACATAATGCTGCCTTGTGTAACTGTTCGGAACGCTAACTCCGGCTGTGGATTTTGCCGCAGCGGAAAAACTATAACGTTATCAGTAAAAGGAAGAAATAAGCTGTATGGAATTACAGTTTATTTACTTTTAGGATTGGAATGTACCTCGCAATTCGGCATATCATCTTTGCGTTGAATTATCAGTCATCCATTCATGGATAATATTTTTCATTAAGATTTATAAATAATAGAATATGATGAAAGCTAATTTCTTGCTTATCACTTTCGGTGCAGCATTACTGAGCGCCTGCACCGGCGATCGTCTCGATCAGCGCTATGCGCCGGATATCCCTATCACCGCCCATGCTAAAGCGAATGGCGATATTTGCATTTCTCCGTCGCCAAAGGAAAATGAAAGGCAAGATACGCTCTATATCAGCGGTGATACGGATGAGAAATTGATTGAAGTGGGGAATCAGGATCTTAAAAAGGGCATTTGCGTTACCCAAGAAGATTACCCGTTTCAGGAAAATCATATCTACAGCATGAGGCTAAATTTTGTGCCGCTTGATAAGCGCAGAAACCTGCAGGATATTTCTGGTAGGGCCTTTATTGTTCACTTCAAAGTGAAAAAGCTCAACGGCGCTTACGAAATTGAAAATATCACGCAGGGCAGCAGATAACGCCGAGACAAAATGAACCGGATCTTCCCCCTCGCATTTCCCTTCCTGCTCGCAGGCTGTCCGTCGATAGGCGATCGTATCCCCGTAGACTATCCCGCTACCGCCAGCCTGCGTGAGGGCAAAGTATGCATCACCGTTCAGCCGCAGGGAGACGAAAAGCTCGCTGGCATCTCGATCTACCGATTGGATGAGGCGCAGAGCCGCACGTTCAAATTCTTCGATCCGCTGCGGGATGTCGCCCCCAATCAGTGCGTTCCTGATGAAGGCTACGTATTTACGCCGGGGCAGCAATACCATTTCTCCGCGAAGCTGGTCTCCCAGAAGAAACAGCAGGCGGGCGAGTTTCCCTCTGCACGTGAATTCGTCGCCGAATTCGTTGTGCAGCAGGAAGGCAATCAACTTAGATTGGAAGCCCTCCGTACCCCACGCTAACCCCACCGCCCAAACCTACCCCAAATCCCCCCCATTGCTGGCGATCACTTTCTTATACCACCAGAACGATTTCTTGCGGGTGCGGGCGAGGGTGCCGTTGCCCTGGTCGTTGCGGTCGACGTAGACAAAGCCGTAGCGCTTGCTCATTTCGCCGGTTGAGGCGGCCACCAAGTCGATGCAGCCCCAGGTGGTGTAACCCAGCACCGGCACGCCGTCGGCGATGGCGTCGGCCATGGCGCGGATGTGTTCGCGCAGGTAGCTGATGCGGTAGTCGTCTTCTATCTCGCCTGCTGCATTGAACTCGTCGTGCGCGCCCAGGCCGTTTTCCACCAGGAACAGCGGTTTTTGGTAGCGGTCATACATCATGTTCATGGTGATGCGCAGCCCCAGTGGATCGATGCCCCAGCCCCAGTCGCTGCGCGGCAGGTGCGGGTTCGCCAGCGATTTCACCACGTTGGCGGCGCTGCTGTTGTTGTCGTTCATGCCGGCGGAGGCGCAGCGCGAGGCGTAGTAGCTGAAGGAGACGAAGTCGACGGTGTGCTTCAGGATGTCGGCGTCTTCCGGTTCCATGACGATGCTGACGTCTTTCTCACGGAATACGCGGGCGGCGTAGGAGGGGTAAGCGCCGCGCGCCTGCACGTCGATAAAGAACAGGTTCTCGCGGTCTTTCTCCAGCGCGGCCCACACGTCTTCCGGCTTGCTGGACCACGGGTAGAAGTTGCCGCCGGCCAGCATGCAGCCCACCTGGTTGGCGGGGTTCACTTCGTGGGCGATGCGCGTCGCCAGCGCGCTGGCCACCAGTTCGTGGTGCGCGGCCTGGTATTTCACCTGTTCGGGGTTTTCGCCCGCTTCAAACACCAGCCCGGCGCCGGAGAACGGGCTGTGCAGCAGGATGTTGATCTCGTTGAAGGTCAGCCAGTATTTCACCAGCCCGTCGAAGGCTTCGAAGCAGGTGCGGGCGTAGCGGGTGAAGAACTCCACCATCCTACGGCTGCGCCAGGAGCCGTATTCGGTCACCAGGTGCATCGGCACGTCGAAATGGCACAGGGTCACCAGCGGCTCGATGCCGTATTGGCGGCACTCTTCGAACAGGCTGCGGTAGAAGGCGATGCCCTCGGGGTTGGGCGTCAGCTCGTCGCCGTTGGGGTAGATGCGGCTCCAGGCGATGGAGGTGCGGAACACGGTAAAGCCCATCTCCGCCATCAGCGCGATGTCGTCGCGGTAGCGGTGGTAGAAATCGATGGCGTCATGGCTGGGATAAAACTCGTCGTCGCGCAGGCTAAAGCGCTTCTCCAGCCCGAGTTTGACCGCCATGCGGTGTTGGCCGTGCGGGATCATATCGACGGTGGTCAGCCCTTTGCCGCCCTCACGATAGCCGCCTTCCGCCTGGTTGGCGGCTAAAGCGCCGCCCCATAAAAATCCTTTAGGGAATGTTGAATCGGACATGCAATCCTCTGGTGTCTCAATGCGTTGCGCTGGCAGCGTTCGCCGCCGGTGCGGTTTGGCCGGGCGCGGCGGCGTTTTCCGGCAGATCCTCGAAGCCCAGCATCAGCGTGAGCGCGAACGACAGCACCACCGAGAGCGCCATCACCGCCACCACCCACACGATGCTCATCGGGTTGGCCGGATCGAAGAACTGCACGCTGGTGAACAGCCCGGGCGAGGCCATCGAATGGCTGGCCAACCCGCCGATGCCGGCGACCGCGCCGCAGACGAAGCCGCTGATCAGGCTGGCGATCAGCGGCCGCTTCAGGCGCACCGCCACGCCGTACAGCGCCGGTTCGGAAATCCCCGCCACGATGGCGGAGGCGGCAGCGGCCAGCGCGGTCTGGCGCAGCTCGCGGTTCTTGGTTTTCAGCGCCACCGCCAGCGAAGCGCCGCCCAGCGACAGATTGGCGCCGATCTCCGAAGGCATCACCATGCCCTCTTTGCCGGTCTCGGCGATGGTCTGGATGATGGTCGGGGTGAAGACCCGGTGCATGCCGGTGATCACCAGCAGCGGCCAAATCGCCCCCATAATGGCCACGGAAAGCCAGCCCAGGTAGCCGTGCACGGTGTACACCAGCGCAGAGATGCCGCTGCCGATCCAGATGCCGAGCGGCCCGATAAGCAGAATGGCGATCGGCGCGGCGATCAGCACGATCAGCATCGGCTTGAGGAAGTTCTTGGTCACCGCCGGGGTGATGCGATCCACCCCGCGTTCGATGTGCGACAGGATCCAGGTCATCACCAGCGCCGGGATCACCGTGTAGGTGTATTTCACCGCCGTCACCGGGATGAAGGCGAATTCCACCGCCTGGCCCTGCGCCGCCTTGGCCATCAGATCGATAAAGTTGGGATGCACCAGCACCCCGGCGATAGCGATCGCCAATGACATGTTGGTTTTGAACTTCAGCGCCGCCGAGGCGGCGACCATCACCGGCAGGAAGAAGAACGCGCCGTCGCCGATCACGTTGAGGATGACGAGGGTCGAGGAGCCTTTCTCGAATACCCCGGCCATATCCAGGATCATCGCCAGCAGCTTCACCATCGAGCCGCCGATGATGGCGGGGATCAGGGGCGACATGGTGCCCACCAGCGCGTCGAGAATGCCGGCACCGATGCCCTTCAGGGTGAGCTTGCGCTTCACCGGGGCGGCGAAGGATGCTGCGCCCGGCATGCCGAGCGCCAGCACCGCCTGATAGGCCTTGGCCACCTCGTTGCCGATGATCACCTGGCACTGCTCGCCGCTGTGCACCACGCCCAGCACGCCGTCGATGGTCTTCAGCGCCGGCGTGTCGATCCGCGCTTTGTCTTTCACCACGAATCTCAGGCGGGTCATGCAGTGGGTCACGGCCTCGATATTGCCCGCGCCGCCCAGGGCGGCCACGATGGCGTGCGAGATCTCTGCGTAGTTCTTCGGCATGGCGTGTCGTCTCTCAGATAGCAATTCGGATAGCCCAAAGGCGAATATTTACTGCCTGGGCGATCCGTCGTTCCATCCGTATGAAACGCCCATAAGAAACCGGTTTCACAAAATCATGTATTGGCTTTTTGTAGTTGGCAAGAACTACGATTTTTGGCGTTTCGTTTTCGTGATCTGGATCGTCAGAGGTAAGTGCGCACCGGCGCGCAGGGGCGCGAAAGCGTTCCAAACGCCGGGCGTCTTGGGTAGACTGCGCTGAACCCATGGATTTTGGCGGCGCACAGATGGCAACGATACTCGAGGTGGCGAAAAAGGCCGGCGTTTCAAAGGCGACGGTGTCGCGCGTTTTGTCCGGCAGCGGCTATGTCAGCGAGGAGAAACGCGCGTTGGTGGATAAAGCCATCGCGGAAACCGGCTATCGGCCCAACCTGCTGGCGCGCAGCCTGGCGACCAACACCACCCAAACCCTCGGCCTGGTGGTCACCAACACCCTCTACAGCGGCAACTATTTCAGCGAACTGATGGCGCAGTCGGCGCGCATCATGGAGGCGAACGGCCGCCAACTGATCCTGGCGGACGGCAAGCACACCGCCGAAGAGGAGCGGGCCGCCATTCAGTTTTTGCTGGATCTGCGCTGCGACGGGGTGATCATCTACCCGCGTTTTCTGTCGATCGCGGAAATGGACGAGATCGTCTCCCAACACCGCCAGCCGATTCTGGTGATCAACCGGCGGCTGCGGCTGAACGACAGCTACTGCATCTTCAGCGATCAGCACGCCGCCGGCGCGGCGGCGGTGGCGCACCTGATCGCGCGCGGGCATCGCGACATCGCCTTTATCACCGGTTCGCTCGATTCCCCCACCGGGCTGGAGCGGCTTTCCGGCTACAAATCCGCGCTGGCGCAGCAGGGCATCGCGGTTAACGAGGCGTTGATCGTCGAAGGAAAATGGAACGCGCAAAGCGGCGTGGCGGCGGTCGATGCGCTGCTGGCCGGCGGGCAGCCGTTCAGCGCCATCGTCGCCGGCAACGACGAAATGGCCATCGGCGCGATGAAGCGGCTGGCGGAGCGCGGCGTGGCGGTGCCGGAGGCGGTATCGGTCATCGGCTTCGACGACATCCCGCTGGCGCCCTATACCGTGCCGTCGCTGTCGAGCATGAAGATGCCGGTCACCGAGATGATCCAGGAGACCATCAACCGCCTGCTGTCGATGCTGGACGGCGGCGAACTCAGCAAGCGCCCCAGTTTCCCGGCCAGCCTGATCGAGCGCGAGTCGGTGGCGGCGGGGCCGTATTTTCAAAAGGGGTAAAACGGTAGGGTTGGCTTATTGTTCGCCACGGTAAGCCATATAAATTTTCTGCACTTCAGGATCGTCCATGCTGCCGTAGGAGATATTTTCTTTATCTAAACCATCCAGGCCTTTTATTCCACCGATGATGTTTGGCCAATCATCGCGGCTGGCTATATCGACGACAAAAGGTTGCAGATATTGGTCGAGATGTCTCTGAGCGGGGGCGTTTATCTCGTCAGTCAAAGCTTGAAGGTAGTCATGCTTATTCGTTTCTGCCCAGTTAATGCTGAACCCGGCACGGAAGCTGAGCTCCATGAAGACTAACAAAATCGTGCGGCCGTTGCCGTCCAGAAAGGGATGCGCGAAAGCCAATAATCCCAGGACTTCCCCTGGTCGTTCCCTGAAGCCTTGTTCGTCTGCTGCAAGCCGCAGCGCATAATCAACGGCCCTGCGGATAGAATCAGGACGTTCGAAGACCGTATGGCGCGGTTCTTTCTTTGAGCCTTTGAAGACGGCAAGATGGGGGACCAGCGTGTTTCTGTCCTTTCCCGCCCAAGGATAGAAGCCAGAGAACAGGATTTCGTGAACTTTCAGAATAGACGGGTAGCCTATGCGCTGCGTTTGGGCGAGGTAGCTGAGGGCGTCTTCGATGCTTAATTCGAATGAAAGATGTTCTGCCTTTTTTATTTCATCGGGATCTTTAAGCCTCAGGCTATTTTGCAGATAGCCGTTAGCATCAAAATCACCGAAAGGATCAAACATCATGCTTTGAATTTCTTGCGAACGGCCCTCTGTTCGCGGAAATAACGTCCCTGAAGGCTGAGAATTTCATATTTGGTCAGGATACCTTTTCGTTTAAGGTTAACCAGTAATTGTTCCACTTCATCCAATTCGACAGCGTCGTCAGCCAGGCCGGTAATGGCCACCGCCATACGGCTCATGCCGTCGCGGGAATGTGTAATTTCATGGTCTTTAGCCAGTTGATGAACATAGCTGGCAACGCTAACGATGGCTCTTTGGGTCATGGGGCATCCTCCATTATTGGTCATATTTTAGCATGCCAATACGGCGATGTCGCTAAAGCGCAGCGCGTTGCGATGCGTCAGCGTGCCCCATGGGCGAGGTTTTTCGCCCTTACCCCAACCCCCCAATCCTTCCCCGAATCTCCTCCTCCGGCAGATCCACACCAATAAATACCAAGGTGCTCCGACGTTCCTCATCAGGCAGCCACTCCCGATCCCAGTCGGCGTTATACAGCCGCTGCACGCCCTGGAACAGCAGGCGGCGCGGCTCGTCTTCGATAGACAGAATGCCTTTGTAGCGCAGCAGGTTGTCGGCGTATTCCAGCAGCAGGCCTTCCATCACCTCGGAGATTTGCATCAGCGGCAGCGGCCGTTCCAGCGTTACCACGATCGAGCGGATGTCGCTCTGCGGCTGCGGGATGCGGCGGAACAGCGGGGCGGGCGGTGTCAGGTTGAGCTTGTCGTTCAGCGTAAAGCCTTCGATGTCGAACAGCACGCTCAGATCGATATCGCCGTGCGTCACCTGGTAGAGCGGCGCGCGGGCGTTCATCCGCTGCAGCCGCTGGATCAGCGCCTCGCAGTCCGGCGCTACGTCGGTTTTGGTCAGCAGGATGCGGTCGGCGTAGCCCACCTGCGCCTGGGCGATGCTGAACTGGCTCAGCTGCTGCTCGGCGTGCGCCGCGTCCACCAGGGTGATGATGCCGTCCAGCAGGAAGCGCTCGCACAAGATCTCGTGCGAGAAAAAGGTCTGGGTAATCGGGCCGGGATCGGCCATGCCGGTGCATTCGATGATCAGCCGATCGAACGCCAGCTGGCCGCTGTCGACGCCGTCCAGCAGATCCAGCAGTGCGTCCGCCAGTTCGTTGGACTTGCTGCAGCAGATGCAGCCGTTGCTCAGGGTGGTGATGCGGCTGGCGCGATCGCCGATCAGCGCATCGTCGATCGGCACTTCGCCGAACTCGTTCTCGATGACCGCAATTTTATAGCCGTGTTCGGCGTTCAGGATATGGCGCAGCAGGGTGGTTTTGCCGGCGCCCAAAAAGCCGGTCAGGATGGTGACTGCAATGGGTTTCATACGGATCCTTGTGACTGCGGGTTAACAGCAGCGCATGCCGCCTTTGCCGTCGCCGCCGTAGCGCGCTTGCTGGCGCTCGCGGAAAAATTCTTTATAGGTCATCACCGGCTTGTCCGGGTGGTTGTCTTTCATGTGCTGGACGTAGGTATCGTAGTCAGGCACGCCCACCAACATGCGCGCCGCCTGCCCGAGGTACTTTCCCGCCTGGCCAAGATTTCCGAACATAAGCCTTCTCCAACTTTACCCTGCATCACTACAGCGCTTGCTTAAGCCTGATATTAGGGGAAGCCGGGGGATGGGGTTCCCGCAGGGATGCCCCACCTCCGGGTCGCCCCGGTATCTCGATTGCATCGCGCCGCACGCCTGGCATCTTGCGATGCGCAGGCCGTGCGGCTTTGGGTACTACTTAACGTTTATTATGCAGGGTATCCGTTAAATCACATCAATGCTGGGTCGAAACTTTGACCTCCCCCTCAGTTACGCCGTCGACGGGCGCGGCCTGCGGCACCGGCACGTAAGGCGTTTCCTGGTCGGTGCGTTTCGGGTTCTTGTGCGCCGCCATCGCGGTTTTCACCCCGTAGAAGATGATGCTGTACACCACCAGCAGGAACAGAATGCTCAGCCCGGCGTTGGTGTAGTTGTTCACCACGATGTGGTTCATGTTGGCGATCTGCTGGGCGCTCAGGTCGGCGCCGCCTTCGGCGATTTTGCGTTTGTACTCGCCGGCCAGGAAGAAGAAGCCTTCCAGCTGCGGGTTGTCGCTGAACAGCTTCAGGCCCAGCGCGTAGGTGGTGCAGATCAGCAGCCACACCGCCGGCAGCACGGTCACCCAGATGTATTGCGCGCGCTTCATCTTAATCAGCACCACGGTGCCCAGCACCAGCGCCACGGCGGCCAGCATCTGGTTGGAGATGCCGAACAGCGGCCACAGGCTCTTCACGCCGCCGAGTGGATCCACCACGCCCTGATACAGCAGGTAGCCCCACAGCCCGACGCAGCCGGCGGTGCCGATGATGCCGGCCACCAGCGAGTCGGTTTTCTTCAGGAACGGCACGAAGTTGCCGAGCAGATCCTGCAGCATAAAGCGGCCGGAGCGGGTGCCGGCGTCCAGCGCGGTCAGGATGAACAGCGCCTCGAACAGAATGCCGAAGTGATACCAGAAGCCCATGTTGGCGCCCGGAATGATCTGGTGGAACACGTGGGCGATGCCCACCGCCAGGGTTGGCGCGCCGCCGGCGCGGTTCAGCACCGAAGGTTCGCCGATGTCGGTGGCGGTCTGCAGGATCTGTTCCGGGCTGATGACGAAGCCCCAGGAGCTGACCGCCGCCGCCGCGTGCACGGTCACGTCCTTCAGCGAAGCCATGATCATCGGCGCGTCTTCGGTGCCCAGGCGGTGCAGATCCGGCATGGTGATGCCCAGCGCCGCCGGCGGGGTGTTCATGGCGAAGTACAGGCCCGGCTCGATGATGGAAGCCGCCACCAGCGCCATGATGGCGACGAAGGATTCCATCAGCATTGCGCCGTAGCCGATAAAGCGCGCGTCGGTCTCATTGGCCAGCAGCTTCGGCGTGGTGCCGGAGGCGATCAGCGCATGGAAGCCGGAGACCGCGCCGCAGGCGATGGTGATGAACAGGAATGGGAACAGCGTGCCTTTCCACACCGGGCCGGTGCCGTCGACGAACTGGGTCACCGCCGGCATTTTCAGCTCGGGGTTGAGGATCACGATGCCGATCGCCAGCCCGACGATCACGCCGATTTTCAGGAAGGTGGCCAGGTAGTCGCGCGGCGCCAGGATCAGCCACACCGGCAGCAGAGCGGAGACGAACGCGTAGCCGATCAGCGTGAAGGTGATGGTGGTGTCTTTAAAGGTCAGCGCCGGGCCCCAGTACGGGTCGTGCGCCACTACGCCGCCGAACCAGATGGCGGCCACCAGCAGCACGATGCCGATGATTGACACTTCACCCACGCGGCCAGGGCGCAGGTAGCGCATGTAGATGCCCATAAACAGCGCGATCGGCACGGTGGAGCAGACGGTGAACACGCCCCACGGGCTTTCCGCCAGCGCTTTCACCACGATCAGCGCCAGCACCGCCAGGATGATGATCATGATCAGGAAGCAGCCGAACAGCGCGATGGTGCCCGGTATCGGCCCCATCTCTTTTTTGATGATCTCACCGAGCGAGGCGCCGTTGCGGCGCGAGGAGATGAACAGCACCATAAAGTCCTGCACCGCCCCCGCCAGCACCACGCCGCCCAGCAGCCACAGTGTGCCGGGCAGATAGCCGACCTGCGCGGCCAGCACCGGCCCCACCAGCGGCCCGGCGCCGGCGATGGCGGCGAAGTGGTGGCCGAACAGCACGTTCTTGTTGGTCGGCACGTAGTTGAGGCCGTCGTTGTTGACCACCGCCGGGGTGGCACGGCCGGCGTCCAGCTTCATCACCCTGGTGGCGATGTACAGGCTGTAGTAGCGGTAGGCCACCAGATACACCGCCACCGAAGCGACGACGATCCACAGCGCGCTGATGTGTTCGCCGCGGCGCAGCGCCACCACGCCAAGGCAGGCTGCGCCGAGTATCCCCAGCAGCATCCACGGAATGTGCTTTAAAATCCCCTCTCGTTTCATGAGGTATCCTTAATTCCAGTCTGCAAAATATGAATGAACTCATCCGCTTGTAAGAGATGTCAGAGTGGCGCGGTGAGCCGTAGCGTCTTTCCCGAGGTAAGGCGGGTTTAGGAACAGCTCATCATCGCCGGGGGTAAGGGGGGAAGACAGGCGTATTTCGCTCAGCGGTCAGATCCGCCGGGTGAACGGTTGGATTGGCGGGGTAAGCGGTTTGCTGCATAACCAACAGCCGCCCGCCAGCCGCTGTTGCCAATGCAGCACCCGCTTTAACCCGCCGACTTTAAACCCTCGGTTTATCAGCCGGATGCCTTAACGCGGCGGTTGGCACGCATTCTGCTATCGGATTTATAACCAAAACAAGGTTTTCAATATTTGTAAATCGATAATGGTTATATGTGTGCCGCATCACGGCGCCAACGAGCAGAGGGAGAGAAGCATGTCAGCAGCAAACCACTCGCAGCAGCCTATTCAGTTCGCCTACTGGGTGCCGAACGTCTCCGGCGGTCTGGTGATCAGCAACATCCCGCAGCGCACCGGTTGGGACATCGGCTACAACCGCAAGCTGGCGCAGATTGCCGAGCGCGCCGGTTTCGACTACGCGCTCACCCAGATCCGTTTCACCGCCGGTTACGGCGCCGACAACCAGCACGAGTCGGTGTCGTTTTCGCAGGCGCTGCTGGATTCCACCGAGAAGCTGAAGGTGATCGCCGCGCTGCTGCCGGGGCCGTGGAATCCCACGCTGGCGGCCAAGCAGATCGCCACCATCAGCCACCTTTCGGAGGCGCGCATCGCGGTCAATATCGTCAGCGGCTGGTTCCGCGGCGAGTTCAAGGCCATCGGCGAGCCGTGGCTGGATCACGAAGAGCGCTACCTGCGCTCGGAAGAGTTTATCCGCTGTTTGCGCGGCATCTGGGCCGAGCCCAGCTTCAGCTTCGCCGGCGATTTTTATCGCTATCGCGACTACTCGCTGAAGCCCAAGCCGCTGGATCCGCTGCCGGAGATCTTCCAGGGCGGCAGCTCGCGGGCGGCGCGCGACATGGCGGCGCGAGTCTCGGACTGGTACTTCACCAACGGCAACAGCGTGGAGGGCATTCGCCAGCAGGTGGACGATCTGCAGACCAAGGCCAGGGCCAACCAGCACCGGGTCAAGGTGGGGGTGAACGGCTTCGTCATTGCCCGCGATACCGAGCAGGAAGCGCAGGCGGTGCTGCAGGAGATTATCGATCACGCCAACCCGGAGGCGGTGCAAGGATTCGGCCACGAGGTGAAGAACGCCGGGGCGGCTTCGCCGGAGGGCGAGGGCAACTGGGCCAAATCCTCGTTTGAGGATCTGGTGCAGTACAACGACGGCTTTAAAACCAACCTGATCGGCACGCCGCAACAGATCGCCGAGCGCATCATCGCGCTGAAAGACGCCGGGGTGGATCTGATGCTGTTGGCGTTCCTGCACTTCCAGGAAGAGGTGGCGTTCTTCGGCCGCGAAGTGATCCCGCTGGTGCGCGAACTGGAGCGCCAGCGGGCGGCGGCCTGAGCGTTCAACCCGTTTGCAGGGTTTGCAGCAGGTGGATAAAGGCGACGCTGAGCGGCGGCGTGGCCGGCTCATGGCGGGTAAAGACATAAAAGCGCGCGCTGATGTCGATCCCCTGCGTCGGGATTTTCTGCAGGTGCAGCTGCGGGGCGTAGTGCGCGACGACCCGATCGCTCAGCAGCGCGATATAGCCCTGCTGCCTGACCAGGCACCAGGTCGCCAGAAAGGAGTCGGTCTCGACGATCTGGCCGTGCGGCGTGTAACGCTCGGCGATCTCGCGGATGGCGGCGTGCCCCACCGAGCAGGAGCGCGGCACCACCCATTTGGCTTCGGCCGGCGGCTGCCCGGCGGCGGTCAGGTCGCCCCCTTGATAGAGCGAGAAGCGCTCGCTCTTCAGCGCCTGCATGGCCAGATCGGCGCCGCCCGCCGCGCCGTTCAGGCTGCTGACCGCCAAATCCAGCTCGCAGTTTCTCAGCCGGGCGAGCAGGCCTTCCGGGCCGTCTTCCACCACCGTCACCCGGGTATGCGGGTAGCGGCGGTTGAAGCCTTCGAGCACCTGAGGCAGGTAGCACAGCAGCGGATCGACGCTCATCCCCACCCGCAGGCGCTTCTCGCCGCCGGCGCTCATGCCGCGCAGCTCGTCAAACGCGCTGAGCAACTGATTGGTGGCGGCGTCTATCCGCCGGTAAAACAACTCGCCGACCGCCGTCAGGCGCACGCCGCGGTTGCTGCGCTCCAGCAACCGCGCGCCGATGGACATTTCCAGCTCTTTGAGCACCCGGCTGAGCGTCGGTTGCGAGACGGCCAGTTTTTTCGCGGCATCGTGCAAACTTCCGCAGTGAACGATGTCTTTGAACATCGTCAGATGAGCCAGTTTCGGCATGGTTTTCATGGTGGATCTCCCAGGAAGTGAACGGCATTAACCGGAGCCGGCGATGCGGCTGTAATAGGCCTGTTTCATCATGCTGTCGTTCAGCAGTTTATTGATGGTCTGGTCGAGCACCGGCGTGGTGACGGAGGCCGGCATCAGCGTGGCGGTGATCTCCACGTCGTCGTCGCCAAAGGGTTCGATATCCAGATGCGAGATAAAGCAGTTTTCTCCTTGCAGCACCTGTTTGAATTTGGCCAGCGCTTCACGCTGCTCATGCTCGAAGGCAATGACGCAAATCTGGTAGGTGGATTCGCCGTTAACGTCATTGAAGGGCTGTTTGTTGACCATATTGACCAGAGGGCGCAGCAGGGTGTTGGCGGCGAGCACGAACAGCGTGGCGGCCAGCGCATCGCCGTACAGGCCGCAGCCGGCGCAGGCGCCGACCGCCGCGGAGCCCCAGAGCGTGGCGGCGGTGTTCAGGCCGCGGATGTTCATCCCTTCTTTCATGATGGCCCCGGCGCCGAGAAAGCCGACGCCGGAGACCACGTAGGAGATGACGCGCACCGCGCCGCCGCTGCCGTCGATGGTCATGGCCAGGTGGACGAAGATCGCCGCGCTGGTGGCCACCAGCGTATTGGTACGCAGCCCGGCGGTGCGCTGGCGAAATTGTCTTTCGTAGCCGATGGCGGCGCCCAGGACGGACGCGGTCAGCAGCGTCAGCAGTGTATGAATGAAATGCATGATAATAACTCGATGTATTATCCGCTTATCATGAGCCACCCGTGGCGGGGTGACTCTTGATAAACAGGTAGTTAAGTTGGCGGGATCCGTCCCGCCAGGCCAGGGCGGCGCTCAGTGCGCGGCGGCGATCTGCCGGCTGAGCGTCTCGCTGATTTTGTCCGTCAGCGGCTGCATCCCCTCGCGGGTACGCGTCTCGCGGCGCTGCGCGATGTGATAGCAGCCGTCGAGGGTGCCGGCGCCCAGCAGGAAGATGCGATCAGACATCATCACCGCTTCCTCTACGCTGTGGGTCACCAGCACGATGGAGCGGGTTTTGATCTGGCGAGAGCTCCAGATGCGCAGCAGATCGCTGCGCAGGTGTTCGCCGGTATAGACGTCCAGCGCGGAAAACGGCTCGTCCAGCAATAGCAGCATCGGTTCTACTGCCAGCGCGCGCGCAAAGCCGACCCGCTGGCGCATGCCGCCGGAAAGCTCGCGCGGGTAGGCGTCGCGGTAGGGCGCGAGACCGACCAGATCGAGCATTTTCAGCGTCTGGGTTTCGACCACCTGCGGCGGCAGATCCTGCGCCTGCAGCCCGAAGGCGATATTTTGATAGACGTTCAGCCACGGGAAAATGGCGAAGGTCTGGAACACCATGTTGATCTGCGGATTCGGCCCCGAGACTTTTTTATCCCCCAGCATCACGGTGCCCAGATCCGGCGCGATCAGGCCGGAAAGTATGCGCAGCAGGGTGGATTTGCCCGAGCCGGACTGCCCCAAAATGCTGACGACCTCGTTATCGTAGAGGCGCAGGTTGATTTCATTCAGCACCAGGCGTTTTTCTTTACCGGTAGGCTGAACGCTTTTGCTGACGTTATTAACTGTCAGCAGCGTGGTTTTTTTTACCATCATGATGTTTCTCCACTCAATTAAAAATATGAGCATGGAAAAATGGCCGATAGTTATCGCCGCGCAGGGGTAAAATAAATGCGAGCGCAAATAAGCCTGAGCGTTATCGGACTGTTAATAAGCGTATGCTGGAAGGATTAGCCTGTCAGGCGCGCCGGAGCGGCGTGCGCGGAGGCCATGCGCTGAAGGGGTAAAGCGAAGGGATGTGGTAACTGACGCATATCCTGACACTTTCAGGATGCAATGGGATGACTATTGCTCCTGTGACCTCAGCGATTCCAACAATAAAATAAACAACCAACTGTCGCCGTCCATATCATTTCCCCGTTATTTTTCGTGTGGCCATAATACGCGTGATATTGCCTGTGATTCAATGTGGTTAGGCGGAATTATCGCGGTAAAATGTAATTTAATATGAATGCGGGGAGGTTTTTCTTTATTTATTAAACGGGGTGTCAACGAAAATCATGAGAATGAATATAGGCGCTATTTTATGGAAATATAAACCTGAATTAAACGAGAGAATAACAGGGCGGGCGCAAGACAAATAATGAACCGGCCGCAGCGCGCGCTGCGGCCGGGATCGGGTCAGAACTGATACATGATGCCGGTTTCGACAATGTCATCGGCGCCAGCGCCGACGGCGTTCTGCCGTTGCAGCAGGTTGAGCTTGTACTCCACGTAGGTCGACATATTGGCGTTGAAGCTGTAGTTCAGCGCCAGATCCAGGTATTTGACCAGATCGGCGTCGCCGATGCCGGGCAGGTTACGGCCGCGCGTTTGCAGGTAGGCCACCGAGGGCGTGACGCCGGAATCGAAGTGATACTGCGCGACCGCCTCGACGGCGTCCGCGCGGGGGGCGAATCCGGCGTAGCGATCGCCGTCGACATAGGTCATGTTTTCGGTGCGCGCATAGCTGGCCGCCAGGTAGAGGTTGTCCAGATCGTATTTCAGCCCCAGCGTCCAGGCCCGGGCGCGATCGCCGTCAGCCAGGCCGAAGCGCTGCTGCGCCAGGGTGCGCGCAGAGTTGGCGTAGGCGGCGCCAAAGTTTAGCCCCGCGCCGGTGTCGTAGGTGGCGGAAAAGGCGTAGCCATCGCCGTTTTGCGTCTGAATATCCTTCGCCCGCAGAGCGTCGTCCCCCCGATTCTTCCCCTGGTATTGCAGGCCGAGATCCAGACCGTCCAACAGCCCGCCCAGGCTGCGGTTGTGGTAGGTCAGCAGGCCGTTGGCGCGGCCGGTCATGAAGTTGTCGGCCGCTTCGTAGCTGTCGTTGCCGAATTCGGGCAGCACGTCCGTCCAGCCGGCCACGTCATACAGCAGGCCGTAGTTGCGGCCGTAGTCCAGGCTGCCCCAGCGGCCGAACGTCAGCCCGGCGAAGCCCAGCCGGGTATAGCTATTGCCCGGCCCGGCGCTTTCCGGCTGATCGAGCCCCGCCTGATATTCCCATTGGCCATACCCTGTCAGCCCGTCGGCGATCTGCGTCTCGCCTTTGAAACCGAAACGGGTGTAGGAGCGATCGCCGTTATTGTCGGCATCGCTGCTGAAGTAATGCACCCCGTTCAGTTGGCCGTAGAGATCCAGTTTATTGCCGTCTTTGTTGACGATTTCTGCCCCGGCGGCGGCCGCCGGCATCAGGATGACCAGCGCCATCAGTAAGCTTTTATGTTTCATTTCACTACCCTGAGTTAACGAAAATGCGGCCTTATCCGGCCGGTTGCGCCTGCGCTATTTTTTTGTACAGGCAGCTGCGGATCCGATCGGTGAGGTGCCGCAGGCTGTCCCGGTTGCGCGCCGCGCGGGGAATATTGATGCTGAATTCGTCATCGATCCGTTTGCTGGTCGCGTCCAGGATCAGCACCCGATCGGACATCAGCACCGCCTCTTCGACGTCGTGCGTCACCATCACCATGGCGCGCGTGCGCAGCCGGTTGTCTCCCCACAGCGCCAGCAGATCGCTGCGCAGTTTTTGCGCGGTAAAGATATCGAGGGCGGAGAAGGGCTCGTCCAGCAGCAAGACATCGGGCTCTACCGCCAACGCCCGGGCGAAGCCCACGCGCTGGCGCATGCCGCCCGACAGCTCGCGCGGCCAGGCGTGCTCATAGCCGCTCAGCCCCACCAGGCGCAGCAGCGCCTCCAGCCGCTCGGCGATCGTCTGCGGCGGCAGCTTTTGCGCCAGCAGGCCGAAGGCGATGTTGTCGTACACCGTCAGCCAGGGGTAGAGCGCGTAGGACTGAAACACCATGCCGGCGTTGGCGCTCGGGCCGCAGACCGGTTTGCCCGCCAGGGTGAGCGTGCCGCTGTCCGGCGGGATCAGCCCGGCCAGCATGCGCAGCAGCGTGGACTTGCCCGAACCGGATTGCCCCAGAATGGTGACGAACTCGCCGGCGTGCACGGTCAGCGACACGTCGCGCAGCACGGGGGTGGGGCGCTTGTTTTCGCCGATAAACGTTTTGTTCAACCGACGGGCGCTGATAATCACGTCTTGAGTCAGCATGTGGTCCCCCCTTGATCAGTCATATTTGAATTTGGTTTCCGCGATGCGATACAGCGGTTGCCAGACGAAGATGATGCACAGCGCCACCAGCGTGCACATCGCGGCGCAGCCCAGTGCGGACTCCGGGTTCTTGCCGGCGTCGGTGACGACGGAAATGAACGCGCCCAGCCCGGTAGCGCTGAGGGTGGTGCTGCCCCACTGGATCACTTCGGCGGCGATGGCGCTGTTCCAGGCGCCGCCGGCGGCGGAGATGATGCCGGTCACGATATAGGGGAAGATCGCCGGCAGCATGTAGTAGCGCCACCAGCGGAAACGGCGCAGGCCGAAGGTTTCGCTGACTTCGGTGATCTGCGTCGGAATGGCGGAAACGCCGGCGATCACGTTGAACAATACGTACCACTGGGTGCCCAGCATGATCATCGGAATGGCCCACCAGCCGAGATCCTGATGATAAATGGCGATGAAGGCGGCGATCAGCGGGTAGAAAATGTTGGGCGGAATGGCCGCCAGGATCTGGATGATCGGCTGGAAGATCTTCACCAGGCGCGGATTCAGGCCGATCCACACCCCCAGCGGCGTGAAGATCGCCACGCTGAGCAGCATGGCCGCGGCCACGCGCGCGGTGGTGAGCAACATCCACTCCGGCAGCATGGCGAAGTACTGTTTGGGGAAGTATTCCCACAACTGATAGCCGAACCACACGCAGGCCAACACCACGCCGAGATACCACAGGCTGCGCCACAGCCAGTTGCCTTTGGCGGCGAGCCTGAACAGGCGGTGCAGACCGAGGGCGTACCACAGCCGCGGCAGCTTGAACAGCCACAGGTCAGCCAGCGCGCGCAGCGTGCGGCCGAGCGCCGCGCCGACGTGCGAGAAGGCCAGGCTGTTGTAAAACCACGGATTGCCGAGCGCCCGATTGGCGGTGACGTCTTCGTATTTGAAGCGGGCGGTGTAACGCACCAGCGGGCGGAACACCAGCTGATCGAGCAGCACGATGTTGGCGGCCAGCGCGACGATCGCATACAGGATCGCCGGCACGTTCTGCTGCGCCAGCGCTTCGGCGATATAAGAGCCGACGCCGGGCAGTTCGACCGAGCGATCGCCGACCGGAATGGCTTCGGAGGCCACCAGGGCGAACCAGGCGGCGGATTGCGACACCATGGCGTTCCACAGCAGGCCCGGCACCGAATAGATGAATTCCAGCCGCCAGAAGCGTTGCCACGGGTTGTAATTGAAGCTGCGGGCGGCTTCGTCCAGCTCCTTGGGCACGATGCGCAGCGTCTGATACAGCGTCAGCATCATGTTCCAGGCCTGGCCGGTAAACACCGCGAAGATGGCGGTGCACTCCAGCCCCATCACGCTGTGTGGGTAGAGGTTGAGAAAGTACACGGTCGTGAAGGTCAGGAACCCCACCAGCGGCACCGACTCCATAAAGTTGACGAAGGGCAGGATCACCCGGCGCAGCGGCGCATAGCGCGCGGCCAGCACGGCGAACACCACAGAAAACAGCAGCGACCAGGCCATACCGAGGAGAAAACGCATGCTGGTTCTGAGCGAATAATAAAGCAGGTTCCAGGCATCGAGACTAATGGCAGAGACGTTTTGTTCATTGAAGTCGCCGTGCATGTCGCCCCATGCACGAATAAAAAAGGCAATGAAGAAAACGCCGATGGCGATAACGATAAAGTCATTTAAATAAGACTTTCTGAAAACAGATGTACCCCGGTTATTTTGCATAACGCAATACCTTATTTTTCCCATAAGAAATCCGTCGGCGCTCGGGTAATGCTCCCGGCGACATCAGATAAATACCGCCACAGCGGTTGAGACAAACGTTGTTTTCGCAGCGGGGCGATGGGCGGGCAGAGCGGGAAAGGCCGTCAGAAGGGGAGCGGTTGCCGCATTCCGTATCTTTCAGAATGCAACGTAGATGGCATTACTGAAAGGTGCCCAATAGCATTAGCGTAAAACTAAAACTTTCATCGCCCATAGGGCCCTCCTCGGTTTAAATATGGCACGGAGAGGGTAATGTGTTTTGCTAATAAAAAGCAATTGGCGGCGCGCGGTTTTTACGGTTGATATGTAACAGGATGAATATTCATTTTTTAATCGCTATATTCAGAAAATTAAATGACCTATTTTGATGGCGGTAAATGCGGTGGAAATAAATCGCAGCGAAATAAAACGGCGCGCCTGAATACCGCGCGCGCCGTAACATTAATAAACCTGCCTGCCGTTGATGCCGGCGGGGAAAATGCCGGTGGCGAAAATATGCCCGTTGGCCTGGATCTGGTCGTCGGGCAGTATCTCCAGCGGGAACTCGCCTGACAGGCAGCTGAGAAAGGCGTTGCGATCGTCCGTGGTGGTAAAGCCGATCAGATCGTAGAACAGCAGCGAAGCGATCAGCTGGCGATGTTCCGGGATGCGCCGCAGCAGCGCCGCCGACGGGAACGGCAGGTGGAAGAAGAACGCGCAGGCATTCAGCAGCCCCTGCTCCTTCAACGCCTGGGCGCAGGGCAGCAGCTGGTAGTCGTCGATACAGACGATGTCGCCGGGGCACAGGTGCTCGCAGGCGATATCGGCGAAACGGCAGTTCAGCCGCCGGTAAGCGCGGTAGTTTTCCGGCGTGAAGTGTGCCTTCTCCGGCTGGTTGTGGAACACCGGCCACAGGCCGTCGTGGTAGTAGCCCTGATAGTGGCGGCGAAACTCCTCGATCGACAGCGGGAAGGTCACCTGATCGTAACCGGCGCGTTGGCGGCAACTGATCGGGCGCTGCGCAAAATTCTGCACGTCGCCGTTCCAGCCGAGCCACAGCCCCGGTTCGGCGTCGGCCGCCAACGTCCGGCCGGCGCAGGCCAGATCCTTGCCGTCGCACTGTTTGTTGGAAATCAGCACCAAACGAGACATCGGGTTCTCCTTATCAGTGCAGGGCGCGCGGGGCGTGCGCCGCGCAGTCGGCGCGCCAGGGCGCTTGCAGCACGGGCAGCGTGACGCGCAAGCCGCGCAATGCCGGATGCGCCAGGCAGCAGCGCGTCAGCCAGCTTCCCAGCCCGACGCCGCGGTATTCGGCGCTGACGAACAGCTCGCTCACCGAGGCGAAGGTGGCGTAATCGGTCACCATACGGGCGAAGCCGAGCTGGTGGCGTTTGCGGTACAGGCCAAAGCACAGGCCGTGGCGCGCCAGGCGCTCCGCCGCCGTCCGATCCGGCAGGCTGAGGAAACGCTGGATCGCCTCGATATCCAATAACTGCCGATCGGTGCTGATATGAAAAACGCCTTTGCGCCAGCAGAGCAGCGGCTGTACGGGGGCCAATTGCGGTTGCATGTTCATGATTATCCTTAGGTTAACGAATCAGTGGATGGTTACAGCATCCAGCCGAGTTCGGCGGCGGTGACCTGTTCCTCGAAGCGGCGCAGTTCGGCGCTTTTGCAGGTGTGCCACAGGGTGCAGAACGCCGGGCCGAGCAGCTCGCGCAGCGGATCGCTGTGGCGGAACAGCGCCAGCGCCTCCTGCTGGCCGAGCGGCAAGGGGGCGGCGTTGTCGCTTTCGCAGCCGTTGGCGGCGGGCGGCAGCGGCAGCGGGTGTTCCAGCCCGTGCAGCAGGCCGCCGAGCATCACCGCCAGCGCCAGATAGGGGTTGGCGTCGGCGCCGGCCAGGCGGTATTCGATGCGCTGATTGGCGCTGTCGGCGCAGGGCAGGCGCAGCGCCACCGTGCGATTGTTGTGGCCCCAGGAGGCGCGCAGCGGCACGTGCATGCCGGGGCGGAAGCGGCGAAACGCGTTGATGTTGGGCGCCAGGATCGCCATCGACGCCGGCATCAGCGCCAGCATGCCCGCCATCGCCTGTTGCATGTTGTCGCTCAGTTCGCCCGGCGCGCCGGTCAGCAGATTCTCGCCGCGCTCGTTCTGCAGGCTGATGTGAAAATGCAGCCCGCTGCCGGCGGCATGGGCACAGGGCTTGGCCATAAAGCAGGCGTGCTGGTGATGTTGCTCGGCAATCTGCCGCGTCAGGCGTTTCAGCGCCATGATCTGGTCGCAGGCTTCCAGCACGCGCCGGCTGTGATGCAGGTTCAGCTCGTACTGGCCGGAGGCGGCTTCAGCCACCACGCCGGTCAGCGGCAGGCTTTGCAGCCGCGCGTGCCGTTCGATGTCGCTCAGCAGCGCATGGTGGCGCTCGGGCGCATCCACCGCGAAGCTCTGCGTCGGGCAAGCTTCCGTTTCGGCGGGGCGCAGCGGATCCTGCAGGTAGAACTCCAGTTCGGCCGCTACCACCGGGAAGCAGTTGCGCTCGTGCAGGCGCTTCAGCACCCGTTGCAGCACCACGCGCGGCTCCAGCTCGCAGGCGCCGCCGTCGGCGTTTTGCATCGTCAGCAGCAGCTGGGCGTGGCGTTCGGGATCGCGCGCGCAGGGGCGCAGCGTGCCGGGCACCGGCAGGCACAAGCGGTCCGGCTCGCCCGCCCGCTGCCCCAGCCCGCTCTCTTCAATCACCCGGCCGTGCAGATCCAGGGCGTAGATTGACAGCGGGAAGTAGCAGCCTTTTTCCAGGCCAAAGGCTTCGGCGATCGGCAGGCGCTTGCCGCGCAGCTGGCCGTTCAGATCGTGCAGATAAATATCCAGCTGTTCGGTATCCGGATAGCGCTGCAGGTAGTGTTCCAGCTCTTTGCGGAAGGTGCGCGTCGGCGATGCGGGCAGCTCCGCCAGCAGAGGATTGAACCCGATGATATTAGCATGCATGGCGTGCTCCAGAACGAAGACCGGTCACGGCCAGAGGCAGGGATAAACGCATGAGACAACTCTCTTGTGAGGCCATAGCGGCGATGTGAAAAGGGTATCTGCGGCGGCAAAAACTGTCTGTAAAAACGCCGTAACGTTAACGGGGCGCGGAATAAAAATGCCGTAAAGAGCGCGGCGGGTTGGCCGGGTTGGCACGGTCTATACTGGCGAGACGGGCCGTAGAAAGAGGGATAACGATGAAGAGAATAGGGCTGCTTATCGCCGCGCTGGCCGCGTTCCACGCCACCGCGTCTTCCCCACAGGCGTGGGCCGAGAGCGAACGGGCGATGCGCGCCGCCTGCCTGCAAGCCAGCGGGCTAAAAAACGCCAGGGTGGAAGGGGAGATTATTCACTACGGTGATGACGTCGGCTATTCGGCGCTGTTTATCGGCGGGCGCTACCCGCAGCCGTTTATGAAAAACCAGCCGGGCAGGGAGCTGTGCTTATATCAGCGCGCCACGCAGAAGGCGGCGGTGCAGGCGGTGGAGGGGGAATAAATAATCCCAGTCTCCTTACTGTAGCTGTATTTCTCCTTTGGGATTAATTCTTAAGTTGAATTCTTTCATGTATTTACGCCTTTCCGTATCGTTATTCATCGAGACGCCGAGCAAGACGGAGTATTCTCCCGCAGCCCAGTTTACTTGCGGATAAGTGACGCATTGCCCTGGTTTCAGGTCAGGCAACGGAGTGACTTCTGGTGAGGTCCAGACGATATGCCATTGCTGTTGTTCCTGTCGTGAGACGATCACTCCCCGGTTTTGCAGGTTGTCGCCGCTGCGAACGCTGTTGATAGGCACTGCAAAGCAAGGTTGATTGTCTTTGAGCGAGACATCCAACGGATGGTACCAGGGCTGAGTGGATTGACAGCCGTTCAGTAGCAGTACGCACAGCAAAGAGAGATAACGTCTTGTCATAATAAGGTGTTCCGGTTCTTTGGATTTTTCAGGAAAGCTCGCAATACCCATTCATAGCGTTTTTTGATGTCTGGCCCAATAATGCCGCTGTAGTTGGTGATTATTTGAAAACCATTGCGCCCGAATTTAGTGAGATAGAAATAGTCTGCAATGATACTTGCCTGTGCCTCCATTCCATAATCGGATAGAAGATGATAATTGGGCAAGGAATACTGATAGGAAACCGCCCAACTAGCCAACCCGCGCAGGCGTACGTTCATACCTAATTGATATTGCCAGACATGCGCCATTTCATGGATAAACCAATGCTGATCGTAGGCGTTTGCCGTGGCAAAGTCTTCTTTGAAGTGTTTGGGCATAAAATAGAGCGTGCCATTTGGTGTTACGGCCGTATCTTCATGCTGTAAGCCGAAGGGGAAATAGCTGCCGTTATGGACGCGAACGCGCGAGTAATCGACAGCATCTTTGTAGAGCAGTCTGGCCAATGTGATTTCACCGGCCGTAAGTTTTCTGGCGTTTCCTTGAGTTGTGGCCATGGTTTTAATCCGTTAAAACATGAAAAAATACCATAACGAAAGTTCAGACATGATTAACCCACTTTGTCACAATCTTTTGCGTTCGCTCACAAGACGGAAAGGCAAAGGAGTATTTGGTGTAATTAATTGATTGATATGGAGAATGATTCTATTATTTTGATATTCATTCATAAATAAAAAACCGGGTTGCGTGCTTTATTACCTCGCCAAATCAGCATGTTTTCTTCTCTGTCCGACGCTGATGTCGCTGTTCCCGTCTCTTGTTGCATCCCATGTTCAAGCCGCAAGGCAATAACCACTTTCTTTTGTCAGCTGCCAGGCAAAACGCCAATGGTGGTCTGGAGAAAATTATATATTCCAGTCTATCGTCTTGTCATAGATTGTAATCTATAATCTGTCGATGCCACGTGGACGGTAATGACAACGAAAGAGTTTACAAGGAGTAACCCATGAGCACCTTAAAACAACTGCTGGCCGCCCGCACCCCGGAGAGCCGCCGGCGCATCGAGGAAATGGCCGAAGAGATGCTGTTTGAAGCGCACCTGCACCAGCTGCGGGAAGCGCTGAATATTTCCCAACAGGAACTGGCGAAAACGCTGGGTATTTCCCAGCCTTCGGTCGCGGCCATCGAAGGGCGCGGCAACGAGCTGAAGATTTCGACCCTGAAACGCTACGTGGAAGCGATGGGCGGCACGCTGCGCCTTGACGTTGAGCTGCCGGGCGGCAAGCACGTCGGGTTTACGGTTTAAGCGCAGGAGCCGCGCCACTCTCCGCCATCTCCCGTTCGATTACCGTCGCCAGCGCCTGCGCGGCGGAAGAGAGCTGATGCTGCGCCAGGCGGATCAGGCCCACGCGCCGTTCGATGATCGGGCCGATCAGCGGCACGCACACCGCTCCCAGCTCATCCATCTGTTGCTCGCACAGCGCCGGCACCGCGCTGGCGCCGAGGCCGTTGGCCACCATGCGCCCGACCGTCACCAACTGGTGGCTCTCAAACGCCACCTCCAGCGTTCGCCCGCTGCGGGCCAGCTCCTGCTCCAGCAGCAGCCGCACCGCCGATGGCCGCTGCAGGGTGATGAAATCCAGCGTCAGCAGCTCCTTCCAGCTCACCTGCGCCCTGCGTGCCAGCGCCGAATCCTTCGGCACCACCGCCAGAAAGCGATCGCGGCACAGCGGGGTGAAGTGCAGGGTGTCGCTCGGCTCCGGCTCGAAGGCGATACCCATCTCCACCCGGCCTTCGCGGATCATTTCAAACACCTGCTCGTTGATGACGTCGTGCACCGCCACGTTGATGCCGGCGTAACGATCGCGAAACGCCTTGAGGATCGGCGGCAGCGGGTTGCCGGCGAACGATGGCATGGCGGCGATCGCCACCTTGCCCATCTGCAGGGTGAAGCGCTGACGCATCGCCTCTTCCGCGTTATCCCAATCCGCCAGCAGCTGGCGCGCCATCGGGAAGAAGGTTTCTCCTTCCGGCGTCAGCGTCACCCGGCGGGTGGTGCGCAGCAGCAACGGCCCCCCCAACGCGTCTTCCAGCCCACGGATCGCCAGGCTGAGCGCCGGCTGAGAAATATTCAGCCGCTCGCTGGCCTGGGCGAAATTCAGAGTGTGAGCTACCGCTAAAAACGCGCGTAACTGTTTGATGCTCATTTTCATTTTGGTTGGCGTTAACTCTTTGTTAATTGTCGGTTAACGAGTGATTAATAAAAATTCTAAATGAATGCGGCATAAAAACAAAATTAACAAATCATTTTTGTGACCTGAAGATGCCCTCACGCAAGCCAGGGCATTTCGCCCTGCGCCGCAACATGCAGGGGCAACGATATGGCAGGGCTCGACAAACGCGTCGGCAGCTACCAGGAAGCGCTGGCAGGCCTGACGGACAACATGACGGTGCTGGCGGGCGGCTTTGGCCTGTGCGGCATCCCGGAAAACCTGATCGAAGAGATCCGCCGGCGTGGCGTGCGCGGCTTGACGGTGGTTTCCAACAACTGTGGCGTCGACGGGTTCGGCCTCGGGCGGCTGCTGGAAACCCATCAGATCCGCAAGGTGGTGGGATCGTACGTCGGCGAAAACGCGCTGTTCGAGCAGCAGGCGCTCAGCGGTGAGCTGGAGGTGGATCTCACGCCGCAGGGCACGCTGGCGGAGAAGATCCGCGCCGGCGGCGCCGGCATCCCGGCATTCTTCACCGCCACCGGTTACGGCACGCCGATCGCCGAAGGCAAAGAGGTGCGCGAGTTCAACGGCCGCCCTTACATCATGGAAACCGCCATCACCGGCGATTTCGCCATCGTGAAAGGCTGGAAGGCCGATCACTTCGGCAACGTCATCTACCGCCACACTGCGCAGAACTTCAATCCGCTGATGGCGACCGCCGGGCGCATCACGGTGGTGGAAGTGGAAGAGATCGTGGCGCCGGGCGAACTGGATCCGGCGGCGATCCATACCCCCGGCATCTACGTCGATCGGCTGATCCAGGGCACCTTCGAGAAGCGTATCGAACAACGCACCCTGCGGGCATAAGGAGAATTCGCATGCTTACCCGTGAACAAATGGCGCAGCGCGTGGCGCAAGAGCTGAGGGACGGTTACTACGTCAACCTGGGCATCGGCATCCCGACGCTGGTGGCCAACTATGTGCCGGCGGGCATGGACGTGATGCTGCAGTCGGAAAACGGCCTGCTGGGGATGGGCGAGTTCCCGACCGAGCAGCAGCTGGACGCCGACATGATCAACGCCGGCAAGCAGACGGTCACCGCGCGCCTCGGCGCGTCTATTTTCGATTCGGCGCAGTCGTTCGCCATGATCCGCGGCGGCCATGTCGATCTGACCGTGCTGGGGGCGTTTGAAGTGGACGTCGAGGGCAACATCGCCTCGTGGATGATCCCCGGCAAGATGGTCAAGGGCATGGGCGGCGCGATGGATCTGGTGGCGGGGGCGGAGAACATCATCGTGGTTATGACCCACGCCGCGAAGGGCGGCGAGTCCAAGCTGCTGCCGCGCTGCACGCTGCCGCTGACCGGCGCCCGCTGCATCCGCAAGGTATTGACCGATCTGGCCTACCTGGAAATTGAAGACGGCGCCTTCGTGCTGCGCGAACGCGCGCCGGGCGTCAGCGTGGCGGAGATTGTCGCCAAAACCGCCGGCCGGCTGATCGTGCCGGAGCAAGTGCCGGAAATGCGTTTCTGAGACGGGAGGTGAATGTGCAACAACGTGAAGTGGTGATCGTGGCGGCGACGCGCACGCCGGTCGGCAGTTTTCACGGCGCGCTGGCGCCGCTGACGGCGGTGGAACTGGGCACGGCGGCGGTGCAGGGGCTGCTGGCGCAAAGCGGCGTGGCGCCGCAGCAGATCGATGAAGTGATCCTCGGCCAGGTGCTGACCGCCGGCTGCGGGCAGAATCCGGCGCGCCAGACCGCGCTCAACGCCGGGCTGCCCGTTACGACGCCGGCGCTGACCATCAACAAGGTGTGCGGCTCCGGTTTGAAGGCGGTGCATCTGGCGGTGCAGGCGATCCGCAGCGGTGACGCCGACGCGGTGATCGCCGGCGGCCAGGAAAGCATGAGCCAGTCGCCTTACCTGATGGCCGGCGCGCGCGCCGGCCTGCGCCTCGGTCACGCGCAGATGGTGGACAGCGTGATCCACGATGGCCTGTGGGACGCGTTCAACGACTATCACATGGGCATCACCGCCGAGAACCTGGCGGAGAAATACGCCATCAGCAGAGAAGAACAAGACAGGTTCGCGCTGCGCTCGCAGCAGAAGGCGCAGGCGGCGCAGCAGGCCGGGCGTTTCGCGCAGGAGATCACGCCGGTGACGGTGCCGCAGCCCAAGGGCGAAGCGCTACGGGTAGAGCGCGACGAACAGCCGCGCGACACCAGCCTGGAGGCGCTGGCGCGGCTGCGCCCGGCGTTTCGCAAAGAGGGCACGGTGACCGCCGGCAACGCCTCGTCGCTCAACGACGGCGCCGCCGTGGTGCTGCTGATGAGCGCGGAAAAAGCCGCCGCGCTGCGTTTGCCGGTGCTGGCGCGCATCGCCGGTTACGCCTCGTCGGGCGTCGAACCGGCGATCATGGGCATCGGCCCGGCGCCGGCCGCGCGCCGCTGCCTGGAAAAAGCCGGTTGGCGGTTGGAGGAGGTCGATCTGATCGAAGCCAACGAAGCCTTCGCCGCGCAGGCGCTGGCGGTGGGTAAAGAACTGGGCTGGGAGGCGGAACGGGTCAACGTCAACGGCGGAGCGATCGCGCTGGGGCATCCGATCGGCGCGTCCGGCTGTCGCATTTTGGTGTCGCTGCTGTTCGAAATGCAGCGCCGCGGGGTGAACAAGGGGCTGGCGATGCTGTGCATCGGCGGCGGGCAGGGGGTGGCGCTGGCGGTAGAGCGCCCGTAAACAACCGAGGAGGGCACCATGCAGTCATCTGACTATGCGGTACTGGGCGCCGGGCTGATGGGGGTGGGCATCGCCACCCACTTTATTCGCCACGGCCATGAGGTGCTGCTGTATGACCCGGATCCGCAGCGCCTGGCGGAAGCGCCGGCGGTGGCGAGCGGCATTCTGGCCGAGCTGAGCGACGTCGGGCAGTTTGATAACGATGAGCGCGACGCGGCGCTGGTGCGGCTGCGCGTGACCGGCGATCTGAACGAGGTGGCGCGCGCCCGGCTGCTTATTGAGGCGATCCCGGAACGGCTCGAGCTGAAGCATGCGCTGTATGAGCAGTTGGAAGGGCTGATCGCCGACGACGCGGTGATCGCCAGCAACACCAGCGGCCTGCCGCCGGACGAGCTGGCGGCGCGCATGACCCATCCGCAGCGCCTGCTGATCGCCCATTTCTGGCACCCGCCGCACCTGATCCCGCTGGTGGAGATCGTGCCCGGCAGCGCCACCGAACCGCGTCATCTGGCGGCGGTGCAGGCGCTGCTCGGCGAGATGGATCTTGAGGCGGTGCTGCTGGAGCGCGCCGCGCCGGGGTTTGTCGGCAACCGGCTGCAGTTTGCGGTGCTGCGCGAGGCGCTGCACATCGTCCACAGCGGCATCGCCAGCGCCGAGGTGGTGGATCAGGTGATGCGCGCCTCGCTGGGGCGGCGCTACGCCATGGTCGGCCCGCTCGAAGCCGCCGACATGACCGGGCTGGCGACGGTGGCGGACATCGCCCGCCACCTGTTCCCGGAACTGGCGACCGGCGACGAGATGATGGCGCTGGTTGAACAGCGGCTGCAGCGCGGCGATAGCGGCCAGCGCAGCGGCCGGGGATTTTATCTGTGGGATGAAGCACGCAGGGAACGCATTCAACGGCGCCGGGCGCATCAGCTGCGCTTTGCGCTGAAACCGTAATTTCGCACTCCGTACCTGACAATAACAACGATAGCGAGGTGTCCGATGAGCGTTTTGATTGCCCTGGCAGCACTGGGATTACTGATGCTGGCCGCCTACCGCGGCTACAGCGTGATTTTGTTCGCCCCGATCGCCGCGCTGGGCGCGGTGCTGTTGACCGACCCCGGCGCGGTGGCGCCGACCTTTACCGGGCTGTTTATGGAGAAAATGGTCGGCTTCGTGAAGCTCTATTTCCCGGTGTTCCTGCTGGGGGCGGTATTCGGCAAGCTGATCGAACTGTCCGGTTTTTCCCGTTCGATCGTCGCGGCGGCGATCCGCATTCTCGGCCGGCGCCACGCCATTCCGGTGATCGTGCTGGTGTGCGCGCTGCTGACCTACGGCGGGGTGTCGCTGTTTGTGGTGGCGTTCGCGGTCTATCCGTTTGCCGCCGAGCTGTTCCGCCAGAGCGGCATCCCCAAGCGGCTGATCCCGGCCACCGTGGCGCTCGGCGCCTTCTCCTTCACCATGGACGCCTTGCCCGGCACGCCGCAGATCCAAAACATCATCCCGACCAGCTTCTTCGGCACCAACGCCTGGGCCGCGCCCTGGCTGGGGCTGATCGGCTCGCTGTTCATCATCGCGGTCGGCCTGCTGTATCTTGAACGCCAGCGGCGCAAGGCGCAGTTGAAGGGGGAGGGTTACGGCACCGAGCTGCTGAACGAACCGGAAACCCCGGACGACATCAACCTGCCGAATCCGCTGATCGCCATCCTGCCGTTGATTTTGGTCGGGGTATTCAACCTTGCCTTCACCCATTGGATCCCGCAGTGGTACGGCGCCAGCCACGATCTGACGCTGCCGGGGCTGGCCAAGCCCATCACCACCGATGTGGCGAAGATCACCGCCATCTGGGCGGTGGAAGCGGCGCTGGTGTCGGGTATTCTACTGGTGGTGGCGTTCGGCTTTGGCAATATTCGCGGCCGGCTGGCGGAAGGCAGCAAGACGGCGGTCGGCGGCGCAATTCTGGCGGCGATGAACACCGCCTCCGAATACGGCTTCGGCGCGGTGATCGCCGCGCTGCCGGGCTTTTTGGTGCTGTCGCAGGCGCTGTCGGCGATCCCAAATCCGCTGCTGAACGAAGCGATCAGCGTCACCCTGCTGGCCGGCATCACCGGGTCGGCCTCCGGCGGCATGAGCATCGCGCTGGCGGCGATGGCCGATAACTTCGTGGCCGCCGCCCATGCGGCACACATTCCGCTGGAAGTGCTGCACCGGGTGGCCTCGATGGCCAGCGGTGGCATGGACACCTTGCCGCACAACGGCGCGGTGATCACCCTGCTGGCGATCACCGGCCTCAGCCACCGGCAGGCCTATGGCGGCATTTTCGCCATCACCCTGATCAAAAGCGCCGCGGTGCTGTTCGTGATCGGCGTGTTCTACCTGACCGGCATTGTTTAAAGGAGCGATACCATGAGTGTACAAGGCAAAACCGCGCTGGTGACCGGCTCGACCAGCGGCATCGGCCTCGGAATAGCGTCCGTGCTGGCCGCCGCCGGCGTGCGCGTGATCCTCAACGGCTTCGGCGATGTGGAGGCAGCGAAGGCGCAGGTCGCCCGGCTGGGTGCCGCGCCGGGGTATCACGGCGCCGATCTCGGCGATGCGGCCCAGATAGCGGACATGATGCACTATGCCGAACGCGAGTTCGGCGGCGTGGATATTCTGGTGAACAACGCCGGCATTCAGCACGTGGCGCCGCTGGATCAGTTTCCGGTGGAGAAATGGAACGCCATTCTCGCCATCAACCTGTCGGCGGTGTTCCACACTTGCCGGTTGGCGCTGCCGGGGATGCGCGAGCGCCACTGGGGGCGCATCATCAACGTAGCGTCGGTGCACGGGCTGGTGGCGTCGAAAGACAAGTCGGCCTATGTGGCGGCCAAGCACGGCGTGGTGGGGCTGACCAAGACGCTGGCGCTGGAAACCGCCCGCACGCCCGTCACCTGCAACGCCATCTGCCCCGGCTGGGTGCTGACGCCGCTGGTGCAGCAGCAGATCGACAAACGTATCGCCGCCGGTACCGATCCGCAGCGGGCGCGCGATGAGCTGTTGGCGGAGAAGCAGCCTTCGCAAGCGTTCGTCACGCCAGAGCAGCTCGGTGAGCTGGCGCTGTTCCTGTGCAGCGATGCGGCGGCGCAGGTGCGCGGTGCCGCCTGGAACATGGACGGCGGCTGGCTGGCGCAGTAGTGAGATTTTCCCCGGAGCGCGCAATGCGCTCCGTCGTTATTTCCCGCCTTTAATTAATTCCCTCGCGTGACGGTTTACCTGCGGCAATAATATTTATTTGTTATTTGCTATCATTATTCCCAGATAATCACGCTGGGTTATTTTGGATGAAACGTGCTGATTGGTTTATTTCGTGCTGCGGTTATTACATTGTTTTTCTCCGTGTTACAGGTGAACATGTTTTTGCTGAAATTAAATCCAACCTGAAATAATGGCAGGTTATGGCGTAAATTTTTATATCTTGCGTGCGCTGTTCACATCGGTTAATTATTTCTGCGTGGCTTAAGACCACCGCGTTTATAACAATAATTTTTTCGGGCAGGGGTAATAATGAGAAAAAATACAACGCCAATATTCATTGGCGGCGTCTTGCTGTCGGCGATTTCCGCCGGCGCGCAGGCCGAGATCACCATTCTGGATAAAAACCCGCAGAGCAATGTGTTGCTGGCGCCGCTCAGTTTAAAGGTGGGCGGCAGCATTCGCCCCGAGTGGATCTTCAATAACGGCCCGGAGCCGGGCTATGACAAAAACGGCCACGACGGCGGTACGCGTTTTCGCTTCAGCGGCGACTATGCGCTGACGCAGGACACCTCGATCATCGGCTATTACGAGTGGGGCGTCGATTTGGCGCACGCGCTCAGTTGGGACGGGCACTATAACGAAGACGGCAAGCGCGACTATCAGCGCCAGCTGTACGCCGGTTTTAAAGACGATCGTTATGGCACCCTGACCTATGGCCACCAGTACGGCATCTATTATTCGGTGGTCGGCATCAAAAGCGACGTCTGGGATAACGACGGCCACGCGGGCGGCACCGGCATCGGTATTTCCGGCGACTACGACGGCGGCAATAAACCGAAAAACAGCATCAAGTACACCAATGATTTTGGGCCGGTCACGCTGTACGCCAACTATTTATTGCCGGAAGACGATCTGCACACCGCGGATAACCTGATTTATCGCCGCAAAGGCGGCGGCGGGCTGGGCTTCGATTACAAGGTGACGAAAGACTTCACCTTCAGCGCCGCCTACAGTTATACCGATGCGAAGATCAAAGATAATCTGTACAGCGAAAAAGATTATCACCAGCAGTTGTCCGGCACCGCGTTAACCTGGCAGCCGAACAACTGGTATATCGTCGGTACCGCCAGCTACTACAAAGATTATGTGCCGAGCACCCGCCAGCGCACGCTGTCGCACTTCTTCGCCGGTGACGGCTACGGGCTGGAAGGCTTCGTCGGTTACACCTTCAATATCGACAAGCCGTTTCTCAAATCCGTCCAGCCTTATGTGGCGGCGGACTCGCTGCGGCTGAAGGGAGACGAGGCGTATCACGCCAACCACGTCTATCTTGGCGCGGGCACCACCATCGGTTACGGTCTGTCGGTGTATGTGGAGCGCACGCTGGCCAATAGCAGCGACAACGAGCCGGATTCCACCTGGATAACGGTGTTCTACGACTTCTGATTTTCACCTGTTCTAAGCCGGCACTTGCGCCGGCTTTTTTACATGGTGATCGCACCGCCCAGGGTCTCTCCAGAGGCGTTGCGCTCCGCCAGGTAGCGCGCCGGCGGTTTGCCCACCGCCTTTCTGAACATGGTGACGAAGCCGCTGGCGCTCTCGTAGCCCAAATCCAGCGCCACCGTCTGTACGCTCTCGCCCTGCGTCAAGCGCTGCAGCGCCAGCATCACGTGCAGCTGGCGTCTCCAGTGGCCGAAGCTCATGCCCATCTGCTGTTGCAAGGTGCGGCTGAGGGAGCGCTCGCTCATGCCGATGCGCTGCGCCCACTGCCCGAGGGTGGATTTGTCCGCCGGGCTGCTCAGCATGCCTTCGGTCAACTGCCGGATGCGCGCGTCGTCGGACACCGGCAGATGCAGATTCTCGATCGGCGCGGCCGCCAACTGATCCAGCAATACCGCCGTCAGACGCCCCTCGGCGCCCTGTTCGTCGTAAAGCGGCTCGAAGGTGCTGGCCTGCAGCAGCAGCTCACGCAGCAGCGGCGAGACCGACAGCGTGCAGCAGCTTTGCGGCAGGCCGGCGGCGGCATGTTGATCGACGAACAGGCAGTAGGCCTCGGTGGAGCCGGCGCCCTGGGCGTTGTGCAACACGTTGCCCGGCATCCACAGCGCGCACTGCGGCGGCACCAGCCACAGCCCGTTTTCCACTTCGCAGCGGATCATGCCGCGCACGGTGTAGATCAGTTGCGCCTTCCGGTGGCGGTGCGGCTCGACTTCCCAATCCTGCTCGAGAGTCGAACCTTGCAGGGCAAACAGCGGGCGCGGCACCTGATCGATATCCAGACAGTGGCGGGGGATCTGTACTTTCATGAGAATAGTTCTCAATTTGGCGGAATTGAAAAGTATTATGTCCTGATTGCGCAATGCGGTCTAGCGCCGGTGCCGATAAAGTAAGCGCCAGTTCTAAACCCTTTCGCGAGGAAACTGATTATGTCATTGGATACCGCCGATTTTCCGCTGGTGTGGATGCGCCGCAGCGGGCGCGATACCCAGGCCGAACTGGCCGAATTCAGCGCGCTGTTGGCACGCGCCGAGCCGTTCGTCCTGATGACCGACCGCAGCGTCGGCGATGAAGAACAAGAACATGACCGCGATGCCCGCACTCAGGTCGCGCTGTGGAAGCGCGATAACCGCGAGGCGCTGAAGCTGTGGGTGAAAGGCATGATCATGCTGGAACCGGACGACGCCAAACGCGCGGCGGCGGAAGAGTTCGCCGAATACGGCGCCAAATTCTGGGGCTATCCGGTACTGGTGGCCGCCGATGAAGCCGCAGGCCGGGTATTGGCGCAGACGTTATTGTTAAAATAAGGGGGATACCATGCACCAGCAACAGGTGATTGAACAGCTGCTGGCCTGGATCGAGCAGAGCCTGGATCAGCCGCTGACGCTGGACGACATCGCCGCCAAGTCCGGCTACTCCAAATGGCATTTACAGCGGATGTTCAAGCAGCATACCGGCCATATTCTCGGCACCTACGCGCGCCGCAGAAGGCTGACCGCCGCCGCGCGCGAACTGCGCCTGACCGGCACCAGCGTGGCCTGCATCGCCGATACTTACCAGTTCGATTCACAGCAGACCTTCACCCGTTGCTTCCGCAAGCAGTTCGGTCTGCCGCCGGCCAGCTATCGTCGCAGCCAGGATTGGTCGAGCTATGGGCTGCAGCCGCCACTGCGCCTGACCGAAGCGCCATTGCCGCAGGCCGATATCGTGACGCTGCCCGCCATGCAGCTGGTGGGCCATACCCAGCGCCGCACTTTTACGCTGGGGCAACTGGCGGCCTCCAAGTGCGAGCTGCGCCGCCACGCCTGGCGGCAGTTGCTGCAGCCGCAGGCGCTGCCGGAGGTGGTATACGGCCTCACCTGCCTGGAAGTTGACCGGCGCCGCCGGGGCAGCCCGCGCATGGCCTACACCGCCGCTCTGCCGGACGAAGGGGCGCCGGGAGAGCGGGTGACTATCGAGCAGGGCGAGTATGCCCGTTTCACCTACCAGGGACAGGCGGAAGGGTTACAAAACTTTATTGTCCGGCTGTATGACACCGCCATGCCGCAGATGAACGCCATTCGCCGGCCAGGGCAGGATATCGAGCGTTTCTACCCGGCGCAGGCGGGCAGTTGCCCGCTCGGCGGCGCGGCGATCCGCTGTGAATATCTGATTCCGATACGGCGGGAAGAAGCGTTGGCCGCCGCCAGCTAGGCGGCGGTTCTCGCAAAAAATCGCCTTCGTGGCGCGTCAGGTTACAAAAAATTGCGATATTACATCGGTAATGGTTCACACTTTGATTGATGTGCACATATAATGCGCATCCGGTCCAATCCCCCTGTTTTTCAGGCCGCAGCGCTTGGCTGCCGGCTGAAACTCATCGGGGTGAAGAGGCCGTAGAAACCGATATCCCTAATCGCCAGTGGCCTTGACCAACACGAAGATGAAAATGAGCATTCGCGCGTTATTAACCCTGTTTACGGCACTGGTTGCATTCAGCCAGGCTGCCTTCGCCGTCGTTTACCCGCTGCCGCCAAAAGACAGCCGTTTGGTGGGCGAGAATATCCAAATCACCGTACCGGAAGACAGCAAACTGCCGCTGGAGAGCTTCGCCGCCCAGTATCAGATGGGGCTGAGCAACATGCTGGAGGCCAACCCGGGCGTGGATCCGTTCCTGCCGAAGGCCGGCAGCACCCTGACTATCCCGCAGCAGCTGATCCTGCCGGACGCGCCGCGTGAAGGCATCATCATCAACAGCGCCGAAATGCGTCTGTACTACTACCCGAAAGGCTCCAACACCGTGGTGGTGCTGCCGATCGGCATCGGCCAGCTGGGTAAAGACACCCCGCTGAACTGGACCACCACCGTGCAGCGCAAGAAAGACGGCCCAACCTGGACGCCGACCGCCAAAATGCGCGCCGAATACGCGGCTGACGGCGAGATCCTGCCTGCGGTGTTCCCGGCCGGCCCGGACAACCCGATGGGGCTGTATGCGCTGTATGTCGGCCGTCTGTATGCCATTCACGGCACCAACGCCAACTTCGGCATCGGCCTGCGCGTGAGCCACGGCTGCGTGCGTCTGCGCGCCGACGACATCAAGTACCTGTTCCAGAACGTGCCGGTCGGCACCCGCGTGCAGTTCATCAACGAACCGATGAAGGCCACCGTCGAACCGGACGGCTCGCGCTACGTAGAAGTGCACAACCCGCTGTCGGCCAACGAAGAGCAGCTGCAATCCAAGGATCCGGTGCCGTTGACCATCTCTGCGCCGGTCGGCAAAGTGCTGATGGACGCCGGCGTCAACCAGAGCGAAGTGGACGCGGCGATCAAGGCCCGTTCCGGCATGCCGGTGAAAGTGAACTGATTGCCCAGAGCTTCAGTGAACGCGATAAAAAAGACGCCTGCGGGCGTCTTTTTTTATGCTTTCAGCTTCCGCTGTTGGCGCGGTGAATTTATTGCTTCCCTATCATCGTCTTTAAAACGAAAAGCGCCGACTCATGTTGGTCTTTATTGACTCGTTCGAGATACATATTATCAATCGCGTCGGCGACGGGGCGGCTGGCTTCGAACAGCGCCTGCCCAGCAGGCGTCAGGTAAATAAATCGGCGGCGCTTATCATGCTCGCCGGCTTCCCGTTTTAATAGACCTTTTCCTTCCATGCGGCCTAGCAATTCGGCCAGCGCGGCTTTACTGCTGATCGCCGCTTCCATTAATTCGATTTGTTCAATGCCCGGCGTTTCTGAAACGGTGGCCAGAATGGAATATTGTTGTTTGCTGAGTTCAGGAAGCGATTTTTGCCATTGAGCACTATGATCCTGAAGCAGTTCGCGAATGAGGTGGAAAAAAGTATTGGCCAGCGTTCTGTTCATACATTATTCCCTGAAAGGAAAAAAGCTAACAATAATATCAATATAACAAAATAAGCCGATAAGGGATACCTGCCCGGAAAGTTGTTCGTTTACGAACGGTTACATATTGCCCACTTGTTTTATCGCTATCTCGGGACTAGATTTGATAAATCGTTCGTATGCGAACTTTGTGAGGTGTTGCATGAGATTAGTGATCGCGATGACGGGCGCGACCGGGGCGCCGCTGGGTACGGCGTTGCTTCAGGCGCTAAAAGACATGGAGGGCATAGAGACGCATTTGATCTTGAGTAAGTGGGCCAAAACGACCATTGAACTCGAAACAAATCTCACCGTGCATGACGTGATGGCGATGGCCGACGTGACGCACGGTTCTGCCGATCAGGCCGCCACGATCTCTTCAGGTTCTTTTCATACGGACGGCATGATCATTATTCCCTGCAGTATGAAAACGTTGGCGGGTATTCGAGCCGGTTATGCAGAAGGGCTTATTGGCAGAGCGGCGGATGTGATTATCAAAGAAGGGCGGAAGTTGGTGTTGGTTCCCAGAGAAACGCCGTTGAGCACTATTCACTTGGAAAATATGCTCGCGCTCTCGAAATTGGGGGTGTCATTGGTTCCCCCCATGCCCGCTTATTATAACCACCCCACTCATATTGATGACGTTACCGATCATATTGTCGCACGCGTGCTGGATCAATTTGGTCTTGATCATCGCCGGGCAAAGCGCTGGGCAGGACTAAAAGAAAATAGCAAAAAAACCACTGACACCGAGGAAGGTTAAATATGGCTTATGACGATCTGCGAAGTTATTTAGCGGCGCTGGATGAGGCCGGACAATTACTCGATATTACCGAGGAGGTTCAGGCGGAACCGGATATCGCCGCGGCAGCCAACGCCACAGGCAGAATGGGTGAGGGCGCCCCCGCCATTGCATTCAGGAACATTAAAGGCTTTGAACACGCGCATGTGGTCATGAACACCATCGGGTCATGGCAGAATCACGCCATAGCCCTGGGGCTCCCGCCGGCCACGCCGGTGAAGCAGCAAATCGATGAGTATATTCGCCGCTGGGATCATTTTCCCGTCTCAGCGGAACGTCGCGATAATCCGCCCTGGGCCGAGAACGAGGTCAACGGTGAGGAGATTAATCTGTTTGAGATCCTGCCGCTGTTTCGCTTAAACGACGGCGACGGTGGATTCTACCTGGATAAGGCCTGCGTGGTTTCCCGCGATCCTGAAGATCCGACCCACTTCGGCAAGCAAAACGTCGGCATTTATCGCATGGAGGTGAAGGGCAAGCGTAAGCTGGGCCTGCAGCCCGTGCCGATGCACGACATCGCGCTGCATCTGCATAAAGCAGAAGAGCGCGGCGAGGATCTGCCTATCGCCATTACGCTGGGCAATGACCCGATCATTACGCTGATGGGGGCGACGCCGCTCAAATACGATCAGTCGGAGTATGAAATGGCCGGCGCCCTGCGTGAAAGCCCGTACCCGATAGCGACGGCCCCCTTGACCGGCTTTGATGTGCCCTGGGGTTCCGAAGTCATCATTGAAGGGGTGATTGAAGGCCGCAAGCGCGAGATTGAAGGCCCGTTCGGCGAATTTACGGGGCACTATTCCGGCGGCCGCAACATGACGGTGGTGCGCATCGATAAGGTTTCTTACCGCTCGCGGCCGATTTTTGAATCCCTGTATCTGGGCATGCCCTGGACAGAAATCGACTACCTGATGGGGCCGGCCACCTGTGTGCCGCTGTATCAGCAGTTGAAAGCCGAGTTTCCGGAAGTGCAGGCGGTTAATGCGATGTATACCCATGGGTTGCTCGTCATCATTTCCACTAAAAAGCGTTACGGCGGTTTCGCGCGCGCGGTGGGGATGCGGGCGATGACCACGCCGCATGGGCTGGGCTATGTGAAAATGGTGATCATGGTCGATGAGGATGTCGATCCCTTCAACCTGCCGCAGGTTATGTGGGCGCTGTCCGCCAAGGTCAATCCGGCCGGCGATTTGGTACAATTGCCGAATATGTCGGTGCTGGAGTTGGATCCCGGCTCCAGCCCGGCGGGGATCACGGACAAACTCATCATTGACGCGACCACGCCGGTGGCTCCGGATACGCGCGGCCACTACAGCCAGCCGGTCAAGGATTTACCCGAAACTGCCCTGTGGGTGGATAAATTAACCGCCATGCTGGCTAACCGTCATTAAGGAGTTCCTATGATTTGTCCTCGTTGTGCCGATAAACAGATAGACGTCATGGCGCATTCACCGGTCAAGGGCGTGTGGACGGTATACCAGTGTCAACACTGCCTTTATACCTGGCGTAATACCGAACCTGCTCGCAGAACGGAACGGGAGCATTATCCGCCCGAGTTTCGCATGACTCAGCAGGATATCGATAATGCGCCGGAAGTGCCGACCATTCCTCCTCTTCTGAGGAAATGAAACCGCAGGCGGGGAAAAGCCCGCCTTTTCATGGAAATACCAATGATGAAAAATGAAGACGTCGTTCTGCTTGACGCCGCCTGGCAGCCCTGCGGGACGACGCCCAAAGATCAGATCCACACGCGGCATACGCCGCTGCATCTGGCTTTTTCATGCTACCTGTTTACTGTCGAGGGTGCAGTGTTGGTCACCCGGCGCGCGTTGAGCAAAATCGCCTGGCCGGGGGTCTGGACCAATTCTTTTTGTGGGCATCCCCTGCCGCAAGAGGCGCTGGCGCAGGCCGTTATACGTCGCGCTCAGGTTGAATTGGGCACGGAAGTCGAGCAGATAACGCTGCTGAGCGACGCCTTCAGTTATCAGGCGACCGACGTGTCCGGCATCATGGAGAATGAGGTTTGCCCGGTATTTGCCGCGTATTGTAAAGGCGCTCTCTGCGCTAATCCGGATGAAGTGGCGGATTATGCGTGGGTCGATCTCAATAACTTAATGGCGGCGGTAAAATTAACGCCATTCGCTTTCAGCCCGTGGATGGTTTCTCAATTGAATACCGGTGCGATAACATCAGGTTTGAAAAAATACAGGGATGCCATAACCATAAAGAGCGCAGCGCGCGACATTAGGGACGGTGCTGTAATAAAATAAATAGCCACCGCAAGGGTGACTATTTATTCATGTTTACAGGCTGCCGCCGACCGAGGTCGAGGTGGAGCCGATAGTCTCGCGGAAATGTTTCGCGTAGTCGGCCACTTCCTGCTGCGTATGCGTCAGGCCATAAAGACCCAGCCCCACACCGCCTGCAACGCCGCCGATAATGGTGCCGACCAATTGGCCGACCGCACCGGCAATAAAGCCGCCTGCGCCTGCGGATTTACCTGCAATCAGCGCGCCGGTCATGGCGCCGTCCAACAGCCCATCCCAGGCCGCGTTCAGATCGCCACCGCTAACGTACTGTTCTTCATATTGACTAAGTACTTTCATATACAATCCTTATAAATAAAAGGGTGACTTAGTGGGTTTAATTAAATTCTAAAATAACACCGTAGAGCTATTTCACTTTAAAAATATAACGGCTGCCATTTAATTGGCAATATTCCATTCAATGAAGGGTGTTATTTGGTTAAATATAGTCGCATTTATTTTTGGCGAGTGTTTTAAAGAGGGGGATTGGGAATTTTCTTGGGAAAAATAGCAGATATCGCTGGGAGGTGAGAGGCAAAGCTGCCACCGGTTGGCGCAGCTTGTCACTATTTTCACATTTATTGTCTCGTCATCCGCACGGCGTTAGGCCCACATTGCAATTATTCCATTAAAAACTATCGCTAATTAATGAGTTATATCTCCGCATTTATTGCCCGCCATTGAAAAAATTCTCGCAAAAAATCTCCACTGTGAAAATAAGATCACACAAGCGTAACAAAAGGTAAACAAACCCCTCCTATATTGGCTGCTTCGCTTTTGGAGGGAGTGTCATGCGTAACTGGAACGAACCGAAAAAGAACAAAGCGCACATCGAACTGATCCCGATGATCGACGTGATGATGTTTTTATTGGTGTTTTTCGTCTTGATCAGCCTGAACGTCATTCCGGCGCTCGGGCTGAAAACGCAGTTGCCGTCCGCCGGCAGCGCGCAACAGCTGAAACCGCAGAAGAAAGCGATCATCACGCTGGGGGCCGACGAACAGCTGCAGCTGGATGGCCAGCCGATCGCGCTCGACGCGTTGGTCAACACGCTGAAGCAACAGCAGCAGGCCAACCAGACCACCACCATCATCGTCAACAGCGATAAAGGCGTGGCGGTCGAGCGGCTGGTGGCGGTCATGGACAACCTGCGCCAGGGCGGCTTCTTCTCCGTCTCCATCGCGACACGGAAGCTGTGACATGTATCTGCTCTATCGCTCACGTCATCTTTTCAGCTGGTTGCCGGCGCTGATTGTCGCCGGCTGCCTGCTGTTCGCCAGCCAACAGGCGGCGCTGAAGATCCAGCCGCGCTACGACGAAACCGCCATCGAACTGGCGCTGGTGGAGCCTGAACCGGCGCCGGAACCCCAACCGGAAACGCCGCCGGAGCCTCAGCCCGAACCGCCGCCGCCCGAGCCGGAGCCGATCCCCGAACCGGTGGTGCCGGCGCCGGAACCGATCGTGGAAGCCAAGCCGGTGCCGAAGCCACAGCCAAAGCCCAAGCCCAAACCGGTGAAAGAGAAAGCCAAACCGGTAGAGAAACCTAAACCGACGCCGGCGCCCGCCGCACCGCGCGCGCTGGTCAGCAAACCGGCGGCGCAGCCCGCACCGGCCGCCCCCGCGGCGCCGAAGGTGAACGCGCAGGCGATAGAAAACGGCTACCTGCTGGCCTTGCGCCGTGAGCTGGAACAGCGCAAGCGCTACCCGAGCGGGCGGCAGGCCTCGCTCGAGCGCCCGCAGGGCAACGTCGAGGTGTGGCTGGAGGTCGATCGCAGCGGGCGGGTGCTCTCTTCCGGCATCGCCAACAAGGCCGCCAGCATGCTGCTGAATCGCGCGGCGATGAGCAGCCTGCAAAGCATCAGTTCAGTAAAGCCGTTCCCGAGCGAGGCGTTCGCCGGGCAAACAACCAAAAGATTTACCGCGACGTTCAATTATCAGGCGCCTTAGCGCAAGGGTTAATCGTTTGATTTTTATGGGATGCACACAATGAAATCGTTTAATCGTTCTGGGATCTATCTGGCGGTGATGTCGGCGATGCTGCCGGGCGCCGCGCTGGCGGCCGACGCCACCGATGTCGGCACCATCAGCGTCAAGGGGCAGTCGCTCGGCGGCGGCATGATGGTGCAGGACGACAGCGCCAAGGCGCGCTCCACCGTCACCAAAGAGGCGATGGACAAAATGCCGTCGGCGGCCAACGCCATCGATAAACTGAAATACACGCCGGGCCTGAACGTCAACAGCAACGACGCCAGCGGCCTGAGCGGCGTGGACTACACCATGCGCGGCATGAACTCGGATCAGATCGGCCTGTCGATGGACGGCATCCCGATCAACGACTCCGGCAACTACGCGGTCTACCCGAACCTGCTGGGCGACGCGGAAAACCTGGAGGAGGTGTTCGTCACCCAGGGGTCTTCCGAAGCGGACGGCCCGCACATCGGCTCCAGCGGCGGCAACATCGGCCTGGTGACGCGCCGCCCGGCGAAAGACTTCGGCGGTTTCGTCAAGCAGACGCTGGGCAGCAACAGCCTGAGCAAAACCTTCGCCCGCCTGGAGACCGGCGAGTACAACGGCTTCAGCAACTGGCTCTCCTATTCGCACACCGAGGCGAAGAAATGGCGCGGCGAGGGGCGGCTGTACTCCGACAAGTTCGAGATGAATTCGCTCTATGAAGACGGCAACGGCAACAGCAGCAATCTGGTGATGAAGTACAACCGCCAGAACAACACCAACTACAACACCCTGAGCAAGGCGCAGTTCCAAAACGACGGCCGTGACACCGATTATGTCACCTCGCCGGAGTACAACAGCAAAGGGCAGTTGAACAAGTATTACAAGATTGAACGCAACCCGTTCGAGAACTTTACGCTGTCGTTCACCCAGAAACTGCAGCTGCGCGACAACCTGTCGCTGACCCTGCAGCCGTATTACTACTGGGGCAACGGCGGCAGCTTCAACGGCCAGACGGCGTCGGTATTGTCCAGCACGTCGGACAGAGCCGGGCAGTATGACCTCAGCAACCTGCAGTCCAACACCTATTACCGCCCGTCGTGGACCCAGACCTGGCGGCCGGGCATCACCACCAAGCTGAAGTGGGACATTAACGATCAGCACAGCCTGGACGTCGGTTATTGGTACGAGCGCGCGCGCCAACTGCAGACTCAGCCGTTCATCAGCATCAAGGGCGACGGCAACCCGTCACAGATTTGGGGGAAACCCGGCGGTTCCGATCAGGTGAAGGACGCCAACGGCAACACCGTGCAGGGGCGCAACCAGTACACCATCACCCCGGCACAGAAAGTGTGGCTGCAGGACACCTGGTTTGCCACACCGGACTGGACCTTCGTCGGCGGCCTGGCCTATCAGTACGTGGAGCGTAAAGGGGACAACCGCGGCAGCCTGTACAACGTGCCGGAGAAGCGCAAAGCCACCTATCACGAATTCCTGCCGAACTTTAGCGCCAGCTATAAGGTGAACCAGGAAAACCAGGTGTTCTACAACCTGACGCGCAACATGCGCACGCCGCCCAACTACGTGCTGTACAACGTCGGCGACTCGCTCAGCACCAAGCCGGAGCTGAGCTGGAACCACGAACTGGGCTGGCGTTTCCAGCAAGAGGACATGCTGCTGAGCGCCACGCTGTTCTACATGCGCTACAGCGATCGCCAAATCTCCACCACCAACGCGGCCGGCGACTACGAGATGATGAATATCGGCAACGTGGAGAACAAAGGGCTGGAGCTGGAGTGGAGCGGCCAACTGCCGCATAACTTCAACTACTACACCTCTTATACCTATACCCAATCGAAGCAGAAGAACGACATCGTCAGCAACGGCGGGCAGCCGCTGCCGACCTCCGGCAAAGAGGTGCCGAACGTGCCGAAAAACCTGCTGAACATGACGTTGGGTTATGACGACGGGCTGTATTACGGCAGCGTCAGCGGCAAGTACGTCAGCGCATTCTACGGCGACTTGACCAACGACGAGAAGATCGGCGGCCGCACGGTATTCGATCTGGCGGCGGGGGTGCATCTGCCGGTGGACAAGAAAATCGTCAAAAGCGCCGCGCTGCGCTTTGGCATCAGCAACCTGTTTGACAAGGAATACCTGACCTCGGTGCGCACCACCACCTTCAACGCGGCGCCCTACGGCGGCGTGAAGGCCAGCACCCCGTATTACAACGTCGGCGAAGAACGCACCTTCAGCGTCTCGCTGGAAGCCACCTTTTAACTGAATGCCCCGCTGCCTGCCCGGCGGCGGGGAAGAGGAACCCTGTATGGACGCCAATCTGTTGCACGACATTATTTTCTACGTGATGTACGCCGCGCTGGCGATCGCGCTGGTGATCATCATCGAACGCACGCTGTACTTCGCCTATACCCAGCGCCAGGCGCGTCGGCTGGAGCAGGCGCTGACGCCAGAGGTGCGCCGCGCGGCCGATCTGCCGGACGAGCTGACCCAGCGCAACAGCCTGCCGATGGCGGTGATCGCGCCGGTGCTGGCGCAGAAACACCGCGCCGGCGATCGCGAGGCGATCGGCGATCTGATCGACGCCCAGTATCTGCTGAGCAAGCCGCCGATGGCGCGCGGCCTGTGGCTGCTGGAAACCGTGGTCACCGCCGCGCCGTTGCTGGGGCTGCTCGGCACGGTGATGGGGATCATCGAAACCTTCAAGGCGCTGGCTGCCTCGGGGGTGTCCGAGCCGAGCCTGGTGTCCGCCGGGATGGGCACCGCGCTGTACGCTACTGGCCTCGGCATCGCCATCGCGCTGCTGTGCCTGGTGGCCAACAACTTCCTGCAGAGCCGCATGGAGCGCATCAACGAGCTGCTGAAGGTGCTGCTGATCCGCGCCGGTCAACCGGCCAGCCGCCCGGAGAGCGGCAGCGGCGAACAATGGGTTGACAGCGGGGCGCCGCGCTATGCCTAATGGCCATCCAACACGGCGGCCGTTCGGCCGCCTTTATACGGCATTGTGGGGCGGTTGTTTGTTGATGTTGAGCCAGAGCGCTGCGGCGCGTTTTGCGATTCCCGGTTACGAGCTGGTGTATACCGCACCGGTAGAAACCGCGCTGCAGGCCGACGACCTGCGCAACACCGCTGAGGTGTGGCGCGAGATGTTCGACGCGGCGACAACCCGCATCGACCTGGGGCAGTTTTACGTGGCGAATCAGGACGGTTCGCTGCTGGACGGCGTGCTGCAGCGCCTGAAGGCGGCCGGTGAGCGCGGGGTGAAAATCCGCTTCCTGATGGAGGAGAAAGGCATCCGCAACTCCACCGCCGAGACGCTGGAACAGCTGAAGGCGATCCCCAATCTGGAGCTGCGCATCATTCCTTACCAGAAGCTGAGCGGCGGCATCCTGCACGCCAAGTATCTGCTGGTGGACGGCGAACAGGCGTTTGTCGGCAGCCAGAACTTCGACTGGCGCGCGCTGGAGCATATTCACGAAACCGGGCTGCGCATCAGCGACGCCAGGGTGGTGGGGCAGATCCAGGCGATCTTCGAACAGGACTGGCAGGCGCAGGCGCTGCTGGCGCAGGATAAGCCGGTGCCGGCGCTGCCCGATTCGCCGCCGACCGCGCCCCCGCAGGGCAACTATCTGGTGGCCAGCCCGCGCGCCTACAATCCGGCGGGCGTGCTCGATTCGCAGGCCGAGCTGCCGCGCCTGCTGGCCGACGCCAAACGGCGGGTGCGGGTGCAGGTGATGGACTACGCGCCGCTGTCGTTTGGCCCGGAGCGCAGCCGCCCCTTCTATGCGGTGATCGACAATGCGCTGCGCAGCGCAGCGGCGCGCGGCGTGCAGATCGAGCTGATGGTGGCCAACTGGAACACCAAAAAGCCGGATATCGCCTGGCTCAAGAGCCTGGCGCTGGTGCCGAACGTGCAGATCAAGGTGGTGACCATTCCGCCGGCCAGCAGCGGCTTCATCCCGTTTGCCCGCGTGATCCACAGCAAGCTGATGACCATCGATGATGAGATTGCCTGGGTGGGCACCAGCAACTGGACCGGCGGCTATCTGGACAACTCGCGCAATCTGGAGCTGGTGCTGCACAGCGCGGCGATGAGCGGGCGGTTGGACAGGCTGTACCAACAGCTGTGGGACAGCGTCTACGCCGAGCCGTTGAAGCTGGATTACGATTACCCGACGCCCAAACCGGGCGGCGAATCCTGACGGTCAGGGCGCGTTAACCCGCGCCCCGCGTTGTTTACCGCCGCCAGCCGGCCTTCTCCAACGCCGTCACCAGTTGCTCGGCGCTCAACCCTTCCGCCCGATGGCCGTTGCCACTGACGCTATTGGCCGCCAGCAGCGCATTGACGATCGCCTCTTCCACCGCTTCCGCCGCCGCCGCGAACAGCGCCGAAATGTAGTCGTTGTTCACCATGCGCAGCGGCGTGGTGAAATCGCCTTTATTGGCGTAGTCGGCGGGCGGCAGGCCGTCGTTGCCGGTGGCGAAGGCGATAAAGATATCTCCGCTCGAATCCTCGGTGCCGCCGCCGGTGCGGGCGATGCCGATGCTGGCGCGCTGCGCCAGGCGCGCGCACTGGTGCGGCAGCAGCGGCGCGTCGGTCGCAAGCGCCACCACGATGGAGCCCATGCCGGGATGCGGCAACTGCGGCGTGAACGGCGAGGGGATATGCCCCAGGTGGCGGCCCACCGGGTAACCACCGACCAGCAGCGACTCGCGCTTGCCGTGGTTGGCCTGCACGATGGCGCCCACCGTCCAGCCGCCCTGATCGGCGGGCAAGCGGCGCGATGCGGTGCCGCTGCCGCCTTTGAATTCATGGCAGATCATGCCGCTGCCGCCGCCGACCGCGCCTTCCTGCGGCAAGCCGCCTCGGGCCGCCTGCTGCGCCTGGCGCACGTGCTCGGCCTTGACGTGAAAGCCGTTGATGTCGTTGAGCAGGCCATCGAAGGTTTCCATCACCACCGGCATATTCCAGTACACCGCGTTGTCGCTCGCGGGCAGCGTTTCACGCTCCAGCGCGATCAGCGCATCGCGCACGACCCCCACGCTGTGGGTGTTGGTGAAGGCGATCGGGCTGGTCAGCAGCCCCGCTTCGCGCACCCATTCCAGGCCGGTGGCGTCGCCGTTGCCGTTCAGCACGTGCACGCCGGCAAAGCAGGGCGCGTGGCGGGCGGAGCCGGGGCGCGGTTCGATCACCGTCACGCCGGTGCGCACGCTGCGCCCGTCCGCCAAATCGGCATGAAGGCTGGCATGGCCGACGCGCACGCCGGGCACGTCGGTGATGGCGTTCAGCGGGCCGGGCGTGCCCTGGCCGATGGTGATGCCCAGATCCTGAGCGCGCTGCGTCATGGTTATTCTCCTTCTATTGAGGGGGCGGCGAGGGGCGCCGTCTGGCGGCCGCGCAGATGGTTCAGCGCCAGCCCGAAGCCGATGATGCCGGCAATGATAATAAAGTCTTTCAGGCTGCTGGCGATCAAAATCGTCCACAGCACGTACAGGCAGCACAGCAGCGCCGCCAGCACCGGCAGCGGCCACAGCGGCATCAGGTACGGGTGATGGAAGTGGCGGCGACGGCGGCTGATCAGCGCCGCCACCGCCATGATGATGTACACCAGCAGCAGCAGGATCACGGTGAACGAGGTCAGCGATTCGAGATCGGAGCAAAACGCCAACAGCGCCGAGGGCACGCCGAACAGCAGGGTAGCGATCCAGGGGGTGCCGAAACGCGGGTGGATGATTTTCAGCGCCCGGTTGAACGCCGGCAGCCAGAAGCCGTCGCGCCCGCTGGCGAACATCATGCGGCTGAACTGCGCCACGATGGCGATAATGGCGTTGAACACCGACAGATAAATCGCGCCGCTCACCACCCGCGCCAGCGTCGGGCCGCCGAGCTGGGTGACCACATAGCCGACCGGGTCGGCCTGTTTGGCCATCTCCGTCAGCGACGGCGAGCCGATCAGCAGGGCGGTGAACGGCACCAGCTCCACCAGCACCACGATGACCAGCGTCAGCATGATCGCGACCGCCATCGGTTTGCCCTGCTCGCGCATATCTTCCGCCATGTACACCGCTGCGCCGTAGCCGTTGTAGGAGAACAGCGCGACCCCGACCATGGCGACGATCAGCGGCAGCGACACCGGCGCCAGGCTGCCTTGCGCGTCCAGCATCACCGGCGCGGTGAGGATCTCCGCGCTTTGATGCGGATGGCTGAAACCGAGCCAGGCGATCAGCGCCAGCACCGCCACTTCCACCACCAGAAAGGCGCCGGTCAGCAGGGCGTTGGCCTTGATGTTGAAAATGGCGCAGGCGCCGCCGATCAGCACGGTGATCATGCCGGCGGTGGAGGCGTCGAATGAGGTGCCCAGTGCGGTATTCAGATAGGGCACGGCGCCGGTGGCCAGCACCGCCGGCACGAACAGCGCGGCGCTGAGAATAAACAGGTAGGTCTGCAACCCGCACAGGGTGCCGAACAGGCGTTTGATGATGCTGTATTCGCCGCCGGCGCTGGGGTGCGCGGCGCCGAGCTCGGCATAGCACAGCGCGATGGTGGCGGCGACGCAGGCGGCGATCAGAAACGACAGAAAGGCGCCGCTGCCGGCGCTGGCGATCGCCAGCGGGGCGATGACGAAGATCGAACTGGCCGGCGTCACGCCGGACGCGGTGATCATCACCACGTCGAGGACGCTGAGATTGCCTTTGAAGGTGTGTTCAGGGGCGGACTCTTGCATGGGTAACGACTCCATTAACGTGTGAGTGAATTATTGTTTTGCTGCACAGGCTGTACGCAGGAATCAAATGGAGCGCGCGAAATGCCGGGGAGCTTTGCTCCCCGGAAGTTTATTGTTCTTATGTGTTACCCCTGCCCCGACGGGAAGCTGAAGCTGGCGCGCCGGGCGTCGCCGGAGGCTGGCCAGCGCTGGGTCACGGTTTTGCGTTTGGTGTAGAACCTGACGGCGTCCGGGCCGTAGGCGTGCAAATCGCCGAACAGTGAGCGCTTCCAGCCGCCGAACGAGTGGTAGGCCACCGGCACCGGCAGCGCCACGTTGATCCCCACCATGCCGACCTGAATGCGGCTGGAGAAGTAACGCGCCGCTTCGCCGTCGCGGGTGAACAGGCAGGTGCCGTTGCCGTATTCGTGGGCGTCGATCAAGGCCATCGCCTCTTGTAGCGACGCCGCGCGTACCACGCCAAGCACCGGGCCGAAGATCTCCTCCTGATAGATGCGCATGCCGGGCGTCACGCGATCGAACAGCGTCGGGCCGAGGAAATACCCCTGGCTGGGGCGGCCGTCGGCGTCCGTCACGCGCAGTTCGCGGCCGTCCACCAGCAGCTCGGCGCCTTCGGCCACGCCCTGATCGATATAGCCTTTCACCTTCTGATAATGCTGTTGAGTCACCAGCGGCCCCATGTCGTTGCGGTTGTCGCTGCCGGGGCCGACGCGCATGGCGGCCATCTGTTGCCGCAGCCCGGCGATCAACGCTTCAGCTGTGCCTTCACCCACCGCCACTACCAGCGGGATGGCCATGCAGCGCTGGCCGCAGGAGCCGAACGCCGCGCCCATCAGTGCGCCGACCGCGCCGGGGATATCGGCGTCCGGCAGCACCACCGCATGGTTCTTGGCGCCGCCCAGCGCCTGTACCCGTTTGTTCTGCGCGCAGCCGGTGTGATAGATGTGCTCCGCCACCGGCGTCGAACCGACGAAGCTGATCGCTTTGATGCGCCCGTCATGCAGCAGTGTCTCCACCGCTTCGCGATCGCCGTTGACCACGTTGAGCACCCCCGGCGGCAGCCCGGCCTCCGCCGCCAGCCGCGCGATATACAGCGCGGCGGAAGGGACGCGCTCGGAAGGCTTCAGCACGAAGGTGTTGCCGCAGGCGACCGCCATTGGCCACATCCACAGCGGCACCATCGCCGGGAAGTTGAACGGTGTGATGCCCGCCACCACCCCCAGCGGTTGAAACTCGCTCCAGCTGTCGATGCCTGGGCCGGCCTCTTTGCTGTGTTCGCCCTTCAGCAGTTCCGGCACATAGCCGGCGTATTCGATATTCTCGATGCCGCGCTGCAGTTCGCCCAGGGCGTCGCTGAGCACTTTGCCGTGCTCGGCGGTGATCAATTGGCAGACGGCGTCAGCATGCTGCTCCAGCAGATCCTTGAGCTTCATCATGATGCGCGCGCGTTTCAGCGGCGGGGTATCGCGCCAGGCGGGATAGGCCTGTTCGGCGGCGGCGATGGCGCGCTCCACCGTGGCGCGGTCGGCCAGCTGCACCTCCTGCGCCGATTGGCCGGTGGCCGGGTCGTAAACCGGCTGGCTGCGTTCGCCGCCGGTGGCGGGCTCGCCGTTGATCCAATGGGTAATGGTCATGATTCTCTCCTTATTCGGTGGCGTTGAGGGCGTCGCCGATGGCGTTGATCAGCGCATCGATCTGCGCCTCGCTGCTGATGAACGGCGGCGCCAACTGCAGGGTGTCGCCGCCGTAGCGCACGTAAAATCCGCTTTCCCAGCAGCGCATCGCCGCCTCGAAGGGGCGCCGCGCCGGTTCACCGGGCCGCGCCGCCAGCGTGATGCCGGCCGCCAGGCCGATATTGCGAATGTCGGCGACGTGTTTGGCCCCCTGCAGACTGTGCACCGCGCGCTCGAAATAGGGCGCCAGCGCCTGCACGCGCTCCACCATCTGTTCGCGCTGCAGGATGTCCAGCGTCGCCAGCGCGACCGCGCAGCTGACCGGATGAGCGGAGTAGGTGTAGCCGTGCGGGAATTCGAGCTGGTAGTCCGGCTCGCCGCCGTTCATGAAGGTGCGGTAGATCTCCGGCCGCACCACCACCGCGCCCATCGGCTGCGCGCCGTTGGTCACCTGTTTGGCGATGTTCATGATGTCCGGCGTGACGCCGAACGCCTCGGCGCCGGTCATCGCGCCGCAGCGGCCGAAGGCGGTGATCACTTCGTCGAAGATCAGCAGAATGTCATGCTGGGTGCAGATCTCGCGCAGGCGCTGCAGATAGCCGACCGGCGGCACGATCACCCCGGCGGAGCCAGAGAACGGTTCGACGATCACCGCGGCGATCGTCGAGGCGTCGCGCAGCGCGATGATGCGGCTGAGCTCATCCGCCAGCTCCGCCCCCTGTTGCGGCATGCCGCGCGAAAAGGCGTTGCCGGCCAGCAGGGTGTGCGGCAGGTGATCCGCCTCGGCGCCGGCGCCGAACGTCTTGCGGTTGCCGGCGATGCCGCCGACCGAGATGCCGCCGAAGTTAACGCCGTGGTAGCCCTTTTCCCGGCCGATAAAGCAGGTTTTGCCCGCCTGGCCTTTGGCGCGCCAGTAAGCGCGCGCCATTTTCAGCGAGGTGTCCGCCGCTTCCGAGCCGGAGCCGGTGAAGAACACGTAATCCAGCCCCGCCGGCGTCATCGCTTTGATTTTGTTGGCCAGCTCGAACGACAGCGGGTGGCCGAACTGAAACGCCGGCGAGTAATCCAGCGTCGCCAGTTGGCGCTGGGCGGCGTCGGTGATTTCCTGCCGGCCGTGCCCCAATCCGCAGCACCACAATCCGGACAGGCCGTCGAAAATCTTTCTGCCGTCGTGGCTGGTGTAATACGCCCCTGCGGCCTGAGTAATGATGCGCGGCTGCGCTTTAAAATTGCGGTTGCCGGTAAAAGGCATCCAATGGGCTTCTAACCCTGCGGCATCGAGACGATTAAGCGAATAATTTTCAGCGGCCATGTTTTCCTCCGGGCAGGAAAATAAGTGCGATTAATTAAATAAAATGAGTTGTTAACGAATTGTTGTGCGAAATTGACTATGTACCGCTTGTTCTCTACTGTGAATAATCATATGTCGAAACTTACTTAAGGTTTTATGCAAGTAAAAAAGCGCGCGTTGCTGGGACAATTGTCGGATATGGATCTGCGTTTGCTGCGGGTATTCAAGGCCGTAGTCGACTGCGGCGGCATGAGCGCCGCCGAACTGGAGCTGAATATCAGCCTGTCGACCATCAGCAAGCACATCAAGGATCTGGAGCAGCGGCTGGGCCTGACGCTGTGCCTGCGTGGGCGCGAGGGCTTTGCGGTCACCGACGAGGGGCTGATTATCTACCAGGAAACCGTCAACCTGCTGGCGGCCACCGAGGCGTTCCGGCGCGGGGTGGACGAGGTGCACCAGCGCATGGGCGGGCAGCTGCACGTGGCGATATTCGACCATACGGTCAGTAATCCGCAGGCGCAGATCGGCCGGGCCATCGCGTTATTCAGCGAGCGCGCGCCGGAGGTTTCTTTGCAAATGTATGTGGAGCCGATTAATACCATTGAACGCGGCGTTATTGACGGGCAATTTCAGGTTGGGGTTATTCCCATGCACCGCAGCGCAGAAAGTTTATCTTATCATTCGTTATTCAGTGAGAGGATGTTCTTATATTGCGGCGCACAGCATGAATTATTTTCCGGCCCCCATGAAACATTAAATTGGGATCTGCTGCACAATTATGCCTTCGCCGGATTAGGCTATCATTCGCCGAATATGGAACTGAGCCTGCAGCAACATTTGCATCGCAAGGCGACGGGGTTTGCGCAGGAGTCGATAGCGACGTTAATTCTTTCCGGCAAATACGTCGGCTTTCTGCCGGATCACTACGCGGCGTTTTTTGTGGCGCAGAATATGATGCGGGCGATCAAACCGGCGCTGTTCCGCTACCACTGCGAATACTCCAGCGTGCTGCGCCGCTCGCCGGTGCCGCAGCGGGTGGTGAAGCTGTTCCATGAGTGCCTGCTGGCGGCCCACGGAACAGCGTGACGCTTACTGCTCTTTCTTCTTGCCGAAGATTCTGATCAGCGCGCCGACCAGGATGCCGACCGCGATGCCGGCGAAGATCCAGCCGATGATGCCCATTTCCTTACTCCTGCTAGTGCGTTGATCTGATTATATAATCATTCGACGCGAAACGCCTCTTCGATCATCCGTTGCCGCTGCGCCGGCGCATAGTCGATCCAGGAATTCTTGCTGTTGGATTTCTCCAACGCCACCGCCAATTCCTGGCCGGAAATCGGCAAATCGTCCTGCCAGAACGGCGCGATGGCGTGGCGGGTGATGAAATCGGTCAGGTAGCTCTCCGGGCTGCCCTGCCAGTGCGGGTACAGGCGCGCGGCCAGCTCGGCCATCAGCGCGCGCTGCTGCGGCTGTTCGCTGCTTTCCAGCAGGGTGAGGAACGGCAGCAGCAGGCGGCCGCAGACCTGGCCGTGATGGTAGTCGCGCAGCGCGCCGATCTCGCCGGCGATGCCGTGAATGACCCCCAGCCCGGCGGCGCTCAGCGTCAGCCCCCCGAGGTAGGAAGCCTGCATGATCGCCTCGCGTGCCGCGTCGCTGCGGTTGAGCGCCGGCCAGGCGGCGAGGAAGTGGCGGATGCCGCTCAGCGACATGTCGCGCGTCATGGCGCCGGCGGTTTTCGACAGATAGGCCTCGAACAGGTGGGTGAAGGCGTCGATGGCGCAGTAGGCCAGCACCTTGTCCGGGGCGCCCGCCAGCAGTTGCGGATCGAGAATGGCGGTGTGCGGCACGAAGTTGTTATGGCGCAGCGAGGCTTTCACCTTGCTGACCTGGGTATCGGTGATCACCGCGTTCTGCGTCACCTCGCTGCCGGTGCCGGCGGTGGTGGGAATGGCGATCAGCGGCAGGGTGGCGCCGCTGATTTTGCTGTCGCCCACCTTTTCCATATAGCGCAGCGTTGGCAGCGGGTGCTCCACCAGCGCGGAGAACGCCTTGGCGGCGTCCAGCACGCTGCCGCCGCCGATGGCCACCACGCGCCGCGCCTGGCCGCGCCAGCGCGCCACCCAGGCGTCGATTTCCTGCGGCGACGCCTCGTGGCTGACGATCTCGGTGCCGATGAACAGCGGCGTCAGCGACTCGCTCAGGCCGGCGTACACCGGGCCGTTGAGAAAAGAGCGGCAGCTGAACAGCAGCGTCGGCTGCGGATCGGCCAGCAGCAGCGGCGGCAGCTGTTGGATGCTGCCGTGGCCGAACCAGGTCTGGCGGTTGGCGATGATATGGCTGACGGACATGAGGTCTCCTTGACGGCGTTGCGGGGCGCGATGCCACAGCATAAGCCAGCGGGCGCGGAGCGGCCACCGCTTTCCCCGCCGCGGCAACCTGTGAGTTGTTTAACATGTAAACGATCGCGCTCTTGCATTTCGGCGCTGCGGATGCTTTTTTTAACAGTACCGGCCGTCATGCGGCCAACCCCATCCGAAATCGGTAGATTGTTAATGTATTAATAATGGCGAGGCGGGTATGGATATTCAGGTTGAACGCTTGTCTGCGGTGATCGATGCGGTGGCCAGCCCGCGTTTTTATCCCAGCCTGCTGAACTGGCTGGAAGGGTTTTTCGCCTTCGACAACGCCATCGTCTATGCCTTCGAACGCGGCCGGCCGCCGCGCTGCCTGATCAAAACCGAGCGGGAAAACAGCGACGCGGTCAACCAGATCTACCAGCAGGGCGCCTACCTGCAGGATCCGTTTTACCGCGCGCTGAACGACGGCGGCGAAGGCGAGGTGCTGACGCTGCGCCAGTTGGCACCCTGTGGGTTTTATCACAGCGACTATTACCGTAACTTTTATCGCAAGACCGGCTGGCACGACGAGGCCGGCGTGCTGCTGCAATTGACGCCGGAGCGCGGGCTGGGGGTATTTTTCGGCTCGGCGCGCCGCACGGTGGCGGTGCGTTACCCGCAGCGGGCGGATCTGCGCAGCGCGCTGACGCTGGTGAAAAGCGTGGCGCGGCTGCACGGCGAAGTGGTGGCGGCACCGGCCGAGGCCGACACGGTGAACGACGACGGCGCGCAGGCGCGTTATTTGCTGACGCCGCGCGAGCGCGAGATCGTCGATCTGATCCTCGCCGGCTGCGGTTCGCAGCAGATCGCCGACCGGTTGTTCATCAGCCTCGGCACGGTAAAAAATCACCGCAAGAACATCTACGGCAAGCTGAACATCGGCTCGCAGGCCGAACTGTTCAGCCTGCTGCTGACCGCCCCGCAGCGGCGCAGCGCGTGAATGTTAATTTTTTGTAGCGAATGTCCCTAAGGGGACATAGCGGACAATCCCACGGCTCCCGATAATCCGATGTCATGGCATAGGCAATCGGGAGTGCGGCAGTGAACAACGAAATCGAGTCCTTAACCTACTACGCGGCGACCAAAAAATACGATCTGCGCTTCCCGACGCTGGAAGAGGATCTGGACGTCGACGTGGTGATCATCGGCGGCGGCTTCTCCGGTATCAACACCGCGCTGGAGCTGGCGGAGAAGGGCATCACCAACATAGCCATCCTCGAAGGCCGCTATCTGGGCTACGGCGGCACCGGGCGCAACGGCGGCCAGGTGATGGCCGGCATCGGCCACGATCTGGAGAAGATCAAACGCCACGTCGGCCCGGCCGGGCTGGAAACTATCTTCAAGATCAGCAACCTCGGCGCCGGCATTATCCGCGAGCGCATCAAGAAATATGACATCGACGCCGATTTCTGTTTCGGCTACGGCTATCTCGGCAGCAACGCGCGTCAGGAGAAGACCCTGCGCGGTTGGCTGAAGGAGTTCAGGGCGGTGGCGCCGGAAGAGGAGATCGAGCTCTACACCGGCGCGGAAGTGAAGCAGGTGGTGGGCTCCGACGCTTACACCTGCGCGCTGAAACACATGGGCGGCGGCCACGTGCATTCGCTCAACCTGCTGCTGGGCGAGGCCAAGGCGCTGAGCGGCTACGGGGTGAAAATCTTCGAGAACAGCAGCGTGCTCAACGTGGAATACGGGCCGCGCATCACGGTGCGCACCGCCATGGGCTCGGTGCGCGCCAACAAAATGCTGTGGGCCTGCAACGGCTTCCTCAACGGCATGGAGCCGCAGATCTACCGCAAGACCATCAACACCTACGCCTTCCAGCTGGCCACCGAGCCGCTGTCTGACGATCTGATCCGTCAGATCAGCCCGATCCGCGGCGCCTACAGCGACATTCGCCCGGTGATCGACTATTACCGGGTGACCAACGAAAACCGGCTGCTGTTCGGCAGCGCTACCCGCCTGATCGAATATTTCCCGTCGGATCTCAAGGCCTGGAACCGCAACCTGATGCTGAAGGTGTTCCCGTACCTGAAAGACGTGAAGATCGATCTGGCCTGGGGCGGCCCGCTGTGCTGCAGCGCCAACCTGTTCCCGCAGATCGGCACGCTGCCGGATCGCGACAACGTGTTTTACGTGCAGGGCTACTCCGGCTTCGGCGTGACGCCGAGCCACATCGTGTGCAAGGTGCTGGCGGAGGGCATGAGCGAAGGATCCGATCGCTACGATCTGATGAGCTCGATCCCGCACGTCAACATCTTCGGCAAGGACAAGCTGCGGCGGGTGATGACCACCGCCGGTAAGGTTTGGCACCAGACATCCGGCTACTGGAAAGGCCGCCGTTAACCCTCAGAGGAGAATGACATGAAACCGTTACTGCTTAAACAACCGCTGCCGGAACTGCTGGAGATCGGCAGCGTCAGCAACCTGGGCGCCACGGTGATCGCCGGCACGCCAAACGTCGGCGTGGCCAGCATCTTCGGCGAACCGACCGACAACCTGAACTGCGGCGTGTTCAGCTGCACCCGCGGCAGCTTCGTGATGGAGTACCCGTTCGCCGAGCACGCCACGGTGTGGGAAGGCAGCGCCACCCTGACCAACGAACGCACCGGCGAGTCGGTGCACTATCAGGCCGGCGATTCCTGGTTCGTCGAGAAAGGCACTCCGGTGCGTTGGGACATCACCTCGGATCGCTTCGTCAAACACTACCTCGCCATCGTCGAGGGCTGATGCCGTCATGCCCCCCTCAGCAGGCTGAATGCCGAGGGGGAGCGCCTTAACCTAACGCCCGCGCAATAAAGTCGGTTACCCGCTTGAGGATCTGATCCTTATTGGTTTCGTTAAAGCTCTCGTGCCGCCCGCCCGTGTTGATCATCCGTTCGAAATCGTCGCCCTGCAGACGATCGAGCGCGGTTTGCGTTTCGCTCATCAGCACCAGCCGATCGTCGTCGCCGTGGATCCACAGCGTAGGCAGCGCGCCGAACCCCGGCCCGGCGTTGATGGCGGCGAGGATCCGCTGCATGGCGCGCAGAGTGGGGCGTTTGAACGGCCCGTGCCACACCAGCGGATCTTCCTGATAGGCCGCGCCAACCGCCGGATCGCGCGCCAGGGTGGCGGTATCCAGCGGCGCGTCGGGGATCGTCGGCAACTCGGCCAGATCGGAAATCGCCGTTCTGTCGCCGAGCAGCGGGCCGGACAGCACCAATGCGCGCACCTCCTCGCCATAGCGCTGCACGTAGCGGGTGGCGATCATGCCGCCCATCGAGTGGCCGATCACCACCAGCGGCAGCGTCGGATACTGTTGGCGAAGATGCTCGACCACGCGCTGAACGTCGTCGACGACGGCGTCATAATCCTCGATCAGCACGCGCTCGCCCTGCGACAGACCGTGGCCCAGATGATCGGGGCCGAATACCCGCGCCCCCTGCGCCTGCAGCGTGCGCGCCACGTATTGATAGCGGCCGAGATGCTCGCCGTAGCCGTGCACCAGCAGCGCCAGATAGCGCGGCTTGTCGTTTCCCCAGTCGTGCAAGGCGATGTCGCCGTGGCGGCCTTTGATAAAGCTGACGGTTTGTTCGGACATGTTATTGTTCTCATGGTGGTAGGGTTGCCCTTCAGCGTAGCGGCTGGCGGCGAGCTTGTCAGGGGCGCCGGATGCGGCGCCCGCTCGAGAGGGGATTACAGGCCGAACTGGCGCGCCAGTTCGTCGAGCGCTTCGCGCTGGAAGCGATTGAAGGCGTCGCGCGGCTGCTGTTGCTGGATGAACTCTAGCAGCGGATCCTGCACTTCCGTGCGCACGCCGCTCAGCTGCTCCATCACCGCCAGTCCGCAGAACGGCACGTAGGATTCGGCGTAGCCGCCTTCATGCACCATCACCAGCTTGCCGCCGCACAGCCGGTCGGCGGCGTCTTGCACCAGCGCGGTCATGGCGCGGAAGCTGTCGCTGTGCAGCTGCATGCGCGCCAGCGGATCGAGCGCGTTGGCATCGTAGCCGCAGGCGACGATGATCAGCTCCGGCTCGAATTTTTCCAGCGCCGGGATAATGATGCGCCGCATCGCGTGCAGGTAGCCGTCGTCGCCGGCGCCGGCCAGCATCGGCACGTTGACATTGCAGCCTGCCCCGGCGCCTTCACCGCGATCCTGTTCGCCGGAATAGCCCGCCGGGAAGCAGCCGTCCTGATGCAGCGACAGCGTCAGCACGTCGCCGCGCTGCCAATAGATATGCTGGGTGCCGTTGCCGTGGTGCACGTCCCAGTCAAGCACCGCCACCTTGCCCAGGCCGTAGCGGGCCTTGGCGCGCTCGATGGCGATGGGAATATTGGCCAGGAAGCAGAAGCCCATCGATTGATCCGGCAGGCAGTGGTGGCCCGGCGGGCGTGACAGCGCATAGGCGTTATCCAGCTCGCCCTGCAGCACCGCCTCCACCGCCGCGCAGGCCAGCCCGGCGGAGAGTTTGGCGATTTCATAGCTGCCCGGCCCCAGCGGCGCTTCCTCCCCCAGCAGGCCGCCGCCGCTGTCGCTCACCTGTTTGAAGCGCTGCAGGTAGTGGGCGGGGTGGATGCGCAGCAGGTCTTCTTCCGTCGCCGGTTCGGCGCTCAGCAGGGTGAGTTGGCGCGACAGGCCGGACACGTCCATCAGATTCTTCATGCGCCGCTTGGTTTCCGGCGATTCGGCGTGGCCGGCGCCGGAAGGCGGTTGCACCCAGCCGCCGACCGGCAGGGTGGTGGCGTGCAGGCCGGTGCTGTGCCAGAAACAGCGTTCATCAAACAAGAAACCGGTTGTTCTTTTCACCTTTCTCCTCCTGTTATACGGCGCGGTGCGCGCGGTGAAGCCAGCGAAATCAACAGCAGCGACAGCAGCGCGCAGCCCAGCGCGCCGAACAGCAAAGCGTTGAAACCGCCGGAATATTCGATTAAAGAGCCGGCCAGCGTCGGGCCGATGGCCATGCCGCCACCGATCACCAGGTTGATGCCGTTCATCAGCTTGCCGTCGTTATCCAGCCCGGCGACCCGCGCCAGAATGAATGGCAGCACGAAGGTCCAGGTGAATTTGAACAGCAGGGCCGCCAGGGCGAAGCGCAGCAGCAGGGGTTGGCCTGTCAGCAGCGCCACGCTGGCCAGCAGCAGGGCGTACCCCAGCACGATCAGGCGCCCGCCGCTGAAGCGCGCGCCGATCAGCGCCGCGGCGCCGGCGCCGACGATGCCGAGCAAGGTGGCGACGGCCAGCACCTGGCCGCTGTGGGCCGGCGACAGCCCGGCGCCGGCGGCGATGCCGCCGATAAAGGTCCAGACCGCGCTCAGGCTGATGTAAAAGGTCAGCACCGCCAGCACGGCGCACAGCTTGCGCGCCAGCGAGGCGGCGGGGCTGCTGCGGGCGGCGCAGGCGGCGGTAAAACCGTTGGGGAACGCCGGGATGAGCGGCAGGCAACACAGCATGATGGCCGCCAAAATCAGGTAGACCGCCATCAGACCGAAGTGCGCGAACAGCGGCGGCAGCACCAGCAGCCCGACCGCGCCCAGCACCAGCTGGCCGAGCACCCAGAAGGCATACACCCGGCTGGGATTGGCGGTGCCGGCGGCGCAGGTGATGCACAGGATCATCAGGGTGCCGCCCGCCAGCGAGGCGATAAAGCGCAGCGGCAGCAGCAGGGTGAAATCCTGCACCAGCGCCGAAGCCAGGTTGCCGGCGATAAACACCAGCGCCGACAGCGTAGCGACCCGCCGCCAGTTGATGCGCCCGATCCACCACCACGCCGGCAGCGTGGCCAGGCTCATGGCGCCGAGTTCGGTGGAGAACAGGTGGCCGATCTGCGCCGGGCCGAGCTGCCACTGAGTCGCGAGCTGGGCGGCCACGGCGGGGGCGGTCATCAGAATGCCCGGCGCGATGGCGGCGAAGACGATAATGGCGGTCAGCAGCCGCGGTGGGCAGGGGAGCGCCGCGCCGACGGCGGGCGCGGAAACCGAATCACTGGACATAAACCTTTTCCCCAAGCGTTGAGTGACGATGAAATATCCCGCCCGGCCCGATTGCGGGCAGGGGGAAGCCGCGCCATAAATGGCGAATATGTTCTGGCGTTATTTTCCGGCCGCCGGCAGCGGCGGCCGTTATCGGGCGTTAACCGTGAGCGAGAAAACCGCCGGCGACCAGTTCGGTGCGGTTCACCACGTCGGTTTTGGCGAAAATATTGCGCATATGGGTTTTCACCGTAGACAGCGAAATGCCCAGCTTCAGGGCGATGCGCTTATTGCTGGCGCCTTCGCGCACCATGTTGACGATCTCTTGCTCTTTGGCGGTCAGCAGCTGCGCCTCGCTGTCGGGCAGCAGATCGCGCGTCGCCAGCTCGATCAGCGGCAGTACCGCGCGCAGGCGGCCGCGCTCCACTTCGGTAAACGGCGTATCGCGGATCAACGACACCCCGGCAACGATGCGCTTACGCTGGCGAATAAAAATCTCCGTCATGTCGCGCATGTCGTTCGGCAGCATAAAGTCGTGGTAATAGCGGCGGTTGCCGGCGATCGCCGCCGGGCTCATGCCGACCATGGTGATGTCTTGCCGGTGGAAATTGGCCGGCTGCAGCGGGTCAATTTGCTGGAAGTGGTTCAGGTACTGCTGATGCGTTTTATCGGGCATGCCGTGCAGGATGTAGTGATCCGGCCGCAGGTCGCGATCGACCAGATAAAACACCCCGGCGGAGACCGGGATCAGGTGCGTAATGGTCGCCAAACAGCTGTTGATAAAGGCATCGGATGCGGTGCTGTGCATGATTCGTGTTCCTCCCTTTATCGTTCAATCTGGAGAAGGTTGGCGGTCAATATATGAACGATACAAGCATAGTTGTAGCAATTTGGCAACACAATAAAAACATATTAACAACGTGAGGCCGATTGCAATAAAACACATAAATAACAAGATGACACTGCGTTAATCAGGGCTTTTTCGTTCGGATTTATCGCGATTTTCATTAATAGGTTAATGAAATAATTCACCGCTTTTCCCGCTGAATTTACAGCGCTTTTCAATGCTTGCTCGGGTGAAGCTTTCGCCGCCCCGCGCGTGCTACAGCCGCCGCTGTCGTTGCCGTCCCTCGTTCTTAAGAACGATAGCCAGGCTTTTCCGCCGCTTTCTACACTGCGAATTGAAGATAGCGCCAGGCGGCGCCAAACGTATAAGACGAAAAAATGATGACCTTTCTCGGGCTGAGGCGTCGGGTTGTTCAGTCCGCATGACCATACAGGGGACGGACGATGCAGAAAAAAACGTTGGCGGTGGCGTTGAGCGGCGCCTTATCGGGCCTGGCTCAGGGGGCGGACGCCGATCGTCCCAATGTGCTGATCATTCTGGTGGACGACATGGGCTACTCCGACATCAGCCCGTTCGGCGGCGAGATACCGACGCCCAACCTGCAGGCGCTGGCCGAACGGGGCGTGCGCATGAGCCAGTACTACACCTCGCCGATGTCGGCGCCGGCGCGTTCGATGTTGATGACCGGCAACACCAATCAGCAGGCCGGCATGGGCGGCATGTGGTGGTATGAGAGCACCGCCGCGCAGCCGGGGTATGAAATGCGCCTGACCGACCGCGTGACCACGCTGCCGGAGCGTTTTCGCGACGCGGGTTACGCCACCATGATGGCGGGCAAATGGCACCTGGGCTATGTTGATGGCGCCAAACCGACCGATCGCGGCTTTGAGCGCGCCTTCGCCTTTATGGGCGGCGGCACCAGCCATTTCGACGACGCGAAACCGCTGGGTACCGTGGAGGCGTTCCACACGTTTTACACCCTGAACGGCAAACGTGTGTCGTTGCCCAAAGATTTCTATTCCAGCAAGGCCTATGCCGATCAGCTGGAACAGTGGATCCGTGATACTCCGCAGAATAAGCCCGTCTTCGCCTATCTGGCGTTCACCGCGCCGCACGATCCGCTGCAGGCGCCGGATGACTGGATCGCCAAATTCGACGGCAAATACGACGCCGGTTACCAGCAGGCCTATCAGCGGCGCATTCAGCGCCTGAAGGCGCTGGGGTTGATTTCCGATCGCACGCCGATGCCGACGCTGGCGCTGGATAAGGCCTGGAAAGCGCTGACGCCCGAGCAGCAAAAATATGAAGCCAAGACCATGCAGGTGTACGCGGCGATGATCGCTTACATGGACGATCAGGTCGGCGCGGTGCTGAATACCCTGAAGCAGACCGGCCGCGACCAAAATACGGTGATCGTGTTCGCCACCGACAACGGCGCCAACCCCGCCAGCGGCTTCTACTACGGCTCGAAGCCGGAGTATTGGCGGCAGTTCGACAACAGCTACGCCAACCTCGGCCGCAAGGGATCGTTCATCTCCTACGGGCCGCACTGGGCCAACGTCAGCAACGCGCCGTACGCCAACTACCACAAAACCACCAGCGCGCAGGGCGGTATCAATACCGATTTCATCATCTCCGCGCCGGGGTTGAAGGGCCGCGGCGGTATCGACCGCACGCCGATGGCGGTGTATGACATCGCGCCGACGCTGTATGACTATGCCGGCATCGACGCCCACAAACCGCTGAAGGCCAAACCGACGCTGCCGATGGTCGGCGTCAGCTTCAAGCGCTATTTCAGCGGCGAGGCCGACGGCGTGCCGCGCGCGACCTACGGCGTGGAGCTGCATAACCAGGCCGCCTACGTGGACGGCGTCTGGAAGCTGCGGCGGTTGGTGAAGGCCGGGCCGACGGCGCAGATGGCGCCGTGGGGGCTGTTCAACCTGCATGACGATCCGCTGGAGACGCGCGATCTGGCCGCCGCCGACCCGGAGCGGGTCAAACGGCTGAGCGAGGCGTATCGCCGCTTTGCGCAGCAGGGCATGGTTATTGAAGCCAAAGGTGCAGCGATCGACTATCTCGGCGTCGACGCCAACACCGGCGACTACATTGGCCTGGATCCGCAGACCCACAAACCGTTGCCGCAGGCGGCGCCATGAACCTGGCCCAGCTGCGCACGCAGCAGATCCCGGTAGAGAGCGAACCGCGCGCGGCGGCGCCTTTTCACCTGCTGGTGAAACCGATCGGTGCCGGCTGCAACCTGGGCTGCCGCTACTGCTACTACCCGCAGCGCCAGCAAACGCGGACGCGCAAGATGGACGACGACCTGCTGGCGGAGTTTATCCGCGGCTACATCGCCGCTCAGCCGCGCTACAGTCGCGAGATCAATTTCGTCTGGCAGGGTGGAGAGCCGCTGTTGGCGGGGATCGGTTTTTACAAGCGGGCGCTGGCGTTGCAGCGCCGCTTTGCGCCGCCGGGCGTGCGGATCAGCAACAGCCTGCAGACCAACGGTATCCTGCTGAACGATGCCTGGTGCCGGCTGTTCCGGCAGCATCAATTCATCATCGGCGTCAGCCTGGACGGCGATCGCGAGGTGCAGGACGCTCATCGGCCGGACAAGCGCGGCGGCGCCAGCTATGACGCCGCGCTGCGCGGCATTGCGCTGCTGCAGCGCCATCAGATCGACTTCAACCTGCTGATGGTGGTGCACGACGGCGTCGCGGACCGCGCCGAGGCGATCTACGATCATGCGGTGGCGATCGGCGCGCGCTATCTGCAGTTTCAGCCGCTGATGCTGGAAGGGGATGCGCCCACCGCCGGCTATGGGCTGAGCGCCGCCAACTGGGGGCGCTTCATGCTGGCGGTATACCGCCGCTGGCGCAGCCGCGGGCACGTCGGCCAGGTGTTTGTGATGAACATCGAGCAGGTCTACGCGCAGTATTTTACTCACGTCAGCCCCAGCTGCGTGCACGCTGAACGCTGCGGCGGCAATCTGGTGATGGAGCCGGACGGTCGCCTCTACGCCTGCGATCATCTTATCAACGCGCAGCACCTGCTCGGCCATGCCGATCGCCACACGCCGCTCGCCACCCTGGCGGCAAAGGCGGCGGGGATGCCGTTCGGCAAGAACAAAAGCCTGCGTCGCGAGTGCCAACGCTGCAGCGTGAAAAGCGTCTGTCAGGGCGGCTGCCCGGCGCATGTGGGCGAAGATCGCTACAACCGGTTGTGCGCCGGCTATTACGCCTTCTTTTCCGCGCTGCTGGCGCCGCTGCGCGCCTACCCGCGCAGCCCGCAGGGGGCGATGCAGTGGCGCGCCGCCGTGAGCGCGGCCGCAGGTTGAAAGCGTCTCGTCCTTAAGGACGATAGTCAGCATTTTCCTTTCCTCTCTATAGTGAGATGACCGCCGCTGGCGGTGAAAAACCTGCAAGCACCTGCATGCATCAGGCCAAAACTATAAGAGGAAATAACCATGAACCTGTCGTCGCGGTTGCACGCCCACCTGGCTCGAGGCAAGGTCGGCTTTCCCACCACCCTGGCCAGTTCGGTCGGGGTGATCATGGCCAGCCCGGTGATCCTGACGGTCACCAGCGGCTTCGGCATCGGCGGCGACACCTTCGCGCTGGCGATGCTGATCGCCTTCATCATGATGCAGGCGCAGCTCACCACCTTCTCCGAAGCGGCGGCGCTGTTGCCGACCTCCGGTTCGGTTTACGACTACATCTCCTGTGGCATGGGGCGCTTTTTCGCCATCACCGGCGCGCTGTCGGCCTACCTGATCGTGCACATCTTCGCCGGCACCGCCGAGACCATTCTCTCCGGCATCATGGCGCTGGTGAACTTCGAGCATCTCAACACCCTGATGGAAAGCCACAACGCCTCCTGGATGGTCGGCGTCGGGCTGGTCGTCGTGTTCGGCCTGCTCAACGCGTTCGGCATCGAGGCCTTCGGCAAGGCGGAGATCGTGCTGACCTTCGCCATGTGGAGCACGCTGGTGATTTTCGGCATCGTCGGGCTGCTGTCGCCGCATGCGGTGCCGCTCGAGGGCTGGTTCGGCAGCACGCTCGATCTGAACGATCCCTTCGCGGTATTCAGCCTGATCGGCATGGCGATGTTCATGTTCGTCGGCTGTGAGCTGGTGACGCCGATGGCGCCGGAGATCAAACGCTGCGATCGGGTGATCCCGCGGGCGATGGCGCTCGGGCTGTGCGGCGTGGCGGTGTGCATGGCGCTGTATGGCGCGGCGCTCAGCCACCAGGTGGAAAACGTGGTGATCGACGCCGCCAGCGGCACGCGCCTGCTGGAAACGCCGATGGCCATCCCGGCGTTCGCCGGCCAGGTGATGGGCCAGTTCGGCAAATACTGGCTGGGCGTCGGCCTGCTGCTGGCGGGCGCAGCAACCATCAACACGCTGATGGCGGCGGTGCCGCGCATTCTGTACGGCATGGCGCTGGACGGCGCGCTGCCGCGCATGTTCGCCTATCTGCACCCACGCTTTAAGACGCCGGTGGTCGGCATTCTGGTGGCGGTGTTAATCCCCTGCGTACACGCCTTCGCCATTCAGGGCAACCTCGACAGGATCATTCCACTGGTGCTGGCGGCGGTGTGCGCCTGGGGCGTGGCCTACCTGCTGGTGACCTGCTCGGTGGTGCTGCTGCGCCTGCGCCGCCCCGATCTGCCGCGCGCCTATAAATCGCCGTGGTTCCCGCTGCCGCAGATCGTCTCCAGCGTCGGCATCGTGCTGGCCATCGTTTACATCACGCCGCCGGGGATGAATCCGCGCGACGTCTACATTCCCTTCGGCTGGATGATCGGCCTGACCGCCGCCTATGCGCTGTTCTGGACGCTGTGCGTGCAGAAAGTGAATCCGTTCAAGCCGGTGCCGGTCGAGCAGGTGCTGGAGAACGCGTTCGCCAAGGGCGAAAACGAGGAGGCGCAGTTTGATCGGCTTACTTCCCTCACTTAATCGCGCCTGGCGGCGAGCACCGTCGGGCTATCGGCCGGGTGCCGCGCTGGATCGTCTGGCGCGTAACCTGGAACCCTACGCGTGCGAACGCCTGGCGCCGGGCCTGCTGCGGCTGACGCTGCCGCAGGGGCCGCAGATCGAGGTCAGCGAACAGGTGCAGGGGCTGTTTATGGCGCATATCGTCAGCCACCGTTTTCGGCTGCAGGGAGTATGCGCAGCGCAGCCCCCGCTGACGCTGGACGTGGTGACCGGCGGTTGGCTGCGGCGGCGCGGCGTGCGCTATCTGCTGCGCCAGCGCCATGCGGCCGCGCAGCGGTTGCTGGCCGGCCTGCTGCGCTACCCGCAGATCGGCGAGACGCTGGCGCAGCTGGATTTTCGCCGCGTGCGGCTGACGGTCAAAGACGGGCGCTGGCAGGTGGATATCGAGCATTTCGCCGCGTCGGAGGTGGTCAGCCGCGTGCCGGCCGGCCGCCGCTATCTGCGGCTGGATGCCGAACAGCGGCGGCTGCTGTTGAGCAGCCTGCTGATGATCGGCCAACTGATGGAGAAGCTGAATCATGAATAGAGTGGTTGTGATTACCGGCGGCGGCACCGGCGTCGGCGCCGCCTGCGCCCGTCTGCTGGCGGCGCAGGGCGATCGGGTGTTCATCATCGGCCGCCGCCCGGAACCGCTGGCGGCGCTGGCGCATGAGATCGGCGCGCAGGCGCTGGTGGGCGACGCCGCCAGCGGCGAGAGCTGGGCCCACACGTTGCTGCCGGCCATTCTGCGCGAAGCCGGGCGCATCGACTGCCTGATCGGCAGCGCCGGTGGCATGGGCTTCAAGCGTATTACCGAGATGACCGACGAGCAGTGGCAAGGGGCGATGGACAGCAACCTCAACAGCGCTTTCGCCAGCGCGCGCGCCTGCCTGCCGGAACTGATCAAGAGCGGCGGCAACCTGCTGTTCGTCGCCTCGATCGCCTCGCTGGCCGCCGGGCCGGAGGTCTGCGGTTATGTCACCGCCAAGCACGCGCTGATCGGGCTGATGCGCTCCATCGCCCGCGACTATGGCCCGCTGGGCGTGCGCGCCAACGCGGTGTGCCCGGGCTGGGTGACCACGCCGATGGCGGACGAAGAGATGCAGCTGCTGATGGACGCCCATCAGATCTCGCTGGAGCAGGCTTACCAGATGGTCTGCCGTGACGTGCCGCTGCGCCGGCCGGCCAGCGCCGAGGAGATCGCCCGCGTCTGCCGTTTCCTCTGTTCCAGCGAGGCTTCAATCATTACCGGCGCGGCGCTGGTGGCCGACGGCGGCTCTACCATCGTCGATGTGCCGACCCTGGCTTTCACTTCCCTGTAAGGAGCATTTCCATGAGTTCAGAAGCGGTATTCATTCAGGTTGGCGCGCTGGCGGAAGGCTTTGCGCCGCACAGCAACACGCTGGAACGCCAGCACGGGCTGGCGGGCACCACGCTGACGCTGCGTTTCAGCGACGGCGCGACGCAGCGCTGTCGGTTCAGCGACGCGCAGACGCTGGAGTGGGGGGAGCGGCGCGGTATCGCCTATCGCGCTACCAGCATTCGCCCCGGCGTGCTGTTCATCGATTTTCTCGATCCCGCCCGCGCCAACGCCAGCATTACGCTGGTGTGCGACCGCAATCAGGGCAACTTCACCGCGGTGTACGGCCAACTGCCGGATGAAGCGCAGGCGCGGCTCGACGCCTTCAGCCGGGTGGAGCAGGGGCTGCCGCTGACCGCGGTCGAGGCCGAATTCCGCTTCGGCACGCTGGATGACGCCGACGTGGCGCCGCCGGGCTTTACCGATGAGCTGATCGGCATGCGCAACATGTACACCTACAGCCCGACCGAGCGCTACGAGCACATCTACCTGAACGACAACTTCTATGCCTGGCAGTGTCTGGACGGGGTGGAGAAAGGACTGGCGGACGTGGATCGCTGCCACTACGTGAAGGTGGCGGAGCAGCTTTATCTGTTTGTCTGGCGCGAGAAGATCATTCCGACGCTGGGCGTGGTGATGATCGATCTGCAGGGCATGCGCACCGACGGCAAGATCCTCGGTTATCAGGGCAGCGATTTCAGCGCGCTGAGCAACTTTGCGGTGGGCGCCCATGCGCAGGTGCTGAACACCACGCGCCACCCGCGAGGATAGGCCGATGAGCGCAACCTATGCGGTCGACGCCTTCGCCGGGCAGGCGGTGCTGGTGACCGGCGGCGCGCAGGGCATCGGGCTGGCGATCGTCAGCGCCTTCGCCCGGCTGGGCGCCGAGGTGACGATCGCGGACGTGCAGCTGCCGCAGGCGCAGGCGGCGGCGCAAATGCTGCGGGACGAAGGGTTGAGCGTGCAGGCGCTGGCCTGCGATCTGGCCGAGCCGGGGCAGATCGCCGAGTTGGTGGCGGCGGTGGGCGAGCGGCACCAACGGCTGGACGTGGTGATCCACAACGCCGCCTATTTTCCGCTGACTCCGTTCGCCGCCATCGACGCGGCCCTGTTGCAACGCACGCTGAGCGTCAATCTGATGGCGCCGTTCTTTCTGGCGCAGGCGGCGCTGCCGTGGATGCGCCGCTCTGGCGGCGGCAGTCTGCTGGTGACCTCGTCGGTGACCGGCCCGCGGGTGGCGTATCCGGGGCTGGCGCATTACGCCGCCTCCAAGGCCGGGGTAAACGGCTTTATTCGCGCGGCGGCGCTGGAGCTGGCGGCGGAGAACATTCGCGTCAACGGCGTGGAACCGGGGATGATCCGCACGCCGGCGATGGCCAACCTGGGCGACGCGCAGGTGAATCAGGCGATCGCCGCCGCGGTGCCGCTCGGGCGGCTGGGGGAACCGGAAGACATCGCCGCGGCGATGGTGTTTCTCGCCTCGCCGGCGGCGGCCTATATCACCGGCCAGACGCTGGTGGTGGACGGCGGCGCGCTGTTGCCAGAAACGAATGCTCCGCTTGCTTGACGCAGCCACGCACCCCAGTCGCTTACTTGAGTAAGCGACTGGGGATTTACGCCTTGGCCGCCTGGCTGCAACGCCAATTAATGTGAGAATTCCGGTGGGTTAAATCACTGCTTGGCGGGATGCGCGGTGACGTTGGCGGGCAGGCTGTCGCCCAGGGTGATCAGCTCGTCCAGCAACGTCATCAGCTGGTCCATTTTCTGCCGCGAGAAAGCGGCTTCAATCTCGGCGTAGCCCTGTTCCACCTGGTGGCGCGCCACTTCATACAGATCCTGACCCTGCTGGGTCAGCGACACGTACAGCTTGCGCTGATCGTTGACCGGCTTGAGGCGGAAGATCAGCTTATCACGCTCCATGCGCGACAGAATGCCGGTCAGGCTGGGGCGCAGGATGCAGGTTTCCGCCGCCAGTTCGTGGAATTCGATCGAGCGGCTGTTGGCCAGCACGCGGATGATGCGCCACTGCTGCTCGGTGAGATTGTGGCTTTTCAGGATCGGGCGGAAGAACCCCATGGCGGTTTCACGCGCCTGCAGCAGGGCGATGGTTAACGATTCATGCATAAGTTTGGCCTTAGCTATCAAGGTGTTCGCTGTTACGGCGCTCGTCATGGGGGCGCCTGCCCCGCAAAGCCCGATTTGTTAATAACTTAATAGTAGCCAAAGTTACCCGCAGGGATAAAGCAAAAATGCGTGGCGCAGCGAAAAATGGCGAGAAAAATGATTAATGCGTTGAATAATCACGCCAATGTTTGTTGTTTGTGAATATTTTGTTATCACGATCACAAATCATTCCAAGCGCGTTGCGTAAAAGCTGCACAGCGTATAAAAGTAATCATTAATATATTAATGAATGCCGGTTGTCATGTTTTGCCATTGGAGGAGTTCGCATGAAAGGCACCGTATTTTCCGTTGCGCTGAACCACCGCAGCCAACTGGACGCCTGGGATCAGGCGTTTCACCAGCCGCCGTACCAGACCCCGCCCAAAACCCCGGTGTGGTTTATCAAACCGCGCAACACCCACCTCGCCAACGGCGGGGCGATCCCGTTTCCGGCCGGTGAAACCGTGCAGAGCGGCGGCACGCTGGCGGTGATCATCGGCGACACCGTTCGCAAGGTGCCGGCGGCGCAGGTGAGCCGTTATCTGGCCGGTTACGCGTTGGCCAACGACGTCAGCCTGCCGGAGAGCAGCTTCTATCGCCCGGCGATCAAGGCCAAATGCCGCGACGGGTTCTGCCCGCTGGGAGAGATGGGCCAACTGGAGAATGCCGATCGGCTGGAGATCGTCACCGAGATCAACGGCGTGGAGCAGGATCGCTGGTCCACCGCCGATCTGGTGCGCTCGGTGCCGGAGCTGATCGCCGCCATCAGCGATTTCATCACCCTGCAGCCGGGCGATGCGGTGCTGATCGGCACCCCGCACCAGCGGGTGGAGATCAAACCGGGGGATGAGGTGACGGTGCGCGCCGCCGGCCTGCCCACTCTGAGCAACCGCGTCACCCAGGCAGGAGCCGCATCATGAAACATGCCCGTATTCGCCATCATGGCCAGATCGTCAACGTTCAGGTGGACGACCAGCTGCGCGTCACGTTGCCGAACGGCGAGGTGCTGCAGGAGCGCGAAGTGGAATGGCTGCCGCCGGCGCAGGGCACGGTGTTCGCCCTGGGGCTGAACTATGCCGACCACGCCAGCGAACTGGAATTCAAGGCGCCGGAAGAGCCGCTGGTGTTCCTCAAGGCGCCGAACACTCTGACCGGCCATCGTCAGGTATCGGTGCGTCCGGCCGACGTGGAGTACATGCATTACGAAGCCGAGCTGGTGGCGGTGATCGGCAAGACCGCACGCAACGTCAGCCGCGAGCGCGCCATGGAGTATGTGGCGGGTTACACCCTGTGCAACGACTACGCCATCCGCGACTACCTGGAAAACTACTACCGGCCGAATCTGCGGGTGAAGAGCCGCGATACCCTGACGCCGATCGGGCCGTATATCGTCGATCGCGACGACGTCGCCGATCCGCACCGGCTGGCGCTCAGCACCTACGTCAACGGCGAGCTGCGCCAGCGCGGCAGTACCGCCGACATGATTTTCGACATTCCGTTCCTGATCGCCTACCTGAGCGAATTCATGACGCTGCAGCCGGGCGACATGATCGCCACCGGCACGCCGAAAGGGCTGGCCGACGTGCGGCCGGGCGACGAAGTGGTGGTGGAGATCGAGGGCATCGGCCGTCTGGTTAACCACATTATCAGTGAAAAAGATTACGAGGAGAGCCTACGATGAAAACCATCAACCACTGGATCAACGGCAAGAACGTCGCCAGCAAAGAGTATTTCACCACCACCAACCCGGCGAACGGCGAAGTGCTGGCGGAAGTGGCCTCCGGCGGCCAGCTGGAGATCGACCAGGCGGTGGCGGCCGCGAAAGAGGCTTTCCCAAAATGGGCCAACACGCCGATGAAAGAGCGCGCGCGCCTGATGCGCCGTCTGGGTGAGCTGATCGATCAGAACGTGCCGCAGATCGCCGAAATGGAAACCGCCGACACCGGCCTGCCGATCCATCAGACCAAAAACGTGCTGATCCCGCGCGCCTCGCACAACTTCGAGTTCTTCGCCGAGGTGTGCCAGCAGATGAACGGCAAGACCTACCCGGTGGACGACAAGATGCTCAACTACACGCTGGTGCAGCCAGTGGGGGTCTGCGCGCTGGTGTCGCCGTGGAACGTGCCGTTCATGACCGCCACCTGGAAAACCGCACCTTGCCTGGCGCTGGGCAACACGGCGGTGCTGAAAATGTCCGAACTGTCGCCGCTGAGCGCCGATCGCCTGGGCGAGCTGGCGCTGGAGGCCGGTATTCCCGCCGGGGTGCTGAACGTGGTGCAGGGCTACGGCGCCACCGCCGGCGACGCGCTGGTGCGCCATAAAGACGTGCGTGCGGTTTCGTTCACCGGCGGCACCGCCACCGGCCGCCGCATCATCGAAAGCGCCGGGCTGAAGAAATTCTCCATGGAGCTCGGCGGCAAGTCGCCGGTGCTGATCTTTGAAGACGCCGACATCGAGCGGGCGCTCGACGCCGCGCTGTTCACCATCTTCTCGATCAACGGCGAACGCTGCACCGCCGGTTCGCGCATCTTCATTCAGGAGAGCATCTATCCGGAATTCGTCAAACGCTTCGCCGAGCGCGCCAACCGTCTGCGCGTCGGCGATCCGCAAGATCCCAACACCCAGGTGGGGGCGCTGATCAGCCCGCAGCACTGGGAAAAAGTTTCCGGCTATATCCGCCTCGGGGTGGAGGAAGGGGCGACCCTGTTGGCCGGCGGCCCGGATAAACCGGCCGGCTTGAGCCACGGCAACTTCCTGCGCCCGACGGTGCTGGCGGATGTCGACAATCGGATGCGCGTGGCGCAGGAGGAGATCTTCGGGCCGGTGGCCTGCCTGCTGCCGTTCAAATCAGAAGAAGACGGCCTGCGCATGGCCAACGACGTGGAGTACGGCCTGGCGTCGTACATCTGGACGCAGGATGTGAGCAAGGTTCTGCGTCTGGCCCGCGGCATCGAAGCGGGCATGGTTTTCGTCAACACCCAAAACGTACGCGATCTGCGCCAACCGTTCGGCGGCGTGAAAGCCTCCGGTACCGGCCGCGAAGGCGGCGAATACAGCTTCGAAGTGTTCGCCGAGATGAAGAACGTGTGCATTTCCATGGGCGACCACCCGATCCCGAAATGGGGCGTCTGAGCCTCAGGCCACAATAATAACGAAAGAGATGAGAACAATGACGACAAAACTGACCACTAATGCTGTCCCTGCTCCCGACGTCGTGCGCTGTGCCTACATGGAGATTCAGGTCACGAACCTTAAAGCCGCACGCGAATTTTACGTCGATATCCTCGGCCTGGTCGTAACCGCCGAAGATGACAAAACCCTCTACCTGCGTTCGATGGAGGAGTTCATTCACCATAACCTGGTGCTGCGCGAAGGCCCGGTCGCCGCCGTGGCGGCGTTTGCTTTCCGCGTGCGCACGCCGGAAGACGTCGATCGCGCCGAAGCGTATTTCAAGGCGCTTGGCTGCCGCACCGAGCGGCGGGTGAACGGGTTCGCCAAAGGCATCGGCGATGCGGTGCGGGTAGAAGATCCGCTCGGTTTCCCGTACGAATTTTTCTACGACGTGCAGCACGTCGAGCGTCTGGCCTGGCGTTACGATCTGTATACGCCGGGCGCGCTGGTGCGCCTCGACCACTTTAACCAAATCACCCCTGATGTGCCGCGCGCCGTGGAATATATCCAGGGGCTGGGTTTCCGCGTGACGGAAGACATCCGCGATGAAGACGGCGTGGTTTACGCTGCCTGGATGCGCCGCAAGGCGACGGTGCACGATACCGCGATGACCGGCGGCGCCGGGCCGCGCATGCACCACATCGCCTTCGCCACCCATGAAAAACACAACATTTTGGCCATCTGCGACAAGCTCGGCGCGCTGCGCAAATCCGATTTGATCGAACGCGGCCCTGGCCGTCACGGCGTCTCCAACGCGTTCTATCTCTACCTGCGCGATCCCGATGGCCACCGTGTGGAAATCTACACGCAGGATTACTACACCGGCGATCCGGACAACCCGACCGTGACCTGGGACGTGCATGACAACCAGCGCCGCGACTGGTGGGGTAATCCGGTGGTGCCGAGCTGGTACACCGAAGGATCGCTGGTGTTGGATCTCGATGGGCAGCCGCAGCCGGTCATCGAACGCAGCGCGCCCAGCGAAATGGCCGTCACCATCGGCGCAGACGGTTTTTCCTATACCCGCGAGGGCGATACGGAAAAAGGTTTCAAACTTGGCAATACGCTGTAAATGCCGCTGCGCGGGCCTCGCCCGCGCCTATGCGCCGTCTGGAGAACGCTATGCCCCATTTTTACGCTGAATGTACCGACAACATCCGCCGCGAGGCGGATTTGCCCACCCTGTTCGCCAAGGTTAACGAGGCGCTGGCGGCGACCGGCATCTTCCCGCTGGCCGGCGTGCGCAGCCGCGCCATCTGGCTCGATACCTGGCAAATGGCCGACGGCAAGCAGGATTACGCCTTCGTGCACATGACGCTGAAGATCGGCCACGGCCGCAGTCTGGAAAGCCGTCAGCAGGTGGGCGAGATGCTGTTTACGCTGATCAAGGAACACTTCGCCGCGCTGATGGCGCAGCGTTACCTGGCGCTCTCTTTCACCATGGAAGAGCTGGATCCGGTGCTGAATTACAAACAGAACAATGTCCACGCGCTGTTCAACAAGGCGTGAATAAGGGGTCGTAAATGCTGGATAAAGAGCAGGTTAACCGCGCCGTGCAGCGTCTGCATCAGGCGGAAAAGAGCCGTGAGCAGATCCGCGCGCTGTCGCTCGATCATCCCGAGATCACCATTGAAGACGCCTATGCCATTCAGCGGCAGTGGGTAGAACTGAAGATCGCCGAGGGGCGCACGCTCAAAGGCCATAAGATCGGCCTGACCTCGCGCGCCATGCAGGTGAGCTCGCAGATCACCGAGCCGGATTACGGCGCGCTGCTGGACGACATGTTCTTCAACGACGGCAGCGACATTCCGATCGATCGCTTCATCGTGCCGCGGGTGGAAGTGGAGCTGGCGTTCGTGCTGGCCAAGCCGCTGCGCGGGCCGAACTGCACGCTGTTCGACGTCTACAACGCTACCGACTACGTCATTCCGGCGCTGGAGATCATCGACGCGCGCAGCCACAACGTCGATCCCGAGACGCAGCGGCCGCGCAAGGTGTTCGACACCATCTCCGACAACGCCGCCAACGCCGGGGTGGTGATGGGCGGGCGGCCGATCAAGCCGGATGCGCTGGATCTGCGCTGGATCTCCGCGCTGCTGTACCGCAACGGCGTGATTGAAGAGTCCGGCGTGGCGGCGGCGGTGCTCAACCACCCGGCCAACGGCGTGGCCTGGCTGGCCAACAAGCTGGCGCCGTATGAGGTGGAGCTGGAGGCGGGGCAGGTGATCCTCGGCGGTTCCTTCACCCGGCCGGTGCCGGCGCGGCGCGGCGATACCTTCCACGTCGACTACGGCTCGATGGGCTGCATCAGCTGCCGCTTCGTCTAATAAGCCGGCTCGGCGAACCGGGCCGCACTAAACCGGGCGGGGCCGCGCCCGCTTGTCAGGGAGAATGCGATGTTAACCAACCACTTCAAGCGGGCGCTGCAGGAAAAACGCCCGCAGATCGGGCTGTGGCTCGGGCTGTGCAGCAGCTACAGCGCCGAGCTGCTGGCCGGCGCCGGTTTCGACTGGCTGCTGATCGACGGCGAACATGCGCCCAACAACGTGCAGACGGTGCTGGGGCAGCTGCAGGCGGTCGCCCCTTACCCGAGCCAGCCGGTGGTGCGGCCGCCGTGGAACGACGCGGTGATCATCAAGCAGCTGCTGGACGTCGGCGCGCAAACCTTATTGATCCCGATGATTCAGAACGCCGAACAGGCGCGCGACGCGGTGCGCGCCACGCGCTATCCGCCGCACGGCATGCGCGGCGTCGGCAGCGCCCTGGCGCGCGCTTCGCGCTGGAACCGGGTGCCCGATTACCTGCAGCAGGCCGATGAGCAGATGTGCGTGCTGGTGCAGATTGAAACCCGCGAGGCGGTGAAAAACCTCGACGCTATCCTGCAGGTGGAAGGGGTGGACGGCGTGTTCATCGGCCCGGCGGATCTCAGCGCCGACATGGGCTTCGCCGGCAATCCGCAGCACCCGGAGGTGCAGCGCACCATCGATGACGCCATCGCGCGCATCCGCGCCGCCGGCAAGGCGCCGGGCATTTTGATGGCCAACAAGGCGCTGGCGCAGCGCTATCTGGAAGCCGGCGCGCTGTTCGTCGCGGTAGGGGTGGATACCACCCTGCTGGCGCGGGCGGCGGAAGCCCTGGCGGACGAGTTCAAACAGGGCGGGGCGCAAGCGCCTTCATCGGGAGTCTACTGAACCATGAACCACGTCGATTCGCTGCCGCCGGCCAACCCGGCGCAGCAACATAAAGCGTTAACCGCCGCCGAGCAATCGGTGATTAAAAAGTTGTTTCGGCGCCTGATCATTTTCCTGTTCGTGTTGTTTGTTTTCTCTTTCCTCGACCGCATCAACATCGGCTTCGCCGGGTTGACGATGGGCAAAGATCTCGGCCTCAGCTCGACCATGTTCGGGCTGGCGGCGACGTTGTTCTATGTCACCTACGTGATCTTCGGCATTCCCAGCAACATGATGCTGAGCCGGGTCGGCGCGCGGCGCTGGATCGCCACCATCATGGTGCTGTGGGGCATCGCCTCCACCTGCACGATGTTCGCCACCGGGCCGACCAGCCTGTACGTGCTGCGCATGATCGTCGGCATCACCGAGGCCGGCTTTCTGCCGGGCATTCTGGTGTACCTCACCTACTGGTTCCCGGCGTTCTACCGCGCCCGCGCCAACGCCTTGTTCATGATCGCCATGCCGGTGACCATGGCGATCGGCTCGCTGGTCTCCGGCTATATTCTGGCGCTGGACGGGGTGATGAACCTGAAGGGCTGGCAGTGGCTATTCCTGCTGGAAGGCATTCCGTCGGTGCTGCTGGGTGTGGTGGTGTGGTTCTACCTCGACGACACGCCGGCCAAGGCCAAGTGGCTGACCGACGAGGAAAAAGCCAGTCTGAAGGCGATGATGGAGGCCGATAAACTGCAGCTGGTGCAACCCAACGGGCCGAGCAGCCACCGCGCGCTGCAGCAGCGCAGCCTGTGGCGTGAGATCTGCACGCCGATCGTGCTGATGTACACGCTGGCCTATTTTTGCCTGACCAACACCCTGAGCGCGATCAATATCTGGACGCCGCAGATCCTGCAGAGCTTCAACCAGGGCAGCAGCAACGTGACGATCGGCATCCTGGCGGCGATCCCGCAGATCTGCACCATCGCCGGCATGGTGTGGTGGAGCAAACGATCCGACAGGCTGCAGGAGCGCAAGCATCACACCGCGCTGCCGTACCTGTTCGCCGCCGCCGGCTGGCTGCTGGCGTCCGCCACCGATCACAGCCTGATCCAGCTGCTGGGGATCGTGATGGCGTCGGTCGGTTCCTTTACCGCCATGGCGATCTTCTGGACCACGCCGGATCAGTCGATCAGCCTGGAAGCGCGGGCGGTGGGGATCGCCGTGATCAACGCCACCGGCAATATCGGATCGGCGCTCAGCCCGCTGTTGATTGGCTGGTTCAAGGACATGACCGGCAGCTTCAACTCCGGGCTGTATTTCGTCTCGGCGCTGTTGATCGTCGGCGCCGTGCTGGTGTGGCGCATCCCGATGAAGGATTCGCGCCCGAGAGCGACGCCTTGATACGCAGACAGGCAGGATTGCAGGAGGTAATGAGGTGCGGAAAAGTACCGGTTTTATCGCCAACATCGATATTTGCAAAGAGTATGACGCGCGCTACGCCGCCGACGAGGTGCACTACGAAACCTTCGCCGGGCTGGCGGCGTTCTTCGGCCGCGACATGCAGGTGCACTGGCACGACTGCTTCTTCCAGGTGCATTTTCTGGAGACCGGCAAGATAGAGCTGCAGCTCGACGATCAGCACTATTCGGTGCAGGCGCCGCTGTTCATCCTCACGCCGCCGTCGGTGCCGCATGCGTTCTTCACCGAACCGGACAGCGACGGCCACGTGCTGACGGTGCGTCAGGAGTTGATTTGGCCGCTGCTGGAGCGCCTGTACCCCGGCAGCAACCTGGCGCTGGACATGCCGGGCATCTGCCTGTCGCTGGCCGATGCGCCGCAGGAGCTGACGGCGCTCAGTCACTATTGGGCGCTGATCCGCCGCGAATTCGCGCAGAACCTGGCCGGGCGCGAACAGACGCTGGCGCTGCTGGCGCAGGCGGTGTTCACGTTGCTGCTGCGCAACACCGCGCTGGAAGACAGCGCCAACAGCGGCGTGCGCGGCGAACTGCAGCTGTTCCAGCGCTTCAACAAGATGGTGGACGAGCGTTTTCGCGAGCACCTGCCGGTGCCGGAGTATGCGCAGGCGTTGGGGGTGACCGAATCGCGGCTCAACGACCTGTGCCGGCGCTTCGCCAACCGGCCGCCCAAGCGGCTGATCTTCGATCGGCTGCTGCGCGAGGCCAAGCGCATGCTGTTGTTCAGCGCCTGCACGGTGCATGAAACCGCCTACAGCCTCGGCTTCAAGGATCCGGCCTATTTCGCCCGGTTTTTCAATCGGCTGGAAGGCTGTTCCCCCTCGACCTACCGCGCGGCGCAACACGCCCTTTCGTAACCGCGATCACAGTTTGCCGCGAAAGCGGCAAACTGACCTGAAAAGTACCGGCGATTGCCGCAAAAGTCTCTTCTCGAAACCGGCTTTGGCAGCTTCAATTAAGCAACCAAAAGAAAACATTATTTTAACAAATGGCCGACTCCACGGCCTGAAAAATGCCGATGACGAGGAAGACCCGATGAAACCAGAAGACTTTCGTGCCGACAGCAAACGCCCGTTCACCGGCGCCGAATACCTGAAAAGTTTGCAGGACAGCCGCGAAATCTACATTTACGGCGAGCGTGTGAAAGACGTCACCACCCATCCGGCGTTCCGCAACGCGGCGGCGTCTGTCGGCCAGCTGTACGACGCGCTGCACGATCCGGCCAGCCAGGATCGCCTGTGCTGGAATACCGACACCGGCAACGGCGGCTACACCCACAAATTCTTCCGCTATGCCCGCAGCCCGGAAGAGATGCGTCAGCAGCGCGACGCCATCGCCGACTGGTCGCGCCAAAGCTATGGCTGGATGGGGCGCACGCCGGACTACAAGGCGGCCTTCGGCTGCGCGCTGGGCGCTTATCCGGAGTTCTACGGCCAGTTCGCCGATAACGCGCGCCACTGGTACAAACGCATTCAGGAAACCGGGCTCTATTTCAACCACGCTATCGTCAACCCGCCGATCGATCGTCATAAGCCGGTCAACGAGGTGAAGGACGTCTACATTCAGGTGGAGAAAGAGACCGACGCCGGCATCATCGTCAGCGGCGCCAAAGTGGTGGCCACCAACTCGGCGTTGACCCACTACAACTTCATCGGCTTCGGTTCGGCGCAGGTGATGGGCGATAACCCGGACTTCGCGCTGATGTTCGTGGCGCCGATGGACGCCGAAGGGGTGAAGCTGATTTCGCGCGCCTCCTACGAGCTGGTGGCCGGCGCCACCGGATCGCCGTTCGACTACCCGCTGACCAGCCGCTTCGACGAGAACGATGCGATCCTGATCATGGATCATGTGTTGATCCCGTGGGAAAACGTGCTGATCTACCGCGATTTCGACCGCTGTCGCCGCTGGAGCACCCAGGGCGGTTTCGCCCGGCTGTTCCCGCTGCAGGCCTGCGTGCGCCTGGCGGTGAAGATGGATTTCATCACCGCGCTGCTGCAAAAGAGCCTCTCGTGCACCGGCGTGCTGGAGTTCCGCGGCGTGCAGGCCGATCTGGGCGAAGTGGTGGCCTGGCGCAACCTGTTCTGGTCGCTGAGCGACGCGATGTGCGCCGAAGCCACTCAATGGGAAAACGGCGCCTACCTGCCGGATTCCGCCGCGCTGCAAACCTACCGCGTGATGGCGCCGATGGCCTACACCAAGGTGAAACACATCATCGAGAAGAACGTCACCAGCGGCCTGATCTACCTGCCGTCCAGCGTGCGCGACATGAACAACCCGGAGATCGACAAGTACCTGGCGCGCTACGTGCGCGGATCGGACGGTATGGATCACGTCGAGCGCATCAAGATCCTCAAACTGATGTGGGATGCGATCGGCAGCGAGTTCGGCGGGCGCCACGAGCTGTATGAGATCAACTACGCCGGCAGCCAGGATGAGATCCGCCTGCAGTGCCTGCGCCATGCGCAGGGATCCGGCAACATGGATCGCATGATGCAGATGGTCGACAAGTGCCTGGCCGATTACGATCAGCAAGGCTGGAAGGTGCCGCACCTGCGGAACAATGACGATATTAATCAGTTGGATAATCTGCTGAAGTAATTCAGGAGGAGGTTGTATGTCTCAGGAAAATGAACAGCGGCTGCGCTTTCGCGACGCCATGGCCAGCCTGTCGGCGGCGGTGAATATCGTCACCACCGATGGCCCGGCGGGGCGCTGCGGCATCACCGCCACGGCGGTGTGCTCGGTGACCGATACGCCGCCGACGCTGCTGGTGTGCATCAACCGCAACAGCGCGATGAACCCGGTGTTTCAGGAAAACCGCAGGCTGTGCGTCAACGTGCTCAACCACGAACAGGAACTGATGGCGCGCCACTTCGCCGGCATGACCGGCGTCAGCATGGAAGATCGTTTCCGGCTGGAAGAGTGGCAGCTCGGCGCGCTGGGGCAGCCGGTGCTGCGCAATACCCTGGCCAGCCTGGAAGGGGAGATCGAGCAGATCCAGAGCATCGGCACCCACCAGATGTACCTGGTGCAGATCAAACAGATCGCGCTGAGCGAAGCCGGCAACGGCCTAATCTATTTCAAGCGCAACTTCCATTCAGTGATCCACCAGATGGCGGTGCCGGCCTGAGGCGTGGGGGCGCAGTTGGCGGCGCAGTTGGCGGCGCCCCTCATCTCAACTCTTGTTGGCCGCCAGATCGCTCACCAGGCGGTTGACCGGATCGCTCATGTTGGTGAACTTGCTCAGCTCCGAGCGGGTCACCACCACGAACACCCCGACGTTTTTCGCCGGGATCATCGCCATGTAGGTAATGAATCCGCCGCCGCCGCCGGTCTTCTGAATGATGCCCGGCAGCCCGTCCTTCGGCGCCATATACACCCAGCCCAATCCCAATGCATCCGCGTGCCCCGGCACGTCCATGCCCTTCAGCGACACCAGATCGTGGCGCTGGAAGTACATGGTTTGCTCGCTGGCGGCGGTGGCTTTGCGCGGGCCGCTGGCGCTGGAGGAGAGGAACTGCTGCATCCAGCGCTGCATGTCGCGCGGGGTGGAGTAGACGCCGCCGCTGCCGGCTGCGGCGGTGGTGTCGCGACAGGCACTCGGGCCGGCCGCCGCCACCATCAGACGCGAGCACTGTTCAGGGCTCGGCGTCAACGTGGTGTCGACCATGCCGAGCGGCGCGGTGATTTTCTCTTTCAGCAGCGCGCTGTAAGGCTTGCCCGCGGCTCGCGACAGCGCATCGGCCAGCAGATCGTACGCCAGGTTGGAATACGCGGCGCGCACGCCCGGCGGCACCGTGACGTTGGCATGCGCCAGCCATTGCCAGCGCTGAGCCTTGGTCGGCCAGGTGAACACCGGCGTTTTCGGCGGCTTTTTGCCCGGCTGCTCGCGCGGCAGCGCGCTGGTGTGGGTCGCCAGGTTCAATAAGGTGATCGGCTGGCCGGCGTTGTAAGACGGCACATAGGCGCCCTTGGGAGCGTACTTGCGCAGCGGGTCGGTCAGCTTGACCTGGCCTGCCGCCGCCATTTTCACCATCACTTCGCTGGTCATCAGCTTGGTGATCGAGGCGATGCGGATCAGCGAATCCGGGCGCGGGCGCAGGTTGTTGCCGGGCTTGGTGTCGCCGAAGCTGCGGTTAACCACCTGATTGCCGTCGATCACCACCAGCGCCATGCCGGTGGCGCCGCTGTTGTAGAAAATATGTTCGGCATACTGGTCGACGATTTGCGAAGCCAGCTGCGGGGGCGCGGCCTGCACGGCCAGCGGCGCGGCGCACAGGCCTAGCGCCAGCAATAAAGCGGAGACAGAGTTCTTCAACGGTCGTTATCCATTTAACAATGCAGCGGGAAAGGGCGTAATCCATCGCCCAGTGTAATGCGCCCGCCCCCCCGCTGCATGTAGAAAAAAGGGCGGTGGCGATAAAATTTTTTAACCGCCGGCGGCTTACTGCGCGCGGGCGAAAATGGCGATCACTTCATCCAGGTGCGCCTTCATCGCTTTGCGGGCGCCGCGCACGTCGCGCGCTTCGATCGCCGCCAGGATCGCCCGGTGTTCCAGCTCGGAGCGGTGCGGCATGTCGTCCGGCGTATAGTGGCGCTGCAGCACGCGGAACATGCTGCCGTAGCGGTGGCCGAGCAGATGGCCGATGATGAACGCGTAAGCCGGGTTGCCGCTGGCCTGGGCGATGCGGATGTGGAACAGCCGATCGCCGGGGTGGGTGGCGGAGCCGGCGCGGTTATCGCGGCAGTTCTGCTCATAGGCAGCGCGGATGCCCGCCAGCTCCTCGTCGGTGGCGTGGCGCGCGGCCAGCGCGGCGGTCTCCGGTTCAATCAGCAGGCGGGTTTGCAGCAGTGAAAACGGCGGCAGCTCGGCGTTGAAATCCAGCTCGATATTCAGTTCGTCGTCGATCTCCGCCCACTGGTTGCGGCCGGCCTGGGCCATCACCGATTCCTGCGACGCCGCCGGCGGCGTTGGCGAACGCACGATCACCCCGTTGCCCACTTTGACGTCCACCAGGCCGATCACTTCCAATGCGATCAGCGCCTCGCGTACCGACGCGCGGCTGACCTGCAACTGCTGGGCAAGATCGCGCTCCGAGGGCAGGCGGCTGCCAGGCGGAAATTCGTTATTCTCGATAAGACGTTTGAGCTGGTCGGCTATCTGTCTGTAAATCCTTGGGTTTTCCAGTCGGGTAATCGGCATTTTTGACCTTTGACGATTCGGCGTTCAGTGATTTGGCGCACAATTATGCGACAAGGCGCTTGAGTAATCGTTATTCAAGTGTAAAAAAATGGTTAATTGAAATGTGGTTTCAAGGCTGTTTTATTAACTTCTTCCCCCAACGATAACGCGTAAAGCGTCTTTTGTCATGTTAGAGGCCTGACCTTTAATTGCCCTTATTGGCCTGACCATTAGACCTTTAGGCCGAGGAGTCAAGATGGATTTAACCGGGAAACGCGTACTGATCACCGCCGCCGGGCAAGGGATCGGTTTTACCACCGCCAGGCTGTTCGCCGCCGCCGGTGCCGAGGTGATCGCCAGCGACATCAACCTCGAGCGCCTGCAGGGCTGCGCCGGGATCCGCGCGCTGACGTTGAACGTCACCGATCCGGCCGCCATCGCGGCGGCGGCGGAAGCGATCGGTCCGATCGATGTTCTGTTCAACTGCGCCGGCGTGGTGCACAGCGGATCGATCCTCGATTGCAGCGAAGATCAGTGGGCGTTCGCGCTCGATCTCAACGTGACCGCGATGTTCCGCATGATCCGCGCCTTCCTGCCGGGCATGTTGGCGCGCGGCAAAGGCTCGATCATCAACATGTCCTCGGTGGCCTCGAGCGTGAAAGGGGTGCCGAACCGCTTCGCCTACGGCGCCAGCAAGGCGGCGGTGATCGGCCTGACGCGCTCGGTGGCGGCGGATTACGTCACCCAGGGCATCCGCTGCAACGCCATTTGCCCCGGCACGGTGGAATCGCCGTCGCTGCGCCAGCGCATCAATGAGCAGGCGCGCGAACAGGGGCGCAGCGAGCAAGAGGTGTATCAGGCGTTCGTCGCCCGCCAGCCGATCGGGCGCATCGGCACCACCGAGGAGATCGCCCAGTTGGCGCTGTATCTGGCCTCCGACGCCAGTTCGTACACCACCGGCACGGTGCAGATCATCGACGGCGGCTGGAGCAACTGAGCCGCCATTTTTGAGAGAGGAACGCATGAAACTTTTACGTTATGGGGAACCCGGGCAAGAGCGCCCCGGCATGTTGGATGCGCAAGGTCGCCTGCGCGATCTGTCGCAGCATATCGCCGACGTGGGCGGTGCCGCGTTATCGCCGGCGTCGCTCGCCAAACTGCGCGCGCTGGACAGCGCCGCGCTGCCGCTGGTCGAGGGGCAGCCGCGCCTCGGCGCCTGCGTCGGCGGCATCGGCAAGTTCATCTGCATTGGCCTGAATTACGCCGATCATGCGGCGGAAACCGGCGCGGCCATTCCTGAAGAACCGGTGGTGTTCAGCAAATGGACCAGCGCGGTGGTCGGCCCCTACGACCGGGTGGAGATCCCGCGCGGCTCGCAGAAAACCGACTGGGAAGTGGAGCTGGGCGTGGTGATCGGCCTGGGCGGGCGCTACATCAGCGAAGCGGACGCGATGCGCCACGTCGCCGGTTATTGCGTGATCAACGACGTCTCAGAACGCGAATATCAAATTGAGCGCGGCGGCACCTGGGACAAGGGCAAAGGCTGCGACACCTTCGGGCCGATCGGGCCCTGGCTGGTGACCGCCGACGAGATCGCCGATCCGCACAGCCTGAACCTGTGGCTGGAGGTGGACGGCAAGCGCTATCAGGACGGCAACACCAGCACCATGATCTTCCGCATTCCACAGATCGTCAGCTACCTCAGCCGCTTCATGAGCCTGCAGCCGGGCGATGTGATCTCCACCGGCACGCCGCCGGGCGTCGGCATGGGGCAGAAACCGCAGCCCATCTACCTGCGGGCGGGCCAGACGATGCGTCTGGGCATCGAAGGGCTGGGCGAACAGCGCCAGCAAACCGTACAGGCTTAACCGGGAGCGCCGCCATGACCACCATTACCGCACTGCGGGTTGAAGACATTCGTTTCCCCACGTCGCTGGGGCTGGACGGATCCGACGCCATGAATCCGGATCCCGACTATTCCGCCGCCTACGTGATCCTGGAGACCGATCGCGCGGATCTCAGCGGCCACGGGCTGACGTTCACCATCGGGCGCGGCAACGAGATCTGCTGCGCGGCGATCCGCGCGCTGGAGCATCAGATCGTCGGCGAGCGGCTGGAGGATATCGCCGCTGACATGGGCGCCTTCTGGCGGCGCTTCACCAGCGACAGCCAGCTGCGCTGGATCGGGCCGGACAAAGGCGCTATTCACCTGGCGACCGGCGCGGTGGTCAACGCGGTGTGGGATCTGTGGGCCAAATCGGTCGGCAAACCGGTGTGGCGGCTGGTGGCGGAGATGACGCCGGAGGAGCTGGTGCGCTGCATCGACTTCCGTTACATCACCGACTGCATCACGCCGCAGGAAGCGCTGGCGCTGCTCAAGCAGCGAGCCGAGGGCAAAGAACGCCGCCTGGAACGACTGCTGCAGGAAGGGTATCCCTGCTACACCACTTCGGCAGGGTGGTTGGGTTATCCGGACGACAAGCTGCGCCGCCTGTGCCAGGAGGCGGTCGACGCCGGTTTCTCCTACCTGAAGCTGAAGGTTGGGCGCGATCTGGAAGACGACATTCGCCGGGTGCGCATCGCCCGCGAGGTGATCGGCCCGGATCGCCGGCTGATGATCGACGCCAACCAGGTGTGGGAAGTCGATGAAGCCATTCCGTGGGTGAAACATCTGGCGTTCGCCAAACCCTGGTTTATCGAAGAGCCGACCAGCCCGGACGACGTGGAAGGGCATCGCCGCATCCGCGAAGGGGTGGCGCCGGTCAAGGTGGCTACCGGCGAGATGTGCCAGAACCGCATCATGTTCAAACAGTTCATCATGCGCGGCGCGGTGGATGTGGTGCAGATCGACGCCTGTCGCCTCGGCGGCGTCAACGAAGTGCTGGCGGTGATGCTGATGGCGGCCAAATACCAGCTGCCGGTCTGCCCGCACGCCGGCGGCGTCGGGCTGTGCGAATACGTGCAGCACCTGTCGATGATCGACTTCCTGTGCATTGCCGGCACCCACGAGGGCCGGGTGATCGAGTACGTCGATCATTTGCATGAACACTTTGTCGATCCCTGCGTGATCAACGGCGCGGCCTACATGCCGCCGAGCCGGCCCGGTTACTCGATCGAGATGCACCCGTCGTCGATCGAGCAGTATCGGTTCCGCGGGTGAAGCGGGAGGATCGCATGCCGCGCATCGACGCTCACCAGCACTACTGGCGCTACCACCCGCAGCATTACCCGTGGATCGACGAGCGGATGCGCGTGCTGCGGCAGGATTTCGATCCGCCCCGGCTGCGGCCGCTGTTGCAGGAACACGGTTTCGACAGCGCGCTGGCGGTGCAGGCGCGCCCCAGCGAGGAAGAGACGCTGGCCTTGCTGGCGCTGGCTGAGCAGAGCGAGGGCGTATGCGGCGTGGTGGGGTGGCTGGATATCGCTTCGCCACAGCTGGCGCAGCGTCTGGAAACTTTGCGGCCTTATCGCGCGCTGCGCGGGGTGCGCCATCAGGTGCAGGACGAAGCGGATCCGGCGGCCTGGTTGGCGCGGCCGGAGGTGGAACGCGGCATGCAAACGCTGCAGCGCGCCGGGTATGTGTACGAGATCCTGGTGACGCATCGGCATCTGGCGGCCGCGGCGGCGTTCGTCGCCCGCCATGACGAGCACTGGCTGGTGCTGGATCACCTCGGCAAGCCGGACATCGCCCGCGGCGCGCGGCACTGGGCGCAGCAAATCCGGCCGCTGGCGGCGGTGCCGCACGTGGCCTGCAAGCTCTCGGGGCTGATCACCGAGGCGCCGGGCGGCCGGTGGCGGGCGGAGGAGCTGCTGCCGTTCTTCGACGCCGCGCTGGAGGCTTTCGGCCCGCAGCGGCTGATGTTCGGCTCCGACTGGCCGGTGTGCCTGTTGGCCGGCGACTACCGCCAGGTGGTGCAACTGTGCGAACAGGCGCTGTCGACGCTGGGGGCCGCCGAACAGGCGGCGATTTGGGGCGGTACCGCCTGGCGAATTTACGGTTTAACGGAGTCTGGTTATGGATCTGTATCTGCAAGATAAGGTGGTGTTGGTTACCGGCGGCGGTTCCGGCATTGGCGCGGCGATTTCTCATGTGCTGGCCGAGGAAGGGGCGATCCCGGTGCTGGTCACTAACGCCGCGCCGGAGGCGGCGCTGCTGGCCGATTTGCAGCGGCTGCAGCCGCGCACCGGGGTGATCCTCACCGAATTGTGCGATGAGGCGGCCTGCCGCCGGGCGGTTAGCCAGACGCTGGCGACCTTCGGCCGCATCGACGGGCTGGTGAATAACGCCGGGGTCAATGATGGCGTCGGGCTGGAGGCGGGGCGTGAAGCGTTCGTCGGTTCGCTGGAAAAGAACCTGGTGCACTACTACCTGATGGCGCACCTGTGCCAGGCGGCGCTGCGGGAGAGCCGGGGCGCCATCGTCAACATCGCCTCCAAGACCGCGCTCAGCGGCCAGGGCGGCACCAGCGGCTACACCGCCGCCAAGGGCGCGGTGCTGGCGCTGACGCGCGAATGGGCGGTATCGCTGCGCCATGACGGGGTGCGGGTGAACGCGGTGGTGCCGGCGGAGGTGATCACCCCGCAGTACCAGCGCTGGCTCAACACCTTCGCCGAGCCGCAGCGGCAGATGGAGAAAATCACCGCGCGCATTCCGCTCGGACAGCGCATGACCACGCCGCAGGAAATCGCCGACACCGTGGCGTTTCTGCTGTCGTCGCGGTCATCGCACACCACCGGGCAGTGGCTGTCGGTGGACGGCGGCTACCTGCATCTCGATCGGGCGCTGACGTGAGCGGCGCGGCGGCAGGGCGGCGCCGTTTCTGCCAGGCGCTCGATCTGATTGACTCACCGGCGCTGATTGCGGAGTACCAGCAGCATCATCAGCGCATTTGGCCGGGCATCGCCGCGCATTTGCGCGAGCACGGCATTCTGGACATGGAGATTTACCGGTTGGGCACCCGGCTGTTCATGATCGTGGAGGTCAGCGCCGATTTCGACGCCGCGCGCTTTGACGCCGCCAGCCTGAACAACCCCGAAGTACAGCGATGGGAAGCGCTGATGTGGCACTACCAGGTCGCCACCCCCTGGACGCCGCAGGGCGAAAAATGGGTGGAAATGGCGCGGATTTTCTCTCTGCAACAGCAATAACGCCAACATCATCATCGCCAGACGATACGAGGGTATCACCATGCTTGCTGAAAAAAGTGCGGCCTCCGCGCAGCCGGGCGTCCCCGTGACCGCCAATCTGCGCTGGGCCTTTATCCTGGTCACCAGCCTGTTCTTCATGTGGGGGCTGTCCTACGGCCTGCTGGACGTATTAAACAAACATTTTCAGGAGACGTTGCACGTCACCAAGGCGCAGTCGGGGCTGCTGCAGGCGGCCTACTTCGGCGCCTATTTCCTGGTGGCGCTGCCCGCCGGGTACTTTATGGATCGCAAGGGGTATAAGGCGGGCATTCTGGTCGGGCTGTGCCTGTACGCGCTGGGGGCGCTGCTGTTCGTGCCGGCGGCGTCGGCCAACAGCTTCGGCGTGTTCCTGTTTGCGTTGTTCGTTATCGCCAGCGGCCTGGGGTGCCTGGAAACGGCGGCCAACCCTTACGCCACGGTGCTGGGCGACGCGCAGGGCGCCGAACGGCGGCTCAACCTGGCGCAGTCGTTCAACGGCCTCGGGCAGTTTATCGGCCCGCTGATCGGCGGCACGCTGTTCTTCTCCGCCAGCCAGTCCGCCGGCGACGGCGATCAGAGCGCGGTGAAGATGACCTATGTGGCGATCGCCGCGCTGGTGCTGCTGATCGCGCTGTTGTTCAGCCGCACCCGGCTGCCGGCGATCCGCGAAGAGGAAAAACCGGTGCACGGCGTGATAGCGCAGGGATTGTGGCAGCATCCGCATTTCGTCGGCGGGGTTATCACACAGTTCTTCTACGTGGCGGCGCAGGTGGGCGTGGGAGCGTTCTTCATCAACTACGCCACCGAGCACTGGCGCGAGGTGTCTAACCAGAACGCCTCTTACCTGCTGTCGATCGCCATGATCTGCTTTATGGTCGGGCGCTTCTTCAGCACCTGGCTGATGGGGCGGGTCAAACCGGCGACGCTGCTGGCGGTCTATGCGCTGATCAACATCGCGCTGTGCGGCGTGGTGATGCTGAGCGTCGACGGCGTGTCGGTAGTGGCGCTGATCGCGGTGTTCTTCTTTATGTCGATCATGTTCCCGACCATTTTCGCCCTGGGGGTGAAAAATCTGGGCAAGCACACCAAGCGCGCCAGCTCGTTTATGATCATGGCGATCGTCGGCGGCGCCATCATGCCGTACTTTATGGGGGCGCTGGCCGACCGTTACAGCACCGCGCTCTCTTATCTGCTGCCGCTGCTGTGCTTCGCGGTGGTGCTGGTTTACGGCCTGCGGCAGCGCCGCGGCTGATTCAACCCGGCGGCGAATCGGCCTTCGCCGCCGCTTTTGGCATCCGCCGCCGGGTTCCCATCAGGATGGCCAACGCCAGCAGCAGCACCAGGCCGGCCAGCGCGCCGTTTATCGTCAGGCCGCCGGCATCCACCACCAGCCCGCCCACCAGTGAACCGCAGGAAATCGCCAGGTTAAACAGCGCGATATACAGTGAAGAGGCGACCTCGGTCGCATCGGGAGCCGCCTTGAGCATCCACGCCATCAGCGCAACGGAAACGCCACCGTAGGCGATGCCCCACAGCAGCAGGAAGGCGCCGCCGCTCAGCGGCGTTTGGCCCAGCAGCGGCAGCAGCAGGACGGCGAGCGCCAGCCCGAGGGCGATCAGCGCCAGGGTGCGGCACAGTCGTTTGGCGGCGGCCTGGCCGGCGATAAAATTCCCGACGAGGCCGGCGATGCCGTAGGCGAACAGCAGCGGCCCCACCCAGCGGCTCTCGATACCGGAGACCGTCTGCAGCAGCGGACGGACAAAGGTGTAAGCCATAAAGTGACCGGCGACCAGCAAAAACGTCAGCAGCAGCCCGGTCAGCAGCCGGCGATTCGCGCGCTGCGCGGTGAACGACCTCCAGCTTATCGCCTGCGTGACCGGCAGCGGCGGCAGCACGCACACCAGCAGCAGCAGGGTCAGCGCCGCCAGAACGGCGACCGCCAGAAACGCCATGCGCCAGCCCAGCGCTTCGCCGAGGAATACCCCGAGCGGCACGCCGAACACCGAGGCCGCCGCTACGCCGCCGAAGATGACGGACAGCGCCAATCCGACGGAGACCGGCGGCACCAGGCGTTCCGCCAGCCCGCCGGCGATGGCCCAGATACCGCCGATGCAAAAACCCAGCAGGATGCGCGCGGCGAACAGCAGCGCCAGGGAGGTGGCGGCGGCGGCCAGCAGGTTAGCGGCGATCAGCAACAGCAGAAAGCCCGACAGCAGGTTGCGGCGGTCCGTGCGCCGGGCGCCCAGCACCACCAGCGGGGCGAACAGCGCGGCGAACAGAGCCGGCAGGGAAATCAGCAGCCCGGCGCGGCCGATCGATGCGTTCAGGGTGCTGACGATCGGGGTCAGCAGCCCGACGGGCAGCATTTCTGCGGTGACGACGGTAAAGGTGGACAGGCTGACCGCGAAGGTCGCCAGCCACGCTTTTGCGCCGCCGTCGGCGTGTAAGGCACTCATAATGACTCTCCCAACAGATGACGAATCTCAGTGTATCCGCGCAAAAATGGCTGATAAACTGGCCTGAATGCGCAACATTGGGGACAAATCGTGGCTAATTTGCCGTCTATGCCGTTGGATAACCTGACCGACCTACTGGTGTTCATTCGCGTCGCCGACGCCTGCAGCTTCACGCTGGCGGCCGAGAGGCTGGGCATCTCCCGTTCGGCGGCGGGCAAATGCGTGACCCGATTGGAGGCGCGATTGGCGACCCGGCTGCTGCAGCGCACCACGCGCAGCGTCAGCCTGACCGAAGACGGCGCGGTGTTTTACGAGTATGCGCAGCGTATCCTGTCGCAGGCCGAAGAGGCGGAAACGGCGCTCAATACGCGGCGGCAAACCCCGCGCGGGCGGCTGCGGCTGGATGTGCCGGTCTCGCTGGGGCGATTGCACATTTTGCCGATTTTGCGGGAGTTTTTGGCGCAGTGGCCGGAGGTGGACGCCGACGTCAGCTTCTCCGACGATTACAGCGATTTGGTGCGCGACGGCATCGACGTGGCGATCCGCGTCGGCGGCAGCGACGACAGCCGACTGGTGCGACGGGTGCTCGCGCCGCATCGCCTGATCACCTGCGCGGCGCCGAACTATCTGGCGCGGCACGGTACGCCTGCGAAACCGGAAGCGTTGGGCGATCATGAGACGCTGGTCTTCAGCCATCAGGGGCTGCCGGCGCCGTGGCGCTATCGGGTTAACGGTCAACTGCACGAACAGCCGGTGCGCGGCCGGATGCGTTTCAACAACGTTGAGGCATTGCGTGATGCGGCCGTCGCCGGGGCCGGTCTGTGTCAGGTAGGAGCGTTTCTGGTCGGCGAGCAGATTGCGGCCGGCACGCTGGTGCCGGTGCTGGAGCGCTATTGTCGCCCGGGGCCGCCGATCTGCGCCGTCTATCCCAGCCGGCGCCACCTCTCCCCAAAGGTGAAGCTGTTCCTCGCGGCGATCGAACGGCGCTGGCAGGGCAAGGCGATTTGGGAAAGCGCCTAGCGCGAGCGGTTCATGCCGCTTGCACGGCCAGCGTTCGCCGCATTAAGCGATAGCCGCCGGCCGCCACCAGCAGTACGACCAGGCCGGCCGTGAGCGTGACGCCAAAGCCGGCCTTGATCCCCACCGCATCGATCGCCAGCCCCGCCAAGGCGGCGCCGAGCGCCACGCCAACCCCCAGGCCGGTCACCATCCAGGTCAATCCTTCCGTCAAGCGTGAAGGCGGCACGAGGCGTTCAACTAACCCCATGGCGACGATCATGGTCGGGGCGAAAAACAGTCCGGCGACAAACATCGCCGCCGCCAGCGTTAAGACATTGTGCACCCACAGCAGCGGCAGCGTGGTGAGTGCGGTGGCGAAGGCGGCGTATAAGAACTGCCGAGGCAATGGGGACGGCAGCTTTATTGCGCCGAAAATCAGCCCGGAGAGGCAGGAGCCGCCTGCGTAAACCGACAGCACGATGCTGGCAGAGGCCGGCTGCCCCTGCTGCTCGGCGAAGGCCACGCTGATGACGTCCACGGTGCCGACGATGGTGCCCAGCGCGATCAGCGCCAGCACCAGGATCTGCATCGACGGCATGGCCAGGATGGCGCGCTGCCGCTGGTTATTGCGGGGATAAATCGGGGGCTGAGTGCTTTTTTGCCAGGCGAATGCCGAAACGCCCGCCACCAGAAGCAGCGCGGCCGCCAGAGGGCCGGCTTCAGGGAAGAGCGCAACGCTGAGCCCCACGGCGATCGGCGGGCCGACGATAAAGGCGACCTCATCCAGTACGGACTCGAATGAATACGCCGTGTGCAGCTGCGGCGTGCCGCGATAGATTTCGCTCCAGCGGGCTCTGACCATCGCGGAGATGCTGGGCATGCCGCCCGCGAGCGCGGCGAAGACGAACAGCGTCCAGTCCGGCGCCCGATAGTGGGTGCAGATCAGCAGCAGCAACAGGGCGAGTGCACTGACCCCGGTGGCGTAGGGCAGCACGCGACTTTGGCCGTAGCGGTCCGCCGCGCGTGCGATTTGCGGCGCGAGCAGCGCCATGGAAAAGGCGAATGTCGCCGCCACCGCACCCGCCAGCCAATAGGAGCCGCGTACCTGCGAAAGCATGGTGATGATGCCGATACCGGTCATTGAGATCGGCAGGCGCGCGATCAACCCGGCAGAGGAAAACGCCTTGCTGCCCGGTGCGCTGAACAGTGTGAAATAAGGATTAGCCATGAATAGGGCTCCTGAATGTTGGCGGCTCGGTATTCGCGCAATGCCCATCATTGACATACGCCACGTATGTTACGTTAATTGACATACATGGCGAATGTCAATTATAACGTCATCAATGGCGAGACGGGAGTGAATCCATGGCACGTAAAGCGCGCACAGAAATGATTGAAGAAACCCGGCGTAAGCTGGTGGCGGCCGCCCGTCAGCAGTTCGGCGGCGTGGGGTATGCCGAGACGGTGATGGATGAGCTTACTGCGCAAGCCGGTATGACGCGCGGTGCGCTCTATCACCATTTTGGCGACAAGAAGGGATTGTTTTTGGCCGTCGTGCAGGAAATCGACGCCGAAATGGATGCGCGGCTGGCCGACATTACCGCGAGCACGCCAGATGACTGGGACGCCTTCGCGGGGCGTTGCCGCGGTTATCTGATCATGATGACGGAGCCGCAATCGCAGCGCATTCTGTTACGCGATTCGCCCTCGGTGCTGGGAGCCGACTATCTGCAGGCCAGCAAGCTGGGTTGCATCACCTGGATGACGGGGGCCTTACAGGCGTTGATGGCGCAGCGGCGTATCGCTACCGCCGAACCGGAAGCGCTGGCGCATTTAATCAATGGCGGCCTGATGGATGCTGCGCTGTGGGTCGCCCATCAGCCGGAAAAAGACGTGGCGCTGGAGCAGGCCTTGGCCAGTTTGAACCTGTTGTTGAACGGGCTGCGTTCCACCTCTGCTTAAGTTTTACTGGCGGCCGCCGCGCCGTTTCGGCGGCGGCTTAAGGGTGAATGACGACGGGCTGGACGTTTTGCGCCAGCTGGATATTGTTGCGGCCGCTGTGTTTCGCCAGATAGAGCGCGGCGTCGGCTGCGCCTATCGCCGATTCGATGTCCAGTTTTTCCAGCGCGGAGATGCCGGCGCTAAGCGTCAGCGTGCCGCTGTGCTGCGGGCTGGCGCCGTGCGGGATGTTCAGTTCCGCCACGCGTTGGCGCACCCGCTCGGCCAACTGCGCCGCGTAGCCTTCGTGCACGTTGGTCAGCAGCACCAAAAACTCTTCCCCGCCGTAACGCACCACGATATCGCGCGAACGCACCGCATCGCGGATGGCGACCGCCACCTGCACCAAAGCCCGATCGCCCATGGCGTGGCCGTAGCTGTCGTTGTAGACCTTGAAGTGGTCGATATCCAGCAATAGCACGTAATGGTGGCCGGTTTGCGGTTCCAGCAGCATAGTGATCTTATTCTCCAGCCCACGTCGGTTATAAAGGCCGGTCAGGGGATCGAGCATGCTCAAATTATTGAATTTGTCCCGCTCGTTATACAGGTTGGCCACCAGCGCGTGGGTAAAGATTTCACTGCGTTTCAACATCAGGTGATGAATGGAGAAAGCGATAATAGGTAATAGCGTGGTGAATAATATCCGCAGGGTATTATGCATGCCGTCTAAAGCCAGGATCATCATTGCGGAAGGTACGGCGTGTAAACAAAAGGCGGTAAAGTTATCCGTCAGAGAAATAGCGCTGATAAAAAAGATGCTAAACAAACTAATTAATAAAAAATCTTGGTTATTCGGTAGGCAATATTGACTTTTAACGTAAATATGTGCGGCCCAGAGCAGGCCGAGTACGCTGGCGAACAGGTTGAGTTTGCACAAATATTTACGTGGTGTTTGCAGGGAAAATAGCGCCGCTACCAGACAAAATAGCGGTATACATAATAAAGGTAGGGTAAATGCGGGCGTATCCCTAAAAGGGAACAATAATGTAAATACGGAAGAGGCGGCATTCATTATCAGAAAAAGAAATAATGCCAGGCGCTGCTTGCTGTTCAGTAATTCCTGATAAGAACGGGCGTTCATACGGAGGTCACTCTTTGCAAAGTCGTTCTGTCGAATAATTAAGGTTGAGAAGCATTCCTTTGGCGCGAATATCCACTTGAATTGCATGGTTGAGGATTGTGATTATTATCATGCAAACAGGACTAGGAATTTTCTTATGTCAAATTATCATTTTTTCCTGCTGGTGTCATCTGAGTTTGGTCAGCGCAGTGAAAATGATGCAGCGGCCAAAAAAGTGTTATATGATATTGGTTATCATTATCACTTAAGGAGGGGTGTCATGCTCACTGCCATGATTGCCGCGTGCGGGCTGTGGGGCGTCAGTTGGTGCCTCGGGGATCGCCTGGCCAGCGCCTGGGGCGTTTTGCTACCTTGTGCGTTGATGCCGCTTCTGGCCTTGATCAACCTGGATATGCTGCAGTTGCGCACCCTGATCGTGATAGCGATGTTGGCCACGCTGGTGATGCTGTTCAATAGCCGGCTGCGCCACTATCTGCTGCTGCCTTCCTGCATGGCGCTGGCGGGCGGCCTGGCGGCTGTCAGCCTGAACTTTAGCTTCGGGTGAAACGCCGGAAACGGCAAAACCACGCTTAAGCGTGTTTATCATCAATGCGTTGGGATTTTTTCGAAGGAACTACCGGAGAGATCATCAATTGGTGCGAAGAGAGGGACTTGAACCCTCACGTCCGTAAGGACACTAACACCTGAAGCTAGCGCGTCTACCAATTCCGCCACCTTCGCACAGTCGATGTTGTTGCTTTGATTTATATTACGTCGCCAGCTTGGTGCGAAGAGAGGGACTTGAACCCTCACGTCCGTAAGAACACTAACACCTGAAGCTAGCGCGTCTACCAATTCCGCCACCTTCGCATCGATGCTGAGTGCAATATAAATCATGTGGTTATTTGGTGCGAAGAGAGGGACTTGAACCCTCACGTCCGTAAGGACACTAACACCTGAAGCTAGCGCGTCTACCAATTCCGCCACCTTCGCGTACCAGAAACATTACCGGAGTAACGTTACCACGGAGGCGAATTCTAGAGATTTTGGCGGGCACGTCAACAGTTATTTCCCCGCTTTGCGGGCGTTTGCTGGAAAAACAGCCATATCGCCGCTTTTCTGCTGGTCAAACAGCCAAATCAGCCAATCAATCAACACCCTGACCCGCGGCGCCAGGAAACGGCCGGGCGGATACATGATGTAAATCGGCATTGGCGGAGGCGGCGTGTCCGCCAACACCTCCACCAGCTCTCCCTGTTTCAGCCAGGGCGCCAGCGAATAGCGTGCCGCCTGAATCAATCCCATGCCGGCGCGCGCGCCGGCGATGTAGGCGTCGGCGCCGCTGACGCTGAGCCGGGCGGGCAGTTCGCGCAGTTCCAGCTTGCCGCCGCGGCAGAATTCCAGCGGGTAATCGCGGTTGCTGGCCAGTGAAAAATACCCCACCGCGCGATGCGGCTCCAGGCTATCGATGTCAAGTGGCGTACCGTGGGCCTGCAGATAAGCGGGGGAGGCGCAGGTGACCTGCGGCAGCTGGGCGATGCGCCGCGCCGCCAGGCCATCGTCTTCGGTTTCCCAGGCGCGCAGCACGCAGTCCACGCCTTCGCGCAACAGATCGACGTGGGTGTCGTTGGCGCCCAGCGCCAGCGTGATGTCGGGATACCGCCGATAAAAGTCGTCCAGCGCCGGAATCACCACCTCGCGCGCCAGCGAATGGGGCATATCGATGCGCACCTTGCCGGACGGCTGCAGCTTATGCTGGCTGAACAACGTGTCCGCCTCTTCCAGCGCCCCCAGCAGCTGTACGCAGCGCTGGTAATAGAGGCTGCCTTCGCTGGTCACCTGCACCTGGCGGGTGGTGCGGATCAGCAGGCGCACGCCCAGCCGCTGTTCCAGCCGTTTCAGCGCGTTGCTGACCGTGGCGCGCGGCAGCTGCAGGCGTTCGGCCGCCCGGCTGAAACTGCCCAGTTCGACGATGCGGGTAAAAATGCGCATGGCTTGAACCTGATCCATGTCCACTCCGGATTGTTGGTGATTTTTGAACAGTGATGTGCAATCTGCATTATTTATCTTTGTCGCGTAAACAACCAGACTTTGCTGCGTTATCCATTCACCGCATGAGGGCAGCACAATGCAACAACGTAAACTCGGTTCCAACGGTCCCGTCGTCTCCGCCCTGGGGCTGGGGTGCATGGGCATGAGCGACTTCTATTCCACCGGCGCCGATCGGCAGGAAGCCATCGCCACGCTGCACCGGGCGCTGGAGTTGGGCGTCACGCTGCTCGACACCGCCGACATGTACGGGCCGCACACCAACGAAGAGCTGGTGGGGGAGGCGATCAGGGGCAAGCGGCAACAGGTGTTCCTGGCCACCAAGTTCGGCATCCTGCGCGATCCGGCGGATCCTTCGGCGCGCGGCGTCAGCAGCCGGCCCGAGTATATCCGGCGCTCCGTCGAGGGGAGCCTGAGGCGCTTGGGCGTGGAGGAGATCGATCTCTATTATCGGCACCATTCCCTCTTCCTGTAATGTCCGAAGTTGTCCAGTAATACACTAATTAACAATGAATTATATGGTGTCATTGTTCGTGATTGTCCGATGCCATCCGGTGGAATCCGGTATCAGGTGTGTGTAGAATTACGTGTACTTTAGTTCGATCTTGAATTCCTATACACATGCGACTTAATAACTTACAAATCCGGAATGCTAAACCCACCCCTAAACCTTACACGTTGAGCGATGGATTGGGCTTATCCCTTTTGGTTGAGCCCAACGGCAGTAAAAGCTGGCGCTTTCGTTATCGCTTTGCCGGTAAGCCCAAGATGATTTCACTTGGTGTTTACCCTGCCATTTCGTTGGCCGACGCCCGGTCAAAACGTGATGAGGCCAGAAAGCAGGTTGCCGAGGGACAGAACCCCAGCGCACTGCGTAAAGAGAAAAAGCTGGCGCAGTTATACGGGGATGCGAACACCTTCGAAGCGATCGCGAAAGAATGGCACCGGTCAAAATTGGCTACATGGTCGGCGGGTTATGCTGCTGAGGTCATGCGTGCCTTCTGCCTCGATATTTTTCCCTCTCTGGGGCAACGTTCTATATCGACGATAAAGCCACTTGAACTGCTTACTGTGCTGCGCAAGATTGAAGCGCGTGGCGCGCTGGATAAAATGCGCAAGGTCAGGCAGCGCTGCGGTGAAGTTTTTCGCTATGCCATCGCGACGGGGCGTGCTGAATACAATCCGGCCGCCGATCTTTCCAGTGTGTTACCTGGACCCAATACCACCCATTATCCTTTCTTGACTGTCGATGAACTCCCCGATTTCTTGACGGCCCTTGAAGGGTACTCTGGCAGCTTGTTAGGGAAGTTGGCGACGAAGCTACTGATGTTAACCGGAGTCAGGGGCGTCGAGCTGCGCATGGCGCAGTGGCAGGAGATTGATCTGGATAACGCGCTTTGGGAGATCCCGCTGGCGCGGATGAAGATGCGGCGGGCGCATCTCGTGCCGTTGTCGACGCAGGCGCTGGCAATTCTGAACGAGCTAAAAGCCTATACCGGCCATTATCGCTTCGTTTTCCCAGGGCGGGCTGACGTGAATAAGCCGATGAGCGATGCGTGTATCAACCAGCTCCTCAAACGTATTGGCTATCATGGTCGTCTCACCGGCCACGGCTTCAGACACATGATGTCCACCATTTTGCATGAGCAGGACTTCAATACCGCCTGGATAGAGATGCAACTCGCCCACGTGGACAAGAACGCCATTCGCGGTACCTACAACCATGCGCAGTACCTTGAGAAGCGCCGTGGCATGTTGCAGTGGTACGCCGATTTTATCGCGGGCCTGGCCCAGCGGGCTCACCGCCAATAAATCGTTAAAACCCCCTGGCGCGCAATGCTACCCCCGCCACGCCTGCGCGCTTTCTGTGTCGCTTTTCATGCACCTGCATGAGAGGCCGCAGGCCGCGCCAGTACTGGCGCGTTGGGGAATAAAGGTTGCATCTTCCCGCATGCAAAATCATGCACCCTATGCATGCACGCACAATTTGACACCGGCTAGCCAGAAAAAGAAGCCCTTTTTTGATGACGGGGCGAGAGGGTATTGCGCCTAGCGTTGTCATGCGTCACCGCAAACCGGTGGCCGAGGGCCGTTTCTGAAGTGGGGAGATGTACCGAGTGTTGACGATAATCGCATTAGGGCACTTTTAGTTTTATTCCTAACTCTTCATACTGTTCACCAAAATAAAAAAAGATAGATAAATCATGTGGTAGTGAGGTGAAGAGTGGTGACTGTATCCGTTCACCCGGTGTTCACGCCTGTTCACCGACTCTCGCGAGTCCTTTTCCCTGGCTAGCGCTGTTTGGCGGTTTTTCCCTATTAATTACGCATCGATTCATCGCTATTTCTTACCAGAAGGTTTGTCATTGTTTGCCATGTGATTGAAAATCAGACAATTATCTGTCCCACCACACAACAACGCCTTGTTGCCACCCCGGTAAAACTTCACATAATAGGGCGCTACCGAAGTTCACACAGTCCCGGCCAGCGTTGGCTGGACACCAAGAGGTAGCGTTTTATGTTGACCGTCTCCATCCCCGCCCCATCCACCCCGTCGCCGGTGCTTCCTGGCGGTTACACCCCGCGCGAGCGCTTTATTCGCCTGCCGGAAATGCTCTACACCACCGGTCTATCCCGCTCCACCGTGTACGAGATGATGAGCCGCAAGCAGTTTCCGGTACAAGTTTCCCTCGGCGGTAAAAACGTCGCCTGGCTGGCCTCCGAGGTCGAGCAGTGGATGGACGAACGTATCGCCAACCGTCACCAGGAGGCCGCCGCATGATGCAGTTAGCCTTTGGTCGCCAGCACTTTACCCTGAGCGACAACGACGCACTGTTTATCGCGGAAGCCATCCTGTTGCAGCGTAAAGAGCCTGGCGTCGTCTTGCCGGAGCACCGCAGCGAAAAACACGGCGTTATCCGTCTGGCGAGTCGCCAGGCTGAACCGCGCCTGTTTCGTGCCGGGCCGGTGCCGCTGACCTGCGCGGCTGCCGATACCCGCAACGACCAACTGACCGACTGTTGATCACTATGCGATCAATTGAACGTCCGGGGGCGTCTTACGGCTTGCCCCACTGTCCGGCCTTGCGCTATAGTCCTCCCGCTGCCGCACAATCGGCAGCCGGGCGTGAGAACCCGTGTTACTCAATGGCGACACAACACGCGCCTGGCGTGTTTTTTTATGTCGCAGCCTTTGCTTGCTCATTTTTTGCGCGGTGGATGTTATGCTATCGCAGCAGTCAATCAATGGTGGCTCAGGCGGGGCAGCCTTCGGGCTGGCCGGTATTCATTGAGGCCGGTTTCTCACCCCCGTCTGGGCTACCACCCTTGCGTGAGAACTTCGGTGGTAGCAATAACCATGACTCAATGGAGGCTGCCACCATGGCTACGACCCTCATCCCGACTCACCCGACATTCTGCTATTTGTTTGCGGCCGTGCGCCGTTCTGCGCTGACCGCTTCACCGCGTATCGTGCGCACCGTGGCGGATAGCGAACGCAACGCCCGCCGTAGGCTTTCCCGTGATTACGTGTTGTCCTTTGCCGGTCGTCTGCCGGTTAAGGCGGTAGCATGAACACCCTGGCCGACCGTTACTACCGCGACACCCATTACCCTATCCCGCACGCCGATTTTCTGCGTCTTCAGCATGCGCACGCCACCGGCGTGCTGTTCCTCGACTTGCTGGACACCCTCGACCTCGGCGGGCAGCGCCCCGATGCCACGCAACAGGCGTCGTTTGCCTCGGTCATTGCCTTGCTGACCGACCAGCTCGGCCACGTCGTCAACACCTGTGAAACCCAAATCCTTGCCCGCATGGAGGCCACCGCCGCATGAACACTGCATCCTGTTTACCGATTGAAGTCCGTACCGCCGTTTTCCGCCGCGCCGTGGCGCAGGCCTATCTGGACACCTGCGCCTTTTACCGGGTGAGCCTCGGGTACACGCTGGACGAGCTGCAGATGACGATTGCCCTGCGTCTGGAAGGGCACTTTGTGCGTCAGTACGGCGCAGAAGACGGCATGGATATGGCGTGCACCATGCTGAGCGATATGGTGCAGCCGGACGTTCTGGTGACTGCGCCGCGCCTGACCGCGCTCGGGCAAAAGATGATGGACGAGCTGTGCTGTGAGCGCCTGTCGGCAGCGCAGAATGCCACCGTACACTGAGGAGAAGAGCATGAGCGCCCAGTTCGTTTCCCAGACCGTACGCACCGCCACCGGCCACTGGCCGGTGATACTCCCGGCTCTCGGCATCGCCTTGCAGCCGAACGGCAAGCCGCAGCCGTGTCCAACCTGCGGCGGCAAAGACCGCTTCCGCTTCGACAACCAGGATGGACGCGGCACCTGGTTCTGCAATCAGTGCGGGGCCGGTGACGGCCTCAACCTGGTGGAAAAGGCCCTGTCACTGTCTGCCAGGGCCGCCGCCGAACAGGTGGCCGCCGTGATGGGGAATAATGCCAACACCCTGCCACCGGCCGCTGAGACTGGTCATTCAACGAAAGACAAAGCCGAGGCCCAGCACAAGGCCGCGCGACAGGCACAGGCTCTGGTGGCCGCTGCCCGGCCTCAGACGGGCAACGCCTACCTGAGCGCCAAGGGTTGGCCGGAGGTGGATACTCTGACCTTGCACGGCCAGCCGCTGCGCGTCGGCGGTATCACCTTCCAGCCCGGCGACCTCTTGTTGCCGCTGCATAACGCCGGGGGCGAGGTGGTCAACGTGCAGCTGATTAACGCCAGCGGGGACAAGCGGATGCTGGCAGGCGGGCAGGTGAAAGCCGCCTGCCACACCCTCTGCGGCCCGGACAACGCGGTTATCTGGCTCACCGAGGGCTACGCCACCGGCCTTACCGTGCACCAGTTGACCGGTGAGACGGTGTGTGTCGCGCTCAGCGCCAACAACCTGACGGCGGTGGCGGAGCAGCTACGCAGCCACTACCCGGATGCGCGGCTGCTGCTGGCGGCCGATAATGACCGCAGCGGCACCGGGCAGACCCGTACTACCGAGGCGGCAGCACTCACCGGCGGCACTCCGGCGCTGCCGCCTACTGAAGGTGACTGGAACGACGTTTACTGTCAGCAGGGCGCTGAGTCCACGCGCGCGCAGCTCCAGACGTTCAGCCAGCCGCCGCAGCCGAGCCCGTTCGATACGCTGAGCGATGCAGACCTCAAAGCCATGAGCGCCAGCGAGAAAGCTGAGTTGCTGGCCGAGCACTACGGCAATACCCTGGCGGTGCCGCCGGTAGGGGAAGAGCTGTGCCGCTATACGCGCGGCGCCTGGCAGGTGCTGCCACACCGACAGCTGAGCCGGGAAATTGCCGCGCTGTTCCAGAAGGTGCGTGCGCCGTTCTCCGCCGCCGGTATCAACAGTATTTTGGACACCCTCAAGCTGATGGTGCCGCAGATGGGCGACCCGGCCCGCCGGTTGATTGGTTTTCGTAACGGGGTATTCGATACCGTCAGCGGGCAGTTCAGCGCCCATAGGCAAGAACACTGGCTGCGCACCGTCAACAGCGTGGACTACACGCCGCCGCGTGCCGGGGAGAACCTGGCCGACCATGCGCCGCACTTCTGGCAGTGGCTGGCGCGGGCCGCCGGGGGCAATTACGACAAACAGGAGCGTATTCTCGCGGCCCTCTTTATGGTGCTGGCCAACCGCTACGACTGGCAGTTGTTCCTTGAAGTGACCGGCCCGGGCGGCAGCGGCAAGAGCGTGATGGCGGCCATCGCCCGGTTGCTCGCCGGGGCGGACAACACCACCTCCGCCACCATCGACAACCTGGAGTCGGCGCGCGAACGGGCGAGCGTGGTCGGCTACTCGCTGATTATCCTGCCCGACCAGGAGAAGTGGAGCGGTGACGGGGCGGGTATCAAGGCCATCACCGGCGGCGATGCGGTCGCCATCGACCCGAAATACCGCGACGCCTACGCCGCCTACATCCCGGCGGTGATACTGGCGGTGAACAACAACCCGATGCAGTTCAGCGACCGCAGCGGCGGGGTATCGCGGCGGCGGGTGATACTCACCTTCCCGGACGCGATACCGCTGGCCGAGCGCGACCCGCAGCTGTTGGGCAAAATCACGAATGAGCTGGCCGTCATCGTGCGTCACCTGATGCAGCGGTTCGCCAACCCGAACGAGGCCCGCACCCTGCTTCAGGCGCAGCAAAGCTCGGACGAGGCGCTGACCATCAAACGCCAGGCCGACCCGCTGGTAGATTTCTGCGGTTACCTGACGGTGCTCGGCACCCCGGAAGGCATGATGATAGGCAATGCCAACATCACCCCGCCGAATCCACGCCGCTACCTCTACCACGCCTACCTGTCGTTTATGGCCGCTAGGGGTTATCAGCACGTGATGAACCTGACGGCGTTCGGGCTGGCGGTGCCGCAGACGCTGAAAGAGTATGAGCATACGCTGCTGAAACGCCGTACCAAACAGGGAATACAAACCAACCTGCGGCTGAATGATGACTGTGACGTGGACTGGTTGCCGACATGCGAGGCGTAACAGACGCAACAAAGGAGGCGACGATCGGCCGCGCCGATCAATGTCGCCCTTATTGATCTGCGTAATCCATTGGACGTGGGGCGAGGGGCCGCTTAGAGTGGTGGTGAACAAGGCATTGTGCCACACCAGGGCATTCCTTTGGGCAACGTCAGGCTGCCCTCTCATAATGACAAGTGCTCACCCCAACCGGCTTCGGCCGGTTTTTTCATGTTGGCTCGGGGTTGATACCTCACAAGCATATTGGCAGACGGGAAAAGGCTGCGCTGCTATCGCCCCGGGCGCTCAAGCACGCTGTGACAAAGGCTTTCTTAGCGTTTTTTCGATGCGAAAGCACGTTTAGCAACAGATGATCCTGTGTTTCAGACTTATTCTTTCGCGTTTCCTTTTTTTATAGTGGAAAATGCCGCCATTTTCTGGGGGTTCATATTTGTTTTTATAACGAGGTGGCATGAGCCAGCGGAAGTATTTGACGCAGTCCGAAGTGGAGCGTCTGTTGCAACAGGCCTTGGCAGCGGGCAATGCCGAACGTGATTATTGTCTGATTTACATGAGTTATATCCACGGTTTTCGCGTCAGCGAAGCGTGTAGCCTGCGGATATCGGATTTGGATTTACGGGGGCGCTGTCTGTATATTCGGCGGATAAAGAGCGGTTTTTCCACCAATCACCCGTTACTGAAAGACGAGTTGCGGGCCATCAGGGCGTGGCTTGCGGTGCGGGCAGGGTGGAGAGGGGCCGACAGCGACTGGTTGTTCCTGTCGCGCCAGGGGAGACCGCTGACGCGCCAGCGGGTGTACCAAATCATCAGTCAGTTAGGCAAGGCAGCCGATATTTCCGTAGAACCACATCCACACATGCTGCGTCACGCCTGTGGATTTGCGCTGGCTGACCGGGGTATTGATACGCGATTAATACAAGATTACCTGGGACACAAGAATATTCGACACACCGTGCGGTACACAGCGAGCAATGCGGAACGGTTCGAAGGCGTATGGTATCGCCCAAAAAACAAGCGAAAAAGTAGACAATTAGGGCCAAACTGTAAAGTAGTATATGTAAACCGTTAAAAAAAACCACAACACTTCTAGAAAAAAGTTCAATAAATTTACCATGTTGTTGTAATTTAAAGTAAAATTTTTTTTCAATGCGGTCTTGTGGCGCCATTCTCTGCACTCCTCACAGCGCTTCCCACTTCTTCTGTCAGGCTGCGGTAAAGCGACGCGTGGATCGCCGCTTCGCCAACACGTTATTTAATGCCGATAAAATAATTTATTTTGGACAACCCCTCCTGAAAATCTCTTCAAGGCAGCCATTTCCACCATAGTTGTCAAAATGGCCCTAAATGTAAAGTTCGTTGTGCAAAGGTTGCTCATTTTTGCAGGTGGTTTACGGGGCTTGCTTAATGTGCCTGAAAGCGTTCATGACAGAGGATTGCGGTTTGTGTCTGCCTGAGTGTTGGTACACGGTTTGACTATCCTCCCCCTTTTTTGGTGAATGTTTTAGTGTGCTTTTATTATTCTTTGAATGGCGCGGCCAGAGTTTGTCGGCCTGTTTGAAATTACATCTGACGCTGTTGCATGTTTTTTGATGAGAGTGACGCGATGTGCAATTAAGGCAGTTATCTGCTCGCGATTTCTGATATTGCCGATAATTGAACTCTGACCATATTACAGCGGGGCTGTGTTTCACGAATGTACTGTCTGTGTTTTTTGTTGTCGGGGATTGGAAATAAATAGGATTTGATTGGCAGCCGCTTTCTTTATCCCGTGGGGGGTGTTGAGTACGGCGGTCATTCAGGTGAAGAAGTAGTTTGTAAATAAAAAATGGTGTTTTTTACTCACGCAGGAAATCAATGTTATGAAAACTTCTATCTCAAAATTGGCTGTGGTTGCGGTATTGGGTCTGAATTCTCTGGGGGCGTCAGCAGCAGGTAACTCCGGTAAGGTCACCTTCAGCGGTGAAGTGGTGGATGCGCCGTGCAATCTGGCACCAGGCCAGGATGGGACCGATATCAAGGTGCCATTTGGTCAGCTGTCCATGTCCCAACTGAATGCTGGTCATGTAGCCGCGCAGAAGTTCGATATTCAGCTCCAGGACTGTGATTTGACTGGCAAAACGGCACAGATCACCTTTACCGGTACGACGCTGTCAGGCAGTACCACTTTACTGGAAACCCAGGGCGGTGCGACAGGTCTGGGTATCGGTCTGTCAGGTATCACCTTTGGTACTGCCAAGCCGTTGACGGGTCTGAAAGACACTGGCAATAACACGCTGACCTATACCGCGACGGCGCAGCGTGCTGTTGCTGGTACCGATGTGACTGCCGGTGATTTTGCGGCCATCACCAACTTCCAGATTTTCTACCAGTAATCGCTGCGCGCCCCCCCCGGCAGTCCTGCCGGGGGGGGGGATTCGGGACGAGGGGGAAGGGAAGATGAAAAGATGGCTGTATGTGTGGATGTCGCTGTTTTTCTCTCTGCCGGCATTGGCAGAAACCTATTCAAGTTTAGATCCGTTTCGTGGCAAGGCCACGATGAGCGGCGAGGTCCTGGCAACGGGCTGCTCCATCGCCTTGCCTGATCGTTATCAGACGGTCTCCCTGGGTGAGCAGCCGATACGCTCTCTGGGGCAGGTAAAGGGGGCTCAGGTCAAAGCCTTTCATATCCGTCTGGACAATTGTGCGCCGTCAGGCTCGGTTGACAAACGCAAGGATATTGACCCGGCCGTACGTATCCGCTTTGACGGCCTGCGAGGGGAAAACGTGGCCTGGTTTCAACCGGCGGGCTCCAGTCGCGGTATGGCGCTGGTGTTGAGGGATGAGCGTAATGAGGTGCTCTATCCGGGAGAATACTCACTGGCCATTTTTGACCGCAGCCACAATCAACAAATGCTGAATTTCACGCTGGAGTGGGTACCTGATGGTAATCCACCTCGTGCGGGGGATTATTACGCTGCACTGCGTTTCAATGTGGATTATGAATGACGTGGGAAATATACCGATATATCGATGTCGGTGATGCAGTCATGATTATTTTCTTCTTATGTCGGTATGTAATCAATATTGAGTAATTGCGCGAGATGAAACTGTGGCAGGGCGGTTAATGCCGGGTTATGAAATGCATTCTGGTGGCGGATTATGAATCAGCGTGAATTACGTTTAAATAAAATAACGATTTTAATCGGTCTTGTTATTCTCTTTTCTGGGCGTGCGTCTGCCGTGGAATTTAATACGGACGTACTGGATACGGATGACAAGAAGAATATCGATTTTTCCCGGTTTTCCCGTGAAGGGTATATCCTTCCCGGGACGTATCAGATGCAGGTGAAATTGAATGGCGACAGTCTGGGTAATGATATTGCCGTGCCGTTTTATGTGCGTCCAAGGCAAACGTCGTCGGCGGATAAATCCGAAGCGATGCCGGAAGCCTGTTTATCGCCAACCTGGCTCGACAAGTTGGGGTTGACGGAAGAGGCCCTGAAAAAGGTGGGAACGTGGCATCAGGGTGGGTGCGCGGATTTCACGGCACTGAAAGGCACTGAGTTAAAAGCCGATATCGGCAGCAACATCCTCAATATCAACATGCCGCAGGCATGGTTGGAGTATTCGGATGCGTCCTGGTTGCCGCCGTCACGCTGGGATAACGGTATTCCGGGCATATTGCTGGATTACAACGCCAACGGCAACGTAACAAAAACGCATGGCAGCGGCCAGCAACAAAACGCGGCTATCAGTGGCACGGTGGGTGGCAACGCCGGTGCCTGGCGTTTGCGGGCGGATTATCAGGGCAGTTATGCCAATACCACGGGGCAGAGCGGTTCGTCGCAACATTCCTTCGATTTTACACGGGTGTATTTGTATCGGCCTTTGCCGTCTTTGCAAGCGAAACTGACGCTGGGTGAAGACTACGTGAGCTCCAACATCTTCGATTCCTGGCGCTATACCGGGGCCAGTCTGGCCAGTGACGACAACATGCTGCCACCGAAACTGCGTGGGTATGCCCCGGAAATCATTGGCGTGGCCAAGACCAATGCCCGGGTGACCGTCACGCAGCAGGGCCGCGTGGTGTACGACAGCACGGTGCCGGCTGGCCCGTTCCGTATTCAGAACCTGGACAGCGCCGTTCGCGGGCAGTTGGATGTAAAAGTGACCGAGCAGAACGGTGATGTGCAAACGTTCAGTGTCTCAACGGCCTCTGTGCCGTATCTGACGCGCCCTGGTCAGGTGCGTTACCAGTTGGTTTCCGGCCGCCCCAGTACCTGGGGGCACCATATCGAGGGGCCGTTATTCGCCAATGGCGAGGCGTCGTGGGGGGTATCCAACAGTTGGTCGCTGTATGGCGGCAGTACGCTGTCGGATGATTATCAGGCGCTGGCGCTGGGGGTGGGGCGCGACCTGTTTGCATTCGGTACGTTGGCATTTGATGTCACGCAGTCTTTCGCGACGTTTCCCGACAAGGATAATCGCCAAGGAAAATCCTGGCGTGTCAGTTATTCCAAGCGTTTTGACGAGGCCAACACCGACGTGACGTTCGCCGGTTACCGCTTCTCAGAACGTGATTACCTGAGCATGCAGCAGTATCTGGATGTGCGTTATCGCGACAATGACAGTGGCCAGCAAAAAGAACGGTACCAAATCAGCCTCAACAAACGCTTTGACGAACTGTCGTTGCCATTGTCTTTGGGGCTCAACTACCAGTACCAGACCTATTGGGACCAGGGAAACACCAGTCAGTACGGCGTGAACCTGGGGACCTGGTTTGACTTGCCTTCCCTGGGGGCGCGCAACGTGTCGCTGACGTTGACGGCGAACCGCAATCAGTACCTGGGGCGCGAGGACAATGTCTTCAATCTGATGTTGTCGGTGCCGTTCGGCACCGGGACGGCCAGCTACAGCAGTACGTACAGTGATGACCGGTTTGGTCAGCGCGTGGGGTACTACGGCCGTGTCAATCAGCTTGACAGTTACAACCTGAATGCCGGTCTGGCACAGGATAGTGGCCAATCGTCACGCAGTGAATTTAACGGCATGTATACCCATAACGGTTCACTCGCGGTGGTCAATGCCAATGTGGCCGTGGCCGAACGCAGTTATTCCTCGTTCGGCATGAGTGCCAACGGCGGTCTGACGTTGACCGGACAGGGTGCGGCATTGCACGCCGGTGGTTATAACGGCAGTACGCGTCTGATGGTCGATACCGATGGTGTCAGCGGCGTGCCGATTGATGGCGGGCGTGTGGTGACCAACGCCTGGGGAGTCGGTGTGCTGACCAACGTAAACAGCTACTACCGTACGACCGCCCGGGTGGATGTCAACAAGATGGCGGACGATGTCGAAGCAACGCAAGGGGTGGTTGAGACTGCGTTGACGGAAGGGGCCATTGGTTATCGTCGTTTCGAAGTACTGAAGGGTGAGCGCCTGTTTGCGGTGCTGCGGTTGGCGGACGGCACATACCCGCCGTTTGGTGCCAGCGTCCGTGATGCCAAGGGAAGGGAGTTGGGGCTTGTGGCAGACAGTGGACTGGCCTGGCTCAGTGGTGTGACGCCTGACGCGGCGCTCGATGTGGCATGGGATGGACGCAGTCGTTGCCAGGTGCAGGTGCCGGCGAAACTGAACAGTCAACAGCAACTGCTGCTGCCGTGCACGGCGGTAAAACCGTAATGAGGTGGGGCGGTTGCCGCCGCCCCGGACAAGAAGACAGGGCAAGAGCATGATGAAAATGAAAAAAGTGACGTGGACGTTGGTGGGAATATTGGCGGCGGTCACGCCGGCGACGCAGGCCGCTGTGGCCCTGGACCGGACCCGCGCAGTCTTTAACGGGGACGGTAAATCCATCAGCCTGAACATCAGCAACGATAACAAGCAATTGCCTTATCTGGCACAGGCTTGGCTGGAAGATGCAAAGCAGCAGAAGGTGACGCAGGGGGCGTTGGTGGTGACGCCGCCGGTACAGCGGCTGGAGCCAGGCGCGAAGAGCATGCTGCGCGTGTCGGCTACGCCGGCGGCGGCGCAGCTGCCGCAGGACAGGGAGACGCTGTTTTACTTCAATCTGCGGGAAATCCCGCCGCGCAGTGACAAGCCCAATGTGCTGCAGATTGCGCTACAGACCAAAATCAAGCTGTTTTATCGGCCGAAGGCCATTGTCGCGGCACCGGGTACGGTGTGGCAGGACCAGTTGGTGCTGCACGAAGAAGGGAGTGGTTACCGTATCGAAAACCCCACACCGTACTACATCACCGTCATCGGGCTTGGAAATACGCCGAAGCAATCTGAAAGCGGGGCGTTTGAGGTGGTGATGGTGGCGCCGAAAAGCAGCGCGCAGGTGAAAAGCGCGCGTTACGCCACGCCTTACCTGACTTACATCAACGATTACGGCGGCCGTCCTGTTCTGAAGTTCACCTGTACAGGTGGGCGTTGCAGCGCGAAGAAGGCGTAACCAGATGTCAGTGACGAGGAGGGGCCGATATGGGCAGAAAATACCGAATGAGTACGCTGTTGTGCCTGGTGTTGGCGGGCGGTGCCTGTGCCGAAGTGAATACGCCGCGCGTGCCGGATCACGCGCTGCCGCATGCGCCCACGCCGCCGGGGGAGATGCTGTCGCGAGAAGGTGTGTTGTGGGTCGAGGGGGCCATGCTGTCGTCACCGTGCGCCTCGGGCAGAGTGATGGCGGGCAAGCTGCAGGACGGCGTGGTGAAAACGCAGCCCCAGTCGGTGGTTGTGCTGCTGGAAGGGTGCGGCGATGGCGTTAACGGGGGTGGGGCGCGATTGCCGGTGTCCATTGACGTCACTCCAGGCCTGCCATTGCAGGCGAGACAATCCCACCGTTATCGCCTGGCGCACGGGAATAGCATGCTGCCCGTGACGGTTCAACCGGGTACGCAGGTACTGCGTGTGGAGATGAATTATGAATAAGCAGGGATGTTGGTTGGTACTGGCGCTGCTCGGTGCCATTGTGGGGGCCGGCCCGGTGTCGGCGGTCGACCTGAATTTTTCGGGAACCCTGATAGACAAGCAGTGTACGTTCGCTCAGGGGGATGACCCGCTGGAAGTGGACATGCTGTCACGGGCGGTGTCGTTCTTTCATCGGTATCCGCGCACGGAAACCGTGCCGTTTGACATCGTGCTGAAGAATTGCACCGGTGCCACGCAGGACAAGCTGGTGACGATGACCTTCAGCGGGACGCAGACCGAGGCGGTTGGTGGGGTGACGCTGCTGAAAACGGATGGGAGTACCGGCATCCTTATCGGACTGGAAAGTGCGTCGGGGCAGGCCATCTCGGTAGGTAGTCCGGTCAATGCCGGCACCATTACGCAAACTGGCGCGGCGGGTGAGAACCGGTTCCGGTTTGGAGCTTACGCCCGGCCGGCGGACCTGTCGACACTGGCGGAAGGGGCGTTCACGGCGACAACCACCTTTGAGGTGACCTATCAGTGAGTCACGGAGAGAGGGAATGAGAGTCATTGTGATGGTGTTCTCGATGATAATGGGGGCCGTGTTGGTTGGGTTGTTGCTGATGGCGACACTGTTTCTTTCGGGGGCGGCACATGCGTCGGAGAACGTACCGGCACTGTTGCGCTATGCCCAGCAGTACGACGCCGGCAATGAGACGAAAAGTGAAAGGCAAACGGACGTGCTTGCCTCGCCCGCAGCCAAGTCGCGCCAGGTCGCCGAAGAACTCCGACACAGACAACTGACTGCCCGTGTAAAGGTGCTGACCACGCAACTGGCCGAGAAAGACAAGCAGTTGGCGGCCTTGCGCGACAAGCAGCGGGCTTCAGGTGATGAGGAGCGTGTGCAGGTGAAGACGTTGACGGCGAAACTGGCGGAAAAAGACGCCTTGTTGGCCGCAATGCAGGAGAAACAACAGGTTGCTTTGACGACGGAGGCTGACCGGGTGAGGGCGCTGACGACTGAGCTTGCCGAGAAGGATAAACGGCTGGGTGACCTGGCGAAGCAACTGCCTGCCCCGGTGAAGCTGGATACGTCGGCGGCCCGTCAGGCCTATGCCACAGGCGTGCTGTTTGGGCGCGATGTACAGGCAGCTCGGGACGCCAATCAGCAAATGGGCCTGAAACTGGATGATGCCTTGCTGCTGGCCGGGCTGACGGATGCGCTGGCCGGTAAGCCCAAGATGGAGGAAGGGGCACTGGCAACGGCGCAAGAGGACGCGCGCCAGGCAGCGGAGAAAGCGCTGGTCTCGACCGTGTCCACGCAGAAGAAGGCGGATGCGGCCTGGGTGGGGCGTTTTGCGAAACAGAAAGGGGTCGTGAAGGCGCCTGAAGGCTATTGGTATCGGGTGGATTATGCGGGAGAAGGTGCGCCGCTGAGCGAGGCATCCACTGTCGACCTGGTGGTGACGGAGACGCTGACGGACGGCACGGTGGTGAGTGACATGGAGGGTGCGGGCAGCAGACTGACGGAAACGGTGTCGTCCCTGCCGCCGGCATTTGCAGGCGCACTGGGAGTGCTGAAGAACCACGGTTCACTGACCCTGGTGGTGCCGCCCGAGCTGGCCTACGGCGACAAGGGGTATCCCCCGAAGGTACCGCCGGGCGCGACGATGGTCTACAAGCTGCGGGTGGCGGATGTGATTGCGGCACCTGATGAGAAGAAGAGGAAACCGTGATGAGACGAGCGATATTTTTGCTGGCAGCGTTGTTGTGGTGCGGCCAAACCCTGGCGGATGTGCCTATCACGATAAAGGGGACCATTCTGGAGCCGGTGTGTACGGTGACGGGTGAGGATGACCGCAGCGTGGTGGATATCAGTTTTGGGGATGTGGGGTTGGATGCGGTGGGGAGTGCGGCGGCCGAGCAACCCATCAATCTGAAAGTGAGTTGTGACAACCCGGCCCCGACGGGGAAAGCGTTGAAGATGTATGTGCACCCGACCAGCAATGGCAAGCTGACGGCGGTGGGTGCCAATGTCCTGGGGACATCCCAGAGCAATCTGGGCATTGCCTTGACCGCCGGCACTGACGGTACGACGCCGGTGGATCTGGACATGTGGATCCCCGTGGTGGGTGTCAATACGGATGTGAATGAGCCGGTCGGACAGGTGACGTTGAAAGCGCGCCTGGTGACACCGTCTGCGGGCTCATTGCAGGCGGGAACATTTACTGCGGCGGCGAATCTGGTAATGAGTTACCAGTAGGACCACGACTGCAGTACGAGATGAACAATGACTAGCCCTTCCATGAGGGAAAACAGGACACGGCGTTATGAATAACAACGTATGGAAGATGGCCGCACTGATACTGGCACCCTGGCTGGCCGGGTGCAGCCAAACGGCGAGTGAGGTGCCGGCGTCGCTGGTTACGCCGATGGCGAGTGAACAGAAGCCTGTTGAAATCGCTGACCCCCTCCCGGTGCCGGTGGCTGAAATAGCCCCGGCCAATGGAGAGGGCGATGCCGAAGCGCGCATGCGCCACTGCAATGGCGAGTTGCAGGCGCTCCGCAAGGTGGATAACAAGCGTTATGCAGAGCGGAAAGTGGAGTTTGACCGATTGATGTCGGGTGCGGCGATGTATGCGGGTGTGCGTGGGAGTGTGCAGTCCCGGACGCAAGACGCGGTGGATGCGTTGTATCGTTATCGGACGGACAAGTTGTGCGCGGATATCGGGCAGGATGTGCTGAATGGGCTGGCGCATTCTGGTAACGCAGGGTACAAACTTTAATTTTGCTTTCTGGTTAAGGAGGAATGAAATGAAAAAAAGATTATTTTTTCATATATTGTTAATGTTCGTTGTGACCTACATAGGAAGCGCTCATGCCGTATATTATCAATACTTTTGGTCAGCTAATAATCGTACGCAAGGAGGTTTAAATTATCAAGGGCTGGGAGGTGGAGGGGTTTCTACAACAATCGGGGGATTTGCTTATGGTTTATCCACACTAAAATATGCTAGCTGTAGTACTCAATCTCAAGAAAGGGTTGATTATCATAGACAGGATTACTATATTCTTGTCCCAAAGACAGTTATGGTGGGGGCAGTTGAAGCGAAGGTTTTTGTAACTTCCGGTGATTATAGTGTAGATGATTCTCTGAGTAGTGAATTTCATGTTGTGAAGAAAGTTGGTTCTGTTATTACGCAATCCATGACGGGGGCGTGTGGTAGAGTAGGTAATACTTATAATATGACTAATTCAGTACCTCTTGTTAATTTGCGGTTGGAGATACCATCTGATATTGATGTTGGGGGGTATAATGGAGTTGTTGGGGTGAAGCTATCTATGGCTGAATATCATTATACGGGGAGTGACATCCATCCTTTCAATGATGCATTGGCCTTGCAATACTCAACCTCTACAATTTCTGTTCCTTATAATCTCAATATTATAACTTCTTGTGAAGTTAGTCCGTCCTCCATCGAGTTTAATCATGGGGATTTGCCGCGCTCATTCGCGTCAGGAAACCGAAAGGAACAAAGTGTCAGTTTAACTTGTTCTAAGAGTGCTAGTTTAAATTTATCCATTAGGGCAAACAATCCACCTAACCACACATATCCTTTGGGACAGGGGGTTGGTGTAGGGCTTGGAGGGTATTGGGATAGTTTGCTAATGCTTGATGATGGCAAGGGTGTGACCGGGGGGAGTATTCCGTTGTCGGTGACTGATAACACCCAGGTTATAATAAATGTATCATCTGAGATTAGAGGTGATGGAAATTCGGTTGTTGGTGATATTAATGGGAGCGCGGTATTGCTACTGTCCGTTAATTGATTTTTATGTCACTGGTAATGTTCATGTTTAAGGGGGTAGTGCTTTAGATTTATTTTTGTGATATTAAAAGTACAGGTGTCGCCCCAAAAAAAAACAGCCGTTTACACTTACTTGTAAAAACGCCTCTGCAAATGGTTATGATGTTTACATTAACGGTGAGAAAAGCGATGTGCGTTCTCTAACGCCTCAATGATGCTTGATTACTCAAGTTTAAGTCCTAAGGCAGCGAATAGGAGTGAGAAAAAATCGACGACTCAACTGACGTGTAATTCCGATGTGAGCTCCGGTACGCTTAAATTGGTCTCCACGTCTGGCAGTAATCAAACCTCAACGACGGGTACTTCCGTTAAAGTCGGGGATAATATGCATGCTATTGTTACTGTTAATGGTAAGGACGCATCGGGTGGTATTGCACTTCAGGGGCCGTTCAATATTCCTATCGAAGTGGCGTCGACACTCAATACGTATGGCAATATACCTAAGCCCGGGGCATTTCAGGGAAGTGCAGTTTTGAGTTTTGAACCTGATTAAAATTGGTTGATTTTTTGTGTGGCTTTCCCTTTGTCAAAATTTGTTTTGGTGTTTTCGCTGCTTTTATTGCTCTGTGATGCGTTTTTCTTTTTCTGAAAATTGAGTCTGGCTTTTGAGAGATTAAATCATTTAATGAAAGGGTCTGGATATGTCACGGGAAAATGCCAATAAAGAAAACATGGGTGCCCAATTCACTGCTGGAGAAAAGAAACGTATTGCACCTCGTCAGTCTAACCATGAGGAATACACGTTACCCGACTGCCTCGTCAATTACCCCCCGATGCCACTGTATTTGGCGGTGGCGCACTTTGGACTGTTGACGCAACAAATATTATCGAGAGAGGTGATTTGTCAGGCCTTTCAAATTGACACTCGTCGGGCATTGGAAGTGATGCGTTATCTCGTCAATGGCGCACCGAGTGTCACCTGCGAATGCCTCTCGCTCATACAGCGGCGGGGATATTGTCTGCGCGTGCTGAGCATTGTGTCAGGTGAGACGGCGGCCGAAAGCGCGCGCCCTCCCTCCGCTCGCACGTCTGCACGCAAGCGGGGAAGTACGCTTGAGCGGGAACGTGCACAGCATCAAGTACGCCAGTGGTTCCTGCGCCGGCCCAATCCCTGATTGGTGCCCTGGTTGCACGGCATGTGAGTCAACAGGAGAGGTGAAATGGAAGACGCGACGATGGGGGCATGGGTATGGATGTGGGTGCTGTGGCTGAGTCTCAGCGCGTTGCTGTTGGGGGGGATGCTTTCATTGCCATCGAAAGAGGTTATTGAGCCTTGCCCTGTCAGGCGTCCGCCTTGTCTGTGGCGTTTTGTGCGCGGTGATATGGCGGTGGGCGGTACGGTACGCATTGGCCTGGGGTTAGGTGGAGCCGGGTGGTGGTGCAGTGCGGCGGGCCTGTTGGTCTCTGACTTCACCCGCAGCCTGTGGGTGGTCATCTCCGGGGCTGTGGTGCTGATTGCGTTGTTCAATGCCGGCCGAAAAAGTGTGATGTCGCTTTGGGGGTTGACCGTATTGGCAGGGGTTCAGGGTGGGGGCTGGGTTGTCCTGTTGCTGATAGCCCTGCAATGGTACGGGTTTTCGGTGCAGTAAGACTCATCGGCGTTGGTCGCGAGGCGAAAATGGATAAGACAGCGGATGAGGGGATGAATCATCGGGCTTGTGACGGCCGGAGATGGCGAGGAGACACCATGACGACAAGTTATTCGCCGGTACCTCCCCAGCTCACCGTGGTGGCGCCGTGTACCTACAGCCGCCTGGGGGTGCTGGAGTTGGTGATGCGACATGCCTCATTGTTTTCCCTGGTGCCCGGGGCGGTGGAGGTATTTGAGGAAGTGGCGCTGGCACTGAAGGCGATGCGCAAGGCGCGCGTCCTCGTCGGAGGCGGAGTGACAGCTGCGCCCTGCCTGGTGCTGTGTTTGCCGCGAGAGCCGCTCTGGGGCGTGGCGCAACTGTTGCAGCTGGACAGCGCGTTGCTGGCGCAGACTGGTTGTCACCGGCTGGTCGTGATCTCCCCCTTTGAGGTGAATAACGGTATCCGGCGGGTTCTGGTCAGTTGTGGCCTGACCCTGCCGGTACGACTTATCAGGGCGAGCAGCACGACGGAGCATTTGTGCCGAGTGTTGCTGGGGCAGGGGACGTTGTTGCAGGAGGGACGGGACGAGCTGTTGCCCATCATGCCGGCGCGAACGTTGTCGAGGCCGGAGCGAGAGGCCTTGTGCCGGACGTTGCAGGGGGCGTCGATTTATCAGCAGTCCCGACAGCGGTTCCGCAGCCCCAAAACGCTGTATGCGCAGCGCAGCAGAGCACTGCAAAAATTGCGGATATCCGGTGTCTCGGGCTTGCTACGGTGGTTTACCTGACTGTACCTGACCGCGCGGTGTACCTGGAGGGTACGTTGGAGGAAAAATCATGTCTGAGTCTGGAAAATAGACCCGAAAGCGACGCTCCGGGCTGTTAAATGCCGGTCGTGCACGTCATGAACGGTGCTGGCGACGCATCACGTTATGGTTGTTGTTGCCCGTCCTGCTGGGGCTGTTGGTCTTGATGATGAAATAAATCGGGAGGGCGAAGTATGAGTGCACTATCGGATGAAAGGCCTCTGGAGATGTCTGGCTCATTGGCGCATCAGGCGCACTTGCGTGCCGTTATGCAACAGGCGGCGCAGTTTGAGCGTGACGGACTGTTTGACGATGCGGCGTCATATTGGCAGAGGGGAGTGGAATTGTCAGCACGCGAGAATGAACGCCACTGGTGTGAGGTGCGGGCATTATTATGCCAAAAAAAAGGTCTGCGCGGTGAAGACACCTATATACGATAAACCCAGATGTCGTTTTCATCACCCTGCGCTATAGCGAAGTGATGACCGTGTGTTCATAAGAAAACAGGGGAATGCAGAATGAGAACGTTGTGGAGATACCTTCCCGTAATTAAAAACGCGTGCCTGAATCATCGCCGTGCGGTATGGCTGGTATTGGGCGGCGCGTGTCTGTTGTTTTGGTTTTGTCTGCTGGTGTTGCTGACGCAATGGTTATTGCGGTGACGATAATGTATTGCAATGACGCCGGTAAGAAAAAACATAACCGTAATGACTGCGCCGCTGAAAATAAATCCGGAGACAAAGAGACATGAAGAAGGATTTTATATTTTATGTCGTGAGCGGTTATGTGGTTTTTCTTCTGTGTCTGTTTGCTCATCTCGGTGCGAAATAAGTTTGGGGAATGATGTCAATCCCGTGGCGTGGCCTTTTTAATTGACCGGATACCTGGATTGTTATTTTTGATGATTTCCCTGGGGCGCCTTATTGGGTACGGCGCGGGTTAATGGCTTGCAGCAAAAAAGGTCGCGATGGACACGATAACATTGTGGTTGATTGACATGCTCCATATTTTGAGTGCCGTGGTGCATGAATGGCCGGGAACGACCGCCCTGTTATTGGGGTTGTGGTTGTATTGGATAATGCTGCGCGTGCCTTGATGAAAGGCCTGTCGACGAACAGGAGGGTATCGATGTCACTGTGTCAATGGATTTTCCGTAGTGGTTGGCGGCGAGGATGTTTGCTTTTCTGTGTGGCGCTCGGCGTCACGGAGGCTGCCGCGAATGAAACGGCGCTGTTCTTTCCGGACGAGACTCCCCATGTGGTGTGTGACGCGACGGCGGGGTTTTGTGCCGACGCCCAGGGCATTTCCTTTGGTCTGACGGCGCTGTACCTGGGGGCGCCTGCACAGGATGCGCTGTTGTCGCGCTTGGCGCAGGCCCCGATTGGGGCATTGAAGCGGTTTACGCTGAGTAACGGCGCCCTGTGCGACAGCCGATTGTCAGCCTGTTTTACCGACGCGTCCGCGCAGCAGCGTGATGTGACGTTGACGCGGCGGTTGTTCAGAGAGTGACGGAACGGTCGGTTGGTGCAATCGGCTTAATCTACTGTAAAAACGAGGGAAAGGAAGATGGTGCAAAAAAGTAACCGATCCCGGCTGGCGCCGCTGTGCGCCGCCGTGCTGACCGCATCGCTGTTGACGGTGTCTCTGGCGGAGGCGTGTACCCGTATTCTCTGGAATGAGAATACGGCGGGCGACGCGGTGGGGCCGCTGGTCGGACGTACGATGGACTGGCCGATATCGACCGATCCGGTGCTGACGGTCTTTCCCCGCGGAACGGCGCGGCAGGGAGGACTGTTGGGGCCGCTGACGGTGGTAAAAGAGAACCCGGCCCGCTGGACGGCGAAATACGGCAGCCTGGTCACGACCATTTACGGGGTCGGCGCCGTTGACGGGGTGAACGAGAAGGGGCTTGCGGCGCATCTGCTGTACCTCAACGAAACCCGGCTTCCCGCACGCGATACGTCGAAGCCCGGTTTGCACATTGCCCTGTGGGCGCAGTACGTGCTGGACAATGCCGCCACCGTGCAAGAGGCGCTCGATACCCTGGAGAAGGTCCAGATAGTGATGGCCAGCCTGACCGGTAAGGACGGGCATGTCACGCCTGGTACGGTGCATCTGATGATGGAAGATGCGAGCGGCGACTCGGCGTTGATTGAGTATATCGACGGTAAAAAGGTCGTGCACCATAGCCGGGATGTGCGTGTGGTGACGAACGACCCGTCGTACGATCAGCAAATGGTCGTGCTGGACAATACCATTCGGCTCATGACCAAAGAGGGGGTGGACTTGCAACACCCGAACAGCAGTGTGCCGTTGCCCGGCAACGTCTCACCGGAGGATCGGCTGGCGCGGGCGAGCTATTTTCTGGCGCTGATGCCGCGGCCGCAGGATGAGCGGCAGGGGATAGCCGGCATGCTGGCCATTGCCCGCAACGTCTCGGTGCCGTTCGGGGCGCCTTATAAACCCAAGGAAGGGTTGGCGGTGTACAACACCGAATACCGCACGGCGATTGATTTGCGCAATCGGCAGTATTTCTTTGAGCTGACGACCCGCCCGGATGTGGCCTGGGTTGACCTGATGAAATTCGATCTCTCTTCTGGCGCGCCGATCATGGCGTTCAACCCGTATCAGGGGGAGATGAACGGGGACATCACGTCGCGTTTTGTGCCGGTCAAGGCCCCCTATTGAAGGGGGATAACGTGTCACTGGAAAAGGACAATTATCACATGAGAAGCCGGCCTGACGGATGGAAAGCGGCATGGTGTTTGGCCATGACCCTGGGGTATGGTGCCCCCGCACTGGCGACCGTTGCCACCGGCCAGACAGCCCCGGTGGAGGCGCGCGCCGCCGACGCGGATGACGCGCCGGGCTGGCGGTTTGCCGTGACGCCCTACCTGTGGATGCCTGCGCTGCAGGGGAACGGGGCGCTGGAAGGGGAAAGCGGCCGCTTCACCCTGCCGTTCCACAAGGCGATGCACAACCTGGATTTTTTCACGCTGGGTGGCGTCAGCGCGAGCTACGGCCCATACAGCGTGTTCCTGGACGCGCAGTACCTGGACGTGTCAAAGCGCATGACGTTCGCGATGCCGGGGATAAGCGCCGACGCGTCAATGCGGTCGACGCAGGTGAGCCTGGGAGGCAGCTATCAGGCGTATGCACAGGTGCTGGGGGGTAACACCGTTTTCGGGGCGCCGCAGCAATTCACGGTCGCGCCGATGGCCGGGGTGCACTGGACCCGGCTGAACGCGCGGGTGTGGGGGGAGGGGCATACCCTCGGTAAAAGCACCGACTGGGCCATTCCGTTTGTGGGGGGCAGGGTAGGGTACGACCTGGATCCGCACTGGACGCTGACCGCCGAAGGGGATGTGGGGGCCTGGGGGCGCGACTGGGGGCTCCAGGGACAAACCTATCTGGGGTATCGCCTGGGGCTCTGGGGGCAGGAGAGCCTGCTGCGCGTCGGGTACCGGGTCATTCACCAGGACCACCAGACGGATGATCTGCACTGGAATGTGACGCAATACGGTCCGGCGGCGGGATTGACCGTCTGGTTCTGAGGGGTGAGACGATTTCGTCTTGTTCTGTGTATTTTCGGGTTCTTGCCTGCTCCGGGCGCCATGGGGGCATGATGCCCCACGTCAGGGGGCGCGGGCCGGGTGGTCCACGTTCCCTGGCGGATTTTTTGTGATGTGGAAGGTCGATGACTTCCCTTTGGATGGCTTATTGGTCGCCCTGATGTGTGGGGCGACGTTTTTCTTTCCGCCGTCGTTTTGAGGTCGGCCAACGGTTGAGTGAGGTAAGGCATGCGCGGTTCAGTGATGAAAAACATCGGGGTGTTGGGGATGCTCATGGTCGCCATGAGCGGCCATGCACAGGGTGAGGAGAAGAGCGTATTCGACAGACTGGTGCAGCAGCATGACAAGGTGGGCAGCGCCCGGTTTACCGCCGGCGATTACCGTCCGGGACTACTGAAGCATATCGTGTTGTTCAAATACAAAGATGATGTCACCGAGGCACAGCGAGCGGCGGTGGTTGCCCGCTTTTTATCGCTCAGGCGCACCACGCGCCCGGGGGAGACCTCGCCGTACATACTGTCCATTGTCGAGGGGCCGCAAAACAGCGGCGAGGGGGCCAGCCGGGGATTTGAGCAGGGGTTTATCGTGACGTTCAAATCGGAAGGTGACCGCAATTACTATGTGGGCAAGCCGCTGGTGACGACGCCCGGGCACTATGATGAGGCGCATGAGGCATTCAAGGCCTTCGTTGGGCCGTTGCTCAGCGAAGACAATGGCGTCCTGGTGTTTGATTTCTCCGTAAGGTGACGGGTGTGCCCGGCCGCTGTCGTCACGCTGCCTGCGTGTCATCTTGTCTATCACGGAAGGTTTCTTATGAACAGAATGATTACGGTTCACACCTCGCTTGACGAGGCATCCTTTCTTTTTCAATCGTTACGTGGTGAGGAAGCATTGTCTTCGCTGTACACGTTGACGGTTGACGTGCTCAGCGATAACCGGACTGTCGACCCCAAAGCCCTGCTGGGGCAGAGCATGACGATAACGTGTCGCCAGGACACGCTGACCCCGCCGCGTTATCTGTCGGGGATTGTGACCCGCGTCGAGGTGAACGGCCGGGACAGGCGCGACCGTCATGACGGCTATACCGTCACGGTGAACCCGTCGCTGTGGTACCTGAGTAAAAACCGGGATTGCCGGATATGGCAGGAGAAAAGCGTGCCGGATATCGTGACCGCCGTGTTGCAGGCGCGCGGGATCGCGTTCGTCAACCGCCTGAGCTGGGCGTACCGGCGCTGGGAATATTGCGTGCAGTATCAGGAGAGCGACCTCGATTTTATCCATCGCCTAATGGAGCATGAAGGTATCTACTATTACTTCATGCACGATGAGGGCGGCCACACGCTGGTGCTGGCCGATGCGCCTGAGCAGCACGAGGCCCTTGGGGGCTTTGCCGCATTCCATTACGTGGATGCGTGCGCGGACGACACGTCCGGGCAGGGCATTGCACGCTGGCGGGTGTCCGAGACGATGGCCGCGTCGCTGTATCTGACTGACGACTATGATTTTCGCCGGCCTCGTGCCAGCCTGCTGCAGGCAAGACAAAATCCCGCCCCTGACGGTCGGCAAGAGGCTGCCGTGTTCGACTGGCCCGGGCGCTACACCACACAGGAAGACGGGGCGTTTTACGGCCGTGTCCGGCAGCAAGAGCTCGCCAGCACGCAGGCGCAGATGTCGGGGGAGAGTGCGTCGCTGGGGATTGCACCGGGGCATGTGTTTACCCTGACGCGTGCGGCTCGTGAGGAAGACAACCGTGCTTACCTCGTCAGTCGTGCGACCTACTTTTTCAGTGAGGGGGGATATTACAGCGAGGACCCGCAGGACGTGACACCGCCGGTGCACCGGACCTGTTTTACCGCTCACCCGGCGGCGCTGAACTGGCGCCCTGCAAGGCAGACGGCCTGGCCCCGGACCTGTGGCCCGCAGACGGCGGAGGTGGTGGGGCCGGAGGGACAGGCCATCTGGACCGACAGGTACGGGCGCGTCAAGCTCAAATTCCGTTGGGACCGTCATAATGACCATAACCATGACGAGGCAGCCTGTTGGGTGCGGGTCTCCAGTGCCTGGGCGGGGTGGGGGTATGGCAGCATTCAGGTGCCGCGCGTGGGGGAGGAGGTCATTGTCGATTTCATCAACGGCGACCCCGACCGCCCCATCGTAACGGGGCGTGTCTATAACGAAGGCAGCATGCCGCCCTGGGACTTGCCGGCTGCCGCGACCAAAATGGGCTTCATGACCCGCACGGCGGGCGGGGGCACGGAGAACGGCAGTTTTTTGGTGTTCGACGATGCGTCGGGGCGCGAGACAGTTGACCTGCACGCCGAGCGTGACATGAACATGAGTGCCGAGCGCGACCTGGCGGTGACTATCGAGGGGGCGCGGACCACGCGGGTGAGGGGTGAGGACAACCACACGTTTGATGACCGTCAGCGCGTGCGCATCGCCAAAGGGCGACAGGTTGAAATAGCGGCCGGGGGCGATACCCGCGAGGTGACGGGGGACAGCACGACCACGTTGCACGGTAAGCAGACCGTCCTCATAGAAGGGGAACTGGTCGAGGAATACCGCAGCGGGCAAAAAACCACGCTCACCGCCGGCGGTCAGACGCTGACCATTCGTGCCGGCGGCCAAACGATTATCATCCGTGAGGGCGGTCGCACCATTGATATCGTCGGCGAGGCAAAAAAAAAGATAACCGGCAACGAGCACGAGGAGGTCACGGGGACGTGGACGAAGGCGGTGGGTGGTGCCATTAATATTACGTCCGAGGCGGACGTAACCATCAAAAGCGCCACGAAAATCACGCTGGATGCGCCTAATCAAAAGGCCACGACCGGCAAGGGGCACAGTGAAAGCTATACGGGGCACTCTTTCAGCATGACGGGTGAGTCGGAAAGTTTTACCGGGAGTTCGGTCAGTTTTACCGGCTCGTCTGTCAGCTTTACGGGGATGAGTGTCTCTGTGGGGGCTTTGGGTATCAGTAATACGCCGTTCAAGTTAAAGAAACACGATAACAAGGTGCAATTTGTCAGTGGCAGCACCACGCTTAACAGCAATTTCAGCGCCATTATGAGTGCACTGACGACCTTATCGTAAGGGAGCAGGTTATATGACGATGGTCAATGTTGCGTTCTGGTCAAATGTGGCCCTTACCCTGGTGCTAATACTGCTGGTCATGGTAGGGATTTGGAACACTTGCCGAGCGGCCCGAAAAAATCGGGTCATTATGAAGCATGGCAAGGAAACCCGTGCGCTGATTGTGAATGCTACGCCGCATAAGAGACAGGTTGTTGTGGGAAAGATGTCGGTGCAATTACAGCTTGCTTTTTCGGTCAATGGCGAAGGGTATCACGTATTAAAGGATGTTATCGTTTCACCCTATTATGTGGATGCGCTCAGGGTTGGAAAACGCATTATTATTCGGTATCAGGAAGGGGGGCCGAGAAGCATTGTTATTATGCAATATGTTGAGAACTGAGCGCGATGGACGCGTCTTTTCTTGCTGATTTTACCGTAGCTTAACCTTGTTAATTGCATGGATTAATAAGATAACTTTATGATATGTATTGTGTTGTTTGCATAGGGTTTGTGATGCCCATCTAGGTTGTGTGATATTTTGTAAAAAAGTATTTAAAATAAAATCATCGCTGTTACCTTCACTGGTTGGACCGACATAAGACTAATCCTAAACGGTGAGGCAGTGATGAAACGCAAATATTTAAGCGAGGATGAAATAAACAGCTTGCTGAAAACTATTGCGATGGATATGGTTTCTGTTCGTGATTATTGTATGGTGAGTATGGCCTTTTTACACGGTCTCAGGGTCAGTGAACTGACGGCATTGCGACTCACGGATTACGACCCCTTATCCAGGAAGATTTATATCGCCAGACTCAAGGGCGGGATGAGTACCAGTCATCCCTTGTTACCGGAGGAGAATACGGCGTTGCAGGTCTGGCTTGCCGAACGGCAGGTGTTTGCGGGGCAGCATCAGCCCTGGTTATTTTTGTCACAGCGCGGGACGCGATTATCACGACAACGGTTTTATCAGTTACTGCGGCGTTATGGCGAACGAGCCGGTTTACCGCTGCCGCTACATCCTCATATGTTGCGCCATGCCTGTGGGTATAACCTCGCAGAGCGTGGTAATGATACACGCTTGATACAGGATTATCTTGGGCATCGCAATATTCGGCATACCGTGCTTTATACGGCGGCGAATGCAGCACGCTTTAATCATGTCTGGCTCAAAGACGCAAATTTGCCGCTGATGTCGCCGTTGCAGGACGCGTTGCCTATCGGCGTGCTGTGCAAGGATGTTTGATTGGCACGGGACGAAGAAGTCGTTGCCGACTAGGTGTGAAATTGCTTGATAAACAAAGGCCACCTAAATGAAAAAGGAACAGGAAGCCCCCTGTGCTCTGGAGGTATCATCACTATTGGGGTTATCGGGCGCAGTCGAGGTGTGGGGGAGTGAGCATGTCCCCCTTTATCAGCGGGTGGCGCGGTGGGGCCGGCATCTGGGAAGGCCTTTTAGTCGTCACGATGTGGCAAAAGTGTTTGGAATAAGTCTGGACAGTGCAGGAAATGTGATGTCTTACCTGCGTCGGGTGCGCCCTGATGTGGTGAAAAGTCGGCAATGGTATGAGCGGGGGAGCAAGAGGAGCACGCAAGCGTTATATGCACATACTTTCAGCGCCAAATGTTGACGGAAAGCCGGTCAGGATGATTCCGGTTTATTTGTTGGGCGAAAAGAAAAAGGGCTCCTTGCAGGATATGCGTCGCCGATTTATTCAAGGGATGGCCAAAGGGCGGGGGACTGAGTGTTAGCCTGAATCAGGGCAAGAGGCTGTTAGCAGGATCCATTAAGGCCATGTTATGCACGAGGGGCAATGGCCCTGCACCGAAGGTGTAGGGGCAGTGAACGGTGAATACAGCGGTGTTAATTATTTATGTCATTGATTTTTAAAAATAATAAAATTTGATGAAGAGGGTGCATAGTTTTACTATAAATCTTTTTTTGCAGGAAATCGGTCTAGATAATGATGGGCGAGTATAATTTTCAATCGTTTGTTTAAATGGGCTGTTAGTTCGTGCAAGTGTGTATATCTGTATGTGTAAGTTTGTTTTGTGTGCTTATTTTTTTCATAATTATCAGTTGGTTGATTTGATTTATTGATTCCTATTATCAGCACCGGGTCGATCCGCAGGTGCCGATCGAAGACGTCGTGGGCACGATGGCGGATCTGATCCGCGAAGGCAAGATCCGCCATATCGGCCTGAGCGAGGCGTCGGTCGCCACGCTGGAGCGGGCGCACAAGGTACATCCGATCACCGCGCTGCAGACCGAATATTCGCTGTGGACGCGCGACGCCGAGCAGGGCGTGCTGGCGGCCTGCGAGCGCCTGGGCATCGGCTTTGTGCCCTACAGCCCGTTAGGGCGCGGTTTCCTCACCGGCGCTATCCGGCGGCCGGAGGATCTGGCCGAGGACGATTTCCGCCGCAGTAACCCGCGCTTCCAGGGGGAAAACTTCGCCCGCAACCTGGCGCTGGTGGAGAAGGTGAGCGAGCTGGCGGCGCAGAAGGGTGTCAAGCCTTCTCAGTTGGCGCTGGCCTGGGTATTGGCGCAGGGCGAACACATTGTGCCGATCCCCGGCACCAAACGCCGTCGCTATCTGGAAGAGAACGTCGCCGCGGCGGAGATCGCGCTGAGCGCGACTGAACTGGCGGCGATAGAAGCGGTGTTCCCGCTGAGCGCGGCGGCCGGCGATCGCTACGGCGCGGAGTCGATGACCTATATCAACGGCTAAAAAAAAGCGCGGCCTCGTGCCGCGCTCTGTCGTTTTCCGCCAACGGAAACTTATTTCTTCTTCGGCGCGCGCGGCGGGCGGCCGACGGTCGCCTGGTACACCTTGAAGCGGCCGTTCTGCGCCAGCACTTCGTGGCTGCCGAAGGTGGCGTCCAGAATGTCCGGGTACGGCAGGAAGGCGTTGGCGACGATGCGCAGTTGACCCCCGATCGGCAGGTGCTTCACCGCGCCGCGGATCAGCGTTTCGGCAGCGGTCAGGCTGGTCTGCAGCCCGTCGTGGAACGGCGGGTTGGAGATGATCATGTCGAAACGGCCGGTGATATCGGAGTAAACGTTGCTGACGATCACTTCGCCTTCGATGCCGTTGGCGGCCAGTGTTGCGCGGCTGGATTCCACCGCGGCGGCATTGACGTCGCTGAGGGTCAGTTTCACCTTCGGCGACAGCTTGGCCATCACCGAGGCCATCACGCCGGCGCCGCAGCCGATGTCCAGCACCTTGCCTTTCATGTGTTTTTCCAGCGTCGACAGCAGCAGCGAGCTGCCGACGTCCAGGCCGTCGCGGCTGAACACGCCCGGCAGCGTTTTCACTTCCAGATCGTGTAGCTGATAGCTGTCCCACCACTCGTTCAGGTCGAACTCGGTCTGCGCGTCCAGGCGGCCGTGATACAGGCCGCAGCGGCGCGCGCTGTCGATTTTCGCCAGCGTGACGTGGCCTTCCAGCGTTGGCTCGGCGCTGCGCACGCCGCTGCGGTTTTCACCGACCACGAACACGTCCGCTCCCACCGGCAGCAGCGCCAGCAGGTTGCACAGCTGGAATTGCGCTTCCTGCTTGCTCTTCGGCCAGTAGTAAACCAGCGTGTCGCAGTCGGCGACGAAAGCGGGATCGACGGTCAAACCGAACTGCACGTTATCGCCCATCGTCCGGTTCAGTAACTGCCAGTGATGGTATTGCTGAGTGTGGACGCGCACGTCCGCGGCCTCGAATTGGGCCGGCAGGCTGTCCTGCAGGTCGCCGGCAAACAGCACGCGGCGTTCGATAAATTCATCACTGTGGCGCAGCATGACTTCACTGGCGGGGGTTAATGCAGACATCAGATATTGGCTCCTGGAAATGAGACCGGGGATTATAGAGCTTTGTGGCGATATGTTCGACGGGTTTGTTGGCGCGGGCTGCGCGGGTTTGTTAGCATAGCGCGGCGCATGGCAGGCATGGCGCACCACAACGGGTAGGAATCGGCATGGCATCAAAACGCGACTGGCTGTTACAACAACTGGGTATTACGCAGTGGACATTGCGCCGCCCGGGCGTGTTGCAGGGCGAAGTGGCGGTCAGTCTGCCACCCGAGGCGCGCCTGCTGGTGGTGGCGCAGACGCTGCCGGCGCCCGACGATCCGCTGTTTTGCGACGTGCTGCGCAGCCTGGGGCTGACGCCGGCGCAAACTTACAGCCTGACGCCGGAACAGGCGGCGATGCTGCCTGAAGAGACCACATGCAACAGTTGGCGGCTGGGCGTGGCGGAACCGCTCGCGGTCGCCGGCGCGCAGCTACACAGCCCGGCGCTGGCCGAGCTTTCCCAAGACGCGGGGGCCAAACGCGCCCTCTGGCAGCAGATTTGTCATCATGAACACGATTTCTACCCTGACGGCGGCCGACCTGGCCACGGCCTTCATCATTGAGCAAGCCAGCCACGCTTTCCCCTGGACGGAAACCACCTTCGCCAGCAATCAGGGCGATCGTTACCTTAACCTGAAGCTGAGCGCCGATGGGGAGATGGCGGGATTCGCCATCACGCAAATCGTGCTGGACGAAGCCACGCTGTTCAACATCGCCATCCATCCGCAGCACCAGCGCCGGGGTTTTGGCCGCCTGTTGCTCAACGCGTTGATCGAACAGCTGGAGAGCCGCGGCGTGGTCACGCTGTGGCTGGAGGTGCGCGCCTCCAACCAGGCGGCGATCGCGCTGTATGAAGATCTCGGTTTCAACGAAGTCACCGTGCGCCGCAATTATTACCCGAGCGCCCACGGCCGCGAAGACGCGATCGTGATGGCGCTGCCGCTGGGGTAATCAGCCCGGCCGGAAAAAGCATTGATTGTCACCGGTTGGCAAATCGGCGAAAATGCCCGGCTGTTATCTTTTATTCACCGCTTTGCCCGGCGCCGCGATCGGCGCGTTCTGATGATGTCGCAGGGCGGACTAACCGTAGAACCTGAAAACCATGTCTCCTAGTGAATTTGCCCGCGAAGTCTCCAAAAGAAGAACTTTCGCCATCATCTCGCACCCCGATGCCGGTAAAACCACCATTACCGAAAAAGTGCTGCTGTTCGGACAGGCGATCCAGACCGCCGGTACGGTAAAAGGCCGCGGCTCCAGCCAGCACGCCAAATCCGACTGGATGGAAATGGAAAAGCAGCGTGGGATCTCGATCACCACCTCGGTGATGCAGTTCCCGTACCGTGACAGCCTGGTCAACCTGCTGGATACCCCGGGGCACGAAGACTTCTCCGAAGATACGTATCGCACCCTGACCGCGGTCGACTGCTGTCTGATGGTGATCGACGCCGCCAAGGGCGTAGAGGATCGCACCCGCAAGCTGATGGAAGTCACCCGCCTGCGCGACACGCCGATCCTGACCTTCATGAACAAGCTGGACCGCGACATTCGCGATCCGATGGAAGTGATGGATGAAGTTGAGCGCGAACTGAAGATCGCCTGCTCGCCCATCACCTGGCCGATCGGCTGCGGCAAGCTGTTCAAGGGCGTTTACCACCTGTACAAGGATGAAACCTACCTGTATCAGACCGGTAAAGGCCACACCATTCAGGAAGTGCGCATCGTCAAGGGCCTGAACAACCCAGAGCTGGATGCGGCGGTGGGCGAAGATCTGGCGGCGCAGCTGCGCGATGAGCTGGAACTGGTGCAAGGCGCTTCTCACGAGTTCGATCAGGAAGCTTTCCTGAGCGGCGAACTGACCCCGGTGTTCTTCGGTACCGCACTCGGCAACTTCGGCGTGGATCACATGCTGGACGGCCTGGTGGCCTGGGCACCGGCGCCGATGCCGCGCAAAACCGACACCCGCGAAGTGACGGCGGCGGAAGAGAAATTCACCGGCTTCGTGTTCAAGATCCAGGCCAACATGGATCCGAAGCACCGCGACCGCGTGGCCTTTATGCGTGTGGTGTCCGGCCGTTATGAGAAGGGCATGAAGCTGCGCCAGGTGCGCACCGGCAAAGACGTGGTGATCTCCGACGCGCTGACCTTTATGGCCGGTGACCGCTCGCACGTGGAAGAAGCCTATCCGGGCGACATCATCGGTCTGCACAACCATGGCACCATCCAGATCGGCGATACCTTCACCCAGGGTGAAGACATGAAGTTCACCGGCATCCCGAACTTCGCGCCGGAACTGTTCCGCCGCATTCGCCTGCGCGATCCGCTGAAGCAGAAACAGCTGCTGAAGGGGCTGGTGCAGCTGTCCGAAGAGGGCGCGGTGCAGGTATTCCGCCCGATCGCCAACAACGATCTGATCGTCGGCGCGGTCGGTGTGCTGCAGTTCGACGTGGTGGTGGCGCGCTTGAAGAGCGAGTACAACGTGGAAGCGCTGTATGAGTCGGTCAACGTGTCGACCGCGCGCTGGGTCGAGTGCGACGACGTGAAGAAGTTCGAAGAGTTCAAGCGCAAGAACGAGATCAACCTGGCGCTGGACGGTGGGGACAACCTGTCCTACATCGCGCCGACCATGGTGAACCTCAACCTGACGCAGGAACGCTATCCTGATGTGACCTTCCGCAAAACCCGCGAACACTGATAAATCGGCAGGGCGCCCGGTGCGCCCTGCCAACCTCCCTCATCCTCACTCCGCTAATTAATAAAATTTCCTCACCTTTTATGCCGCAAACCGATATCGCCAGGCAGCGTTCGTTTGGCCTGCATTTTCCGCCGCATGGTCTATCTTTAACGAGATGTCCGCACATTGTTTGAGAGTAAATCACTGTAATACGCTGATTGTTTGGTGAGTTATTCTGATGTGTTGCCGATAGGAGACAGTCTGTTTCCTTAAATATCAATGAGATGAATGTTTTACCGTTTCGTGTCACTTAGTCTGTCGTCAATAGGCGACAGTTTTTTGATTAAAAATCCGACTCAATGCTTTTTTTGTTTGATTTTTAAGGTGTTTATGGAGTTGGCACGGCGGTTGCAATATTCCTGTCGTGAACGCTTAATCGTATAGCGATGATGAAGTATTTACCGAGAGGCCGCGTGAAGGCGGCTGAAGGGTTCCGGCGCTCTGGCGCTGGGGCCCCCAACAAAAGGAAGAGATCGATGAAAAAGACCAAATTTGCACACTCGCTGATGGCTGTTGTTTTGGGTTCTGCTTTGGTGAGCGGCACTGCGCTGGCCGAAGACAGTCTGCTTAACAAGGCGTCTAACGCCGCGGACAGTGCCGGTGCCAAAATCGATAGCTCCATGAAAAAAGTTGACGGTTACATGGATGACAGCGCGATAACGGCTAAAGTTAAAAGTGCGTTGGTGGACGATAAAACCATCAAAAGCGCTGACATTTCGGTGAAAACCGAAAAAGGCACCGTGATCCTGAGCGGGTTTGTCGGCAGCCAGGCGCAGGCGGAGCATGCGGTTGCGGTTGCCGGTAAGGTGGAAGGCGTCAAAACCGTCAGCGACAAGCTGCACGTGAAAGATGAAGCCAACCAGTCGATCAAATCGTATGCCGGCGACACCGCCACCACCAGCGAGCTGAAAGCCAAGCTGCTGGCCGATGACATCGTGCCGTCGCGCAATGTGAAAGTGGAAACCACCGATGGTGTGGTGCAGCTTTCCGGTGAGGTGAAAACGCAGGCGCAGTCTGAGCGTGCCGAAAGCATCGCCAAGGCTATCGACGGCGTGAAAAGCGTGAAAAACGACCTGGTGGTCAAGCCGTAATCCCGCCAGGCGCCCGTAACAAGTAACAACAAGCCGCATCTGTCGGGCCGTCAAGGCGGCCCGACGTGTACCACCAAAAAAAGAAACTGATTTGCCGTCGACGTCCGTTGTCGGGGCGGTAGACGGCAGCGAATTTTTTCACAATGGTAAGGAGAAGCTTATGTTTCGTTGGGGCATTATCTTTTTAGTCATCGCGCTTATCGCTGCGGCACTGGGGTTCGGTTCGCTGGCGGGCACCGCCGCCTGGGCCGCCAAAGTCGTGTTCGTTGTCGGCATCATCCTGTTCCTGGTCAGCCTGTTCACCGGCCGTCGGCGCCCTTAGCCGGCCGGCATTTTCCTGCAAACTGTAACAAAGCTTAATTCCTTTTCTCACGTCGGGAGGGCCGGCCATGAACAGCGATATCGTCGTCGGACGCTGGAAACAGCTGAAAGGCCAGGTATGGCAGGCGTGGGCCGAATGGTCCGGCAGCGATTGCGCCTGGCTGGCTGGCAGCAATGATTTCCTCGCCGGCGTGCTGCAAGAGGATTACGGAAGAGAGCGAGACGCGGTATCCTCGGAAAAAACGTCTCACTGAGGATGCCAAGTTGGGATACAGAATACCCATCACGCTCGGCAATATAGAACCGCTGGCGTCTAAACCCTTTCGGCCAGGAAAAATGGCGTTGGTCTGCGAAGGCGGCGGCCAGCGCGGCATTTTCACCGCCGGCGTGCTGGACGAGTTTCAGCGCGCGGGCTTTAACCCTTTCGATTTGTTGATCGGCACGTCTGCCGGCGCGCAAAATCTGTCCGCCTACATCTGCGGCCAGATGGGCTACGCGCGTCGAGTGATCACCCGTTACACTACGTCGGCGCAATTTTTCAATCCGCTGCGTTTCGTACGCGGCGGGCATCTGATCGATCTCGATTGGTTGGTCGACACGGCGGCGGCACAGATGCCGCTGGCGATGGACGTGGCGGAACAACACCTCACCGATGGGCGCGAGTTCCTGCTGTGCGCCTGCCGCAGCGATGATTTTGAACCGACCTATCTGCCGGCGCAGCGTGAACGCTGGCTGCCGGCCATCAAGGCGTCCAGTGCCATTCCCGGCTTTTATCGTCAGGGCGTGGAGCTGGATGGCGTCAGCTATCAGGACGGCGGCATCAGCGATGCGATCCCGGTGGAGGAGGCCTACCGTCGCGGCGCCGACACCATCGTGGTGATCCGCACCGTCCCTTCGCAGATGTACTACACCCCGCAGTGGATGAAGCGCATGGAGCACTGGCTGAGCGACAGCAGTCTGCAGCAGATGGTGCGCATCCTGCAGCACCACGAGCAAAGCTACCACCGCATCCAGCGCTTTATCGAGAAGCCGCCGGGCAAGCTGCGCATCTTCGAAATCTTTCCACCGAAGCCGCTGGCCAGCAATGCGCTGGGCAGCCGACTGGGTTCGCTCAATCAGGATTATCATCTGGGGCGCCGCTGCGGCCGTTACTTCCTGGCCACCGTCGGCCAGTGGATGGCGCAGCCGGAGCCGGACGGCATGAAGGTGAAGAAATCGCTGTCGCGCCGTCTGATCCAGCCGGAGAACGTCAGAATGCCTTCGCCGATCGTGACCGATATCGCCATGCCGTCCGATCTGGGCGCGCAGCCGGAGGCCGCGGTGGCGGCGCCGAAAATTATCCTGCCGGGCGATCTGCCGCCGGGTGAAGGGGGCGCGCTGTGAGTTACGCCTTTACCGATACCCACTGCCATTTCGATTTCCCACCCTTTACCGGGCATGAGGCCGAGAGCCTGGCGCGGGCAGCCGGCGCCGGCGTGCAGCGCATCATCGTGCCGACGGTTACCGCCGATCGCTTCGCGCGGGTGCTGCGGCTGGCGCAGGAGCACGCGCCGCTGTTCGCCGCGCTGGGGCTGCACCCGCTGTATATCGCGCAGCATCATGAACCGCAGTTGGAACAGCTGGCGGCGTTGCTGGCCGAACGGCCGCACAAGCTGGTGGCGGTGGGGGAAATCGGGCTCGATCTGTATATGGACAACCCGCAGTTCGAGCGGCAGCAAAGCGTGCTGCTGGCCCAACTGAGGCTGGCGAAACAGCATGACCTGCCGGTGATCCTGCACTCGCGCCGCACTCACGATCAACTGGCCGCGGCGCTGCGGCGCATACAGCTGCCGCGTCGCGGCGTGGTGCACGGCTTCGCCGGCAGCCTGTCGCAGGCACAGGCGTTTATTCGCCTTGGCTATTACATCGGCGTGGGCGGCACTATCACCTATGAGCGGGCGCAGAAAACGCGCGGCGTGATGGCGCAGCTGCCGCTCGAGGCGCTGCTGCTGGAGACCGATGCGCCGGATATGCCGCTGGCCGGCTATCAGGGGCAGCCGAATCGCCCCGAACGCGCCGCCGAGGTGTTTCAAACGCTGTGCGCGCTGCGGCCGGAACCGGTCGACGAGATCGCCGCCCACCTGCAACGCAATACTCAGGCGCTGTTCGCCATGCCGAACTGAGATGACCATAACGTGACATGCGTCACGTTATAAGATTTTCATTTGCGTCTCGTTGTATACATTTGTGACATAAATCGGTGCGAGGGTGACCTCGCTCAGTATAATCCCCCCCGAAACTCTCCAATAGCAGACCTCTCTTCATGAGCAGGGATGTATTTTATTTTTTGCAACAGGGAAACTTTGCATGCAACTCATCATGAGTTTGGTTGGCATGGCGGTGCTGATCGCCATTGCGGTGCTGCTCTCCAGCAACCGCCGGGCCATCAAATTGCGCACCGTCGTGTGGGCGTTCATCATTCAGGTCGGCATCGGTGCGCTGGTGCTGTACGTGCCGCTGGGCCGCAGCATCCTCGGCAGTATGTCTAACGGTGTGGCAAACGTTATCGCCTACGGCAATCAGGGCATTTCGTTCATCTTCGGCGGGCTGGTGTCCGATAAGATGTTCGAGGTGTTCGGCGGCGGTGGCTTCGTGTTCGCGCTGCGCGTCCTGCCGGTGATCGTGTTCTTCTCCTCGCTGATTGCGGTGCTGTACTACCTCGGCATCATGCAGTTGGTGATCCGCGTTCTGGGCGGCGGCCTGCATAAGCTGCTGGGCACTTCGCGCACCGAATCGCTGTCGGCGACCGCCAACATTTTCGTCGGCCAGACCGAAGCGCCGCTGGTGGTGCGTCCGTATATCGCCACCATGAGCCAATCGGAACTGTTCGCCGTGATGTGCGGCGGCCTGGCCTCGGTGGCCGGTTCGGTGTTGGCGGGGTACGCGCAGATGGGCGTGCCGCTGGAATACCTGATCGCCGCGTCCTTCATGGCGGCGCCGGGCGGGCTGTTGTTCGCCAAGCTGATGGTGCCGGAAACTGAGCAGACCCACGATAAAGACGATGCGATGAAGCTGATCGCCGAAGAAGATCGTCCGGCCAACGTGATCGACGCGGCGGCTTCTGGTGCGGCTTCCGGCATGCAGTTGGCGCTGAACGTCGGTGCGATGCTGCTGGCGTTTATCGCGCTGATCGCCTTGCTTAACGGCATTCTCGGCGGTATCGGCGGCTGGTTCGATTATCCGCAGCTGTCGCTTGAACTGATCCTCGGCTGGGTGTTCTCGCCGATCGCCTTCCTGATCGGCGTGCCGTGGAGCGAGGCGATGACCGCCGGTTCGTTCATCGGCCAGAAGATCATCGTCAACGAATTCGTCGCCTACATGAACTTCGGTGCCTATCTGCGCCCGGATGACGTAGTGGCGGCGGAAGGCCTGCAGGTGCTGTCGACGCACACCAAGGCGATCATCTCCTTTGCGCTGTGCGGCTTCGCCAACCTCTCCTCGGTGGCGATCTTGCTTGGCGGTCTGGGCAGCATGGCGCCTAACCGTCGCCACGACATCGCGCGCTTCGGTCTGAAGGCCGTGGCGGCGGGCACGCTGTCCAACCTGATGAGTGCCACCATCGCCGGCTTCTTCCTGGCGCTGTAAGCCATCACGGAGCCCGCGACGGCGCGACCGATCGCGGGACTCCGCCTATACTCTAAGCAACGCGGGTGTTTGCCGCACCCGCGATCTTCAGCCGCTTCTTTAGCGAATTTGTGAACGATATCGCGTTATTTTGTGATGCTCTTCACATATAATTCCGGTCTGTTACAGTGCTATTTCATATAGTGTGACGATGAACGCGAATCGCCTCCGGCATTCGTGTTCAAATAGCTATTACTGGCCGGCCGCAAGGCGGGTGGCCATGTGCGGTGAGAAGGATCTCAGTTGCCGCCGCGGGAACGCCGTTCCCCAGCGCTATCTTCATGGAACCAAGTCCGCTCGCCAACACCCAGGTACTCAGTTGGAGAGTTTTATGACCGAATTAACCGCAGCAGCGCAACGTGCGCTGAACTTGATGGATTTAACCACGCTGAATGATGATGACACCGACGAGAAAGTGATCGCCCTCTGTCGTCAGGCCAACAGCCCGGCCGGCCACACGGCGGCCATCTGCATCTACCCGCGTTTTATCCCGGTGGCGCGTAAGGCGCTGCGCGAGCAAGGCACGCCGGACATCCGTATCGCCACCGTGACCAACTTCCCGCATGGCAACGACGATATCGACATCGCGCTGGCGGAAACCCGCGCGGCCATCGCCTATGGGGCGGATGAAGTGGACGTGGTGTTCCCTTACCGCGCGCTGATCGCCGGCAACGAACAGGTCGGTTTCGAGCTGGTGAAACAGTGCAAACAGGCTTGCCAGGCGGCCAACGTGCTGCTGAAAGTGATCATCGAAACCGGTGAGCTGAAGCAGGCCGATCTGATCCGCAAGGCGTCCGAGATCGCCATCAAGGCCGGCGCCGACTTTATCAAGACCTCCACCGGCAAGGTGCCGGTCAACGCCACCCTGGAGAGCGCCGAGCTGATGATGTCAGTGATCCGCGATATGGGCGTGGCGAAGACGGTGGGCTTCAAGCCGGCCGGCGGCGTTCGCACCGCGGAAGACGCGCTGCATTATCTGCAACTTGCCGATCGTATTCTGGGCGAAGGGTGGGCCGACGCGCGGCATTTCCGCTTTGGCGCTTCCAGCCTGCTGGCCAGCTTGCTGGCCGCGCTGGGCCACCAAACCCAGACCGCCGGCGGCGGCTACTGATCGATATCGTTGGCGGGCGCCAGGCGCGCCCGTCTGCACCGATTTTCAGCGACACAGGGGGATGCCTTGTTCCTGGCTCAAGAAATTATTCGTAAGAAACGCGACGGCCAGCCGTTAAGCGAAGCGGAAATCCGCTTTTTCATCAACGGTATTCGCGACAATGTGGTGTCGGAAGGGCAGATCGCCGCGCTGGCGATGACCATTTATTTCCATGACATGAGCATGCCGGAGCGCGTGGCGCTCACCATGGCGATGCGCGATTCCGGCACCGTGCTGGACTGGAAGAGTTTGGCGCTGAACGGCCCGATCGTCGACAAGCATTCGACCGGCGGCGTGGGCGACGTGACCTCGCTGATGCTCGGCCCGATGGTGGCGGCCTGCGGCGGCTATGTGCCGATGATCTCCGGCCGCGGCCTGGGTCATACCGGCGGCACGCTGGACAAACTGGAAGCCATTCCGGGCTTCAATATTTTCCCGGACGATAACGCCTTCCGTAAAATCATTCAGGACGTCGGCGTGGCGATCATCGGCCAGACCAGCTCGCTGGCGCCGGCGGACAAACGTTTTTACGCCACCCGCGACATCACCGCCACCGTGGATTCTATCCCGCTGATCACTGCCTCCATTCTGGCCAAGAAACTGGCGGAAGGGCTGGATGCGCTGGTGATGGACGTGAAGGTCGGTTCCGGCGCCTTTATGCCGACCTATGCCCTGTCGCAAGATTTGGCGCAGGCGATCGTCGGCGTGGCCAACGGCGCGGGCTGCAAGACCACTGCGCTGCTGACCGACATGAACCAGGTGCTGGCCTCCAGCGCCGGCAATGCGGTGGAAGTGCGCGAAGCGGTGCGTTTCCTGACCGGTGAATACCGCAACCCGCGCCTGCTGGAAGTGACGCTGGCGCTGTGCGTGGAGATGCTGCTGTCCGGCGGCCTGGCGAATGACGAGGCCGATGCGCGCGCCAAACTGCAGGCGGTACTGGACAACGGCAAGGCGGCGGAAGTGTTTGGCCGCATGGTGGCGGCGCAGCAAGGGCCGATAGACTTCGTCGAACGTTATGATAGCTATCTGCCGGCGGCAACGCTGAGCAAGCCGGTGTATGCTGAAAATCCGGGCATCATCAGCGCCATGGATACCCGCGCGCTGGGCATGGCGGTGGTTTCGCTGGGCGGCGGCCGCCGCCGGGCGAGCGACGCCATCGATTACAGCGTCGGTCTGACCGAGGTGGCGCGCCTGGGTGATAAGGTGGATGCCCAGCAGCCGCTGGCGATGATCCACGCCAACGATGAAGAGAGCTGGCAGCAGGCGGCCGATGCGGTGCGTAGCGCAATGACGCTGAGCGACAAGGCGCCGGAAGCGACGCCGGTGGTGTATAAGCGCGTCACGGAATAACCCAAGAATCAGGAACGGTCGCGGCTTTTTCGCGGCCGTCCAAAGCGTGAGAACACGCAGGAGAGCACAGATGAAACGCACATTTATTATGGTATTGGACTCCTTCGGCATCGGTGCCAGCGAAGACGCCGAACGTTTTGGCGACCAGGGTTCCGACACTCTGGGCCACATCGCCGAAGTTTGCGCGCGCGGTGAAGCCAACGTGGGCCGCCAGGGCCCGCTGACGCTGCCTAACCTGAGTCGCCTGGGGCTCGGCAAAGCGGCGGAAGAGTCCACCGGCAACTTCCCGCAGGGGCTGGATCGCAACGCCGACATCATCGGCGCTTACGCTTACGCCAGCGAGCTCTCTTCCGGTAAAGACACGCCGTCGGGCCACTGGGAAATCGCCGGCGTGCCGGTACTGTTCGACTGGGGCTACTTCAAGGACGAGCACAACAGCTTCCCGCAGGCGTTGCTGGATAAGCTGGTGGAGCGCGCCAACCTGCCGGGCTACCTGGGCAACTGTCACTCATCCGGCACCGTGATCCTCGATCAACTGGGCGAAGAGCACATGAAAACCGGCAAGCCGATTTTCTACACCTCCGCCGACTCGGTGTTCCAGATCGCCTGCCATGAAGAAACCTTCGGCCTGGATCGCCTGTACGAGCTGTGCGAAATCGCGCGTGAAGAGCTAACCGAAGGCGGTTACAACATCGGCCGCGTGATCGCGCGTCCGTTCGTCGGCGACAAGCCGGGCCACTTCCAGCGCACCGGCAACCGCCACGATCTGGCGGTAGAGCCGCCGGCGCCGACCGTGCTGAAAAAGCTGGTGGACGAGAAGGGCGGCGAAGTGGTGTCGATCGGTAAAATCGCCGACATCTATGCCAACGTCGGCATCACCAAGAAGGTGAAGGCGACCGGCATCGACGCGCTGTTCGACGCGACCCTGATTGAAATGGAAAAGGCCGGCGACAACACCATCGTGTTCACCAACTTCGTGGACTTCGACTCCTCTTACGGCCACCGCCGCGACGTGGCGGGCTACGCCGCCGCGCTGGAGCTGTTCGACCGCCGCCTGCCGGAGCTGCTGAAGCTGGTGAAAGACGAAGACATCATCATCTTCACCGCCGACCACGGCTGCGACCCGACCTGGCCGGGCACCGACCACACCCGTGAGCACATCCCGGTGCTGGTCTACGGCCCGAAAGTGAAACCGGGCTCGCTGGGCCACCGCGAGACCTTCGCCGACATCGGCCAGACCGTCGCCAATTATTTTGGCCTGTCGCCGATGGATTACGGTAAAACCCTGTTTTAATTCGTGAGTTTAAGGCGGTGGCGCAGTTGGCCGCCGTCTGACATACCACGGCTTATACGTTTAACGCTATTTAATACGATTTAAAGGAAGAGAATTATGGCTACGCCGCACATTAATGCTGAGATGGGTGATTTCGCTGACGTAGTACTGATGCCGGGCGATCCGCTGCGCGCAAAATACATCGCCGAAACCTTCCTGGAAGGCGCGGTGGAAGTGAACAACGTGCGCGGCATGTTGGGCTTCACCGGCACCTACAAAGGCCGCCGCATCTCCGTAATGGGCCACGGCATGGGCATCCCGTCCTGCTCCATCTATGCGCGCGAGCTGATCGCCGAATTCGGCGTGAAGAAGATCATTCGCGTGGGTTCCTGCGGCGCGGTGCGTGACGATATCAAACTGCGCGACGTGGTGATCGGCATGGGCGCGTGCACCGACTCCAAGGTGAACCGTCTGCGCTTCAAGGACAACGACTACGCGGCGATCGCCGACTTCGACATGGTGCGCAACGCGGTCGATGCGGCGGCGGCGCAGGGCATCCCGGCGCGCGTGGGCAACATCTTCTCCGCCGATCTGTTCTACACCCCGGATCCGGACATGTTCCAGGTGATGAAGAAGTACGGCATCCTGGGCGTGGAAATGGAAGCGGCCGGCATCTACGGCGTGGCGGCGGAGCTGTACGAAGAGTTCGGCTGCAAGGCGCTGACCATCTGCACCGTGTCCGACCACATCCTGCGTCACGAAGCGACCACGGCGGCGGAACGCCAGACCACCTTTAACGAAATGATCGTTATCGCGCTGGAATCCGTGTTGCTGGGCGACAAAGCGTAATACCGCGGCGGGCGTCGTCATGGCGCCCGCCCGTCAATCTATTCATTCCGCATGGCCGTTTTTGGCTAACGCTTTACCTTTCAATTGGTTGTGGATCCCGTTGTTACGGACAATCGATTCACCGAAAGGACAAGAAAACGGCACGGACGCATTCAACGCCTGGCCTGAGTTACTCCTTCTTCGGCGCTTCCTGTTTTTTTCTCCGGCGCATCCTCTTCGTCGTCTTCCACCGTATTGCCTTCTTCCAGTGGCGTGTTGGCGGTCAACAGGTAGGGCGACTGCTGCCAGCGGCTGCGGCGGTGCTGCAGCAGGGTGCGCGCCAGAATGATGCCGATCGCCAGCGCCAGCAGGATCATCAGGCGCAGCAGGTTGGTGGTGTTGTCCACCTGTTTGGATTCGGTCGCCAGCACGTGGGTGTCGAGGGTGATGCGGATAAAGCCGATCGGGCCGTCTTTGCCCTGAATGGATTCGACCAATTGGTGGTTGAAGTAGCTGCCGGCGCGTTTGCCGTCGAGCGACAGGCGATCGCGTATACTTATCTGTTCCCCGGCGTGGGAGACCAGCGTGCCGTCCAACTGATACACGCTGACGTCGAGAATGCGGCTGTGATCGGTGAGCTGCTTGAGGATGGCGTCGATGCGCGGGTTGTTGCCGTCGTCGTCCAGCAGCGGCGCCAGGCTGTAGGCGACCTGTTTGGTCAGCGTCTGCGCCAGCTCTTCCACCTGCTCGGATCGCGCCATTTGGTGACTCAGGCTAAAATAAGAGGCGCCCTGCATCAGCAGCACCAGCAAAGCCAGGCAAATCAGGATAATAGCGGTGCGGTGCAGGCGAAATTTCAGTTTAGCGCGAGCCATGCAGGTTCCTTGGGCATCGGGGACACTTTATGTTGCCAGAACCGCTGGCGATAGGATAGCTTGATGCGTCGTTTTATCATGCAGCGTTTTTGTCCATTCAGGAGTCAATGATGTCAAACAGTCTGACCTATTGCGATCTTCCGGCGGAGATCTCTCAATGGCCGGGTCTTCCCCTTTCGCTCAGCGGCGACGAAGTGATGCCGCTGGACTACCGGGCGGGCAATACCGGGTGGCTGTTATACGGCAGGAAGCTGGACAAGGCGCGCATTACCCAATTCCAACGCAAGCTGGGCGCGGCGATGGTGATCGTCACCGCCTGGGGCGTGGACGACTATCAGGTGGTGCGGCTGGCGGGCACCTTGACGCCGCGCGCCAAGCTGTTGGCGGCGGAGAGCGGGCTGGACGTGGCGCCGCTCGGCAAGATCCCGCACCTGCGCACGCCGGGGCTGCTGGTGATGGACATGGATTCGACGGCGATCGAGATCGAATGCATCGACGAGATCGCCAAATTGGCGGGCGTCGGCGAGCAGGTGGCGGAAGTCACCGAACGCGCGATGCGCGGCGAGCTGGACTTTACCGCCAGCCTGCGCCAGCGCGTCGGCACGCTGAAAGGGGCCGATGCCAACATCCTCAAGCAGGTGCGCGACGAGCTGCCGTTGATGCCGGGGCTGACCAGCCTGGTGGGCAAGCTGCAGGCGATGGGCTGGCATGTGGCGATCGCCTCCGGCGGCTTCACCTACTACGCCGAATACCTGCGCAACCGGCTGCGGCTGGTGGCGGCGGCGGCCAATGAGCTGGAGATCCGCGACGGCAAGCTGACCGGCGAAGTGCTGGGGCCGGTGGTGGACGCGCAGTTCAAAGCCGACACGCTGCTGCGGCTGGCGGAGAAGCTGGAGATCCCGCTGGCGCAAACCGTGGCCATCGGCGACGGCGCCAACGATTTGAAAATGATGCAGGCGGCGGGGCTGGGCATCGCCTACCACGCCAAGCCGAAAGTGTATGAAAAAGCGCAGGTATCGATCCGGCATGCGGATCTGATGGGCGTGCTGTGTATTCTCACCGGCAGCCTGAAACACGAAGTGCGATAACGAAAGATTGAGGTAAGACGTGGCAAAAGCGGCAAAACGGGCATTTGTGTGCAATGAGTGCGGGGCGGACTATCCGCGTTGGCAGGGGCAGTGCAGCGCCTGTCATGCCTGGAACACCATCACGGAAGTGCGTTTGGCCGCGTCGCCCGCAGCGGCGCGCAACGATCGCCTCAGCGGCTATGCCGGCGACGCCGGCGTCAGCAAGGTGCAGAAGCTGTCGGAAATCAGCCTGGAGGCGCTGCCGCGCTTCACCACCGGCTTTCTCGAGTTCGACCGCGTGCTGGGCGGCGGCGTGGTGCCCGGCAGCGCGATTCTGATCGGCGGCAACCCCGGCGCCGGCAAGAGCACCCTGTTGCTGCAGGTGCTGTGCAAGCTGTCTGAACAGATGAAAACCCTGTACGTCACCGGTGAGGAGTCGCTGCAGCAGGTGGCGATGCGCGCTCACCGTCTGGGGCTGCCGACCGGCGGCCTGAACATGCTGTCGGAAACCAGCATCGAGCAGATCTGTCTGATCGCTGAGCAGGAACAGCCGAAGCTGATGGTGATCGACTCGATTCAGGTGATGCACATGGCGGACATTCAGTCTTCGCCGGGCAGCGTGGCGCAGGTGCGGGAAACCGCCGCCTACCTGACGCGCTTCGCCAAGACGCGCGGCGTGGCGATCGTGATGGTCGGCCACGTCACCAAAGACGGCTCGCTGGCCGGGCCAAAAGTGCTGGAACACTGTATCGACTGTTCGGTGCTGCTGGACGGCGACGCCGATTCCCGCTTCCGTACCCTGCGCAGCCACAAGAACCGCTTCGGCGCGGTCAACGAGCTGGGGGTGTTCGCCATGACCGAACAGGGGCTGCGCGAAGTCAGCAACCCTTCGGCGATCTTCCTCAGCCGCGGCGATGAAGTCACCTCCGGCAGCTCGGTGATGGTGGTGTGGGAAGGCACCAGGCCGCTGCTGGTGGAGATCCAGGCGCTGGTGGATCACTCGATGATGTCCAACCCGCGCCGCGTGGCGGTGGGCCTGGAGCAGAACCGGTTGGCGATCCTGCTGGCGGTGCTGCACCGGCACGGCGGGCTGCAGATGTCGGATCAGGACGTGTTCGTCAACGTGGTCGGCGGGGTGAAAGTCAGTGAGACCAGCGCCGATCTGGCGTTGCTGATGTCGCTGGTCTCGAGCCTGCGCGATCGGCCTCTGCCGAACGATCTGGTGGTGTTCGGCGAAGTGGGGCTGGCGGGGGAAATTCGCCCGGTGCCGAGCGGCCAGGAGCGGATCGCCGAAGCGGCCAAGCACGGCTTCAAGCGCGCCATCGTGCCGCACGGCAATATGCCGAAGAAGCCGCCGGCCAACATGCAGGTGTTCGGGGTCAAGAAGCTGGCGGACGCGCTGGACGTGCTGGAAGAGTTTTATTAATGTCGCCGACGGCGAGCAAGATATGCTATTTTGTTTAGCATACTAAACGGAGGTGGCCATGCCGCAATTTGATTACCTGAAGACGTCCATCAAGCAAAAAGGCTGCACGTTGCAGCAGGTGGCGGATGCCAGCGGCATGACCAAGGGCTATCTGAGCCAGCTGTTGAACGACAAGATCAAAAGCCCGAGCGCGCAAAAGCTCGAAGCGTTGCACCGTTTTCTCGGGCTGGAGTTCCCGCGTAAAGAGGTTAAAGTCGGCGTGGTGTTTGGTAAATTTTACCCGCTGCACACCGGCCATATCTACCTGATCCAGCGCGCCTGCAGCCAGGTGGATGAGCTGCACGTCATTTTGTGCCACGACGAGCCGCGCGACCGCGAACTGTTCGAGAACAGTTCGATGTCGCAACAGCCGACGGTCAGCGATCGCCTGCGCTGGCTGCTGCAGACCTTCAAGTACCAGAAAAACATCCATATCCACTCGTTCGACGAGCAGGGCATCGAGCCCTACCCGCACGGCTGGAACGTGTGGAGCGACGGCATGAAGGCCTTTATGGAACAGAAAGGCATCGTGCCGAGCTTTATCTATTCCAGCGAAGCGCAGGATGCGCCGCGTTACCGCGAGCATCTGGGCATCGAAACCATTCTGGTCGACCCCGAGCGTTCGTTCATGAACATCAGCGGCAATCAGATCCGCCAGGATCCGTTCCGCTACTGGGATTACATCCCGACCGAGGTGAAGCCGTTCTTCGTGCGCACCGTGGCGATCCTCGGCGGCGAGTCGAGCGGCAAATCGACGCTGGTCAACAAGCTGGCCAACATCTTCAACACCACCAGCGCCTGGGAATATGGCCGCGATTACGTGTTCTCGCACCTGGGCGGCGACGAGATGGCGCTGCAGTACTCCGACTACGACAAAATTGCCCTCGGGCAGGCGCAATACGTGGATTTCGCGGTCAAGTACGCCAACAAGGTGGCATTTATCGATACCGATTTCGTCACCACCCAGGCGTTTTGCAAAAAGTATGAGGGGCGTGAACACCCCTTCGTGCAGGCGCTGATCGACGAATACCGTTTCGATCTGGTGATCCTGCTGGAAAACAACACGCCGTGGGTGGCGGACGGCCTGCGCAGCCTGGGCAGTACCGCCGATCGGCTGGCGTTCCAGCGCCTGCTGGAGGAGATGCTGCGCGCCAACAATATCGAGTATGTGCACGTTGAGTCCAGCGATTACGAAGAGCGCTTCCTGCGCTGCGTCGAGCTGGTGCAACAGCTGCTGGCGGCGGACGCTGGCCGGTTGGCGAACGCGCCCGCCCAGCATCACGCCGCAGGCTGAGCAAAATTAGCGTAATGTGCGATCGCGCGGCAGAAACGGCCGCCCTGGCGCACATTTAACGGCTTGTTTAAACATGGTTCATTCGACAGCGACTACGTTAAGCTTTTCTTTACAATAACGCTTAGAAGAAGACATGTCTTATCGCTTGCTCGCTCTTTGGTTGGTCTGCTATGCCGCAGCCTGGACGCTGCTGACTGTTCATCTCGATCCTACCCTGCCTTACGACGCCGTCGAGGCGCTCAACTGGGGCCTCAACGGCGAATGGGGCTCACCGAAAAACCCGTGGTTGGTCGGGGCGGCGATGCAGCCGGCGATCGGGTTCTCGTGGCTGCCGCTGAACCTGTACTGGTATGGCGGGCACTTCATCGCCATCGCCATCGGCATGTTGGGCGTCTGGCTGTTGGCGCGCCGGCTGAGCGGCAGCACCTCGCTGGCCTGGATGGCGCTATTGACGCTCAACCTGTCCGGCATCATCAATTTCGACATCATTCCCTACAACGACAATTACCTGTTGGTGATGCTGTGGCCGTGGATGGCGCTGTTTTTCCACCTGGCTATATCGCGTTCGGCCAACTGGTGGCCGGCCTTCGCGCTGACGGCCGGTTTGGCGATGATGGCGAAGTACTCGACCTTCGCCTTCGTCTATTTCGCCGCGCTGTCGACGCTGTTCGTACCGCAGATCCGCCGCTGTTATCGCCAGCCGCAGTTCTATCTGGCGGTGGCGATCTGGTTGGCGCTGGTGTTGCCGAACGTGTTCTGGTTGTGGAACCACGATTTCGCCGCCTTCAAGTGGGTGGATTCGCAGATCAAGATGCAGCTCAATCTCGACATGCTGCAGTCGCTGCTGCTGGTGTTCTATCCGTCGCTGGTGCTGTGGGCGATCCTGCGGCGCAGCGGGGCGGTGCTGGCCTGGCCATCGGCGTTGCCGATGCGGGTGTTGCTGTGGGTCTACCTGTTGCCGCTCGGCATCATTACCTTCTGGTTCTCTTTCAACGTCGGCGGCCGGCTGACCGAGTGGCTGCAGCCGTTCTTCATGCTGGCGCCTGCGCTGTTGGTCGGTTGCGTGCGCCAGCCGCCGGTGCGTTCGCTGCGCGCGGCGACCATTGGTCTGATGTGCGCGGCGCTGGCGGTCTATCTGGGGTATGCCGCGGTGATGCTGGGCAACGTGCGCAACGCCGGCCAGAAAATGGTGGGTATCAAGGCGTTCAGCGCCGAGGTGGAGCGGCAGTGGCAGGAGCGGTATGGCGTTGAACTGCGCTACGTCGGCGGCGAATACCTGTCGCAGTGGATGACGGTGTACGCCGGTTCCCGGCCGCGAACCATTACGCGTTGGTCCAATCATACGCGGCCGAATATCTACAACGTCAACATCAGCTATCCGCAGATTGCGCAGCACGGTGTCGCCCTGTTCGGGCGGTTGGGTGAGGACTGCACGCGCAGCGACTTCGGCGGCGAGTTGGCCCACTGGCCGAAGATGCGCCTCGATTGGCAGCAGACGCTGACGTTCCGCGCCGATCCGCATAGCGACGAGCAGACGCTGTGCGTCGGCTTCGTTCGTCCGCAGTAACGGCGGCGCGCTGCGCCGCCGCGATTCAGGCTCAGTAAGCGATAACCAGCTTGCCTTGCATATGGCCGCCGAGCAGCTGTTGATGCGCGGCGGTCAGCGTGTCTACCGACAGCCCGTGCAGGGTTTCGCTCAGTGTGGTGCTCAGCTTGCCCTCGTCCAGCAGCTGCGCCACCTGCTGCAGGATCTTGCCCTGCTGCGCGATGTCCGGGGTGGTGAACATGCTGCGGGTGAACATGAATTCCCAGTGCAGCGCGGCGCTTTTCAGCTTCAGCGCGTTTTGATCCAACGGCTGCGCGTTCTCGACGATGGTGCAGATATGGCCGAGCGGCGCGATCAGTTCGGCCATCGCCGGCCAGTGGCCGTCGGTATCGTTCAGACACAGGATGTAATCCACCTGCTCGATGCCCTGCTGCGCCAGGTTGCCCTTCAGATCGCGGTAGTCCACCACCAGATCGGCGCCGCGCTCACGGCACCAGGCGGCGGATTCCGGTCTTGATGCGGTGGCGATCACTTTCACCTTGCTGCGCAGCGCGGCCAGCGGAATGGCCAGCGAGCCGACCCCGCCGGCGCCGCCGATGATCAGCAGCGTCTTGTGCTCCGGCGCGTCCTGAATGTTCAGGTGTTCGAACAGCGCCTCCCAGGCGGTGAGGGCGGTGAGCGGCATGGCGGCGGATTCGGCCCAGGTCAGGCTGCGTGGCTTATGCGCGGCGATGCGTGAGTCGATCAGTTGGTGGCTGCTGTTGCTGCCGGGGCGGGTGATGTCGCCGGCGTACCACACTTCATCGCCGGGCTTGAAGCCGCTGACGCCGTTGCCCACGTCTACTACGACGCCGCTGGCGTCCCAGCCGAGAATGCGCGGCTGCTGCAGGCCGTTTTTCTGCAGACCGGCGTGCACTTTGGTGTCCACCGGGTTGACCGACGCCGCTTTCACTTCCACCAGCAGATCGTACTGGCCGGGCACTGGCATCTCCGGTGAGATTTCGATGAAATCGCCGGGGTTCTGCGGGTCTACGGCAATGGCTTTTATCGACATGATTGTACTCCTTTCAAATGATGCCCCCAGTGTAGACCCGCGACAGTGGGGTGATAAGATGGACAATATCTAACGGAGTGTTCGTTTAAGGTGAACAATGGAATTCAAACAACTGCAGGACATGGCGTTGTTCGCGCTGGTGGCGGAGTGCGGCAGCTTTACCGCCGCCGCGCAGCGCGTTGGGTTGCCGAAATCCAGCGTCAGCCAGCGTATCAGCCAGCTCGAGCAGACGCTGGGGCTACGGCTGCTCAATCGCACCACGCGCCAGCTGAACCTGACCTTCGCCGGTGAGCGTTATCTGGAACATTGTCAGGTCATGATGTCTGCTGCCGAACGTGCCGATCTGGCATTGCAGCGGCTGCGCGATAACCCGAGCGGCCGCCTGCGCATCTCGACGCCCGCCGGGCTGGGCGCGACCCTGGTGGCGCGGCTGGCAGCGGATTTTCAGCGCCAGTACCCGGACGTTTCGCTGGAGGTGTCGGTGTCCGACGCGATGGTGGATCTGGTGCAGGAAGGTTTCGACGCCGCGCTGCGCACCGGCAAGCCACAGGACTCTTCGCTGATCGGTCGCCGTCTCGGGTATGCGCCGCGCTATCTGTTGGCCGCACCGTCCTATTTGGCGCAGCACCCGCCGATCGAACATCCGCAGCAACTGCAGCAGCATCGCTGCATCGCCCACCGCGCCTGGACGGCCTGGAACCTGCGCTGCGGCGATGACTACTACCGTTGGCAGCTGCCGCTGGCGCACACCACCGACAACCTGCTGTATGCGCGCGAATGCGCCATCGCCGGCGCGGGGATCACGCTGCTGCCGGCGTTTCTCAGCCGCGAGGTGGTGGCGCAGAAACTGTTGGTGGAGGTGCTGCCGGCGTGGCGCGCAGAAGGGAATGAGCTATATCTGGTCTACCCGAGCCGCAAGCTGAATTCCGCGGCGTTGGCCTGCTTCATCGATGTGGTGCTGCAGCATCCGGCGTTCGACGACTACGCGCGCGAGCTGACGCGGGAGTAAAAAAGGCGCCGCATGCGGCGCCTTTCGTTTTACTTGGCGATCTTCTTGTACTTGATGCGGTGCGGCTCGAGCGCGTCGGCGCCCAGCGTACGCTTCTTGTACTCTTCGTACTCGGTGAAGTTGCCTTCGAAGAATTCCACCTTGCCTTCGTCCTGGTAGTCCAGGATGTGGGTGGCGATACGGTCGAGGAACCAACGGTCGTGCGAGATCACCATGGCGCAGCCAGGGAATTCCAGCAGGGCGTTTTCCAGCGCGCGCAGGGTTTCGATATCCAGGTCGTTGGTCGGTTCATCGAGCAGCAGTACGTTGCCGCCAACCTGCAGCAGCTTGGCCAGATGCAGACGGCCACGCTCACCGCCGGACAGCTCGCCCACGCGTTTGCCCTGATCGACGCCCTTGAAGTTGAAGCGGCCGACATAGGCGCGGCTTGGCATCTCGGTGTTGCCGATGCGCATGATGTCCTGCCCGCCGGAGACTTCTTCCCACACGGTTTTCGAACCGTCCATGTTGTCGCGGAACTGATCGACGGACGCCAGCTTGACGGTGTCGCCCAGCACGATGCTGCCGGAATCAGGCTGCTCCTGACCGGACATCATGCGGAACAGCGTGGATTTACCTGCGCCGTTCGGGCCGATGATGCCGACGATCGCCCCTTTTGGCACCGAGAACGACAGGTCGTCGATCAACAGGCGGTCGCCATAGGACTTACGCAGGTTGCTGACTTCGACCACTTTATCGCCTAGGCGTGCGCCAGGCGGAATGAACAGTTCGTTGGTTTCGTTACGTTTCTGGTATTCGGTGTTGTTCAGCTCTTCAAAGCGGGCCAGGCGGGCCTTGCCTTTGGACTGACGGCCTTTGGCGCCCTGACGCACCCACTCCAGCTCTTTCTCGATCGACTTGCGACGAGCGGCTTCGGCGGAAGCTTCCTGCGCCAGACGCGCGTCTTTCTGCTCCAGCCAGGAGGAGTAGTTGCCTTCCCATGGAATGCCTTCACCGCGGTCAAGTTCGAGGATCCAGCCGGCCACGTTATCCAGGAAGTAACGGTCGTGGGTGATCGCTACCACGGTGCCTTCGAAGTCGTGCAGGAAGCGTTCCAGCCAGGCCACGGACTCGGCGTCCAGGTGGTTGGTCGGTTCGTCCAGCAGCAGCATGTCCGGCTTTTCCAGCAGCAGGCGGCACAGCGCCACGCGGCGGCGTTCACCGCCGGACAGGTGAGCGATTTTGGCGTCCCAGTCCGGCAGGCGCAGCGCATCGGCGGCGCGTTCCAGCTGGGTGTTGAGGTTGTGACCGTCGTGCGCCTGAATGATCTCTTCCAGGCGACCCTGTTCGGCGGCCAGCTTGTCGAAGTCTGCGCCTTCTTCCGCGTACAGCGCGTACACTTCGTCCAGGCGCTTCAGCGCGCCGACCACTTCCGCCAGCGCTTCTTCCACCGACTCACGCACGGTGTGTTCGAGGTTAAGCTGCGGCTCCTGCGGCAGGTAACCGATCTTGATGCCCGGCTGCGGGCGCGCTTCCCCTTCGATATCGGTATCGATGCCGGCCATGATGCGCAGCAGGGTGGACTTACCGGCGCCGTTCAGGCCCAGCACGCCGATTTTGGCCCCAGGGAAGAAGCTCAGGGAGATGTTTTTCAAAATATGACGCTTCGGCGGTACCACCTTGCCGACGCGGTGCATGGTATAGACGTATTGAGCCACGTTGCTCTAAGCCTCTCTATATCAGTATTTATAGGATGTCTGGCGGCATGAGTGTAGCCCGTTTCGATCTCGGATCCCAGACATCGCTCAGCGATCGCTAAGTATAACCGTTTATGCGCCGATAAAGGCGCATATTGGTGGCTTATGGCGTGACGACGATCGCGACGCGGCGGTTTTCCGCACGGCCGCTGGAGGTGCGGTTATCGGCAACGGGATCGCGCTTGCCCATGCCGCGGGTTTCGATATTGGCGCGTGGAATGCCGACGCTGGCCAGCAGATCGGCCACCGCATCGGCGCGGCGCAGGGAGAGCTGATCGTTATAGCTGTCTTCACCGTAGTTGTCGGTATGGCCGTCCAGGCGGAATTTGGTGATGCCGACGCTCAGCAGCGCACGGCCCATCTTCTGTACCGTCTCGGTGCTTTCCGGGTTCAGTTTGCCGATGTTGTTGCCGAACAGCACCTTATCCGACAGGCCGAACTCCCAGCCGTTATCGGTCAGTTTGAAGCCCTGCGATTGCAACAGCGCGACCTGCTCGGGTGTCAGGCCCTGCGGTTTGCTCTGGCAGCCGGCGAGCGCCAGCAGAGCGACGAACATCATCGTCAGCAGTGAAAAACGGCCTTTAAAAAGTTGCTGTATCATAGTCAAAATCCCTAGTTCAAGTGTTATAGCCGGGGCTCTTATTTATGTATAGCCAGCCGCCAGCCTCCGTTATAACGATGCTTTGCCTGATACATCGCATCGTCAGCTTCGTGCAAAAGACCCTGAGGCGTCGATGCGTGATCAGGGTACAGCGCAATACCGATACTCAGAGAGGTGATGACCGCCTCGTCGTTCGGCAGAATGACCGGTTGCGTCATGCAGTCGATGATGTTGTCAGCGATCTGCAAGACATCTTCCGTGCTGTGTACCGGCGCCAGCAGCACGGCGAATTCATCCCCTCCCAGGCGGGCGACCAGATCGGTCTCGCGCAGCTGCGCGCGAATGCGCCCGGCAATGGTGGTCAGCACCGCATCGCCTGCGGCGTGGCCGTAACTGTCGTTCACCTCCTTGAAGCGATCGCCGTCGATAAACAGCACCGCCAATTTCGCCGGCGGTTCGATATCGCCCAGCGCGCGGCTCAGCCGCCCTTCGAAGAAGGCGCGGTTCGGCAAGCCGGTCAGGCTGTCGTGCGTCGCCCGGTGAGCCAGCGAGTCGTTCTCCTGCTTCAGATGGGCCTGCCAGGCCTCCAGCTCGTCGAGCAAGCCGTTGAAATCGTTGCTGAGCTCATGCAGCTCGGCGATAGGCGCCGACGGCACCCGCAGGCCGAAGGTGCGATCGCGGCGCACCGCATGCGCCACGTTGGCGATGTCGTCCAGCGAACTGACGATGCCGACCAGCATGCGGCGCGACAGTACCAGGGCGCACAGGGTGCTGAGCACCAGGCAGGCGATCATGCCGACCATGCCGCGCAACAGGAAACGCAGCAGGCTGCCGCCGTTGCCGCTCAGCCAGACCTGGCCGACCTGCTTGCCCTCGTGGGTGATAGGCAGAATGACCGGTTCGGGCAGCGCCCAGTGCGCGACGATCTGCTCCAGGCCGTGCAGCGGCCCATCGGTAGGATGGCGCCAGTTGGCCAGCATCTTGCCGTTGTTGTCGAGGATCCGCGCGTCTGATACCTCTTCGTTGGAGGATATCAGCATCAGCGCCTCGCGCGCGGCGGTGCGGTCTTCAAACACCACGGCGGCCTCGACGGTATAGCTGATGGAGCGCGCGATCAGGTGCAGGTTGTGATTGGCATAGGCGCGCAGCGCAAACAGCGCCACCAGCGTCAAAAAGATGCCGGCGGTGCCGACGGCGATCAGCGCCAGCCCAAGATGCACCCGCTGCAGCACTCGGCCCAGCGTCGGGCGCGCATTACCGGAGCGGTTTTTACGCAACAGCCTCATAGCGGCGGCGCCTGTTTGCGTGCCAGCTGCAACACGTTGGGGTGAACGCGCACGCCGCTGCGCGCCAGAGCGTCCAGGTTGACTTTGAAACTGGCCTGGTCCCCATCAATCTGCAGGCAAAATGCGCTGCCGGCGGAGCATTCGCTATCGTTCTCGCTGATGCTGAGAATGGAGTTGCCGGAAATGCGCTGCATGAAATTTTGTCTCTGCGCGGCGGTGATGTTCCCTAAGTAGATGACATCACAGCCGGTACTCAGCGTTGGGCTATCGAACGGCACGCGCTCGGCTTTAATCGGACGCGGTGCGCTCAGCAGGATCGGATCGAACAGCCCTTCGGCATACTGGGTGGGTGCGGTCACGCACAAGCGGATCGGATTGGGTTCACGCGACCAGCGTGCGTAGCTGATGATGCCTACCACTACGGTCGTCACGGCGTGCGTGCGCTTTTGATAGGGATCAGCGGCGGCGTGCGCAGGCTCGGACAACGTCAGCAGCACCAACAAAACGATCAGCAGCAGGCGGCCGATATTCAGACGTGCGTCAAGGAAGCCCGGTTCGGGGCTTTTTGCGCAACGCATCGCTATCGCGGTCTTATTCACCATCTTCACCCGCCATTCCGGCCTGATCCACTGCCCGCAGGCCGTGGCCTGACAAGGAAAAATCCGGCCCGCTTGAAGGGACAATCGTTTTGCTGAAAGCTGTCAGTCGCACTGCCTAATGAACACTATCTAACCCATAATTGGCGCGGATTGTATTATAAGATGTCTTCGTTGGGCGCTTTATGTGCTGTTTTCTCGGAATTATCTTACTTATTTTTGATAGTATAAAAATGCCCACCCGGGTTTGCCACCGCTTTTCTGCAAAGTTGGTGCGTTTAGCCCGCTGTCAGGCGATTTGCGCAACGGTGGCGCCATATAACAAATCAAATAATGTGATGACTAATAATTAAAAGGTATTTTACTTCTCCAATAAGCGCCGGGGCAGCTAATAAAAATCCGGTGGCTGGAAATATCCCGCCGGCCTGATTTGTCAGCCAAAGTAAACGTTTTTACCTGGCCCGCGTCATGGCGATACACTTCTTCTTCTACAGTATTGAATGGATAAGCGATTGCGCTGTCTATGGTAGATATCCGCGTCCGGGCCGTGCGCCCGGCTTTATTTTGTCCCGCGGCGCCGTGGTGCGGCGGTCACCGGGGAGCTGGGCGGCTCCTGCGGTATAACCAGTGAGGAAAGAGCGAGGATGGTCAAGGTGGACAAGCGACGGCTGTTGGCAATGGGCCTGTGTCTGACGGCGTTTTCAGGCGCGGCGCTGGCGGATTCTCTGGATGCGCAACGTCAGCGTTACCAGCAGATCAAACAGGCGTGGGATGGCAATCAGATGGACGTGGTGGCGCAGCTGATGCCGACGCTGCGCGATTACCCGCTTTATCCTTACCTGGAATACCGCGAGCTGACACAGGATCTGAGCCAGGCGGGGTTCTCCGAGGTGAACGACTTTATCAAACGCCACCCGACGCTGCCGCCGGCGAAATCACTGGTGCCGCGCTTCGTCAATGAGCTGGCGCGGCGTGAAGACTGGCGCACCCTGTTGGCCTTCAGCGCGCAGCCGCCCAAACCGGTGGCGGCGCGCTGCAACTATTACTACGCCAAATGGGCCACCGGCGATCAGCAGGCGGCCTGGAGCGGCGCTGACGAGCTGTGGCTGAACGGCAAAACGCTGCCGGGCGCCTGCGATCGGCTGTTCAGCGTCTGGCGCGGCGCAGGCAAGCAGACCCCGCTGGATATTCTGGCGCGCATGAAGCTGGCGCTGAAAGAGGGCAACAGCTCGCTGGTCAGCAACCTCTACAGCCAGCTGCCGGCCGATTATCAGACCATGGGCAACGCCCTGGTGCGCTTGCAAAACGATCCGACCACCGTGGAAGCCTTCGCCCGCAGCGTGGGGCCGACCGACTTTACCCGCGCCGCCACCGGCATCGCCTTTGAACGCCTGGCGCGGCAGGATGTGGAAAACGCGCGGGCGATGATCCCGACGCTCGCGCGGCTGCAGAAAATGAGCGACGACGAGCGGCTGGGGCTGGAAGAGGCGGTGGCCTGGCGCCTGATGGGCAGCGACGCCACCTACGAGCAGGCGCAATGGCGCGATCGGGTGATCCTGCGCAGCCGTTCGCCTTCGCTGCTGGAGCGCCGGGTGCGCATGGCGCTGGGCAACGGCGATCGGCAGGGCGTCGCGACCTGGCTGGCCCGCCTGCCGGAAGCGTCGCGCAACAAGGATGAGTGGCGCTACTGGCGCGCCAGTCAGCTGATGGACGAAGGCAAACGCGCCGAAGGCGAGGAGATGTTGCGTAACCTGATGACCGAACGCGGCTTTTATCCGATGGTGGCGGCGCAGAAGCTGAACGCTACTTATCCGGTGATGGTGGCGGTGGCGGCCAAGCCGCGTACGTCGCTGGTCGACGGGCCGGAAGTCGCTCGGGTGCGCGAGCTGATGTACTGGAATATGGACAACCTGGCCCGCAGCGAGTGGGGCTCTTACGTCGCCAGCCGCAGCCGGCCTGAACAAGAGGCGCTGGCGCGCTACGCCTTTGAGCAAAAATGGGCCGATCTGAGCGTGCAGGCGACCATCGTCGGCAAGCTGTGGGATCATCTGGAGGAGCGCTTCCCGGTCGCCTGGCCGCAGGAGTTCCGCCGTGCCACCGATGACAAGGGGATCACCACCAGCTACGCGATGGCGATCGCGCGTCAGGAGAGCGCCTGGAATCCGAAAGCGCAGTCTCCGGTTGGCGCTACCGGCCTGATGCAGGTGATGCCGCGCACCGCGCAGCATACGGTGCAGATGTTCAATATTCCCGGTTACGTCGGCCCGAGCCAGCTGTTCGATCCACAGACCAACATCACCATCGGCACCAGCTATCTGGAGTCGGTCTATCAGCAATTCGGCCGCAACCGCATCCTGTCGAGCGCCGCTTATAACGCCGGCCCGTCGCGGGTGAACACCTGGCTGGGCAACAGCGCGGGGCGTATCGATCCGGTGGCGTTCATCGAAAGCATTCCGTTCTCGGAAACTCGCGGCTACGTCAAGAATGTGTTGGCCTATGATGCGTTTTACCGCTATCTGACGCACCGGCCGGCCAAGGTGCTGACCGACGCCGAGTGGCAGAGACGTTATTGATTTTGACGGCCCTATGGTATGCTGCTGTACTAGTTAAATAGTATGGTGGCTGCCATGACGCAATTATCGTTAAACGACCCCGCTCTTTCAGAACAAGGCAATGAGGATTGGCTGCGCTTCGTCGCGCTGCTGCAGAATTCGTTTGCGCAAGAACTGCATCAACCGCTGCTGCAGCTGATGCTGACGCCGGACGAGCGCACCGCGCTGGGCACCCGGGTGCGGATCATTCAGGAACTGATGCGCGGCGAGATGAGCCAGCGCGAGCTGAAAAATGAACTGGGCGCGGGGATCGCCACCATCACCCGCGGATCGAACAGCCTGAAAGCGGCTTCACCCGAGCTGAAACAGTGGCTTGAGCAGCAACTGTTGCACGACGCGCCCTAGCGGGCTCGGTGCTATTGCTGGTAGATGGCGTTGTGAAACGGCACCAGCGCCAGCAGCAGCGCCTGGTGGTAAACGCTGGTGCGGCTCAGCCGGCCGTCGGTGAAGACGCCGATGGCGCCGCCCTGGCGCTTCACCTCGGCATTGCCGGTGATCGCCGCCATTTCGCTGCCCAATTCGCGACCGGCGCGAATACCTTGTAAGATGACCTCCGGCAGCATCAGGCTCGCCGAGCGGGATTCACCGCGGATGTGCGGGTTCTCTATGGTCATCCAGGCGAAGGTCATATTCTCTTCAATCCCGGCTTCCACGCCCACCCAAAAATCGGCCTCGGGCCTGACCTGGCGCGCTTCCATCACGCGTTGACGCGAGCCGGTGCGGGTTTCGTGATTGCCTATTGGCTGCAGCGAGACACCGCTGGCGACGTCAACGGATTCAATGCGGTATTGGCCTGCGCCAAAGACATCATCGAAGGCCAGTTGAATAGCCTTGATCTTTGCCGGGTTGGTAGTTGCAGCGACAACATGGTACATAACGGGTTTGATATCCTTCTGGCCGATACGCCGGGCAGCGGCAAAAGCGCCACCGGGCCGGGGATAAATGCAAATTTCACGCAGTATAACGGAAAACAAAAATGTTACAGGTATACCTCGTTCGCCATGGCGAAACGGAATGGAACGCGGCTCGCCGCATCCAGGGTCAGTCCGACAGCCCGTTAACCGCCATGGGTGAACACCAGGCCCGTCTGGTCGCCAGGCGCGTCAGCAAAGAAGGCATTACGCACATCATTACCAGCGATCTGGGGCGCACGCGCCGCACCGCACAGATCATCGCCGACGCCTGTGGCTGCGAAGTGATTAGCGATCCGCGTTTGCGTGAGCTGCACATGGGGGTTCTGGAAGAACGCCTGATCGACAGTTTGACGCCGCAGGAAGAGCAGTGGCGCAAACAGATGGTCGATGGTACTCCTGACGGCCGAATCCCTCAAGGCGAATCCATGGAGGAGCTGGGCGAGCGCATGCGCGCCGCGCTGGAGAGTTGCCTGATGCTGCCTGAAGGCAGCAAGCCGCTGCTCGTCAGTCATGGTATCGCGTTGGGGTGTTTGATCAGTACGGTGCTGGGGCTGCCGGCCTATGCGGAACGCCGCCTGCGCTTGCGCAACTGCTCACTGTCGCGCGTCGATCACCAGCAGAGCCCGTGGCTGGCTTCCGGCTGGATCGTGGAAACGGCGGGCGATGTCACGCATCTGGACATGCCCGCGTTGGACGAACTGCAGCGTTAACGCCGAATCGGGATCAGGTAATCGCACTTGATCTCGATAGGTGCCTGATGCGGACGGCGCTCGCCTTTCGGATAGAAGCGCTCGATGTCGTGCCCTTTGCGGCGCGTCAGCTGGAGCGCCGGCAGGCAGGTGCCGTAGACCGTCAGAATAAAGTCTTGCAGTCCCTCGGTGGGCCCTTCGTAGCTGAACATCGCAAACTCACCGCCCGGCAACACCAGCGGCTGGCCTTCCTGTACCTTGTCAGGCACCTGATCCGGCTCCAGCGCCGTGGTGTACAGCACTTCCTGTTCGTCGTCCTTCTCCTGGCTCGGTCGCGAGTGGTGCAGCCCGTACAGCACCGGCGGCAGGGTTTCGACGTCACCGAGGAACTGACGCCAGAACTGTGAGCGCAGTTCGGTGCGCACGGTGGTGATCTGTTCCAGCGTACAGGAGTAGCTTTGGGTCAAGCCGACCAGCTGCTTGTCCGGCAACGAGACGAACTCCGGCTGCGGCAAGGTGAAGGCTCCCAGACGGATCGGCGGACAGATGCCGAATGCATTCCAGTCTTCGGCGCGGCGGTACAGCGCCGGCGTTTGCGCAAACTGTTTTTTGAAGGCGCGGGTGAAGGTCTGCTGCGAGTCGAAGCGATATTGCAGGGCGATATCCAAAATCGGCCGGCTGGTCAAACGCAGCGCGACGGCGGCTTTGGACAGCCTCCTTGCCCGGATGTAAGCACCGATGGCGTTACCGGTAATATCTTTGAACATCCGTTGCAGATGCCATTTGGAGTAGCCTGCCTTGGCCGCCACGTTATCCAGCGACAAGGGTTGGTCCAAATGGCTTTCCAGCCAGCTAAGCAGATCACGAATGATACCGGCTTGATCCATAGATCTTCCTCGTAAAGCTTGGGGGTAGGAACCCGAACTGTTGATTCGTCACGCTGGTGCTGCGCTATCAGACCGATCCATGAGCCATTATGCGTTGCACTCTTTGCCTCTGCTGCGCATGCCGCGCCAGAGTTGGATTGGGGTACACCGTAGTGGGCGCAAAGAAATAACGACGCCGCATCATAGCAATTTTTTTACTCCGCGACTCTCAAAGATTTTTGTCACGCTCTGTGCTAAAACGGACGGTGCGGACCCGTAAAAAACCGATTCCGTGAGCTTAGACATAAATAATGGCGACCGCCGAACCTATTTTTGCGGCAAGGTTATACCGGAGTTAAGTAAATGAAAAAAAGCTGGATATTTTTATTCGGTTTGGTTTGCGCAACCGTTGGCAGCGCGCAGGCGGAGCAGGTGGGCTCCGTTGATACGGTGTTTAAATTGTTGGGGCCGGACCACAAAATCGTGGTGGAAGCGTTCGACGATCCGGATGTTAAAAATGTAACTTGTTATATCAGCCGCGCCAAAACCGGCGGCATCAAAGGCGGCCTGGGGCTGGCGGAAGACACCGCCGACGCGGCCATTTCCTGCCAGCAGGTGGGGCCTATCGAGCTGAGCGACAAGATCAAAAACGGCAAGGCGGAAGGCGATGTGGTGTTCCAGAAACGCACCTCGCTGGTGTTCAAGAAGTTGCAGGTGGTGCGCTTCTATGACGCCAAGCGCAATTCGTTGATTTACCTGAGCTACTCCGACAAGGTGATCGACGGTTCGCCGAAGAACGCGTTGAGCGCGGTGCCGATCATGCCATGGGCTGAGACGAAATAAAAAAACGGGGTTCAGCATGCTGAACCCCGTTTTCATGACGGCAGACCGGAATTACTCTTCCAGATCGCCGCAGAAGCGGTAGCCTTCGCCGTGAATGGTGGCGATGATTTCCGGCGTATCCGGCGTCGATTCGAAGTGTTTGCGAATGCGACGGATGGTGACGTCCACGGTGCGGTCATGCGGCTTCAGCTCGCGGCCGGTCATTTTCTTCAGCAGTTCGCCGCGCGACTGGATCTTGCCCGGGTTTTCGCAGAAGTGCAGCATGGCGCGGAATTCGCTGCGCGGCAGCTTGTACTGTTCGCCGGCCGGGCTGATCAAAGAGCGGCTGTTGATGTCCAGCTCCCACCCGTTGAACTTGTAGCTCTCGACCAGACGGCGCTCTTCGCCGAGGCTGCCCAGGTTCATGGTGCGCGACAGCAGGTTGCGCGCGCGGATGGTCAGCTCACGCGGGTTGAACGGCTTGGTGATGTAATCGTCGGCGCCGATTTCCAGGCCGAGGATTTTGTCCACTTCGTTATCGCGACCGGTCAGGAACATCAAGGCGACGCTGGCCTGTTCACGCAGTTCGCGCGCCAACAGCAGGCCGTTTTTGCCTGGCAGGTTGATGTCCATGATGACCAGATTGATATCATTTTCAGACAGGATATTGTGCATTTCTGCACCATCATTGGCTTCATGAACAATGTAGCCTTCCGCCTCGAAAATGCTCTTCAGGGTGTTACGAGTGACTAACTCGTCTTCGACAATCAGAATGTGCGGGGTCTGCATATTTGCTACCTAAAATTGCCAACAAAATAGAAAATCGGAAGTACAGAAGTCTTTGTTTTCTTAGAGGAGGGCAGAGATAGCGCCACGTTCCCTCTCAGCAAATGACTAAAGTACGTAAACTCGTTCTTGATGCACTTTCCATCTCATGTCAACAAGATCGCTAGCCTGGTGGGGATGCTGTTCCCTACAACCCCTTGGGTGCCGAAACGGCGCATATCCTAACCCCATTAACAGCAATATAACAGCGCGTGCCGAATTCATCACCCAACAAAACTACGCTTTGTTGACATATATCAAATTCAATTGTAGCACGTTAACAGATTTGTGAAAAACACTTACAGAAATGCCAGTTTAAGTCACAGAACCTCAAATTCTGTGAACGATTCAGCATTATCCGGCCCGATAGGATACAATTATTCGCTTATTGATCATCGCGTTGTTTTAACTTATTGATAAATAAACGCAGTAAAACATAAGCGCGAATAATGACTATTACGACGGGTTTATTAGTTCAACGAGCCGTTTAATCTTGTTTGTTGCTATTAACGCGTTTATTGTTGCGTAATTGTAAATATAAGCGGGCGCTGCGCCATCGTCAAAAACGCAGGCCCGCCTTCGGTGGAAGAGTCATGCAGCTTCATATTGTTTTAGTGGCTCCGGCGCGGCCGGAAAATGTCGGCGCGGCGGCGCGCGCGATGAAAACCATGGGCTTCACGTCGTTGCGCATCGTCGACAGCGAAGCGCACCTGCAGCCGGCGGCGCGCTGGGTGGCGCACGGTGCCGGCGAGATCCTCGACGGCGTGCAAACGTTCGCCACGCTGGAACAGGCGCTGGCGGGCGTGGATTTTACCGTCGCCACCACCGCCCGCAGCCGCGCGCGCTTTCACTACTACTGTACGCCGCCCGAACTGCTGGAACAGCTGAGCGAGCGTAAGCAGTGGGTCGGCCAGGCCGCGCTGGTGTTCGGCCGCGAAGATTCCGGCCTGACCAACGAAGAGCTGGCGCTGGCGGACTTGCTGACCGGCGTGCCGATGCAGGCGGACTATCCGTCGCTTAACCTGGGCCAGGCGGTGATGGTTTACTGCTACCAGCTGGCGAGCCTGATGGGTGTCAGTACACCGCAGGAAACGGCGGCGTCGGAAGGGCAGCTCAAGGCGCTGCGCCGCCGCGCCGATGCCTTGTTGAACGCGTTGGAGGTCGGCGATGACCAAAAATTGCGCGACTGGCTGCACCAGCGCCTCGGCGCGCTGCAACAGCGAGATACGGCGATGCTGCATACGCTGCTGCACGACATCGAAAAAAAACTCGCCAAGTGATAGCGGCTCCATCAGACGGTTACCCAGCGTGATCCACTAGTAAATCGGCTTTAAGTTGTTTTTTTGTTCTGTCATTTTGCTTTTCACCTGTTGCATCGCGCATTACCGCCGCTGAACGGAAAATAAGCAAAAAAAAGAAATAGTTTGACTTGGGATAGCGATTGCTTTAACCAATAGAGGGGACAGAGTATTTCATGAGACAGACAGACAACATGCGCAACATCAGCCTGAAAACCACAATTATTACCACCACCGATACCACAGGTAACGGGGCGGGCTGACGCGCACAGGAAACACAGAAAAAAGCCCGCACCTAATCAGTGCGGGCTTTTTTTTTCGGCTTAAATTCGGAGAGATCACACATGCGAGTGCTGAAATTTGGCGGAACCTCGGTGGCGAATGCAGAACGTTTTCTGCGCGTCGCCGACATCATGGAGAGTAATGCGCGTCAGGGACAGGTAGCCACGGTCTTGTCCGCCCCCGCAAAGATCACCAACCATCTGGTGGCAATGATCGACAAAACGGTGGCGGGCCAGGACATTCTGCCGAATATCAGCGACGCCGAGCGGATCTTTGCCGACCTGCTGAGCGGCCTGGCGCAGGCGCTGCCGGGCTTTGAATACGATCGTTTGAAAGGCGTGGTCGATCAGGAGTTCGCGCAGCTCAAACAGGTGTTGCACGGGGTCTCGCTGTTGGGTCAGTGCCCGGACAGCGTCAACGCGGCGATCATCTGCCGCGGCGAAAAGCTCTCCATCGCCATCATGGAAGGGGTGTTCCGCGCCAAGGGTTATCCGGTCACGGTGATCAACCCGGTGGAGAAACTGCTGGCGCAGGGCCACTACCTGGAGTCTACCGTGGATATCGCCGAGTCCACGCTGCGCATCGCCGCCGCGGCGATCCCGGCCGACCACATCGTGCTGATGGCCGGCTTCACCGCCGGTAACGACAAGGGCGAGCTGGTGGTGCTGGGCCGCAACGGCTCCGACTATTCCGCCGCGGTGCTGGCCGCCTGCCTGCGCGCCGACTGTTGCGAAATCTGGACCGACGTCGACGGCGTGTATACCTGCGATCCGCGCACCGTACCGGACGCCAGGCTGCTGAAATCGATGTCGTACCAGGAGGCGATGGAGCTTTCCTATTTCGGCGCCAAAGTGCTGCACCCTCGCACCATCACGCCGATTGCCCAATTCCAAATCCCTTGCCTGATAAAAAACACCTCCAACCCGCAGGCGCCCGGCACGCTGATCGGCAAAGACAGCACCGATGCCGATATGCCGGTGAAAGGCATCACCAACCTGAATAATATGGCGATGATCAACGTCTCCGGCCCGGGCATGAAAGGCATGGTCGGCATGGCTGCGCGGGTGTTCGCCGTGATGTCGCGCGCCGGCATTTCGGTGGTGTTGATCACCCAATCTTCTTCCGAATACAGCATCAGCTTCTGCGTGCCGCAGGGCGAACTGCAGCGCGCCCGCCGCGCGCTGGAGGAGGAGTTCTATCTGGAATTGAAAGACGGCGTTTTGGATCCGCTGGACGTCATGGAGCGCCTGGCGATCATCTCGGTAGTCGGCGACGGCATGCGCACCCTGCGTGGCATTTCCGCGCGCTTCTTCTCCGCGCTGGCGCGCGCCAACATCAATATCGTCGCCATCGCCCAGGGCTCTTCCGAGCGTTCAATCTCGGTGGTGGTCAGCAATGATTCCGCCACCACCGGCGTGCGCGTCAGCCACCAGATGCTGTTCAACACCGATCAGGTGATCGAAGTGTTCGTCATCGGCGTCGGCGGCGTCGGCGGGGCGCTGATCGAGCAGATCTACCGCCAGCAGCCGTGGCTGAAGCAAAAACATATCGATCTGCGGGTGTGCGGCATCGCCAACTCGCGCGTGATGCTGACCAACGTGCACGGCATCGCGCTCGACAGCTGGCGGGACGAGCTGGCCGGCGCGCAGGAGCCGTTCAATCTCGGCCGCCTGATCCGGCTGGTGAAGGAGTATCACCTGCTGAACCCGGTGATCGTCGACTGTACCTCCAGCCAGGCGGTGGCCGATCAGTATGTGGACTTCCTGGCGGACGGCTTCCATGTGGTAACGCCGAACAAAAAGGCCAACACCTCGTCGATGAACTATTATCAGCAACTGCGCGCCGCCGCCGCCGGTTCGCACCGCAAGTTCCTCTACGACACCAACGTTGGCGCCGGTCTGCCGGTGATCGAGAACCTGCAAAACCTGCTGAACGCCGGCGATGAGCTGGTGCGTTTCTCCGGCATCCTGTCCGGTTCGCTGTCCTTTATCTTTGGCAAGCTGGACGAAGGGCTGTCGCTGTCGGCGGCGACTCTGCAGGCCAGAGCCAATGGCTACACCGAGCCGGATCCGCGCGACGATCTGTCCGGTATGGACGTGGCGCGCAAGCTGCTGATCCTGGCGCGCGAAGCCGGTTACAAGCTGGAGCTGAGCGATATCGAGGTCGAGCCGGTGCTGCCGCCGTCCTTCGACGCGTCGGGCGACGTGGAGCATTTCCTGGCGCGGCTGCCGGAACTGGATAAAGAGTTCGCGCGCAACGTGGCCAATGCCGCCGAGCAAGGCAAGGTGCTGCGCTATGTCGGCCTGATCGACGAAGGGCGCTGTAAGGTGCGCATCGAGGCGGTGGACGGCAACGATCCGTTGTATAAAGTGAAGAACGGCGAGAACGCGCTGGCCTTCTACAGCCGTTATTATCAGCCGCTGCCGCTGGTGCTGCGCGGCTACGGCGCCGGTAACGATGTGACCGCAGCGGGCGTGTTCGCCGATCTGCTGCGCACACTGTCATGGAAGTTGGGAGTTTAATATGGTTAAGGTGTATGCACCGGCCTCGATCGGTAACGTCAGCGTCGGTTTTGATGTGCTGGGCGCGGCGGTTTCGCCGATCGACGGCACGCTGCTGGGCGACTGCGTCAGCGTGGAAGCCGCCGAGACGTTCAGTCTGCAAAACGCCGGGCGCTTCGTCAGCAAGCTGCCGGCCGAGCCGAAAGAGAACATCGTTTATCAATGCTGGGAGCGTTTCTGCCAGGAGATCGGCCGCGAAGTGCCGGTGGCGATGCGGCTGGAAAAGAACATGCCGATCGGATCGGGGCTGGGCTCCAGCGCCTGTTCGGTGGTGGCCGGGCTGATGGCGATGAACGAATTTTGCGATCGCCCGCTGGATAAGACGACGCTGCTCGGTCTGATGGGCGAGCTGGAAGGCCGCATTTCCGGCAGCGTGCATTACGACAACGTGGCGCCTTGCTATCTGGGCGGCCTGCAGCTGATGCTGGAAGAAGAAGGCATTATCAGCCAGGAAGTGCCGTGCTTTGACGATTGGCTGTGGGTGATGGCCTATCCGGGCATCAAGGTCTCCACCGCCGAAGCGCGCGCCATTTTACCCGCGCAATACCGTCGTCAGGATTGCATCAGCCATGGCCGCTACCTGGCCGGCTTTATTCACGCCTGCCACACCCGGCAGCCGCAGCTGGCCGCCAAATTAATGCAGGACGTGATCGCCGAACCATACCGCACCCGGCTGCTGCCGGGCTTCGCCGAAGCGCGCAAGGCGGCGCAAGAGATCGGCGCGCTGGCCTGCGGCATCTCCGGCTCCGGCCCGACGCTGTTCGCCGTCTGCAACGACGGCGCCACCGCGCAACGTATGGCCGCCTGGCTGCAACAACACTATCTGCAAAACGACGAAGGTTTTGTTCATATTTGCCGTCTGGATACCGCAGGCGCTCGACTACTGGGATAACGCATGAAACTGTACAACCTTAAGGATCACAACGAGCAGGTCAGCTTCGCGCAGGCGATCAAACAAGGCCTGGGCAAGCAGCAGGGGCTGTTCTTCCCGCTGGAGCTGCCGGCGTTCGAACTGACCGAGATCGACCAGCTGCTGGAGCAGGACTTTGTCACCCGCAGCAGCCGCATTCTGTCGGCCTTTATCGGCGAAGAAGTGCCGGAGGCGGCGCTGAAGAAACGCGTGCAGGCCGCCTTTGAGTTTCCGGCGCCGGTAGCGAAAGTGACGGAAGACGTCTCCTGCCTGGAGCTGTTCCACGGCCCGACGCTGGCGTTCAAAGACTTCGGCGGCCGCTTTATGGCGCAGATGCTGGCGGAAGTGGCCGGCGATCAGCCGGTGACCATTTTGACCGCCACCTCCGGCGACACCGGCGCCGCCGTGGCGCACGCCTTCTATGGCCTGAAGAACGTTAGGGTGGTGATCCTTTACCCGCAGGGCAAAATCAGCCCGCTGCAGGAAAAGCTGTTCTGCACCCTGGGCGGCAATATTCACACCGTGGCGATCGACGGCGACTTCGACGCCTGTCAGGCGCTGGTGAAACAGGCGTTCGACGATCAGGAATTGAAAGACGCGCTGCACCTGAACTCGGCCAACTCGATCAACATCAGTCGCTTGCTGGCGCAGATCTGCTACTACTTCGAAGCGGTGGCGCAGCTGCCGCAGGAAGCGCGCAATCAGCTGGTGATTTCGGTGCCGAGCGGCAACTTCGGCGATCTGACCGCCGGGCTGCTGGCCAAATCGCTGGGCCTGCCGGTGAAGCGCTTCATCGCTGCCACCAACGCCAACGACACCGTGCCGCGCTTCCTGACCAGCGGCCAGTGGCAGCCGCACGCTACGGTCGCGACGCTGTCCAACGCCATGGACGTGAGCCAGCCGAACAACTGGCCGCGCGTGGAGGAGCTGTTCCGTCGTAAGGTCTGGCAACTGAAAGAGCTGGGGCACGCGGCGGTCAGCGATGAGACCACCAAAGACACCATGCGTGAACTGGCCGAGCTGGGTTATATCTCCGAACCGCATGCGGCCATCGCCTACCGCGCGCTGCGCGATCAGCTGCAGGAAGGGGAGTTCGGTCTGTTCCTCGGCACCGCGCATCCGGCCAAGTTTAAAGAGAGCGTGGAAGCGATCCTCGGCCAGGAACTGCCGTTGCCGAAAGCGCTGGCGTTGCGGGCCGATCTGCCGCTGCTGTCGCACACGCTGCCGGCCGGCTTTGCCGAGCTGCGCAAGTTCCTGATGGGGCTGCCGGCCTGAAGTTCGGCAGGCTAGAATGCGAAAAGCCGTCTTGCGACGGCTTTTTTTATGCCTGCTCCGGGCGTTTGAACACCAGCTCGTTGCCCTGCGAGGCGGCTTCGTCGAAGGCGTAGCCTTCCAGGTTGAAGTCCGCCAGCTGCTCGCTGCGCGTCAGGCGGTTTTTGATGATAAAGCGGCTCATCAACCCGCGCGCTTTCTTGGCGTAGAAGCTGATGACCTTGAACTTGCCGTTCTTCTCGTCGAGGAACACCGGTTTGATCAGCGAACCGTGCAGCTTGGCCGGCTTCACCGCTTTGAAATACTCGTCGGAGGCCAGGTTGACCACCACGTCGTCGCCCTGTTGCTCCAGCGCTTCGTTGAGCTTTTGGGTGATCTGATCGCCCCAGAAGCTGTACAGATCTTTGCCCTTCGGGTTTTCCAGCTTGATGCCCATCTCCAGCCGGTACGGCATCATCAGATCGAGCGGGCGCAGCACGCCATACAGGCCGGACAGCATGCGCAGATGCTGCTGGGCGAAGTCGAAATCGGCTTCGTTGAAATCCTGCGCCTGCAGGCCGGTGTAAACGTCGCCCTTGAACGCCAGCAACGCCTGGCGGGCATTGTCCGTGGTAAATTTCGGCTGCCATTCGCTAAAGCGCGCGGCGTTGAGTCCGGCCAGCTTGTCGCTGATGCTCATCAGGCTGGCGATTTGCGCCGGCGTCAGCGCGCGGCAAATTTTGATAAGCCGCTGAGACTTGTCCAGCAGTTCGGGCTGCGTGAAGCGTTCTGTCGCCAGCGGGCTGTCGTAATCGAGCGTTTTTGCAGGGGAAATAATAACGAGCATGGCCAGATCCTGTTTATCCAAGTGCGCATACTGTAGCAAAAAGCGCGGAAAAAAGGGGCAATCGGTCCAATAGGCGGGGCGTGCATCGCACACGCCCCGGAATACTCAGCGCGGCGGCTGCTTGTCGTCCCACACGCCCGGCTCCAGCTGCGATTTCAGCTCCGGATAACGGTTGGCGTCGAAGGTCGGCAGCTTGCCCAGGCGGCGCTGGCGATGGTAGTCGTCGGCCAGCTTCAGCGCGACCCGCGACAGCAGCAGGATCGCCGTCAGGTTGGTGATCGCCATCAGCGCCATGGAGGTATCCGCCATTTTCCACACCAGCGGCAGCTCCGCCAGCGCGCCGAACATCACCATGCCTAGCGCCACGCAGCGGAAAATCAGCAGGCCGCCCGGATGATTGTGTTCGAGGAACACCAGGTTGCTCTCGGCATAGGCGTAGTTGGCGATGATCGAGGTAAAGGCGAAGAAGAAGATGGCGATAGCGACGAACGGCGTACCCCAACTGCCGACGGCGGTCGACAGCGCGCGCTGTGTCAGATCGATGCCGCTGATGCTGTCGGTCGGCTGATCGAGAATGCCGGAGGAGAGGATGATCGCCGCGGTGGCGCTGCAGATGACGATGGTATCGATAAACACCCCGAGCATTTGCACGTAGCCCTGCGAAGCGGGATGCGGCGGATAAGGCGAGGCGGACGCCGCCGCGTTGGGCGCCGATCCCATGCCGGCTTCGTTGGAGAACAGGCCGCGCTGTACGCCCTGGGTCATCGCCTGGGAGATGCCGTAACCGACGGCGCCGGCCGCGGCTTCCTGCAGGCCGAAGGCGCTTTTGAAGATCAGCGCCAGGATCGCCGGCATGTGTTCGATGTTATGGCCAATCACCCAGAGAGCCAGCAACAGGTAGGCACCGGCCATCAGCGGCACCACCAGTTCGGCCACTTTGGCGATGGAACGGATGCCGCCGAAGATCACCACGCCGCTCAGCAGCACCAGACCGATGCCGACGTGCAGCGGCTGTAAGTGGAAGGCGACGGCGGAAGCTTGCGCGATGGAGTTGGCCTGCACGGCGTTGAACACCAGACCGAATGCGATGATCAGGAAGATCGAAAACAACACGCCCATCCAGCGCATGCCAAGGCCTTTTTCCATGTAATAGGCCGGGCCGCCACGGTAGTTGCCGTTATCGTCTTTGGTTTTATAGAGCTGAGCCAGCGAGCTTTCCACAAATGAGGTGGCCATGCCGATAAACGCCACCACCCACATCCAGAAGATGGCGCCGGGGCCGCCGGCGGTCAGGGCGATGGCGACGCCGGTCAGGTTGCCGGTGCCGACGCGCGCTGCCAGCGTGGTGCACAGCGCCTGGAAAGAGGAGATGCCGGCGCTGTCGCTTTTATTGCTGTTTTTCAACACCGAGAACATGTGGCTGAAGTGGCGGAGCTGGATAAAGCGGGTGCGCAGCGTGAAGTAAATGCCGGTGCCGAGCAGCAGATAAATCAGCACCGACCCCCACAAAATGTTGTTTATAAAATTCATCAGGTCCGTCAATGGATCCCTCCTCTTATCGAAATTTAATGCGCACCTTGCAGCATCCACCGCAGGTGAAAAACATTGGCCTATTTTTTACAAGAGCTTAGCTGGAATCTGTCCGGCGTCAGTCGATTAAGATTTTTCGCAGATTAGCGGACGAATTGCATCAATTTTTTCGAATTTAACATAATTTATTCGGACAATAGCACGTTATTGCCTTTCCATCCGCTCGGTAATGGCGAAAGATATCGGCGTAAACGGTTGCTCGCCCAAGGATAAAACAGATGCTTGTGCGCCGCGGTTTTCCAGCCTTGCACCGGGCTTGGCGCATGTTATTATCAGGGTAGGGCATGGTTGAACAATGCCAAAAGTTCATGCACAAACGATGAGATAATGCCAACATGACCGACAAATTAACTTCCCTGCGCCAGCTGACCACGGTGGTTGCAGATACGGGTGATATCGCGGCAATGAAGCTGTATCAACCGCAGGACGCCACAACCAACCCTTCGCTGATCCTCAATGCAGCCCAAATTCCTGAATACCGCAAACTGATTGACGAAGCCATCGCCTGGGCGCGCGGCCAGAGCAGCGATCGCGAGCAGCAAATCGCCGATGCCGCCGACAAGCTGGCGGTCAACATCGGTCTGGAGATCCTCAAACTGGTTCCGGGTCGCATCTCCACCGAAGTGGATGCACGCCTGTCTTACGACACCGTTGCCAGCGTGGCCAAGGCCAAGCGCCTGATCAAGCTGTACAACGAAGCCGGCATCAGCAACGATCGCATTCTGATCAAACTGGCCTCGACCTGGCAGGGCATCCGCGCGGCGGAGCAGCTGGAGAAAGAAGGCATCAACTGTAACCTGACGCTGCTGTTCTCCTTCGCTCAGGCTCGCGCCTGTGCCGAAGCCGGCGTTTACCTGATCTCGCCGTTCGTCGGCCGTATCCTCGACTGGTACAAAGCTAACGGCGACAAGAAAGAGTTCGCCCCGCACGAAGATCCGGGCGTGATCTCCGTGACCGAAATTTACCAGTATTACAAACAGCACGGCTACAACACCGTGGTGATGGGCGCCAGCTTCCGCAACGTCGGCGAAATCATCGAACTGGCCGGCTGCGACCGCCTGACCATCGCGCCTGCGCTGCTGAAAGAGCTGGCGGAGAGCGAAGGCGCGCTGGAGCGCAAACTGTCTTATACCGGTGAAGTGAAGGCGCGTCCTGCCGCACTGACCGAACCTGAGTTCTACTGGCAGCACAACCAGGATCCGATGGCGGTTGAGAAACTGACCGACGGCATCCGCAAGTTCGCCGTAGACCAGGGCAAACTGGAAAAAATGATCGCCGACCTGCTGTAATTCCCGCAGATCGCGCAGTAAAAAGGTGGCTCAGGCCACCTTTTTTTATGCCCGACGCCCCCGCCGGCGGGGGAAGCCCTTATACTCTCGGCAATGACAACAGAACGGGGGACGAGCCCGTTCGGACCCCATCAGGCTGTAGAGGTTACGCATGGATATTTTACGTATTGGTTTGGTTTCCGTTTCCGACCGCGCTTCCGGCGGTGTTTACCAGGATAAAGGCATTCCGGCGCTGGAGGAGTGGCTGAGCGGCGCGCTGGCGACGCCCTTCAAGCTGGAAACCCGGCTGATCCCCGATGAGCAGACGCAAATTGAACAGACGCTGTGCGAGCTGGTGGACGAAATGGGCTGCCATCTGGTGCTGACCACCGGCGGCACCGGGCCGGCGCGCCGCGACGTCACCCCCGACGCCACGCTGGCGATCGCCGATCGCGTGATGCCCGGCTTCGGCGAGCAAATGCGTCAGATCAGCCTACACTATGTGCCAACGGCAATTCTTTCTCGCCAGGTGGGGGCGATCCGCAAACAGGCGCTGATCATCAACCTGCCCGGCCAACCGAAGTCGATCAAGGAAACGCTGGAAGGGGTAAAGGATGAGCAGGGCAATGCGGTGGTACACGGCATCTTCGCCAGCGTGCCTTACTGTATTCAGCTGCTCGACGGGCCTTACGTCGAAACGCATGCCGCAGTGGTAGCAGCATTTCGGCCAAAGAGCGCGCGTCGCGAGATAAACCTCTAAATTTCAGCGTTCTGCGAGATCGGCTTCAACCCGTCTGGTGTGAAAATAATTTGCCGCTATAGTAAGGATTCTTTTACAGAAAGCCTGCGGCTTTTATTTTTACAGCCTTTACCGACGGTGCCCTATGCCTCACGACACTAATCGCCGGCTGAACCGGCAAGACTACAAAACGCTGACGTTGGCCGCGTTGGGCGGCGCGCTGGAGTTTTACGACTTCATCATCTTCGTGTTCTTCGCCGCCGTGGTCGGCGATCTGTTCTTCCCGGCGGACATGCCGGAATGGCTACGTCTGGTGCAAACCTTCGGCATCTTCGCCGCCGGCTATCTGGCCCGCCCGCTGGGCGGCATCGTGATGGCGCACTTCGGCGATCTGGTCGGCCGCAAGAAGATGTTTACCCTGAGCATTCTGCTGATGGCGTTGCCGACGCTGGCGATGGGCCTGCTGCCGACCTACGCCAGCATCGGCATCGCCGCGCCGCTGCTGCTGCTGCTGATGCGCGTGCTGCAGGGGGCGGCGATCGGCGGTGAGGTGCCGGGCGCCTGGGTCTTCGTCGCCGAACACGTGCCGCGCCGGCGCATCGGCTTCGCCTGCGGCACGTTAACCGCCGGGCTGACGGTCGGCATCCTGCTGGGCTCGGTGGTGGCGACGGTGATCAACACCACGCTCAGCCCGCAGAGCATCGCCGGCGGCGGCTGGCGCATTCCTTTCCTGCTGGGCGGCATGTTCGGCCTGGTGGCGATGTACCTGCGCCGTTGGCTGCAGGAAACGCCGATCTTTATCGAGATGCAGGCGCGTAAAGCGCTGGCCGAGGAGCTGCCGCTGAAATCGGTGGTGCTCAACCACAAACGGGAAGTGGCGGTGTCGATGCTGCTGACCTGGCTGCTCTCCGCCGGCATCGTGGTGGTGATCCTGATGACCCCTACCTATCTGCAAAAGCAGTTCGGCATCGCGCCGGCCTTGACGCTGCAGGCCAACAGCATCGCCACCATCATGTTGATCGCCGGCTGCATCGTCGCCGGTTTGTCGGCCGATCGCTTCGGTGCCAGCAAAACGCTGGTGGTCGGCAGTGTACTGCTGGCCGGCTGCAGCTGGCTGTTCTATCAGACGGTGGGCGTGCGCCCGGAAATGCTGTTCGCCTGTTATGCTCTGGTGGGGTTCAGCGTAGGCGTGGTGGGGGCCGTACCGTACGTGATGGTGCGGGCATTCCCGGCGGAAGTGCGGTTTACCGGTATCTCGTTCTCATATAACGTCTCGTACGCTATTTTTGGCGGTTTAACCCCTATTTTTGTGACGTTGATCATGAAATTAACCCCGTTAGCGCCCGCTTACTATGTGTTGGCGCTGTCGCTCATCGGGCTGCTGCTCGGCTTCTACCTGCATCGTGACCTGAACAGCGAAGCCGGGGAGCGGCGAGCCGACTCCTACAGCTAAAAAAAAGCCCTGCAGTGCAGGGCTTTTTCATCAGGGGCGGGCGATTACGCCGTGACCGGCGATGCCGCGACGCGCGCCGGAGCCGGTTCGCCAATCGGCAGCACGGTGCGGCCGTATTGCTCGTTGAGTACTTCGGCCATCGCCAGGTAAATGGCGCTGGCGCCGCAGATAATCCCTTCATAGCCGGCGAAGGTCAGCAGCGTGTGGTTGCCAGTGATGTTGCCGACGGCCAGCAGGGCGAACAGCAGCGTCAGGCTGGCGAACACGAACTGCAGCACGCGGTTGGCGCCCAGGGTGCCGAAGAACATGAACAGGGTGAAGACGCCCCACAGCGCCAGGTAGATGCCCAGCACGTGGGCCTCGGTGGCCTCTGCCAGGCCCAGACGCGGCAGCAGCAGCAGGCCGACCAGGCTCAGCCAGAAGCTGCCGTAGGCGGTGAAGGCGGTCATGCCGAAGGTGTTGCCCTTCTTGTACTCCAGCAGTCCGGCCAGGATCTGGGCCAGGCCACCGAAGAAAATCCCCATGCTGATGATGGCGGAGTTCAGTGGGAAAAAGCCCGCGTTGTGCAGGTTCAGCAAGACGGTGGTCATCCCGAAGCCCATCAGGCCGAGAGGGCCGGGATTCGCCAACTTGTTGGTGTGCATAAGTCCTCTGCGATAACAGAAAATTAACGGAAACAGCGAATTAAAATCATAAATGGTCTGAATGGCCAAAAAATCGAAGTTTTCCACCAGAGCGCGCGCATCATAATGATCCCCGCAGCCGGAAACAATGATCTGAATGACGATAAAAAAAGAAATTTTTTTCGCCTTGCCCCTTGATGCCGGGTTGGATGGCCCCATCTTATTTGCAACCGCAGCTGCTAACCGCGGGTCGCACTGAGATATCGGGCAGTTGAAAAGCAAAAAATCGCCCGCATATAGGTTAGCAACCTGACTGATTATGAATTTTTTAGTGGAGACGTTTAGATGGGCAAAATTATTGGTATCGACCTGGGTACGACCAACTCTTGCGTAGCAATTATGGATGGTGCCAAGGCACGCGTGCTGGAAAACGCCGAGGGCGACCGCACCACTCCTTCTATTATCGCATATACCCAGGACGGTGAAACTCTGGTTGGCCAGCCGGCTAAGCGTCAGGCAGTCACCAACCCTGAAAACACCCTGTTCGCCATCAAGCGCCTGATCGGTCGCCGCTTCCAGGATGAAGAAGCGCAGCGCGACAAAGCGATCATGCCGTACAAAATCGTCGAAGCCGACAACGGCGACGCCTGGCTGGAAGTGAAAGGCCAGAAAATGGCTCCGCCGCAGATCTCTGCGGAAGTGCTGAAAAAAATGAAGAAAACGGCGGAAGATTACCTGGGCGAACCGGTAACTGAAGCGGTTATCACCGTACCGGCTTACTTCAACGACGCCCAGCGTCAGGCGACTAAAGACGCCGGCCGCATCGCGGGTCTGGAAGTCAAGCGCATCATCAACGAACCGACCGCGGCGGCCCTGGCCTATGGCCTGGACAAAGAAGTCGGCAACCGCACCATCGCGGTTTATGACCTGGGCGGCGGTACTTTCGATATCTCCATCATCGAAATCGACGACGTTGACGGCGAAAAAACCTTCGAAGTGCTGGCGACCAACGGTGACACCCACCTGGGTGGCGAAGACTTCGACAGCCGTCTGATCAACTACCTGGTGGAAGAGTTCAAGAAAGATCAGGGTATCGATCTGCGTAACGATCCGCTGGCGATGCAGCGTCTGAAAGAAGCCGCCGAGAAAGCGAAGATCGAACTGTCTTCCGCTCAGCAGACCGACGTTAACCTGCCGTACATCACTGCAGACGCGACCGGTCCAAAACACATGAACATCAAAGTGACTCGCGCCAAACTCGAGTCGCTGGTTGAAGATCTGGTGGCGCGCTCTATTGAACCGCTGAAAGTGGCGCTGAAAGACGCTGGCCTGTCGGTTTCCGACATTCAGGACGTGATCCTGGTGGGCGGCCAGACCCGTATGCCAATGGTGCAGAAGAAAGTCGCAGACTTCTTCGGCAAAGAACCGCGTAAAGACGTGAACCCGGACGAAGCGGTTGCCGTGGGCGCTGCGGTACAGGGCGGCGTGTTGGCCGGTGATGTGAAAGACGTTCTGCTGCTGGACGTGACCCCGCTGTCGCTGGGTATCGAAACCATGGGCAGCGTGATGACGCCGCTGATCACCAAAAACACCACTATCCCGACCAAGCACAGCCAGGTGTTCTCTACTGCGGAAGACAACCAGTCTGCGGTAACCATCCACGTGCTGCAGGGTGAGCGTAAGCGCGCCAGCGATAACAAATCTCTGGGCCAGTTCAACCTGGACGGTATCCAGGCGGCGCCGCGCGGCATGGCGCAGATCGAAGTGACCTTCGATATCGATGCCGACGGCATCCTGCACGTGTCTGCCAAAGACAAGAACACCGGCCGTGAGCAGAAGATCACCATCAAGGCATCTTCTGGCCTGAACGAAGACGAAATCCAGAAAATGGTGCGCGACGCCGAGCTGAACGCTGAAGCTGACCGCAAGTTCGAAGAGCTGGTACAGACTCGCAACCAGGCGGATCACCTGATCCACGGCACGCGCAAACAGCTGGAAGAAGCGGGCGACAAACTGCCGGCGGAAGACAAAACGGCGATCGAAGCGGCGCTGAAAGATCTGGAAGCGGCGGTAAAAGGCGAAGACAAAGCCGAGATCGAAGCGAAGACCCAGGCGTTGGTGCAGGTTTCCGGCAAGCTGCTGGAAATGGCTCAGGCGCAGCAGGCTCAGCAGGGTGCTGACGCCGGCGCGGACAACGCGGCGCAGAAAGACGACGACGTGGTTGACGCCGAGTTCGAAGAAGTTAAAGACAAAAAATAATCGCCCTTAAGCGGGCACGGGGCGGCCGAGGTGCCGCTCCCGGAAACCAGCACGGGCGTCGAGGCAACTCTGCGCCCGTGCACGCATGTTAAGGGTAAGCGAAAGAATGGCGAAGAAAGACTATTACGAGATTCTCGGCGTCAGCAAGACGGCGGATGAACGTGAGATCAAAAAGGCGTACAAACGCCTGGCGATGAAATACCATCCTGACCGCAACCAGGAACAAGACGCCGAAACCAAGTTTAAAGAAGTTAAAGAAGCTTACGAAGTTCTGACCGACGACCAGAAACGCGCGGCCTACGACCAGTATGGGCACGCAGCCTTTGAACAGGGCGGCATGGGCGGCGGCGGCTTTGGCGGCGGCGCCGACTTCAGCGATATCTTTGGCGACGTGTTTGGCGACATCTTCGGCGGAGGCCGCCGTCAGCGCGCCAGCCGCGGTTCCGATCTGCGCTATAACATGGAGCTGACCCTCGAGGAAGCGGTACGTGGCGTCACCAAAGAGATCCGCATCCCGACGCTGGAAGAGTGCGACGTCTGCCACGGCAGCGGCGCCAAGCCGGGCAGCTCACCGGTTACCTGCCCAACCTGTCACGGCCAGGGCCAGGTGCAGATGCGTCAGGGCTTCTTCACCGTGCAGCAGGCGTGTCCGCACTGCCATGGCCGCGGTCAGATCATCAAAGATCCGTGCAACAAGTGCCACGGCCACGGCCGGGTAGAAAAATCCAAGACGCTGTCGGTGAAAATTCCGGCCGGCGTCGATACCGGCGACCGCATTCGCCTGGCGGGTGAAGGTGAAGCCGGCGAACACGGCGCACCGGCGGGCGATCTGTACGTTCAGGTGCAGGTGAAGGCGCACCCGATCTTCGAGCGTGAAGGCAACAACCTGTACTGTGAAGTGCCGATCAACTTCGCCATGGCGGCGCTGGGCGGCGAGATTGAAGTGCCGACGCTGGACGGCCGGGTGAAACTGAAGGTGCCTTCGGAGACCCAAACCGGCAAGCTGTTCCGCATGCGCGGCAAGGGCGTGAAATCGGTGCGTGGCGGCAGCCAAGGCGACCTGCTGTGCCGCGTGGTGGTGGAAACCCCGGTCAATCTGAACGACAAGCAAAAGCAGCTGCTGCGTGAGCTGGAAGAGAGCCTGGGTGGCCCGTCCGGCGACAAGAACAGCCCGCGTTCGAAGAGCTTCTTCGACGGGGTGAAAAAGTTCTTTGACGATCTGACTCGCTAACCTGCTGTTTCTGTTGGCTTATGTGCGAACCCCGGGCTTCTGTCCCGGGGTTTTTATTTGCGCGCCAAACCGCTAATTCCACAACGTAAATGTGACTTATTCGTGCTTTTTATCGGTTTTTTCGAGCTATTTAGCATTTATAAACTTATTTTTTCGAACTAAAACGCCCTCTATACTCACTTCATGACTGTGGTTCGCAGGGCGCTATGTCCTGCACAGATTTGGAGAGACGTACTGTGACCAACATCATTCGTCAATTTTTACGTCAGGAAGCCGCGGGCGGTATCATTCTGATCGCGGCGGCGATCGTCGCCCTGATCATGGCCAACACCCCGGCGCAGGGGATCTATCAGGCATTCCTTAACCTGCCGGTGATGGTGAAGGTAGCTTCGCTGGAGATCGCCAAGCCGCTGCTGCTGTGGATAAACGACGGCCTGATGGCCATCTTCTTCCTGGTGGTGGGGCTGGAGGTCAAGCGCGAGCTGATGCAAGGCTCGCTGTCCGGGCGCGACAAAGCGGTGTTTCCGGCGATCGCAGCACTGGGCGGCATGTTGGCGCCGGCGCTGATTTACCTGTTGTTCAACGGCGCGGATGAAGTTACCCGCCAGGGCTGGGCGATCCCGGCCGCGACCGACATCGCCTTTGCGCTGGGCGTCATGGCCTTGCTGGGCAACCGCGTGCCGACCAGCCTGAAAGTGTTCCTGCTGGCGTTGGCGATCATCGATGACCTGGGCGTGATTATCATCATCGCGCTGTTCTACACCCACGAAGTGTCGATGGTGGCGCTGGGCGTGGCGGCGGCGGCGACGGTGCTGCTGGCGGTGATGAACTGGCGCGGCGTGGGCAAGACCTCGCTGTATATGATGGTCGGCCTGGTGCTGTGGGTGGCGATCCTCAAGTCCGGGGTGCATGCGACGCTGGCCGGGGTGATTGTCGGCTTTATGATCCCGCTGAACGTCAAGAAGGGGCCATCGCCGTCGGAAACGCTGGAGCATGAGCTGCACCCTTGGGTCGCGTTTATGATCCTGCCGCTGTTCGCTTTCGCCAACGCCGGGGTCTCTTTGCAGGGCGTATCGCTGGATGGGTTGACGTCGCTGCTGCCGGTCGGGATTGCGGCTGGCCTGTTTATCGGCAAGCCGCTGGGGATTTTCCTCTTCAGCCTGCTGGCGGTGAAAATGGGCATCGCCCGTTTGCCTGAAGGTATCGGCTTCAAACAGGTGTTTGCCGTTTCGGTGCTTTGCGGCATTGGTTTTACCATGTCGATTTTTATCGCCTCGCTGGCGTTCGGCGATGCGGATGCGGCGCTCAGCACCTATTCCCGCCTGGGGATCCTGTTGGGCTCCACCACTGCGGCGGTGGTAGGGTATGGATTACTGCGTCTGGCGTTGCCGCGCGTGCGTTAATCCTGAATGTGCCCGGTAAGGGCACATAATAAAATGGCTGGTCGGAGCTGTACGGTATAAAATATGTGCAGCTTCGGCCGTTCTTCGTTGGGACTAATGGGGCTACACGTTGTCTGAAGCAGGGAAAGGAAGTTTGTCGCTCGTCACGGCACACCGTTTGCCGCTGCGAAACGTTGTTAAGGAGAGCCGCTCGTGAGGATGTCGCATATCAACTTTAATCACCTTTACTATTTCTGGCAGGTCTGCAAGGCCGGTTCCGTGGTCGGTGCCGCCGAAGCGTTGTTTCTGACGCCGCAGACCATCACCGGCCAGATCAAAGCGCTGGAAGAGCGGTTGGACGGCAAGCTGTTCAAACGCCAGGGGCGCGGGTTGGTGCCTTCGGAGCTGGGGCAGTTGGTGTTCCGCTATGCCGACAAGATGTTTATGCTCAGCCAGGAAATGCTGGATATCGTCAACTACCGCAAAGAGTCCAACCTGTTGTTCGACGTTGGCGTGGCGGACGCGCTGTCGAAGCGGCTGGTCAGCCAGGTATTGGAAACGGCGGTGGTGGTGGACAACGAGCAGATCCACCTGCGTTGCTTTGAATCGACGCACGAGATGCTGCTGGAGCAGCTCAGCCAGCACAAGCTGGATATGATCCTGTCGGATTGCCCGGTGGACTCCAGCCAGCAGGAAGGGCTGTTCTCGCTGAAGCTGGGCGAGTGCGGCATCAGCTTTTTCTGTCGCCAGCCGGCGCCGGAGCTGCCGTTCCCGGCCTGTCTGGAGCAGCGCAAGCTGCTGATCCCCGGCCGTCGTTCGATGCTGGGGCGCAAGCTGCTCAACTGGTTCAATACGCAGGGTATTCAGGTGGAAATTCTGGGCGAGTTCGACGATGCGGCGCTGATGAAGGCCTTCGGCATGTACCACAATGCGATCTTCGTGGCGCCGACGCTGTATGCGCAGGATACCTACAACGATGACAATGTGGTGGAGATTGGGCGCATCGACAGCGTGCAGGAGGAGTATTACATCATCTTCGCCGAGCGCATGATCCAGCATCCGGCGGTGCAGCGCGTCTGCAACAAAGACTTCTCGGCGCTGTTTTCCTGCTAGCGGTTCACTGAACGCAGGACGTAAAAAAACCGGCCTGAGCCGGTTTTTTTATCAAGCAGATAACGAAATGCTTATTGCATTGCGTTGATGCGTGCAGTCAGGTTTGACTTATGACGCGCTGCTTTGTTTTTGTGGATCAGGCCTTTAGCTGCCTGACGGTCCACCAGTGGCTGCATTACCAGGAATGCATTTTGTGCTGCTTCTTTGTCGCCAGCTGCGATAGCTGCGTCTACCTTCTTGATGAAGGTACGCACCATTGAGCGACGGCTTGCGTTATGCTTGCGGCGTTTCTCAGACTGTACGGCGCGTTTCTTAGCTGATTTGATATTAGCCAAGGTCCAACTCCCAAATATATTCTATTGAGGACAATTCAAAGGCCGAGGAATATGCCCTTTTAGCCTTCGTTTGTCAATGGATTTGTGCAAATAAGCGCCGTTTGTACAGGCGGCACTCGCTACGTTGTGATGGCGCAGGATTTTACCAGCTTCGCTCTTGGGAATACAGTGTTTCGCGAGAAAATTCGCCAATGATTTGCCGCGGCGGGCGCAAGCCGTTGGCCGCGGTCGAGAATCGCCCCGGCAGCGCCGGATAAACTGCGGCGAAGCCGTTTCACGCGCAGATTATCTCCGGTATGGTATGTCTATTACATAAAGGCACCAATCGCGGGTTAACCTTACCGGCTGTACAAGGTATAATCCGCCGATTTCCACTGTTTTGAGCCAGCTATGGAGCTAATTCGCGGCATTCACAATATCCGGGCGCGCCACCATGGTTGCGTGCTCACCATCGGCAACTTTGACGGCGTGCATCGCGGCCATCAGGCGTTGCTGGAACAGTTGAAGCAACAGGGGAAACGCCTCGGGCTGCCGGTGATGGTCATGATCTTTGAGCCGCAGCCGCTGGAGATGTTCGCCGCAGACAAAGCGCCGGCCCGCTTGACGCGCCTGCGCGACAAGGCCAACTATCTGGCGCAGGCGGGCGTCGATTACCTGCTGTGCGTCAAGTTCGATCCGCGTTTCGCCGCCAACACCGCGCAGGCGTTCGTCGCCGAGCTGCTGGTGGAAAAACTGGGCGTCAAATTCCTGATGGTGGGGGATGATTTTCGCTTTGGCGCCGGGCGTCAGGGCGATTTTCCGCTATTGCAGCAGGCCGGAAAAGAGTACGGCTTCGACGTGGTCAGCACCCCGACCTTCCGCGAAGGCGAGCGGCGCATCAGCAGCACCGCGATCCGCACCGCGCTGAGCGAGGACGATCTGCCGCTGGCGGAGACCCTGCTGGGCCACCCGTACAGCATTTCCGGGCGCGTGGTGCACGGCGACGAGCTGGGGCGCACCATCGGCTTCCCGACCGCCAATTTGCCGCTCAAGCGTCTGGTGGCGCCGGTGAAAGGAGTGTATGCGGTGGAAGTGTACGGCCTGGGACCCAAGCCGCTGCCGGGCGTGGCCAATATCGGCACGCGCCCGACCGTCGCCGGCGTGCGCCAGCAGCTGGAAGTGCATCTGCTGGATGTCACAATGGATCTTTACGGGCGCCATATTGAGGTGGTGCTCCGCGCAAAATTGCGCAATGAACAGCGGTTTGCTTCGCTCGATGCCCTGAAGCAGCAAATCGCCAATGATGTGGTGACGGCCCGGAAGTTCTTCGGGCTACAGACACCGGTTTAATCTCTATAGCCGAAAACGGAACCGAGAATCTAATGAGTGACTACAAGAATACCCTGAACTTGCCGGAAACAGGGTTCCCGATGCGCGGCGATCTCGCCAAGCGCGAACCTGGCATGCTGCAACGTTGGTATGAACAGGATCTGTACGGGATTATTCGTACTGCCAAAAAGGGCAAAAAAACCTTCATTTTGCATGACGGCCCTCCGTATGCGAACGGCAGCATTCACATTGGTCACTCGGTTAACAAGATTCTCAAAGACATTATCATCAAGTCGAAAGGGATGGCCGGCTTCGACTCGCCTTATGTGCCGGGTTGGGACTGCCACGGCCTGCCGATCGAACTGAAGGTTGAGCAGCTGTACGGCAAGCCGGGCGAGAAGCTGACGGCGGCCGAGTTCCGCCAGAAGTGCCGCGAGTACGCGGCCGAGCAGGTTGAAGGCCAGAAGAAGGACTTCATCCGTCTGGGCGTGTTGGGTGACTGGGATCGTCCGTACCTGACGATGGACTTCAAAACCGAAGCCAACATCATCCGCGCGCTGGGCAAGATCATCAGCAACGGCCACCTGCTGAAAGGCGCCAAGCCGGTTCACTGGTGCACCGACTGCGGCTCGTCGCTGGCGGAAGCGGAAGTGGAGTACTACGACAAGACTTCGCCGTCGATCGACGTGAGCTTCCATGCGGCCGACGCGGCTGCCGTGGCGGCCAAGTTCGGCGTGAGCCACTTCAACGGCGCCATCTCGCTGGTTATCTGGACCACCACGCCGTGGACCTTGCCGGCCAACCGCGCGATCTCGCTGCACCCGGACTTCACCTATCAGCTGGTGCAGGTTGACGGCCAGTGCCTGATCCTGGCGGCCGAACTGGTGGAAAGCGTGATGAAACGCGCCGGCATCACCGAGTGGACAGTGCTGGGCAGCTGCAAAGGCGCCGATCTGGAGCTGCTGCGCTTCAAACACCCGTTCATGGACTTCGATGTGCCGGCGATCCTCGGCGAGCACGTGACGCTGGACGCCGGTACCGGTGCGGTGCACACCGCGCCAGGCCACGGCCCGGACGACTTCGTGATCGGCCAGAAATACGGCCTGGAAGTGGCCAACCCGGTAGGGCCGAACGGCTGCTACCTGACCGGCACCTACCCGCTGCTGGACGGCAAGTTCGTCTTCAAGGCCAACGATCTGATCGTCGATCTGCTGCGTGACAAAGGCGCGCTGCTGCACGTCGAGAAGTTCCTGCACAGCTATCCGTGCTGCTGGCGCCACAAGACGCCGATCATCTTCCGCGCCACGCCGCAGTGGTTCATCAGCATGGATCAGAAAGGCCTGCGTCAGCAGTCGCTGGAGGAGATCAAGGGCGTGCAGTGGATCCCGGATTGGGGCCAGGCGCGCATCGAAATGATGGTGGCCAACCGTCCGGACTGGTGCATCTCGCGTCAGCGCACCTGGGGCGTGCCGATGTCGCTGTTCGTGCATAAAGAGACCGAACAGCTGCACCCGCGCAGCGTTGAGCTGATGGAAGAAGTGGCCAAGCGCGTCGAGCAAGACGGCATTCAGGCCTGGTGGGATCTGGACGCGGCCGACATCCTCGGCGCGGAAGCCGCCGACTACGTGAAAGTGCCGGATACGCTGGACGTGTGGTTCGATTCCGGTTCCACCCACGCCTCGGTTGTCGACGTTCGCCCTGAGTTTAACGGCCACGGCGCCGACATGTATCTGGAAGGCTCCGACCAGCATCGTGGCTGGTTCATGTCCTCGCTGATGATTTCCACCGCGATGAAGGGCAAGGCGCCGTACAAGGAAGTGCTGACCCACGGCTTCACCGTCGACGGCCAGGGCCGCAAGATGTCCAAGTCGATCGGCAACACCGTCAGCCCGCAGGACGTGATGAACAAGCTGGGCGGCGACATTCTGCGTCTGTGGGTGGCGTCGACCGATTACACCGGCGAGATCGCGGTGTCCGACGAGATCCTCAAGCGTTCTGCCGACGCTTATCGCCGCATCCGCAACACCGCGCGCTTCCTGCTGGCCAACCTGAACGGGTTTGAGCCAAGCACCGATTGCGTGGCGCCGGAAGACATGGTGGTGCTGGATCGCTGGGCGGTCGGCCGCGCGCTGGCGGCGCAGCGGGATATCGAGCAGGCTTACGCCAACTACGATTTCCACGAAGTGGTGCAGCGCCTGATGCAGTTCTGCTCGGTCGAGATGGGCTCCTTCTACCTGGATATCATCAAGGATCGTCAGTACACCGCCAAGAGCGACAGCGTCGCTCGCCGCAGCTGCCAGACCGCGCTGTATCACATCGTCGAAGCGCTGGTGCGCTGGATGGCGCCGATCATGTCGTTCACTGCGGACGAGATCTGGGGCTTCATGCCGGGCAAACGCGCGCAGTACGTGTTCACTGAAGAGTGGTACGACGGCCTGTTCGGGCTGGCGGAAGGCGAGCCGATGAACGACGCTTTCTGGGCCGAGTTGCTGAAAGTGCGCGGTGAAGTGAACAAGGTGCTGGAGCAGGCGCGTGCCGACAAACGCCTCGGCGGCTCGCTGGAAGCGGCGGTGACGCTGTATGCCGACAGCGAGTTGGCGGCGCGTCTGAACAGCCTGCAGGATGAGCTGCGCTTTGTGCTGCTGACCTCTGCGGCAAGCGTTGCGCCATTGGCGGATGCGCCGGCCGATGCGCAGGCCTCCGAGCTGCTGAAAGGGCTGAAGATCGCCTTCAGCACAGCGCCGGGTGAGAAGTGCCCGCGCTGCTGGCATTACACCACCGATATCGGTCTGGTGGCGGAGCATGCAGACATCTGCGGCCGCTGTGTGAGCAACGTCGCCGGTGACGGCGAGAAGCGTAACTTTGCCTGAGAACTTGCGCCTGATGAGTAAACCAATTTGTTCGACCGGCCTGCGTTGGCTGTGGGTTGTAGTGGCGGTGCTGGCGCTGGATTTCGGCAGCAAACAGTGGATCCTCGCTAACTTTACGCTGGGCCAGTCCCAGCCGTTGATCCCGTCGTTCAACCTGTTTTACGCGCGCAACTACGGCGCCGCGTTCAGCTTCCTGGCCGACCATGGCGGTTGGCAGCGCTGGTTCTTTGCCGGCATCGCCATCGCCATCGTCGCGGTGCTGCTGGTGATGATGTACCGCAGCACCGCGCAGCAGAAGCTGAACAACATCGCCTACGCCTTTATTATCGGCGGGGCGTTGGGCAACCTGTTCGATCGCCTGTGGCACGGTTTTGTGGTCGACTTCATCGACTTCTACGTCGGTGACTGGCACTACCCGACCTTCAATCTGGCGGACAGCTTTATCTGCGTGGGTGCGGCGATGATCGTGCTGGAAGGTTTCCTGTCGCCGGCGAGCAAAGGCGCAAAGAGTAAAGGTGAGTAATATGACGGCTCAGGTTATCAGTGACAGCGCGGTGCTGGTTCACTTCACGCTGAAACTGGAAGACGGTTCGACCGCCGAATCCACCCGCAGCAGCGGCAAACCGGCGCTGTTCCGCCTGGGTGACGGCAGCCTGTCGGCGCCGCTGGAAGAGCAACTGCTCGGCCTGCGCGCGGGCGACAAGTGCGCCTTTACCCTGCAGCCGGAAGCGGCGTTCGGCGCGGAGAACCCGGATCTGGTCCAGTTCTTCTCGCGCCGCGACTTCGCGGAAACCGGCGTGCCGGACGTGGGCACCATCATGCTGTTTACCGCCATCGACGGCAGTGAAATGCCGGGCGTGGTGCGTGCGGTGGCGGAAGATTCGATCACCGTCGATTTCAACCATCCGCTGGCGGGCCATCCGGTGACCTTCGACATCGAAGTGCTGGAGATTGATCCGCAGCAGGAGGAGACGCATGCAAATATTGCTGGCTAACCCGCGCGGCTTCTGCGCCGGGGTTGATCGTGCGATCAGCATCGTGGAACGCGCGCTGGAGCTGTATGGCGCGCCGATCTACGTAAGGCATGAAGTGGTGCACAACCGCTACGTGGTCGACAGCCTGCGTGAGCGCGGCGCCGTGTTTATCGAAGAGATCGCCGAAGTGCCGGACGGCTCTATCCTGATCTTCTCGGCGCACGGCGTGTCTCAAGCCGTGCGCGCCGAAGCCAAGGCGCGCGATCTGACCATGCTGTTCGACGCCACCTGTCCGCTGGTGACCAAGGTGCATATGGAAGTGGCGCGTGCCAGCCGCCGCGGCACCGAAGCGATTCTGATCGGCCATGCCGGGCACCCGGAGGTGGAAGGCACCATGGGCCAGTACAGCAATCCGCAGGGCGGCATGTACCTGGTCGAGTCGCCGGATGACGTGTGGAAACTGCAGGTGAAAGACGAAAACAACCTGTGCTTCATGACGCAGACCACGCTGTCGGTGGATGATACCTCGGACGTGATCGACGCGCTGCGTCAGCGCTTCCCGAGCATTATCGGTCCGCGCAAGGATGACATTTGCTACGCCACCACCAACCGTCAGGAAGCGGTGCGCAACCTGGCCGGCGATGCGGACGTGGTGCTGGTGGTGGGGTCGAAGAACTCCTCCAACTCTAACCGTCTGGCGGAACTGGCGCAGCGCGTCGGCAAACCGGCTTATCTGATCGATTCGGCGGCGGATATTCAGGAAAGCTGGCTGAGCGAAGCGCGCAATATCGGCGTTACCGCCGGCGCCTCGGCACCGGATGTGCTGGTGCAGGAGGTGATCTCCCGCCTGAAAGCGCTGGGCGGCCTGGACGTGCATGAAATCAGCGGGCGTGAAGAGAACATCGTGTTCGAAGTGCCGAAAGAGCTGCGCGTGGACGTCCGTCAGATTGACTGAGGTGCGTGAGTGAATGACAACGGGGAGCTTAGGCTTCCCGTTTTTTTTGGAATGCCAACGGCATTAAAAATAAAATGCTGAGTATATTCAAATTTTCTGCTAACTAAAGTCAAATTTATTCTGAGTATTTGAAATAGCGGTGGCGTCATTAATTATATAGGCTGAATGAAGTCATTAAATAGAATATCATTAGGCTGCAATCTAAATAGGGCCTGGTGTCGTCAACGTGATTACAATAATTACAATAGTAGTCTTGCAGATGTTTCTTATTTTATTCTTGTCGAATCTGTTCTAGGTCGTTTAATCCTTTCTCCTTTAAATAGAGCTTCATATGCTCCAGCAATCGCCGGACTTTTAATGGCTGGATCTCCCGTCGCGGCATAATGGCATAGCAATTAATTTCCGGTAATCGCCAGTCGGGCAATATTTCAATCAGCTCGCCGCTGCGCAACTCTCGCTCGACGTTGGCGAAGAAATTGCGAATGATGCCTTTGCCGGTCAGCGCCAGCTCCTTCATCGCCATGCCGCTGTTGGTGAACAGTCGCCCGGTCATGCGCATGCGGTGCTCGCCGCCGTCGCGATGGATCAGGCGAACAAACTGCGGATTGCCGAGCGGCGTAAAGGTGACCCAATGATGATGGGTCAGCGCCTGAGGCGAATCCGGCACCCCGTGGTGTGCCAGGTAGGCCGGGGAAGCGCACAGCACTTCGCGGCAGCGCGCCAGCCGCGTTGAGACGTAGCTGGAGTCAGCCAGCGCACCGCCGCGTATTGCCAGATCGATGCGTTGCGCGATGAGGTCTATTCTCTCATCGTGGATTTCCAACCGCAGCGTGATGCGCGGGTGTTCGTCGAGGAAGCTCTGCAGCGCCGGCACCAGATAATGGGTGGCGAATTCGGTCGAGGTGGCGACGCGCAGTTCACCGACCAGCTCGCCGCGCAGCGCGGCGATCCGCTGTTGCCCGCGCTCGGCGGCGTGGATCATCAGCAGACAATCTTCATAAAAGCACAATCCGGCTTCGGTCAGGCTCAATGAGCGCGTCGATCGCAACAGTAATTGAATGCCCAGATGTTCCTCCAGCTGGCGAATATGCTGGCTGACGGCGGAGGTCGTCATGCCCAATTCTTTTGCCGCCATGCTGAATGCGCCACAATCGACCACTTTTGAGAAAATGGCCATGCGTTTTAAAATATTGCTCATAGTTTGTTAAGCACAACTTAACCAAGATTGTGAATTATACGGGCTAATAATATAGCACCATCTTTCCTATATTGCCTGAAGCATATAAACGACGGGCTGATTATTATTTTGCATGCGCTTTATCTCTTTTTGATAAATCTTATTGTGCTTGCCAATAATACACCCGCGCCACATCGCAACAGGAGCTCATTGTGGATAGCGCACAGAAAAAAGAAGAAATAGCATTAAAAATCCTACGTGAATTATTGCAATATCGACGTCGCCTCATCGCCGACGATGCTTCTCTGGCTGAAGAAGAGCGGCAGGTCACTCAGGTGCAATTGCCGCGCATTCGGGCATTCATTGAAAACGACCAGCGCATCGAATTCGTGCTGCCGGCTTTTCCGACCAAGTCACCCAACGCCAATAAGGTGATAGGCGCGGTGCCGGACATGGCGGAGCGGCTGTCGCTGATCTTCCTCAACTCGCTGTGCCAGCGCATTCAACTCTATTACCCGCCGGGCGCGCATATCGTTATCTGTTCCGACGGCCATGTGTTCGGCGATCTGATCCGCGTCAGCGACGAAGCGATCAACCATTATCAACGTGAGATTGAAAGCCTGCTGCATGAAGTAGGCGCAACCCACCTGAGCGTGTTCAACCTCGGCGACGTCAAAGGTCTGGCGGAGCATACCGATGACTACGATCTGCTGCGCCGGCTGTTGGTGGACGGCTATGCCGAATCGGAAGAGGCGATCAAGCGCCAGCTGATGCAGGACGAGCAGGGATTAATGCTGTATCGCGCCATCACGCGCTTCTTGTATGAAGACAGCCTCCTGCCGGGCTACAGCGGTTCCAACGCCGCGCTGCAAAAAGACGCCAAACGGCGCGCCTGCGGCGTTATCCAGCGCAGCTGGGCCTGGGGCAACCTGCTGGCCCAGCATTTCCCGGCGGCGATCCGCCTGTCGATTCACCCGCAGCCGGCCGACAGCCTGAAGATAGGTATCCACATGATGCCGACCAAAGACGACTGGCTGACGCCGTGGCATGGCGTGGCGGCCAACGTGAACGGCCAGTTCGTACTGATGAAGCGTAAAGACGCGCAGAGCCTGGACGGCGAGCTGGTTGAGATTCGCGGCACGCCGAGCCATTACCTGATCGAACAACCGCAGATGGCCTGAGGCCACTGCAGGCTTTTGCGCCCGAAATCCTGGCGGACGCGTTTTTGACGGCACGTTGCCGTGTGAGCAGCACATTCGATGCAAGGAGAATCACCGATGAATAACCAACCGCTTAATTGCCATATTCAACCGAATACCCCGTTTGGCGCGATCCTGACGCCGCAGCATCCGGGGCAAAAGATCGGCGAACTGCCGGTGGCAGCGCTGCGGGCGCTGGCGCAGGAGCATCACTTGCTGGTGCTGCGCGGATTCGACTCCGGTTTCAGCGATGGGGAGGTTCTGACGCGCTACGCCGAGCAGTGGGGCGAGATCATGATGTGGCCGTTTGGCGCGGTGCTGGACGTGAAGGAACATCCGGACGCCAAGGATCATATTTTCGACAGCAGCTACGTCCCGCTGCATTGGGATGGCATGTATAAGCCGACTATTCCCGAGTTCCAGCTGTTCCACTGCGTGGCGGCGCCGTCGCCGGACGAAGGCGGGTGCACTACCTTCGTCGACACCACGCGCTTGCTGGCCAATGCGGACGAAGCGTTGCTGGATCAGTGGCTGTCGGTCTCGATCACCTACCGCATCAAGCAGGTGGTGCACTACGGCGGTGAAGTCTGTTCGCCGCTGGTGGTGCAGCACCCGAACGGCAGGGGCTTGATCATGCGCTACAATGAACCGCCGACGGAGGGGAAAAAATTCCTCAATCAACATGCGCTGGAATATCACGGCGTGCCGGAACAACTGCAGGAACAGTTCCACCACACTCTGCAGCAGCATCTGTACGATCCGCGTCACTATTATGCCCACCAATGGCAACAGGGCGACGTGGTGGTGGCGGACAACTTCTCGCTGCTGCATGGGCGTGAGGGCTTCACCGCCCGTTCCGCGCGTCATTTGCAGCGCGTGCATATTCAGAGCAACCCGGTGTGCGCCAATCTGGCGCTGAAGCCGGCTAACGCAGAAGCGTAAAGGAGCATTATGGCAAGGATATTGATGGCGGCAGTCGCCACTCCGGGGCACGTTTACCCGATGTTGGCCATCGCTCGCCACCTGATTGCCCAAGGGCATCAGGTGCGGGTGATGACCGGCGCGCTGTTCCGCGAACGCGCCGAGGCGGTGGGTGCGAGCTTCGTGCCGTTCGACGCGCAGGTGGATTTCGATTACCGCCACCTGGAGCAGCACTTCCCCGAGCGCGCCGCCCTGCCGCCGGGCAATGCACAGATGGCGCTGGCGCTGAAAGATTTCTTCGCCGCGCCGATCCCGCTGCTGGATCGGCAACTGCGTGCGACTATCGCTGCCGAAGACACCGATCTGCTGATGGTGGAGAACTGCTTCTACGGCGTGCTGCCGCTGCTGCAGTCTGCCGAACGGCCGCCGGTCTTCGGTATCGGGGTCACGCCGCTGTCGTATTCCTCGCGCGATGCTATTTTTTATGGTCCACGCATCCCGCCGGCGCTGCTGCCGCAGGCGCTGACCCGTGAGCAGCTGGTGGATGAAGAAACGCGCGTGCTGCTCGATGAAGTACAGCAGAGCTTCGATGCAGCGCTGGTGCAGGCGGGGGGACGGGCGCTGGATCGCCCGTTCACCGACGCGCTGATCGGCGGCTGCGAGCGTTTCCTGCAGCTGGCTACCACGGCGCTGGAATATGAGCGTGACGATCTGCCGAGCGGCGTGCGCTTCGTCGGCCCGCTGCGCAGCGGCGGCCAGCCGGCGGCGGAAGAAACGCTGTGGGAGGCGGACGATCGTCGGCCGCTGGTGATTGTGACGCAGGGCACGCTGGCCAATGTCGATCTGCATCAGCTGATCGTGCCGACGCTGCAAGCGCTGGCTCATCTGCCGGTGCGGGTGTTGGCCACCACCGGCGGGCGGGCGACGGAAGGACTGATGGACGCGCTGCCGGCCAATGCCAGAGTGCGGGAGTTTATCTCCTTCGAACGCTGGTTGCCGGAGACGGCGCTGCTGATCACCAACGGCGGTTACGGCTCGATCAACTATGCGCTGAACAGCGGCGTGCCGCTGATCGTCGCCGGCACCGGCGAAGACAAACTGGAGGCGGCCGCGCGCGTGGTCGCCGCCGGGTGCGGCATCAGCCTGCACACCAGCACGCCAAGCCCTGAACAGATCCTGGCGGCGGCGACGCGCATTCTGCAGCAGCCGATCTATCGCCAGCGCGCGGCACTGGTGCGTGAGGACTATGCCCGCCACGATGCGCTGACGGCGATCGCCAACGAAGTGGCCGCCATTACCGCCTGACCTCGCTGTGATCCTTTCCCCAGGCGCCGTTTTCGGCGCCTTTTTTCTGCATTTTTTTGCCATGGAAACTGCATGATTATGTACAATCGTCGCAGGCCGCCAAATCGGTTGAATGTTAATCTCACGACAGCGCCGCTGATGAAAGCGGGGGAATATCATAATTTTCTAATTATGAAATGAATCCTCTGGCGGCGCTGCAGCGGGGCAGTTACCCTGAATCGATAGCCTAATGGGATAGGCGTCAAATCAAGAAGAGAGCAAGCATGAGTGATTCACAAATCCGCATTGCGATTGCGGGCGCCGGCGGCCGGATGGGCCGTCAGTTGATCCAGGCGGTGCAGCAGGCGGAAGGCGTGGTGTTGGGCGCGGCGCTGTCGCGCCCGGGTTCAAGCCTGATCGGCGTCGACGCCGGCGAGTTGGCGGGCATTGGCGCGCTGGGCGTCAAGGTAAGCGACAGCCTGGAGAAAGTGGCGAGTGAGTTCGACATTTTGATCGACTTCACCCGCCCGGAAAGCACGCGGAACTACCTGGATTTTTGCGTGGCGCACCACAAGGCGATGGTGATTGGCACCACCGGCTTCGATGACGCCGGCAAGCAGGCGATCCGCGCTGCGGCGCAGCATATCGGCATCGTGTTCGCCGCCAACTTCAGCGTCGGCGTCAACCTGGTGCTGAAACTGCTGGAGAAGGCCGCGCAGGTGATGGGCGACTATACCGATATCGAAATCGTCGAGGCGCACCACCGCCACAAAGTGGATGCGCCGTCGGGCACGGCGTTGGCGATGGGCGAAGCGATCGCCAGCGCGCTGGGGCGCGATCTGAAAAGCTGTGCGGTCTATGCGCGCGAAGGCCATACCGGCGAACGCGATCCCCAAAGCATCGGCTTTGCCACCATTCGCGCCGGCGACATCGTCGGCGAGCACACGGCAATGTTCGCCGACATCGGTGAACGGGTGGAAATTACCCATAAGGCTTCCAGCCGCATGACTTTTGCCAGCGGTGCGGTGCGCGCGGCTGCCTGGCTGCATAACCGGGATAAAGGTTTGTTTGATATGCGTGATGTGTTGAATTTGGACCAGTTATAATTGATTTGCATACCATCGTGATGTGGTTGTATTGATCATAATGCTATGATAATCGGGCAATAATTTTATTGTCCTTTTTTTTAACATGATAAATATCGTGTTGATTTTATTTCATTATCAAAGCTGTTATTTATCTGCATTTACTTTGCTAATCATCTCCTTTTTTTCCACCCTCGGCTTTTTTAGCGTCTTTTTTGTCCCATTCTGGCGCCATTTTCCATCATTCTTCCCCGCAACCGTTTTCCAGCCCCGGTTTTCTGTGTTTTTATCGGCGCTCAAGCCGCATGAGTGCCGAGAACTGCAAAAATAAAACAAAAAACGGCAGTTTGGGTAGACAAGCCAGGCACTCATCATTAAAATGCGCCCAATTTGCCAAAAATTGGCCTCGCGGACGGTTTTTGCATTGATTTAGATCGCGATATCTGAATTAATATGCAAATATTGTGATTGATTATTCCTTGGAGGGTGTTTTGATAAAGTCAGCGCTATTGGTTCTGGAAGACGGAACCCAATTCCACGGTCGGGCCATCGGGGCAGAGGGAACGGCAGTGGGGGAAGTGGTCTTCAATACGTCGATGACCGGTTATCAAGAAATCCTCACTGATCCTTCCTATTCCCGCCAGATCGTTACTCTTACTTATCCTCATATCGGCAATGTCGGCACCAATGCTTCCGACGAAGAATCCTCCGCAGTACACGCCCAAGGCCTCGTCATTCGTGACCTCCCGCTGATCGCCAGCAACTACCGCAATGAAGAAAGCCTGTCCGACTACCTCAAGCGTCACAACATCGTGGCGATCGCTGATATTGATACCCGTAAATTGACTCGCCTGCTGCGCGAAAAAGGCGCCCAGAACGGCTGCATCATCGCCGCCGATTCGCCGGACGCCGCGCTGGCCCTGGCCAAGGCGCAAGGTTTCCCGGGGTTGAAGGGTATGGATCTGGCGAAAGAGGTCACCACTCAAGAGGCCTACAGCTGGCAGCAAGGCAGCTGGACGCTTGAAGGCGACCTGCCGGAAGCCAAAACCGCCGCGGAACTGCCGTTCCACGTGGTGGCTTACGACTACGGCGCCAAGCGCAACATCCTGCGCATGCTGGTGGATCGCGGTTGTCGCCTGACCGTGGTGCCGGCGCAGACCCCGGCCGACGAGGTGCTGAAAATGAATCCGGACGGCATCTTCCTGTCCAACGGCCCGGGCGATCCGGAGCCGTGCGACTACGCCATCACCGCCATCAAACAGTTCCTGGAAACCGACATTCCGGTGTTCGGCATCTGCCTGGGCCACCAGCTGCTGGCGCTGGCCAGCGGGGCGAAAACCATGAAGATGAAGCTCGGCCACCACGGCGGCAACCACCCGGTGAAGGATCTGGACAACAACACCGTGATGATCACCGCGCAGAACCACGGCTTTGCGGTAGATGAGAACAATCTGCCGGCGAACCTGCGCGTGACGCACAAATCGCTGTTCGACCACACGGTGCAGGGCATTCACCGCACCGACAAAGCGGCGTTCAGCTTCCAGGGCCACCCGGAAGCCAGCCCAGGCCCGCACGACGCCGCGCCGCTGTTCGATCACTTTATCGAACTGATTGAGACTTACCGTTCTAACGCCAAATAATCAGGAGCAGTAAAAAATGCCAAAACGTACAGACATAAAAAGCATCCTGATCCTCGGCGCTGGCCCGATCGTTATCGGCCAGGCGTGTGAGTTCGACTACTCGGGTGCCCAGGCGTGTAAAGCGCTGCGCGAAGAGGGTTACCGCGTCATTCTGGTCAACTCCAACCCGGCGACCATCATGACCGACCCGGAAATGGCCGACGCGACCTACATCGAGCCGATCCACTGGGAAGTGGTGCGCAAGATCATCGAAAAAGAGCGCCCGGATGCGGTGCTGCCGACCATGGGCGGCCAGACGGCGCTGAACTGCGCGCTGGAACTGGAGCGTCAGGGCGTGCTGGCCGAGTTCGGCGTTACCATGATCGGCGCCACCGCCGATGCGATTGACAAGGCCGAAGACCGTCGCCGTTTCGATGTGGCGATGAAGAAAATCGGTCTGGATACCGCGCGTTCCGGCATCGCGCACACCATGGAAGAAGCGCTGGCGGTGGCCGCTGACGTCGGCTTCCCGTGCATCATCCGTCCTTCCTTTACCATGGGCGGCACCGGCGGCGGCATCGCCTACAACCGCGAAGAGTTCGAAGAGATCTGCGAACGCGGCCTGGACCTGTCGCCGACCAACGAGCTGCTGATCGATGAATCGCTGATCGGTTGGAAAGAGTACGAGATGGAAGTGGTGCGTGATAAGAACGACAACTGCATCATCGTCTGCTCCATCGAAAACTTCGACGCCATGGGCATCCACACCGGCGACTCGATCACCGTCGCGCCGGCCCAGACCCTGACCGACAAGGAATACCAAATCATGCGCAACGCCTCGATGGCGGTGCTGCGTGAGATCGGCGTTGAAACCGGCGGCTCCAACGTGCAGTTCTCGGTCAACCCGAAAACCGGCCGCCTGATCGTCATCGAAATGAACCCGCGCGTATCGCGCTCTTCGGCGCTGGCGTCGAAAGCCACCGGCTTCCCGATCGCCAAGATCGCCGCCAAGCTGGCGGTGGGCTACACCCTCGATGAGCTGATGAACGACATCACCGGCGGCCGCACCCCGGCGTCGTTCGAGCCGTCCATCGACTACGTCGTCACCAAGATCCCGCGCTTCAACTTCGAGAAGTTCGCCGGCGCCAACGATCGCCTGACTACCCAGATGAAGTCGGTCGGTGAAGTGATGGCCATCGGCCGCACCCAGCAGGAATCGCTGCAAAAAGCGCTGCGCGGCCTGGAAGTGGGCGCCACCGGCTTCGACCCGAAAGTGAGCCTGGACGATCCGGAAGCGCTGACCAAAATCCGCCGCGAGCTGAAAGACGCCGGTTCCGACCGCATCTGGTACATCGCCGACGCCTTCCGCGCCGGTTTGTCGGTCGACGGCGTGTTCAACCTGACCAACGTCGACCGCTGGTTCCTGGTGCAGATTGAAGAGCTGGTGCGCCTGGAAGAGCAGGTGGCCGACGCGGGCATCAACGGCCTGAACCAAGAGTTCCTGCGCACCCTGAAGCGCAAAGGCTTCGCCGATGCGCGCCTGGCCAAGCTGGCCGGCGTCGCCGAGAGCGAAATTCGCAAGCTGCGCCACAGCTACGGCCTGCATCCGGTGTACAAGCGCGTGGATACCTGCGCGGCGGAATTCGCCACCGACACCGCCTATATGTACTCCACCTATGAAGAAGAGTGCGAGTCCAACCCGACCAACGACCGGCCGAAAGTGATGGTGCTGGGCGGCGGGCCGAACCGTATCGGCCAGGGCATCGAGTTTGACTACTGCTGCGTGCACGCTTCGCTGGCGCTGCGTGAAGACGGCTACGAGACCATCATGGTCAACTGTAACCCGGAAACCGTCTCCACCGACTACGACACCTCAGACCGCCTGTACTTTGAGCCGGTGACGCTGGAAGACGTGCTGGAAATCGTGCGCATCGAGAAGCCGAAGGGCGTGATCGTGCAGTATGGCGGCCAGACTCCGCTGAAGCTGGCGCGCGAGCTGGAAGCCGCAGGCGTGCCGGTTATCGGTACCAGTCCGGACGCCATCGACCGCGCCGAAGACCGCGAGCGCTTCCAGCAGGCGGTCAACCGTCTGGGCCTGAAGCAACCGGCCAACGCCACCGTGACCGCCATCGAACAGGCGGTGGAGAAGGCGGCGGCCATCGGCTATCCGCTGGTGGTGCGTCCTTCTTACGTGCTGGGCGGCCGGGCGATGGAAATCGTCTATGACGAAACCGACCTGCGCCGCTACTTCCAGACCGCGGTCAGCGTGTCCAACGATGCGCCGGTGTTGCTGGACCGCTTCCTGGACGATGCGGTGGAAGTGGACGTCGATGCTATCTGCGACGGCGAGCGCGTGCTGATTGGCGGCATCATGGAGCACATCGAGCAGGCGGGCGTGCACTCCGGCGACTCCGCGTGTTCGCTGCCGGCGTACACCCTGAGCCAGGAAATTCAGGACGTGATGCGTCGTCAGGTGGAAAAACTGGCGTTCGAGCTGCAGGTGCGCGGCCTGATGAATGTGCAGTTCGCGGTGAAAGACAACGAAGTCTACCTGATTGAAGTCAACCCGCGCGCCGCGCGCACCGTGCCGTTCGTCTCCAAAGCGACCGGCGTGCCGCTGGCCAAAGTGGCCGCGCGCGTGATGGCGGGCAAAACGCTGGTCGAGCAGGGCGTGACCGAAGAGATCATCCCGCCGTACTATTCGGTGAAAGAAGTGGTGCTGCCGTTCAACAAATTCCCGGGCGTCGACCCGATTCTGGGGCCGGAAATGCGCTCTACCGGGGAAGTGATGGGCGTGGGCCGCACCTTCGCGGAAGCCTTCTCCAAAGCGATGCTGGGCAGCAACTCGGGCATGAAGAAGCAGGGCCGCGCGCTGCTGTCGGTGCGTGAAGGCGATAAAGCCCGCGTGGTCGATTTGGCCGCCAGCCTGCTGAAGCAGGGCTTCGAGCTGGACGCCACCCACGGCACCGCGGTGGTGCTGGGCGAAGCGGGCATCAACCCGCGCCTGGTCAACAAGGTGCACGAAGGGCGTCCGCACATTCAGGACCGTATCAAGAACGGCGAGTACACCTACATCGTCAACACCACGGCAGGCCGTCAGGCGATTGAGGACTCCAAGCTGATTCGCCGCAGCGCACTGCAGTACAAGGTGCACTACGACACCACGCTGAACGGCGGCTTCGCCACCGCGATGGCGCTGAAAGCGGATCCGACCGAGCAGGTGACGTCGGTGCAGGAAATGCACGCGCGCATCGGCAAGTAACCGCGCGATAACGCAACGTAAGGGGCGCTGCAGATGCAGCGCCCTTTTTTATTCAGCGAATTTGTCGGCTGGCGTTAAAAATTTCCGCTATCAATCAGTGGGCAAACTGTCACTCTGTGTGATTGGTATATGCTTGGTGTATTGGCAAGGAACGAAGGAACGACGATAACAATGATTCTGATAATTTATGCTCACCCGTATCCCCGGCATTCGCATGCCAATCACCGCCTGCTGCAGGCGGTGAAGGATCTCCCCGAGGTGGAGGTGCGCTCGCTGTATGAGCTGTACCCCGATTTCAATATCGACATCAACGCCGAGCAGCGGGCGGTGGAGCGCGCCGACCTGGTGGTGCTGCAACATCCGATGCAGTGGTACAGCTTCCCGCCGTTGTTGAAGCTGTGGATCGACAAAGTGCTGGAGCACGGCTGGGCCTACGGCCACGACGGCAATGCGCTGGTGGGTAAAGATTGCCTGTGGGCGGTGACCAGCGGCGGTGACGAGCACCACTTCGAGCTGGGCGACTTCCCCAACTTCGCCGCGCTGGCGCAGCCGCTGCAGGCCACGGCGATCTATTGCGGCATGACCTGGCTGCCTTATTTCGCCGTGCACAATACCTTTACCTGCAACGAGCCGGCGCTGCTCGCCGCCGGCGAAGCCTACCGCCAGCGGCTGGTCGACTACCTGATGGAACATGCCGAAGCGGAAACCCGGGAGGCCAGCCATGGATAATCACCACATGATGATCGAAGGGCTGATCTACCTCGGCTCCGCGGCGCTGTTTGTACCGATCGCGGTGCGCCTGGGACTGGGCTCGGTGCTCGGTTACCTGATCGCCGGCTGTATCATTGGCCCCTGGGGGCTGAAGCTGGTGTCGGACGCCGAATCGATCCTGACCTTCGCCGAGATCGGCGTGGTGCTGATGCTGTTTATCATCGGCCTGGAGCTGGATCCTAAACGGCTGTGGACGCTGCGTGCCTCGGTGTTCGGCGGCGGCAGCATTCAGATGGTGGGCTGCGGCCTGGCGCTGAGCGCCTTCTGTTACTTCCTTGGCCTTAACTGGAAGGTGGCGTTGCTGATTGGCCTGACGCTGGCGCTCTCATCCACCGCCATTGCCATGCAGGCGATGAGCGAACGCAATCTGACGCCGTCGCCGATCGGCCGCAGCGCGTTTGCGGTGCTGCTGTTCCAGGATATCGCGGCGATCCCGCTGGTGGCGATGATCCCGCTGCTGGCCAGCAGCGGCGCCACCACCACGCTGGGCGCTTTCATGCTGTCGGCGGCCAAGGTGGTGGGCGCGTTGACGATGGTGGTGTTGCTCGGCCGCTACGTCACCCGTCCGCTGCTGCACTTCGTCGCCCGTTCGGGCATGCGCGAAGTGTTCAGCGCCGTGGCGCTGTTCCTGGTGTTCGGCTTCGGCATCCTGCTGGAGATGGCCGGGCTGTCGATGGCGATGGGGGCGTTCCTCGCCGGGGTGTTGTTGGCGAGCTCGGAATACCGCCACGCGCTGGAGAGCGATATTCAGCCGTTCAAGGGACTGCTGCTGGGGCTGTTCTTCATCGGCGTCGGCATGTCGATCGACTTCGGCACGCTGTTCCATCATCCGTTGCTGATCGCCTCGCTGCTGCTGGGCTTTATGCTGATCAAGGCGGCGTTGCTGTGGCTGATTGGGCCGCTGCTCGGCGTGCCGAAGCGCCAGCGCGGCCTGTTCGCCATTCTGCTGGGGCAGGGCAGTGAGTTCGCCTTCGTGATTTTCAGCGCCGCACAGCTGGCCGGCGTCTTGCCGGTTGAATGGGCCAAGTCGCTGACACTGGCGGTGGCGCTGTCGATGGCGGCCACCCCGCTGCTGTTGGTGATCGCCGCGCAGCTGGAGAAAAATGCGCCGAAAGAGGATCGCCCGGCTGACGTCATTGATGACGAGAACGCCAGCGTGATCATCGCCGGCTTCGGCCGTTTCGGCCAGATCGCCGGTCGTTTACTGTTGGCCAACGGCGTGCACACCGTGGTACTTGATCACGATCCGGACCATATCGAAACGCTGCGCAAATTCGATACCAAGGTGTTCTACGGCGACGCCACGCGCGCCGATCTGCTGGAGGCCGCCGGCGCCGCTCACGCCAAGGTGCTGATCAACGCCATCGACGACGTGGAGGACAGCCTGGCGTTAACCGAGCTGGCCAGGCAGCACTTCCCGCATCTGAAAGTGGTGGCGCGGGCGCGCGACGTCGATCACTGGTATCAGTTGCGGCAGCTGGGGGTGGAAAAACCGGAGCGCGAAACCTTCGAAAGCTCGCTGCGCGTCGGCCGTGAAACGCTGGAGTTGCTGGGGCTGGACGCCTATGAGGCGCGCGAGAAAGCGGACACGTTCCGTCGCTATAACCTGAAGATGCTGGAAGATACGCTGGATAATTACCAGGATACCGAGTTCCGTATCGCCAGCCTGCAGCGGGCCAAGGAGATGCTCAGCGCGGCCATCGAGCAGGATCAGAATCGGCTGGCGCGGGTGCAGCAGACCGGCTGGCGCGGCAGTATCGACGGCAAGGCGCCGGAGGATGAAGTGGTGGAAGCCAAAGGATAAGGGGAGGGGCGCCGTGATGGCGCCCCTTTTTTTGCTTAGCTCAGCGCCACCTTGATGCCTAAGGCGATCAACATGCCGCCCAGCAATTTGTCGACGATCTTCTGCGTCTTTTCCAGCCCGCGGCGCACCGGCCCGCTCTGGATCAAAAACACCAGCAGCGGCCACCAGATGACCGACAGGCCGAGAATAATCCCCGCGTACCACAGCTTGTCACCCAGACCGGAATCGATCTGCAGCACCTGGGTGAAGACCGCCAGGAAGAACAGGGTGGCTTTCGGATTCAGCAGGTTGCACAGGTAGCCTTGCGCAAAGGCGCTCTTCAGGCTGACCTGCTGCTGCGGCAGATTGCTGACGTTCATTTTGCCGCCGCCGCGCGACAGCAGCGCCTGGATGCCGATCCACACCAGATAGACCGCCCCGGCGTATTTCAGCAGGTTGAACAGCCACGGCGTGGTGGTGATCACCACCGCCAGCCCGGCGACGCAGTAGGACATGTGGGTGGCGACGCCGCAGATCACGCCGAAGGCGGTCATCATGGCGGCCAGCCGCGGGTAGCGGGCGGCGTTTTTGATCACCAGGAAAAAATCCGGGCCGGGGGAAAGCATGCCGAGGGCGGCAATGCCGGCGACGAACAGTGAAGTTTCAAGCATGGGAGGCGTCTCGCGCAAAAGGCAGCAATCTGGCGATAATAACGCCGCTTCCTCTGATGCGCATCAACCCAATGAGGTATTGTTAGGCTCTATGATAATAATTCATCTACCGCCCGCGACGGAGCACCATGCAGCAGACTACCGCCACAGACAGGCCGGAACCGCACCGGCAACAGCGTGAAATCACCCGACTGTGCATTCAATGCGCGTTGCTGCTGTTGCAGCACGGCGCCGAGAGCACGGTGGTGGAACAGTTATCAACTCGCCTGGGACTGGCGCTGGGCATGGACAGCGTGGAAAGCTCGATCTCCGCCAATGCGGTGGTATTGACCACTCTTAGCCATGGTGCCTGTCTGACCACCACCCGCAAGAACGTCGATCGCGGCATCAATATGCAGGTGGTGACCGAAGTGCAGCATATCGTGATCCTCGCCGAGCATCGCCTGGCGGATGCGCACGACGTGGCGCGCCGCTTTGAAAGGATCCGGCCGCTGCGCTACCCGCGCTGGCTGGTGGTATTGATGGTGGGGCTGTCCTGCGGGTGCTTCAGCATGCTCAACGGCGGTGGCGGCGACGCCTTCCTGGTGACCTTTATCGCCAGCGGCACGGCGATGTTGGTGCGCCAGATCCTCACCGCCCGCCAGATGAATCCGCTGATCAATTTCTGCCTGACGGCGTTTGTCGCGACGTCGATCTCCGGATTGCTGCTGCGCCTGCCGGCGTTTAAAGACACCTCGAGCGTGGCGATGGCCGCCAGCGTGCTGCTGCTGGTGCCGGGCTTCCCGCTGATCAACGCGGTGGCCGACATGTTCAAGGGGCATGTGAATACCGGGCTGGCGCGCTGGGCGATGGCCAGCCTGCTGACGCTGGCGACCTGTATCGGCGTGGTGATGGCGATGTCGCTGTGGGATCTGCGGGGGTGGTCATGAATCTGCTGTGGGCCTTGTTGCAGGAGATGTTGTTGGCGGCGGTGCCGGCGCTGGGCTTCGCCATGGTGTTTAACGTGCCGCTGCGTGCGCTGCGCTATTGCGCATTGCTCGGGGCTATCGGGCGCGGTTCGCGCATGCTGATGATGCATGCCGGCATGAACATCGAGTGGGCCTCGCTGCTGGCGGCGATCCTGATTGGCATCATCGGCATTTACTGGTCGCGCTGGCTGTTGGCGCACCCGAAGGTGTTCACCGTGGCGGCGGTGATCCCGATGTTCCCCGGCATTTCCGCCTATACCGCGATGATAACTGTGGTGGAGATCTCGCATCTGGGCTACAGCGAGGCCTTGATGGAGACCATGATCACCAACTTCCTCAAGGCCAGTTTCATCGTCGGTGCCTTGTCGATCGGCCTGTCGTTACCGGGCCTGTGGCTGTACCGCAAACGCCCCGGCGTGTGAAATTTCCCGGCGGAAGAACGTTGGTTATTAGATATGCTGATAAGAGCTATCTTATATATTCATCTTGCTTGATTAGCCTATCGACGGCACTCAGGCCTTTACGTATAGTGTCACCAATTTTGCTGCCTACACAGGGTTAAACAATGATTATCAGCCTGATCGCTGCCTTGGCGGCGGATCGCGTTATTGGCATGGAAAACGCCATGCCGTGGCACCTGCCGGCGGACCTTGCGTGGTTTAAACGCAACACGTTGAATAAGCCGGTTATTATGGGCCGCAAGACCTTCGAGTCCATCGGCCGCCCGCTGCCGGGCCGCCACAATATCGTTTTGAGCAGCCGCCCGGGCAGCGAAGCCGGGGTGACCTGGGTAACCTCGCTGGATGAGGCGCTGGCCGCCGCGGGCGACGTGGAGGAAGTGATGGTGATCGGCGGTGGGCGCATCTATACCCAGTTGCTGCCGCGCGCCGACCGTCTGTACCTGACGCACATCGACGCCGAAGTCGGCGGCGATACCCACTTCCCGGATTACGAGCCGGACGAGTGGGAAACCACGTTCAGCGAATTCCACGACGCCGACAATCTGAACTCGCACAGCTACTGTTTCGAAATCCTGCAGCGCCGCTGATCTCAGCGCGTTAGCCAGTTATCCCCGGGGGCGCAAGCAATTGCGCCCCCGGTCTTTTTACGCCGGTCATTCGTAACCTTTCCGTCACATTACCTGATTAGTATGAAGCCCAACTCCGAGCGCCACGGCAACTCTGGTGAATCTTGACCGCGGCGCCATAACTAAAAAGGTAACCACGTTATGACCAAGCAAATTGAGCAATTAGACGCCGACCGCCTGATCGATCCCACTCGCCGCAAGCTGTTGCTCGGCAGCGCCGGCGCCGTCGGCCTGGCCGGCTTTCTCGGCGGTGGCATCTGGTCGGTCTCCGCCGAGGCGTTGGCCGAGGATCTGCCGCCGAACAGGCTGCTGGGCTTTCAGGGCATCGCCGCATCTACCGCCGACGAGGTGACCATCGCGCCGGGCTACCGCGCGGAGGTGCTGATCTCCTGGGGCGAGCCGCTGGTGGACGGCGCGCCGGCCTTCGATCCGCAGGGCAACAACAGCGCCGCCGATCAGGAAAAACAGTTTGGCGACAACAATGACGGCATGAGCTTCTTCCCTATTGATGACAATCACGGCGTGATGGCCATCAATAACGAATACGTCAACGAACAGTATCTGTTCGCCCACGGCGGCGCCAAAGCCACCAGCCTGGAAGAGGTGCGCAAGTCACAGGCGGCGCACGGCGTCTCCATTGTGGCGGTCAAGCGTGTCGGCGACGGCCAGCGCTGGGAGGTGGAACGCCCGTCGCGCTATAACCGCCGCATCACCGCCAACAGCGAAATGCAGTTCAGCGGCCCGGCCGCCGGGCACCCGCTGCTGCAGACCGCCGCCGATCCGAGCGGCCGCAAGGTGCTGGGCACCTTCGGCAACTGCGCCAACGGCAAGACGCCGTGGGGGACCTATCTGACCTGCGAGGAAAACTTCGATACCTATTTCGGCACCCGTCAGGCCGATTATCGCACCACGCCGGAACAGAAGCGCTACACGCTGAAGGCCAGCGAACCGGAGCGCAACTGGCCGGACTATGATGAGCGCTTCGATGTGGCGAAGAACCCTAACGAATTCAACCGCCACGGCTGGATCGTCGAGATCGATCCGTTGGATCCGGCCTCGACGCCCATCAAGCACACCGCGCTCGGCCGCTTCAAACATGAAAACGCGGCGGTGACCGTGGCCAAAGACGGCCGTCTGGTGGTGTATATGGGCGACGACGAGCGCGGCGAACATATCTATAAATACGTCTCCAAAGGCGTGGTCGACGCCGCCAATCCGGCCAACAATCGCACGCTGCTGGACGAGGGGACGCTGTACGTGGCGCAGTTCGACGGCGATGAAGCCGGCACGCCGCTGAAGGGAAAAGGGCGCTGGATTGCGCTCGAGTTCGGCAAGAACGGCCTGACGCCGGAGAACGGCTTCCGCGACGAGGCCGAAGTGCTGATCTTCGCCCGCAAGGCGGCGCAGCAGGTCGGCGCCACCAAAATGGATCGCCCGGAGTGGATCGCGGTGAACCCGCATGACGGCCGCGCGTACTGTACGCTGACCAACAACAGCAAGCGCGGTGAGGAAGGGATGCCGCTGAACGCCGCCAACCCGCGGCCTAACAATATCTATGGCCAAATCATTCGCTGGGACGAGGGCGGCGACGCCACCGCCGACGTCTTCGCCTGGGACATCTATGCGCTGTGCGGCAACCCGATCGCCCACCCCGAAGGCGTCAACCGCGGCACGCCGAACATCACGGCGGAAAATACCTTCAACAGCCCGGACGGGCTGGGCTTCGATCGCGCCGGCCGCCTGTGGATCCTCACCGACGGCAAGTACAGCAACAAGGGCGATTATGTCGGGCAGGGCAACAACCAGATGCTGGTGGGCGATCCGATCAGCGGCGAGATCCGCCGTTTCATGGTGGGGCCGAAGTCCTGCGAACTGACCGGCATCACTTTCACCCCGGACTACAAGACGATGTTCGTCAACGTGCAGCATCCGGGAGAAGAGGGCGATTCGCACTTCCCGAACAACAGCCCGCGCCCGCGTTCATCGGTATTGATGATCACGCGTGAAGATGGCGGGGTGATTGGGGCGTAAGGCGATAATATAGAAAACAAAGGCGGCCACGGGGCCGCCTTTGTATTTTCAGGATGCGGCCAGTCTGCCGGCGTGGTCAGACGCCTCGCCCCGATTGGCGGGCTGCGTGAAGTAACGGCGGTCTTCCCAGCGCAGCATCGTCAGGTCGCCGCCCCAGCAGCAGCCGGTATCCAGCCCGATCACGCCTTCCGGCGTGCCCTTGCCTTCGAGCGAGGCCCAGTGGCCGAAGATGATGGTGTATTCCGGATCCACCAGGCGCGGCAGTTCGAACCACGGCTTCAGCGGCGCCGGCGCGCTGCCCGGCGCATCTTTGCAGATCATGTCGAGCTGGCCGTTGGGGAAGCAGTAGCGCATGCGCGTGAACGCATTGGTGCTGAAACGCAGGCGCGCCAGGCCGCTCAGCTCCGGCGCCCAGTTGTTCGGCATGTCGCCGTACATGGCGTCGAGGAACAGCGGATAGCTGTCGCTGCTCAATACCGCTTCCACTTCGCGCGCGCACATTTTCGCGGTGTCGATATCCCACTGCGGGGTGATGCCGGCGTGCGCCATCACCAGCTTTTGCTCATCATCCACCTGCAGCACCGGTTGGCGGCGCAGCCAGTTGATCAACTCGTCGGCGTCCGGCGCTTCCAGCAGCGGGGTGATGCGATCTTTGGGTTTGTTGCGGCTGATGCCGGCGTAGACCGCCAGCAGGTGCAGATCGTGGTTGCCCAGCACCATGCGCACCGCCGGACCGAGCGAGCGCACGTAGCGCAGCACGTCCAGCGAGGCGGGGCCGCGCGCCACCAGATCGCCGGTCAGCCACAGTTGATCGCGCTCGGGATCGAACGCAACCTGAGCCAGCAGCGACTTCAGTTCATCAAAACAGCCGTGAACGTCGCCGATAAGGTATGTCGACATAATTAATGGATCAGCGTTGGAATGGCTAAGCGAAAAACGGGAATAGCGGTGCGGAACGGCTGACCCTGATGGTCAACCATTTCGTAATGGCCTTCCATGGTGCCCAGCGGCGTTTCCAGAATGGCGCCGCTGGTGTACTGAAACTCTCCGCCGGGCGGAATGACGGGCTGTTCGCCGATCACGCCTTCGCCCTGGACTTCGGTTTGGCGGCCGTTGCTGTTGGTGATCAGCCAGTAACGGCCCAGCAGTTGCACGTTGGTCCGCCCCAGATTGCGGATGGTGATGGTATAGGCGAAGACGTAACGCTCTTCTTCAGGGATCGACTGTGATTCCACATAGATGCTCTGAACCTGAATACACACGCGGGGCGAATCAATCATGACAACAACTCCTTATTGCTGCGGCGCCGGATTGGCTGACAGCCAGTTCGCCAGCTTGCAGTACTGCGCCACAGAAATATTCTCTGCTCTGAGCGAAGGATCGACGCCCAGCTCCGTCAGCTGCTCCGGCGTGAACAGGTCGCCCAGGCTGTTGCGGATGGTTTTCCGCCGCTGGTTGAACGCCTGCGTGGTGATGCGGCTCAGCATGCGCACGTCGCCCACCGGATTCGGCAGCTCGGTGTGCGGGACCAGGCGCACCACGGCGGAATCGACCTTCGGCGGCGGCGCGAACGCGGTCGGCGGCACTTCCAGCACCGGAATGACGTTGCAGTAGTACTGCGCCATCACGGTCAAACGCCCGTAGGCCTTGCTGTTCGGGCCGGCCACCAGACGGTTGACCACCTCTTTTTGCAACATAAAGTGCATGTCGCGGATTGCCTGAGTATAGCTGAAAAGGTGGAACATCAGCGGCGTCGAAATATTGTACGGCAGGTTACCAAATACGCGCAGCGGTTGGCCAGCTTCCTCGGCCAGTTCAGCGAAATTCACCGTCATGGCGTCCTGCTGGCGGATGGTCAGCTTGTCTTTCAGCCGCGGGTGGTTCTCCAACCGGGTGGCCAGATCGCGGTCCAGTTCGATCACCGTCATGCGGTCCATGCGTGCGCCAACCGGCTCGGTCAAGGCGCCGAGGCCGGGGCCGATCTCGACCACCGCTTCGCCCGGCTGCGGGTGAATGGCGGAGACAATGCTATCGATGACAAACTGATCGGTTAAAAAGTTTTGTCCAAAGCGTTTGCGGGCAAAGTGCCCTTGGTGGACTCTGTTATTCATTACAATTAATTATCATTTTAATGGCGAGATTCAGGGCCGTTTGGAAACTGCCGACATCGGCGGTGCCGGTGCCGGCCAGTTCCAGAGCGGTACCGTGGTCGACCGAGGTGCGTATGAAAGGCAAACCGAGGGTGATATTCACCGCGCGGCCGAACCCTTGGTATTTTAGCACCGGCAACCCCTGATCGTGATACATCGCCAGCACCGCATCGGCATCTTGCAGATATTTGGGCTGGAACAGGGTGTCCGCCGGCAGCGGGCCGATCAGATGGATACCGTCAGCGCGCAGCGCGTCGAGCGCCGGGATGATGGTGTCTATCTCTTCGCGCCCCATATGGCCGCCTTCCCCGGCGTGGGGATTCAGACCGCAGACGTAAATGTGCGGCTGAGCGATGCCAAATTTGGTTTTCAGATCGTGGTCGAGAATGCGAATGACTTCGAACAGGCTCTGCTGCGTGATGGCGCCCGGCACCGCCAGCAGCGGCAGGTGGGTGGTCGCCAGCGCCACGCGCAGCTCTTCGGTCGCGAGCATCATCACCACGCGATCGCAGCGGCTGCGATCGGCAAAGAATTCGGTATGGCCGATAAACGGCACGCCGGCGTCGTTGATCACGCCTTTGTTCACCGGACCGGTGATCAGAGCGGCAAATTCGCCGTTCAGGCAGCCGTCGCAGGCGCGCGCCAGGGTTTCCACCACGTAGGCGCTGTTGCCGACGTTCAGTTCACCGGCGGTGACCGGCTGAGCGAGCGACACCGGCAGCACGGTCAGCGTGCCGGCGCGTTGCGCCTCGGCCGGTTGCTGCGGTTGGTAGTCGCGCAGCGTCAGCGGCAGGCCCAAACGCCTGGCGCGTTCAAGCAGCAGGGCCGGATCGGCGCACACCACCAGCTCAACAGGCCAATCCTGTTGCGCCAGGGCGGCTACCAAATCCGGCCCCACCCCGGCGGGTTCGCCGGGGGTAATGACGACGCGTTTATTGCTGTGCATCGCTGCCATCGAGGATCTTCACGTAAGCCTGGGCGCGCTGTTCCTGCATCCAGGTCTGCGCCTCTTCGGCGAACTTACGGTTGAACAGCATGCGGTAAGCGCGATCTTTCTGCGCGGCGTCGGTTTTATCCACCTGACGGGTATCCAGCAGCTGAATCAGGTGCCAACCGAAGGAAGAGTGGACCGGCGCGCTGATTTCACCTTTGCTCAGCTTCAGCAACGCATCGCGGAAGGCCGGATCGTAGATGTCCGGGGAGGCCCAGCCCAGATCGCCGCCCTGCATGGCGGAACCCGGATCCTGCGACAGCTGTTTGGCTTCGTCGGCGAATTTGGCGCGGCCGCTCTTGATGGCTTCCGCAACGGATTGCAGCTTGGCGCGCGCCTGATCGTCAGTCAGCACCACCGAAGGCTTCAGCAGGATGTGACGGGCGTGCACTTCGGTGACCGACACCGACTGGCTGGCGCCGCGGATGTCGTTCACTTTCAGGATGTGGAAGCCGACGCCGGAACGGATTGGGCCGACGACGTCGCCTTTCTTGGCGCTCACCAGACGTTCAGCGAACAGGGTCGGGATCTCTTGCAGCTTGCCCCAGCCCATGTTGCCGCCTTTCAGCGCCTGAGAGTCGGCGGAGTAAGTGATCGCCAGCTTGCCGAAGTCGGCGCCGCTGTTGATCTCACCCACCAGGCGTTTGGCCAGCTCTTCGGCTTTGTCGACCTGCTGCTGCGACGGGTTTTCCGGCAGCGGGATCAGAATGTGGCTGATGTTCATTTCGGTGTCGCTGCCGTTCTGCGCGCCCACCTGTTTGGCCAGCGCGTCCACTTCCTGCGGCAGGATGGTGACGCGGCGGCGCACTTCGTTGTTACGCACTTCGGAAATCAGCATCTCTTTGCGGATCTGCGAACGGTAGGTGTTGTAGTTCAACCCTTCGTACGACAGGCGGCTGCGCAGCTGATCGACGTTCATGCGGTTCTGCGCGGCGATGTTGGCGATCGCTTTGTCCAGCTCGGCGTCGGACACGGTAATGCCCATTTTCTTGGCCATCTGCAGCTGGATGTTATCCATGATCAGCCGTTCGATGATCTGATGGCGCAGCGTCTTGTCGTCCGGCAACTGTTGGCCGGCCTGCTGGGCGTTGAGCTTGACTGACTGCAACAGACCGTTGACGTCGCTTTCGAGTACCACGCCGTTATCCACGACGGCGGCGACTTTATCCACTTCTTGGGGTGCTGCGAACGCGGCATTGGCGCAAACCACCAATCCGAGAATAAGCGTTCTCCAGTTCTTCATACATTTCCCATTATGTAATCCGCAAATGCGGGTGAAAGTTCTCGTTTTCAAAGTGTTGCAAAGCGTCAGAATGCGCGCTGATACGGCAGAATGCCGGAGCGCAGCATTTCTGCGGAGCCGAGACTATGATCGCTGCTCAGGCCGCGCAGTTCGACGTTGAACGAAACTCTGTTGTCGTAAACGCTGGTATTGTTGCTGTTGTTCCAGTCGGTGATCTTGCGCTCATAGCCCAGGGTCACCGCCCAGCAGCAGGTGTTGTACTTCAGCCCCACCAGTTGATCGGCGGATTGTTTGGCGCGGGTGTCGTAGTAGTACGCCCCGACGACCGCCCAACGATCGGCGATCGGCCAACTGCCGGTGATGCCCACCTGCGAGATGCCGTCCTGGAAGGCCGGAACCGTTTTGGTGTTCAACGCCGTCTGGATGTATTCCGGCGTGGCGTAACGGTAGTTCAGCTGCACCACGCGCTCGGCATCCTGGCGGTATTCCACCACGCCGTTGCCCAGCGAGACGCTGTTCAGGCGGGTGTCATACTGCAGGCCACCGCGCAGGCCCCAACGATCGTCGATTTTCCAATAGGTATCGCCGGCCCAGGCCACGCTGCCGGTGTCGTCGTTGTTGTCGTAACCGGTCATCTGGTCACCGGTACGCGAACGGCTGAAGTAGTAGATTTGACCCACGGAAGCGTTAAAACGTTCCACCAGCGCGTCATCATAAATGCGCGTAGTCAAACCGGTAGAGACGCGGTTCTGCGAAGCGATGCGATCCAGGCCGCTGTAGGTGCGGTCGCGGAACAGGCCGGAGTAGTCGGTCTGCAACAGCGTGCTGTCGTAGGTGTAGATGTTGCTCTGGTCGCGGTACGGCACGTACAGGTACTGCACGCGCGGCTCCAGCGTCTGGGTGGCGCCTTCGGCCCAGATCATCGGCCTCTCGAACACCAGCTTGCCGTCTACCTTGAACTGTGGCAATACGCGGTTGACCGAGTCGTCGAGCTTCGGTGCGTCGGCTGCGCTTACTTGATTACGCATGGCGTAGTTAGCGGCGAAACCGTCAGGAATATCCTGCTGGTAGTGGGTCGCCATCACTTTGGCTTCGGTGTTCAGGCTGGCCCAGCCGTTGGTGAGCGGCAGACTCAGCGTCGGCTCCATGTGCAGACGGGTGGCGTCCGGGCTGTACGGGTTGACGCTGGTGAACTTGGCCGCCTGGCCGTAAATATGGAAATCGAACGGGCCGAGGTCGTTCTTGTAGTAGTTCAGATCCAGCTGCGGCTGTACTTTGTAGGTCTGCGACCAGGTACGATCGGTATTGTCGAAAATCTGGAACTGTTTGGAGCTCAGCGTGGCGTTCCAGTTCTCGTTGGCGTAGCCGAGGCTGAATTTCTGCGTGGCGTAGCCGTCGGTGGTGGAGCCGTACTTGGAGTCCAGATCGGTGAAGTATTTGTAATCGCTGACCTTGGTGTAGTCGACGTTGAAACGCCACACCTGATCCATAACGCCGTTGTGGTTCCAGTAGAACAGCCAGCGTTTGCTGTCGTCATTATCTTTACCGTATTCCTTGTCGTCCGGCAGCCAGTCGAACTCCATCAGGCCGAGGCCCGGCTGCACCAGATAGCGGAACTCGGTCTGCCACTGCAGGCCGCGTTTGGACATATAGTGTGGCGTGATGGTGGCATCGTAGTTCGGCGCGATGTTCCAGTAGTACGGCAACATGAATTCGAAGCCGTTGTTGCTGCCGTACTTGGCGTTCGGGATCAGGAAGCCGGAACGGCGCTTGTCGCCGACCGGCAATTGCAGGTATGGGCTGTAGAACACCGGCACGCCGCCGATGCGGAAGCGGGCGTTCCACACTTCCGCCACCTGCTCTTCGCGATCGTGGATCACTTCGGAACCGACCACGCTCCAGCTGTCGTCGCCCGGCAGACAGGAGGTAAAGGTGCCGTTTTCCAGAATGGTATAACGGTTGGCGCCGCGCATTTTCATCTTGTCGGCGTCGCCGCGCCCCTGGCGGCCGACCATCTGGTAGTCGCCTTCATAGACGTCGGTATCTTTGGTATTCAGGTTCGACCAGGCCTTAGGGCCTTTCAGTTTGATCTGATTGTCGCTGTAGTGCACGTCGCCGGTGGCGGTGACGGTGCGCACCGGTTCTGTCTGGCCAGGGTTTTGCGTCTGGTTCAGCTCGACTTCTTTGGCGGTCAGGGTGCTGTTGCCTTGCTCGATATGCACGTTGCCGCTGAACAGGGCGCTTTTCGGGTAGTCGGCGCGCGAGTCATCGGCATTGATGGTCACCGGCTGGCTGTTCGGATCGCCGCTGACCAAAGGCTTGTCGTAAACGGGAACGCCAAGCATGCATTGCTCGGCCAGATCAGCCAGCGCATGCTGACTGTAGAGTGCCGTCCAAATCATCGTGGCCAGCAGTGTTGGGAAACTTTTTTTCATACGCGGTTTTGGTGTTCCGTCATCAGAGGCGTCGTGTCCGGCAAACGGTCAGAGACTATATTACTCATCTGCGTTGCGCTAGTGCTAAATCCAGCCGTTTACTTGCGTCGTCGTTAGGCGCAAAGATAAATGACAGGTATGATAATCCAAATTCTAGGAAAAATCGCCTGCGCCCTTTCCTGAAGCGAAGGAGAGCGGGCGGCTTTCGGCATGATAATTGAGGAGTATATGCAGTATTGGGGAAAACTGCTCGGCGTCATCGTCGCCATCTGGTCTGGCGCGGGATTCTGGGGTGTAGTTCTGGGGCTGATTATCGGTCATATGATCGATACGGCGCGCAGCAACAAGCGCAGCCGGGGGTTTTTCACCGACCAGCAAACGCGGCAAACGCTGTTTTTCCGCACCACTTTTCAGGTGATGGGCCACCTGACCAAATCCAAAGGGCGCGTCACCGAGGCGGATATCCAGATCGCCAGCCTGTTTATGGATCGCCTGCAGCTGCACGGCGAAGCGCGCACCGCGGCGCAGCAGGCGTTCCGCGAGGGCAAACAGAGCCAGTTCCCGCTGCGTGAGACGCTGCAGCAGTTCCGCAGCATCTGTTTCGGCCGCTTCGATCTGATTCGGATGTTTCTGGAAATTCAGATTCAGGCGGCGTTTGCCGACGGCTCGCTGCACCCGAACGAACGTCAGGTGCTGTATGTCATCGCCGAAGAGCTGGGCATTTCGCGCGCGCAGTTCGATCAGTTCCTCAGCATGATGGAGGGCGGGCGTCAGTTCGGCGGCGGTCAGCAGGGCGGGTATTCGCAGGGCGGCTATCAGCAGGCTCAGCGGGGCCCGACGCTCGACGATGCGTGCAAGGTGCTCGGCGTGCGCAGCAGCGACGATGCCGCCACCATCAAACGCGCTTACCGCAAGCTGATGAGCGAACACCATCCGGATAAGCTGGTGGCGAAAGGCTTGCCGCCGCAGATGATGGAAATGGCCAAGCAGAAAGCGCAGGAGATTCAGGCGGCGTACGACCTGATCAAACGCGAGAAAGGTTTTAAATAAGCGATGAAAGCGGGCCCGGTATGCCGGGCCCGTTTAATATGTGGTTCAGAAATCCGGCTCGGCGCGAAAGTGCATCGGCGTCTGGAAGGCGGGGTGGGTGATGCGCAGCTCTTGCGCATGCAGCTGTAGCCGTGGCGCCATCGCCTTAGCCTCCGGCGGGGCGTAGAAACCGTCGCCGAGGATCGGGTGCCCCAGCGCCAGCATGTGCACCCGCAGCTGATGCGAGCGGCCGGTGATCGGCGTCAGCTTTACGCGCGTGCTGCCATCGGCGTCTCGCGACAGCACCAGATACTCGGTTTGCGCCGCTTTGCCGGTGTCAAAACACACCTTTTGCAGCGGCCGGTTCGGCCAATCGCAGATCAGCGGCAAATCCACCAGTCCTTCGTCATGTTCCATATGCCCCCAAACGCGGGCGATATAGGATTTCTTCGGCTCGCGTTCGCGGAATTGACGCTTCAGCTCACGCTCGGCGGCCTTGTTGAGCGCCACCACGATCACCCCGCTGGTGGCCATGTCCAGCCGGTGCACCGATTCGGCGGCCGGATGATCGGCCTGAATGCGGGTCATCAGGCTGTCTTTGTTTTCCGGCGCGCGGCCGGGCACCGACAGCAAGCCGCTGGGCTTGTTGACCACCATGATGTGTTCATCCTGATACAGGATGTGCAGCGGGTCCTGCGGGGGATTGTAGGGTTCCATCTTGGCTCCGCGAAAAGGGCCGAACGGGGAGACGGTTGCCTCCCCATGTCGCGCCGGTTACTGGTGGGTGACCACCACCAGACGAATGGCGTCCAGGCGCCAGCCGGCTTCATTGAGGTTGGCCAGCACCTGACGGCGGTTGAACTCCAGCGCTTCGACTTCGTCGTCGCGGATGTTCGGGTTGACCGCCTTCAGCGCTTCCAGACGCGCCAGCTCGGCGCTCAGCTTGTCGTCCGCCTCTTGCTTCGCCTGTTCGATAAGCGTGCGCGCCTGCGCTTCCACCAGGCTTTCCGCCTGCTGCAGCATGGCGTGCACGTCTTGCTGCACGGCATTGACCAGCTTGCTGGAGGTGTGGCGGTTGACCGCGTTCAACTGGCGGTTGAAGCTTTCGAACTCGACCTGCGCCGCCAGGTTGGTGCCCTTGCGATCCATCAGCATGCGGATCGGCGTCGGCGGCAGGAAGCGGGTCAGCTGCAGGTGCTTCGGCGCCTGGGCTTCCACCACGTATACCAGCTCAACCAGCAGGGTGCCGACCGGCAACGCTTTGTTTTTCAACAGGGACACCGCGCAGCTGCCGGTATCGCCGGACAGGATCAGATCCAGGCCGTTGCGGATGATCGGGTGTTCCCAACTGACGAACTGCGCGTCTTCGCGCGACAGCGCCCGATCGCGATCGAAGGTGACGGTGCAGCCGTCCTGCGGCAGGCCTGGGAAGTCCGGCACCAGCATATGGTCGGACGGCGTGAGCACGATCAGGTTGTCGCTGCGATCTTCCTGATTGATGCCGACGATGTCGAACAGGTTGAGCGCGAAGCCCACCAGGTTGACGTCGTTATCCTGCTCGGCGATGGCGGCGGCCAGCGCCTGGGCTTTGTCGCCGCCGTTGGAGTGCATCTCCAGCAGGCGATCGCGGCCCTGTTCCAGCTGCGCTTTCAACTGGTCATGCTGCTGGCGGCAGGCGTGGATGAATTCGTCCAGGCCCTCCTGCTCGGTCGGCGCGGCCAGATAGCCGATCAACTGCTCGTAGCAGCTGTCGTAGATGGTGCGGCCGGTTGGGCAGGTGTGTTCGAAGGCATCCAGCCCTTCGTGGAACCAGCGGCCCAGCACCGCCTGCGCGGTGTGCTCCAGGTAAGGCACCATGATTTGGATATCGTGCATCTGGCCGATACGGTCCAGACGGCCGATACGCTGCTCCAGCAGATCCGGGTTGAACGGCAGATCGAACATCACCAGCTGGCTGGCGAACTGGAAGTTGCGGCCTTCGGAGCCGATCTCGGAACACAGCAGCACCTGTGCGCCTTCCTCTTCGGAAGCGAAGTAGGCGGCGGCGCGGTCGCGCTCGATGATCGACAGCCCTTCGTGGAACACCGCGGCGCGGATCGCTTCACGCTCGCGCAGCACCTGCTCCAGCTGCAGCGCGGTGTCGGCTTTGGCGCAGATCACCAGCACTTTTTCGTTGCGGTTGGCCAGCAGGTAATCCAGCAGCCACTCGACGCGCGGATCGAAGTTCCACCAGGTGGCGTTTTCGCCTTCGAATTCCTGATAGATCTGCTCCGGGTACAGCATGTCGCGCGCACGGGCTTCGACGGATTTTTTGGCGCCCATGATGCCGGAGACTTTGATCGCGGTCTGATATTGGGTTGGCAATGGCAGCTTGATCTGGTGCAGGTTGCGGTGCGGGAAGCCCTTCACGCCGTTACGGGTGTTGCGGAACAGCACACGGCTGGTGCCGTGGCGATCCATCAGCATCGAAACCAGCTCCTGACGCGCCTGCTCGGCGTTGTCGCCTTCGCTGTTGGCGGCCTTGAGCAGCGGCTCGATGTCCTGCTCGTCGATCAGCTCGCCCAGCAGGTTAAGCTTGTCGTCGGCCAGGCGTTCACCGCTCAGCAGCAGGGTGACGGCGTCGGCCACCGGACGGTATTTCTGCTGCTCGGCGACGAACTCGCCGTAGTCGTGGAAACGGTTCGGGTCGAGCAGGCGCAGGCGCGCAAAGTGGCTCTGTTGACCGAGCTGTTCCGGGGTGGCGGTCAGCAGCAGCACGCCGGGGATATGCTCGGCCAGCTGTTCGATCACCTGATATTCGCGGCTCGGCGCCTCTTCGCTCCAGGCCAGGTGGTGCGCTTCATCGACCACCAGCAGATCCCACTGGGCGTCCGCCAGCTCTTCCAGGCGCTGCTTGTTGCGGCGCACGAAGTCCAGCGAGCAGATCACCAGCTGTTCGGTCTCAAACGGGTTGCTGCTGTCGAGCTTGGCTTCGGCGTAGCGGCTGTCGTCGAACAGCGAGAAGTAGAGGTTGAAGCGGCGCATCATCTCCACCAGCCACTGGTGCTGCAGCGTTTCCGGCACCACAATCAGCACGCGCTCGGCGCGCCCCGCCAGCAGCTGCTGGTGGATGATCATGCCGGCTTCGATGGTTTTGCCGAGGCCGACTTCGTCCGCCAGCAGAACGCGCGGCGCATGGCGCTGGCCGACTTCATGAGCGATGTGCAGCTGGTGCGGGATCAGGCTGGCGCGCATGCCGCGCAGGCCGGCGAACGGCAGGCGATACTGCTCGCTCTGGTATTTGCGGGCGCGAAAACGCAGCGCGAAACGGTCCATGCGGTCGATTTGGCCGGCGAACAGGCGATCCTGTGGTTTGCTGAAGGTCAGCTTACTGTCCAGCAGCACCTCGCGCATCGCCACGCCGCTTTCCTGAGTGTCCAGGCGGGTGCCGATATAGGTCAACAGACCGTTTTCCTCTTTCACCTCTTCCACCTGCAGCTGCCACCCCTCGTGGCTGCTGACGGTATCGCCCGGGTTGAACATCACGCGGGTGATCGGCGAATCGTTTCTGGCATAGAGGCGGTTTTCACCGGTGGCGGGGAAAAGCAGGGTAATCATGCGCGCGTCCAGCGCCACGACGGTTCCCAATCCTAATTCGCTTTCCGTGTCGCTGATCCAGCGTTGACCAAGAGTAAAAGGCATATATTGTCGGCTCGATTCTTTGTAAGTAAGTCTTGTTACCGGGCGGGAAGGGCCGCGGCACCTGTACTGAACGTCTGCTAATCCCGGTTTGTTTTAAATTTGGCGGGCAATAGCCGTTCACGCCATGCAGACGTCGCGAGACGGCAGGGCTAAGCGTGGTTCAGTTTTGGGAAGGGCGCTATGGTAATGGAAGGCGGCGCGTTCGTCACCTGCAAAACCCGATGATTTTTCTTAACCTGGCGCAATCTCAAAACAGCCCCATTTGCCCGGTGACCAGCGTGGTGAAATCGTCGTGCAAGAAAGGGAGTATAGCGTCTGCCACCGGTTGCAGCTGGCGTTCGAGGTAATGCTGATAGTCGATGGGCGAATGGCGGGTTTCCAGCGGTTCCGGCCCGGCCACGGTCATCACGTAGCTGATCCAGCCGCCGTTCTGATACTGCAGCGGCCGCCCCTGTTGGCGGTTGTAGTCGTCGGCGATGCGCGCGGCGCGGGCATGCGGCGGCACGTTGCGCTGATAGTCGTCGAGCTTTCTGCGCAGCCGCTTGCGGTACACCAATTGATCGTCGAAGTCGCCGTTCAGGGTTTTGCCGACGTAGTCGCGCACATAGTCCTGGTAGGGCTGTTGTTTGAAGATGCGCTGATAGAGCTGCTGCTGGAACTGCTGCGCCAGCGGCGTCCAGTCGGTGCGCACCGTTTCCAGCCCTTTGTACACCATCTCTTCCTGGCCGTCGGCGCGCGCGATCAGGCCGGCGTAGCGTTTCTTGCTGCCCTGCTCGGCGCCGCGAATGGTCGGCATCAGGAAGCGGGAATAGTGGGTTTCGAACTCCAGCTCCAGCGCGTTCTCCAGCCCGAACTGCTGCTGCAGATGCTGCTGCCACCAGGCGTTGACCCGCTGCACCAGTGCCCGGCCGATCTGCGCCGCCTGTTGCTCGTCATGCGGCTGTTTCAGCCACACGAAGGTGGAGTCGGTGTCGCCGTAAATCACCTGATAGCCTTCGGCTTCGATCAGCTCGCGGGTTTGGCGCATGATCTCGTGGCCGCGCAGGGTGATCGACGACGCCAGCCGCGGATCGAAGAAGCGGCAGCCGCTCGATCCCAGCACGCCGTACAGCGCGTTCATGATGATCTTCAGCGCCTGCGACAGCGGCTTATTGTGCTGGCGTTTGGCGGCCTCGCGCCCCTGCCAGATCTGTTCGACGATCGCCGGCAGGCAGTGTTTACTGCGCGAGAAGCGGGCGTTGCGAAAGCCGGGCACCGAGTCGGCGTCGCTTGGGTGGCGCATGCCTTCCACCAGCCCGACCGGATCGATCAGGAAGGTGCGGATGATCGACGGATACAGGCTTTTATAGTCCAGCACCAACACCGAATCGTACAGGCCGGGCCGGGAGTCCATCACGAAGCCGCCGGGGCTGTGCTCTTCCGGCTGTTCGCCGAGGTTGGGGGCAACAAAGCCCAGGCGATGCATGCGCGGCATATAGAGGTGGCTGAAGGCCGCCACCGATCCGCCGCTGCGGTCGGCCGCCAGCCCGGTGACGGTAGCGCGCTCCAGCAGGAAGTTGAGCAGGTCGGCCTTGGCGAAGATGCGCGTCACCAGCTCACAGTCCTTCAGGTTGTAGCGAGCCAGCGCCGGCTTGTCTTCGGCGAAGCGCCGGTCGATCTCCGCCATGCGTTGATAAGGATTGTCGATCGCCTTGCCTTCGCCCAGCAGTTCCTGCGAAACGTATTCCAGGCTGAAGGAGGGAAAGTTCCAGGTGGCGGATTTCAGCGCCTCGATGCCATCGATGATCAGGCGGCCGGCGGCGGCGGCGAAAAAGTGATTCTGCTTGAAGCCGTGCTCGCGCCACTCCAGCAGGTTGCCGCCGCGCCCCAGCCGCAGCGGGATTTGGTAGCGCTCGGCGTGCTTCTGCAGCACCCGCAGATCGAACTGCACCAGGTTCCAGCCGATGATGGCATCGGGATCGTGCCGCTCCAGCCAGGCGTTCAATCGCTCCAGCAGCTGAGGGCGGCTGGCGCAGTACTCCAGATCGAAATCCAGCGGCGCATCGCCGCCGTTGGCCGGCCCCAGCATATAGACCTGCCGCTGGCCGCAGCCTTCCAGCGCGATGGAGTAAAGCTCGCCGTGGGCGGTGGTTTCGATATCCAGCGACACCAGTTTTAGCGTTGGGCGGTACTCTGGCGCCGGCTTCATTTGGCAGCTGAGCAACGGCCCATTGCCGTCGCCCTGGCCGTTGAACCATACCGGCGCGGTGATGAAGCGTTCCATCAGGTAGCGCTCGGGTGGGCGAATGTCGGCCTCGTAGACCGCAACGCCGCCTTCCCGCAGCAGTTTTTCCAGCTTGATGAGCTGACGGTGCTGGCGGCAGTACAGCCCCAGCATCGGCCGGTGATGAAAATCCGTCAGCGCCAGCGGTTTCAGTTCGACTTGCCGCTCTTCCCGCAGCAGCAGTTCCGCGCGCTGCCTTTGTTCGGCGGGGATAAACGCCACCGAGGTTTGCGGCGGCAGGCGCAGCTGACGCGGGCCGGCGTCGGTCGCCAGCCAGAATTCGACCTCGGTGCCGGCGGGCGTGTCGCGCCAGTGGCGAGTGAGCAGGAAACCCTGTTGCAGTGCTGTCATAACCCCTTCGTCTTCCGCCGGGCGGCGGGCGCGACATTCAGCGAGATGTCGGTTTTGGCGCTAATATAGATAAATTATAGTATGGGTTTTTATACAGTGATTGTCCATTGCCGCGCGGCGTTGCCAAATACGCATACAATTGATCGATTGACTCGTCTGCGGCGGCACTGGAAAATCCTCCGCCCGTTTGGCCCGAATAATCCACAGAGGTGTAATGGAAGCCTATTTACAAGATTTGATCACCCAGTCACTGGCTTTCACCCTGATGGTCGTTCTGCTGGTCGCTTTTCTGGAGTCGCTGGCGCTGGTGGGGCTGTTGCTGCCCGGCACGGTGATGATGGCCAGCATCGGCGCGCTGATCGGCAGCGGCAAGGTGGACTTTTACTACGCCTGGGCGGCGGGCATCGTCGGTTGCCTGCTCGGTGACTGGATCTCCTATTTCGTCGGCCGCGCGTTCAAGGGGCCATTACACCGTTGGTCTTTCCTGAAGAAAAACAAGGCGCTGCTAGACAAAACCGAGCACGCCTTGCACCAGCACAGCATGGCGACCATTCTGATCGGCCGTTTCGTCGGCCCGACGCGCCCGCTGGTGCCGATGGTGGCCGGGATGCTCGATCTGCCGCCGTACAAGTTCGCGCTGCCGAACATCATCGGTTGCCTGACCTGGCCGCCGGTTTATTTCTTCCCCGGCATTCTGGCGGGCGTGGCGATCGATATTCCCGCCGGCGCCGACAGCGCGATGTTCAAGTGGCTGCTGCTCGCGGCGGCGTTGCTTGTCTGGCTGGCGGTATGGTTGAGCTGGCGCTGGTGGCGTGAGGGTAAGCGCAGCGCCGATCGGCTGAGCCGTTGGCTGACACCGCTGCGGCTGCGCGTGGTGTGCGGATTGAGTTGGCTGGCGGCACTGGCGGCCGGTTATGCGCTGAGCCAGCAGCCGCTGATGCCGGTGTATCGCCACCTGCTGTGGAAGGTGCTGTCCGGGCAATGATTGCGGGGGCATTAGCCCCCGTTCGCCTTACTGGAAGAACGCTTCCAGCTGTTCAAATACCCGCACGTCTTCGCTGTGGCGCTTCACCCGCAGCACGTCTTCCAGCTTTTCCACCTGGCTTATCATTTGTTCCAGCCGCTGATCGTCGGCGACCAATAGCCAAATGCGGCTCTGTTGGCCGTCTTTCAATGGCAGGCACAAAATGCCTTCGACGTTGAACGCGCGGCGGGCGAACAGCCCGCAAACGTGCGACATCACGCCGGGATGGTTACGCACGGCCAGCTCCAGGATCACCTGGGGTTTATCTTGTGGTTGCAGCATGGCTTATTCTCCAATCATGTCGATGTTGGCGGCGCCCGGCGGCACCATCGGGAATACTTTTTCGTTGATATCGATCAGCGCGTGGATCAGGCAGGGGCCCGGGCGTTGGATCGCCTCGGCCAGCGCCGCCTGCGGATCTTCCGCGGCGTTCAGATCGCAGGTATCCAACCCGAATCCGGCGGCGATCTTCAGGAAGTCGGTGCGCTTCGGATAGGCGGCGGCGAAGATGCGCTGTTGGTAGAACAGGGTTTGCTGCTGGTGCACCAGCCCCAGCGCCTGGTTGTTCATCAAAATGATTTTCACGTCCAGATCGTGCTCGACCGCTGTGGCCATTTCCTGAATGTTCATCATCAGGCTGCCGTCGCCGGAGAAGCACAGCACTTTGCGCTTGGGCTCCGCCAGCGCCGCGCCGATCGCCGCCGGCAGACCGAAGCCCATGGTGCCCAGGCCGCCCGACGTCAGCCACTGGCGCGGCCGGCTCAGCGGATAGGCCTGCGCCACCCACATCTGATGCTGGCCTACGTCGGTGGTGATAATAGCGCTGTCGTCCACGCAGCGCGCGGCGGCCAGCACCAGGCCGTAATGGCTCAGCGGATCGTCGGCGTTCGGCATGTTGAACGGGAATTCGCGCTTCAGGTCGTTGACGGTGTTCAGCCATTCGCTGCGCGGCTGCGTGTCGATCTGCGGCAGCAGCTGTTGCAGCACCTGGCCGACGTCGGCATGGATCGCCACGTTGGCCTGTTTGACCTTGCCCAGCTCGGCGCGGTCGATATCCACATGAATGATGGCGGCGTTAGGGCAGAACTGCTCGGTTTTGCCGATCGCCCGATCGTCGAAGCGCGCGCCCAGCACGATCAGCAGATCGGCCTCCTGCAGAATGAAGTTGGTGCTGCGCGCGGCGTGCATGCCCAGCATGCCCAGTGACAGCGGGTGTTCCACCGGCATCGCGCCCAGCGCCATCAGCGTCATGGTGGTGGGCAAACCGGCGCGCTCGGCCAGCTCCAGCGCCTGCCGGTGAGCGTCGGCGCAGATGATGCCGCCGCCCAGGTAGAGGATGGGGCGTTTCGCCTGATTGATCATCGCGGCGGCCTGCGAAACCAGCGCCGGATCGAAGCTCGGGGCGGCGTCCGGCACGGCGATCGGCGGCAGCTCTTCCAGGGTGATGGTGGCGGTTTGCACGTCTTTCGGCACATCGATCCAGACCGGGCCGGGGCGGCCGGACTCGGCGATGCGGAAGGCGTCGCCAATCACCTGCGGCAGTTCGCGGATATCGCGCACCAGGTGGTTGTGCTTGGTGATCGGAATGGAAATGCCGTAGGTGTCCACTTCCTGGAAGGCGTCGGTGCCGATCATCGAGGAGGGCACCTGACCGGTGATGCACACCAGCGGAATGGAGTCGAGTTTGGCGTCGGCGATGGCGGTGACCAGGTTGGTGGCGCCCGGCCCGCTGGAGGCGATGCACACCGCCGCCTTGCCGTTGGCGCGCGCCATGCCTTGCGCCATAAAGCCCGCGCCCTGTTCGTGGCGCGCCAGCACGTGGTGAATGCGGGTGCTTTGGCTCAGCGCGTCATACAGCGGCAACGCGGCGCCGCCGGGAATGCCGGCGACGGTGGTGATGCCCTGACGCTCCAGCAGATGAACGATCAATTGTGCGCCGGTGAAGCTGGTGCCCGGTTGAGGCGTGCCCGAAGTTGCCATGTTCCTGTCCTTTCTCAAGGCCGGTGAGCTTTTCTGGGCAGGGTGCTAAAACAAGAAACCCCGCCCGGTTTGCGCCGGCGGGGTTTGGGAATCGATGCGTTGATTCGGACCCTACGGCGCATTGCCGACGACCACCACCACACGCACGACGACCACCGCGGCTGGTAGCGCGGTAACTAGTAGGGTCGAAGTCAGCGAGGATGCGATCACAGGGAACCTTATCATCAGTAAAAAAAGTCAGGTTTTTATAAAAACACAGGCGCAAAATTCGCACAACAGGTTTATTGGCGCAGCATAAAAAACGCGCGTCAGATCACGCTTTGCCCGAAATGCCCAGCACGCGCGCTTCGGGCGCGCTGCCGTCCAATAGGGCCTGCGTCGGGCCATCGTAATAGATGCGGCCGTCGACCACCAGCAGCGTGCGCGGCGCGATGCGTGCGGCGTCGTCGAGGTTGTGCGACACCATCAGCAGCGTCAGGTTGCGCTGTTCGCATACCGTCTGCAGCAGTTGCAGCATCTCGTTGCGCAGCGCCGGATCGAGCGCCGAGAAGGGCTCGTCGAGCAGCAGGATCGGCCGTTGGCGAATCAAACAGCGCGCCAGCGCGGCGCGCTGACGCTGGCCGCCGGAAAGTTGCGACGGCAGGCGCTCCAGATGCCCTTCCAGACCGACCTGACGGGCGATCTGCGCCCGCTGTTGGCGCTGCTGTTCAGTCAAGCGCAGTCCGGGATCCAACCCCAGCCCGATGTTCTGCGCCACCGTCAGATGCGCGAACAGGTTGTTTTCCTGAAACAGCATCGACACCGGCCGCTTGGCCGGCGGCGTGGCGGTGTGGTCTTCGCCGTTCAGCAGCAGCCGGCCGCTGGCCGCCGGCAGAAAACCGGCGATCAGGCTCAGCAAGGTGCTTTTACCGGCGCCGCTGGGGCCGAGCACCGCGACGCGCTCGCCCGGCTGGATGCGCAGATCAAAGCGCATCGGCAGGTGTTCATACAGGTAGGTCAGTTTTTCAAGCGTCAGCATGGCGGCCCGGTAAGCGTTCGATCAGGGTAAACAACAGGAAGCACAGCAGCAGCAGCAGCAGCGCGGTCACCGCCCCGTCGTTGCTGCGGTAGGCGCCAATCTGCTGATACAGGTAAAAAGGCAGGGTACGGAAATGCTCGTTGCCAAACAAGGCGACCACGCCGAAGTCGCCGATCGACAGCACGCAGGCGAAGGCCAGCGCCTGTGCCAGCGGGCGGCGCAGGGCGCGCAGCTCAATCAGCCGCAGCCGTCGCCAGCCGCGGATATCCAGCGACAGGCACAGCGGGTTGTAACGTTCGGCGAGGTCGCGCATCGGGTTCTCCAATACCTTTAGCGCGTAGGGCACCGCCATCAGCGCATTGGTGAGGATCACCAGCGCATAGGGCGACTGCGGTAACCCCATTGTATCGCTCAGCAGCAGGAAGAAGCCGGTGGCCAGCACGATGCCCGGCATCGCCAGGATCACCATGCCGCTGAGCTCCAGCGCCTGGCCGCCGCGCAGCTGTTGCCGCAGTTTTAGCTCACGGCTGCTCCACAGCAGCATCATCGTGAGCGCCACGCACAGCAGCCCTGCGCCGAGGGCGATGCGCAGCGACGTGAACAGCGCCTGCCACAGCACCGGCTGGCGCAGCACGCTGACCATGGCCTGATTGGCGCCGTCGGCGATCACCGCCAGCAGAGGCGGCAGCAGCAGCAACAGCGCGGCGGCGATCAGCAGAAAATCGCCGACGCGTCGCCACAGGCTGTCATCCGGATTGCGCCAGCGCTGGGCGTGGGTATGCCCCACCGGCAATGCCTGGCTCAGGCGCTGACTGATCAACACCAGCCCGAGACAACAGCCCAGCTGGATCAGCGCCAGCATGGCGGCACGCCCCAGATCGTAGTCGTAACTCAGCGCCTGGTAGATCGCCAGTTCGATGGTGGTGGCCTGTGGCCCGCCGCCCAGCGACAGCACGGTGGCGAAGCTGGCGAAGCACAGCATGAAGATCAGCGCGCCGCTCGGCAGGATTTGGCGGCGCAGCGCCGGCCATTCGACGAAGCGGAACTGCTGCCAGCCGTTCATGCCCAGTTGGGCGGCCAGCTGGCGCTGCTCCACCGGAATGTTCTCCAGTGCCTGCAGCAACAGGCGGGTGGCCAGCGGCAGGTTAAAGAACAGGTGCGCCAGCAGAATGCCCTGCAGACCGTAGGGCGAGAAACCATACCCGACGCCCAGCCAGCCGCACAGCGTCGCCAGCCAGCCCTGGCGCCCATAGACGCTGAGCAGGCCGAATACCGCTACCAGCACCGGCAGCACCAGCGTCATGGCGCACAGCCGCAGCAACAACTGCCGGCCGGGGAAACGGCGGCGATAGAGCGCGCGCGCCAGCAGAATGGCGGGCAGCACCGAAATCAGCGCCGACAGCAGCGCCTGCAGGAAGGTGAAGCGCACCACGTGCCACAGGTAACTGTCCTGCCACAGGCTGCGCCAGTCGCTGTCCGGCGCGTGACGCCACAGTGATCCCAGCGCCAGCGCGGCGACGAGCAGGATCAGCCCGGCGGCCAGCAGCCCCGGCCAGAGCCAGCGGGGGATCAGCGGCTGACGGCGGTTTGCCATGCCCGGATCCAACCGCCGCGTTGTGTGGCCACCTCTTCGGCGCTGTATTGCAGCGCGGTCTGCGGCACGTTCATCTGCTCAAAACCGACGGGCAGCGGGGTGTTGATCACCGGGTACATCCAGTTGCCGGTCGGGATGGTGTTCTGGAATGCCGGCGTCACCATGAACCGCATGAAACGCTCGGCCAGCTCAGGCTGTTTGGCGGCTTTCAGCTTGCCCGCCACTTCCACCTGCAGGTAGTGGCCTTCGCTGAACGTGGCGGCGGCGTAAAGGTCTTTTTTCTCTTCGATCAGGTGGTAGGCGGGAGAGGTGGTATAGCTGAGCACCAGATCGCCTTCGCCTTTCAGGAACAGGCCGTAGGCTTCGCTCCAGCCTTTGGTGACGGTCACGGTCTTCTTCGCCAACTGCTGCCAGGCGGCCGGCGCCTTGTCGCCATACACTTTTTGCATCCACAGCAGCAGGCCGAGCCCCGGCGTGCTGGTGCGCGGATCTTCGTAGATCACTTTCCAGTTGCGGTCGCTGCTGACCAGCTCCTGCAGGCTTTTCGGCGGGTTCTTCAGTTTTTCTTTGTTGTAGACGAAGGCGAAGTACCCGTAGTCGTAAGGCACGAAGGTCGCGTCCTGCCAGCCGCCCGGCACCGTCAGCCTGGCGGTATCGACGCCGCTCGGCGCGAACAGGCCGGTTTGCTGCGCCGCCTGCAGCAGGTTGTTGTCCAGCCCCAGCACCACGTCGGCGGCGCTGTTCTTGCCCTCCATGCGCAGGCGGTTCAGCAGCGAGACGCCGTCTTCCAGCGCCACGAACTTCAGTTCACAGTCGCATTCGGCCTCGAAGGCTTTTTTCACCGCCGGGCCAGGGCCCCAGTCGGCGGCGAAGGAATCGTAGGTGTAAACCGTCAGCGTCGGCTTGGCGAACGCCGGCGCGGCGCACAGCAGCAATAAGCAGGGCAGATATTTTTTGACCACGTTGCACTCCTGAAAAATAAGGGGGCAAGGGCATCTGAGGGGGCGAGGCGGCGTCGCCGGTTCGCTGGGCTCAAATCCCTCCGCCGGTATTGACCGGATCAGGTTCGACGGGTGTGCTCTCAGCGGAAAATCAGGCTTATTACGCGGCCCGGCTCTCCGCACCCCGTTGAGACGGCGCTATTGTAAAGATTAACCGACTTGGGCGAAAGGCGCTTATGTCTCCGGCGGGGCAAACCAGGCGGACTTGAAGTCGAACCAGCCGAGGGTGTTCATCCGCACGCCGCGCATGCTGCGCTGGCCGTGCAGCTGCAGCCAGTGGTGGAACAGCGGATGCAGCTGGTGGTTGCTGACCAGACGCTGGCAGAACTCCGCCAGCGGCAGGCGGTTGGCGCGCCACAGCGCCGCGTCCTGCGCCAGATCTTCGTTCATGCAATGCTGCATCAGCGGCAGTTCGTACAGCGTGGCGAACAGCGAAAACTCCAGCGGCAGATAGAAGTTGGCGCTGCCAAGCCACAGATCGCTGCGCGCGTCGCCCTGGTGCCAGGTAGCATAATCCACGCTTTGCACGATCAGGCGGATGCCGTGCTGCGCCAGCAGCGGCTCGATCGCCTGACGGATGGCGTGAAACTCCGAATGCTCATTGAAGTGGGTCATCGTCAGTTCGGTCAGCCCCGCCGGTTTGGGCTGCTGCGCCAGCGCGCGGTTGTGGTGCCAACGGGGCAGCAGGCCGTACGCCGGCGACCAGTAGCGTTGGTAGAGCGGCCCGGCGTGGCTCAGCAGCGAAATGGGATTGATCAATTCGCACAGCCAGCTGCGAATGGCGGGATCGGCGGCCAGCGGGGAGCGCCGGTCGAACAGCAGGAAATAGCAGCCCTCTTCCAGCCGGCTTTCCAGTTCGTTGTTGCCGGTTTCATCGCCCTGCAGCTGTACGCCGGAATGCACCAGTTCTTCGGAGAACTCCGGCAGCACCCAGATATTCACCTCGTCGATCAGCGCCCGGTAGCCAAAATAGTCGTCGAAGGCGTGGATCTTCATCTGGCTGGGGAGATTGCGCACTACGCGATAGGGGCCGGTGCCGATCGGATGGCGGGCGAAATCCGGCAGTTCGCGCCATTCGCGCGGCAGGATCATGGCGTGCACGCTGCCCAGCAGCCAGGGCAGCCAGTGGTCGGGGCTGCGCAGATGCACGTCAATCACGAATGGCGTCGGCGAGGTGACGCTCTCGATATGCGAGAACAGCGGTTGCGAGGTCAGACGCGAGAGAGAAGTAATGACGTCCGCCATCTCCAGTTCGCGGCCGTGATGAAAATGGATCGCCGGGCGCAGGTAAAATCGCCAGTGCAGTGGCGTCAACGCCTGCCAATGGTGAGACAGATCGGACTCCAGTTCCCCGTTTTCCTCATTTATGCGCGTCAGGCCGTTGAAGATCTGGCGCGCCAGATGGGTTTCCGAACGCCGCAGCGCCGAGCCGGGCAGCAGGTTGTACAACTGCCGGTAGTAGAGCACCCGCAGGATGTGTTTCCCCTGGCGGAAGCTACGCCCCAGCTGTGACAGCAGCATCTGGCGCACCACGTTTTTGTCGCCCACCAGTTGCACCAGCTGATCGATGCGATCCTGTTCCAGCAGCTCCTCGGCCCGCTGTTGCTGCAGCGCCAGGCCGGTGTAATGGAAGGTTAGCCGCGAACGCTTGCCGCGCCCCGACTCCGCCTGCCAGGTGAGCCAGCCTTCCCGCTGCATGGCGCTCAGCAGGGAGCGCACGTGGCGCCGCGAGCAGCTGAGCACCTCCGCCAGATCCTGCAGCGTGGTGTCGGTGGTTTCACCGTGGCAGCGCTGCCACAGGCGGATGAACTGCTGCTGCAATCTGGACGTGGACATAAAAGAGGAACGCTCCCGCTTCAACTCGTCAATTTTTCTTTCCCTATATTACGCCGATAATTTTCATCAATGAAAGGGGAGGGCGTAATCATGAAAGCTTTCTTATCCAGGCAGTTCTATCAGCGCTATTTCAGCGCGGTGCGCCGCCAGCGAGCCGACTGGCTGAGCGTGGTGCCCGAACAGGCGCGGCTGGCGATGCTGGCGCACCTGACGCAATGGGACATTAAAGAGATGACCGATAAGCAGTATCGCGAGCACCTGTAGGGGCTGCGGCAACAAGTTTCTGAGTAATGGTGCTGTTTCACCAGCCAGTGGGGCGACCCACTGGTTTTTTTATGCGCGGTCATGGCGATGTGCTTGCATTTTTCTCGCCGTGGCCTAAGGTTCTTTCTTCTGCTTTGAGGTCAGGGAAGACGATATGCAACGCCTGAGCCGGTTGTCACTGCGTATTAACCCCATCTTTGCCGCATTCCTGCTGATCGCTTTTCTCTCCGGCATCGCCGGCGCGTTGCTGACGCCGACGCTCAGTCTGTTTCTGACCACCGAGGTCAAAGTGCGGCCGCTGTGGGTCGGGCTGTTTTACACCGCCAATGCGGTGGCCGGCATCGTGGTCAGTTTTCTGCTGGCCAAGCGCTCCGACACCCGCGGCGATCGGCGCAGGCTGATCCTGCTGTGCTGCCTGATGGCGGTCGGCAACTGCCTGCTGTTCGCCTTTAACCGCGACTACCTGACGCTGATCACCGCCGGGGTGCTGATGTCCGCCATTGCCAACACCGCCATGCCGCAGATTTTCGCGTTGGCGCGGGAATACGCCGACAGCGAGGCGCGTGAGGTGGTGATGTTCAGCTCGGTGATGCGCGCCCAGCTTTCGCTGGCGTGGGTGATCGGCCCGCCGCTGTCGTTTGCGCTGGCGCTGAACTATGGGTTCACCGTGATGTTCCTGATCGCTGCCGCCACCTTCGCGGTTTGCGTGCTGCTGGTAGGGTTTATGCTGCCTTCGGTGCCGCGTGCGGCGGAGAATGGGGAGCTGCAGGGCGGGATGTCTGCGCCGATCGCGCCCGCCAGCGCCTGGCGCAATCGCGATGTGCGGCTGCTGTTCATCGCTTCGATGCTGATGTGGACCTGCAATACCTTGTATATCATCGATATGCCGCTGTATATCACCGCCGATCTCGGGCTGCCGGAAGGGCTGGCCGGGGTGCTGATGGGCACTGCCGCCGGGTTGGAAATCCCGGCAATGCTGCTGGCCGGTTATTACGTCAAACGTTTCGGCAAGCGCAACATGATGCTGCTGGCGGTGGCGGCGGGCGTGCTGTTTTATCTCGGGCTGACGGTGTTGGCGACCAAGCCGGCCCTGATCGCGCTGCAGCTGCTCAACGCGGTGTTTATCGGCATCGTCGCCGGTATCGGCATGCTCTATTTTCAGGATTTGATGCCGGGCCGGCCGGGCGCCGCCACCACGCTGTTCACCAACAGCATCTCTACCGGGGTGATCCTGGCCGGGGTGCTGCAGGGCGCGCTGGTGGAGAATTTCGGTCATGGTTCGGTGTATTGGATGGCGGCGCTGCTGGCGCTGGCGGCGCTCGGGATGAGCGCCAAAGTGCGTGAAGTGTGAGGTTAAACGACGGCATTCTTGATGCAAGTCATTGAGAAGGCTAAGCCGGGCGCTCAAGCTGAAGGCATATGGCGCGCGATCGTTGCGCCCACGCCCGTCTCGCTATTGAGATGCCGCCCTGTCGTTTAGAACAGTGGGAACGTTATGGATAAACTCACACCGCTCAAACCGCTTCCTTCCCTGTGCGCCCTTGGCGCCACGCTGATTATCTGGTTCCTCATTCCCGTGCCGGAGGGCGTTGCGCCCAACGCCTGGCAACTGCTGGCGCTATTTATCGGCACCATCATCGCCATCATCGGCAAGGCGATGCCGATCGGCGCGGTCTCGGTGATCGCCATCGCTCTGGTGGCGGTGACCGGCGTCACCAACCCCGGCAAGCCGGGCGCCGCGCTGGACGACGCGCTCAGCGGCTTTTCCAACCAGCTGATCTGGCTGATCGGCTTTTCGATCATGATCTCCCTCAGCCTGAACAAAACCGGGCTGGGCGCGCGCATCGGCTACTACTTTATTTCGCTGTTCGGCAAGAAGACGCTGGGCATCGCCTACGCGCTGACGCTGGCGGAAACCACGCTGGCGCCGGTGACGCCGAGCAACACCGCGCGCGGCGGCGGTATCATTCACCCGATCATGAAGTCGATCGCCGACAGCTTCGGCTCCAAACCCGAGCTCAATACCTCCGGCAAAATCGGCCGCTACCTGTCGCTGGTTAACTACAACATCAACCCGGTCACCTCGGCGATGTTTATCACCGCCACCGCGCCTAACCCGTTGATCGTCAGCCTGATCGCCAAAGGTACCCACGGCAGCTTCGAGCTGTCCTGGTCGATGTGGGCGGTCGCCGCCCTGGTGCCGGGGCTGTTCTCGTTGATCGTGATGCCGCTGGTCATCTACCTGCTGTATCCGCCTGAGGTGAAAAGCACCCCGGACGCGCCGCGCTTCGCGCGCGAAAAGCTGCAGGCGCTGGGGCCGGTGACGCTGCCGGAGAAAATTACTCTCGGGGTATTTGCGCTGCTGCTGGTGTTGTGGGCCGGCATTCCGGCGATGATCTTCGGCCCGGCGCTGGTGGTCAATCCCACCACCGCGGCGCTGATCGGCCTGGCGGTATTGCTGGCCACCGGCGTGCTGAGCTGGGAGGATGTGCTGAAGCATAAAGGCGCCTGGGACACCGTGGTGTGGTTCTCGGCGCTGGTGATGATGGCCAGCTTCCTCGGCAAGCTGGGGCTGATCGGCTGGCTGTCGCAAACCGTCGGCAACGGCATCGACCGTATGGGCATGAGCTGGGTGGGCGGCACGATCTTGCTGACCCTCATCTATTTGTATTCACACTATTTCTTCGCCAGCACCACTGCGCACGTGACGGCGATGTTCGCCGCTTTCTTCGCCGCCGGTATCGCGCTCGGCGCGCCACCGGCGCTGCTGGGCCTGATCCTGGCGTTCTCTTCTTCGCTGATGATGTCGCTGACGCATTACGGTACCGGCACCGCGCCGATCATCTTTGGCTCCGGCTATGTGACGTTGGGGGAGTGGTGGAAAGCGGGATGGGTGATGAGCGTGGTTAACCTGCTGATCTGGATAGTGATCGGCGGCGCATGGTGGAAGCTGCTGGGCTACTGGTGAGGAAAAAATTCACCCGCCGGGCGGCGGGTGAAGGGGATTAATTCAGAAACGCCGGCTGCTGCGCTTCGTAGCGGGAGATGTCCGCTTCATGCTGCAGCGTCAGGCCGATGCTGTCCAGCCCGTTGATCATGCAGTGGCGGCGGAAGCTGTCTATTTCAAACGGATAGCTTTTGCCACCGGCGTTGACCGTCTGGTTCTCCAGATCCACCACGAACTCCGTCCCCTCGTTGGCGTCCACCAGCTTGAACAGCTCGTCCACCTGCTGCTCGCTCAGCGTCACCGGCAACAGCTGGTTGTTGAACGAGTTGCCGTAGAAGATATCGGCAAAGCTCGGCGCAATCACCACTTTGAACCCGTAGTCGGTCAGCGCCCAGGGGGCGTGTTCGCGCGAGGAGCCGCAGCCGAAGTTTTCGCGCGCCAACAGGATGCTGGCACCTTTATAGCGCGGTTTGTTCAGCACGAACGCCGGGTTCGGTTGCTGGCCGGCGTCGTCGAGGAAGCGCCAGTCGTTGAACAGGTGCTGGCCGAAACCGGTGCGGGTGACCTTCTGTAAAAACTGCTTGGGAATAATGGCGTCGGTGTCGACGTTGGCCGCATCCAAAGGCACCACTAAGCCGGTATGTTGAGTAAATTTAGCCACGTTAGCCCCTTAGTGAATATCACGGATGTCGGCGAAGTGACCGGCGACGGCGGCCGCGGCGGCCATTGCCGGGCTGACCAGGTGGGTGCGCCCACCGCGGCCCTGGCGCCCTTCGAAGTTACGGTTGCTGGTGGACGCGCAGCGCTCGCCCGGATTCAGACGGTCGTTGTTCATCGCCAGACACATTGAGCAACCCGGCAAGCGCCATTCGAAACCGGCTTCGATAAAGATTTTGTCCAACCCTTCGGCTTCCGCCTGGGCCTTCACCGGGCCGGATCCCGGCACCACGATGGCCTGCACGCCGCTGGCGACCTTGCGCCCCTTGGCGATCGCCGCCGCCGCGCGCAGATCTTCGATGCGCGAGTTGGTGCAGGAGCCGATGAACACTTTGTCGATCGGCACTTCGGTCAATTTGATACCCGGTTTCAAATCCATGTAGGCCAACGCTTTCTCGGCGGAGGCGCGCTCGACCGGATCGCTGAACGATTCCGGCGCCGGGATCGCCTGATTGACGGCGATCACCTGGCCGGGGTTGGTGCCCCAGGTGACCTGCGGCGCGATCTCTTCGGCGTGCAGCGTCACTACGGTATCGAACTGGGCGTCGGCGTCGGACTTCAGCGTGCGCCAGTAAGCGACTGCCTGCTCCCAGTTTTCGCCGGTTGGCACGAACTGACGCCCCTTCAGGTAGGCGAAGGTGGTGTCGTCCGGCGCCACCAACCCGGCTTTGGCGCCCATTTCGATCGCCATGTTGCACAGGGTCATGCGGCCTTCCATGCTCAACGCTTCGATCGCCTTGCCGCAGAATTCCACCACGTGGCCGGTGCCGCCGGCGCTGCCGGTTTTGCCGATCACCGCCAGCACGATGTCTTTGGCGGTAATGCCCTCGGCGGCGTCGCCGGTCACTTCAATCTTCATGGTTTTGGCGCGGCCCTGCTTCAGGGTCTGGGTCGCCAGCACGTGCTCCACTTCCGAGGTGCCGATGCCGAACGCCAGAGAGCCAAAAGCGCCGTGGGTGGCGGTGTGCGAGTCGCCGCAGACGATGGTCATGCCCGGCAGCGTCATGCCTTGTTCTGGCCCAATCACGTGCACGATGCCCTGGAACGGGTGGTTCAGGTCATACAGCGAAACGCCGAATTCCGCGCAGTTCTTGATCAGCTCCTGCATCTGGATACGCGCCATTTCGCCGCTGGCGTTGATGTCTTTGGTCTGGGTCGACACGTTGTGATCCATGGTGGCGAAGGTTTTGCCCGGCTGGCGTACCTTGCGGCCCATGGCGCGCAGGCCGTCGAACGCCTGCGGCGAGGTGACTTCGTGCACCAGGTGACGGTCGATATACAGCAACGGCGTTTCGTTCGGCGCTTCGTGCACCACGTGGGCGTCGTACAGCTTCTGGTATAAGGTCTTGGCCATGTTATGCCCCCTGAGCTACAAAGCGAGCGATGATGTCGCCCATTTCATCGGTGCTGACGGCTTTGCCGTCACCGGCCAGATCGGCGGTGCGGTAGCCCTGTTCCAACGCCTGGTTGATGGCGCGTTCTACGGCGTCGGCCGCTTCATCGGCGCCCAGGCTGTAACGCAGCAGCAGGGTGGCGGACAGGATCTGTGCAATCGGGTTGGCGATGCCTTTGCCTGCAATATCCGGCGCGGAACCGCCCGCCGGTTCGTACAGGCCGAAACCTTGTTCGTTCAGGCTGGCGGATGGCAGCATGCCCATCGAGCCGGTGATCATCGCGCATTCGTCGGACAGGATGTCGCCGAACAGGTTGGAGCACAGCAGCACGTCGAACTGGGACGGATCTTTGATCAGCTGCATGGTGGCGTTGTCGATATACATGTGCGACAGCGACACGTCCGGGTAATCCCTGGCGACCTGACTGACCACTTCACGCCACAGGATGGAGCTTTGCAGCACGTTGGCCTTATCGATCGACGTCACCTTGTGGCGGCGCTTGCGGGCGGATTCGAAGGCGATGCGTGCGATGCGCTCAATCTCGAAACGGTGGTACACCTCGGTGTCGAAGGCGCGCTCCTGCATGCCCTGGCCTTCACGGCCCTTCGGCTGGCCGAAGTAGATACCGCCGGTCAATTCGCGCACGCACAGAATGTCGAAGCCGCGGGCGGCGATGTCGGCGCGCAGCGGACAGAACGCCTCCAGCCCTTGATACAGGCGCGCCGGGCGCAGGTTGCTGAACAGTTTGAAGTGTTTGCGCAGCGGCAACAGCGCGCCGCGTTCCGGCTGCTCGGCCGGCGGCAGATGTTCCCATTTCGGGCCGCCTACCGAGCCGAACAGGATGGCGTCGGCCTGCTCGCAGCCGGCGACGGTCGCCGCCGGCAGCGGGCTGCCGTGGCGATCGATGGCGATGCCGCCGACGTCGTACTCGGCGGTGGTGATGCGAATGTCAAAGCGTTGACGCACCGCGTCCAACACTTTGCGCGCCTGAGCCATTACTTCCGGGCCGATGCCGTCTCCGGGCAAGACGGCAATGTGATAAGTCTTCGTCATGTTCACACCGTTTCCTGATTATTTTGATGTTTGTTTTGCTGCAGGCGCTGCTTTTCTTTTTCTACCTGCTGTGAGCGCCAAATATTGTTCAACACGTGCACCATCGCCTTGGCGGAGGATTCGACGATGTCGGTCGCCAGACCCACGCCATGGAAGCGGCGGCCGTTGTAAGAGACCACGATATCCACCTGGCCCAGCGCGTCGCGGCCATGGCCCTTGGCGGTCAACTGGTACTTCACCAGCTCGATCGGGTAGTCGGTGATGCGATTGATCGCCTGATAAACCGCATCGACCGGGCCGTTGCCGGTGGCGGCTTCGGCTTTCTCTTCGCCGCCGCAGATCAGTTTCACCGAGGCGGTGGCCATGATGCTGCTGCCGGATTGCACGCTGAAGTAACCCAGGCTGAAGTGCTCAGGCTCTTCCTGTTGTTTGTTGATGAAGGCCAAGGCCTCCAGATCGTAGTCGAACACCTGGCCCTTTTTGTCGGCCAGCTTCAGGAAGGCGGCGTACAGGGTATCCAGGTTGTAATCCTGCTCCTGGTAGCCCATCTCTTCCATGCGGTGTTTCACCGCTGCGCGGCCGGATCGGGAGGTCAGGTTCAACTGCACGTCTTTCAGGCCGATCGACTGCGGGGTCATGATTTCGTAGTTTTCGCGGTTCTTCAGCACGCCGTCCTGGTGAATGCCGGAGGAGTGGGCGAAGGCGTTGGAGCCGACGATCGCCTTGTTGGCCGGGATCGGCATGTTGCACAGCTGGCTGACGATCTGACTGGTGCGGAAAATTTCCTGGTGATTGATGTTGGTGTGCACATTCATGATGTCCTGGCGCACTTTAATCGCCATGATCACTTCTTCCAGCGAACAGTTGCCGGCGCGTTCACCAATGCCGTTCAGGGTGCCTTCCACCTGGCGGGCACCGGCCTGCACTGCGGCGATGGAGTTGCCGACCGCCATGCCCAAATCGTCGTGGCAGTGCACGGAGATGATGGCTTTGTCGATGTTCGGCACGCGGTCATACAGGGTAGTGATGATGCCGCCAAACTGGTTCGGCGTGGTGTAGCCGACGGTGTCCGGGATATTGATGGTGGTGGCGCCGGCGTTGATGGCGGCTTCGACCACGCGACACAGATTGTCGATCGGCGTGCGGCCGGCGTCTTCACAGGAGAACTCCACGTCGTCGGTGTAGTTGCGGGCGCGTTTTACCGAGCGCACCGCCATCTCCAGCACTTCGTCGAACGAGCGCTTCAGCTTCGATTCGATGTGCAGGGTTGAGGTGGCCAGGAATACGTGGATGCGGAACGCTTCGGCGACGCGCAGCGCTTCGGCGGCCACGTCGATGTCTTTATCCACGCAGCGGGCCAGGCCGCAGACGCGGCTGTTCTTGATCTGGCGCGCGATGGTTTGCACCGACTCGAAGTCGCCCGGCGAAGAGACCGGGAAGCCGACTTCCATCACGTCAACGCCCATTCTTTCCAGCGCCAGCGCAATCTGAATCTTCTCTTTTACGCTCAGGCTGGCCTGCAGCGCCTGCTCGCCATCACGCAGCGTGGTATCGAAAATAATGACTTGTTGGCTCATCGGTGCATTCCTTATCGTGTTGATTTCACGCTAAGCGGGCAAAAAAAAACCCGCGCAGTAGCGCGGGTTTCTTATGGGTGATCGGCTGAGTCAGCTCCGAACGTCGTCCACAGGCATACCGCGCAAACAAGATGCGTTGAGTAGTAGGCCTAGTAGACGGTGTGTACGGATCATAAGGGTTCAGCTTCTCTTAAATTGGGTGTCTGCCTAATTTGATACGTGATTGGCCTGGCGATGTCAACACCTGATTGAATGCGGGGACAATGCATCAGCCCATTAGCTAAACAGAGGATCATTCGGCAAAAAAACGACGCCTTAGAGAAAAAAACGGGACCAGTTTGCGTGCTGCTTAGCATAAACGAATCGAATATATACTGCGCTAATTGCTTCTGGATTTCGTTGCGTTAAGATTTGTGATGAAAAAAGCAAGAGGGATTAATCACGGGGAGCAATAAAATAACATTTTCAATACAAATGGTTTAAATTGAACTCATATGAATAATTGATTGTTTTAGTCATAATATAACAAAATAATGCGTTTTTACACAAAGTGAGCGGTGTTTTTAGATGGTTTGATTGCTTATGATGTGTTTTTATAGTTTGTCTCATACAGTGCGGCGACGTTGTTCAATTGTATTAATCATTGTTGATACCTAATTATTAGTACTACCCAGGTGGCATTCTTCTCACTGACGGGGGAAGCTGCTGACATGTATTCCATATACGACTTATATCGTGTCGATAACACGAGGTTTTTTATCGATTGATGACGGTAATGGCAGGATTTGTCGTGCAAAGATAAGACAATGCGGCGTTTCATTGTTTGTCGAGCATAAGGATTAGATTATTTACACAGGATTTAGTGGAGTGAAATATGGCTGAATATGATTCAGAAATCGCCATGGTCAAAGAACCGGCGGACATCCATTTGCGCAGCGTCGATCTTAATTTACTGACGGTGTTTGACGCCGTGATGCAAATGCAAAATATTACGCGAGCCGCTAATTCGTTAGGGATGTCGCAGCCGGCGGTGAGCAACGCAGTAGCGCGCCTGAAGGTGATGTTCAACGACGAACTGTTCGTGCGCTGCGGCCGCGGGATCCAGCCCACCATGCGGGCCAGGCAGCTGTTCGGGCCGGTACGGCAAGCGCTGCAGCTGGTGCAGAATGAGTTGCCGGGATCTGAGTTTGAGCCGCTGACCAGCACGCGAGCGTTCTCCCTGTCGCTGTGCAGCCCGCTCGATTTGCGTCTGGGCGCCGGGATAATCAATCACGTCAAACAGATAGCGCCGCAGCTTAACCTGCAAATAAAGTCATACATTAACAATAATATTGAACGTCAATTACGCTATCAGGACGTGGAGTTTGTCATCGGCTACAGTCGTTTCGAGTCGGCGGAGTTTCGCAGCCTGGCGATGTTCGACGACGAATTAGTGCTGGCGGTTGCGCAGGCGCACCCGAGAATAGGCGAGGAGGTGACGCCGGAACACATGCTGGCCGAGCAGCATGCTGCGGTTTCCCTGGAAAGTTTTGGATCGTTCAGTAAACCTTTTTATTTAGACGAACCGATGCTGCGCGCCGTGACGCAGCAGTGCACGGATCTTTACAGCGTGTTGAATATGGTGTCGCAAACGGAAATGGTAGCGATTGCGCCCGCCTGGTTGGTGCGACAGCAGACGGAGGCGTTGAAAATAAAGGCGGTTCCTTTATGTGGCAACGATAATAAAGCCACCTGCTACCTCTCCTGGCATGAATCCTCAGAGCGGGATAAAGGCCACCAGTGGATGAAATCTGTCCTGATTGAGGCGGGTAACCCAAAGTAAAGCGATAAAGATGGGAACCATATAAAGATAATATTCAACTGAGCGTTTTTTTCTCATGATAAAAACTAAGAACTATCTGCGTTTTTATTAAGATATTTCTTGGTTTTGCGGCGATAGAATAACTTATTCTCAGGATAAATTTGTTCATTTAGCGAAAACAATTAATATAAATTAATATTCTGATTTTTACTTTCCAGCTGGAATTTTAAACTAACTCGATGTGGCGGCCCGAACGGGCCGCGTTTTATGGCCGCCATCAAACCTTTTCCTTCCCGTTTTGTCCAACCCCTGAAAGCGCGAAAGCCGGCCTGAGTTTTGGCTCACACTTCTACGCTGAAATCGCTTTTCCCCCTGCCTGAGAGTAGGTAGACTGCGCGGAAAAAAGTAAACACGTGTAAGCTGAGATGAGGGCCGCAAGGCATCGTTCAGGCTTAACTGTATGATTCATTTCAGGCTTAGAGCACTATGATCACTAATCTGCTGCAATACCATTTGATCCATCGTATACAGCATCAAATCACCCACCGAGCCGATCGCACAGCATTTCGCCAATGGTCGCCCAACGGCGAGCTTCAACTGACCTGGGGAGCGGCGGCTGCCCGCATTGATCGCATTGCTGCCGGGCTGCTGGCGCTGGGCGCCGAAGTGCAAGAACGTATCGGTATCTTCGCCAATAACACGATGGCCTGGTCGTTGACCGATCTCGCGATCCTGCACCTGCGTGGCGTCAGCGTACCGCTCTATTCCACCAATACGCCGGCGCAGGCGGCCTTCGTCATCAACGACGCTGACATTCGCATCCTGTTCGTCGGCGAGCAGGCGCAGCTGGATGCCGCCATCGCACTGCGTGGCGTCTGCCCACAGCTGAGTCATATCATCGTGTTCGACGAGGGCGCCGATCTGCGCGGCTGCGAGATCGCACAACACCTGAGCGCCTTCGAGCGCGCTGCCGATCCGGCGGCTTTTATCGCTCAACGTCGGCAGCGCATTGAAGAGTGCGACCTGCAGGATCTCTTTACCCTGATCTATACCTCGGGCACCACCGGCGAACCGAAAGGGGTAATGCTGGACTACCGCAACCTGGCGGCGCAGCTCTACCTGCATGATGAGAGACTGACGGTCGGCGAAGAGGATGTGTCGCTCAGTTTCCTGCCGCTGTCGCACGTGTTCGAGCGTGCCTGGAGCTTCTTTGTCATGCATTCCGGCGCGCAGAATGTTTTCCTGCCGAACACCGACTGGGTACGGGAAGCTATGGGGCAGGTGCGGCCGACGTTAATGTGCGCGGTACCGCGTTTCTACGAGAAGATTTTCAGCGCGGTGCATGAAAAAGTGGCGCGCGCGCCTTGGCTGCGCCGCGCGCTGTTCCACTGGGCGATCGTCTGCGGGGAGCGCAAGTTCCTGCAAGAGCGGGCCAAACCGTTGGGCAAACTGTTCGAACTCTCCCACCGCTGGGCCGACAAGCTGGTGTTGAGCAAGCTGCGCGGCATTCTCGGCGGCCGGGTGCGTTTCTTGCCGGCGGCGGGCGCCAAGCTGGATGACAATGTGATCCTGTTTTTCCAGGCGATGGGCGTCAACATCAAGTACGGCTACGGCATGACCGAAACCTGTGCGACCGTGTCCTGCTGGGAAGAGGGGCATTTCCGCTTCGGCTCTATCGGTAAACCGCTGCCGGAGGTCGAGGTGCGCATCGGTGAAGAAAATGAAATTCAGGTGCGCGGGCCGATCGTGATGCGCGGCTATTTCAACAAACCGTTGGAAACCGCCGCGACCTTTACCGCCGATGGCTGGCTGAAAACCGGCGACGCCGGGGCGATCGATGAAGAGGGCAATCTGTTCATCACCGAGCGCCTGAAAGATTTGATGAAAACCTCCGGCGGCAAATACATAGCGCCGCAGATGCTGGAAGGCACGCTGGCGCAGGACCGCTTTATCGAGCAGGTGGCGATCATCGCCGATGCGCGCAAGTTCGTTTCCGCGCTGATCGTGCCGTGCTTTGAGTCGCTGGAAGAGTACGCGAAGTCAGTCAACCTGAAATACCAGGATCGCCTGGAGCTGCTGCGCAACGGCGAGATCCTCGCGATGTTCGAAAAGCGCCTGCGTGAGATGCAAAAGGAGCTGGCGCGTTTCGAGCAGGTGAAGAAGTTCACGCTGCTGCCGGCGGCTTTTTCCATGGAGTTGGGGGAGCTGACGCCCACGCTGAAGCTGCGCCGCAAAGTGATCCTGCAGCGCTATCAGCGCGAAATCGACTCGATGTACCAGGAACAGGCCTGACGCCGCCGCCGGGCCATGTGCCCGGCGAAAAAAGCGGCATATCCATCACCTGATTTAGTTCTGTAATTTCCCTCCTGTTCGAAACAATGCCTAGCCCGACAACCCTGAGGCTAGCGCATTGTTTTTATAAAGCGGCGATCTCCAGCCGCTTGGCAATAACCCCGCCACCGTTAAGCTATTTTGCCGTTTGCCTGCCCCATATTCTGACGTTATGTTAATTCGATAGCGACAACCCATAAAAACTTTGGGGCATTGCCCCGCAGCAGGCGCTACGTTCCGGCGCCAGAGAAGAATAAGCAAGCCTGGAGGCAAACCCATGGAGATGTTGTCAGGAGCCGAGATGGTCGTCCGATCGTTGATCGATCAGGGCGTTAAACATGTATTCGGCTACCCCGGCGGGGCGGTGCTCGATATCTACGACGCCCTGCATACGGTCGGAGGGATCGATCATATTCTGGTGCGCCACGAGCAAGGTGCGGTGCACATGGCCGACGGTTATGCGCGCGCCACCGGCGAAGTGGGCGTGGTGCTGGTGACCTCCGGCCCCGGCGCCACCAACGCCATTACCGGTATCGCCACCGCCTATATGGACTCGATCCCGATGGTCGTCCTGTCGGGGCAGGTGCCCAGCTCGCTGATCGGCTACGACGCCTTCCAGGAGTGCGATATGGTGGGGATTTCTCGGCCGGTGGTGAAACATAGCTTCCTGGTGAAACGTACCGAAGACATCCCGGCGGTGTTGAAGAAGGCCTTTTACCTGGCTTCCAGCGGCCGCCCCGGCCCGGTGGTGATCGATCTGCCGAAAGACATCGTCGGCCCGGCGGTGCGGATGCCTTATGCCTATCCGCAGGACGTGAGCATGCGTTCCTACAACCCGACGGTGCAGGGCCATCGCGGGCAGATCAAACGCGCGTTGCAAACCATCCTGGCGGCCAAAAAGCCGGTGATGTACGTCGGCGGCGGCGCGATCAACGCCGGTTGCGAAGCCGAACTGTTGGCGTTGGCGGAGCAGCTGAACCTGCCGGTGACCAGCAGCCTGATGGGACTGGGCGCTTTCCCCGGCACCCATCGCCAGAGTGTCGGCATGCTCGGCATGCACGGCACCTATGAAGCCAACAAAACCATGCACCATGCCGACGTGATCTTCGCCGTCGGCGTGCGTTTCGACGATCGCACTACCAACAATCTGGCCAAATACTGCCCGGACGCCACCGTGCTGCACATCGATATCGATCCGACCTCGATCTCCAAAACGGTGGACGCCGATATCCCGATCGTCGGCGATGCCAAACAGGTGCTGGTGCAGATGCTGGAGCTGTTGGCGCAGGATGACAAGGCGCAGGATCACGATGCGCTGCGCGACTGGTGGCAGTCTATCGAACAGTGGCGCGCCCGCGACTGTTTGGGGTACGACAAAAAAAGCGGCACCATCAAGCCGCAGGCGGTGATCGAAACCCTGCATCGCCTGACCAAAGGCGACGCCTATGTCACCTCCGACGTGGGGCAGCACCAGATGTTCGCCGCGCTCTATTATCCATTCGACAAACCGCGCCGTTGGATCAACTCCGGCGGCCTCGGCACCATGGGCTTCGGCCTGCCGGCGGCATTGGGCGTCAAACTGGCGCTGCCGGAGGAAACCGTGGTGTGCGTGACCGGCGACGGCAGCATTCAGATGAATATTCAGGAGCTGTCCACCGCGCTGCAATATAACCTGCCGGTGGTGGTGGTGAACCTCAACAACCGCTATCTGGGCATGGTCAAGCAGTGGCAGGACATGATTTATTCCGGCCGTCATTCGCAGTCTTACATGGATTCGCTGCCGGACTTCGTCAAGCTGGCCGAGGCTTACGGCCATGTCGGCATCGCCATCCGCACGCCGGATGAGCTGGAAAGCAAGCTGGCGCAGGCGCTGGCGGAAAAAGAGCGGCTGGTGTTCGTCGACGTGACCGTCGATGAAACCGAACATGTCTACCCGATGCAGATCCGCGGCGGAAGCATGGACGAAATGTGGCTTAGCAAAACGGAGAGGACCTGATCATGCGCCGTATTTTATCTGTCTTGCTGGAAAACGAATCCGGCGCCCTGTCGCGCGTGGTGGGGCTGTTCTCCCAGCGCGGTTACAACATCGAGAGCCTGACTGTGGCGCCGACCGACGATCCGACGCTGTCGCGCATGACTATCCAGACCGTCGGCGACGAGAAAGTGCTGGAGCAGATTGAGAAGCAGTTGCACAAGCTGGTGGACGTGCTGCGCGTCAGCGAGCTGGTGCAGGGCGCCCACGTCGAGCGCGAGATCATGCTGGTGAAGCTGCAGGCCAGCGGCTACGGCCGTGAAGAGGTGAAGCGCTGCGCCGACATTTTCCGCGGCCAGATTGTTGATGTGACGGCGACGCTGTATACGGTGCAGCTGGCCGGCACCAGCGACAAGCTCGACGCCTTCCTGAGCGCGGTGCGTGAAGTGGCGGAGATCGTGGAAGTGGCGCGTTCCGGCGTGGTCGGCGTGTCGCGCGGCGACAAAATCATGCGCTGAGCGCGGTCTGGCGGCGAATAATCGGGGCGCGGCGTGGCTGCGCCCTTTGTTTTTCGGTATTTTTTGCCCGATTGCTGGCACCTTTCGGCAAAAGCGGTTGCTAGGCAGTGTTTTCTGCTGTTAGATCGCAGAGGCTGGATTGAATAACCGTACGGGATGCCATGGTTAATCCGAGCACAGCCTTCACTTCTATTTTCAGCGTCATTAAGGGGTTAATGTGAAACTGGATGAAATCGCGCGTCTCGCGGGCGTTTCGCGCACGACGGCCAGTTATGTCATCAACGGCAAGGCGAAGCAGTATCGTGTCAGCGATAAAACCGTCGAGAAAGTGATGGCCGTGGTCAGGGAGCATAACTATCACCCGAATGCCGTCGCGGCGGGGCTGCGCGCCGGGCGCACCCGTTCTATCGGCCTGGTGATCCCGGATCTGGAAAATACCAGCTATACCCGCATCGCCAACTACCTGGAGCGCCAGGCGCGCCAGCGGGGTTACCAATTGCTGATCGCCTGTTCCGAAGATCAGCCGGACAACGAAATGCGCTGTATCGAGCACCTGTTGCAGCGTCAGGTGGATGCCATTATCGTCTCCACCGCCTTGCCGCCGGAACATCCTTTCTATCAACGCTGGGCCAACGATCCGCTGCCGATCATCGCGCTGGACCGCGCGCTGGATCGCGAGCATTTCATCAGCGTTGTGGGCGCCGATCAGGAAGATGCCTTTGCGCTGGCGCAGGAGCTGCGCACCTTCCCGGCTGAATCGGTGCTGTATCTGGGCGCCTTGCCGGAGCTTTCGGTGAGCTTCCTGCGTGAGCAGGGCTTCCGTCAGGCCTGGCAAGAGGATCCCCGCCACGTCGATTACCTGTACGCCAACAGCTATGAACGCGAAGCCGCCGGCGCGCTGTTTGCCGAATGGCTGAAAACGCACCCGATGCCGCAGGCGCTGTTTACCACGTCGTTCTCTTTATTGCAGGGCGTGATGGACGTGACGCTGAAGCAACGTGGCCGCTTGCCGACCGATCTGGCGATTGCCACCTTCGGCGATCATGAACTGTTGGATTTCCTGGAGTGCCCGGTATTGGCGGTAGCGCAGCGCCATCGCGACGTGGCCGAGCGCGTGCTGGAGCTGGTGCTGGCCAGCCTGGACGAACCGCGTAAACCCAAGCCGGGGCTGACGCGCATTCGCCGCAATCTGTTCCGCCGCGGCAGCCTGAGCCGCAAGTAGTTTGCCTGACAGGGGCCCACATTGGCGGGCTCCTGGTTTAGACGTAATCCGCCACCCGGAACAGCCGCCGGCAGTATTCCAGGAAATAGCCATACACCACGCCCATCGCCATGGAGACCAGCGCATTGCTGGTTACCGCCGCCAGCATTTGTTGGCCGTCGGCGCCTACGCTCCATAGAATGGCGGCATAAACCGGCGACTGGAAGCTGACGTAGGCCAGCAGATCGGCGAGGTTGCGCAGCAGGAACTGGCCGCGCGGGCAGCGGCGCGCCGTGCGGATAAACAGATCGCGATAGCGGCCGTAAGGCCAGGCGATCAGGATGTTGACCGGGATCGACAACAGGCGTGAAGAGAGGGATTGCTGGAAGCTCATGCCTGAGATCAACACTTCTATCGCCATGCCGGCGATAAAGCAATACACCACCAGTGCGAACGTATCGGCAGCGGCGCTACGCCAGTGAGTAGCGGGCGAAAGCATGTGTCACCCCTTCTAGTTAAAATTCTGTTAAATCACTCATTGTTGGATGTTAAGGCTGGTTTTTTGCCTTTTTTATAGTGTACTAATCTGGATTGTGTTTTTTAACTAGGTTTAAATTTTTATTTTTAACATTTGTTCGCTTTTTGTCCCGCAGAACAGGGGCGTAGGATGGGGCGGAGAGATTAAAATCGGTGTTTTTAAATAAATCGATTAAAAACATAAGGTTGCGATTTTTCGTTTTTGAAGGGGATTTTTTCCGGCAAAAATTGTGGAAATAAAGGTGTAAGAAAATGAAACCATAATTGTAAACAGGTATTTTGGGAATAATCTTACCAAGTTGATTTGAATCGAAATTACTTCTGCTCGTAATATCCGAACCATTTATTTTTATCGCGGCCTCATCACGGCGGTGCAAATTGAAGTAAAATAGCGCCCGGTTTTACGGTGAATAACGATTGAGCGTTATTAACTCAAGGAGTTATGGCCTTATTCCGCGATCGGTTCGCCTGGCGCCGAGCCTTGGCGGGCGCGGCTCGCCAGCGGTTACCGCACTGAGATTGCCGAGCTGAAAAATGAGACATGGCTTGCAGAAGGAAGTAATGAGTTAATTAATCGCCAGTTCGTCAGGTTTTTAATCAGATTCTTTCCGCTTAGAAAATTCTCTCCGTTTATCATGGTGTTAATTTTTAATCGTCGAATAATCAGAGTTTCTTTCGCGAGTCAGCTCCCAAAATGACCAGAGAAATATTGCCAAAGCGCTGGCGCTCTGGCTTGACAAGGTTTTCATACCCTCCGTAAACTCCATTGTGTGGGAATTTGTGGGGTAAAGTGGTGAAAACGGTCACTAAGGGGTAGCTCAGGAATGTTCCGTGGAGCGACGATGGTCAACCTCGACAGCAAAGGGCGGCTCGCCGTACCTACCCGATATCGGGAATTGCTCAACGAGGAATCGCAAGGCCAAATGGTCTGTACCATTGACCTCCATCAGCCCTGTCTGCTGCTTTATCCTTTGCCCGAATGGGAAATTATTGAACAAAAATTATCACGTCTGTCGAGCATGAATCCCGCCGAGCGCCGCGTTCAGCGCCTGCTGTTGGGGCATGCCAGTGAGTGTCAGATGGATAGTGCCGGTCGTTTGCTGTTAGCCAGTACGCTGCGGCAACACGCCGGGCTCACGAAAGAAGTGATGCTGGTCGGTCAGTTCAACAAGTTTGAACTGTGGGATGAACAGACCTGGTATCAACAAGTCAAGGATGATATTGACGCTGAACAGTCGACTCAGGAACCGTTGTCTGAGCGGCTACAGGACTTGTCGCTATAAGCATGTTGGAAAACTATAAACACACCACCGTCCTGCTGGACGAAGCCGTCAATGGCCTCAACATCCGCAGTAACGGCATATATATCGACGGTACTTTTGGTCGCGGTGGCCATTCTCGTCTGATTCTGTCCCAGCTGGGGCCGGAAGGGCGCTTGCTGGCGATTGACCGTGACCCTCAGGCGATTGCAGCCGCCAAATCTATTGAAGATCCTCGTTTTACCATCGTACACGGCCCATTTTCCGAGTTGTCGCACTATGTGCGGGAGCGCGAGCTGTTGGGCAAGATCGACGGCGTTCTGCTCGACCTGGGCGTTTCCTCGCCGCAGCTTGACGACGCGGAGCGCGGGTTCTCCTTTATGCGCGATGGCCCGCTGGACATGCGCATGGATCCGTCCACCGGCCTGTCCGCCGCGGAATGGCTGATGAAGGCCGAAGCGGACGACATCGCCTGGGTGCTGAAAACCTTCGGCGAAGAGCGTTTCGCCAAGCGCATCGCGCGCGCCATCGTCGAAAGAAACCGCGTGGAGCCGATGACGCGCACCAAAGAGCTGGCGGATCTGATCGCCGATGCCAGTCCGTTCCGGGAAAAGCACAAACACCCGGCGACGCGCAGCTTCCAGGCGATCCGCATCTATATCAACAGCGAGCTGGAAGAGATCGAGCGTGCGCTCGACGGCGCGCTGGAAGTGCTGGCCCCGCAGGGCCGTTTGTCGATCATCAGCTTCCACTCGCTGGAAGACCGCATCGTCAAACGTTTTATGCGTCACCACAGCCGCGGCGCCCAGGTGCCGGCTGGCATTCCGTTGACCGAAGAGCAGCTGCGCGGCATGGGCGGCCGGACGCTGAAAGCGCTGGGCAAAATGATGCCGTCGGAAGCGGAAGTGGCGGACAACCCGCGTGCGCGCAGCTCGGTGCTGCGTATTGCTGAGAGGATGCCCGCGTGATCGGCAACGAACGTCACGGTCTGGTTGGGGTCATTGGCGGCGATCTGCTGCGCAACGCCAAGATCCCCCTGATTTTACTGATTGCGTCACTGGTCTCCGCGATTTTCGTGGTGACTACCGCGCACCGCACCCGCCTGCTGACCGCCGAGCGCGAACAGCTGGTTCTGGAGCGCGATGCGCTGGATATCGAGTGGCGTAACCTGATTTTAGAAGAGAACGCCCTCGGCGATCACAGCCGGGTTGAACGTATCGCGACAGAAAAACTGCAGATGCAACACGTTGATCCATCGCAGGAAAATATCATCGTTAAACAATGAATGGTTTAACCGGAATAATGACACGGAGTAGAAAGGAAACGCATGAAAGCAGCGCGCCCCGGTAAGTTGAGACGCCAGGAAGATCAGGCCAGCTTTGTCAGCTGGCGTTTTGCGTTGCTGTGCGGCTGCATTTTGCTGGCGATGGTTGGCCTGATGTTGCGCGTCGCGTACCTGCAGGTCATCAACCCCGATCGTCTGGTGAAAGAAGGCGACATGCGTTCGCTGCGCGTGCAGGAAGTGCCGACCGCGCGCGGCATGATCAGCGATCGCGCCGGCCGCCCGTTGGCGGTCAGCGTGCCGGTCAATGCGGTGTGGGCCGATCCGAAAGAGCTGAACGAGCGCGGCGGCATCACGCTGGACAGCCGCTGGAAAGCGCTTTCCGATGCGCTGAACATCCCGCTGGACCAGCTTTCCAACCGCATCAACGCCAACCCGAAAGGGCGCTTCGTTTATCTGGCGCGCCAGGTTAACCCGGCGATCGGCGACTACATCCACAAACTCAAGCTGCCGGGGATCTACCTGCGGCAGGAGTCGCGCCGTTACTATCCGGCGGGGCAGGTGACGTCGCACATCATCGGCGTGACCAACATCGACGGGCAAGGCATCGAAGGCGTCGAGAAGAGCTTCGACCGCTGGCTGACCGGGCAACCGGGCGAGAGAACGGTGCGTAAGGATCGCTTCGGCCGGGTGATCGAAGACATCTCCTCCGTCGACAGCCAGGCGGCGCACAACCTGGTGCTGAGCGTCGATGAGCGCCTGCAGGCGCTGGTGTATCGCGAGCTGAACAATGCGGTGGCGTTCAACAAGGCCGAATCGGGCACTGCGGTGCTGATCGACGTGAACACCGGCGAAGTGCTGGCGATGGCCAACAGCCCGTCTTACAACCCGAACAACATGGCCGGTACGCCGAAAGAAACCATGCGTAACCGCGCCATCACCGATATTTTTGAACCCGGTTCAACCGTGAAGCCAATGGTGGTGATGACCGCGCTGCAAAACGGCGTGGTGAGAGAAAACAGCGTGCTGAACACCATCCCGTACCGCATTCAGGGCCACGAGATCAAAGACGTGGCGCGGTACTCGGAGCTGTCATTGACCGGGATCTTGCAGAAGTCGAGTAACGTCGGTGTTTCAAAGCTGGCGTTAGCGATGCCGTCCTCAGCGTTAGTAGATACTTACTCTCGTTTTGGGCTGGGAAAAGCGACCAATTTGGGGCTGGTCGGAGAAAGCAGTGGCATATACCCAAAAAAACAACGGTGGTCTGACATAGAGAGGGCCACCTTCTCTTTCGGCTACGGGCTGATGGTAACTCCGTTACAGTTGGCGCGAGTCTATGCAACGATCGGCAGTCTGGGCGTGTATCGCCCATTGTCGATCACCAAGGTTGACCCTCCGGTCGCCGGCGAACGCGTTTTCCCTGAACCTCTGGTGCGCACCGTGGTGCACATGATGGAAAGCGTGGCCTTGCCGGGCGGCGGCGGCGTGAAAGCCGCCATCAAGGGATACCGTATCGCCATCAAAACCGGTACCGCGAAAAAAGTGGGCCCGGACGGCAAATACGTCAACCGATACATCGCTTATACCGCCGGCGTCGCGCCGGCAAGTAACCCCCGTTTTGCCCTGGTGGTCGTCATCAACGACCCGCAGGGTGGGAAATACTATGGTGGCGCAATCTCCGCGCCGGTGTTCGGCGCCATCATGGGCGGCGTCTTGCGCACCATGAACGTCGAGCCTGACGCGTTGCCCACCGGTGACAAAAGCGAATTAGTGATTAACAAGAAAGAGGGTTCAGGTGGCAGATCGTAATTTGCGCGACTTACTCGCCCCGTGGGTGCCGACGGCACCCGGGCGCGCGCTGCGGGAAATGACATTAGACAGCCGTGTGGCGGCTGCCGGGGATCTGTTTGTCGCCGTGGTCGGCCATCAAACGGATGGGCGCCGCTATATTCCGCAGGCCATCGCGCAGGGCGTCGCCGCTGTGATCGCCGAGGCTGACGGTCAGGCCGAAGACGGCGCCATCGTTGAGATGCACGGCGTGCCGGTGATCTACCTGAGCCAACTGAACCAGCGCCTTTCCGCGCTGGCCGGGCGTTTTTACCATCAGCCGGGCGAGCGCTTGCGCCTGGTCGGCGTGACCGGCACCAACGGCAAAACCACCACCACGCAGCTGTTGGCGCAGTGGAGCCAACTGCTGGGCGAAACCAGCGCGGTGATGGGCACCGTCGGCAACGGCCTGCTGGGCCAGGTGTGTCCGACCGAGAATACCACCGGTTCCGCGGTGGATGTTCAACACGTATTAAACGAGTTGGCGGAACAGGGCGCGACCTTCGCCGCCATGGAAGTTTCTTCCCACGGTTTGGTGCAGCACCGGGTAGCGGCGCTGCCGTTCGCTGCCGCGGTCTTCACCAACCTGAGCCGAGATCACCTGGATTACCACGGTGATATGGCCAATTACGAAGCGGCCAAATGGTCGCTGTTCGCCGCCCACAACGTGGGGCAGGCGATCATCAACGCCGACGATGAAGTCGGTCAGCGCTGGCTCGGCAAATTGCCGGATGCGGTAGCGGTGACGATGCAGGACAACCTGCAGCCGGGCTGCCACGGCCGCTGGCTGAAAACCACGGCGGTCGACTATCACGACAACGGCGCGACTATTCGTTTCAGCTCCAGCTGGGGCGACGGCGAGATCGAAAGCCGCCTGATGGGCGCGTTCAACGTCAGCAACCTGCTGTTGGCATTGGCGACGCTGCTGTCGTTGGGCTACCCGCTGGAGGCGCTGGTGGAAACCGGCAGCCGTCTGCAGCCGGTCTGCGGCCGCATGGAAGTGTTCAACGCGCCGGGCAAACCGACGGTAGTGGTGGATTACGCCCACACGCCGGATGCGCTGGAGAAAGCGCTGGAAGCCGCGCGCCTGCACTGCCAGGGGCAGCTGTGGTGTGTGTTCGGTTGCGGCGGCGATCGCGACAAGGGCAAGCGTCCGCTGATGGGCGGCATCGCCGAGCAGTTCGCCGATCGCGTGGTGATCACCGATGACAACCCGCGTACCGAAGAGCCGCGCGCGATCATCAACGACATCCTGACCGGATTGCTGGACGCCGGGCAGGCGCTGGTGATCCACGGCCGCGCCGAAGCGGTGACCAGCGCCATCATGCAGGCGCAGGAGCAGGATGTGGTGCTGGTGGCGGGCAAAGGCCACGAAGATTATCAACTGGTGGGCAACCGCCGCCTGGATTACTCCGACCGCACGACGGTTGCACGGCTGCTGGGGGTGCTGGCATGATCCCTGTCTCTCTTCAGACACTGGCTGAGGTATTGAGCGCTGAACTGGTGGGCGCCGATTGCCAAATTGTCGAGGTGACGACAGACACCCGCAAGGTGACCGCCGGTTGCCTGTTTGTGGCGCTGAAAGGCGAGCGTTTCGACGCGCACGACTTCGCGGCGGATGCCGTAGCCGCAGGCGCCGGGGCGCTGCTGGTCAGTAAGCGCTTATCAGTGGACGCGCCGCAGCTGGTGGTGCAAGACACCCGTCTGGCGCTGGGCCAGCTTGGCGCCTGGGTGCGTCAACAGGTGCCGGCGCGCGTGGTAGCGCTGACCGGCTCCTCGGGCAAGACCTCGGTGAAAGAAATGACCGCCGCCATTCTGCGCGAATGCGGCGAAGTGCTGTATACCGCCGGCAACTTCAATAATGACATCGGCGTGCCGCTGACGCTGTTGCGTCTGGCGCCGCAGCATGATTTTGCCGTGATAGAGCTGGGCGCTAACCACATTGGCGAAATTGCATACACCACCGCATTGACGAGTCCGCAGACCGCTTTGGTGAACAACCTGGCGGCCGCGCACCTGGAAGGTTTCGGCTCGCTGGCCGGCGTCGCCCAGGCGAAAGGTGAAATCTTTACCGGCCTGCCGGCCGACGGCGTGGCGATCATCAACGCCGATAACAACGACTGGCCGCACTGGCAGAGCATGCTGGGCGGCAAAACCGTCTGGCGCTTCTCGCCGCAGGCTGCCGAAGGCGTGGACTTCTTTGCGGACGAGGTGCGGGTGAACGGCGCAGGTACGCAGTTTACGCTGCACAGCCCGTTCGGCAGCGCCGAGATCGCGCTGCCGCTGCCGGGGCGCCACAACGTGGCCAACGCGTTGGCGGCCACGGCGCTGGCGATGTCGGTAGGCGCCACCCTGGAAGCGGTGCGTCAGGGGTTAAAACAATTGCAGGCGGTGCCGGGGCGTTTGTTCCCGGTGGCGCTGGCCGAAGGCAAGCTGCTGCTGGACGACAGCTACAACGCCAACGTCGGGTCGATGACCGCGGCGGCGCAGGTGCTGGCGGAGATGCCGGGCTACCGCGTGATGGTGGTCGGCGATATGGCTGAGCTGGGCGCAGAAGCGGAAGAGTGCCACCGTCAGGTGGGTGAAGCCGCCCGCCAGGCCGGGGTCGATAAAGTGATCAGCGTCGGCGGGTTGAGCCGCGTGCTGAGCGAGGCTTCCGGCAATGGCGAACATTATCAGGACAAGACAGCAGTGATCGCGCGCGTGGCGGAATTACTGTCGGAACATGCGGTCATCACCGTGTTAATCAAAGGTTCACGTAGTGCCGCAATGGAGCAGGTAGTACGCGCGTTACAGGAGAAAGCACCATGTTAGTTTGGCTGGCCGAGCATTTGGTCAAGTATTACTCAGGCTTCAACGTCTTTTCTTATCTGACGTTCCGAGCCATTGTCAGCCTGCTGACCGCGCTGTTCCTGTCGTTGTGGATGGGCCCGCGGGTGATCAAGCGTCTGCAAGAAATGTCCTTCGGGCAGGTGGTGCGCAACGACGGCCCCGAGTCGCACTTCAGCAAGCGCGGCACGCCGACCATGGGCGGCATCATGATCCTGACCTCCATCACCATTTCGGTGCTGATGTGGGCCTACCCGTCCAACCCGTATGTCTGGTGCGTGCTGTTTGTACTGGTGGGTTACGGCATCGTCGGTTTCGTCGACGACTACCGCAAGGTGGTGCGTAAGGACACCAAAGGGCTGATCGCCCGCTGGAAGTATTTCTGGCAGTCGGTGATTGCGCTGATTGTCGCATTCGCCATGTACGCCGTAGGAAAAGACACGCCAGCCACCGAGCTGGTTGTGCCGTTCTTTAAGGACGTGATGCCGCAGCTGGGCTTGCTGTACATCCTGCTGGCCTATTTCGTCATCGTCGGCACCAGCAACGCGGTCAACCTGACCGACGGCCTGGACGGCCTGGCGATTATGCCGACGGTATTCGTGGCGGCCGGTTTCGCGCTGGTGGCCTGGGCGACCGGTAACATGAACTTCGCCAACTACCTGCATATTCCGTATCTGCGTCATGCCGGTGAGTTGGTGATCGTCTGCACCGCCATCGTCGGCGCCGGCCTTGGGTTCCTGTGGTTCAACACCTACCCGGCTCAGGTATTTATGGGCGACGTCGGTTCGCTGGCGCTGGGCGGCGCGCTGGGCACCATCGCGGTGCTGCTGCGCCAGGAGTTCTTGTTGGTGATCATGGGCGGCGTATTCGTGGTAGAGACGCTGTCGGTGATCCTGCAGGTGGGATCGTTCAAGCTGCGCGGACAACGCATTTTCCGCATGGCGCCGATTCACCACCACTATGAATTGAAAGGCTGGCCGGAGCCGCGCGTGATCGTGCGCTTCTGGATCATTTCGCTGATGCTGGTGCTGATTGGCCTGGCAACGCTGAAGGTGCGTTAATCATGGCAGACTATCAGGGTAGAAAAGTCGTCATCATCGGGTTGGGCCTCACCGGCCTGTCCTGTGTCGATTTCTTCATGGCGCGCGGCGTAACGCCGCGCGTGATGGATACCCGTATCGCGCCGCCAGGGTTGGACAAACTGCCTGAAAGCGTGGAGCGCCATTTGGGCGATTTGAATCAGGACTGGCTGCTGGCGGCGGATCTGATCGTCGCCAGTCCGGGCGTCGCGTTGGCGACCCCGGCATTGAGCGCCGCAGCGGACGCAGGCGTGGAAATCGTCGGCGACGTCGAACTGTTCTGCCGCGAGGCGCAGGCGCCGATCGTGGCGATCACCGGCTCCAACGGCAAGAGCACCGTCACCACCCTGGTGGGCGAAATGGCGAAAGCCGCCGGTTGGGCGGTAGGCGTGGGCGGCAATATCGGCCTGCCGGCGCTGAGCCTGTTGCGTCAGGAATGTCAGCTGTACGTGCTGGAGCTGTCCAGCTTCCAGCTGGAAACGACGTATAGCCTGCGAGCGGCGGCGGCGACCATCCTAAACGTGACCGAAGATCATATGGATCGTTATCCATTTGGCCTGCAGCAGTATCGCGGCGCCAAGCTGCGCGTGTATGAAAACGCCGCGGTGTGCGTGGTGAACGCGGACGATGCGCTGACCATGCCGGTGCGCGGCGCCGACGAGCGCTGCGTCAGCTTCGGGGCGGACGTGGGCGATTATCACCTGAATCGTCAGCAGGGCGAAACCTGGCTGCGGGTGCGCGGTGAGAAGGTGCTGAATACGCGCGAGATGAAGCTGACCGGCCGCCACAATTACACCAACGCCCTGGCGGCGCTGGCGTTGGCGGATGCGGTCAATATCCCGCGAGCCTCCAGCCTGAAGGCGCTGACCACCTTTACCGGCCTGGCGCATCGTTTCCAGCTGGCCTGGGAGAACAACGGCGTGCGTTGGATCAACGATTCCAAAGCCACCAACGTCGGCAGCACCGAAGCGGCGCTGAACGGCCTGCAGGTGGACGGCACGCTGCATCTGCTGCTGGGCGGCGACGGCAAATCCGCCGATTTCTCGCCGCTGGCGCGCTATCTGCAGGGCGACAACGTGCGTCTGTATTGCTTTGGCCGCGACGGCGCCCAGCTGGCGCAGCTGCGGCCGGAAGTGGCGACGCTGACCGAGACCATGGAGCAGGCGATGCGCACCATCGCCGGCCGCGTACAGCCCGGCGATATGGTGCTGTTGTCGCCGGCCTGCGCCAGTCTCGATCAGTTCCGTAATTTTGAAGTGCGCGGCGATGAGTTCGCCCGCCTGGCGCAGGAGCTTGGCGGATGAAACTACGCTTGCCGAACTTCGGGCTGACAGAACGGATGAAAGACTGGGTGACCGGCGCGCGTGACAACGACGCGGTCAACATGGTGCTGTACGATCGCACCCTGCTGTGGCTGACCTTCGGGTTGGCGATCATCGGCTTCGTGATGGTGACTTCGGCGTCGATGCCGATCGGCCAACGCCTGGCGGACGATCCGTTCCTGTTCGCCAAGCGTGATGCGTTGTACCTCGGCCTGGCGTTCGGCCTGTCGCTGGTGACGCTGCGCATCCCGATGGAAGTTTGGCAGCGCTACAGCAACGTGATGCTGCTGATGTCGATCGTGATGCTGCTGATCGTCCTGGTGGTGGGGAGCTCGGTAAACGGGGCCTCGCGCTGGATCGCGCTCGGCCCGCTGCGTATTCAGCCGGCGGAGCTGTCCAAGCTGTCGCTGTTCTGCTATCTGGCGAGCTATCTGGTGCGCAAGGTGGAAGAGGTGCGCAGCAACTTCTGGGGCTTTTGTAAGCCGATGGGCGTGATGGTGGTGCTGGCGGTGCTGCTGCTGGCGCAGCCGGATCTCGGCACCGTGGTGGTGCTGTTCATCACCACGCTGGCGATGCTGTTCCTGGCCGGCGCGAAAATGTGGCAGTTCCTGGCGATCATCGGTTCCGGCGTGTTCGCCGTGGTGCTGCTGATCATCGCGGAACCCTACCGTATGCGCCGCGTGACCTCGTTCTGGAACCCGTGGGCCGACCCGTTCGGCAGCGGCTACCAGCTGACCCAGTCGCTGATGGCATTCGGCCGCGGCGAGTTCTGGGGGCAGGGGCTCGGCAACTCGGTGCAGAAACTGGAGTATTTGCCGGAAGCGCACACCGACTTCATCTTCTCCATTTTGGGTGAAGAACTGGGCTATATCGGTGTGGTTTTAGCCCTGTTAATGGTATTCTTCGTCGCTTTTCGCGCGATGTCCATCGGGCGCCGCGCGCTGGAGATCGACCAACGCTTCTCCGGCTTCCTGGCCTGCGCGATCGGCGTATGGTTCAGCTTCCAGGCGCTGGTTAACGTCGGCGCCGCCGCAGGCATGCTGCCGACCAAAGGTCTGACGCTGCCGCTGATCAGTTACGGCGGCTCGAGCCTGCTGATTATGTCGACGGCGATCGTGCTGTTGCTGCGAATTGATTATGAAACGCGCCTGACCAAGGCTCAGGCGTTTGTGAAGAGGTAAGGGATGAGCGGGAAACCTAAGCGTTTAATGGTGATGGCAGGCGGTACCGGTGGGCATGTGTTCCCGGGGCTGGCGGTCGCGCATCATCTGATGGCGCAGGGCTGGCAGGTGCGCTGGCTCGGAACCGCAGACCGAATGGAAGCCGATCTGGTGCCGAAGCACGGGATCGAGATTGATTTTATCCGCATCTCCGGCCTGCGCGGCAAGGGCCTGAAGGCCCAGTTGACGGCGCCGCTGCGGATCTGGCAGGCGGTGCGGCAGGCGAAAGCCATCATGCGCAGCTATCAGCCGGATGTGGTGCTGGGGATGGGGGGCTACGTTTCCGGCCCCGGCGGCCTGGCGGCCTGGCAGTGCGGCATCCCGGTGGTGCTGCACGAGCAGAACGGCATCGCTGGCTTGACCAACCGCTGGCTGGCGCGCATCGCCGCCAAAGTGATGCAGGCCTTCCCCGGCGCGTTCCCGAACGCCGAGGTGGTGGGCAACCCGGTGCGCACCGACGTGTTGGCGCTGCCGTTGCCGACGGAACGGTTGCAAGGGCGCGAAGGCCCGATCCGCGTGTTGGTGATTGGCGGAAGTCAGGGCGCGCGCGTGCTGAATCAGACAGTTCCTGAAGTCGCGGCGCGTTTGGGCGATAGAATTACGCTCTGGCATCAGGTTGGCAAGGGCGCACTGGAAACGGTGCTGCGCGACTACGAAAGGGTAGGGCAGACGCAGCACAAGGTGGCCGAGTTCATCGACGACATGGCCGCCGCCTATGCCTGGGCCGACGTGGTGGTCTGCCGCTCCGGCGCGTTGACCGTCAGCGAAATCGCGGCGGCGGGGCTGCCGGCGATCTTCGTGCCGTTCATGCATAAGGATCGTCAGCAGTACTGGAATGCGCGTCCGCTGGAACAAGCCGGCGCGGCGAAGATTATCGAACAGCCGCAGTTTAACGCCGATGTGGTGGCCGAACTGCTGGCGAGCTGGGATCGCAAGACGCTGCTGGCCATGGCCGAGAAAGCGCGTGCGGTCGCCATTCCGGACGCCACCGAGCGCGTGGCGGCGGAGCTGGTGCGGCTCGCCAAGTAACGAGTGCAGGGGTTCGGTGCGCCGAACCTGAATAAAAGCAATGTGATGTAGGGCCGGGGTACCGGGTCCGGATTAGAGAGAGTGATGAATACACAACAACTGGCGAAACTACGTACTATCGTGCCCGAGATGCGTCGCGTCCGGCACATTCACTTTGTCGGCATCGGTGGCGCCGGCATGGGTGGTATCGCCGAAGTGTTGGCAAACGAAGGTTATCAGATCAGCGGCTCCGACCTGGCGCCGAATCCGGTGACCCAACAGTTGAGCGCGCTCGGAGCGACGATTTATTTCAATCACCGTCCGGAAAACGTGCTGGATGCGAGCGTGGTTGTGGTCTCTACCGCCATCTCCGCCGACAACCCGGAGATCGTCGCCGCTCGTGAAGCGCGCATCCCGGTGATCCGCCGCGCTGAAATGCTGGCGGAGCTGATGCGTTTTCGTCACGGCATCGCTATTGCCGGCACGCACGGCAAAACCACCACCACGGCGATGGTCTCGAGCATTTATGCCGAAGCCCGCCTGGACCCGACCTTCGTCAACGGCGGGCTGGTGAAGGCGGCGGGCACCCACGCACGACTGGGGTCCAGCCGTTATCTGATCGCGGAAGCGGATGAGAGCGATGCGTCGTTCCTGCATCTGCAGCCGATGGTGGCCGTGGTCACCAACATTGAAGCCGACCACATGGACACCTACCAGGGCGACTTCGAGAACCTGAAGCAGACGTTTATCAATTTCTTGCACAACCTGCCGTTCTACGGCCGTGCGGTGATGTGCATTGACGATCCGGTGGTGCGTGAGCTGTTGCCGCGCGTGGGTCGCCATATCACCACCTACGGCTTCAGTGAGGATGCCGATGTGCGCATCGAAGACTACCGGCAGATTGGGCCGCAGGGGCACTTTACCCTGAGCCGTCAGGACAAGCCGTTGCTGACGGTGACGCTGAACGCGCCGGGCCGCCACAATGCGTTGAACGCTGCGGCGGCGGTGGCGGTAGCGACCGAAGAAGGCATCGACGACGAAGATATTCTGCGCGCGCTGGCGGGCTTCCAGGGCACCGGGCGCCGCTTCGATTTCCTCGGCGAGTTCCCGCTGGAACCGGTCAACGGCAAAGCGGGCAGCGCGATGCTGGTGGACGATTACGGCCACCATCCGACTGAGGTGGACGCCACGCTGAAAGCGGCGCGCGCCGGCTGGCCGGACAAGCGTCTGGTGATGATCTTCCAGCCGCACCGTTATACGCGCACCCGCGATCTGTACGACGATTTCGCCAACGTGCTGTCGCAGGTGGATGTGTTGCTGATGCTTGACGTGTACGCCGCCGGCGAAGCGCCGATCCCGGGCGCGGACAGCCGTTCGCTGTGCCGCACCATCCGCAGCCGCGGCAAGCTGGATCCGATTCTGGTTTCCGATGCCGATAGCGTGCCGGAAACCCTGGCGCAGCTGCTGCAGGATGAAGATTTGGTGCTGGTGCAAGGCGCCGGCAACGTGGGCAAAATCGCCCGTAAACTGGCTGAGCTGAAGCTGCAGCCGCCGAAGAAAGAGGAGGAGCACCATGGCTGATAAAGTTGCAGTTCTGCTGGGCGGCACCTCCGCTGAACGTGACGTTTCTCTGCAGTCCGGCGCCGCGGTGCTGGCCGGGCTGCGCGAAGCCGGTATCGATGCGCACGGCGTCGATACCCGCGATTTCCCGGCGACCCAGCTGAAAGATCAAGGGTTCACCAAAGTGTTTATCGCGCTGCACGGGCGCGGCGGCGAGGACGGCACCCTGCAGGGGCTGCTGGAGTTCCTCGAGCTGCCTTATACCGGCAGCGGCGTAATGGCCTCGGCGCTGACCATGGACAAATGGCGCACCAAGATGGTGTGGCAGTCGATGGGTTTGCCGGTAGCGCCTTACGTGGCGCTGAATCGCCAGCTGTACCTCGGCGCCGAAAAAGCGGCGCTGCTGGCGCGCGTGGCTGATCTCGGTTTGCCGCTGATCGTCAAGCCGAGCCGTGAAGGCTCCAGCGTCGGTATGAGCAAGGTCACCGAAAGCGCTGCGTTGGAAGCGGCGTTGGAAGAGGCCTTCCGCCATGACGACGATGTGCTGGTGGAGAAGTGGTTGAGCGGCCCGGAATACACCGTGGCGATGCTGGGCGACCAGGTGCTGCCATCGATCCGCATCCAGCCGGCCGGCGTGTTTTACGACTATCAGGCCAAGTACATTTCGGACGATACGCAGTACTTCTGCCCGAGCGGTTTGAGCGCCGAGCAGGAAGCCGAGATGGCGGCGTTGGCGCTGCGCGCCTACCGCGGTCTGGACTGCAGCGGCTGGGGCCGCGTCGACGTGATGCAAGACAGCGATGGCCGCTTCTATCTGCTTGAGGTGAACACCTCTCCGGGCATGACCAGTCATAGCCTGGTGCCGATGGCGGCGCGCCAGTTTGGATTAAGCTTCTCGCAGTTGGTGGCGAGAATTTTGGAGTTGGCCGACTGATATGTCGCAAGCTGCCCTGAATGCGCGCGATCGCGAGGTGGATAACGGCCCGCGCCGCAGCAATGGAACCCAGTTGGCGGGAATGATTTTCCTGCTGATGGTGTTGGGAACGGTCGTGTGGAGCGGTTGGGCGGTGCTTGGCTGGATGAAAGACGCCAGCCGCCTGCCACTCTCAAGGCTGGTGGTGACCGGCGAACGCCATTACACCACCAACGATGATATTCGTCAGGCGATCCTGGCGCTGGGCGCACCCGGCACCTTTATGACGCAGGATGTGGACGTCATCCAGCAGCAGATCGAACGTCTGCCGTGGATCAAGCAGGCCAGCGTGCGCAAACAATGGCCGGATGAGCTGAAGATCCATCTGGTGGAGTACGTCCCGGTGGCGCGCTGGAACGATTTGCACATGGTGGACGCCGAGGGCAAAGCGTTCAGCGTACCGGCGGAGCGGGCGGGCAAGCAGAAGTTGCCGCTGCTCTACGGGCCGGAAGGGAGCGAGCAGGATGTGCTGGAAGGCTATCGGGCGATGAGCGCCACGTTGGCGGCCAGCAAATATACGCTGAAAATGGCGGCGATGACCGCGCGCCATTCCTGGCAGCTGGCGCTGGACAACGATGTCCGGCTTGAGCTGGGGCGCGATGACCGCAACGGGCGTTTGCAGCGGTTTATCGAGCTTTACCCGGTATTGCAGCAGCAGGGCCAGGCGGAGAGCAAGCGTGTCAGCTATGTCGATCTGCGCTACGAGTCCGGCGCTTCGGTAGGGTGGGCTCCGGTGTTGGTCGATCCGCAGGCGCTTGGCGGTCAGCAAAACAGTAATCAGCAACAGAATCAGGCACAGGCAAAACAACAATGATCAAGTCGACGGACAGAAAACTGGTAGTTGGACTGGAGATCGGTACTGCAAAAGTCTCCGCGTTGGTAGGGGAAGTTCTGCCCGATGGCATGGTCAACATTATCGGGGTGGGCAGCTGCCCGTCTCGCGGTATGGATAAGGGTGGCGTAAACGACCTGGAATCGGTGGTGAAGTGCGTACAGCGCGCCATCGATCAGGCCGAGCTGATGGCGGACTGCCAGATCTCTTCGGTGTACCTGGCGCTGTCGGGCAAACACATCAGCTGTCAGAACGAAATCGGCATGGTGCCGATCTCGGAAGAGGAAGTGACGCAGGACGACGTGGAGAATGTGGTGCACACCGCCAAATCGGTGCGCGTGCGCGACGAACACCGTATCCTGCACGTGATTCCTCAGGAATACGCCATCGATTATCAGGAAGGCATCAAAAACCCGGTTGGGCTGTCCGGCGTGCGCATGCAGGCCAAGGTGCATCTGATTACCTGCCATAACGATATGGCGAAGAACATCGTCAAGGCCGTGGAACGTTGCGGCCTGAAAGTTGACCAACTTATTTTCGCCGGTCTGGCCGCGAGCTACGCGGTGCTGACCGAAGATGAACGCGAACTCGGCGTTTGCGTGGTGGATATCGGCGGCGGCACCATGGATATGGCGGTGTATACCGGCGGTGCGCTGCGCCACACCAAAGTGATCCCTTATGCCGGGAACGTGGTCACCAGCGATATCGCCTACGCCTTCGGCACGCCGCCGACCGACGCGGAAGCGATTAAAGTTCGACACGGTTGTGCGCTTGGGTCGATTGTTAGCAAGGATGAGAATGTAGAGGTGCCTAGCGTCGGGGGACGTCCTCCGCGCAGTCTGCAAAGACAGACGCTGGCTGAAGTCATTGAGCCACGCTACACCGAACTGTTGAATCTGGTTAACGATGAAATTTTGCAATTGCAGGAGCAACTGCGTCAGCAAGGGGTGAAGCATCATCTGGCGGCAGGTATCGTGCTGACCGGTGGCGCCGCCCAGATTGATGGCCTGGCAGCCTGTGCGCAACGGGTGTTCCACACTCAGGTACGCATCGGCCAACCCTTGAACATCACGGGTCTGACGGATTATGCGCAGGAGCCTTACTACTCGACGGCGGTAGGTCTGCTGCACTATGGAAAAGAGTCTCACCTGAGCGGTGAGACAGAAGTAGAAAAACGCGCCTCGGTGGGCAATTGGTTTAAACGCATCAATAGCTGGCTGAGAAAAGAGTTTTAATGTTTCAACAAAGAGATCATGCTGAGTAATCTTTTTATGATCTCGCAGCGACAGGCACAAAACGGAGAGAAACTATGTTTGAACCAATGGAACTAACCAATGACGCGGTGATTAAAGTCATCGGCGTCGGCGGCGGCGGTGGCAACGCCGTTGAACACATGGTGCGCGAGCGCATCGAAGGTGTTGAATTCTTCGCTGTGAACACGGACGCCCAGGCGCTCCGCAAAACGGCGGTTGGCCAAACCATCCAGATTGGTAGTGGTATTACCAAAGGTCTGGGTGCGGGCGCGAACCCTGAGGTGGGTCGCAATTCAGCGGAAGAAGACCGCGAAGCCCTGCGCGCAGCGCTGGACGGCGCAGACATGGTCTTCATCGCAGCCGGCATGGGCGGCGGTACCGGTACCGGTGCGGCGCCAGTGGTGGCTGAAGTGGCTAAAGATTTGGGTATTCTGACCGTGGCCGTGGTGACCAAGCCTTTCAACTTCGAAGGCAAGAAGCGCATGGCATTCGCGGAGCAGGGTATCGCTGAACTGTCCAAACACGTGGACTCGCTGATCACCATCCCGAACGACAAGCTGTTGAAAGTTCTGGGGCGCGGCATCTCTCTGCTGGACGCGTTCGGCGCGGCCAACGACGTGCTGAAAGGCGCGGTGCAGGGTATCGCCGAGCTGATCACCCGTCCGGGCCTGATGAACGTCGACTTCGCCGACGTGCGCACCGTGATGTCCGAAATGGGCTACGCGATGATGGGTTCCGGCGTGGCTTGCGGTGAAGACCGCGCCGAAGAAGCGGCCGAAATGGCGATCTCCAGCCCGCTGCTGGAAGACATCGACCTGTCCGGCGCGCGCGGCGTGCTGGTCAACATTACCGCTGGCTTCGATCTGCGTCTGGATGAGTTCGAAACTGTGGGTAACACCATCCGTGCGTTCGCTTCCGACAACGCTACCGTGGTTATCGGTACCTCGCTGGATCCGGAAATGAACGACGAACTGCGCGTTACCGTGGTTGCAACCGGTATCGGTATGGACAAGCGTCCTGAAATCACTCTGGTGACCAATAAGCAGGCCAGCCAGCCAGTGATGGATCACCGTTATCAGCAGCACGGCATGTCGCCTCTGCCGCAGGAAGTGAAACCTGCCGCCAAGGTGGTCAACGACCAAGCTGCGCAGCCGAATAAAGAGCCCGACTATCTTGATATTCCAGCCTTCCTGCGTAAACAGGCAGACTAAGAATATCCTGAGAATTTGGAATCTCCGCTCTTTGTGCTAAACTGTCCCGCCGGCCATGCTGTATGCTTGGCTGGTAGGATGGATAACATTGCGAGATAAAACGATGATCAAACAAAGGACATTAAAACGTATTGTTCAGGCGACTGGCGTCGGTTTGCATACCGGCAAGAAAGTCACGCTGACAATGCGCCCAGCGCCGGCTAATACCGGGGTCATCTATCGTCGCACTGACTTGAATCCACCGGTTGATTTTCCGGCTGATGCAAAATCCGTGCGTGATACCATGCTCTGTACTTGCCTGGTGAATGAGCATGACGTGCGTATTTCGACCGTTGAGCACCTCAACGCCGCGCTGGCTGGGCTGGGCATCGACAATATCGTCATCGAAGTCGACGCCGCTGAAATCCCAATCATGGACGGCAGCGCCAGTCCGTTCGTGTTCTTGCTGCTGGATGCCGGCATCGAAGAACTGAACTCGGCGAAGAAATTCCTGCGTCTGAAAGAGACCGTGCGTGTTGAAGATGGCGACAAATGGGCCGAGCTGTCCCCGCATAACGGGTTCCGCCTGGACTTCACCATCGACTTCAACCACCCGGCTATCGACGCCAGTTCTCAGCGCTACCGTCTTGATTTCTCGGCTGAGTCGTTCGTGCGTCAAATCAGCCGCGCGCGCACCTTCGGGTTCATGCGCGATATCGAATATCTGCAGTCCCGCGGCTTGGCCCTGGGCGGCAGCTTCGATTGCGCCATTGTGGTAGATGACTACCGCGTGCTGAACGAAGACGGTCTGCGTTTCGAAGACGAGTTCGTACGTCACAAAATGCTGGACGCCATCGGCGACCTGTTCATGTGCGGCCACAACATTATTGGCGCGTTCACCGCGTTCAAGTCTGGGCACGCGCTGAACAACAAACTGCTGCAGGCCGTGCTGGCCAAGCAGGAAGCGTGGGAATACGTGACCTTCCAGGACGAAGCCGAAATGCCGTTGGCATTCAAGGCACCGTCTACCGTATTGGCGTAAGGTCTGAATTCCTCGCCTGCTGCAAATAACGGCAGGCGCATCCTCTGAGAGCCTGAGAATTCAGGCTCGTGATGCCGTCTGATGTTTTGCAGTTGTGTCGCTGATTACTTATCACGACTGGTTGTGTTGGTACCCTCTCCGGCCAATGCAGCCAGCCGTTCCAATATCTTGCGCAGTTTCTCCGGGCTACGACTCGCCAATCCTCTCAGCTCTTCCGCACTTTCCAGACTCAAATGCCGCATCGGCACGGGTTTTTCCGGCGCTTTTTCGGCGTTTTGCACCTGGTTGCTGCCTTTCGCCATCAAGGCCGGATTAATCCTGATGTCGATCGACGACAATGATGGTAGAATTTGCGCTCGTAGTGCAGACAGCAAAGCGGGTTGTTCGTAGCGCAAGCGCATCATCCAACTGGCATTTGCCGTTTCGAGCACTAAAATACCCTGTCGGAAATTCGCGACGCGGCACCAGGGATGCAGGGGTGCGGGCAACAGGCCCTTCACTGCACGGTTAAGCTTGAGCAGCGCCACCGCGCGTTGCTGGACGTTATGCAGCGGCCCTTTGCTGCCGGCAGACGCGTCGTCGAACAGGACATCTAATAATTGTGGACGGCTATCGCGCATAATGGGCTCCGGCGGATTATAAACTCGTGATCGGTATTCTAAATCGTTGGCGACAATTTGGCAGACGTTATTTCTGGCCCCATCTCCTGTTAGGGATGGTTGCGGCCACGCTTGGCGCGTCTTCCAATTTGTCCGGCGCTCCCGATCAGGCCGCACTGCCGAATACGTCGTCCAGCCTTAACCGGCAAAATTCGGCCAACGGCACCTTCAACAGCCTGGCCCTGCTGCAGGACGCGCACCGCCGCCCTACCTTCAGCGTAGATTATTGGCAGCAGCATGCACTGCGCACCGTCATTCGTCACCTCTCTTTCGCGCTGGCGCCGCAGGCGGTTTATGCGCGGGTACAGGAGAGCGAAGCCGAAGCGGAACCGCCTTTGCAGGTAGCGCAACTGGCGCTGCTGTCTACCCTCAACGCGCTGCTGACGCATGAGCCGAAGCCGCCGACCATCATTCGCCACACCCACCTCGAGGTGCTGCCAACGCTGGCGCGGCACCAGACCGGCCTGTGGGTGGCTCAGGTGCAGGGCATTCGCGCCGGGCCCGTCGTTCTCGTCTGACTCCGCCCTTAGGGCACAAAAACCATAAATAATAGCAAGTTGACTGCCGCCTTCGGCCGTCATGACAGAGATATCAAACATCATGTTAGTGAAATTATTAACAAAAGTTTTTGGCAGCCGTAATGATCGTACCCTGCGCCGCATGCGCAAAGTGGTTGAGCAGATCAACCGCATGGAACCGGACATGGAAAAACTGTCCGATGACGAGCTGAAAGCGAAAACCAACGAGTTCCGCGCACGCCTGGAAAAAGGCGAGTCGCTGGAAAGCCTGATCCCGGAAGCCTTCGCCGTGGTGCGCGAGGCGAGCAAGCGCGTGTTCGGCATGCGTCACTTCGACGTGCAGCTGCTGGGCGGCATGGTGCTGAACGACCGCTGCATCGCCGAGATGCGTACCGGTGAAGGTAAAACCCTGACCGCGACGCTGCCGGCCTACCTGAACGCCCTGAGCGGCCGCGGCGTGCACGTCGTGACCGTCAACGACTATCTGGCGCAGCGCGACGCCGAAAACAACCGCCCGCTGTTCGAGTTCCTCGGCCTGAGCATCGGCATCAACCTGCCGGGCATGCCGGCGCCGGCCAAGCGTGAAGCTTACGCCGCCGACATCACCTACGGCACCAACAACGAATACGGCTTCGACTACCTGCGCGACAACATGGCGTTCAGCCCGGAAGAGCGCGTGCAGCGCAAACTGCACTATGCGCTGGTGGATGAGGTGGACTCCATCCTGATCGATGAAGCGCGTACGCCGCTGATCATCTCCGGCCCGGCCGAAGACAGCTCCGAGATGTACATCAAGGTCAACAAGCTGATCCCTAAACTGATCCGCCAGGAAAAAGAAGACTCCGACACCTTCAAGGGTGAAGGGCACTTCTCGGTGGACGAGAAGGCGCGTCAGGTACACCTGACCGAACGCGGTCTGATCCTGATTGAAGAGATGCTGGTGGAAGCCGGCATCATGGATGAAGGCGAATCGCTGTACTCGCCGACCAACATCATGCTGATGCACCACGTTACCGCCGCGCTGCGCGCCCACGTGCTGTTCACCCGCGACGTTGACTACATCGTGAAAGACGGCGAAGTGATCATCGTCGATGAGCACACCGGCCGTACCATGCAGGGCCGCCGCTGGTCCGACGGTCTGCACCAGGCGGTGGAAGCCAAAGAAGGCGTGGAGATCCAGAACGAGAACCAGACGCTGGCTTCGATCACCTTCCAGAACTACTTCCGTCTGTACGAGAAGCTGGCCGGGATGACCGGTACCGCCGATACCGAAGCCTTCGAATTCAGCTCGATCTACAAGCTGGACACCATCGTGGTGCCAACCAACCGTCCGATGATCCGTAAGGACATGCCGGATCTGGTGTACATGACCGAGAAAGAGAAGATCGGCGCCATCATCGAGGACATTCGCGAGCGTACCGCCAAAGGCCAACCGGTGCTGGTGGGTACCATCTCAATCGAGAAATCCGAAGTGGTGTCCCGTGAGCTGACCAAAGCGGGCATCGACCACAAGGTGCTGAACGCCAAATTCCACGCCATGGAAGCGGACATCGTCGCCCAGGCCGGCCAGAGCGGTGCGGTAACCATCGCCACCAACATGGCGGGTCGTGGTACCGATATCGTGCTGGGCGGCAGCTGGCAGGCCGAAGTGGCGCTGCTGGAAGCGCCGACCGAAGAGCAGATCGAAGCCATCAAAGCCGCCTGGAAAGAGCGCCACGACGCGGTGCTGGCGGCGGGCGGCCTGCATATCATCGGCACCGAGCGCCATGAATCGCGCCGTATCGATAACCAGCTGCGCGGCCGTTCCGGTCGTCAGGGCGACGCCGGTTCATCCCGCTTCTATCTGTCGATGGAAGATGCCCTGATGCGTATCTTCGCCTCGGATCGCGTATCCGGCATGATGCGTAAACTGGGCATGAAAGAAGGCGAAGCCATTGAGCACCCGTGGGTGACCAAGGCGATCGCCAATGCCCAGCGTAAGGTAGAGAGCCGCAACTTCGACATCCGTAAGCAACTGCTGGAGTACGATGACGTCGCCAACGATCAGCGCCGCGCCATCTACAGCCAACGCAACGAATTGCTGGACGTGTCCGACGTGAGCGAAACCATCGCCAGCATCCGCGAGGACGTGTTCAAGAGCACCATCGACAACTACATCACGCCGCAGTCGCTGGAAGAAGAGTGGGATATTCAGGGGCTGGAAGAGCGCCTGAAGAACGACTTCGATCTGGAGATGCCGATCGCCCAGTGGCTGGACAAAGAGCCGGAGCTGCACGAAGAGACGCTGCGCGAACGCATTCTGGAGAACGCCAAAGAGCAGTATCAGCGTAAGGAAGAAGTGGTCGGCAGCGAGATGATGCGCAACTTCGAGAAGGGCGTGATGCTGCAGACGCTGGATTCCCTGTGGAAAGAGCATCTGGCGGCGATGGACTACCTGCGTCAGGGTATCCACCTGCGCGGTTACGCGCAGAAGGATCCGAAGCAGGAGTACAAGCGTGAATCCTTCAACATGTTCGCCACCATGCTGGAATCGCTGAAATATGAAGTGATCAGCGTGCTGAGCAAGGTACAGGTGCGGATGCCGGAAGAGGTGGAAGCGCTGGAACAGCAGCGCCGTGAAGAGGCCGAGCGTCTGGCGCAGCAGCAACAGCTGAGCCACCACGACGAGAACGCGCTGGTGACTGAAGATCCGAACGCGCCGGCGACCGCCGAGCGTAAAGTGGGGCGCAACGATCCTTGCCCATGCGGTTCCGGCAAGAAATACAAGCAGTGCCACGGCCGCCTGCAGTAATGCCGGCCGCGGTTAACCGATAACACCCAGGGGTTCAGCTTGCTGAGCCCCTGTTTTTTGGCACCCATCAGGAGGGTGAGATGAAACATCTGAATATCGCCGTGGGCATTATCCGCAATGCTCAACAGGAGATCTTTATTACCCGCCGCGCCGCCGATGCGCACATGGCCGGCTTTTGGGAGTTTCCCGGCGGTAAGATCGAACAGGGTGAAACGCCTGAACAGGCGCTGGGCCGTGAACTGCGTGAAGAGACCGGTATCGAAGCCGAACGCGCCGAACTGCTGGAGGTGGTGGAGCACAGCTTCAGCGATCGCATCGTGACGCTGAATTTTTATCTGGTAGAAGCCTGGGCGGGTGAGCCGTTCGGCCGCGAGGGGCAACCGATGCGCTGGGTAAAACAGGCGGACCTGCGTGAAGACGAGTTCCCGGAAGCCAACGTCGGCATTATTCAGCTGCTGGTGGCACAGGCGAACGCCGCGCAATAACCAGTTTGGCCTGGCGTCCGCCAGGCCAACAGCGGGCGATCAGCGATCGTCCATTTCGCTCCAGTCTTCGCTTTCCGACAGATCGCTGTTGCTCGGAATGCGCTTCTCTTCATCGGCCCACTCGCCGAGATCGATCAGCTGGCAGCGTTTGCTGCAAAACGGCCGGAATGGGCTGACTTCACCCCAAACCACGCCGGTGCCACAGGTTGGGCATTTTACTACGGTCGTCATAACGGTTCCTTACGCCTTCTGACAATACTGAGAAGGCTTTCTTTCATAAGTTCAACAACAGGCCAGTTCGAACGTCAGGCGTTCAGGCACCGCGCCATGTTCACTGTCCAGCGGCAGGAAACGAATAGCATAACGCGTCTTATGGCCGGAAATCTGCGGATAAAGCTGCGGCGCCAGATGGAGGCGCAGGCGCAGCAGATCCGCCCCTTCGGCGTTGTCCTGGAAAAAACCGTTCAGGCTGATTTGATTGCGGAACGGCCCGGATTGGCGGATCAGATCCAACACCATGATCAGCGCCTGGTTCAGCGGATCCAGCGACTGCAGCCAGGCGGCGACGTCGGCATCGCGATCCTGCTGCGGCGCGTGCATCCACATATGCAGGGTCGGCAGATCGAAGCTGCAGCAACCGCCAGGAATGTTCAGCCGCTGACGCACCAGGCCGATCAGCCGATCTTCGCGCAGCGCCTGGCCGAGGCGCGGCGCCGCCATCAGTGCCGATGAGCGCGACTTCAGCTGGCCGCGCAGCTGGTCGATCAGCGCCATATCCACGCCCGGCACATCGGCCCAGGCCAACAGTTTCTGCTGCTGGCGCTCCAGCTCTTTGAGCAGTTCGGTGCGCACTTCGCCGCGCTCCAGCACGTCCAGCAAGTCGGAGACGGTGCGAAAGAAGGTGAGGGCGATGGCGGTTTCACTCAGGGCGCGTTGGCCGTGCAGCTGTTGCAGCAGGAATTCGATGCGCAGCCAGGTGCGCATCTTCTCGTTCAGCGGGTGTTCAAAGAGAACGGTTGGGGAAACATCACTCATGCAGTTTAATCCTGTTGGGGCGCTGTTGCCGCCAGTTCAAGGTAGCGACGATGCAGAGCGGCGACCTGTGGCTCTATCCCCTGAGCGGCGCCGCTGTTGTCAATAATGTCATCCGCCACGGCGAGGCGCTGCTGGCGCGTGGCCTGGGCGGCGAGAATGCTCTGCGCTTGCTCACGGCTTACGCCGTCGCGCGTGATGGTGCGAGCCAGCTGGGTTTCGGCGTCGACGTCGATCACCAGCACCCGATCGGCGCGATCCTGCAGGCGGTTTTCCACCAGCAGCGGCACCACCCACAGCGCGTACGGGCTGGTGGCCTGCGCCAGTTGGCGCTGGGTTTCACGGTGTATCAGCGGGTGCAGCAGCTGGTTCAGCCAGGTTTTGTCATCGGGATGGCTGAAGATGCGCTGACGCAGCGCAGCGCGATCCAACGCACCGTCCGGCAGCAACATTTCATTACCAAATCGTTCGGCGATCGCGGCCAAGGCAGGGGTGCCCGGCTCGACGACCTGACGGGCGATCACGTCGGCATCGACAAGGGTTGCGCCGTGGCGCGCAAAGGCGTTCGCGACGGTCGTCTTGCCGCTGCCTATGCCCCCGGTCAACGCAACAATGTAGGCCATGGTGTTAGGTGCATCCGATGTTCATAAAAAAATAATAGTCGAATCATAAAGCGATCGCGCAGAAGTGCAAGTCGGCAGGCGGCGCTTGCGCATCGGCACCGATTGGGTGGCGAGAAAAAACGCAGCGGCACGGCAAAAATGAGCGGGCAATCACACTGCGATTATGCAGGTAAATTTGTCGGATTGTAGCGTAAATAAAGGCGAATTCGCAGTCTTGTTCGGCGATTATTAGCGCGTATTATAACGTCACTGGAACTGGCATTAATCTCGCCGCCGTCTTTTTGCGCCACTGGAAAGCCGTCGGGTAGAGGTGCGAATATCCTCCTTGCGATCCGTCGCCATTAACCAGGAAATCATAAGTCATGCGTATTGAAGAAGATTTGAAGTTGGGCTTTAAAGACGTGTTGATCCGCCCTAAGCGCTCCACGCTGAAAAGCCGCTCCGAGGTTGAACTGGAACGTCAGTTTACCTTCAAGCATTCAGGTTGCAGCTGGTCCGGCGTGCCGATTATCGCCGCCAACATGGACACGGTGGGCACCTTCCGCATGGCCGAGGCCCTGGCTTCTTTCGACGTTCTCACCGCCGTACACAAACATTACAGCGTCGAGCAATGGGCTGACTTCGTGCAGCGCATGCCGGAATCGGTGCTGCGCCATGTGATGGTCTCCACCGGCACCTCCGAAGCCGACTTCGCCAAAATGCAGCAGATCCTGGCCCTGTCTTCGGCGCTGAAATTCATCTGTATCGACGTGGCCAACGGCTACTCCGAACACTTCGTCGCTTTCCTGCAGAAAGCGCGCGAAGCCTGCCCGAATCACGTCATCTGCGCAGGTAACGTGGTAACCGGCGAGATGGTGGAAGAGTTGATCCTCTCCGGCGCCGACATCGTGAAAGTCGGCATCGGGCCGGGATCGGTATGCACCACCCGCGTGAAGACCGGCGTGGGCTATCCGCAGCTGTCGGCGGTGATCGAATGCGCCGACGCGGCCCATGGGCTGGGCGGCCAAATCGTCAGCGACGGCGGTTGCTCGGTGCCGGGCGATGTCGCCAAAGCCTTCGGCGGCGGCGCGGACTTCGTGATGCTGGGCGGCATGCTGGCCGGCCACGACGAGTGCGAAGGCACCGTGGTGGAAGAGAACGGCGAGAAGTTCATGCTGTTCTACGGCATGAGCTCCGAGTCGGCGATGAAGCGCCACGTCGGCGGCGTAGCGGAGTATCGCGCGGCCGAAGGCAAAACCGTCAAGCTGCCGCTGCGCGGCGAGGTGGAGTTCACCGTGCGCGATATCCTCGGCGGCTTGCGTTCCGCCTGCACCTACGTCGGCGCCGAGCGTCTGAAAGAGCTGACCAAGCGCACCACCTTTATCCGCGTGGCGGAGCAGGAAAACCGCGTCTTCGGCAGCAAATAAGCCGCAGCTTGCATTCGGGCGCCGCGCACCGCGGCGCCCGCTATCCTCTTCTTTATCCCAGCACGCTGCCCAGTTGAAAGATAGGCAGATACATGGCGATCACCAAAGCGCCGACAATCCCGCCCACCACCAGCATCAACAACGGCTCCAGCGTTTGCGCCAGCGTATCGGCCAGCTCGTGCGTCTGCCGTTCATACCACTGCGCCAACTTATCCAGCAAGGCGTCCAGCGAACCGGACTCCTCGCCCACCCGCACCAGCTGCCGGCACAGCGGCGGAAACAGCGGTTGCAAACCCAGGGCCTGATGAAACGCTTCGCCTTCGGCGATCTGCCGTTGCACCTGCTCCAGCGCCTGCCGATACAGCGGATGATCCGCCGCCAGCGCCGCCGCGTTCAAGCCTTCCACCAGCGTCAGCCCCGCGCGTTGGGTCATGGTCAGGATACGAAATGTTTGGCTCAGCGCGCCGCCGCTCACCAGCCGGGCAATCAGCGGCAGGCGCAGCAAGGCGGCCTGTTCGCGTTGGCGCCACGGAGGGCGCGGATGCAGCCAGCGGCAGTAGCCGAACAGCAACGCGCCGAGCAGCAGCGCCAAATAGGGGCCAACGGCGATCAGCAGCGCGGACAACCCCAATAATCCTTGGGTAAACCAGGGCAGCGGCGCATCGAACGACTGATAAACCTTGGCAAATTCCGGCAGCACCATCACCAGCATCAGCACGCTGACCAGCAGCGCCACCGCGCAGATGAAGAGGGGATAACGCAGCGCTTTGGTCACCTTGCGGCGCAGCAGCAACTGGGCCTCCTGTTGTTGCGCCAGCTGCAGGCAGCAGCGATCGAGGTTGCCGGTCAGTTCGCCGATGGCGATCAGTTGGCGATAGATCAGTGGAAAAACGCTTGGTTGTGCGGCAAGGCTTTCGGAGAGCGGCTGCCCTTCGCGCACCTGGTCGGCCAGCTGGCGCAGCAGGCAGCGCCAGGCTGCCGAAGGATGCTCTGCCGCCAGAAGCTGCAGCGTATTGACCAGCGGCAGCCCGGCCTGCAACAGGGTAGCGAGCTGGCGGGTGAAGTGGATTAACGGTTCTCCGCGCCATTGGCCGGGCGTGACGCGTTTGCCGTGCCCGATCCGCCAAGGTTGCAGGCCTTGTTCGATCAGCAGCCGGCTCACCTGCCGTTTTTCATCGCTCATCAGTTCGCCGCGGCGTAAGGTGCCGTGAGCGTCGAAAGCCTGCCACAGAAACAACCGGCGCGCTTTCATGGCGTGGTTACGCCGGGCTGGACGACGTCGATCACGCGGTACAGTTCTTCCAGCGAGGTCGTGCCTTCGGCGGCCAGCGCCAGACCCGCCTGCAGCAGCGAAAGCTGCCCCTGTTCGCGGGCGATATCCGCCAGCAGGCTGGGAGCGGCGTTCGCCAGCAATGCCGCCTGAATTTCCGGCGTAATGGCCAACAGTTCATACACGCCGATGCGCCCATAATAGCCGCCGAAGCAGTGCTCGCAGCCGTCGGCGCGCCAGGCGAACAGCGGTTCCGGCCAGAGCGCGGTGGGAAAATGCGCCGGCTGGCTTTGCGGGTAGCGGCAGTGGCGACACAGCCTGCGCACCAGCCGCTGGGCGACGACCAGCTTCAGGCAGCCGGCGAGCAGGTAGCCGGGGATACCCATGTGCATCAGCCGCGTCAGGGTTTCAGCCGTGGAGTTGGTATGCAGCGTTGACAGCACCAGGTGGCCGGTTTGCGCGGCCTTGACCGCGATCTCGGCGGTTTCCGCATCGCGGATCTCGCCGATCATGATGACGTCCGGATCCTGGCGCAGCAGGGCACGCAGCACTCGGGTGAAGTTCAGCTCGGTTTTGGCGTTGATCTGGGTCTGATTGATGCCGAACAGCGGGATCTCGACCGGATCCTCGACGCTGCACAGGTTGCTTTGCGCATCATTCAACTGGCGCAGCCCGCTGTACAGCGTTACCGTCTTGCCGCTGCCGGTCGGGCCGGTCACCAGGATCAAACCTTGCGGGCAGGCCAACGCTGCCGCGTAGCGCGCCAGATCCGTCCGGCTCATGCCCAGTTGATCCAGCGGCAGCTCTTGCTGCTCGCCCTGCTGAACGCGCAGCACCACCTTTTCGCCGTGCAACGTCGGCAGGGTGGCGATGCGCATGGCATAGCGCGCGCTGTCCAACGTCAGGCTGAGCTGCCCGTCCTGAGGTTGACGGCGCTCGGCGATATCCAGTTGGCCGAGGATCTTCAGCCGGGCGATGAGGCGCGCAGCCAGCTGCGGCGGCGGTGAGGCAAGGGTTTGCAGCACGCCGTCGATGCGCAGGCGAATGCGAAAATGCTGCCGAAAGGGCTCAAAGTGAATGTCCGAGGCGCGGCGCTGAATGGCCAGGCGCAGCGTCTGGTTGATGAACTGTACCACCGGCGCATCGCCGTCGTCGGGGTAGGCGATGTCGGTCGTGTCCTCTTCGGCCGTCAACGGCGCCGGGAGCGGCTCGTGGAGCTGGTTCAGCGCCATCTCCAGCCTGGCCGCCGGCCATTGTTCCAAATGGATGCGCTTGCCGGTGGCGAAACGCAGTGCCGCCAGCAGCCCCTGCGGCGCTTCTTCGCTGAGCGCGACCGTCAGGGTGGTCGGGTCTTCGCTCAGCGCCAGCGCCTGATAGCGCCGGCACAGGGCGTGAACCTCTTCGCTGATTTGCGCGTTCATCGCCATTACTCCGCCGCGTTGTCGAAGCGGAAGACTTCCTGGCACACCTCAACCAGCGTCGCGTTTTCGCTGTTGCACAGCCGGCTCCAGCGGGTCAGCCCATCGGCGTTCGACTTGGGGGTTAATGCCACCGCCAGGCCCTGCAGCGTTTGGCTGCCGGTCAGCGTGATCACGCCTTTGACGACTTTCACCCCGCTGACATAGCGCGACGTGCCTCCGGTGGGAATGCCTTTGCTGCCGGCCTCGCAGCCGGCGGGCGCGCCTTCGTCCAGCACGCACAGCTCGACCGCCATTTTATACGGCGCCATGGTTTGCAGCATGTCGGTCATCGCTGCTTTCTGGATGTAGCGCTGGTAGGCGGGAATGCCGATGGCGCTGAGGATGGCGATGATGGCGATCACCACCATCAGTTCGATCAGGCTAAAGCCGCGTTGTGTTTCCATGCGTTGTTTCCTCCATAAGGGTGTGGAAAACAACGGTAGCGGTTTGCTCGGGGGCACGGCGAGGGGCGGTTACGCGTTTCTCGGCGCGCCTCCATCAGTAATGATGTGGTTTGCAGCGGAGGGAAAAACGGTGCGAGGGGCTTCGCAAACTGCGGTAACGCCCCCGGCAGCGACCGGGGGCGAGGGGATCATTTGAAGCGCATCGACAGATCGAGCGCGGTCACATGCTTGGTCAGCGCGCCGACCGAAATGTAATCCACGCCGGTCTCGGCGAAGGTGCGCAGCGTCTCGCGGGTGACGTTGCCGGACACTTCCAGCTGGGCGCGGCCCTGGGTTTGTGCGACCGCCTGACGCATCATCTCTACGCTGAAGTTGTCCAGCATGATGATGTCGGCGCCGGCATCCAGCGCCTGCTGCAGTTCATCGAGCGACTCGACTTCCACTTCCACCGGCACGTCGGCGTGCAGCCAGAAGGCTTTTTCCACCGCGTTCTTGATAGAACCGGAGGCGATGATGTGGTTTTCCTTGATCAGGAAGGCATCGGACAGCCCCAGCCGGTGGTTGCTGCCGCCCCCGCACAGCACGGCGTATTTCAGCGCGGTGCGCAGGCCGGGTAAGGTCTTGCGGGTATCGAGCAGGCGAGTCCGGGTGCCTTCCAGCAGGGCCACGTAGCGGCTGACCTCGGTCGCCACGCCGGAGAGCGTCTGCACGAAGTTCAGCGCGGTGCGCTCGCCGGTCAGCATCACCCGCGCCGGGCCGCGCAGCCGGCAGAGCGGTTGGTTCGGCGTCAGACGGTCGCCGTCCGCCACCAGCCACTCCACCTGCACCTGATTGCCCAGTTGAATAAAGACCTCATTCAGCCAGCGGCGGCCGCAGAACACGCCGGCTTCACGGGTGATGACGGTGGCTTCGGCCTGCTTGTCAGCCGGTAACAATTGCGCGGTAATATCGCGCCCGGCGTCGACTTCACCCCCCAGGTCTTCGCGCAGCGCCTGGGCGACGGCATAGGGAATATCACTTTCAATTCGTTCAAGAAGCTCGGTGCGGCGACTGTCGGCACTGTAGCGGCGTGTCGGCATGGAAAACTCCGAAATGGACGGTTAGATCGTAGGGGAACATGCTACTCTGTTGCAGGAATAAGTACCACCGCAGAGAGGTGTCTGATGCAGTTGGAAAATGGCTGGATTGTCGGGGCGACGCGAGTGCTCTCGCCGCACTGCGATCGGCGCCCGGATGACGAGCCGCCCTCGCTGCTGGTCATCCACAACATCAGCTTGCCGCCCGGCGAGTTCGGTGGCCCCTATATCGACCAGCTGTTCACCGGCACGCTCGACCCTGCGCAGCACCCTTATTTCGCCGATATCCATCAGCTGCGGGTGTCGGCGCATTGCCTGATTCGCCGCGGCGGAGAGATCGTGCAGTATGTGCCCTTCGACCAGCGCGCCTGGCACGCGGGCGTGTCCCTGTATCAGGGGCGCGATCGGTGCAACGATTTCTCCATCGGCATCGAGCTGGAAGGGACTGACCAGTTACCCTACACCGAAGCGCAATATCGCACGCTGCAGGCGGTCACCGTGCTGCTGGCCGAACATTATCCGCCGCTGGCGGCCAATATCGCCGGGCATTGCGATATCGCCCCCGGCCGCAAGACCGATCCCGGGCCGGCGTTCGATTGGGATCGCTATCTGGCATCTCTGGAACAACGCGGCGCGCCCGCCGACGCTATGCTTGAGACAAGAAAAAGGGAGAGGAATCGCTAATGACGCTGTTTACGCTGTTGCTGGTTTTGGCCTGGGAGCGCCTGTTCAAGCTGGGAGAACACTGGCAGCTGGATCATCGCCTCGAAGTGGTATTTCAGCGGCTGCATCGGGTTTCGCTGGCGCAGACGCTGGCGATGACCGCCGCCTGGATGGTGATCGTCTGGGGCGTTCTGTGGTTGTCGCACGGGCTGTTCTTCGGCGTGGTGACGCTGCTGCTGTGGATCGTCATCGATCTGCTGTGCGTCGGCGCCGGCATCAAGCGCAAACACTACCGCGCCTACCTGAAAGCGGCGCGGCAGGGGGATATCCACGCCAGCGATCAGATGGCGGAAGAGCTGGCGTTGATCCACGGCTTGCCGGTGGACTGCAGCGAAGAGCTGCGCCTGCGCGAGCTGCAAAACGCGCTGCTGTGGATTAACTTCCGTTATTACCTGGCGCCGCTGTTCTGGTTCGTGGTCTTTGGGCCGTACGGGCCGATCGCGCTGGCGGGGTATGCCTTCCTGCGCGCCTATCAAACCTGGCTGGCGCGCCACAATACGCCGCTGGAGCGTTCGCAATCGGGTATCGATCATCTGCTGAACTGGCTGGACTGGATCCCGGTGCGTTTGGCCGGGGTGGCTTACGCGCTGTTCGGCCACGGCGAGCGTGCGCTGCCGGCCTGGTTCGCCTCGCTGGGGGATCGGCATTCGTCGTCGTATCAGGTGCTGACGCGGCTGGCGCAGTTCTCGCTGGCGCGCGATCCGCATATGGATCCGGTGCAAACGCCGCGGGCGGCGGTGACGCTGGCTCGCAAGGTGACGATGATCATCGTGGTGGTGGTGGCGCTGTTGACCATTTACGGCACGCTGCTTTAAGCCGCAGAGAAAAAACGGGCGCCGAGGCGCCCGTTTTTTTGGCCATTCGGCCGGGATTACAGCTTGGCGAAGCAGCGACGCGCGGCGTCGATGGTGCGCTGAATGTCTTCCTTGCTGTGCGCCACGGACATGAAGCCCGCTTCGAAGGCGGACGGCGCCAGATACACCCCTTCTTCCAGCATCAGGTGGAAGAAGCGCTTGAAGCGTTCCACGTCGCACTGCATCACGTCCTGGTAGCAGGTGACCGCCGGTGCGTCGGTGAAGAACAGGCCGAACATGCCGCCGACGTTGTTGACCACCAGCGGAATATTCTCCTCCTGCGCCGCGTGCAGCATGCCAGCGGCCAGCATTTCGGTCAGTTCGGTCAACGTCTGGTGCACGCCGACCTGTGACACTTCGGTCAAACAAGCGTAGCCCGCCGCCATGGCGATCGGGTTGCCGGACAGGGTGCCGGCCTGGTACACCGGGCCGGTCGGCGCCAGCGCGTCCATCACGTCGCGGCGGCCGCCGAAGGCGCCCACCGGCATGCCGCCGCCGATGATTTTGCCGAGGCAGGTCAGATCAGGCTCGACGCCGTAATAGGATTGCGCGCCGGCCAGCGCGACGCGGAAGCCGGTCATCACTTCGTCGATGATCAAGAGCGCGCCGTACTTGTCGCACAGGGCGCGCAGGCCCGGCAGGAATTCCGGCAGCGGCGGCACGCAGTTCATGTTGCCGGCGACCGGCTCGACGATGATACAGGCGATTTCGGACGGGTACTGTTCGAAGGCGGCGCGCACCGAATCCAGATCGTTATAGGTGCAGGTCAGAGTGTGCTTGGCGAAGTCAGCCGGCACGCCCGGTGAGTTCGGCTGGCCGAGGGTCAGCGCGCCGGAGCCGGCTTTCACCAGCAGGCAGTCGGCGTGGCCGTGATAGCAGCCTTCGAACTTGATGATTTTATCGCGGTTGGTGTAGCCGCGCGCCAGGCGGATGGCGCTCATGGTGGCTTCGGTGCCCGAGTTCACCATACGCACCATATCCATCGTCGGCACCAGCTCAGTGACCAGCTGCGCCATTTTGACTTCCATCTCGGTCGGCGCGCCGAAGCTCAGGCCGCGCTGCGCCGCTTCGATCACTGCGTCGCGGATCGCCGGGTGGTTATGCCCCAGCACCATCGGCCCCCAGGAACCGACATAGTCGATATAGGCCTTGCCGTCGGCATCGAACAGGTAAGCCCCATCTGCCCGCTCGATAAACAGCGGCACACCGCCCACACCGGTGAATGCACGCACCGGAGAGTTTACCCCGCCGGGGATCAACTGTTGCGCCTGGGCGTACAGACTTTCGGACTTGCTGTGTAGGCTCATAAATCGGCTCCTGGATTCTCTTTTGAATGATTTGACCGCGCTATTCTAGAGGAGAGCGCCGCGTTATGAAACGATCACAGTCAGATACCATTAACGGCAGCGTCCGCCGCCAGGTTGGGGTAGAATTATCGCCCTGCCTATTTGTATTACAAATTACCTGACGAATCACTCGCGATGACAGAATCACAATCACAGCCCGTCGGGACGTTGAGCCCGCGTCTGCGCCGCAGCGATGCGGTGCGTCAGTTTATTCGCCGCGATAAAACCCCGGTGGCGATCCTGGTGATGGCCGCGCTGGTGGGGGCGCTGGCCGGTTTGCTCGGCGTGGCCTTCGATAAAGCGGTGGAGTGGGTGCAGCAGCAGCGGCTGGCTTCGCTGGCGCAGGTCGCCGACTCCTGGCTTCTGGTGTGGCCCCTGGCGTTTATCCTGTCCGCCGCGCTGGCGGCGCTGGGCTATTACCTGGTGCGGCGCTTTGCGCCTGAGGCGGGCGGCTCGGGCATTCCGGAAATCGAAGGCGCGCTGGAAGAGCTGCGGCCGGTACGCTGGTGGCGCGTGATCCCGGTGAAATTCATCGGTGGCATGGGCACGCTGGGGGCGGGCATGGTGCTGGGGCGCGAAGGGCCCACGGTGCAGATGGGCGGCAACGTCGGGCGTATGGTATTGGACGTGCTGCGCATTCGCGGCGCCGAGGCGCGTCATACGTTGCTGGCGACCGGGGCCGCCGCCGGGTTGTCCGCCGCGTTCAACGCGCCGCTGGCCGGCATCCTGTTCATCATCGAAGAGATGCGGCCGCAGTTCCGCTACAACCTGATCTCGATTAAAGCGGTGTTTATCGGCGTTATCATGTCGAGCGTGGTGTTCCAGCTGTTTAACGGCCAGGGGGCGGTGATCGCGGTCGACAAACTTTCTTCGGCGCCCATCAATACCCTGTGGCTTTATCTGGTGTTGGGGGCGATCTTCGGCGCGGTGGGCGTGGGGTTCAACGCACTGATCTTCCGCACCCAGGACATGTTCGCACGCCTGCACGGCGGCAGAATGCGCAATGTCTTGCTGATGGGCGGGCTGCTCGGCGGCGTGTGCGGCATTCTGGGGCTGATCCAGCCGGAGGCAGCGGGCGGCGGCTTTGGGCTGATCCCGATCGCCGCGGCGGGCAACTACAGCGTCGGTATGTTGATGTTTATCTTTATCACCCGCATCTTCACCACGCTGCTGTGTTTCGGTTCCGGCGCGCCGGGCGGCATCTTCGCGCCGATGCTGGCGTTGGGCACGCTGTTCGGCACCGCCTTCGGGCTGGCGGGGGCGCATCTGTTCCCGCAGTACGGCATCGAGGCGGGCACCTTCGCCATCGCCGGCATGGGGGCGCTGTTCGCCGCCACGGTGCGCGCCCCGCTGACCGGCATCGTGCTGGTGCTGGAAATGACCGACAACTACCAACTTATTTTACCGATGATCATCACCTGCCTCGGCGCCACGGTGGTAGCGCAGCTGCTCGGCGGCAAGCCGCTGTATTCGTCGATCCTGGCCCGCACGCTGCAAAAGCAGGAGGCGCAGCTGGCGCGGGAGGCGGCGCAGAAAACAAGTAAGGAAAATACAACAAATGCGGTGAATACTTGAACGCAACACTCAGGTATCGGATAATCGTTAATATTAATCAGGCAGCCATAGTCGCGATCTGATGCTGAACAATGTTGGGAGTAAAGAGTATGAGTGATCAAACGGCACTGCCCCTGCAATTTACCGAGGCAGCAGCAAACAAGGTGAAGTTCCTGATTGCTGACGAAGAAAACCCGAACCTGAAGTTGCGGGTTTATATTACCGGCGGCGGCTGCAGCGGATTCCAGTACGGCTTCACTTTTGACGACAAGGTCAACGATGGCGACATGACCATCGAGAAGCAGGGCGTGGCGCTGGTGGTCGATCCGATGAGCCTGCAGTACCTGGTCGGCGGTTCGGTGGACTACACCGAAGGGCTGGAAGGATCGCGCTTTGTGGTGACCAACCCGAATGCCAAAACCACCTGCGGTTGCGGTTCGTCGTTCAGCATCTGAGTTTGCCTGTCAGAACATAACCCGCTCGCCTTACGGCCGGCGGGTTTTTTTATGCCTACCATTCCACCAGGATCACTGCCGTGCCGTTCTCCTGCACCGGACGGCCGCGAGTGATGCGCGGCTGCTCAGCGTTCGAGAATAAAGGCGGGCAGCTTGAGATGCCAACGAATGGCCGCCAGTCGAATGGCCAGGGTGATGAGCATGCCCAGCATCATGGCCTGCTGCAGCGGCATGCCGAAGGTGTAAAACGCCGTGGCGTGCACGATGCCGCCGATGATACAGGCGGTGGCGTAAATTTCGGTGCGCAGGATCATCGGGATCTCGCGCGCCAGCACGTCGCGAATAATGCCGCCGCCGACGCCGGTGATCACCCCCATGCAGATCGCCACCAGCGGGCCGGTGCCGGCCGCGAAGGCCTTGTTGACGCCGATGCCGACGAACACCGCCAGCCCGACGGCGTCCAGCACCGGCAGCACCCACTTCGGCAGGCGGCGCGGCTGGCGCACCAGCAGCAGCGTCAAGACGCAGGTGATCATCGCCACCACCAGATCGGTGGGATCCTTGACCCAGAATACCGGGCCGTTGGCCAGCGCCATGTCGCGGATGGTGCCGCCGCCGACCGCGGTGACCACGCCCAATACCAGCACGCCGAACGGATCCATGCGCAGCTTGCCGGCCAGCAGCACGCCGGAGACGGCGAACACCGCCGTGCCGAGAATATCCAGCCAGAACACCAGCATCAGCGGATCTCCGCCAGCTGGCGGCACAGCTGCTGCGCCGCCAACAGCAGGCGCGGCCCGCCGCGATTGAACCAGTCTTCGTTCAGCGCGATCACCGGCACCTGCAGCTGCGGCGCCCAGAAGGCTTTCACATTGGCGGCCTCTTTCGCGCCGCCGGTGATGACGATGGCCTGCGGCTGACGCGCCAGTACCTGCTCGCGGCTGATCTGCGGCCAAGGGGTGCGGCTGTCGGCGAAGACGTTCTGCCCGCCGCACAGCGCCAGCACCTGGCTTTGCAGCGTGGCGCCGGAGCTGGTGAACAGCGGCTGGGTGCCGAACTGCAGCAACACGCGGCGTGGCACGTTAGTGGCGTACTGTTGCTTGAGAGCGGCGAACTGGCGGCGAAGGCCTTCTGCGGCCTGATGCGCCTGGTCCGGGTGCGGGCTGTAGCGCGCCAGCTTGTCCAGCAAGCCGGCGATCCCTTCGAGATTGTCGGCGTCCGCATAGAAGATTGGGATGCCGAACGCGGCGAGCTGATCCAAGGCGCGTTGCGGATTGCCGCCGCGCCAGGCGAGGATCAGATCCGGCTTGAGCGCCAGCACCCGCTCCAGATTGATGCCCTGCCAGGAGGCCACCTGCTCCAGCCTGGCGGCCTGCGGCGGGTAATCGGAATAAGCGCTCGCCGCCACCAGCACATCGCCCATGCCGGCGGCATAGGCGAGTTCGGTGGCGTTGGGCGCCAGGCTGATCACCCGCTGCGCGGCGCCGGCCGGCAGAGCCAGCCAGAGCGCCAACAGGCAGAACATCGAGGTGAAGCGCAGTCTCACATCAACCGCGCTTGGCCAGGGTTTGCAGCATGGCGTTGACCATCAGCGTGGACTGCTTGGCCGCTACCACCAGGAACTCGTCAAAGCTCATGTGCGATTCGCTGTCGGCGACGTCGGAAATGGCGCGCACCACCACGAACGGCGTGCCGAACAGATGGCAGACGTGGGCGATCGCCGCGGCTTCCATTTCCACGGCGGCGACGCGCGGGAAGGTGGCGCGGATGCGCGCCAGCGGTTCGGCGCCGTTGATGAAGGCGTCACCGCTGCAGATCAGGCCGCGCACCGCGTGCAGATCCAGCTGTTTGATGCAGCTTTCCGCCAGCGCGATCAGCGCGTCGTCGGCGACGAACGCCGCCGGGCAGCCGGCCATCTGGCCCGGCTCGTAGCCGAAGGCGGTGACGTCGGCGTCGTGGTAGCGCACTTCTTCCGACACCACGATATCGCCCACGCACAGCGTGCTGGCCAGGCCGCCGGCGGAGCCGGTATTGATCACCACGTCGGGGCTGCAGTGCTCCAGCAGCAGGGTGGTGCCCATGGCCGCAGAGACTTTGCCGATGCCGGATTTCAGCAGGGCCACGTCAACGCCGCCGATCTGGCCGGTGTAGATTTCGCAGCCCGCGCGCTGGATGGTTTGACGGTTTTCGATTTGATCGCGCAGCAGGGTGACTTCCTGCTCCATTGCGCCGATGATGCCTACTTTCATAAATAACACTCGCTGATTGGCCGTGAGAATTGCGGCATAGTCTATCATGGCTGTGTAAGAGAGATAATGCGTTGCATCCGCTGCCGGGAATTGTTATCACGGGGGCAGGGCGCAACGGCGGAGAAACAGATGTCCGGGATCGACTTCAAGCAAAAAATCAGCTTCCAACGGCCTTTCAGCAAACCGATCGAGGCCGAGGAAGAGTACGACATCGTGCGGCAGTTCGAGAGCGATCGCGGGCGCATCGTCAACTCGGCGGCCATTCGCCGTCTGCAGCAAAAAACTCAGGTATTTCCGCTGGAGCGCAACGCGGCGGTGCGCAGCCGCCTGACGCACTCGATGGAGGTGCAGCAGGTCGGGCGCCATATCGCCAAAGAGATCCTCAACCGCTTCAAACAGGCGGGGAAGATCGACGAGCTCGGCCTGACCCGGCTGCTCGATCCGTTTGAAAGCATCGTGGAAATGGCCTGCCTGATGCACGACATCGGCAATCCGCCGTTCGGTCACTTCGGCGAATCGGCGATCAATGACTGGTTTGCCCAGCGGCTCGATCCCGCCAGCTGCGGCAGCGAGCCGGGCAGCCACGATCGCTGCCAGGTGGCGACGCTGCGCCTGCATGAAGGGGAGAGCGATCTGAACCGGCTGCGCAGCCGGATCCGTCAGGATCTCAGCCACTTCGAGGGCAACGCCCAGGCGATCCGCATGGTGTACAGCCTGTTGAAACTCAACCTGACCTACGCGCAGGTCGGCTGCATTTTGAAATACACCCGCCCGGCCTACTGGGCGAGCGACATCCCCGTCAGCCACAGTTACCTGATGAAAAAGCCCGGCTACTATCTGGCGGAAGAGGCCTTCGTCGATCGGCTGCGGCGTGAGCTGCATATGGGCGAGTTCGACCGTTTCCCGCTGACTTACATTATGGAGGCCGCCGACGATATTTCGTACTGCGTGGCCGATCTGGAAGACGCGGTGGAGAAGAGCATTTTCACCGTCGAGCAGCTGTATCAGCACCTGATTCAGGAGTGGGGCGAGGTGGCGCCGGGCGATCTGTTCGACAAGACCGTCGCCAGCGCGTTTCGCAAGATCGATCGCGGCGGCGCGCGGCGCAGCGCGGAAGATCAGTTCTTCATGTATCTGCGGGTGTTTACCGTGGCGCGGCTGGTGCCGCACGCGGCGCAGCGCTTTATCGACAATCTGGACGCGGTTTATCAGGGCAGCTTCAATCAGGCGCTGCTGGAGGATTCCAGCCCGGCCTATCGGCTGCTGAAAATATTTAAAAATGTGGCGTTCAAGCATGTGTTCAACCACCCGGAGGTCGAGCAGCTCGAGCTGCAAGGCTACCGGGTGATCAGCGGCCTGCTGGACATTTACAGCCCGCTGTTGGCGATGTCGCTGGCGGACTTCAGCCTGCTGGTGCGTGAGGACAGCCACCGCGCTTACCCGATCGAAACGCGCCTGTTCCACAAGCTGTCCACCAAGCATCGGCTGGCGTATGCGGAGGCGGTAGAAGGGCTGCAGCATTTATCGCCGGAGCAGCAAGCCATTCGGGAATATTATTTCCGCGCGCGTTTATTGCAGGACTATATCAGCGGAATGACCGACCTTTATGCCTATGATGAATATCGTCGATTAATGGCGGCGGAATAATTAAGCTGAGGAATAATTATCAGCAATTCCAACCGGTTGGCTGTCTTGATTTTTGTAAAGACGGACAATATTTGTTTACTATTGCCAATCATCTGTGCCGGAACTTCAGGCTATTAATTAACTCTGAATAAGCACGCAAGACGGCCATTCTTTTTTGAACGACTTTATAAGAGACACACAGATGAAAAAAACCGCATTAGTTCTGAGCGCATTGGCATTCAGCATCGGCATGGTGATGGGCCCGGTGACGGCCAGCGCCGCTGAAACCGCCTCTTCCAGCACCCAGCAGTTGCCGAGCCTGGCGCCGATGCTGGAAAAGGTAATGCCTTCCGTGGTGAGCATTAACGTTGAGGGCAGCACCACGGTCAATACGCCGCGCATGCCGCAGCAGTTCCAACAGTTCTTCGGTGAAGATTCGCCGTTCTGCCAGGACGGTTCGCCGTTCCAGGGCTCGCCGATGTGTCAGGGCGGTGAACAGCCTGGGCCGGATGGCCAGCCGCAGGGTACGCAGCAGAAATTCCAGGCGCTGGGCGCCGGGGTGGTTATCGATGCCGCCAAGGGCTATGTGGTGACCAACAATCACGTGGTGGACAACGCCAACAAGATCCAGGTACAGCTGAGCGACGGCCGCCGTTTCGACGCCAAAGTGATCGGCAAGGATCCGCGTTCCGACATCGCCCTGATCCAGCTGAAAGACTTCAAGAACCTGACGGCGATCAAGATGGCGGACTCCGATCAGCTGCGCGTCGGCGATTACACCGTGGCGATCGGCAACCCGTACGGGCTGGGCGAAACCGCCACCTCAGGCATCGTGTCCGCCCTGGGGCGCAGCGGCCTGAACATCGAAAACTACGAAAACTTTATCCAGACCGATGCGGCAATCAACCGCGGCAACTCCGGCGGCGCGCTGGTTAACCTGAACGGCGAGCTGATCGGCATCAACACCGCGATCCTGGCGCCGGACGGTGGCAACATCGGCATCGGCTTCGCCATTCCGAGCAATATGGTGAAAAACCTGACGGCGCAAATGGTCGAGTATGGCCAGGTGAAACGCGGTGAGCTCGGCATCATGGGCACCGAGCTGAACTCGGAGCTGGCCAAGGCGATGAAGGTCGACGCGCAGCGCGGCGCTTTCGTCAGCCAGGTAATGCCGAAATCTTCCGCCGCGAAGGCGGGCATCAAGGCCGGCGACGTGATCGTCACCATGAACGGCAAGGCCATCTCCAGCTTCGCCTCGTTCCGGGCGGAGATCGGCACGCTGCCGGTCGGCAGCAAAATGTCGCTGGGCATTATCCGCGACGGCAAACCGGTGACCATTGACGTCACGCTGGAGCAAAGCGCGCAGACCCAGGTGGCCTCGGGCAATATCTACACCGGCATTGAAGGCGCCGAGCTGAGCAATGCCCAGGTCGGCAACGTGAAAGGCGTCAAGGTCGACAGCGTGAAAGCCGGCAGCGCCGCCGCGCGCATCGGCCTGAAAAAGGGCGACGTGATCCTGGGCGTGAACCAACAGCCGATCCAGAACCTGGGCGAGCTGCGTAAAATCCTCGACAGCAAACCGTCGGTGCTGGCGTTGAATATTCAGCGCGGCGATAGCCAACTGTACCTGCTGGCGCAGTGATAAACGTCAGGCGCTAAAAGCAACAAAGGCACGCTATGGCGTGCCTTTTTGCATTATGGCCTGAGGATTCAGGCCGGTTGCGCCAGATGCGCGCGCGCCGCGTGGATCACCAGTTCAATCTCATCCAACAGCTCCAGCCACTCCGGCTCCAGTTCGTCGTTGGTGATGCCCTGGCGCAGCTGCCGCTCGAGGTAGAAACACAGCTGCTTGAGGCGCGGCACGCCGCTGTAGCTGCAGCTGCCGTGCAGCTTATGGACCAGGTCGAGGATCTCGTCGTCGTGTTGCCCCTCGAGCAGCGCCTGCACCCGTTCGCGCACCTGCGGCAGGAAATCGAGCAGCATTTGCAGCAGATCGCGCGCCAGATCCGGCTTATTGGCCGCCTGGCGCAGCGCCAGCGGCCAGTCGAGCGACAGCGGGGCATCGTCGGCGACGGCGCTTTCCATTTCGCCACTGTGATAGCGCGACAGCACGCGGGTCAGCATTTTCTCGTCGATCGGCTTGGCCAGGTAGTCGTCCATCCCCGCCTGCAGCAGATGCTCGCGTTCGCCGCTGGCGGCATGGGCAGTGACGGCGACGATCGGCGTGGAGTTGTGGTGCGGCAGTTGGCGGATCAGTTCGCTGGCGTGAATGCCGTCCATCTTCGGCATTTGAATGTCCATCAGGATCAGATCCAGCACGTTGTTGCGCGCCAGCGCCAGCGCCTCCTCACCGCTCTCGCACAGCAGCGTTTTTTCCACCTGTTCGCCCAGCAGCGTGCCGATCAGCTTCAGGTTGGCCGGGTTGTCGTCGACCGCCATCACCGTCAGCGGCAGACGTTTACGCTCAGGCGGGGCGGCGAGCCGATCGGGCGTCTCCATTCTCAGCAGAGGGAACAGACGCGTGCTGGTGATCGGCTTGATCAGGCAGCCGAGCGCGCCTTGTTGTTTAAGCAGCTCGGCATCGATCTGCGCCTGGCACGGCAGCGCCAGAATGACCCTATCGGCCAGTTTCAGCGAGGCCAGCAATTTGTCCTGATGCTGCGCCATGTTGTCGCGGAACGGGATCGGCACGCCGGCCAGCAGGAAGTCATAGTGGCCTGGCGGCAGCTGGCCCAGCGTCGGCGAGTGGGTGATCACCAGCTGCGTGACGCTGAGCATGTTGAGCGTCGCCTGCGCCGCCGTCGGGTTGGACTCGATATAGGCCAGCGTTTTGCCGTTCAGATCCGGCAGACTCGGCGCCAGCGACAGCATGCCCTCATTCAGATCCAGCGTGATATGGAACCAGAAGGTCGAGCCGCGGTTCAACTGGCTGTGGAAGCAGATATCGCCCCCCATCTCTTTCACCAGCTTTTGCGTGATCACCAGCCCCAGCCCGGTGCCGCCGTGGCGGCGGGAGATGCTGGCGTCCGCCTGGCGGAATGCCTGGAACAGCTGCGACTGCTGGCGTTCGGAGATGCCGATGCCGGTATCGTGGATCTGCACTTCCACTTCCACCCGGCGATCCAGCTGTTTGCGCAGCTCCACGCGAATGTCGATATTGCCGGTTTCGGTGAATTTGATGGCGTTGCCCAGCAGGTTGGTGATGATTTGCTGCAGGCGCAGCGAGTCGCCGATCACCTGCTCCGGCACGTCGTTGTGCACATCCAGCGTCAGCTCCAGGCCCTTGTCGTGGGCGCTGGGCGCCAGCAGCACCACCACTTCGTCCAGCGTTTCACGCAGGGCGAACGGAATATGCTCCAGCACCAGCTTGCCGGCCTCCAGCTTGGAGAAGTCCAGCACGTCGTTGATGATGGTCAGCAGGTTGTTGGCCGAGCGCTCGATGGTCTGCAAATAGTCGGTCTGGGTTGCGCTCAGATCGGTTTTCAGCATCTGGCGGGTGAAGCCGATCACGCCGTTGAGCGGAGTACGCAGCTCATGCGACATGTTGGCCAGAAATTCGGACTTGATGCGCGCCGCCTCCTGCGCACGTTTTTTCGCCAGATCCAGTTCGACGTTCTGGATCTCCATCTGCTCCAGCGTTTCGCGCAGGTCTGACGTGGCCTGATCGATGTTCTGCTGCATCTCTTCGTGATAGGCAGTGAGCGACATCGCCATCGAGTTGATGCCGTTTTTCAGCATGTGCAGCTCGCCGAGCATGTAGCCTTCCACGCGGCTGTCGAGCTGGCCGCGGCGGATGCGGTCGACGGTGTTCACCATATTGCGGATCGGGCCGGTCACGTCGCGCATCAGCCGATAAGCGAACAGGATGGCGATACACATGCACAGCAGCAACAGCAGGGTAGAGACAAAGACCTCTTTATATTGCTGCAGCCGCACCGACTGCAGATCCAGCTCGATCGCCACATAGCCCAGGTTGTTGTCGGGATGGCTGCCGCCGTCGGCGGTTTCATCCGGATACTGGCTTTCCGACAGGATCGGCGTGCGCAGGATCAGCGAATCGCCGCGTCGGGTGAGCATCAGATCGGTGGGCAACGGCACGCCTTTCGGCAGCTGCAGCTGAGCGAAGTTGTGATGATAATTGGAGGTGACGAACAAATTGTTCTGCGCATCGAACACGGTGATCGAACGCACGATGTCCGAATGGCGGCGGTGCAACAGGCTGACCAACTGCCTGACCGATTCGCGGCTGCGGAACGTCATGCCGTACTCGCTGGCCACCGCCAGCGGCTCGATGATGCTGGCGCCGGCGTCGACCAGTTGTTCCTGCAGCTCGTTATAGCGGTGCACCACGAAGAAGGTGCTGAGCAGCAAACCAATCAGCAAGGTCGGTGCCAGAATCAGGATCATCATGCGCGCACGCAGGCTGTATTTGGTCATGGGATTCCAATGTGGGAGAATTGACAGCTGACACTAGCTTAATGAACCAGCACACAATCGACAAATATGGCGCAATTCTACTCTCCCAAACGCCGCGTGACGACCCGGCAGAGCTCACAAATCTTCACCGTGACGGTGAGCGATCTCGATCCTTTCGGCCAGGGCGTGGCGCGCCACGACGGCAAAGCGGTGTTCGTGCCGGGCGTCTTGCCGGGCGAGCAGGCGGAAATCCAACTGACCGAAGACAAGCGTCAGTTCGCCAAAGGCAAGCTCAAACGCCTGCTGAGCCGCAGCCCGCAGCGGGTAGAACCGCGCTGCCCGCATTTCGGCGTATGCGGCGGCTGCCAGCAGCAACATGCGGATGAGGCGCTGCAACAGCAGAGCAAGGCGGCGGCGCTGGTGCGCATGATCGCCCGCGAAACCGGAGTAACCCCGCAACAGGAACCGGTGATCGCCGGCCCGGAATACGGCTATCGCCGCCGCGCCCGCCTGAGCCTGGCATGGCAGCCGAAGCAGCAGCGCCTGATGATGGGCTTTCGCCAGGCGGCCTCCAGCGAGCTGGTGGCGGTGGAGCACTGCCCGGTGCTGTGGCCGGAGCTGGAGCAGCTGCTGGCGCCGGTGCGCGCCTGCCTGAGCGGGCTGCAGGCGGTGCGGCGGCTGGGGCATGTGGAGCTGGTGCTGGCGGATAACGGCCCGCTGCTGGTGCTGCGTCATCTCGACGCGCTGAAAGAGGCGGATCGGCAGGCGCTGTTGGCGTTTGGCGAGCGGGAAAAGGTCGCCGTTTATCTGGCGCCGGACAGCGAACGGGTGGAAAAACTGTGCGGTGAAACGCCGTATTATCAGGTTGACGGGCTACGCTTAGACTTCAGTCCGCGCGACTTTATTCAGGTCAATGACGTCGTAAACCAACAAATGGTGGCGCAGGCCCTTGAATGGCTCGACATTCAACCCAATGATCGGGTGCTGGACCTGTTCTGCGGCATGGGTAATTTCACCCTGCCGCTGGCGCGCCGCGCCGCCGCGGTGGTGGGCATCGAAGGTGTTGCCACGCTGGTAGCGAATGGGCAATATAATGCACATAAGAATAAGCTGAATAATGCGTCGTTCTTCCATGAGAATCTGGAGGACAACGTTGCGCGGCAACCTTGGGCAGCACAAGGGTTTGATAAGGTGATGCTGGATCCCGCCCGCGCCGGTGCGGCCGGGGTGATGTCACACATTGTAAAACTGGCGCCGGCGCGGGTGGTGTATGTTTCCTGTAACCCCACCACGCTGGCTCGCGACAGCAACGTGCTGTTGAACGCCGGTTATCGTCTTGCGCGCGTGCGGATGTTGGATATGTTTCCGCACACGGGGCATCTTGAATCAATGGCGCTGTTTATCAACGAGCGTGCGCCAGAGGTCGCTGCAAAGTAGGGAGAAGTTATGGTTGCGGTAAGAAGTGCACATCTGAATACGGCGGGTGAGTTCGCTCTCGATGAGTGGATCGCCGGCTTGGGGCTACCTAACCCGCAGTCATGTGAGCGATTGGCCGCAACCTGGCGTTATTGTGAGCAGCAGACCCAAAACCATCCTGACGCCTCGCTGCTGCTGTGGCGCGGCCTGGAGATGGTGGAAATTCTCTCGACGCTGAGCATGGACAATGACAGCATGCGCGCCGCGCTGCTGTTCCCGCTGGTGGACGCCGGCATCGTGCAGGAAGAGACCCTGACCGAAGCGTTCGGCAAGGGCATCGTCGCGCTGGTGCACGGCGTGCGTGACATGGACGCCATTCGCCAACTGAAAGCCACCCAAAACGACTCGATGGCCTCCGAACAGGTCGACAACGTGCGCCGCATGCTGTTGGCGATGGTGGAGGATTTCCGCTGCGTGGTCATCAAGCTGGCGGAGCGCATCGCCCACCTGCGTGAGGTGAAAGACGCGCCGGAAGACGAACGCGTGCTGGCGGCGAAAGAGTGTTCCAACATCTACGCCCCGCTGGCCAACCGGCTCGGCATCGGCCAGCTGAAGTGGGAGCTGGAGGATTTCTGCTTCCGCTACCTGCATCCGGAAGAATATAAGCGCATCGCCAAGCTGTTGCATGAGCGCCGCATCGATCGCGAACAGTTCATCGACGATTTCGTCGCCGGGCTGCGCGCCGAGATGGCCAACGAAGGCATTCGGGTGGAGATCTACGGCCGGCCGAAACACATCTACAGCATCTGGCGCAAGATGCAGAAAAAACACCTGGCGTTCGACGAACTGTTCGACGTGCGTGCGGTGCGCATCGTGGCGGAGCGCCTGCAGGATTGCTACGCGGCGTTGGGCATCGTGCATACCCACTTCCGCCATTTGCCGGATGAGTTCGACGACTACGTCGCTAACCCGAAACCGAACGGCTACCAGTCGATCCACACCGTGGTGCTGGGGCCGCGCGGCAAAACCGTAGAGATTCAGATCCGCACGCGCCAAATGCATGAAGACGCCGAACTGGGCGTGGCCGCGCACTGGAAGTACAAAGAGGGCGCAGGCGTGACCGTGCGCTCCGGCTACGAAGAACGCATCGCCTGGCTGCGCAAGCTGATCGCCTGGCAGGAAGAAATGGCGGACTCCGGCGAGATGCTCGACGAAGTGCGCAGCCAGGTGTTCGACGATCGGGTCTATGTATTTACCCCGAAAGGCGACGTGGTGGATCTGCCGGCCGGCTCCACGCCGCTCGATTTCGCCTACCACATTCACAGCGACGTCGGTCACCGCTGTATCGGCGCCAAGATCGGCGGCCGCATCGTGCCGTTTACCTATCAGCTGAAGATGGGGGATCAGATTGAGATCATCACCCAGAAACAGCCGAATCCGAGCCGCGACTGGCTGAACCCAAACCTGGGGTATGTCACCACCAGCCGCGGGCGCTCGAAGATCCACAACTGGTTCCGCAAGCAGGATCGCGACAAGAACATTCTCGCCGGCCGCCAGATGCTGGACAACGAACTGGAACACCTCGGCATCAGCCTGAAAGAGGCTGAAAAGCTGCTGATCCCGCGCTACAACATGAACTCGCTGGACGAGGTGTTGGCGGCGATCGGCGGCGGGGACATTCGCCTGAACCAGATGGTGAATTACCTGCAGGGCAAGTTCAACAAGCCGAGCGCCGAAGAGCAGGATCGCGAGGCGCTGCGCCAACTGGTGCAGCAGAAAGCGCCGCCGCCGGCCCGCAACAAGGACAACGGCCGAGTGGTGGTGGAGGGCGTGGGCAACCTGATGCACCACATTGCCCGCTGCTGCCAGCCGATCCCTGGCGACGACATCGTCGGTTTTATCACCCAGGGGCGCGGCATCTCGATCCACCGTGCGGACTGCGATCAGCTGGTCGATTTGCAATCGCACGCGCCGGAGCGCATCGTCGATGCGGTATGGGGTGAAAGCTACTCCAGCGGTTATTCGCTGGTGGTGCGCGTGATGGCCAACGATCGCAGCGGGTTGCTGCGCGACATTACCACCATTTTGGCCAACGAAAAGGTCAACGTGCTGGGGGTTGCCAGCCGCAGCGACACCAAGAAACAGTTGGCCACCATCGACATGGATATCGAAATCTACAACCAGCAGGTGCTGAGCCGGGTGCTGGCGAAGCTGAACCAGCTGCCGGACGTGATAGACGCCAAGCGTCTGCACGGCAACTAAGCCCACATCGCCTTTCGGGCCGTATGCGCTATCGATACGGCCCGAGATCCATGCATTCGGTGGGCGCTCCCATGCGCCCCCATTCTTTCTCAGAGATTTTTTATGACCCAATCCACTCCGCTGCAGCGCCTGCTGAACATCATGAAAACGCTGCGCGATCCGCAGGTCGGTTGCTCGTGGGACCGCAAGCAAACTTTCACCACCATCGCGCCCTACACGCTGGAAGAGACTTACGAAGTGCTGGACGCCATCGAGCGGCAGGACTACGCCGATCTGCGCGACGAACTGGGCGACTTGCTGTTCCAGGTGGTGTTCTACGCCCAGATGGGGCAGGAACAGGGGCTGTTCGATTTCGATGAGGTGTGCACCGCCATCAGCGATAAGCTGGAGCGCCGTCACCCGCACATTTTCGGTGACGCCGAGGGTGGGGACAGCGAAGCCGTGGCCGCGCGCTGGGAGCAGCTCAAGGCCGGCGAGCGCGCCGAAAAAGCGCTGCACTCGGTGCTGGACGACATTCCGCAGGCGTTGCCGGCGCTGATGAAGGCGCACAAAATTCAAAAACGCTGCGCCTCGGTCGGCTTCGACTGGAACACCCTGGGGCCGGTGCTGGACAAAGTGTACGAAGAGATCGATGAAGTGATGCACGAAGCCCGCCAGGCGGTGGTCGATGAGAGCAAGCTGGAAGAGGAGATCGGCGATCTGCTGTTCGCCACGGTGAATCTGTCGCGCCATCTGGGGCACAAGGCGGAGAACGCGCTGCAGGCGGCGAACCGCAAGTTCGAGCGCCGCTTCCGCCAGGTGGAAGCGATCGTCCAGCAACGCGGGCTGCGGCTTGAAGACGCCACGCTGGAGCAGATGGAAGACGCCTGGCAGCAGGTGAAACGCCAGGAAAGTTGAATCGCTGCGACGACAATGTTGATCGCCGACAAGGTTCACGAAAGCTGAAACGGTTAAGCTTGCAGTCAGGTCACAGGCGCATGGCTGCCGTCGGCAGCAAAAGGCCAACAAACTGAAATCTAAGGCGTTTTATCGCTCCTGAGGGGCGGTAAAAAGAAATTTTCTCCGCTAACTCTTTGTATTTCCTGGAGGGTTTGCGGGGCGCCGGCGGAGTAAACCCTGATGAACACGGGAGGGCGGCCGAGATGATGGACAGCAAAACGATCGTTTGTAGGTCAGGAGAGGTTCGGGTATACTACTTTCCCGTCCTGGTTCTTCCATCGTCTTTAAACCTAAACTCTCAGGTTCAGCATGACAACTAATTATATTTTTGTGACCGGCGGGGTCGTATCCTCTCTGGGTAAAGGCATTGCCGCAGCCTCTCTGGCGGCTATTCTTGAAGCCCGTGGCCTCAACGTTACCATCATGAAACTGGACCCGTACATCAACGTGGATCCGGGCACCATGAGCCCGATTCAGCATGGGGAAGTTTTCGTCACCGAAGACGGCGCAGAAACCGATCTGGATTTGGGTCACTACGAGCGCTTCATCCGCACCAAAATGTCGCGTCGCAACAACTTCACCACCGGCCGCATCTACTCCGACGTGCTGCGTAAAGAACGCCGCGGCGACTATCTGGGCGCGACCGTGCAGGTCATTCCGCACATCACCAACGCGATCAAAGAGCGCATCATCGAAGGCGGCGAAGGCCACGATGTGGTGCTGGTGGAAATCGGCGGCACCGTCGGCGATATCGAATCGCTGCCGTTCCTCGAAGCCATCCGTCAGATGGCGGTGGAAGTGGGCCGCGAGCACACGCTGTACATGCACTTGACGCTGGTGCCGTACATGGCGGCGGCCGGCGAAGTGAAAACCAAGCCGACCCAGCATTCCGTAAAAGAGCTGCTTTCCATCGGTATTCAGCCTGATGTGCTGATTTGCCGCTCCGATCGCGCGGTTCCTGCTAACGAACGCGCTAAAATCGCGCTTTTCTGCAACGTGCCGGAAAAAGCGGTTATCTCTCTGAAAGACGTTGATTCTATTTATAAAATCCCAGGCCTATTGAAATCTCAGGGGCTGGACGATTATATTTGTAAACGATTCAGCCTGAACGCGCCGGAAGCCAACCTGGCCGAATGGGAACAGGTGATCTACGAAGAAGCCAATCCGGGCGGCGAAGTGACCATCGGTATGGTCGGCAAATACGTTGAGCTGCCGGACGCCTACAAGTCGGTGATTGAAGCGCTGAAGCACGGCGGGCTGAAAAACCGTCTGACCGTGAACATCAAGCTGATCGACTCGCAGGACGTGGAAACCCGCGGCGTGGAAGTGCTGAAAGGGCTGGACGCGATCCTGATCCCGGGCGGCTTTGGCTATCGCGGCGTGGAAGGCAAAGTGATGACCGCACGCTATGCGCGCGAGAACAACATTCCTTACCTGGGCATTTGCCTGGGCATGCAGGTGGCGTTGATGGAGTTCGCTCGCAACGTGGCGGGGATGGAAAACGCCAACTCCACCGAGTTTATGCCAGACTGTAAGTACCCGGTGGTGGCGTTGATCACCGAATGGCGCGACGAAGACGGCAACGTCGAAGTGCGCAGTGAAGAAAGCGATTTGGGCGGCACGATGCGCGTAGGTGGCCAACAGTGCAACCTGAGTGACAACAGCCTGGTGCGTCAGCTGTACGGCGAACCGACCATTGTCGAGCGTCACCGTCACCGTTACGAAGTTAACAACATGCTGTTGAAGCAGATCGAAGCCGCAGGGCTGCGTGTCGCCGGTCGTTCCGCCGACAACAAGCTGGTTGAGATCATTGAACTGCCGAATCACCCGTGGTTTGTAGCCTGTCAGTTCCACCCGGAATTTACGTCTACGCCGCGTGATGGGCATCCGCTGTTCGCCGGCTTCGTGAAAGCCGCAGGCGAGCATCAGAAGCGCCAGGTGAAATAACATATTTGGTAGGCGGCGCGCGGTGAGAACCGCGCGCTGTTTGTCTGGAGTTTTAGTTTAACTTGTACTGAGGAAAACCTAATGTCCAAAATCGTTAAAGTCATCGGTCGTGAAATCATCGACTCCCGCGGTAACCCGACTGTTGAAGCCGAAGTTCATCTGGAAGGCGGTTTCGTCGGCCTGGCTGCTGCGCCGTCAGGTGCTTCTACCGGTTCCCGCGAAGCGCTGGAACTGCGTGACGGTGACAAGTCTCGTTTCCTGGGTAAAGGCGTACTGAAAGCCGTTGCTGCAGTAAACGGTCCGATTGCTCAGGCAGTACTGGGTAAAGATGCCAAAGACCAGGCGAACATCGACAAGATCATGATCGAGCTGGACGGCACCGAAAACAAATCCAACTTCGGCGCCAACGCCATTCTGGCGGTTTCCCTGGCAGCAGCGAAAGCGGCCGCAGCCTCTAAAGGTATGCCGCTGTACGAGCACATCGCTGAACTGAACGGCACCCCAGGCAAATTCTCCATGCCACTGCCGATGATGAACATCATCAACGGCGGCGAGCACGCTGACAACAACGTCGACATTCAGGAATTCATGATTCAGCCGGTTGGCGCGAAGACCCTGAAAGAAGCGGTGCGCATCGGTTCTGAAGTGTTCCACCACCTGGCTAAAGTTCTGAAAGCCAAAGGCATGAACACCGCCGTGGGCGACGAAGGCGGCTATGCGCCAAACCTGGGTTCCAACGCCGAAGCGCTGGCGGTTATCGCTGAAGCGGTAAAAGCGGCGGGCTACGAGCTGGGCAAAGACGTTACTCTGGCGATGGACTGCGCGGCTTCCGAATTCTACAAAGACGGTAAATACGTGCTGGCCGGCGAAGGTAACAAAGCCTTCACTTCCGAAGAGTTCACTCACTTCCTGGAAGAGCTGACCAAACAGTACCCAATCGTGTCTATCGAAGACGGCCTGGATGAATCCGACTGGGCGGGCTTCGCTTACCAGACCAAAGTACTGGGCGACAAAATCCAGCTGGTTGGCGACGATCTGTTCGTGACCAACACCAAGATCCTGAAAGAAGGCATCGAGAAAGGCATCGCTAACTCCATCCTGATCAAGTTCAACCAGATCGGTTCTCTGACCGAAACCCTGGCAGCTATCAAGATGGCGAAAGACGCCGGTTACACTGCGGTGATCTCTCACCGTTCCGGTGAAACCGAAGACGCGACCATCGCTGACCTGGCGGTAGGGACTGCGGCTGGCCAGATCAAAACCGGTTCCATGAGCCGTTCTGACCGCGTTGCCAAGTACAACCAACTGATCCGTATCGAAGAAGCGCTGGGTGACCGTGCGCCGTTCAACGGCCTGAAAGAAGTTAAAGGCCAGTAAGTTCGACCGATTCGGTTGCTAAATAAAAACCCGCCGCGGCGGGTTTTTTTATGTTTTAAATTCGTGATGATTGTCATTTTAATAATAAGTTTTTTATTGAAAGCGTGGTTTTGTTTAACCCGATAATTTCATTAAAGATAGTAAACGCGCTTATTTTATATTCCCATTTTATTTGCTTTATAACTATTCGTTACTAGACTGCCAATAAGGCAGTTTATTTTCGCCGTTCTGCCGTAGACCTTGAACATCACCATACCTTAATACTGCCGGCTTGCTGGCCGGTTGAGCGAGGGCTTGATGCGACAACGAATCATCATTGTCGGCGGCGGAACCGGCGGCACTATCCTGGCCAATTTATTGGCCGCAAAATTGCACCGGGAAATTATTAATAATAAAGTCGAGTTATTAATGATATCGGATTCACCGCTGCATTATTACAAACCGGCGTTTATGTATGTGGCATTCAATACTTTTTTCAAGCAAGAGCTCACGCGCTCACAGCGGAGTTTATTGCGGCCCGAAATACAGTTTATTATTGATAAAGCAGAATCTTTCGATTTAAAACAGCGAAGTATAGCGACGCAAAGCGGTAAATTTTATTCCTATGATTTTCTGGTTTTCGCCACCGGCTGCGTACCCTGGCCAGAGCGCATCGAAGGATTGGCGCAGGCGGGCGATCATTTTTACCAGTATCAGGCCGCCAGGCGGTTAGCGCATAAATTGGCGACGATCGAGAAAGGCCGCATTTTCATCACCGTGTCCTTCCCTGAAACGCCCAACGTGCCCCACCAGTGCGGCATCGCCCCGATCGAAACCACCCTGATGCTGGATGACTACCTGCGGCGGCGCGGCGTGCGCAAGGCGGTGGAGATTGTGTACACCTATCCGACCATTTCTCAACTCTTGCGTAACTGCCTGTTTTTACAGCGCCCGACCGGCGAAGCGCTGCCCGCCATTTTTGCCGCACGTGACATTCTCCACCAGCGTGGGTTTACCCTCAGCCGGGTAGACGCCCAACGTAACATCGCCTATTCCGCTGAGGGGGAAGAGCAGCCGTTCGATATTCTGATGGCAACGCCGCCGATTCGCGCAGTCGAGGCGGTGCGCAATACCGGGTTGAGCGAGAGTCAAAACGGTGAAGGCTGGCTGCCGACCGATCATCAAACGCTGCAGGTCTACGGCCAACAGGGCGTGTATGTCATAGGCGATACTGTGGATTTGCCGGTCAGCAAGGCCGGCGGCTCTTGCCATAATCAGGCGCCGGTCATTGCCGACAACATCGTGGCGGAAATGCGGCTGGGCCAAGCCGTGAGCCATTATGACGGCAAGGTGCAGGCGGTCGCGCAAATGGGGCTGAATGCCGGCATGCCGCTGGTGTACGACTATCGTCACGACGTACTGCCGACGCCAGCCACCAAGGCGGGCGGCATGCTGCGCAACGGGTTTAACCGCGGCCTTTACTGGGCCACGGTAAGGGGGCTGATATGACGGAAAGCACGGTGCATGCGGCTGACCTGCAATCATTGGCGGCGTTGCTCGAGAAACTGCAGCCGCTGCTGGCGAGCGGCCGGTTGGATAACGTGGTCGATCTGTTGTCGCTGTTGTCGGACGTGGTGGACATCGCCGACAACGCGCTGGTGGAGAAACTGGCAGGCGTCTTTGAAGGCTTGGTGACTATCGGTTGGGAAGGCGGAACGGCGCTGCAGATGGCGCACAGCGAGCTGCAGTTGAATCCGCCCGCGGCCAGTTTTCGCACGCTGTACGCCTTGCTGAAACAGCCGGATACCCTGCTGGGGTTAACGTTGCTGCTGCGTACTTTACAAATCATCGGCCGGCGCACGCGAGACAGCGCGTTGCCGTCAGCCCTGCCAGATGAATCGTCGAATTAAGCTTCACCCACTCAGGTAAGGAGTTGTGTTATGTCCGCTACAGCAGTTGGCCACGACTTTGCCACCCGGGCTATTCATTACGGCTACGATCCTCAGTTGTATTGGGGGGCACTGTCCCCACCGGTGTTTATGAGCTCTACGTTTGCTTTTCCCACGGCGGAATACGGCGGCGCCTGCTTTGCCGGCACCGAGCCGGGGTACTTTTACTCGCGCATCGCCAACCCGACGTTAAACCTGCTCGAGCAACGCATCGCCAACCTGGAGGAGGGGGAGGCGGCGGTGGCGTTCGCTTCCGGCATGGGGGCGATCACCGCGTGTTGCTGGACGCTGCTCAGACCGGGTGATGAGCTGATTGTCGACGAAACCGTCTATGGTTGCACCTTCAGCTACTTTCATCATGGTCTGGCGCGCTTTGGCGTCAAGATAACCCACGTTGATTTGACCCGGCCGGAGCGGTTGGCGGCGGCCATTGGACCGCGTACCCGCCTGGTGTATTGCGAAACGCCGGCCAATCCCAATATGCGTTTGATCGATATCGCCGCCGTGGCGGAGATCGCCCATCGGCATCAGGCGCTGTTGCTGGTGGACAACACCTATTGCACGCCCTATCTGCAGCGGCCTTTGGCGTTAGGCGCCGATATCGTGGTGCACTCGGCGACCAAGTACCTCGGCGGGCACGGCGATCTCCTGGCCGGGATAGCGGTGACGCGTCAGGCGTTGGCCGAGGCGATCCGTCTGGAGGGGCTAAAGGACATGAATGGGGCGGTACTGTCGGCGCAAGATGCCGCGCTGGTGCTGCGCGGGATGAAAACCCTGCCGCTGCGCATGGATCGTCATTGCGATAACGCGCAGCGCCTGGCGGAGATGTTGGCGGAGCATCCGGCGGTCGAGCGGGTGTATTACCCCGGCCTGGCGAACTTCCCGCAGTATGCGTTGGCGCAGCGGCAAATGGCGCGCCCCGGTGGCATGCTGGCGTTTGAGCTGCGGGGTGGCCTGCGCACGGGTATTCGCTTCCTCAACGCGCTGCAGCTCATCTTGCGCGCGGTCAGCCTGGGCGATTGCGAAAGCCTGGCGCAACACCCGGCCAGCATGACGCACTCGGCCTACACGCCGGAAGAGCGGAAACGGCACCACATCAGCGAGGGGCTGGTGCGGCTGTCCGCCGGACTGGAGGCGTTTGACGATCTGCAGGCGGATATCCTGCAAGCGCTGGCGCAGGCGCAATAAAAAAACCCGCCGCAGCGGGTTTTAGCCGAAGCGAGCGTTACATCTGTTGCGTCGCTGTGGTCACCGGCGAACCGCCGCCTTTTTTGCGCACCCACAGCCAGTAAGCTGCGGTGAGGAACGCGATCCACACCAGCCCGACATACAGGGCGATGCGGCTCTCTTCGAAGTAGCCGAGCAGGCCGATGACGAACGCCATAAAGGCGGTCGCCAATGCCGGCGCCACCGGCCACCACGGCACCGGGAAGCTCAACTGACGGGTTTCTTCCGGCGACAGCGTGCGGCGCATGACGATCTGCGACAGCAGGATCATCAGCCACACCCAGACGGTGGCGAAGGTAGCGATTGAGGCGATGATCATGAAGACCTTCTCCGGGATCAGGTAGTTGAGCACCACCGCCAGCAGCAGGGCGACCGACATCACCAGCACCGTCATCCACGGCACGCCGCTGGCGGTCAGTTTGGTGAAGCTGCGCGGCGCCTGGCCGTCCTGCGCCATGCCGTACATCATGCGGCCGGCGCCGAAGATGTCGCTGTTGATGGCCGAAATGGCCGCGGTGATCACCACCACGTTCAGCACGTTGGCGGCGGAGCTGATGCCGAGGTTGCTGAAGATCTCAACGAACGGGCTGCCGTTCTGGCCGATGCTGTTCCACGGATAGATCGCCATCAGCACCGTCAGCGTCAGCACGTAAAACAGCAGGATGCGCACCGGCACGGCGTTGATCGCCTTCGGCAGCACTTTGGCGGGGTCTTTCGCCTCGCTGGCGGTGATGCCGATGATCTCGATGCCGCCGAAGGCGAACATCACCACCGCTAATGACGCGACCACGCCGCCGATGCCGTTAGGCATAAAGCCGCCGTGCTGCCACAGGTTGCTGATGCCGGTGGCGTGCTGGGCTTGCCCGAAACCGAACAGCATCACCGCCGCACCGCCGACGATCATCGCCACGATGGCGGCGACCTTGACCAGCGACAGCCAGAACTCCAGCTCGCCGAAAACCTTGACGCTGCACAGGTTGAGCGCGCCGATAAACAGGATGATGCTGAGCACCCAGACCCACTGGGCGACGTCCGGGAACCACAGCCCCATATAGATGCCGAAGGCAGTGACGTCCGCCAGGGCGACGATCACCATTTCAAAGGTGTAGGTCCAGCCGGTAAGGAACCCGGCCAGCGGGCCGAGATAGTGGCTGGCGTAGTGGCCGAACGAGCCGGAAACCGGCTGGTGCACCGCCATTTCGCCCAGCGCGCGCATCACCATGAATACCGCCGCGCCGCCCACCAGGTAGGCCAGCAGCACCGCCGGGCCGGCCAGCTGGATGGCGCCGGCGGAGCCGTAGAACAGGCCGGTGCCGATCGCCGAGCCGAGAGCCATGAAACGGATATGCCGCGCGTTTAGTCCGCGTCTGAGTTGTGTCGTTTCGTTACGCATGTTGCTTCCCGTTAAGTGTTTGCCGAACAGGCACGCGCTGCCCGCGCCGGGTGGAACGCACCCGGCGGGGCAGAACAAACTGCGTGATTCAGTATGTGATGATTATGCCTGGCTAGGCAGCAGCGCCGCAGGCAGCAGCGATGTCAGGTGACCGGCCGCCAAGAGTTGGCTGGCGGCTTCAATGTCGGGGGCGAAGAAACGATCCTTGTCGTAGAAACTGACATGCTCGCGCAGCAGACGGCGCGCCTGCTCCAGACCTTCCGAGGTCTTCAGGCCGTTGCGGAAATCCAGGCCCTGGCAGGCGGCCAGCCACTCGACCGCCAGAATACCGCGCACGTTGTCCGCCATGTTCCACAGGCGGCGGCCGGCGGCCGGCGCCATGGAAACGTGGTCCTCCTGGTTGGCGGAGGTCGGAATGCTGTCGACGCTTGATGGATGCGCCAGCGCTTTGTTTTCGCTGGCCAGCGCTGCGGCGGTGACCTGAGCGATCATGAAGCCGGAGTTCACGCCGCCGTTCTCCACCAGGAACGGCGGCAGCTGCGACATGTGTTTGTCCATCATCAGCGAGATGCGGCGTTCGGACAGCGAACCGATTTCGGCGAATGCCAGCGCCAGGTTATCGGCGGCCATCGCCACCGGTTCGGCGTGGAAGTTGCCGCCGGACAGCACGTCGCCCTGTTCGGCGAACACCAACGGGTTATCGGAGACGGCGTTGGCTTCGATCTCCAGCACCTCGGCGGCCTGACGGATCTGCGTCAGGCAGGCGCCCATGACCTGCGGCTGGCAGCGCAGGGAGTAAGGATCCTGCACTTTTTCACAGTTGCGGTGCGAGTCGGAGACTTCGCTGCGCGCGCCGAGCAGGTGGCGGTAGGCGAGGGCGGCGTCGATCTGGCCGCGCTGGCCGCGCACCTCGTGGATACGCGCATCGAACGGGCTGCGAGAGCCCAGCGCCGCTTCCACCGTCAGGCTGCCCGCCACGGTGGCGGCGGCGAACAGGTCTTCCGCATCGAACAGGCCGCGCAGCGCGAAGGCGGCGGAGACTTGTGTGCCGTTCAGCAATGCCAGGCCCTCTTTCGCCGCCAGCGTCAGCGGTTTCAGGCCGGCCTTGGCCAGCGCTTCGGTCGCCGGCAACCATTGGCCCTGATGGCGCGCCTGGCCTTCGCCCAGCAGCACCAGGCTCATGTGCGCCAGCGGCGCCAGATCGCCGGAAGCGCCGACCGAGCCTTTCAGCGGAATATGCGGATAGACTTCGGCGTTGACCAGCGCGATCAGCGCCTGGATAACTTCCAGGCGAATGCCGGAGAAGCCGCGCGACAGGCTGTTGATCTTCAGCACCATGATCAGGCGCACCAGATTGTCGTCGGTCGGCTCGCCCACGCCGGCGGCGTGTGACAGCACGATCGAGCGCTGCAGATTTTCCAGATCGTCGCGGGCGATGCGCGTCGAAGCCAGCAGGCCAAATCCGGTGTTGATGCCGTAAGTGGTGCGGTTTTCTTCAACGATGCGTTCCACGCAGGCCACGCTCTGCTGGATAGGGCCGTAGGCGTTGTCGTCCAGCGTCAGCGTCACCGGATGTTGATAGACGTCGCGTAGCTGGGCCAGCGTCAGTTTGCCTGGGCGAATAGTCAGCGCTTTCATGCTTTTTCTCCTTGGGTGGCGGCAACCATTGGCAGGTTCAGGCCTTGCTCGCGGGCGCAGTCGATAGCGATATCGTAGCCGGCGTCGGCGTGACGCATGACCCCGGTAGCCGGGTCATTGTGCAGCACGCGGGCGATGCGCTCGGCGGCCTCATCGGTGCCGTCGCAGACGATCACCATGCCGGAGTGTTGGGAGAAGCCCATGCCGACGCCGCCGCCGTGGTGCAGGGAAACCCAGGTGGCGCCGCTGGCGGTGTTCAGCAGGGCGTTCAGCAGCGGCCAGTCGGAGACCGCATCTGAGCCGTCTTTCATCGCTTCGGTTTCACGGTTCGGGCTGGAAACGGAGCCGGAATCCAGGTGGTCGCGGCCGATGACGATCGGGGCGGACAGTTCGCCGCGGCGCACCATCTCGTTGAACGCCAGGCCCAGCTTGGCGCGCTGGCCGAGGCCAACCCAGCAGATGCGCGCCGGCAGGCCCTGGAAGCTGATGCGCTCGCGCGCCATGTCCAGCCAGCGGTGCAGGTGTTCGTCATCCGGGATCAGCTCTTTCACCATGGCGTCGGTTTTGTAGATGTCCTGCGGATCGCCGGACAGGGCCGCCCAGCGGAACGGCCCGATGCCGCGGCAGAACAGCGGACGGATGTAGGCCGGCACGAAGCCTGGGAAGTCGAAGGCGTTGTCGACGCCGGTTTCTTTCGCCATCTGGCGAATGTTGTTGCCGTAGTCGAAGGTCGGCACGCCCATCTGCTGGAACGCCAGCATGGCTTTGACGTGATCGGCCATCGACTGTTTGGCGGCGGCGACCACTTTAGCCGGCTCGGTCTGTGCGCGCTGGCGATACTCTTCCCAGCTCCAGCCCTTCGGCAGGTAGCCGTTCAGCGGGTCGTGGGCGCTGGTCTGGTCGGTGACCATGTCCGGGCGCACGCCGCGGCGCACCAGCTCAGGCAGGATTTCCGCCGCGTTGCCGCACAGGGCGATGGAGATGGCTTTGCCTTCTGAGGTGTATTTTTTGATGCGGGCCAGCGCGTCGTCCAAATCTTTGGCCTGCTCATCGACGTAGCGGGTTTTCAGACGGAAATCGATGCGGCTCTGCTGACATTCGATGTTCAGCGAGCAGGCGCCCGCCAGCGTGGCGGCCAGCGGCTGCGCGCCGCCCATGCCGCCCAGACCGGCGGTCAGCACCCAGCGCCCCTGCAGACTGCCGTCGTAGTGCTGGCGGCCCGCTTCGACGAAGGTCTCATAGGTGCCCTGAACGATGCCCTGGCTGCCGATGTAGATCCAGCTGCCGGCGGTCATCTGGCCGTACATGGCCAGGCCTTTGGCGTCCAGTTCGTTGAAGTGTTCCCAGGTCGCCCAGTGCGGCACCAGGTTGGAGTTGGCGATCAGCACGCGTGGCGCGTTGCTGTGGGTTTTGAATACGCCGACCGGCTTGCCGGACTGCACCAGCAGGGTTTCGTCTTCTTCCAGCGTTTTCAGGGTTTCGACGATCTTGTCGTAGCAATCCCAGTCGCGCGCGGCGCGGCCGATGCCGCCGTACACCACCAGCTCGTGTGGGTTCTCCGCAACTTCAGGATCGAGGTTGTTCATCAGCATGCGTAACGGCGCTTCGGTCAGCCAGCTTTTTGCGTTTAATTGTGTGCCGCGTGGCGCGCGTACATCGACATTGCGAACTTTGTTATTTGTAGTCACAGCATTTTCCTCAAACAGTATCGGTGCAGATTCCATGCCGCGGTGGGGATGAGTACCACGGCATAACAATGCGTAGGGCTTATTAACATATACTTGTATGTACAAGCATATGCAACACTGACCAGTTGCCGCTGAAAAGTGGCATAAGAAAAAGTTATTTTCTTTTTATATCAGGCTGATATGCGATTTTTTATCGCCGGTCTCAGATACGGAAAGCCGGAGAAAAGTGAGCTGTTCGGCAAAAATGAATTAAAATTGACTCATTTTTGGGCGGCTAGTCACAATATTTTTACAGACTGATTACAGTTGGCGGCGGAGGATAAACAAGCCCTATCACCGCGGGAAGAAAGCCCGCCGTGGGCGGGCTTGCCAGGCTCAGGCAGCCGGTTGCAGCATCGGCTTGCGGCTCATCTTGCACACCGTGGCGATGGCGGCGATCAGAGCCGGTACGCACAGGAACATCAGGATGCTCTGCACTTCCCACTGCATCGCCAGCAGTTGGGCGCCCATCATGGTGCCGGCGACGCCGCCGAAGCGGCCGATGCCCTGCATCCAGGCGATGCCGGTGGCGCGGCTGTGGGTCGGGTAGAAGGTGGCCGCCAGCGTTTGCAGGCCGGACTGCGCGCCGTTCATGGTGACGCCCATCAGGAAGATGAAGGCGCCCAGCAGCACGATCTGCTTGTCTTCGGTGGCCATCGCCACGATCAGCAGGGCGGTGACGACAAAGCCGCTCGAGACCACCTTATGCGCATTCCAGCGATCCATCAGCCAGCCGGCCACCAGGATGCCCAGCGTGCCGCCGAAGGTGAACAGCGAGGTGAGCATCGCCGACTGTTCCAGCTGATAGCCCAAGCCCTGCATCAGGATCGGCATCCAGCTCAGCAACACGTAGTAGATCACCAGCCCCATGAAGTAGGTCACCCACAGCATCAGCGTGCCGAGCAGGTAAGGGCGACTGAACAGCAGCCCGACGCTGGTCTTGGCCTGCGTCAGCTTCTCTTCATACAGGTAGAAACGCGTCACGCCGTCGAGGCTCTGGCTGACGAAGCGTTGCGCGATGCGTTTGATCTTCGCAGCCTCCTGCCCACGGTTAACCATATACTTGACCGATTCCGGCAGCAGCAGGATCAGCAACACCGTCAACGCCAGCGGCGCAATGGCGCCGAGCAACAGCACGCTGTGCCAGCCGTAGCTCGGGATCAGCCACGATGAAATGGCGCCGCCGCCGGCCGCGCCCAGCGGAAAGCCGCAATACATGGTGTTGATCGCCAGCGAACGGCAGCGCTGCGGCGCGTATTCGGAGATCAGCGTGATAGCGTTGGGCATCGCCGCTCCCAGCCCGAGGCCGGTGAGGAAACGCCACAGCGTCAGGCTATTGAGCGAGCCGGCGTAGGCGGTGGCCAGGCTCGACAGGCCGAAGAACAGGCAGGAAAACACCAGCACGCGCTTGCGGCCGATGCGGTCGGAGATTGGCCCGGCTATCAGCGCGCCGAGCGACAGCCCCAGCAGCGCGGCGCTCAGCACCGGCCCCAGATCTTGCTTCATGATGCCCCAGTCTTTGGCGACCGAGGGGGCGATATAGCCCATGGCGGCGGTATCGAAACCGTCGATGGCGAGGATCAGGAATCCGAGAATGATCAGTGTCCAGTGAAACAGCGAAAACTTGCTGTCGTCGATGGCCTGTTGAATGTTTAACTCGCTGGTGGAATGAGTCATGGCACCCTCTAAACGCAGATGTAGTCGTGATGGAACGTGGCCGGAACTGTCGCCCGGCTTGTGTTTGCTTGTATATACATCTGCGCGTCGGCGCTTTATGTCAAATATAATTATCTTATTTGTTAACTGCGTGTTGTTTTCTGTGGAGCAGCTTGCACCGCGGATGAAAGGCCTAAGGCCGGTTAACAAATTAAATGAACGCCATTGGCGGTGAGATATGCTGACGGCGGCGCCGAGGAAAAAATTTAATACACTTTTGGCCGTTTGGTCGCCGGGCCGGAATCTGCGATAATCGCTTTTTACTTTTCCAGATTGAGAAACCGATGCAGTACCCGATCAACGAGATGTTCCAAACCTTGCAGGGCGAAGGCTTTTTCACCGGCGTGCCGGCCATTTTCATCCGCCTGCAGGGCTGCCCGGTAGGGTGCAGCTGGTGCGACACCAAACATACCTGGGAAAAGGAAGCCCATCGGGAAGTCGACCTGCAACGGATCCTGGTCAAAACAGAAGAGAGCGACGCCTGGGGCAATGCCAGCGCCGAGCAGTTGCTGGCGGTGATGCGTCAGCAAGGCTACACCGCGCGTCATGTGGTGATCACCGGCGGTGAACCCTGCATCTACGATCTGGCGCCGCTGACCGAGCTGTTCGAACAGCACGGCTACCGTTGCCAGATTGAAACCAGCGGCACCCACGAAATTCGCTGTTCCGCCAACACCTGGGTGACGGTTTCGCCCAAGGTGAATATGCGCGGTGGCATGAAGGTGTTGGATCAGGCGCTGCGGCGCGCCGACGAGGTGAAGCATCCGGTGGCGCGCGAGCGCGACATCGAGGCGCTGGATGCGCTGCTGGCGACGTTGCAGGATGACAAGGCGCGCATTATCGCACTGCAGCCGATCAGCCAGAAAGAAGAGGCGACCCGTCTGTGTATTGAAACCTGTATCGCGCGCAATTGGCGGCTGTCGATGCAGACCCACAAGTATCTGAACATCGCCTAAAATCAGGGCGCCATTGCGGCGCCCTTTCTTTTAACCTTTATATACGCATCCCGCCGTACAGGTCTCTTTCACCATCACCGCCGTCAATTCCGGCAGCTGGGGCTTGAGCTGCTGCCAAATCCAGGCGGCGAGCACTTCGCTGGTGGGATTTTCCAATCCTGGAATATCGTTCAGATAATGGTGATCCAGCCGTTCCCAGATCGGGGAAAACACAGCCTTGAGCTCGGCGAAATCCATCACCCAACCGGTGTGGGGATCCACTTCACCGGTCACTTCCAGACGCACCATAAACGAATGCCCATGCAGACGGCCGCATTTATGGCCCTCCGGCACGTGCGGCAAGCGGTGTGCGGCTTCAAACTGAAAATCTTTAAACAGCGTGGTTGCCATTATTACGGCCTCATTGACTCAAAAACCGCCGCATAGTACCGGAAAGCGCGTCTGCTTGCCATTTATACCGTTATGGTCTACCGCCACGGCCAACGCGCCCGTTTAACACTTTTTTTGTTTGGTGTTTGCGGCACCTATCGGCTGGGGTTATGAGCCGAAATGTTGAACGGTGAAAAAACGATGAAAAAAAGCGCTTTAATTTCATCTGGATAAAAAACTTTGTTTAACGGTTTAAGCGTTATCCCTTACCAGAAAAACAGCTTAGTCATTTTGGTTATGATTTATTGCTATCCCTTATTTAATCGTTGCTATTCTGCTCGGTAACCTTACAAACTCTCCTGATCTTTTCCGCACACCCGACGCAGCGAAGAGACAGCGACTGACACTGGCGCGCGCCTGGCAGGAAAGGCGCTAAGTATAGGAAATAAGTACAGCAATGACGACTCAGGCTCCTCCAACATCTTTGCTCCCGCTGACGCCCGAACAGCTGGCGCGCCTGCAGGCGACGATCGGCGACTATTCGCCGACGCAGCTGGCGTGGCTGTCCGGTTATTTTTGGGGCATGGTCAATCAACAGCCCGGAGCCGTGGCCATTGCGCCTGTTGCCCCTGCGGCTGCCGCCGGCATCACCATCATTTCCGCTTCGCAGACCGGCAATGCGCGCCGCCTGGCGGAGCAGCTGCGCGACGATCTGCTGGCCGCCAATCTGAGCGCCACGCTGATCAGCGCCGGCGACTACAAGTTCAAGCAGATAGCTCAAGAGCGCCTGCTGGTGATCGTCGCCTCCACGCAAGGGGAAGGCGAGCCGGCGGAAGAAGCGGTGGCGCTGCATAAATTCCTGTTCTCGAAAAAGGCGCCGAAGCTGAATGATACCGCTTTTGCGGTGTTCGGGCTGGGCGACACCTCTTATGAGAATTTCTGCCAGTCTGGTAAGGATTTCGACGGCAAGCTGGCCGAGCTGGGCGCCGAGCGCCTGGTGGAGCGTGTGGACGCCGACGTGGAGTACCAGGAACTGGCCGCCGCCTGGCGCAAACAGGTGGTGTCGGTGCTGAAGGCGCGCGCGCCGGCGGAAAGCGCCGCGCCGGGCGTGTTGGCCAGCGGCGCGGTCGATCTGATCGACAGCAGCCCGTACAGCAAGGAACAGCCGCTCACCGCCCAACTGGCGGTCAAGCAGAAAATTACCGGCCGCGCGTCGGATAAAGACGTGCGCCATATCGAGATCGATCTGGGCGACTCCGGCCTGCGCTATCAGCCGGGCGATGCGCTCGGCGTATGGTTCGACAACGATCCGGCGCTGGTGGACGAACTGGTGCAGCTGTTGTGGCTGAAAGGCGACGAGCCGGTCGAGGTGGAAGGGCAAACCCTGCCGCTGGCGCAGGCGCTGCGCAGCCATTTCGAGCTGACGCAGAACACCACGCCGATCGTCGATAAATACGCCGCCCTGTCGCGCGATGAAACGCTGATCGGCCTGCTGGCGGATAAAGCCGCGCTGCAGCAGTACGCGCACAACACGCCGATCGTCGACATGGTGCGCCAGGCGCCGGCGGATCTGAGCGCCGAACAGCTGGTCGGCCTGCTGCGCCCGCTGACGCCGCGCCTGTACTCCATCGCCTCTTCGCAGGCGGAGAACGAAAGCGAAGTGCACATCACCGTGGGCGTGGTGCGTTACGACATCGACGGGCGCGCCCGCAGCGGCGGCGCCTCCGGCTTCCTGGCGGATCGTCTGGAGGAAGACGGCGACGTGCGGGTGTTTATCGAACACAACGATAACTTCCGCCTGCCGGCCAACCCGGAAACGCCGGTGATCATGATCGGCCCGGGCACCGGCATCGCGCCGTTCCGCGCCTTTATGCAGCAGCGCGACGCCGACGGCGCCGGCGGCAAAAACTGGCTGTTCTTCGGCAACCCGCACTTTACCGAAGATTTCCTGTATCAGGTCGAATGGCAGCGCTATGTGAAAGACGGCCTGCTGACCCGCATCGATCTGGCCTGGTCCCGTGACCAACAACATAAAATATACGTACAAGACAAACTGCGCGAACAGGGCGCGGAAGTGTGGCGCTGGATTCAGGAAGGCGCGCACATTTACGTCTGCGGCGATGCCAATCGCATGGCGAAAGACGTGGAAAACACATTACTGGAACTGGTGGCCGAGCACGGTGGCATGGATACCGAGCAGGCGGATGAATTTTTAAGTGAGCTGCGCCTTGAGCGCCGTTATCAGCGAGATGTTTACTGATGAGTGATAAACACCCCGGGCCTTTGGTAGTCGAAGGCAAACTGGCCGATGCGGAGCGCATGAAGAAGGAGAGCAACTTCCTGCGCGGCACCATCGCCGAAGATTTGAACGACGGCCTGACCGGCGGCTTCAACGGCGACAACTTCCTGCTGATCCGTTTTCACGGCATGTACCAGCAGGATGACCGCGACATTCGCGCCGAACGCGCCGAGCAGAAGCTGGAGCCGCGCCACGCCATGATGCTGCGCTGTCGCCTGCCGGGCGGCGTCATCAGCCCGCAGCAGTGGCTGGGCATCGACAAGTTCGCGCAGGAGAGCACGCTGTACGGCAGCATTCGCATCACCAACCGCCAGACGTTCCAGTTTCACGGCATTCTGAAAGGCAACGTCAAACCGGTGCACCAGCTGCTGAACCGCCTGGGGCTGGACGCGCTGGCGACCGCCAACGACGTGAATCGCAACGTGCTGTGCACCTCCAATCCGGTGGAGTCCGAGCTGCATCAGGAAGCCTACGAGTGGGCGAAGAAGATCTCCGAACACCTGCTGCCGCGCACCCGCGCCTACGCAGAGGTGTGGCTGGATCAGGAGAAGGTGGCCACCACCGACGAAGAGCCGATTCTGGGGCCGACCTACCTGCCGCGTAAATTTAAAACCACGGTGGTGATCCCGCCGCAGAACGACGTCGATCTGCACGCCAACGACATGAACTTTGTGGCGATCGCCGAAAACGGCAAGCTGGTGGGCTTCAATCTGCTGGTGGGCGGCGGGCTGTCCATTGAGCACGGCAACAAGAAAACCTACGCGCGCCAGGCCAGCGAGTTCGGCTACATTCCGCTCGAGCATACGCTGGCGGTGGCGGAAGCGGTGGTGACCACGCAGCGCGACTGGGGCAACCGCACCGATCGCAAGAACGCCAAAACCAAATACACGCTGGAGCGCGTCGGCGTGGACGTTTTCCGCGCCGAAGTGGAAAAGCGCGCCGGCATCACCTTCGCGCCGATCCGGCCGTATGAATTCACCGGCCGCGGCGATCGCATCGGTTGGGTGAAGGGCATCGACGATCAATGGCATCTAACGCTGTTTATCGAGAACGGCCGCCTGCTGGACTATCCGGGGCGCCCGCTGAAGACCGGCATGGCGGAGATCGCCAAGATCCATAAAGGCGACTTCCGTCTGACGGCGAATCAAAACGTGATCATCGCCGGCGTGCCGGAAAGCGAAAAGGCGAAGATCGAAGCCTTGGCGCGCGATCATGGCCTGATCGACGACCAGATCAGCGAGCAACGCAAAAACTCGATGGCCTGCGTGTCGTTCCCGACCTGCCCGCTGGCGATGGCGGAGGCCGAGCGTTTCCTGCCGCAGTTTGTCACCAAGGTGGAAGGGATTATGCATCGGCATGGGGTGGGCGACGAGCATATCGTGCTGCGCATCACCGGCTGCCCGAACGGCTGTGGCCGCGCGCTACTGGCGGAGCTGGGGCTGGTGGGCAAGGCGGTCGGCCGCTATAACCTGCATTTGGGCGGCAACCGCGAAGGCACGCGCATTCCGCGCATGTACCGCGAGAACATCAACGAAGATGAGATCCTGAGCGAGATCGACCTGCTGGTGGGGCGCTGGGCGAAGGAGCGCAACGCTGGCGAAGGTTTCGGCGACTTCACCGTTCGCGCGGGCGTCGTCAAACCGGTGCTGGATCCGGCGCGAGATTTCTGGGAGTGAGGCCGGGCGGCCCCTGGGCAGAGGGGCCGCACAGAAAATTTCAAGTATCAGGAGAGACAACATGGCTGAATTCGATCTGGCGGCGCTGAACGCGTTGCCCAAATCCGGGCAGGCGCTGGCATTGGCGGTGGTCAACGGCCAACTGGAGACCCTCAGCGCCGAACAGCGCGTTGAATGGGCGCTGGAGCATCTGCCCGGCGAGTTCGTACTCTCGTCCAGTTTCGGCATTCAGGCGGCGGTATGCCTGCACCTGGTGACGCGCATCCGGCCGGATATCCCGGTGATCCTGACCGACACCGGTTATCTGTTCCCGGAAACCTATCGCTTTATCGATCAACTGGCCGACCAGCTGAAGCTGAATCTGCAGGTGTTCCGCGCGGAGCAGTCTCCCGCCTGGCAAGAGGCGCGCTATGGCAAGCTGTGGGAGCAGGGCGTAGAAGGGATTGAAAAATACAACCAGATCAACAAGGTCGAGCCGATGAACCGCGCGCTGGAGACGCTGGGCGCGCAGAGCTGGTTCGCCGGCCTGCGGCGCGAGCAGTCCGGCAGCCGCGCCAATCTGCCGGTCCTGGCGGTGCAGCGTGGGGTGTTCAAGATCCTGCCGATCATCGACTGGGACAACCGCAAGATTTACCAGTATCTGACCGAACACGGGCTGAGCTATCACCCGCTGTGGGAGCAGGGCTACCTGTCGGTAGGTGATACACACACCACCCAGAAGTGGGAGCCGGGCATGAGCGAGGAAGAGACGCGTTTCTTCGGCCTGAAGCGCGAGTGTGGCCTGCACGAAGGCTAAACGGCGTGATTGACATGACAGGGCTCAGCAATGCTGGGCCCTGTTTTTTTGCGGGCTACTTTTTCTTCTGTGCTTTCGGCGGGTGCGCCTGCGCCAGCTCTTTGATCAGCGGCAGCAGGATCTGCACGCTGTCGCGGCTGCGTTTGTCGATCCGCCCCGGCAGGTAGCGATCCAGATACTGCAGATTGTCATACTGCGGACGGTGCCAGGTGATGCCCTGCGGGAAGTGCGGGCTGACGGCGCGCTGCTGGTAGCCATCTTTGTCGCCCAGCGACCAGTTGGTGGCCTCCACCGACAGCACCGGGATGCCCGCGGCGTCGAACACCTCTTGATCGGAGCAGCAGCCGGTGCCCTTCGGGTGCTGTGCGCTGCCCGGATTGGTGGCGGCGGCGATGCCGTAGCGGTGGGCGATATCCAGCGCTCGATCGCGGGAACGCTTCGCCATTTGCGGCGGCGTGTTGCGCCCGGCGTTGAAATACAGACGATCGCCGGTGATCAGGCTGTCGAGGTTGATCACCAGCACGGTGTTGCTTTTCTCTTCCGCGCTCATGCGTTGCAGGTAGTTCTGCGCCCCCAGTGAACCGATCTCTTCGGCGCTGGTGGCGACGAAGCGCAGGCCGTAGGCAGTGGGGATGTTCTTCAGGCGTTCCGCCAGTTCCAGCATCACACCGATGCCGGAGGCGTTGTCGTCGACGCCCTGCAGCGTCAAGCCGCCGAGGTTGTTATCCAGATCCTCGTCGCTCTGCGGCGTATAGGTGTCGAAGTGGGCGACGACCACGATCTGTTTTGGGCTGTCGCCGTTGCGGGCGGCGATCACCGAGCTGGCGGTGACGTTGTTCCAGTTCTTCTTGCCGTCTTTGCTGGTGTAGAGATAGCGCGTATTGACGCTGCGAATGTCGCTTTGGTAACCCATCTTGCTGAATTGCTGCTTCAGATAGTCGGCGGTGAGCAATTCGGCCGGGCTGCCCGCCATGCGGCCGGGGAAGTAAGTGGCGATGTGGCGGGTCTGCTCGGCGGCGAAACGGCCCATTGGCGCGTCTTTTACGGGCTGTGCGGCACAAACGCTGAAGACGCCGCCGAGTGCGAGGGCCAGCAGGCTGGTCTTCAGGTAAAAACGGGAAAACATACCGAAAAATCCTTCTTTGCTATCGGCGCTGCCGATCATTTTTCTTCGGCACCCAGTATGAGACGCCGGGCGGTATTACACAATTTCCCTGTCTCTTAATTTCGCGCGAATGCGCAAACCGCCGCCGTGAGTATTACCGTTTGCCTCCTGCGTTGCGGCCTATATTCCATAAAGGAACTAATCATTCCTTTTCGTCATTTCAGAGGCTAAATCTCAGCCCGTATAGTCACACTATCTTTCTGTTATATGAAAAGGCTGTTGTGGACTATCTACCAATATTCGCCGACCTGAAACAACGCCCGGTGCTGGTCGTTGGCGGTGGTGACGTGGCGGCGCGCAAAGTCTCCCTGCTTCAGCGCGCCGGGGCTGAAATACGGATAGTTGCGCAGTCGCTCTCACCGGAACTGGAACAACAACGTCAGCAAGGGCGGGTGCTCTGGCTGGGGAAAACCTTTGATCCGCAGCAGTTGGACGACGTGTTTCTGGCGATCGCCGCCACGGACGACAACGCGCTGAACGCCGCGGTGTTCGCCGAGGCGGATAAACGCCGGGTGCTGGCCAACGTGGTGGACGATCAGCCGCGCTGCTCGTTCATCTTCCCGTCGATCATCGATCGCTCGCCGCTGGTGGTGGCCGTATCGTCCAGCGGCCAGGCGCCGGTGCTGGCGCGATTGCTGCGCGAAAAGCTGGAGGCGTTATTGCCCGCCAGTTTGGGGCAGATGGCGCAGGTAGCGGGCCGCTGGCGCGGCCAGGTCAAACAGCGGTTGGCTTCGATCGGCGAACGTCGCCGTTTCTGGGAGAAAACCTTCGGCGGCCGTTTCGCCACGCTGGTGGCCAACGGCCAGACGGCGCAGGCGGAGCGGCAGCTGGAGCAGGATTTACACCGCTTCGCCGCAGGCGATGAAGGCGCACAGGGCGAGATCGCCCTGGTGGGCGCCGGGCCGGGCGACGTGGGGTTGTTGACCCTGCGCGGGCTGCAGGTGATGCAGCAGGCGGACGTGGTGCTGTATGACCATCTGGTCAGCGGCGAAGTCCTCGATCTGGTGCGCCGCGACGCCGAGCGCATCTGCGTGGGCAAGCGCGCCGGCGCGCACTCGGTGATCCAGGAAGAGACCAATAGGCTGCTGGTGGAGCTGGCGCAGCAGGGCAAGCGCGTGGTGCGCCTCAAGGGCGGCGATCCGTTCATCTTCGGCCGCGGCGGTGAAGAGCTGCAGGTGGCCGCCGCTGCCGGCATTCCGTTCCAGGTGGTGCCGGGCGTCACGGCCGCCGCGGGGGCGACCGCCTACGCAGGCATTCCGCTGACGCATCGCGATCACGCGCAGAGCGTGACCTTTATCACCGGCCACTGCCGCCCGGACGGCGATGGCCTGGACTGGGCCGATCTGGCCCGGGCGCGGCAAACGCTGGCTATCTACATGGGCACCATGAAGGCGGCGGACATCAGCCAACGCCTGATCGCCCACGGCCGCGACGCTGCGACGCCGGTGGCGGTGATCAGCCGCGGCACGCGCGCCGATCAGCAGGTGCAGATCGGCACGTTGGATCAATTGGAACACCTGGCCCAACGGGCGCCGTTGCCGGCGCTGCTGGTGATCGGCGAAGTGGTGGAACTGCACCATCAAATCGCCTGGTTCGGGCATCAATCGCAGACGGAAGGGGCCGCGCGCCCGGCCGTCGTGAATTTGGCATAGGCAAGGCTTTTAAGGATCTGTTATGGACGAAAAACGACTCACTCATTTGCGGCAATTGGAGGCGGAGAGTATCCATATCATCCGTGAAGTCGCCGCTGAATTCGCTAACCCGGTAATGCTGTATTCCATCGGCAAGGACTCTTCCGTGATGCTGCATTTGGCGCGCAAGGCGTTCTTCCCCGGCACGCTGCCGTTCCCGCTGCTGCACGTCGATACCGGCTGGAAGTTCCGTGAAATGTACGAATTCCGCGATCGCACTGCGAAGGAGTACGGCTTTGAGCTGCTGGTGCATAAAAACCCGGAAGGGGTGGCGATGGGTATCAACCCGTTCGTGCACGGCAGCGCCAAGCATACCGACATCATGAAAACCGAGGGCCTGAAGCAGGCGTTGAACAAGTACGGTTTTGACGCCGCCTTCGGCGGTGCGCGGCGCGACGAGGAGAAATCGCGCGCCAAAGAGCGCATCTATTCGTTCCGCGATCGCTTCCACCGCTGGGATCCGAAAAATCAGCGGCCGGAGCTGTGGCACAACTACAACGGCCAGATCAACAAAGGGGAGAGCATCCGCGTCTTCCCGCTGTCGAACTGGACCGAGCTGGATATCTGGCAGTACATCTTCCTGGAAAAGATCGACATCGTGCCGCTGTACCTGGCGAAACCGCGCCCGGTGGTGGAGCGCGACGGCATGCTGATGATGGTGGACGACGATCGCATCGATCTGCAGCCGGGTGAAGTGATCAGCCAGCGCATGGTGCGTTTCCGCACCCTGGGGTGCTGGCCGCTGACCGGCGCGGTGGACTCGCAGGCGCAAACCCTGCCGGAGATCATCGAAGAGATGCTGGTCTCCACCACCAGTGAACGCCAGGGGCGGATGATCGATCGCGATCAGTCCGGCTCGATGGAGCTGAAAAAGCGTCAAGGGTATTTCTAAGGAGCCGCCGGATGAACAACGCAATTGCACAACAAATCGCTGACCAGGGCGGCGTCGAATCTTATCTGCACGCGCAGCAGCACAAGAGCCTGCTGCGCTTTCTGACCTGCGGCAGCGTCGATGACGGCAAAAGCACCCTGATTGGCCGCCTGCTGCACGATACCCGCCAGATCTACGAGGATCAGCTGTCGACGCTGCACAGCGACAGCAAACGCATCGGCACCCAGGGCGAAAAGCTCGATCTGGCGCTGCTGGTGGACGGCCTGCAGGCCGAGCGCGAGCAGGGCATCACCATCGACGTGGCCTATCGCTATTTCTCGACCGAAAAACGTAAATTTATCATCGCCGATACCCCGGGGCACGAGCAGTACACCCGCAACATGGCCACCGGCGCCTCGACCTGCGATCTGGCGATCCTGTTGATCGACGCGCGCAAAGGGGTGCTGGATCAGACTCGCCGCCACAGCTTTATCGCGACCCTGCTGGGCATTCGCCATCTGGTGGTTGCGGTAAACAAAATGGATCTGGTGGACTATCAGGAAGCGGTGTTCGAGCAGTTCAAACAGGATTACCTGACCTTCGCCCAGCAGCTGCCGGGCGATCTGGACATCAAGTTCGTGCCGCTGTCGGCGCTGGACGGCGACAACGTGGCGAGCGAAAGCGCCCATATGCCGTGGTATAGCGGCCCGACGCTGCTGGAAGTGCTCGAGAGCGTGGACGTGATCAGCGAGCGAGAAAACCAGCCGCTGCGCTTCCCGGTGCAGTACGTCAACCGCCCGAACCTCGATTTCCGCGGCTATGCCGGCACGCTTTCCGCCGGTGTAGTGCGGGTGGGGCAACGCATCAAAGTGCTGCCTTCCGGCGTGGAGTCCAGCGTGGCGCGTATCGTGACCTTCGACGGCGATCTGCAAGAAGCGGTGCCGGGCGAGGCGATTACGCTGGTACTGAAAGATGAAGTGGACATCAGCCGCGGCGATTTGCTGGTCGACGCCGGAGAAAGTCTGCAGGCGGCGCAGAGCGCGCGGGTGGACGTGGTATGGATGGCCGAGCAGCCGCTGGTGCCGGGCCAGAGCTACGACATCAAGATCGCCGGCAAAAAGACCCGTGCCCGCGTGGAGAGCATTCGCCATCAGGTGGAGATAAACACGCTGGCGCAACACCCGGCCGACACATTGCCGCTCAACGGCATCGGGTTGGTGGAGCTGACCTTCGACGAACCGCTGGTGCTGGACAGCTATCAGAGCAATCACGACACCGGCGGGCTGATCTTCATCGATCGCATGAGCAACGTGACGGTTGGCGCCGGTCTGGTGCGTGAAACGCTGCAGGATGCCTCGGCGGCGCGCGGTGAATTCAGCGCCTTCGAGCTGGAGCTGAATGCGCTGGTGCGCAAGCACTTCCCGCATTGGGGCGCACGCGATCTGCTCGGTGGCCGATAAGGTGGCCGCTGAACTGAGGGCGACCGGGCCGGACGATGAGAACGTGGTTTGGCATCCGCATGCGGTGACGCGTGCGGATCGCGAAGCGCGCAACGGCCACCGCGGCGCGGTGCTGTGGTTTACCGGGCTGTCCGGCTCGGGCAAATCCACCGTCGCCGGCGCGCTGGAGCAGGCGCTGCATGGGCTTGGCGTCAGCACCTATCTGCTGGACGGCGATAACGTGCGCCACGGTCTGTGCCGCGATCTCGGTTTTTCCGACGAGGATCGGCGCGAGAACATCCGCCGGGTGGGGGAAGTGGCCAAGCTGATGGTGGATGCCGGGCTGGTGGTGCTGACCGCGTTCATTTCGCCGCACCGCGCCGAGCGGCAAATGGTGCGCGAGATGCTCGGCGACGATCGCTTTATCGAGGTGTTCGTCGACACGCCGTTGGCGATCTGCGAGGCGCGCGATCCGAAAGGGTTGTATAAAAAAGCGCGCGCCGGCGAGCTGCGCAATTTCACCGGTATCGACGCGGTTTATGAGGCGCCGCAGCAGCCGGAAATCCACCTCGACGGCCAACAATTGGTAACAAATTTGATTGCGCAATTGTTAGACGTGTTGCGTGGTCAGGCTATTATCAAACCCTGAATTCAAAAAAAGCGTGTGGCGTTTTTCGCCATGCGCTTTTTACTCTAAGCCGCCGCAGAGCGAGCCGAATAACCAGGGATCACTATGCAAAATGTCACGCCTATCTTGATCGACTCCAAGCAGTCAAAACAGGAGAGAGAGGAGCCTTCTTATTCTTTCCTGGGCGGCGTCAGCGGCTTTGTTTTCTACTGGCTGGCGTTCGCGTTGCCGTTTCTGGTTTACGGTTCCAACACGCTGTTTTTCCTGCTCTATACCTGGCCGTTCTTCCTGGCTCTGATGCCGCTGTCGGTGCTGATCGGCATCACCCTCAGCATGCTGTTGCGCGGCCGTCTGATCCTGACGCTGCTGCTGACCGGCGCGATCGTGCTGTGCCTGTTCTGGCTGGTGTTCAGCTTCCTGACCGGGTGGTGAGAGAGCGGGCGCCGATGCCGGCGCCCGAAGGATTGCAAAGCCGTGTCGAAGGTTACAAAACTTTGCTTAGAAACGCCTGCGTGCGCGGATTGGCCGGCTGGCTGAAGATCTGCTGCGGCGCACCCTCCTCCTGAATGATCCCCTGATCGATAAACAGCACCCGGTCGGCCACCTCGCGGGCAAAGCCCATCTCATGCGTCACCACCACCATGGTCATGCCCTCGTGGGCCAGTGATTTCATCACCGCCAACACTTCGCCCACCAGCTCAGGATCGAGTGCGGAGGTCGGCTCGTCGAACAGCATGATCTTCGGCTCCATCGCCAGCGCGCGGGCGATCGCTACCCGCTGCTGCTGGCCGCCCGACAGGCTGTTGGGATAGGCGTCGATCTTGTCGAGCAGGCCGACCTTGAGCAGCAGCTGTTCTGCTTGCGCGATGGCTTCGGCGCGCGGCTGTTTCTTCACGCTCACCGGCGCCATGATGATATTTTCCAACACCGTCATGTGCGGGAACAGATTGAAACGCTGGAACACCATGCCCACGCTTTCCCGCATCTTATTCAGGTCGGTTTTCTGATCGTGGACGGCGAAACCGTTGACCTCGATCTCGCCGCCGGAGAGCGTCTCCAGCGCATTGATGCAGCGAAGGAAGGTGCTCTTCCCGGAGCCTGAAGGGCCGATGACGCACACCACTTCGTTGGCGGCGATCCGGCAGGAAATGCCGCGCAGCACGTGGCTTTCGCCGAACTGTTTTTGCAGGTTATGTACGCGAATCACTTTTACCGAACCTCTTTTCCATGTGTTGCACCAGCAGCGAGAGCAGGAAGGTGATGACCCAATAGACCAGCGAAATGGTCAGGTAGGGCTCCCAGTAGGTGGCGTAGGCGCCGGAGACGGTACGGGCGGCATAGGCCAGATCCGCCAGGCCGATGGCGGAGGCCAGCGACGAATCTTTGACGATGGCGATGGCGTTGTTGCCCAGCGGCGGCAGCATGCGCCGGAAGGCTTGCGGCAGGATCACCTGGCGCATGGTTTTGCCATAGCTCATGCCCAACGAGCGCGAGGCTTCCATCTGGCCGCGGTCGATCGACTGGATCCCGGCGCGGAAGATCTCCGACACATAGGCGCCGGCGTTGAGCGTGATCGCCACCACGCAGGAGAGAAAGGCGCCGTAGTCGGCGCGCAGCGCACGGGCGAAATCGACGCTCATCAGGCCGCTGGTGACCAGCAGACCGTCACGCGGGTTGATGAACAGCGGCACCAGCGCGAAGTGCACCACCATGATCTGCACGAACAGCGGCGTGCCGCGAAAGGCGCTGATGTAGATGCGCACCGGCCACTGAACGCCGTAATGCAGGATGGGTTTCCAGATGCCGTGCGGCGCCTGCGCCAGGCGCCCCAAACCGAGGATCAATCCCCAGGTGGTGCCCAGCAGCACGCAGATAATGGTGCATTTGATGGTCATCCAGGCGCCTTCCATAAACAGCGGCGCGTATTCCTGGATGATCTCCCAGCGGAAGTTCAAGGGGTATTCCTTCTTGGTAGGCTGAAACGGTGGTGCGCCGACGCCCTTGCGGGCACCGGCGACTGAGGATTATTCCGCCGGCAGCGTCGGTACGTTGCTGTCGAACCAGGTTTGGTAGATCTTGGCGTAGGTGCCGTCGGCGACGATTTTCTTCAGGCCGGCGTTGATCTTGTTGCGCAGCTCATCGTTGCCTTTGGCGACGGCGATGCCGAAATACTGGCGCTCGAACTTGGCGTCGGGCACCAGCTTGAAGGCTTTCTCCGGGTGGGTTTTGATATAGAACTTGGCCACGCCGACGTCGCCGACCGCCGCGCCGATGCCGTCTTCATACAGCTCTTGCAGCATCAGCGGGGTATTGTCGAAGCGTTTGATGGCGGTGCTGTTTTTGCCCAGCACGTCGGACACCACGATGTCGCCGGTGCTGGAGTTCACTACGCCGACCTTCAGCGCTTTCAGCGCGGCGATGGAGTCCACCTTCGAGTCTTGCGGCACCACGATGGCCTGCTCAGCCGGGAAGTAAGGCGCAGAGAAATCAACCATCTGCTTGCGCTTATCGGTGATGGTAATGCCGGAAATGATGATATCGCGATCGCCGGAGTTCAGCGTGGCGAAGATCCCTTCCCACGGCGTATTGATCAGTTTGATTTGGAAGCCTTCGGCCTTGGCCACTGCCTTGATGATGTCGATGTCGAAGCCTTCCAGCTGCTTTTGGCTGTTTTCAAATTCGAATGGCCGATAGGTGCCGCCGGAGCCGACGACGTAGGTGGGTTCAGCCGCCAACGCAGCGATGGAGAAGGTGGCGGCCAGGCAGGCGCCGATCAGAACTAAACGTTTTAACATCGCGATCCCCGATAATGAATGGTTATATATTGGAATTATTTATGCACTATGAGTGCATAAAAATAAGCTTCAATGAATGAAAGTGCAACCGCTGCATGACGATTCTTCTCTCTATGGTGTTAAATATTCACTTTTTGCTTTGCTGTGGCGTAAGCGATGTGTCAGGAAGCGGTGATGCAGTGATTCTTGCTGCATAATGGAGGTAGGGCAGTGTGTGTCTCATTGGAAAACGCGGCGCGTGCGCCGAGCCAAAGGGGCGTTTTTTGCCGCTTTCGCAGCGGAATTAGGCGATAAACACGGGAACCCTTCATCCGTATTCTGAATTTGGCGTTGAAATGCCGCTCTCAGTGTGGAGTCCAACGAGAAGTTGTGGGATGATTGGTCGGTTTTTCAGGGGGCGGAGATGGGAAAACTTACGCTGCTATTGCTGGCATTGCTCGGTTGGTTACAGTATTCACTGTGGCTGGGCAAAAATGGTATTCACGATTACGTGCGGGTCAATGAAGACGTTGCGGTCCAGCAGGGCAACAACGCCAAGTTGAAAGCGCGTAACGATCAGCTGTTTGCCGAAATCGATGATTTGAACGGCGGACAGGAAGCGATCGAAGAGCGTGCGCGTAATGAGCTGGGCATGATCAAGCCCGGTGAGACTTTCTATCGTCTGGTTCCTGACCAATCCAGGCGCAACGCGGCGTCTTCTTCGCAAAACAACGCACAAAAATAACGCATGAATCACTCCGCAGGTACCTTTCCCTCGGTGATTGCCGTCCTGCCCGCTGCCGGTATCGGCAGCCGCATGCAGGCGGAATGCCCGAAGCAATATTTAACCATCGGCCGGCACAGCATCGTCGAACACGCCATCCACGCCCTGTTGCGCCACCCGCGCATTGAACGGGTGATCGTGGCGATCGGCCCGGAAGATCGTCAGTTCGAACGGCTACCCATCGCTCAGGATCCGCGGGTGACCGTCACCGAGGGCGGCAAACAGCGCGCCGATTCGGTGATGGCCGGGTTGAAACTGGCGGGGGATGCGGACTGGGTGCTGGTGCACGACGCCGCGCGCCCCTGCCTGCACGCCGACGATCTCGAGCGCCTGCTGGCGATCACCGCACACAGCAAGGTGGGCGGCATTCTCGCCGCGCCGGTGCGCGACACCATGAAGCGCGCCGAACCCGGCCGCGACACCATCGCCCACACCGTTGAACGGCAGGATCTGTGGCATGCGCTGACGCCGCAGCTGTTTCCGCTGCCGCTGCTCAAGCAGTGCCTGCAGCGCGCGCTGGATGAAGGCGCGAACGTCACCGACGAAGCCTCGGCGCTGGAACATTGCGGCTATCATCCGCTGCTGATCGCCGGCCGGGCGGACAACATTAAAGTAACGCGGCCGGAGGATTTGGCGCTGGCGGCGTTCTATTTGACCCAGTTAGACAATTAAGGAGCGCATCATGCGTATCGGTCACGGTTTTGATGTACATAAATTCGGCGGCGAAGGCCCGTTGGTGATCGGTGGTGTTCGCATCCCTTACGACAAAGGCTTGCTGGCCCACTCCGACGGTGACGTCGCGCTGCATGCCGCCACCGACGCCCTGCTGGGGGCGGCGGCGCTGGGCGATATCGGCAAACTGTTCCCCGATACCGACCCGGCCTTCAAAGGCGCCGACAGCCGCGAGCTGTTGCGCGAAGCCTGGAAACGCATCCGCGCCAAAGGTTACCGCCTCGGTAACCTCGATATCACCATCATCGCTCAGGCGCCGAAAATGGCGCCGCACATCCCGCAGATGCGCGTCTTCCTGGCGGAAGACCTGCAGTGCCATATGGATGACGTCAACGTGAAGGCCACTACCACCGAACAGCTCGGTTTCACCGGGCGCGGCGAGGGCATCGCCTGCGAAGCGGTCGCCTTGCTGATCAAGGAATAACCGCATGGATATGGCGAATCTGACCTGGCTGCATGGCCGGCCGCAGAGTTCCGGGGTGTTGAAAGCCAATCCGGAAGATTTTGTGGTGGTCGAAGATCTGGGCTTTGCGCCGGACGGTGAAGGTGAGCACGTGCTGGTAAATATCCGTAAAAACGGCTGCAATACCCAGTTCGTGGCCGACTATCTGGCGCGCTTCGCCGGTATTCACGCCCGTTCCGTCAGCTATGCGGGCTTGAAGGATCGCCACGCGGTGACCGAACAGTGGTTCTGCCTGCATATGCCGGGCAAAGACACGCCGGATTTCTCCCGGTTTACGCTGGAAGGCTGCGAGGTGCTCTCGTTCGCCCGCCACCTGCGCAAAATGCGCATCGGCAATCTGAAGGGCAACCACTTTACGCTGGTGCTGCGCCAGATTTCCGATCGGCAGGACGTGGAACGTCGCCTGCAGGCCATCACCGCGCAGGGCGTGCCAAACTATTTCGGCAGCCAACGCTTCGGCCGCGGCGGCAACAACCTGGTGATGGCGCGCCGCTGGGCGAACGACGAAATTCGTGTCAAAGAGCGCAGTAAGCGCAGCTTCTACCTGTCCGCCAGCCGCAGCGCGCTGTTCAATCTGATCGCGAGCCAACGCCTGGCTGACGGGCTGCAGCGCACCGTGCTGGAAGGGGATGCCCTGCAGCTGAGTGGGCGCGGCAGCTGGTTCGTCGCCAAAGCCGATGAGCTGGAGACGTTGCAGCAACGGCTGGATGCCGGCGAGCTGGCGATCACGGCTCCCTTGCCGGGCGATGGTGAGCCAGGCACCGCCGACCAAGCCTTGGCTTTTGAACAACAATGCTTGGCGGAACAACCGGAATTGCTTACGCTTTTAAAGCGCGAGCGTGTTGAACCCGCTCGTCGGGCCCTGCTGTTGCAGCCGCAAAATTTGCAGTGGAACTGGTGGGATGACGTTACCGTGGAACTGCGCTTCTGGCTGCCGGCGGGCAGCTTTGCTACCAGCGTGGTTCGCGAGATCATGCAGCAGGATAACAGTGATGCGGATATTGCTGAGTAACGATGACGGCGTCAGCGCCCCGGGCATTCAGGTGCTGGCGGCGGCGCTGCGGGAATTCGCCGAAGTGCAGGTCGTGGCACCGGATCGTAACCGCAGTGGCTCTTCCAATGCTTTAACGCTGGAGTCGCCGTTGCGCACGCAGACGCTGGCCAACGGGGATATTGCGGTGTTGCAAGGGACGCCGACCGACTGTGTTTACCTTGGCGTCAACGCATTGATGCGCCCGGCACCCGATATCGTGGTATCCGGCATTAACGCCGGGCCGAATTTGGGCGACGATGTTATCTATTCCGGCACCGTCGCGGCGGCGATGGAGGGCCGGCACCTGGGGTTGCCTGCCTTGGCGGTGTCGCTGAACGGCCACCGGCACTACGCGACCGCCTCCGCCATTACCTGCCGCATCCTGCGCGCGCTGCAGCGCGAACCGCTACGTACCGGAAAAATTCTGAATATTAACGTGCCGGATCTGCCGCTGGCTGAGATCAAAGGCCTGCGCGTTACCCGCTGCGGCAGCCGCCATCCCGCCGACAAGGTCTTCTGCCAACAGGATCCGCGCGGACAAAATATCTACTGGATCGGGCCGCCTGGTGATAAATTTGATGCCGGGCCGGATACCGACTTTGCGGCGGTGGAACAAGGCTATGTGGCGATAACGCCGCTGCAGGTGGATTTAACCGCCTACGCGGCGCAAGAAGTCGTGAAAACATGGTTAACCAAGGCAGAGGTTAGCGGGGAATGGTGAATAAGCGCATGCAAACATTGCTGACGCAGCTGCGGCAGCAGGGGATCCGAGACGAAAAGCTGCTGCGGGCGATCGAAGCGGTGCCGCGCGAGCGTTTTGTCGATGAAGCGCTGGATCATAAGGCCTACGAAAACACCGCATTGCCGATCGGTTCCGGTCAGACCATTTCCCAGCCTTATATGGTGGCGCGGATGACCGAGCTGCTGAATCTGAAACCTACCTCAAGGGTGCTGGAGATCGGTACCGGTTCCGGTTATCAAACCGCTATCCTGGCGCATCTGGTGCAACACGTTTGTTCCGTCGAACGCATCAAGGGGCTGCAGTGGCAGGCCAAGCGCCGCCTGAAACAGCTCGATCTTCACAATGTTTCCACCCGCCATGGCGACGGCTGGCTGGGTTGGGCGTCGCGCGGCCCGTTCGATGCGATCATCGTCACTGCCGCGCCGCCGGAGATCCCGCAGGCACTGGTGGAGCAGCTGGACGACGGCGGCATTTTGGTGTTGCCGGTGGGCGAGCAGGCCCAAACCCTCAAACGCATTCAGCGTCATGGCAACGATTTCGTTGTCGATGCGGTAGAGGCGGTGCGCTTTGTGCCGTTGGTGAAAGGCGAATTGGCCTAGCGATTGTCTGAATTTTCGACCGTCTGCAAAATCTGTTGCACTTTCATCATGGCCGGATAAGGTTTTCTCGTTCCAATCAGGCTAATTTTCACTAGAATTGGCCTTTCTACGTAGTTGTCTTATGGTGCGGCAACGCCAATGTGGTTAGCATTGGCGCGCGTTTTGATGCTCCGGCGCGAGATGACCTGGCGTTCAGGGATCGGCCGGCGGCGCCTTTACATCGCAGAAACTGGGAAGTGGCAAAAGCTCGGCTACGATGTAAAGGGTATTTTGGATATATCACTGATATTGCTGTCATGGGGGAAGCATGAGCACGGGAAGCCCAATGATTACGTTACGCCGGGTAGCGGTGTGTACGATGGTAAGTTTGTGGTTGGCGGGTTGTACGAATACGGCCTCGACGTCGGCTCCTATCAGCAGCGTGGGGGGCGGCGGTGCCGCTCCATCCGGCAATAATAATGGCGGAGTGCAGCAGGCCAGCCCAGAGGGCCGCATTGTCTATAACCGCAGTTATAACGCCATCCCTAAAGGGAGTTACAGCGGCGGCGAAACTTATACGGTCAAGCGCGGCGACACGCTGTTTTATATCGCCTGGATCACCGGCAATGATTTCCGCGACCTGGCGCAGCGCAACAATATTCCCGAGCCATACAGCCTGAATGTTGGCCAAACCATTCAGCTTGGTAATGGTTCTGCCAACGGCGGCGGCGGCATGTTGGCGACGACAGATGCGACCAAAGGCGGTGTTCCGAAGCCACCTTCCAGCTCCCAGATCCAGACGGCAACGGTTGATTCTCAATCAACTAACGCGTATTCTGAAAACTCGGGTAAACAGAATGTAGGTAAGATGTTACCTGCAGCAGGTGCCGCAGCGGTTGGGACCGCGACTGCGCCTGTTACCGCGCCGGAAGCCGCTCCACCTGTGAGCAGCACCGTCAGCAACAGCGCTCCGGTCAGTACCTGGAGATGGCCGACTGACGGTAAGGTTATTGATAACTTTTCCTCATCAGAAGGTGGGAATAAGGGTGTCGATATCGCCGGTTCCCGTGGGCAGCCTATCTTCGCTACCGCCGATGGCCGCGTAGTGTATGCAGGCAACGCTTTACGGGGTTACGGTAATCTAATCATCATCAAACATAATGATGATTACCTGAGCGCCTACGCTCATAACGACACAATGCTGGTCCGGGAACAACAAGAAGTGAAGGCGGGTCAAAAAATAGCCACCATGGGTAGCACCGGTACCAGTTCAGTACGTTTGCATTTTGAAATTCGTTACAAGGGGAAATCCGTAAACCCGCTGCGTTATCTTCCGCAGCGATAGATTGGGCAGAATACGCTGAGATTCTGCTCGCGGTATCACGGGTAGGAGCAGCATATGAGCCAAAATACGCTGAAAGTTAACGAGTTACATGATGATGCGGATTTCGACGAGAATGGAGCTGAGGCCGAGTCGTTTGATGAAAAAGCGCTGGTAGAAGAAGAGACCAGCGAGAACGATTTAGCGGAAGAAGAGCTGTTGTCTCAAGGCGTTACGCAACGCGTATTGGATGCGACGCAGCTCTATCTGGGTGAGATCGGTTATTCACCTCTGCTGACCGCAGAGGAAGAAGTCTATTTTGCGCGGCGTGCTCTGCGCGGTGACGTGCCGTCCCGCCGCCGCATGATTGAAAGCAACCTGCGGCTGGTGGTGAAAATCGCCCGCCGCTACAGCAACCGCGGTCTGGCGCTGCTGGATCTGATCGAAGAGGGTAACCTCGGTCTGATTCGCGCAGTGGAAAAATTCGACCCGGAACGCGGCTTCCGCTTCTCCACTTATGCAACCTGGTGGATCCGTCAGACGATTGAACGGGCGATCATGAACCAAACCCGTACCATTCGTTTGCCTATCCATATCGTCAAAGAACTGAATGTCTATCTGCGCACCGCGCGCGAGCTTTCCCACAAGCTGGATCATGAACCGAGCGCTGAAGAAATTGCCGAGCAACTCGACAAGCCGGTGGATGACGTCAGCCGCATGCTGCGCCTGAATGAGCGCATCACCTCGGTGGATACGCCGCTGGGCGGGGATTCGGAGAAAGCGCTGCTGGATATTCTGGCCGACGAGAAGGACAACGGGCCTGAAGACACCACGCAAGATGACGATATGAAGCAAAGCATCGTCAAATGGTTGTTCGAACTGAACGCCAAACAGCGTGAAGTGTTGGCGCGTCGTTTCGGCCTGTTGGGCTATGAAGCGGCGACGCTGGAAGACGTAGGCCGGGAGATTGGCCTGACGCGCGAGCGCGTCCGTCAGATTCAGGTAGAAGGTCTGCGCCGTCTGCGTGAGATTTTGCAGATGCAGGGCCTGAGCATTGAGGCGCTGTTCCGCGAATAACGTCGGTTGTTGAACCGCATCAAATAAAAACGGTGAGCATGATGCTCACCGTTTTTTTATGCCCGCGTTTGGCGCCAGACTACACCATATTTTTCAGCCGGTAGATCCATTCCAGCGCCTGTCGCGGCGACAGGGAATCCGGATCCAGCGCCTCCAGGGCTTCTACCGCCGGCGAGGTCTCTTCCTGCAGCAGCGTCATCTGGGTGGCGTCGACGCTGCCCGATGCGGTGTGGCTGGAAATAGACTCCAGCTCGCGCAGTTTCTGACGGGCGCGTTTGATGACGTCGCGCGGCACGCCGGCCAGCGCGGCGACCGCCAGGCCATAGCTTTTGCTGGCGGCACCGTCTTGCACGCTGTGCATGAAGGCGATGGTGTCGCCGTGTTCAAGCGCATCCAGATGCACGTTGACCACGCCTTCCATTTTCTCCGGCAGGGTCGTCAGCTCGAAGTAGTGGGTGGCGAACAGCGTCATCGCCTTGATGCGGTTGGCCAGGTTCTCGGCGCAGGCCCAGGCCAGCGACAGGCCGTCGTAGGTGGAGGTGCCGCGGCCGATTTCATCCATCAACACCAGGCTGTGCTCGGTGGCGTTGTGCAGAATGTTGGCGGTTTCGGTCATCTCCACCATGAAGGTGGAGCGGCCGGAAGCCAGATCGTCCGCCGCGCCGACGCGGGTGAAGATGCGATCCACCGGGCCGATGGTGGCCTTGGTGGCCGGCACGTAGCTGCCGATGTGCGCCATCAGCACGATCAGCGCCGTTTGCCGCATATAGGTGCTTTTACCGCCCATATTCGGACCGGTTATGATCAGCATGCGGCGCTGCGGCGACAGGGTGAGCGGGTTGGAGATAAACGGCTCGCTCAGCACCTGCTCCACCACCGGATGGCGGCCTTCGGTAATGCGGATCCCCGGCTGCTCGCTCATGGTCGGGCAAGCGTAGTTCAGGGTATCGGCGCGCTCGGCCAGGTTGGCCAGCACGTCCAGCTCGGCCAGCGCGGCGGCGCTTTGTTGCAGTTCCGCCAGGTGCGGCAGCAGCAGATCGAACAGCTCGTCGTACAGGCTTTTCTCGATCGCCAGCGCCTTACCCTTGGAGGTGAGCACTTTGTCTTCGTACTCTTTCAGTTCCGGGATGATGTAGCGCTCGGCGTTTTTCAGCGTCTGACGGCGTACATAGTGGATCGGCACCAGGTGGCTTTGACCGCGGCTGACCTGAATGTAATAGCCGTGTACGCCGTTGAAGCCGACCTTGAGCGTATCCAGACCCAGCTTTTCACGCTCGCGGATCTCCAGCCGATCGAGGTAGTCGCTGGCGCCGTCGGCCAGGGCCCGCCACTCGTCCAGTTCGCTGTTGTAACCGGGGGCGATCACGCCGCCGTCGCGCACCAGCACCGGCGGTGATTCAATGACCGCACGTTCCAGCAGCTCGCGCAGTTCGTCAAACTGGCCCACCTGCGACAGCAGCTGCTGCACGTGCGGCGTTTTCACATCCTGCAGCAGCGCGCGGATGTCCGGCAGTTGCTGGAAAGCATGGCGCATGCGCGCCAGATCGCGCGGCCGGGCGGTGCGCAGCGCCAAACGAGCCAAAATACGTTCCTGATCGCCTACCTGACGCAGCGAAGGCTGCAGATCCGCGAACAGTTCCTGCAATGCGCCGATCGCCTGCTGGCGGGCAGTCAGGACCTTGATGTCGCGGGTCGGCATGTGCAGCCAGCGTTTCAGCATGCGGCTGCCCATCGGCGTGACCGTACGGTCGAGGATCGCCGCCAGCGTGTTGTCGCTGCCGCCGGACAGGCTCTGCGTCAGCTCCAGGTTGCGGCGGGTGGCGGCATCCATGATGATGCCGTCCTGCTGGCGTTCCATGGTGATGCCGCGAATGTGCGGCAGCGAAGTGCGTTGGGTATCTTTGACGTACTGCAGCAGACAGCCGGCGGCGCGCAGCGCCTGGTGCGCCTGCTCGACGCCGAAGCCGGTCAAGTCGCGGGTGCCGAACTGCAGGTTGAGCTGTTGGCGTGCGGTCTCAAGCTCGAATTCCCATAGCGGACGGCGGCGCAGGCCGTGGCGCTGTTCGATCAGCGCCATGTGTTCGAAGGTTTCCGGATAGAGCAGCTCGGCTGGATTGGTGCGCTGCAGCTCGGCGGCCATGGTTTCCAGATCCTGCGGCTCGGCGACGCGGAAGCGGCCGGAGCTGACGTCCAGCGTGGCGTAGCCGAAGCCGCGCGCGTCCTGCCAGATCGCCGCCAGCAGGTTGTCCTGGCGTTCTTGCAGCAGCGCTTCGTCGGTGATGGTGCCGGGGGTGACGATACGCACCACTTTGCGTTCGACCGGCCCTTTGCTGGTGGCCGGATCGCCGATCTGTTCGCAGATGGCGACGGATTCGCCAAGCTGCACCAGCTTGGCCAGGTAGTTCTCCACCGCGTGGTGCGGCACGCCGGCCATCGGGATCGGTTCACCCGCCGAAGCGCCGCGTTTGGTCAGCGAGATATCCAGCAGTTGGGAAGCGCGCTTGGCGTCGTCGTAAAATAGCTCGTAGAAGTCGCCCATGCGGTAGAACAGCAGGATTTCAGGATGCTGGGCCTTGAGGCGCAGGTACTGCTGCATCATCGGCGTGTGCGAATCGAGTTTATCGGTGCTATTCATGCGATTATTTTTCCAATCCATTGAATGTAAAGGGAACTGTGATTTTCATTGTCGTCATTCGCTATCACATTGTTTCAGCAGGCGTCGCCCCATTCAGCGCTTGGCGGGCGGCGCAAATCAAGTCATCAAAACGCCAAACGGCGCGTTCAAACCCAAGGTTTGCACAGACGCTTATACTAGCCCAGCGGGCAATCGGCTGTCACAGGTAAAAATGGGAAGCGCTGCGCAAGGCCGGTTTGCAACGAAGCGAGATTGTCGTTCGCCTGCGGGCAACAACGCAAGTGTCGCCGCCCGCAGTAGTGGTGGAGAGGTTATTGCGCGGCGGTGAGAGGCAAGGGCAGTTGATAGAGGCGGAAACTGTCGGGCACTTCGGTTTCATGGCCGGGCAGCAGGCGGTGGCGGATGCGCGATTCGCTGACGAAGGCGCAGCCTTGCGGGGTAATAGTCAGGTTGACCGGCGATTCCATGCCTTTGCGCAAGACCTCAAGCTGGTGCATGCCTGCTGCCTTGGGTGACGGGATCCGCAGGATCCGCCCCTGGCCGCTCTGGATCCCGTTTTCCAGCACGATCAGCGCGCCATCCGGCGCCAATCCCATTCCGTCCGGGTTTTCGATGAGGCGCGGCAGCTGCATTTCCGTCAGCTGCGGCTTTGGAGCGTTATAACTGAGGGTGTAGAGCTTACCGGTACCGAAATTGGCGACAGCCATCAGCCGATCGTCGAGCAGCACGATCCCGGCGGCGCCCAGCCCGCTGGGGGCCGCTAACTGCGGATCCTGAAACAGCGTACTGAATGCCGCTTCGCCCGGCCGCAGGCGCAGGATGCCGCCGCCGCGGGTTTCCGTCACATACACCGTACCGTCTGCGCCGAGCACGATATCGTTGCCCATTTCGCCCACCGGCAGCGCCAGGCTGCGGTTAAGCGTGCCATCCGCGACGTTCAGCGCGTAGATGCGGTTGGCGCGCGTTTTGCCGCCGGAGAGGAAGTCCGGCGAATTGCCCCACAGCAGCCCACGTTTTTCGTCCAGCCGCAGCGCGTTTGAGGCGAACACCGTGTCAGCGCCGGGGAAAAAGCTTTCCCACGCTTGACCCGGCCGCTTGCGCAGCACGTTGCCGCTGGTGACAAAGCCGACATACAGCGTACCGTCCGTCGCACGGGCGATGCCGTTGGGGTAAAGTGCGCCAGGCGGCAGCGTCATGCTGTTTGCGGCGCAGTCTGCGCTGGCGGCAGCCTGCACCGGAGCGCTAAAGGTGAATGCGGCAGCGAGGGCGAGCAACACCGCTCGCGCGGTAAGCGCATATGACATGTCTTCTCTCCTGGAATGACGGAAAAGGGGCTACCAGCGATCGGGGCGGACAGCGTGCGCCATTGGCGCCTCCAGCGCGGCCACGTCTTCCGGTGATAGCCTGAGGTCGAGCGCAGCCAGCGCATCCTGCAGATGATGTGGCTTGGACATGCCCACCAGCGGCGACGCCACGCCGGGTTTGGCCAACAGCCAGGCCAGCGCGATTTGCGCTGGTGGAACGCTGCGCGCGGCCGCCACCTCCGCGACCGTCGCGACGGTGCGTTCTACCTCGTTTCTGCCGCCGTACCAACGGGGCGCCTGTTCGTCGGTGGCGGCGCGCAGCGTGCCGCCGCTGCCGGAGCCGGCCAGCACGCCGCGGGCCAGCGGCGACCAGGGGGTCAGACCAAGACCTTCCTCCAGGCACAGCGGGATCAGCTCCTCTTCATCTTCACGCGTCACCAGGTTGTATTGGCTTTGCAGCGAAATAAACGGCGCCAGGCGGTGCTGACGTTGAAAGGCCAGCATTTTCATCAGGCGCCAGGCGTGCAGCGAGGAGGCACCGAGATAGCGGATCTTGCCCGCCCGCACCAGGCCATCGAGGGTGTCGGCGGTTTCTTCGATCGGCGTTTCGGTGTCGAAGCGGTGCAGCACGAACAGATCGAGGTAATCCGTTCCCAGCCGCTGCAAGGAGGCGTCGACGCTGTGCAGCAGGTGCTTGCGTGATAGCCCCCGGCTGTTCGGCTGCGCGTCCATTGGAAAGTAGGCCTTGGTGGCGATCACCACGTCTTCACGGCGGGCGAACGCCCTCAGCGCGCGGCCGAGAATGCGCTCGCTTTCTCCGCCGGAGTAAATGTTGGCGGTATCGAAAAAATTGATACCCGCCTCCAGCGCCTCGTGGATAAAGGGGCGCGCTTCATCTTCCTTCAGCACCCAGGGCCGCCAGGCCGGATCGCCGTAGGTCATGCAACCCAGGCAGAGGCGGGACACCTTCAGGCCGCTGTCGCCAAGCCGAACGTAGTTCATGGCCTCGTCTCCTCAACGCATGCCGGCGATGGTGTAACCGCCGTCCACCAGCAGGCTTTGGCCGGTGATGAAGCGAGCTTCGTCCGTCGCCAGCCACAGCGCCACATCGCCGATGTCTTCCGATTCACCCAGGCGGCCGGCGGGCGTGTGGGCGATAAAGGGCGCGAACGCCGCGCTGTCAGCCACGCTGCCGCGTGCCATCGGCGTGTCGATGATGCCGGGGTTGATGTTGTTGACGCGGATGCCCTGGCCGCTGTATTCGAGCGCCACCGCGCGGATCATCGCATCGAGCGCGCCCTTGCTGGCGGAGTAGCTGGATGAGCCGGCCAGCGCGCCGTGGGTCAGCCAGGAGGAGGTGTTGATGATCACGCCGCCCGAGCGCTGAGCCAGGAAGGTTTCAATCTCATATTTCATCGCCAGCCAGACGCCTCTGAGGTTAATGGCGATCACCCGGTCAAAATCCTCGCTGGTCTGCTCGGTGATGGGGGCGAAGTTGCCGATGATGCCGGCGTTGTTGAAGGCGACGTCGAGCCGGCCGTAATGGGCGGTCACCGTGGCGATCAGTTGGCGGATATTGTCTTCCTGGGAGACGTCGGCCACGATGGGCAGGGCGTCGCCGCCGGCCAGCGCGATGTCGCGCGCCGTGGCTTCGATTTCCGCCGCGCGTCGGCCGGCCAGCGCGACTTTGGCGCCTTCGCGGGCATAGGCCAGCGCGGCGGCGCGGCCGATGCCGGTGCCGCCGCCGCTCACCAGTACGACTTTGTCCGCCAGACGGCGCGGCGTTTCATGAGTTGGAGCTGTAGCATTAATCATCGTATCGATACCTGGTAATGGGGTCGATCGCAATGCTATGTTGTTAGATGACGGATAACTATCCGCTAAAAATTCATCTCACTATTAGATAATTTATATCAATAGCATGAAAAAACCTGAACTGTCCGGCCTGGCGGCCTTTGTGGCTATCGCCAGTGAACGCAGCTTCCGCCGCGCCGCCGCCCGGTTGGGCGTGACGCCGCCGACGCTGACCCACACCCTGCGCGAATTGGAAGCGCAGGTGGGCATTCGCCTGCTAAACCGCACCACCCGCAACGTCTCGCCGACGGAGGCCGGTGAGCATCTGCTGGCACAGCTGATGCCCGCTTTTACCGACATCGACGCCGCGCTGGAGAGCCTGAATGTGTTTCGCGAAGGGCCGCGCGGCCTGGTGCGCATCAACGCGCCGCGTTCGGCCATCGATCTTGCCATCGTGCCGCATCTGGAGCGGTTGGCCTGCGAGTACCCCGGCATTACGCTGGAAGTGGTGGCGGACGAGGGGTTTGCCAACATTGTCGAACAGGGCTTTGACGCCGGTATTAGGCTCGGCGAGGATCTGCACAACGATATGCGCGCGGTGCGTCTGACGCCGGATCTGCGTTTCGCCATCGTCGCCACGCCGGACTATTTTCAACGGCACGGCGAACCGACGCATCCGCAGGATTTGCTGCAGCACCGCTGCATCGGTTGGCGCAAGGCCTCTTCGGGCGAGCGCTACAAATGGGCATTTCAGCAGGGCGAGCAGCGGTTTTCCGTGGCGGTTAACAGCCCGTTGATACTCGATGACGGCAGGATGATGGTGCAGGCGGCGCTGGCGCACGTCGGCATCGCTTTCGCCATCGAACAAGAGGTAGAAGAACACCTGGCGAGCGGGCGGCTGCGGCGGGTGTTGGCCGACTGGTGCGCGCCGTTTACCGGTTTTTACCTCTATTACCCCAACCGCAGGAATCATTCCGTGGCGCTGAGCACGGTGATCGAGTTGCTGCGTCTGCCCACCTAATCCTCTTCACCGGCTATCGCGTTCGGATGGCCGTAGGTGAATCAATCTTGAACTATTTTTATTCCCTTTTCGTTTGTTCAGACGCAAATAAACCTTTAAATTCTCGGTGAGTTTGTAACTTGCTGTTTATAATTGTTATTTGAATATTTATTGCGAATATTCCGAGTTTTTATCGGTTATTTGAGAGCCCGGTCACACTATTTTTTTGTGCGAAATGTGAAGGGGGTCAATCCGTCAGGTCAATGAGAGACGGTTATGTCTCCTCCTGGCTTACCGATCCGTTTTTCATGCTCCGTATACTGTCCGTAACCAGGGCAACGTGACGGAAATTTTCATAAGGAATGTGCGTGAAGCAATCGTGATTGCATCTGGCATACAAATAACACGGGGTTTTTTTGATTATCTGAGGTGCTTGGTATGGAAAAGAAAAAAATCTATCTGTTTTGTTCTGCCGGTATGTCCACTTCCCTGTTGGTATCAAAAATGAAGGCGCAGGCCGAGAAATATGAAGTGCCGGTGATCATCGCCGCCTATCCGGAAGCGCTGGCTGCGGAGAAAGGCGTTGAGGCGGATCTGATCCTGCTGGGGCCGCAAATCGCCTACACCTTGCCGGAAGTGCAAAAACAGCTGCCCAATAAACCCGTTGAGGTTATCGATCCGCTGCTGTACGGCAAGGTCGATGGGCTGGGCGTGCTGAAGGCCGCGGTGGCCGCTATCAAGAAAGCAAATCAATAACAGGAGGCCGCCGTGAATACCCTCATTGCCTCGCTCGAGAAGGTTATCCTGCCTTTCGCCGTAAAAATCGGTAAGCAGCCCCACGTCAACGCCATCAAGAATGGCTTTATCCGCCTGATGCCGCTGACCTTGACCGGGGCGATGTTCGTGTTGATCAACAACGTGTTCCTGAGCTTCGGCGAAGGATCGTTCTTCTATTCGCTGGGCGTAAGGTTAGATGCCTCTACCATCGAGACGCTGAATAGTCTGAAGAGCATCGGCGGCAGCGTTTATAACGGCACGCTGGGGATCATGTCCCTGATGACGCCGTTCTTTATCAGCATGGCGTTGGCGGAAGAGCGAAAGGTCGATCCGCTCGCTTCGGCGCTGCTGGCGGTGGCGGCCTTTATGACCGTCACACCGTTCAATGTCGGCGAGGCCTATGCGGTGGGAGCCAACTGGTTGGGCGGCGCCAACATCATTTCCGGTATGGTGATTGGGCTGGTGGTGGCCGAGATGTTTGCCTTCATCGTGCGGCGCAACTGGGTGATTAGCCTGCCGGACAGCGTGCCGGCTTCGGTGTCGCGTTCCTTCTCGGCGCTGATCCCCGGTTTCATCATCCTCTCCATCATGGGGCTGGTGGCGTTCGCGCTGGCGCACTGGGGCACCAACTTCCACCAGATCATCATGGACGGCATTTCGGCGCCGCTGGCCAAGATGGGCAGCGTGGTGGGCTGGGTGTACGTGCTGTTCTCCTCGCTGCTGTGGTTCTTTGGGGTGCACGGCTCCATGGCGCTGGCGGCCCTGGACAGCGGTATCATGACGCCGTTCGCGCTGGAAAACGTGGAGCTGTACAACAAATACGGTTCGGTTGAAGCGGCGGTGGCCGCCGGAAAAGAGTTCCACATGTGGGCGAAACCGTTCGTCGACTCCTACATCTACCTCGGTGGCACCGGCTCGACGCTGGGCTTGATCATCGCCATCTTCATCGCCTCGCGCCGCGAAGATTACCGCCAGGTCGCCAAACTGGCGACGCCATCCGGCATCTTCCAGATCAACGAACCGATACTGTTCGGCCTGCCGGTGATCATGAACCCGGTGATGTTCATTCCGTTCATCCTGGTGCAGCCGGTGCTGACCATTATCACCTCCCTGGCCTACTACTCCGGGCTGATCCCGCCGATCACCAACATCGCGCCATGGACCATGCCGGTCGGCCTGGGGGCGTTCTTCAACACCAACGGCAGCATCATGGCCATGTTGCTGAGCCTGTTCAACCTGGCGGTCGCCACCGTGATCTATCTGCCGTTCGTGGCGATCTCCAACAAGGCGCAGAGCCAGATTGACGCGGCGACGGAAAGCGAAGAAGACATCGCCAAGGCGCTGAAATTCTAACAGTGGAACGGGGCGGCGTGGCCGCCCCGCGAGGGACGCGAGTATGGAATATCAATTTGCCGACGGGTTCTGGTGGGGCAGCGCCACCTCCGCGCCGCAGTCTGAAGGGGCGGCCGCGCGGGACGGCAAGAGCCGCAACATCTTCGACTATTGGTACGAGATCGCGCCCGAGCGCTTTCACGATCGGGTGGGGCCGACCGAAGCCTCGACCTTTTACGACCATTTCCGCACCGATATCGGGCTGCTCAAAACGCTGGGCCACAATACCTTTAGAACGTCGATCTCGTGGTCGCGGCTGATCCCGGACGGCGACGGTGAAGTGAACCCGCAGGCGGTGGCGTTCTATAACGCGATGATCGACGAGCTGCTGGCGCAGGGCATCACCCCGTTTATCAATCTCTATCACTTCGATATGCCGCTGTGCATGCAGCAGCGCGGCGGCTGGGAAAGCCGGGCGGTGGTCGAAGCCTATGCGCGTTACGCCGATACCTGTTTCGGCCTATTTGGCGATCGGGTCACCCACTGGTTCACCTTCAACGAGCCGATCGTGCCGGTGGAAGCCGGTTACCTGAATGACCTGCACTACCCTTGCGTAGTGGACTTCAAACGGGCGGTCACCGTGGCGTATCACAGCGTACTGGCGCACGCCATGGCGGTGCAGCGTTTCAGAGCGCGGAGGCTGCCGGGGAGCATCGGCATCATTTTGAACCTGAGCCCAACCTATCCGCGCTCTGACGCGCCGGAGGATCGGCAGGCGGCACACGACGCCGATCTGCTGCTCAATCGCAGCTTTCTCGATCCGGTCGCCAAAGGGCGTTATCCGGCGGCGTTGCTGCATCTGTTGGCGCAGCATGGGCTGATGCCTTACTGCGAACCGCAGGATGCGCAGCTGATCGAAGGCGGCGTGGTGGATATCCTTGGCGTCAACTATTACCAGCCGCGCAGGGTGCAGGCGAAAGAGGGACGGCGCGCCGAGGGGCCGATCGCATCGCCGGAAGATTTGTTCAGTTACTATGCAATGCCGGGCCGCAAAATCAATCCGCACCGCGGCTGGGAGATCTACGAGAAGGGGCTGTACGACATCCTGATGGATCTGAAAGAGAACTACGGCAATCTGCCCTGTTATATTTCGGAAAACGGCATGGGCGTCGAGGGCGAAGAAGCGTTTATCGGCGCCGATGGGCGGGTGGAGGACGATTACCGCATCGACTTTATTCGCGAACACCTGAAGTGGCTGCACCGCGCGCTGGCGGAAGGCTCGCAGTGCAAGGGCTATCATCTGTGGACCTTTATCGACTGCTGGTCCTGGCTGAATGCCTACAAGAATCGTTATGGGCTGGTGCGGCTGGATCGGGCGGATCAGCGGCGCACCATCAAAAAAAGCGGTTACTGGTTTGCCGAGGCGGCCAGACGCAACGGATTTGACTAACGGGAGGCCGGCGCCGTGTCCGATAACCGAATTTCGCTGAGTGCCAACGACGTGAAGCTGATTCGCGAGCAGGATTTCTTTAACTGCAAAGACTTTCACCTGTTCATCTACAACAAGGTGGAAAGCGCCACCGGGCTGCATCAGCACGACTATTACGAGTTCACCATCGTGCTGAGCGGCAAATGCTATCAGGAGATCAACGGCAAGCGGGTGCTGCTGGAACGCGGGGATTTCGTCTTTATCCCTATCGGTTCCTACCACCAGAGCTTTTACGAGTTCGGTGCGACGAAAATCTTCAACGTGGCGGTCAGCAAAGCGTTCTTTGAAGAACATTACTTGCAACAGCTGCCGCGTTGCTTTGTCGCCTCGCAGGCCTACAGCCTGAGAAGCGAGTTTTTGGCTTATATCGAATCGGTGGTGAGTTCGCCGCAGTTTCGCGAGGATGACTTCGCCGAATTTCTCGAAACATTGACCTTCTACGTGATCAGCCGCATCCGTCACTATAAAGAAGACACCGACGGCGGTGATGATATCCCGCAGTGGCTGAAGAACACCCTGGCCGGCATGCATGACAAGGCGATGTTCGGCGAAAGGGCGTTGGCGAACATGGTGGCGCTGTCGGGGAAAACCCAGGAGTACCTGACCCGGGCGATGCGGCGCTACTACCAGAAGACGCCGATGCAGGTGATCAATGAGATCCGCATCAACTTCGCCAAGACGCAGCTGGAGGTCACCAACTATTCGGTCTCTGATATCGCCTTCGATTCCGGCTATGGCGACGTCAGCTTGTTCATTAAAAACTTCAAGCGGCTCACCGACGTGACCCCAGGCAACTACCGAAAAAAGTGTTACGGCCCTCTTTAGGGCCGCTCCCGATCAGTATCAACGCCGATATGCCGATGAGCTTCAGGGCGCCGGTCGGTTAATCATTTGATTTTACCTTAACGAGGGGGAATGCCGCGCCGAGCGGTCGGCCTTCCCTTGCCAAAAATCCATCCCGCGGGAGCCTCTATGGAAAAACTACTGATCGTGAATGCCGATGATTTCGGCCTGAGCAAAGGGCAGAACTATGGCGTCATCGAGGCGTATCAGCATGGCGTCGTTTCCTCCACCACGGCGATGGTGAACGGCGGCGGCGCGCAGCACGCGGCGGCGCTCAGCCGGCAATATCCGGGGTTGCCGATTGGGCTGCATTTCGTTTTGACCCATGGCAAGCCGCTGGGCGCCATGCCTTCGCTGGTCAACGAACATGGCGAACTGGGCAAATGGCTGTGGCGCCGCGCCGAGGCCGGCGAGCTGCAGCTGGACGAAATTCACGAGGAGCTGCAGCGCCAGTTCGCGCGCTTCGTGACGCTGTTCGGCCGGCCGCCGACGCATATCGACAGCCACCACCATGTGCATATGCAGCCGCAAATTTATCCGCTGGTGGAGGCGTTCGCGCAAGCGCAGGGGCTGCCACTGCGTCTCGATCGCGAAGAGGCGAAACGGCGTGGCATCACGCTGCATGCCCCCTATAGCACTGACGCTTTCGACGCGGGATTCTACGGTGAGACGATTTCCGAAACGTTGTTCCTGCAAAGGTTGGCGCGCGCCGACGAGCAGGGCGCAGAATCATTGGAAATGATGTGCCACCCGGCGTTCCTCGACGCGACGATCCTGCAGAGCCAATACTGCCATCCGCGCCTCGTCGAGCTGGATGTGTTGACCGCGCCGACGCTGAAAGCGGCGATCGCCGAACGCGGTTTTCTGTTGGGCTCCTTCCAGGATCTGTAACGCCGCCGTTTACAGCATGGCGTGCGCCTTTTTCAGGCCGGTGTCTTCTTCCGGATCGGCGCCCTGAGGCAAGGGCTCCGCCTCTTGTGCTTCGGGCTGCGGCTCGTCGACCTCGGGCGCCGCTTCCGGCGGCGGCATGGTGTCGTGAATGATCTGTTCATCGAAGGTCGGATTGAGCGCCGGCGACAGCGGCGAGCTGGCGAGGCTGTCCGGCAGCGGAATGTGCGGCACCGGCGCGTCCTGCGCCAACTGCGGTTCCTCCGCTTTCGCCGTGCGGCTGAGGGCCGCCAGCAGCACGCCGCACAGGGCGAAAAAGGCGTACAGGATATTGCCGCCCAGCGGCTCGATCAGCGCGCCGACCGCCAATGGCCCGATGCTGGCGCCGACGCCGAACGCCATCAGCAGACAGGCGGCCAGCGAGACGCGGCGTTCCGGCTCGATCAGATCGTTGGCCAGCGCCACCACCAGCGGGTAGAGCGTAAATTGCAACATGCTGACGACGAACCCGACCGCCAGCAGCAGCGGGAAATCGATGTGCGGCAGCAGCGCCAGCGGCAGCGCCGCCACGATCAGAAAAATGGCGTTGAGGCGCATCAGCAACGGGCGATTATAGCGATCCGACAGCCAACTGAGCGGGAACTGCGCCACCAGCCCGGCGAAGATGGCCAGCGCCATGAACAGGCCGGTTTGCTGAGTGGTTAAGGATTGCAGGCTGGCGTAGACCGGCGCCAGGCCGTAAAACGAGCCCACCACCATGCCGATCACCAGCGTGGTAGCCAGCACCTTGGGAATGGCGCCGACAAAGTAACGCAGCTCCATCGGGGCCGGCGACATGTGGCGCGCATTGGTGCGGGTGGTGAGAGCGATGGGCACCAGACAAAGCGCGAAGCACAGCGCGATCACCAGCAGCGTGCTGATGCCCAGGTTGCTTTGCAGCATCAGCACTATCTGACCCAGCGACATGCCGAGATAGGTCGCCGCCATATAGAAGCCGAACACCATGCCGCGCTGGTTGGATTCCGCCTGGTCGTTCAGCCAGCTTTCCAGCACCATATACTGGCACATCATGCACAGCCCGATCACCAGACGCAGCGCGACCCAGGCGGGAATGAACGCCGTCAGACCGTGCCCCAGCACCGCAGCGGTGATGATGCCGGCGCAGGCCACGTAGGCGCGGATATGCCCGACGCGGGCGATGAGAAAGTGGCCGACCTTGCCGCCGATCACCAACCCGATGTAGTTGGCGGCGATGATGGCGCCGATCAGCGCGCTGCTGACGTGGATGGAGGCCAGCCGCAGCGAGACATAGGTGGTGAGCAGGCCTGAGCCCAACAGCAGCAACAGGGTGGTGGTGTACAACGGCAAGAATACGCCCAACGTTTTTTTCACGCTATCATCCTAATCTCTTCTGGTGCGCCCTGAGGCCGCCGCCGCAGCGCGCCGCCTCCGTGATGTTCCTTGTGCTGGTGCGCCGCCGCTCAATGGGGCGCTTCTTTTGATACTAGCAGCTTGGCCGGGCGCTTAAAACCGCACCTCCTGCGAGGCGCTGCGCATTTCTGCGCGCCGGCCGCCGTGTCGCCTTGATAAATGCTACTATCGGGCGCATATACCTGAATTCGCGAGGGAGGGGTTATGAGTGAAAACCAACTGCGCCGGCTCAGCGTGCTGGCGGGGGAAAAACTGAAGGCTCAGGGCCGCTGGATCACCTGCGCGGAATCCTGCACCGGCGGTGGCATCGCCAAGGCCATTACCGATATCGCCGGCAGCTCCGCCTATTTCGATCGCGGTTTCGTCACCTACAGCAATGCGGCGAAACATGATCTGCTGGGGGTGAGCGAAGCGACGTTGATGGCGCACGGCGCGGTCAGCGAAGAGGTGGTGCGCGAGATGGCGATAGGGGCGCTGCGGGCGGCGCAGGCCGATCTGGCGCTGTCGGTGAGCGGCATCGCCGGCCCGGACGGCGGCAGCGTGGAAAAGCCGGTCGGCACCGTGTGGTTCGGCTTTGCCAGCAGCGATGGCCGGGGGCTTTCGCGCAAGATGCAATTCGAGGGCGACCGCGATGCGGTGCGGCTGCAGGCGACGATTTTCGCGCTGCAAACCGCCATCGACGAATTTTTGTAAATTAGGCTTGATACTGTATGACCATACAGTATAATTAGTGACATTTCCTGCACAACATACATTCAGTGGCAGTGTGGGGTAACACCGGCATTGCGAAACGAAGGAGCAAAAATGGCTATTGATGAGAACAAGCAAAAGGCGTTAGCTGCGGCACTGGGCCAGATTGAGAAACAGTTCGGCAAAGGCTCCATCATGCGCCTGGGTGAAGACCGCTCCATGGACGTGGAAACGATCTCCACCGGCTCACTGTCACTCGATATCGCCCTGGGCGCCGGCGGCCTGCCGATGGGCCGCATCGTAGAAATCTACGGCCCGGAATCGTCCGGTAAAACCACTTTGACGCTGCAGGTGATCGCCGCTGCGCAGCGCGAAGGCAAAACCTGTGCGTTCATCGACGCCGAACACGCGCTGGATCCTATCTATGCGAAAAAGCTGGGCGTCGATATCGACAACCTGCTGTGCTCCCAGCCGGATACCGGCGAGCAGGCGCTGGAAATCTGTGATGCGCTGACCCGCTCCGGCGCGGTTGATGTCATCATCGTCGACTCCGTGGCGGCGCTGACGCCGAAGGCGGAAATCGAAGGTGAAATCGGCGATTCGCACATGGGCCTGGCGGCGCGCATGATGAGCCAGGCGATGCGTAAGCTGGCCGGCAACCTGAAAAACGCCAATACCCTGCTGATCTTCATCAACCAGATCCGTATGAAAATTGGTGTGATGTTCGGCAACCCGGAAACCACGACCGGCGGTAACGCCCTGAAGTTCTATGCTTCGGTGCGTTTGGATATCCGTCGTATCGGCGCCATCAAAGAAGGCGACGAAGTGGTGGGCAGCGAAACCCGCGTGAAAGTGGTGAAGAACAAAATCGCTGCGCCGTTCAAACAGGCTGAGTTCCAAATCATGTACGGCGAAGGCATCAACAGCCGCGGCGAACTGGTCGATCTGGGCGTGAAGCACAAGATGATCGAAAAAGCCGGCGCCTGGTACAGCTATAACGGCGAGAAGATCGGTCAGGGCAAGGCGAATGCCTGTAACTTCCTGAAAGAAAACCCGGCTATTGCCGCCGAGCTGGATAAGAAGCTGCGTGATCTGCTGCTGCACAGCGGCGGTGAGCTGGTGGCTGCCTCCGGTGACGACTTCGAAGACGACGAAGCGGAAACCAGCGAGCAGTTCTAATCGCTGAAGATGTGCGCCGCCGTTTATGTGGCGCATATCCTCTGAATTCAGGCTTGAATGATGAATGACTTGCTAAGCCGCGCCATGCGCCTGCTGTCGCAACGCGATCATAGTGAAGCTGAACTGCGCCGCAAACTTGCGGCGCAGCCGTTTGTGGCGAAAGCCCGCTTTGGCGGTAAGGGGCCGCATGCGCCGACGGTGGCCGAAGAGCCGGTGGATCCTGCGCTGATCGATCAGGTTATCGCCTACTGTTACCAGCACAACTGGCTGGACGATCAGCGTTTCGCCCACAGCTACATCGGCAGCCGCAGCCGCAAGGGTTATGGCGCGCAGCGCATCCGCAGCGAACTGATGCAAAAGGGCGTGGATAAAGCGCTGGTGCAGGACGCGTTGGCGGAATGCGATATCGACTGGTGCGAACAGGCGAAACAGGTGGCGCAGCGAAAATTTGGCGATGCGTTGCCAACCGACTGGAAAGAGAAAGCCAAAGTGCAGCGTTATCTGCTCTATCGCGGCTTCTTCCAGGAAGAAATTCAGTCAATTTACCGTGATTTTGCGCAATGAGCGCACACGGGGTTTTACTTCCCTCTGAAGAAAATTTATCTTATCCCCACTTTTTGTTCGTGAGCTGGTTGTCATCGTCGGGATGACGCGCCACCGGCTCACGTGTCGTTATTCTAGCCTTTCCAGGAAAATTATGAGCAAGAGCACCGCTGAGATCCGTCAAGCGTTTCTCGATTTCTTTCATAGTAAGGGCCATCAGGTTGTAGCAAGCAGCTCCCTGGTGCCTAACAATGATCCGACATTGCTGTTTACCAATGCCGGCATGAACCAATTTAAGGATGTTTTCCTGGGGCTCGACAAACGCGCCTATTCCCGCGCCACCACCTCGCAGCGCTGCGTGCGCGCAGGCGGCAAGCATAACGACCTGGAAAACGTCGGTTATACCGCTCGTCACCACACCTTCTTTGAAATGCTGGGTAACTTCAGCTTCGGCGATTACTTCAAGCACGACGCGATCAGCTACGCGTGGGAACTGCTGACCGGTGAAAACTGGTTCAACCTGCCGAAAGAGAGACTGTGGGTCACCGTGTATGAAACCGATGACGAAGCGTTCGACATTTGGCAGAAGCAAATCGGTGTACCGGCAGAGCGCATTATCCGCATCGGCGACAACAAGGGCGCGCCTTTCGCTTCAGATAACTTCTGGCAGATGGGTGATACCGGCCCATGCGGCCCGTGCACCGAGATTTTCTACGATCACGGCGATCACATCTGGGGCGGCCCACCAGGCAGCCCGGAAGAAGACGGCGACCGCTACATCGAGATCTGGAACATCGTTTTCATGCAGTTCAACCGTCAGTCCGACGGCACCATGCTGCCGCTGCCGAAACCTTCGGTGGATACCGGCATGGGTCTGGAGCGCATCGCGGCGGTGTTGCAGCATGTGAACTCCAACTATGAGATCGACCTGTTCCGCACCCTGATCGCCGCCGTAGCGAAAGTGACCGGCGCGACCGATCTGGATAACAAATCCCTGCGCGTTATCGCCGACCACATCCGTTCCTGCGCCTTCCTGGTGTCGGACGGCGTGATCCCGTCTAACGAAAACCGCGGCTACGTGCTGCGTCGTATCATTCGCCGCGCGATCCGTCATGGCAACATGCTGGGCGCGAAAGATACCTTCTTCTACAAGCTGGTAGCGCCACTGATCGAAGTGATGGGCCCGGCGGCCGACGAGCTGAAACGCCAGCAATCGCTGGTGGAGCAGGTGCTGAAAACCGAAGAAGAGCAGTTTGCCCGCACGCTGGAGCGTGGTCTGGCGTTGCTGGACGAAGAACTGGCCAAGCTGCAGGGCGATACTCTGGACGGCGAAACCGCTTTCCGTCTGTACGATACCTACGGTTTCCCGGTCGATCTGACCGCTGACGTCTGCCGCGAGCGCGGTCTGAAAGTCGACGAGGCGGGCTTTGAAGAAGCGATGGAAGCGCAGCGCCGCCGCGCGCGCGAATCCAGCGGCTTCGGCGCCGACTACAACAGCCTGATCCGCGTGGATGGCAGCAGCCAGTTCAGCGGCTACGATCACGACGAGCAGCAGGCGACGGTGATCGCGCTGTTCCGTGACGGCCAGCCGGTCGAGCAGATCAACGCCGGCGAAGAGGCGGTGGTGGTGCTGGACGAGACGCCGTTCTACGGTGAATCCGGCGGCCAGGTCGGCGATAAAGGCGTGCTGAAAGCCGCCGGCGCCGAGTTTGTGGTCAATGACACCCAGAAATACGGTCAGGCTATCGGCCACCAAGGCAAACTGGCGCAGGGCTCGCTGAAGCTGAACGATCGCGTGGATGCGCAGATCGACGCCGAGCGCCGCAACAGCATCCGCCTGAACCACTCCGCGACTCACCTGCTGCACGCCGCGCTGCGCCAAACGTTGGGCGACCACGTTGCGCAGAAAGGCTCGTTGGTTAACGACAAATACCTGCGCTTCGACTTCTCGCATTTCGAAGCGATGAAGCCGGAACAAATCCGCGCGGTGGAAGATCTGGTGAACCAGCAGGTGCGTCGTAACTTGCCGGTGCAGACCGAGCTGATGGCGTTGGAAGACGCCAAAGAGAAGGGCGCAATGGCGCTGTTCGGTGAGAAGTACGACGACAACGTGCGCGTGCTGACCATGGGCGACTTCTCCACCGAGCTGTGCGGCGGCACCCACGCCAGCCGCACCGGCGATATCGGCCTGTTCCGCATTCTGAGCGAGTCGGGCACCGCGGCGGGCATCCGCCGTATTGAAGCGGTGACCGGCGCAGGCGCTATCGCCACGCTGCACCAGCAAAGCGATTTGTTGCAAGACGTTGCGCAGTTGGTGAAGGGCGACAGCAACAACCTGACCGATAAAGTGCGCTCGGTGCTCGATCGCACGCGCGCGCTGGAAAAAGAACTGCAGCAACTGAAAGATCAGCAGGCGGCGCAGGAAAGCGCGTCGCTGTCCAGCCAGGCGAAAGTGGTTAACGGCGTGAAGCTGTTGGTCAGCCAGTTGGACAATGTCGAAGCCAAAATGCTGCGCACCATGGTGGATGACCTGAAAAATCAATTGGGTTCGGCCATTATCGTGTTGGCGACGACGGGTGATGACAAAGTCAGCCTGGTCGCGGGCGTGACCAAGGATCTGACTGACCGCGTGAAAGCCGGCGAGTTGATCGGCAACGTGGCGCAGCAGGTCGGCGGCAAGGGCGGTGGTCGCCCGGATATGGCGATGGCGGGGGGGACGGATATCAACGCTCTGCCAGCGGCGTTAAACAGCGTAGAAGCCTGGGTGGCCTCAAAGCTGTGAACATAAATAAATAGCACGGACAAACGCCATAATACTTTGTTGATTATGGCGTTTTCATACTGTGCTAACACAATTTAGTTACAATTGCGGGAACAAAGTTTTTCTGGTCGGCTAAACTTACCATTATCTGAGGTGGGACCAAGTCTGCTTACACTTATTGTGGATTGCGCGGCTTACGTTTTCACCACATATGATGGATAATGACGGGGAAACTGAGAGACCCGACTCTTTTAATCTTTCAAGGAGCAAAGAATGTTAATTCTGACTCGTCGAGTTGGTGAAACCCTCATGATTGGCGATGAGGTTACGGTCACTGTGCTAGGGGTAAAAGGCAACCAGGTGCGTATTGGTGTGAACGCCCCCAAAGAGGTTTCAGTTCACCGTGAAGAAATCTATCAGCGCATTCAGGCAGAGAAGTCTCAGCAGACGACTTACTGATTCCGAAGCAGCGTCTCGTTGCCAGACGAGACGCTACTGCATCGTTTTACCCACTTCTTTCGTTCTCCCCTCTCTTTTTCGTGATTATTTTCCCGGTGAGTTTCCTGCTTTATTGCTGCAGACGTTGCGGTTGCCTGTTGATTAAACGCCCTTTTTGCCGTGAAATCGCCCATGTTGGGTGCGAATTGTGCAAACGCGCATGAGTTGGGAAAAATTGTTTGACTTAAAAGTCGGAGAAAGTAATATGTGCGCCACGCAGTGCCGATGAGCTTCTCCAAAGCAAGTTAGGCACAATTCGAAAGAAGCGTATGGTGAGGTGGCCGAGAGGCTGAAGGCGCTCCCCTGCTAAGGGAGTATGCGGTCAAAAGCTGCATCCGGGGTTCGAATCCCCGCCTCACCGCCATTTGCATCCGTAGCTCAGCTGGATAGAGTACTCGGCTACGAACCGAGCGGTCGGAGGTTCGAATCCTCCCGGATGCACCATATTTTGCAGTATGGTGGGGTAGTAACAACGTACCATACGGTATCAAAAAAGAATTCCTGTGCATCCGTAGCTCAGCTGGATAGAGTACTCGGCTACGAACCGAGCGGTCGGAGGTTCGAATCCTCCCGGATGCACCATTCTTAATCTCATTCGTCGCGAAGAAAAATCTTCATGCGGGTGAGAGGAAAAAAGTGTTACCAGGGAGGATAACGTTGCTTCAGCAACGGCCCGTAGGGTGAGGTGCTAGCGCCGAATCATCCTCCTGGATGCACCATTCTTAAAGCCTGGCTTTATTAGCAAAGCCGGCACGCGGTAAAAATAGTAATGCATCCGTAGCTCAGCTGGATAGAGTACTCGGCTACGAACCGAGCGGTCGGAGGTTCGAATCCTCCCGGATGCACCATCTAAGAGAAGCCCGCCTTAGCGGGTTTTTGCTTTTCTGTTATTCGTGAAACAGACAAGCGGCAAAAACAGTCATGCATCCGTAGCTCAGCTGGATAGAGTACTCGGCTACGAACCGAGCGGTCGGAGGTTCGAATCCTCCCGGATGCACCATGTTTAACCTCCCGTATCGCGAAGAGAAATCGTCATGCGGGTGGTAAAAAGAAAGTGTCCTTGGGGAGGATAACGTTGCTTTAGCAACGGCCCGCAGGGTGAGGCGTTGGCGCCGAATCATCCTCCCGGATGCACCATCTAAGAGAAACCCGCCCTGGCGGGTTTTTCGCTTTTCAGCATTCAGCCATTCTCTCTTCACTCCTTTCCTGCTTTGCACCCGAACGCTCACAGCACATTCCGCTATGACGCAGTCAGCGACAACCCAACGGCTTTACGCTAAAGTAGTTTTCTTTCCTCAACGATCATGGAGTAACGATGTACGACCGCTATCAGGGTCTTATTTTCGACATGGACGGCACGATTCTGGACACCGAGCCAACGCACCGCAAAGCGTGGAGTGAAGTGCTATCGCGTTATGGCATGACGTTTGATGAAGCGGCTATGGTGGCGCTGAGCGGTTCACCGACCTGGCGCATCGCTCAGGCGATTATCGCCAGCCACCAGGCCGATCTCGATCCCCATCACTTGGCCGCGGAGAAAACCCGCGCGGTGGAGGCGATGCTGTTGGACAGCGTGCGCCCGTTGCCGCTGATCGAGGTGGTAAAATCCTATCACGGTCGCCGTCCGATGGCGGTCGGTACCGGCAGCGAGCACCGCATGGCGGAAATGCTGCTGCGTCATCTCGGCCTGTTCAACTGCTTCGACGCGATCGTCGGTGCGGACGACGTACAGCGCCATAAACCGGAGCCGGACACCTTCCTGCGCTGCGCCGAACTTATCGGCGTGCCGCCGGAAAAGTGCGTGGTGTTTGAAGACGCCGAGTTCGGCATTCAGGCGGCAAAAAGCGCCGGTATGGACGTGGTAGACGTTCGCACGCTGTGAGTAGTACGCTAGCCGTAATATCATTATTTGGCAGCAGCTTCCTCAGTGCGACGCTGCTGCCGGGAAATTCAGAAATCGTTCTGGTCGCTTTGCTGACCCAGAGTCGCGTCTCGCCGGAATTGCTGGTGCTGGCCGCGACCCTGGGCAACACGCTGGGCGGCTTGACCAATGTCATTATCGGGCGCCTGTTACCGGCGTTGAAACCACAGCGGGGGCTGGCAACTGCGCTCGGGTGGCTGCAACGCTTCGGCCCGGCTGCGCTGTTGCTCAGCTGGGTGCCGGTGGTGGGCGATTTGTTGTGCGTGTTGGCAGGTTGGCTGCGCATGCCCTGGGGCTCTGTCGCGCTGTTTCTGTGTATCGGAAAAGCGCTGCGTTACATCGTTTTGGCTATGATAACGGTACAGGGCATCGCCTGGTGGCAGTAACCAAGTGAATATAACTCAATATTCTCTCGGGTGCGGATTCAGTATGCTTACGAGTTATTGTTTTTAGAAGCGGGAGGTCAATTTGATCCCGGACGTATCACAGGCGCTTTCTTGGTTGGAAGCCCATCCTCAGGCATTAAAAGGCATTCGTCGCGGCATCGAGCGTGAAACGCTGCGAGTCACGCCGAACGGCACCTTGGCGACTACCGGGCATCCGGAAAAGCTGGGGGCGGCATTGACGCATCACTGGATCACCACGGATTTCGCCGAGGCGCTGTTAGAGTTCATTACGCCGGTTGATGACAATATCGATCACCTGCTGACGTTCCTGCGCGATATTCATCGCTACGTGGCGCGCAACATTGGCGATGAGCGCATGTGGCCGCTCAGCATGCCGTGCTTTATCGAAGCCGAGCAGGATATTGAGCTGGCGCAGTTCGGTTCTTCGAACATCGGCCGCATGAAGACGCTGTACCGCGAAGGGTTGAAGAATCGCTATGGCGCGCTGATGCAGACCATTTCCGGCGTGCACTACAACTTCTCGCTGCCGCTGGAGTTTTGGCAGGCCTGGGCTGGTGTGCAGGACGCAGAAAGTGGTAAAGAGCAGATCTCGGCGGGGTATTTCCGTCTGATCCGCAACTACTACCGTTTCGGTTGGGTGATCCCGTATCTGTTCGGCGCATCGCCGGCCATTTGTTCTTCGTTCCTCAAAGGGCGCGAGACCACTCTGCCGTTCGAACGCACCGAGCAGGGGATGTGCTACCTGCCGTACGCCACCTCGCTGCGTCTGAGCGACCTGGGTTATACCAACAAGTCGCAAAGTAATCTGGGCATCACCTTCAACGATCTGCACAGCTATGTGGCCGGTTTGAAGCGGGCGATCGTTACGCCTTCCGAAGAGTTCGCCAAGCTGGGCGTGAAAGAGGGTGATCGCTACCTGCAGTTGAACAGCAACGTGCTGCAAATCGAGAACGAGCTGTATGCGCCGATCCGGCCGAAGCGCGTGACCAAAAGCGGCGAGACGCCGTCAGACGCGCTGCTGCGCGGCGGTATCGAATACATCGAAGTGCGTTCGCTGGATATCAACCCGTTCTCGCCGATCGGCGTGGATGCGGTGCAGGCGCGTTTCCTGGATCTGTTCCTGGTGTGGTGCGCGCTGGCCGATGCGCCGGAGATGAGCAGCGATGAACTGCTGTGCACGCGCAAGAACTGGAACCGGGTGATTCTGGAAGGGCGCAAACCGGGCCAGACCATCGGCATCGGCTGTGGCGCCAGCCATGAACCGCTGGAAAAAGTGGGCAAGGCGCTGTTCGCCGATCTGCGTCGGGTCGCGGAAGTGTTGGACGGCGAAGCCGGCAACCGTCAATACCAGCAGGTGTGCGATGAGCTGGTCGCCGCGTTTGACGATCCTGAGCTGACCTTCTCCGCGCGCATTCTGAAGGCGATGAAGGCGGAAGGCACCGGACGCGTCGGTCTGCAGCTGGCGGAGCAGTATCGCCAGACATTGCTGGAAGAACCGTTGGAAATCCTGAACGAAGCCGAGCTGGATAAAGAGCGGGAAGCCTCTTGGCAGCGTCAACGCGACATAGAAGCCAATGATACGCTAAGCTTTGAAGCGTTCCTGAAGCAAAACGGCGGAAGCTGAAAAAGAAAAAGGCCACATCAATGTGGCCAAATATGCATCTCTGATGACAGGGATGATGATAACAAATGCGCGTCTTTCACATACTCAGACTCGCAGGGTTGGAAAAGGTTTCCCGGTTAGGAAAAAAAGTTTCGAAATAAATGCTCTTTTACGAGGAGGTAGCGAAATGCCATTGCTGGATAGCTTTACCGTCGATCATACCCGTATGGCAGCCCCGGCTGTCCGCGTTGCGAAAACCATGAAAACGCCTCATGGCGATACCATCACGGTATTTGATCTGCGCTTTTGCCGCCCGAACCTGGAAGTGATGCCCGAACGCGGTATTCACACGCTGGAACACCTGTTCGCCGGCTTTATGCGCGACCACCTGAACGGCCAGGGCGTGGAGATTATCGACATCTCCCCAATGGGCTGTCGCACCGGTTTCTACATGAGCCTGATCGGCGTGCCGGAAGAGCAGCGCGTTGCCGATGCCTGGAAAGCGGCGATGGCCGACGTGCTGAAAGTGACCGACCAGCGCAAGATCCCTGAGCTGAACGAGTACCAGTGTGGTACCTACCACATGCACTCGCTGGAAGAAGCGCAGGAAATCGCCAAGCACATTCTGGATAACGGCGTGGTGGTGAACCACAACGACGAACTGGCGCTGCCGAAAGAGAAGCTGCAGGAGCTGCATATCTAACCGTACGTTTCCCGCAGAGACAAAAAAGACGCGATTTCGCGTCTTTTTTACGTTCTGGCGGAGGGTTAGTGATGGCCGATGCTGGACTGCAGCGAGGTGATCGGCGTGACCCGCACCTGTTTGATCATATTGCCCTGCACGTCGAGAATGTCGATATCGTAATGGCCGATACGCACCCGGGTGCCGATTTCGGGGATCTCTTCCAGTTCTTCCAGCAGCATGCCGTTGACGGTGCGAGCTTCATTGGCGGGTAAAGTCCAGTTAAAGGCCTTGTTCAGCTCCCGCACGTTGGCGGTGCCGTCGATCAAGACCGAGCCGTCGCTCTGCGGCGTGACTTCTTCCGCCAGCGTCGGCGACATCGAGGTGGTGAAGTCGCCGACGATCTCCTCGAGGATGTCTTCCACCGTAACCAGGCCCTGAATGTCGCCGTACTCGTCGACCACGATGCCGACCTTCTCCTTGTTGCGCTGGAACTTCACCAGCTGCACGTTGAGCGGCGTGCCTTCCGGTACGAAGTAGATCTCATCGGCGGCGCGCAGCAGGTTCTCTTTGTTAAACTCTTTTTTCTCGGTCATCAGACGGTAGGCTTCGCGCACGCGCAGCATGCCGATCGCGTCGTCCAGCGAGCTGCGATACAGCACGATGCGACCGTGTGGCGAGTGGGTCAGCTGGCGCATGATCGACTTCCAGTCGTCGTTGACGTCGATGCCGACGATCTCGGTGCGAGGCACCATGATGTCGTTGACCGTCACCTTTTCCAGGTCCAGCACCGAGATCAGCATGTCCTGATTGCGGCGGGAGATCTGCGACTGGGATTCACGCACGATGGTGCGCAGCTCATCCTTGCTGACGGCGTCGCTGATGCGCACGTTGGTGCGGATACCGAACAGGCGCAAGGTCAGGCTGGTGATGCCGTTGAGCAGCCAGACCAGCGGGAACATCACCTTTTGCAACGGGGCCAGCAGGACGCTGCTGGGGAAGGCGATGCGTTCCGGATAGAGCGCGGCGAAGGTTTTCGGCAGCACCTCAGCGAACAGCAGCACGGCGAAGGTCAGCACGCCGGTCGCAATCGCCACGCCGAGATCGCCATACAGCCGCATGCCGACGATGGTCGCCAGCGCCGAGGCGAGGATGTTGACCAGGTTGTTGCCGATCAGCACCAGGCCGATCAGCCGATCCGGTTTTTGCAGCAGCTTCTCCACCCGGCGCGCCGAACGGTTACCCTGCTTGGACAGGTGGCGCAGGCGATAACGGTTGAGCGTCATCATGCCGGTTTCGGAGGCGGAGAAGTAAGCGGAGACCACGATCATGATCACCAGGATAATGATGAGGGTCCCCGTCGACACATGCTCCAATGCAGTATTCCTTATAGAGAGGGAAAGTTGAACCGGGCTGGCTCAGCGCACCATCACCTGTTGAATCAGACGGCTGCCGAAGTAGGCGAGCGTCAGCAGGAAGGCGCCGGCGAAGCTGAACCAGACGACGCGGCGGCCGCGCCAGCCTTCATGGTAATGGCCCCACAGCAACACGATATACACGAACCAGGCCATGATCGACAACACGGCTTTATGCACGTTTTCTTTGCTGAACAGATTATCCATGTACAGCAGGCCGGTGCACAGGGTGAGCGTCAGCAGCACCACGCCGATCTGGGTGATATGGAACATCTTGCGCTCGATGCTCATCAGCGGCGGCATGTCGGCGCTGAAGGTCAGCTTCTTGTTTTTCAACAGGTAGTCGAGCCAGGCGAGCTGTAAGGCGTAGAGCGCGGCGATGATAAGGGTGGCGTAAGAGAACAGCGCCAGGCCGATATGCACCATCAGTTCCGGGCTGGCTTCCAGATGAGTGATGAACTCGCCGGGCATGAAGCTGGCGAAGGCCAGGTTGATCATCGCGAAGCTGTAGACGATCGGCAGCAGGAACCAGCCGCGATCGCGCGAGGCGACGAAGGTCATCACCGAGCAGATGATCAGGCTGACGATAGAACCAATGTTCAGCAGGCTGAGATTCTGCCCGGCGCTGACGTCAAAGATGCGCTGCTGCAGCGCGATGGCGTGGCAAATCAACGCCACCACCGCCGAGACGAGGGCGAGCCGACGGTATGCGCTGTTCTTCCGCAACAAGCTGGGAATGATCAGTCCAAGGCTGAGCAGGTAGGCCATCAAAGCCACAATGGAGAAAACTGGCATAACGTTTAATTTTGCTTCGGCGTGGTTAATTGGAGTGTCAGTATAGCGTTGCGCGCGTTTCACTCCAACCGATCTCCAACGCTGAGGCAGAGATCCTGCGCGCTTCGTGTTATCATCGGCGCAATTGTGTCGCCGGAGCGGCCTGTCATTACACGTTGAGCATGAGACGATGTTTGAAAATTTAACCGATCGATTGTCGCGCACGTTGCGCAATATCAGCGGCCGCGGGCGGCTGACCGAAGAGAATATCAAGGAAACCCTGCGTGAAGTGCGTATGGCATTGCTGGAAGCGGACGTTGCGCTGCCGGTGGTGCGCGACTTCATCAACCGCGTCAAAGAGAGCGCGGTTGGCCATGAAGTCAACAAAAGCCTGACGCCGGGGCAGGAGTTCGTCAAGATCGTCAAGGGCGAGCTGATCGCCGCGATGGGCGAAGTCAACACCGAGCTGAATCTGGCGGCCCAGCCGCCGGCGGTGGTGCTGATGGCGGGCCTGCAGGGCGCCGGTAAAACCACCAGCGTCGGTAAGCTCGGCAAGTTCCTGAAAGAAAAACAGAAGAAGAAAGTGTTGGTGGTTTCCGCGGACGTTTATCGCCCGGCGGCGATCAAACAGCTGGAAACGCTGGCGGAAGGCGTCGGCATCGACTTCTTCCCGTCTGACGTCAAAGAAAAACCGATCGACATCGTCAATCGCGCGCTGCAACAGGCCAAGCTGAAGTTCTACGATGTCCTTATTGTCGATACCGCCGGCCGCTTGCACGTTGACGAAGCGATGATGGACGAGATCAAACAGGTGCACGCGGCGATCAAGCCGGTGGAAACCCTGTTCGTGGTCGACGCCATGACCGGCCAGGACGCCGCCAATACCGCCAAGGCGTTTAACGAAGCGCTGCCGCTGACCGGCGTGGTGCTGACCAAGGTCGACGGCGATGCGCGCGGCGGTGCCGCGTTGTCCATCCGCCATATCACCGGCAAGCCGATCAAGTTCCTCGGCGTCGGCGAGAAGACCGAAGCGCTGGAGCCGTTTTACCCGGATCGCGTGGCATCGCGCATCCTGGGCATGGGCGACGTGCTGTCGCTGATCGAAGATATCGAAAGCAAGGTCGACCGCGAGCAGGCGGAGAAGCTGGCCAACAAGCTGAAGAAGGGCGACGGTTTCGATCTGACCGACTTCCTGGAGCAGCTCAAGCAGATGCGCAACATGGGCGGCATGGCCAATATGCTGAGTAAGCTGCCGGGCGCCGGCCAACTGCCGGACAACGTCAAGTCGCAGATGGACGACAAAGTGCTGGTGCGCATGGAGGCGATCATCAACTCGATGACGCTGAAAGAGCGCGCCAAACCGGAAATCATCAAGGGCTCGCGCAAGCGTCGCATCGCGATGGGGGCCGGCATGCAGGTGCAGGACGTCAACCGCTTGCTGAAGCAGTTCGACGAAATGCAGCGTATGATGAAGAAGATGAAAAAAGGCGGTATGGCGAAGATGATGCGCGGCATGAAAGGTATGATGCCGCCGGGCTTCCCTGGCCGCTGACGGGCTTCCGCACGCTGAGTGCGGGCGCTTTCAGCATTCGCCGTTCGCGGTGAAAACCGTCCGAAATTTGGCAGGCTGCAAAAGTTGTCCCCTGCGATCGACGCTTTAGATTGCTTTTTGCGCCAAAATGAGTAAAATTTTCGGGCTTTTTATATTGCAACCGGGCCCCGTCCCTCAATGGGGCCCGGCTGTTTTATTAACTAAAGAGGATGTTATGGTAACAATTCGTTTGGCACGTGGCGGCGCTAAAAAGCGTCCGTTCTATCAAGTAGTAGTGACCGACAGCCGCAACGCTCGTGATGGTCGTTTCATCGAGCGCGTAGGCTTCTTCAACCCGATCGCTTCCGGTCAGGCTGAAGCACTGCGTCTGGACCTGGACCGCATCGAGCACTGGGTTGGTCTGGGTGCAACCGTTTCTGATCGCGTTCACGCGCTGATCAAAGACGCTAAGAAAGCAGCTTAATCTGTCGCGGTGGTGGCAATGAGCAAGCAACTCAAACCGGTAGCGCCGATCGCGCCGATTGTACTCGGTAAAATGGGTTCCGCTTACGGCATTCGTGGTTGGCTCAGAGTGTTTTCATCCACCGAGAACGCCGAAAGCATTTTTGACTATCAGCCGTGGTTTATCCAGCAGGCGGGTCAGTGGCAGCATATCGAGTTGGAAGACTGGAAGCGCCACAGTCAGGATCTGATCATCAAAGTCAAAGGCATTGACGATCGGGACGCGGCGAATCTGCTGACTAATCGCGAGATTATGGTGGATTCCGATCAACTTCCTCCGTTGGAGGGTGATGATTACTACTGGAAAGACCTGATGGGCTGCCAGGTAGTCACCTCCGCTGGCTACGAGCTGGGTAAAGTCATCGATATGATGGAAACCGGCTCGAACGATGTGATGGTTGTGAAAGCGAACCTGAAAGATGCGTTCGGCATGAAGGAGCGGTTGATTCCGTTTCTTCATGGGCAGGTTATCAAGAAAGTCGATCTCACTGCTCGCGTGATTGAGGCAGATTGGGATCCTGGTTTTTGACCCCCGGATCAAACGGTCGAAGCAAGTGGAATAACGGTAAGGGGATTGGCTTGTGTTCATCGGTATTGTAAGCCTGTTTCCTGAGATGTTCCGCGCTATCACCGATTACGGGGTGACTGGCCGGGCAGTAAAAAATGGCCTGCTGAGCGTGCAGTGTTGGAGTCCTCGCGACTTCACCTACGACCGGCATCGCACCGTGGACGATCGCCCTTACGGCGGCGGCCCGGGAATGCTGATGATGGTGCAACCTTTACGGGAAGCCATTCATGCGGCGAAAGCAGCGGCAGGCGAGGGAGCAAAGGTGATTTATCTGTCACCTCAGGGGCGCAAGCTGGATCAAACCGGCGTGTGCGAACTGGCGGCCAATCAGAAGATGATTCTGGTGTGCGGCCGTTACGAAGGGATAGACGAGCGCGTAATCCAAACCGAAATTGACGAAGAATGGTCAATCGGCGATTACGTTCTCAGCGGCGGGGAACTGCCGGCGATGACCCTGATTGATTCAGTCGCCCGTTTCATACCGGGTGTGCTGGGCCATCAGGCCTCAGCGGAGGAAGACTCCTTCGCCGACGGATTGCTGGACTGCCCGCACTATACCCGCCCCGAGGTGTTGGAAGGGATGGAGGTACCGCCGGTTCTGCTGTCGGGCAACCATGCCGAGATACGTCGCTGGCGCTTAAAGCAGTCGCTGGGCCGAACCTGGCTTAGAAGACCTGAACTTCTAGAAAGCCTAGCTCTGACTGACGAGCAAGCGGTGTTGCTGGCTGAGTTCCAACGGGAACATCAGGCCAGGCAACAGGACTATGAAGGAAACGTCTGACATCAGACGGGACCGATATATCAGTTTACCTAGGGTAAGAGACATATTATGAGCAACATTATTAAGCAACTTGAACAAGAGCAGATGAAACAAGACGTACCTGCATTCCGTCCGGGTGATTCCGTGGAAGTGAAGGTATGGGTCGTTGAAGGTAGCAAAAAACGTCTGCAGGCATTCGAGGGCGTGGTTATCGCTATCCGTAACCGCGGTCTGCACTCTGCATTCACTGTTCGTAAGATTTCCAACGGCGAAGGTGTTGAGCGCGTATTCCAGACTCACTCCCCAGTAATCGACAGCATTACTGTTAAACGTCGTGGTGCCGTTCGTAAAGCTAAACTGTACTACCTGCGTGAGCGTACTGGTAAGGCTGCTCGTATCAAAGAGCGTCTGAACCGCGTTGGCTAACGCTGCATCCAAAAGTTAATAGTTATCAGGGGTTGGCCTATGCCAACCCCTTTTTTTATCCGAAAATTCTATCGCGCTGTATTTGCGAGAGTCCGTCTGCGTAGTACCGACATGAAAAAGCCTGCATCAGCAGGCCTTTTACCCTACAGCGCGGCGGCGCTTTGTTTATGCTGATTCTCCGGCGGGTGCGGCTGCGCCGGGACAATATCATCGCCAGGTTTAACGATCACCCGTGCAACGGACTCGTGCGTGGCGAACGTGCAGCTGCAGTTGATGTTGCGACATTGATGGTAACGCTCTTTGGTCGACTCGCTCAGATAACGGCTGGAGCGAGTGTGGGCCACGTGACCGCATAGTGGACAGTGCATCATAAGAACCCCCTTGAACAAATTAAGTGAAATTGGTGTGGCATCATCCTTTGGCGAGCGAACTCGTCATCATGAGGCAATGCCCTGCAAGCACAGTGCGCGTTCCATGGCGCGTCGCTGTTCCAGCCCTTTGTTTTTCTTTCCGTTTACGTAAACCCAGCGTGGCAGCTGATCGCAGGCCTGCCGCCACTGGCGCTGTTGCAGCAGCGCGACCAGCGTAGAGTGGCAGGCTGCGCTGACGCCCACATTGAAAGCGAAGGTCATAGGTTTGTTGCGAGAGCGTATCCGGCAGGCAGGCGGCCATGCCGCGCTCGGTGCGGCGAACATCGTCGACCAAATCCATCGCGGCTTTGTGTTCATCGATCGCTTTACCAGGAATGACGCCAGCGGTGTGCCCAATGCCCTGCGTCCACACCCCGGCGCTGCACTGGTAAGGCGACAGGCGGCAACCTTCGAGATCGGCGATCAGCCTGAGGCCGGCTTCTGAAGTTTGCAGCTCGCCAAATGACGGCAACAGCACGGCGATGGCCAAAACGGCGGCGACGCTGCAGCGCTTAACGGTTGCACTCATCGTAAATTTTCCTCCGCGATGTCGCATTGCGCTCAATGGCCTTCAAGATCTGCAGGCTTTTACGTCGGTAGTACCAGTTCACCAGAAACGTGCCGATGCCTACCGCCGCACCGACTAAAAAGGCAATGTCCTGCGAAGACAGCTTGCCGAGCCAGGCGAGAAACAGCGCCATGGCGTAGGTGATGAATGAGGTTATTTTCTCCATAGCCTTATGCTCGCTTCGTTTACAGAATCTCGGGAGCCGGAGGCATCAATGCGAGACAGCTCGCTATCGATATCCATCATGCTCCTGGCCTGTATGATAATTACTGTATATACATACAGTATTAAGCTATTTGCTAAAGTCGTCAATGGGTGAGGTGAATATTTTTAGCAGATTGTGCAAAAGAGGGGGGGGGGCGGCATAAAAAAAGCCCATCGATGATGGGCTTCGAGAAATAATGGGGGAGATTACAGGCCGTAGACCAGCGTGACCGAGGTGGTGGTATCTGTGTTCTTCGGCGCCGAGGCCGGCGGTTTGCTGTTGTAGGTCACGGTGTAAGCCACGCGCAATGAGAAGCGATCGTTGATCGCCACGTTCAACGCGCTTTCCGAGTTCAGCGTGGTTTCTTCGTTCGCCAGCGCGGAAACGCCCTGAATGAACTTGGTGTTGTCGGTCAACTGATAGGAATAGTTAGCCGCGCCATAGGCCAGCCCCTTGGTCGAGCGGCCGCCGCCATGGTATTCGTCATGGCGCACGCCGGGACCGAATTCCACCCGCAGGTCACTGAGTGGCCCGTTAAGGAGTTGACGGCCGTAGCCGCCGGTCAGCGTGGAGCGTGAGTCGTAACCGTTGAAACGGTCACTCAGCCAGCTGGCCTGACCGAACAGGTAGTTGCGATCGGTCAGGTTATAGCGCGTACGGCCACCGGCCTGGTATTTTTCGGACGAGCGCACGTTGGAGGAAGTGGTGTTGTTGGCCGCCCCCCACAGGCTGTACGCCGCGTCACTGTTGAACCAGGTCATGTTGGTGTTGGCCAACAGGGTGGAGCTCTGCGAGTTACCTGACTGGGCGTTATAGCCCGCCTGCACGTTGCCTTCGAACGGTTTCTTGGCGGTGGCCGGATCGTCCATCGCGGTGAAAAGCGTATTGTCGGCAAGGGCTGAAACACTGGTGAAAGTCGTTAAGCAGCAAATATACAGCGGAAAAGCGCGACGAGCGCGAGAAGAGAGCATTTTGGATCCAGTTGTTAAGGGGAGTTATTGTTGATGACGGTCACATTATATCGGTTCATTTCGGCGACAAAAATAGCCGCCATTAGCTTAAGTTTTTAATTTTTATCCCTCATTTATTCGCTTTTCTTCTACTTAAAATCATCGCTTTTGGCGGCATTTCGTGCTGATCCTGCTTCGCACAGGCGTCGGTGCCGAGATGGGCCGTGCATCCTCGCTGTAAAATTTAATGTACAAATATGTTTACATTCATTGGCTTTGTTAGGCATGAGGGGTTATAGCATGGTGATGGGTTTTTTATTTGTTTAATTGGTTGTATTTGTTGTATTTAAACCAATTTCAGTAACCCTTTTTCAAAGGTGATTTAATCAAGATAATGACGGTAATCTTTTATTTACGGAAAATGGATTGAAAACTTTACATATCGTGATAGGGTAGAGCCCTGAAACGCTCAATGTTCCATTTCAACGCATAACGCCAAACGACAGGAATAGCATCATGCAAAAAGACGCGCTCAATAACGTACACATCAGTGCAGAACAGGTTCTCATCACGCCGGAGGAGCTGAAGAACCAGTTCCCGCTCAGCGCCGACGACGAAAATGAGATCGCCACTGCGCGCAACACTATCGCCAACATTTTGCAGGGGCACGATCATCGCCTGTTGGTGGTATGCGGGCCTTGTTCGATCCACGATCCGGACGCGGCGCTGGACTATGCCCGTCGTTTGAAAACCCTGGCGGCTGACTTGAGCGATCAGCTGTATATCGTTATGCGCGTCTACTTTGAAAAACCCAGAACCACTGTCGGCTGGAAAGGTTTGATCAACGATCCGTACATGGACGGTTCGTTTGACGTTGAGGCAGGCTTGCATATCGCGCGTCGCCTGTTGCTGGATCTGGTGGGCATGGGCTTGCCGTTGGCTACCGAAGCGTTGGATCCGAACAGCCCGCAGTACCTGGGCGATTTGTTCAGCTGGTCGGCGATCGGCGCGCGTACCACCGAATCTCAGACCCACCGAGAAATGGCCTCCGGCCTGTCGATGCCGGTCGGGTTCAAAAACGGCACCGATGGCAGTCTGGGCACTGCCATCAACGCCATGCGCGCCGCTGCCATGCCGCATCGCTTCGTCGGCATTAACCAGGCCGGCCAGGTTTGCCTGCTGCAGACGCAGGGCAACCCGGATGGGCACGTGATCCTGCGCGGCGGCAAAACTCCGAACTACAGTGCCGAGCACGTTGCGGCCTGTGAAAAACAGATGCTTGAGGCGGGACTCCACCCGTCCTTGATGATAGATTGCAGCCATGGCAACTCGAATAAAGACTATCGCCGTCAGCCGGCGGTGGCCGAGTCCGTGGTAGAGCAGATCAAAGCGGGCAACCGCTCAATCACCGGCATTATGCTGGAGAGCCATCTGCATGAGGGCAACCAGTCTTCCGAACAGCCGCGTGCAGACATGCGTTACGGTGTGTCCGTCACCGACGCCTGCATCAACTGGGAGAGCACGGAAACCCTGCTGCGCCATATGCATCAGGAACTCGGCGCTGCGCTGGCGGCCCGCACGGGAGAAAAGTAAGTTATGGTGGCAGAACTGACCGCGCTGCGCGATCAAATCGATGAGGTGGATAAAGCGCTGCTGGGTCTGCTGGCGAAACGCCTGCATCTGGTAGCGGAGGTGGGCGAAGTCAAAAGCCGTCATGGCCTGCCGGTTTACGTACCGGAGCGCGAAGCCGCGATGCTTGCCTCGCGCCGCCAGGAGGCGGAAAACCTCGGGGTGCCGCCGGATTTGATCGAGGACGTTTTGCGCCGCGTGATGCGCGAATCGTACGTCAGCGAGAACGATAAAGGTTTTAAAACTTTGTGTCCGCAGCTGCGGCCGATCGTCATCATCGGCGGCAACGGCCAGATGGGACGGCTGTTCAACCGCTTGCTGACGCTGTCGGGTTATCAGGTCAGGGTACTGGATCAGGAAGATTGGCCGCAGGCGGAACAGCTGCTGGCAGACGCCGGCATGGTGATCGTCAGCGTGCCGATCCACGTGACCGAGCAGGTGATAAGCCGCCTGCCGACGCTACCTGCCGACTGTATTCTGGTGGATTTGGCGTCGGTGAAGAACCGCCCGCTGCATGCGATGTTGGCGGCGCACAGCGGCCCAGTGGTAGGGCTGCACCCGATGTTCGGCCCGGACGTGGGCAGCGTGGCGAAGCAGGTGGTGGTTTACTGCGACGGCCGCCAGCCGGAGGCTTACCAATGGTTGCTTGAACAGCTGCAGGTGTGGGGCGCGCGGCTGCATCGCATCAGCGCAGTCGAACACGATCAGAACATGGCGTTTATTCAGGCGCTGCGGCACTTCGCCACCTTCGCCTACGGGTTGCATCTGGCGGAAGAGAACGTGCAACTGGAGCAGTTGCTGGCGCTCTCCTCGCCGATCTACCGGCTGGAGCTGGCGATGGTTGGCCGCCTGTTCGCGCAGGATCCACAGCTTTATGCCGATATCATCATGTCGTCGGAGGAAAACGTGGCGCTGATTAAACGTTACTACCAGCGCTTCGGCGAGGCGATAACGCTGTTGGAGCATGGCGACAAACAGGCGTTTATCGACAGTTTCCGCAAGGTGGAGCACTGGTTCGGCGATTACGCCCAACGCTTCCTGGTGGAGAGCCGCACGCTGTTGCGACAGGCTAACGACAGCCGACAGTAAAACGCGGGCGGTAAACGCGGGCGGTAAACGTAAAAGGTTCGGCTTGGCCGAACCTTTTTTTATGGTTTCAGGATGGGTTGACCGGCACCACGGTGTCGCTCGGGTAACAACCCAACACCTTCAGTGAGCGGGTGATCGGCGCCAGATCGCGCAGCGCTTTTTGCATCGCGTCGGCACGCAGGTTGGCCTGCACATCGATATAAAACATCTCTTCCCACGGATTGCCGTTGATCGGGCGTGATTCCAGTTTGGTCATGATGATGCCGTTGTCGCGCAGAACCAGCAGTGCTTCGACCAACGCGCCGGATTGCTGGCCGGTCGCCATGATCAGCGTGGTTTTGGCTGGCACCTGTTCAGATACGTCGATCGCTTTGCGCGCCAGGACGATGAAGCGAGTGATGTTCTGCTGCTGGTTGGCGAGGTTGTGTTCCAGCACCTGCAGCCCGTACAACGCGCCGCCGGCCTCACTGCCCAGCGCTGCCACCTTCGGCGAATTCAGCTTGGCGACTTTCTCCATCGCCGCGGCGGTGCTTTCGGTGTACTCGATTTTCCAGTGCGGGAAGCGGTTTAGGAACTGGCTGCACTGCTGGAACGGCTGCGGGTGGCTGTAGACGGTTTCAATCTGGCCCAGATCGCTGTCGCCGGCCACCAGAACGCAATGATCGATCGGGTTGGTTAGTTCGCCGACGATCGACAGGCTGGTGTGTTGCAGCAGATCGTACACCTCGTTAATCGAACCGGAACTGGTATTCTCGATCGGCAAAATTGCGTAGTCCGCCTGGCCGGTTTCCACCTGGGCGAAGATATCCTGAAACTTCTGGCAGCCGCATTCGATCAGCTGATCAAAATGACGGGCGGCGTATTGGCGTGCCGCCAGATGCGAATAAGAGCCTTTCGGGCCGAGGAAGGCGATGCGGGCGGAATGCTGGCTGACGGGGTTGAGCTGGTGCTGCAGCAGCGCCTGTTGGGTCAGGACGGAATCTTCGATAATCAGTTGGAACAGGCGGGTGACGTAAAAACCGTCCAGATCGTAAGGTTTGGCGGCGGCGATCAGCGCATCCAGCAGATCGCGTTCGCGCTCTTTATCGCGGATCGGGCGGTGAGAGTGCAGCTTGGTCTTGCCGACTTCGATCGCCAGTTCACGGCGTTCCGCCAGCAGAGCCAGCAGTTTCAAGTCCAGTGCGCTGATGCGCTCGCGCAGCACCAATAACGGGTTGTCAGTCATAATCAGCTTCCGCCTTCTGTTCTTATTCGTTGTAAAACAGCCATAAAAAAAGCCCCCTGTCTCCAGGAGGCCTTGTTGTTCGTCTTCGCATTCTTTCTCACACGACGAAACGCCTCCCAGTCAGGGGAAGGTAAAAAAGAATGCGAAGAAAAACGGTGTGCGTGGCATGGTCTACCTAAGGTTGATGTGAACAGGTTTTAAAGTAACCGCTGGCCTTTAGCCCGTCAACAAAAATACCCGACAAAAAACGCGCCCTCGGGCGCGTTTGATGCGGCAATCGCTGTCGGACGGTTATTCCTGCTCTTGCGTGACTTCCGGCACGATGTCTTTCACGCTGGCGTTGCAGCGGCGCGCTTCGCCTTTGTGCTGCACCTTGTTCAACTGGCGCTCCAGCTTGGCGATAAGCTCATTAACGGCGGTATACATGTCATCATGTTTGGCGCTGGCGACCAGCGGGCCGTTAGGCGTGGTAATGGTAGCATCGGCGACAAACCCCTGCGGTTCTTTGGATAAGACGATATGCGGGTTAATCAGCTGGGTCTGCCATTTTTCCAGTTTGGTGAGACGGTCTTCGACGTGATTGCGGATTGCGGGAGTGATATCCATTTGTTTGCTGGTAATGTTCAATGTCATATAACTTACCTCTCTGTCTTTCCGTCTTGGTGAATCCAGCATACCCCGCTTTTTGTTTAAATGCGTGATGTAAATCACGATTTTTTGTCACTTTTTGCAAAGTTAGTTCAATCTGTGATTCAGCATTTGAATTGGCTATCTAATGCTTGAGAGTTGCCGCCGGATGGCGCATTATCGATGAGTTGACCGGTGAGGAGTACTAGCTAACACCGTGTTTTTACTTGTGTATTTTTCCAGTAAAAACCAGGTCGACGCCAATGAAAACGGCAGCCTCGGCTGCCGTTTGGTTTTTCTGCCGTTGCCGACGCGCGTTTATTGCGGGTTGGCGGCGATCACTTTGGCCACTTTGTCAGCCTGGCCGTTCAGCTGCAGCTGCTTGTAGGCATTTTCCATCAGCGGCAACACGTCGTGCGTCGCTTTGGTATCCGGGAATTCACGCAACATCTGCTCGGCGCGATTAACGACCGCGACGTAAGCACCGCGTTTAGTGTAGTATTCCGCCACCGAAAGCTCATACTTGGCCAAACGGTCTTTCAGATACACCAAACGCTTGTTGGCGTCGGTCGCGTATTGGCTGTTCGGGTATTGCTGAATCAACTGGCTGAAGTCGCGGAACGCAGCGCGAGCGTGCTGAGGATCGCGGTCCGAACGGTCAACCCCGAAGAAGCCCTGCAGCGCGCTGTCATCGAGCGCCATGTCGGTCAGGCCGCGCATGTACATCACGTAATCGATGTTCGGGTGCGTCGGGTTCAGACGCATGAAGCGATCGATGGATGCCTGAGCCATCGGCAAGTCGGCGGCCTTATAGTAGGCGTAAATCAAATCCAGCTGGACCTGCTGGGAATACGGCCCGAAAGGATAGCGGTTATCTAACGCTTCGAGTTGCGTAATCGCGCCCTTGAAGTTACCGTCCTGCAGTTTTTGCTGCGCGGTAGCATAGATTTCCGAAGGTGGGTTGTCGGGAACCGCATCCTTGGATGTGGAGCAACCTGCCAGCGCCAGGCTCAACGTGGCTGCCGCCACCAGATATTTCATACGCGTCATGACGTTTTGATTATCCTCAGGGTGTTATTCCGGGAGACTGTCCGTTAAGCTCCCGACAAAGACCAGGTACAATAGCACATTATATTAAACGGCATCGCCGTGAAAACCCAACGTTAACGAAGAAGCTGCATATGGCACAACAAGTACAACTCACCGCAACGGTGGCCGAATCTCAACTCGGACAACGTTTAGATCAGGCTTTGGCCGAATTGTTCCCTGATTATTCACGATCTCGCATAAAAGAGTGGATCCTGGGCGATCGGGTGAAGGTCAATGGCAAAACGTCAAACAAACCGAAAGAGAAGGTGCTGGGCGGAGAGACCGTCGCCATCGATGCACAGATTGAAGAAGAGGCGCGTTGGGAGCCACAGGACATCGCGCTGGATATCGTCTATGAAGACAGCGACATCCTGGTGATCAACAAACCGCGCGATTTGGTGGTGCACCCTGGCGCCGGTAACCCGGACGGCACGGTGCTCAATGCGCTGCTGCATCACTACCCGGAAATTGCCGACGTGCCGCGTGCCGGCATCGTGCACCGTCTGGACAAAGACACCACCGGCCTGATGGTGGTGGCGAAAACCGTGCCGGCGCAAACCCGGCTGGTGGAAGCGCTGCAGGCGCGTGAGATCACCCGTGAATATGAAGCGGTGGCGATCGGCACCATGACCGCTGGCGGCACGGTAGAAGAGCCTATCGCGCGTCATTCCACCAAGCGTACCCATATGGCGGTGCACCCGATGGGTAAACCGGCGGTAACGCACTACCGCATCATGGAACACTTCCGCGCGCACACCCGCCTGCGCCTGCGCCTGGAAACCGGCCGTACTCACCAGATCCGTGTACACATGGCTTACATCAGCCATCCGCTGGTGGGCGATCCGCTGTACGGCGGCCGTCCGCGTCCACCAAAGGGCGCTTCGGAAGCCTTCATCAACACGCTGCGCGGCTTTGACCGCCAGGCGCTGCACGCCACCATGCTGCGTTTGTATCATCCGATCAGCGGCATCCAGATGGAGTGGCATGCGCCGCTGCCGCAGGACATGGTCGATCTGATCAACGCGCTGAAGGCGGACACCGAAGAATTCAAAGATCAGATGGACTGGTAATGAGCTCGCTCATTCTGCCTGACTGGCCGTTGCCTACCGGGGTTAAGGCCTGCAGCACCACGCGTGGCGGCGGCGTTAGCCTGCCGCCTTATGACTCGCTGAACCTCGGCACCCACGTCGGTGATGAGGCGCAAGCGGTGACACGCAATCGGGAACGTTTGGTTACCGCCGCCGGTTTGCCGCAGATGCCGGTGTGGCTCGAGCAGGTGCACGGCACTCGCGTGGTGACGTTGACGGGGAAAGCGCCCGCCGATCTGCGGGCGGATGCGGTGTACAGCAACGTGCCGGGGCAGGTGTGCGCCGTGATGACGGCGGATTGTCTGCCGGTGCTATTCTACTCGCAGCACGGTGACGAAGTGGCTGCCGCCCACGCCGGCTGGCGCGGGTTATGCCACGGCGTGCTGGAGCAAACCGTGGCGGCGTTCAGCGCCGCGCCGGGTCAGATCAGCGCCTGGTTGGGGCCGGCGATCGGCCCACAGCAGTTTGAGGTCGGGCCGGAAGTGCACGCCGCTTTCATGGCGGAAGACGCCGAAGCCGCGGCGGCGTTTACGCCGCACGGCGATAAATTTTTGGCTAATATCTATTTGCTGGCTCGCCAACGTTTGTTGCGAGCGGGCGTGCAGGCCATCTATGGCGGCGACCGCTGTACGGTTAACGAAACGAGTCATTTTTTCTCCTATCGGCGCGATGGAATAACCGGACGTATGGCAAGTTTAATCTGGCTGATATAACCTATTGAATTAGGACGATCCAACGACGCATGGCGTTGTACCGAAAATTTAGCGTCGAGATAACCTTGAAAATTTGAGGGATGACCTCATTTAATCTCCAGTAGCAATTTCGACCCATCTTGGAGGTGTTATGCGTCTGGATCGTCTTACCAACAAATTCCAGCTTGCCCTCGCCGATGCCCAGTCACTAGCCCTTGGGCACGACAACCAGTTTATTGAACCGCTACATCTGATGAGCGCCCTGCTCAATCAAGAAGGGGGCACGGTTCGTCCACTATTAACTTCCGCAGGTATCGATGCCGGGCGCGTGCGCACCGAAATCGAACAGGCGCTGTCCCGTTTACCGCAGGTAGAAGGCACCGGTGGCGACGTTCAACCGTCCCACGAGCTGGTGCGCGTCCTGAACCTGTGCGACAAGCTGGCGCAGAAGCGCGCGGACAAATTCATTTCTTCCGAGCTGTTTGTGCTTGCGGTGCTGGAAGACCGCGGCTCGTTGACCGACTTGTTGAAAGCGGCCGGCGCAACGGCCGACAAAATCAGCAAAGCCATTGAACAAATGAGAGGCGGTGACAGCGTGGAAGATCAAGGCGCCGAAGACCAACGGCAAGCATTGAAGAAATACACCATCGATCTGACCGAACGTGCCGAGCAGGGCAAACTTGACCCGGTGATTGGCCGTGACGAAGAGATCCGCCGCACCATTCAGGTGCTGCAACGCCGCACCAAAAACAACCCGGTACTTATCGGCGAACCTGGCGTGGGTAAAACCGCCATCGTCGAAGGCCTGGCGCAGCGCATCATCAACGGCGAAGTGCCGGAAGGGTTGAAGCACAAGCGCGTATTGTCCCTCGATATGGGCGCTTTGATCGCCGGCGCCAAATATCGCGGCGAGTTTGAAGAGCGTCTGAAAGGCGTGCTTAACGATCTGGCCAAGCAGGAAGGCAGCGTTATCCTGTTTATCGACGAACTGCACACCATGGTCGGCGCCGGTAAGGCGGATGGCGCAATGGATGCGGGCAACATGCTCAAGCCGGCGCTGGCGCGCGGCGAGCTGCACTGCGTCGGTGCCACCACGCTGGATGAGTATCGTCAATATATAGAGAAGGATGCGGCCCTCGAACGTCGTTTCCAGAAAGTGTATGTGGCGGAGCCGAGTGTGGAAGACACTATCGCTATTCTGCGCGGCCTGAAAGAGCGTTACGAACTGCACCACCACGTGCAGATCACCGATCCGGCCATCGTGGCGGCGGCAACGCTTTCGCACCGTTATATCGCCGATCGTCAATTGCCGGACAAGGCTATTGACCTTATCGACGAAGCGGCGTCCAGCATTCGCATGCAGATGGACTCCAAGCCTGAATCGCTCGACAGGCTTGAGCGCCGCATCATTCAGTTGAAGCTGGAACAGCAGGCGCTGAATAAAGAGTCGGACGACGCCAGTAAGAAACGCCTGGAAATGCTCAGCGATGAGCTGGGGCAGAAAGAACGCGAATATTCGGAGCTGGAAGAAGAGTGGAAAGCGGAAAAAGCGTCACTCTCCGGTACTCAGAACATCAAGGCGGAACTTGAGCAGGCCAAAATCACCCTGGAGCAGGCGCGCCGCGTCGGCGATTTGGGGCGGATGTCGGAACTGCAATACGGCAAGATCCCTGAGCTGGAGAAACAGCTCGCCGCTGCCACGCAGGCCGAAGGCAAGAGCATGAAGCTGTTGCGCAACCGGGTAACCGATGCGGAGATTGCCGAAGTGCTGGCGCGCGCGACCGGGATCCCGGTGGCCAGAATGCTGGAAGGCGAGCGCGACAAGCTGCTGCGCCTGGAGCAAGAGCTGCATTCGCGGGTGATCGGCCAGGACGAAGCGGTCAGCGCGGTCTCTAATGCTATCCGCCGCAGCCGCGCCGGGTTGTCCGATCCTAACCGGCCGATCGGTTCGTTCCTGTTCCTTGGCCCGACCGGGGTGGGGAAAACCGAGCTTTGCAAGGCGCTGGCTTCGTTCCTGTTCGACAGCGACGACGCCATGGTGCGTATCGATATGTCCGAGTTTATGGAGAAACACTCCGTCTCTCGTCTGGTCGGCGCGCCTCCGGGCTATGTCGGTTATGAAGAGGGCGGCTACCTGACGGAAGCCGTGCGTCGCCGGCCTTATTCGGTGATCCTGCTGGATGAAGTCGAGAAAGCGCACCCAGACGTGTTTAACATCCTGCTGCAGGTGTTGGATGACGGCCGCCTGACCGATGGCCAGGGCCGTACCGTCGATTTCCGCAATACCGTGGTGATCATGACGTCCAACCTGGGTTCGGATCTGATCCAGGAGCATTTCGGTCAGATGAACTACGCGCAGATGAAAGAGTCGGTGATGGAGATGGTGAGTCACCACTTCCGTCCGGAATTCATCAACCGTATCGATGAAGTGGTGGTGTTCCATCCGCTGGGCGAGAAACACATTGCTGCGATCGCCAAGATTCAGCTGTCGCGTCTGTACAAGCGTTTGGAAGAGCGCGGTTACGAAGTAACCATGACCGAGCCTGCTCTGGCGTTGTTGAGCAAAACCGGTTACGACCCTGTGTATGGTGCGCGTCCGTTGAAACGCGCTATTCAGCAGGAGATCGAGAACCCGTTGGCGCAGCAAATCCTGTCCGGCAAGCTGATCCCCGGCAAGCTGGTGACGCTGGATGTGGAAAACGACCATATCGTTGCACGCCAATAACGGCAATTAAGCCTATTAAAGATGAAAGGGAGCGGGTGACCGCTCCCTTTTCTTTATCTTCGTTTGCTCCTGTTTGCAGGGTTTGCCGCTATTACTGCGCTAAAACCGGTGTTTTTTGACTAATAAACATCCTAAAAAGGCATTTTTGGTGATTATTTGAACGCTTGAAGGGTTTTTTGCAATTAGGGGTTGCGGCCTGCCGAGAACTCCCTATAATGCGCCTCCACTGACCGGGAACAACGACTGACAAGCCGCCGGGTCAGCGAGAAGAAAGCGAAATAAACGCTTGACTCTCCGGGCGAAAAGCGTAGTATACGCAGCCCGCGCCGATGAGTTTCTCGGCACTGCTCTTTAACAATTTATCAGACAATCTGTGTGGGCACTCCACAAGACGATATCCAGCATCTTCGGATGCAAAAAAATATCAAGTCTTGAAGAGTGACTAACTGAAGTAAAATTCA